>JBAZJP010000006.1:0-168825 GCA_041651255.1 Sulfuriferula sp. | reverse complement strand
GTTCCAGCTTACCAGTATTTTTTCATCGCGCCCCGGTCGTACCCGGCTGGTACGGGCGACAAACAGCTTCTGTTGCGCGCTGGCGAGCAGCTGCTCTGCCTGTTTCATCGGCAGCTCCAGTGCGCTGGCAATGCTGTCCAGAGGCTGGGAGACGACCAGATTCCAGTGTTGGTGCTCGAAATTGGGTGGCTGGTCCAGCCCATAATGAGCGGACGCAATTGCATATTCTTCCACACTCAACAGGCTCGCGACCTGCTGCGGTGTCCATACATAAAACTTGCCTTCTTCGTGTTCAGAATCCGCATCCAGACTGGAATAGTAGCCGCCTTGTGGTGCCTGCATTTCGCGCGTGACCCAGCCCGCGATACCGTGAGCTGTGCGCCTGAACGTGGCTTCGCCAGTCAGTATGCAGGCGTCGGTGTACAGCGTCAGCAACGGGCCATTGTCGTACAGCATTTTTTCAAAATGGGGAATGGCCCAGTGCCCGTCCACGCTGTAGCGGCAGAATCCGCCGCCGAGCTGGTCGTAGATGCCGCCGTCCGCCATTTTGCGCAGGGTATGCAGCGCCATGAACTGGGCATCGGGATTATGAGTGCGTGCTGCGTGCCGAAGCAAGAATTCCATGTCCGTCGGATGCGGGAATTTGGGCGCATTGCCGAAGCCGCCATGAACATGATCGAACGATTGCTGCAAGGTGCTGCAGGCAGCGTCTAGTGGCGCAGTGCTGAAGCTGACCTCATTCTGCGAGCTGGGCAGGGTGGTGTCGAATGCCTGCAGGAGTGAAGCATTCTGCGCGGCAATATCTTGCTGTCGGGTGCGGTATAGCGTCACGACCTGCTGCATCAATGAGATAAATCCAGGCAAATTGTGGCGTGGCTGCTTGGGGAAATAAGTGCCGCCGACAAATGGCGTCTGATCTGGCGTCAGGAACAGCGTCAGTGGCCAGCCGCCGTTGCGCTGGGTCAGCATGTAATGGGCGGTCTGGTAAATTTGGTCGAGGTCGGGACGCTCTTCGCGATCTACTTTGATATTGATAAAGTGCTCGTTCATCACCGCTGCCACCTCGGCGTCCTCAAACGACTCGTGCGCCATGACGTGGCACCAGTGGCAGGCGGAATAACCAATCGACAGCAGTATCGGCTTGTTCTGCTCGCGCGCCAGTCGCAGCGCCTCTTCTCCCCACGGATACCAGTCGACCGGGTTGTTCGCATGCTGTTGCAAATAAGGGCTGGTTTCCTGAGCAAGTCGGTTGGTCATGGTGGGCTCGATAGGTGAGGGTGGAAGCATACGTTACCAGTTTTACCGAGTTTTTTCAGCTTCTTGCAATCCGGATATTAGAGTGTTGTTGAATCGGTTTTTAAAAAAATATGATTGCAAGCCCTGATTATTGTCCTTGCTCCCCGTTTGAGTGAGGAATAAATATTCTGAGCTGCTTAGTCCTAGCCATGATTTTGGTTATTTTTTGGTCCCAGTTTATTCAGATCCTTATCAAACATGGCCACTAGCAATAACTCGCCCTTGTCGTCTACACGAAATTGTCCGTAGCGTGCCGGTTGATAGTATTTCCCTTGGCCTTCCTGAAAGAAAAAAGCGTTGGTAGCAAATTTCACCGCGCCATTACGTACTCGATAGCGCATGAGCACTTCATTTGCTGCAAGGGCCTGATCCTTGTAAAGCCTTTTGAAAGAACCAACGCTTCGTTCATCCAGGCTTACAACCACATAACCATCCGATGCACTTACGTCATGGTGCCAAAGCTGATTGTTTTTCGCTTTGGGTAACGCGTCATATACTTCATTGGCTAAACAAAAACGTAGTGCCATGTAGTCTCCCTGCATGAGTGAGCGTGGATCAACTGGTGCGAGTTCGAGATAGACCGTTTTGCCTTCAGCTAGTTGTTTTTCCTTGGTAGCGATAGACCAGTTAACTAGCCCCAGGATAATTGCCAGGGCGAAGAGCGCTATTTTTTTAGACACGTTTCACCGCCTCGCTTGCAGGTATCATGCGTAACAACAACCAGCGTGCAATAAACAGAATTAGGCCGACTGCGAGCAAAGTTTGCGCTTTGGCCAGCAGCGTGGCATCGAGAAGGTAGTAATAAGAGGAAATATAGAAAAGTAGCGATAAAATTCCCAGCCCTTGAAGTACGCGATTGCTGCCTGCGAAACCCAATATCATGACCACTATGCCTACAGTAATGCCTCTGGCCTCCATGGATACGGCACATAAGAGCAGTGTGCCCAGTAAAGCCATAATTGAAAGACGGTTGGATATGACATGCCCCCATCGCTGCAATAACTGCCAGACTACGTAAAGTGTGACCGCACCTGAAAGCACGTCTCCCATCCATGGCTGAACCCATAATGCATGATGAGGGTAAGCAGATCGCCAGCCGATAGGTGCAGTGCTAAACACCACTGAGCCCTCTATCAGAATGAGCGCGAGTACCAAACCATAACCAATTGCACGCATTTTGTTCATGTGTAGCGGATAACGGAATTCGTTTAGCCAAAGCCAGGCGGCCAGAAGCATGACAATGCCGCTAACAATGTAAGGCACGCCCATGATAGTGAGCGCCATGGAAAAAGCGAGAGCTGCAACAAAAGCAGAAAATACTCGATGGGTAAAGTTTGGCATGAGAATGGCCAGCGATATCTGTAATAGCGAGATCAGCGCCCAAGTCATTCCATCATTATTACCTTTAACAATATCGAAAATCCCGAATATAACTAAAGCCTGTCCCGCCAGACTTGTGGCCAGGGAAAGGTGCTCAAAGAACTCATTTTTTGGTGCGCGCAATAAGGCAAAAGCACCACCGATCATCATGCCACCTGTGATAATGGAGACAGTGCTGTTTTTCATGATGAACTGAAATCCTACAGCGATAAACCCCAACAGGAACAGCGCAGCCAGCCAGCCTGAAAAAGCCAGCAGTACTTTTACATACCAGGGCGATTCCAGCCTGTTTGTTTCGGGTGTTGGTCCCTGCACCAAGCTGGCCTGACTTAGCGCCTCCCACATTTCTATTCGGTCTTGGTTCATGATTGCCACTCCCGATGGATATTTCGTAACCAGATTGCAGCACCCGTTCCCATGCCTATGATCAGCAGGGCAAGGAACAGGAAACTGCCTGAGGAATTGTTCTGCAACAAGTGTTTGGCAAAGAATGCCACCACTACCACAATGCCGGAAAGACAACCGCCAGCCAGCATAAAGAGATCAGGTTTCATCTTTCGATAAACAAAATACAAAACTGCCAGCCATGTTGCCCATACCAGTCCGTACATTGCAGAGGCATCGTCATAATCAAAAACAGCATGCAAAGCTAACCAGGTTATGGGCATGCCACTACCTATTGCCAGCAGGCGAATGGCCCAGCGTTCAGATAGCCAGCGCCATATTCCGCCCAGAAATTCCCAAGCGAACAGCGCAAGTGTATTGAACGCAAACGTCAGCCACAATGCACCCGTATAGGAACCGAAAGCAAACCAGAGTACATTCCCAAAAGTTTGTTGATACAAAATAATAGAAAGATTAATGAGCGTCACCCAAAGTATCCATATGGCGGCAAAGCGCCCAATGAGGGTCCATGGCAGCATCAATAATGCCCAGGTAAAAAACAATTGCCAGGTATCAGCACCTGTCTGATAAGTCTGGCCGTATAAGCCCAGTAAAACGCCAAGCAAGAGCGTCGCAACCAATAACGACACTTTGCCCGCCATCTTATGCTCACCTATTTTCCAGTAGGCGACAACGGTCATGGCAATTAACCCCTCGACCATGCCAAATTTTGCGAAACGGCCAATATCGTTCCAGTTGTAAGCAATAAAGAACATGACAGCGAAAGACAGCGCCAATCCACCAAGCCAAAGCAGGAGATGGTCAACAAACGTTAGCCATGCATTACCATCAGGCCGGACTTTTGTCACGACAAGGGCGGCATTGATGTGCTCTGTCGGGATAGCACCTTGTTCGATCAGCTCAATAAGATTGTTGCGGGGTGAAATCATGGGTTGGCTCGATAATGTTGGTTCATTTTTTTGTTATATACCAAACGAAATAATCGTAAGAGCATCTTGGCACAAGATGACATCGGCATCAAGGTATCCAGGCTGCGCTGTTATTGTAGTGAATGGGGAGGTTTTACTCGTATCTGGGCTTTGTTTGGATTGGTCGCCAGATTCCTTGCAACGCTTATACTTTAGGTGGAAGAAATTTGGCAGGATGGATCAGGGCGGAGTTCGAGCAAGTGGTCTAAATTGCCCAGAAAATAGCGGGATCAAATTTTGTACTGAAGAATTTTCGATGTGCTTGATGTACCTGCCCTTGCATTTCGAATGTCTGTATTTGTATTGACGAGGAAATGCAGAAACGACAAAATTGTATGACGAATCATGAATTGCCAGCCATAGGGATAGACCGATGCAAAAGGTGGGAACGATCAAGGAGATTTGGCGCTATCCAGTAAAAGGTATGGCGGGGGAGAGTTTGCAAACTTGTGGTCTCGGTAACATGGGGTTGCATGGCGATCGCATCTGGGCGTTGCGCGATGTTGAGCGCAAGGAAATTCAGAGTTGCAAGTTTCGTCCCGAATTGTTGCGCTGTTCTGCACGATCCAGAGGTGACGATGTTAGCGGGGAAGGCGCTCAGGTGGATGTGGTGTTCCCTGATGGTTCTGTGCTTGGCAGCGATAACGTTGAAATTAACTCGATGCTTTCGAATTTGGTTGGTCATGCTTCCACACTGGAGCCGCTGCGTCCGATTACCGAACTCGATTTTTATCGGCGCCACAAACTTGACGACCACACCTGGCTGGATGAACTCAAGGCGACTTTCGACCGCGAACCAGGCGAGCCGTTCCCCGACTTCAGCCAATTTCCGCAACAGGCTATCGACTTTGTTTCCGTGCCAGGTACGTTTTTTTTAGTGACGCCGTTTCATATGATCACCACCGCCACGCTTGCTCATTTGCAGCGTTTAAATCCGCAATCCGATTGGGATGCCCGGCGCTTTCGACCTAATGTCATCATCGAAACCAGTCCGGGCGCCGAGGGTCTGCTGGAACATGGGTGGGTCGGCAGACAACTCGTACTTGGCAACTCCACTGTCGACTGCACGGGCACCACGCCCAGATGCGGCGCAGTCACTCGCACTCAACACGACCTCGCCGCAGACACGTCCATCCTGCGCACCATTGTCAAGCATGCGGAGCAGAATCTCGGCGTATATGGCGCTATCGTAAACAGTGGCGAATTGCGGGTGGGCGATGGCGTGCATGTAATATGATAAATACCAAGGCTGGTGCCCGAGTAATCTGTAATTGCGAACCATTTCAGTAAAGGACAGCATCATGAAGTATCCCAGATTTATATTAACTGTGTTGTACCTGCTTACTGCCTGCATCGCTACAGCGCAAGCCGGCCCTGTGCAGATACAGTGGCTCGGCCAATCCTCGATCAAGATCACCACACCCGGCGGCAAAGTGATCGTGATTGACCCCTGGCTGACTACCAACCCGAAGACGCCTGCAGAGTATAAAAACCTGGATGCGCTAGGCAAGGTTGATCTGATACTGGTGACGCACGGCCACTTCGATCACACCGCAGATGCGCCAGCGCTGGCGAAAAAGAACAATGCGCCCGTATATGGCCCAGCTGGCCTGATGGAAGCGTGGGCAACGCTAGGTATATTGCCTGCTGAACAGGCAATGCGTTTCGGCAAGGGCGGTACAGTCACCCCGCTCGGACCCAATATCAAAATCACCGCAACCCATGCCGAGCATTCCTCCGAATTCCTGTGGAAGAACCCGGCCACCGGCATGAATGAGAGTCACGGCGGCGGTGAGCCGATAGGGTTCATCATCGAGCTGGAAAACGGATTCAAGATTTACGATATGGGCGATACGGGTTTGTTCGGGGACATGAAGTTTATCGGCGAATACTACAAGCCAGATCTGGTCATCATCCCCATCGGCGGATATTTTGTGATGAGCCCACAGGACGCAGCCTACGCCACCCGCGAGTGGATCAAGCCCAAGTACGCACTGCCAGTGCACTACGGCACGACCCCGGTACTCAAGGGCACGCCAGAGGAGTATATGAAAGCGCTTGGTACTGGCTCTGCTAAAGTATTTCCGATCAAGCCGGGCGAGACTATCGAGTTTTAGCATCCTGCCACATTGTCCTTGATGGGTATCGAATCCATGTTGAGCTCTTATCAAAATGTATTAATGAAAGTCCCCAAGCTTTCCGATAATTTAGCTGGATTTATAAAAGCTGATGCAGTAGGATTGAATCCTATCAGTTAAATTAAGAGGTGCGCCATGCGGACGACTCAACAATTCAGCATTACCTTGCCAAACGAAATGGCGGACGTTGTAAAAACCAAGGTGCTCTCAGGTGAATATGCCTCCGAAAGCGAAGTCATTCGTGACGGACTACGCACGTTACTCGCGCGGGATCGAGCAGTTGAAAGTTGGCTACACAATATTGTCGGCCCCGCTTATGATGCACTGAAAGCTGATCCGTCACGAGCTGTTACCGCTGACCAGATACGCGCGCGTCTCGCCACTGAACGCAACAAGACCAGATGAACTATCGCGTTGTTTTTGCACCAGAGGCCGAAAATCAACTGATAGCGCTTTACGACTATATAGCCACTGCCGCATCACCTGAAATTGCAGCGCAATATATCGAAGCCATCATCAGTTATTGCGAAAATATGATGCATTTCCCGCATCGCGGCACGATGCGAGATGATGTTCGTTCTGGCTTACGCATCACTCACTACAAAAAACGCACAGTCATTGCTTTTGATGTGGATAGTGACCAAGTTTCTATTATCGCCGTGTTCTATGGCGGGCAGGACTACGAAACGATACTCAAAGACAATCTTGATGAGTTTTAAGTAGCGAGGTATCAACTCTTAATAACCCTAATCCACTATATTAGTGAGCTTTTGTTTGGTGATGGCTTGTTAGAAAGTGAGAATTGTCCTCATTACTACTTTTTTCATTAGGAAATATAACATCAAAAATACCGCTCAAAACTGTTCATCCCCCTTTAATGCTGGGAAACTAACTTTCCCATTTGATGAAACTTATATCGCCTTTGGCGATGGTAGTGTAACAACGGGAGGGATTTTCTATGGTTTAGTTCTCATACCTGAACACGCAGTTGACCTCATCCAAGAAAAAATCACTGAGATAAAATGCAAATATGGGGGTACTCCTGATACACCTCTACACTGTCGTGAACTTTTCAGCGGTGATGCTCGTAAAAAATCTGGTTGGACACATATTGATGAAAAAATGGCAATCGAGCTTTGTGGAGACGTCCTTCGTGAACTATCAGCGTTCGAACCAAAATACCTTCTAGGGCATATTCCAGTTATGTCCTACCCAAAGCGATTCCGACTTGTAGGCAAGAATGGTCATCCTGATCTAGTACACGACATTGATGAAAAATGGCTTATGCTTTGGGCTTATTTTCACGTTGCGGCACTCCTAGATCCAACTGAAATCGTTGAGCTTTCTGCCCCATCTTCAGTGCGACGCCCACAAAACCTCCCTTTCTGGCAAATGAGAGTAAGGCGAATAGAACCAGGGATGCGAGTGCGTAAAGTTTTTCTAGACCGAGAAAATACTAGAATTCACTGGTTTTCAAAGTCTTTTCAATGGACATCTGTAGCCAAAGAATTAGTAATCGAAAATTCTTTTGGTCAATCACATTTGCCAATCGAAACAGCACAAATGGAAAAACACTCACTGCTTGAAGTAGCTGACATTTTTTCGTACTCAGTTGCACGTGCCATGTCATCCAGTAAAACTCTCGAATTTCGCAATTTTTCAGCAATTATGCATTTAGTATTGCTGCCTAACTTGGGGGCGGAAATAGTACTTGGAGCGACAAATTCTTAAACCAATGCTGAGAAATTAAGGGGCGGGCCTTACATTTCACACACCGTCATGAATTTACCAAAACATATATCAAATGCAAGACCATCCCCTACATTACGTTCTCTAATGATCATCATTGTATTGCCTCCAAAATTGCTTGGTTTTGTTTATTCGAGTGGCTGATTTATCGGTAAACTTCACGTCGATTTCCAATTTGCACGACGAGTATGCACACGGTGTTATCTTGTATCTCACAGATGATTCGGAAGTCACCAACCCGATAACGCCACAATCCGCCCAGTGGACCAGTTAACGCTTTGCCCGTGTTGCGCGGGTTTTCTAATATGGCGATGCGTTCACTCAGGTAGTCAACGATACGTCGCGCTGTTGGTTTATCGAGCTTGCGCAACTGTACTTTTGCCGTATCAGCATAATTAATCGTCCAGACCAAGGTCTTTTCTCACGTCTGCTGTTGAATGTACTGTCTCTTGCCCCTTGCGCACCCGTTCCAGGACATCGGCTGCAAGGTAATAATCTTCCATATCCTCAATACCTTGTTCAATAATTTCACGCAGATAATAAGCTTTAGTCCGCCCAGTTTGTGTAGCCAAAAAATCAAGCCGTTGCTCAGTTTCGGCGGCCAGACGTATTGAAGTAGCCATCATTAACTCCAAATAAAATACATGTATTCAATATATCACAAAGTTTTGTAGGATGCTGTAGTGATAATAAAATCTCAATGTCCCCGCTCTTGCACCAATATCCACGGTGCCACGACCACCGTCCAGATCGCAGGCTTACGCTGTTCCCAGTCAATTGCGGTTTCGTCATCAAGCTTGATCAGTTGACCGCTGCTCATCCATGCGTGAACATTGGTGGTGTCGTTGGTGGCTATGTGGGCGGCGACTTCGACCAGGTCTAGTTGGCTGCCGACCTGGATTAGCTGGCCTTTGGCGAAGAACGGGAGTAGTTCTGCCCAGTCGGCTTTGGCGGTTTCGGTGTTGAGTTTGGCGCGCATTAATTCTAGCGGCGTGGTCATGATGGTTTCCTTATTTTTTGATGGGTTTCGCTTTGCTCTACCCATCCTACTAGTGTGATGGTTTAGTCTTCTTCGGGCAGTAGCGGCGGGGTAGGTGCACGCAGGTGCTCCAGGTCCACTGATTCTATCTGACTGAAACGTTTGCTGATTTTTTGGCTGGTGATGTGGACGTCTTCGGCGTCTTTGTTCGCCATGCGGATGTGGTCGGCGAGCTTTTTCATGCGTTCGTCGAAACGGATGAAGTCTTTGCCCAGCTTGGATAGTTCGTCCTTGATGATGTGTACTTGACGGCGGGTTTCGACGTCTTTGATCACGGCGCGGGCGGTGTTGAGTACGGCCATCAGCGTGGTGGGCGACACTATCCATACGCGGCGCGACATGGCGTATTCGACCAAATCAACGTGGTAGGCGTGGATTTCGGCGAACACGGCTTCGGCGGGGATGAACATGACTGCGCCGTCTGAAGTTTCGTCCTGGATGATGTATTTGCTGGCGATGTCGTCGACGTGCTTTTTAATGTCGGCTTTGAATGCGCGGGTGGCGATGGCGCGGTCGCCTTCGGCCATGTCGCGGGCAAACATGCGGTTGTAGTTCTCCAGCGGGAATTTGGAATCGACGGCGACACGGCCAGTCGGTTCCGGCAATACCAGCATGCAGTCAGCGCGGCTGCCGTTGGACAGTGTGGCCTGGAATTGGTAGGCGTCAGGCGGCAGAATGTTGCGCACCAGACCTTCAAGCTGGACTTCGCCGTAGGCACCGCGCGAGCGCTTGTCGCCGAGCAGTTCTTGCAGGGTGACGACGTTGCTGGTGAGTCCGTCGATTTTTTTCTGCGCTTCGTCTATGGTGGCGAGGCGCGCCATGACGTTGGCAAAGGTTTCGTTGGTTTTCTTGAAGCCGTCGTCCAGACGCTCGGTGACTTTGCCTGATATTTCCGCCAGTCGCGTGTCCACGCCTTTTGCCAGGGTTTCGACAGCGGCAGCGAGCTGGGTGCTGGCCTGTTGCATGGTGGTCTGGATAAGCGTCTGCTCGGCGCGGGCTTGTTCGGCCAGTGTTTGCAAAGTTTTGCTGAGGAATTCGGCTTGCGCGGTTTGCAGACCTGCGGCAAATTCGCTGAGTTGCTGGTTGAGCGCGGTGCGGCTATTGGCCAGCTCAGCCGCTTGCGATTGTGCCAGTGCGTGCATGGCGGTGCTCATGGCTTCGCGGTTGGTGGCGAGCTGGGTGGATTGCTCCAGTTGCAACACCTGTACCGCGCTGCGCGTGCTTGCCAGCTCGGTGCTGATTTGGGTGCGCAGGCGGTCGGATACATCTAATAACACCGCCTGAGTGCGGTCTGACTGCGTGCCCAGACCTTGATGCAAATCACTCAGCATGGCGCGGTGGCGTTGTTCCAGCCCTGTGTCGAGCTGGGCGGGGAGTTGCGCCAGCGTGCTTTGCAAGGTGTTGATGCGTAGCACCAGCCAGATGAGGATGGCGAGGGCGATGAGTACAGCGATTAGGGTGAGTGTGATGAGCATGTCAGGCAGCTTCCAGTTTCGCGTATTCCAGTGACAACCATTTTACCCCATGCGCACCACCGAAGTTGATTTGCACGCGGGTGTCGGTGCCTTGTCCTTCAACGTTGATGACTACGCCGACGCCAAATTTGGCATGGCGCACGTTCATCCCCATGCGCCAGGGCGAGCTGCTGTGTTGTTTTGCAGTGCGTGGCGCGGGGGCGGCGTATTGTTCAACTGCTGGCGCGTAGCCTTTGTTGATGGGTTTTAACAGCTCGACAGGAATTTCATCAAGGAAACGCGAGGCAATGCCGTAGCGGGTTTGACCGTGCAGCATGCGGCTTTGTGCGTGGCTGATGTACAGTCTGCGCCGTGCGCGGGTGATGGCAACGTACATCAGGCGGCGCTCTTCTTCCAGTCCGTCTCGTTCGCTCATGGATTGTTCGCTGGGGAATAAACCTTCTTCCAGCCCGGTCAAAAACACTGCGTGAAATTCCAGACCTTTGGCGGCGTGGACGGTCATCAATTGCAATGCGTCATGGCCTTCACCTGCCTGATGCGTGCCTGCTTCCAGCGCAGCATGAGCGAGGAAGCTCGCCATCAGTCCGCCGTTGTCTTCGGCGTTGGCGATGGCGTCAGCATCGTTGATGAACACGGTGGCGGCGTTGATGAGTTCGTTCAGGTTATCAACGCGATCTTGTCCGTCTTTTTCAGCGACGTAGTGCGCCATCAGTCCGCTGGCTTGCAAGATATGCTCGATGGCTTCAGGCAGTGTCACGCCTAGCGTAGCTTCCTGCATGGCGTGGATAAGGTGGACGAAGCCAGCTAAACCTTTGCCAGCAGGCGCGTCAGCATATTTGGCATAAGCCGTTTTCCACAGGCTGGATGCACTTTGTTGTGCGGCGTCGATGAGCTGTTCCAGCGTGCGGGCGCCTATGCCACGGGTAGGGAAATTGACCACGCGGGTAAACGCGCCATCGTCGTCGGGGAAAGCCAGCAGGCGCAAATATGCCAGTGCGTGTTTGACTTCCTGCCGCTCAAAAAAGCGCAGGCCACCATAGACTTTATAAGGCACGCCCGCGCTGAATAAGGCGTGTTCGAGCACGCGCGACTGTGCGTTGGAGCGGTACAGCACGGCCATGTCGTTGAGGGCGATGCCCTCGCGGTGCAGAGCTTGTGCTTCCTCGGCGATAAAGCGCGCTTCTTCCTGATCGTTGTAAGCCAGGTAAACGCGGATAGGTTCGCCTGCGTCGGCGGACGTCCACAGGTTTTTGCCCAGCCGAGTTGGGTTCTGGCTGATCAGTGCATTGGCGGCATCGAGGATATTGCCGTGGCTACGATAGTTTTGTTCGAGCTTGATAATGTTGTCATGCGCATAATCACGCTGAAATTCATTCATATTGCCGGTGTGTGCGCCACGAAAAGCGTAGATGGACTGGTCGTCATCGCCCACCGCCATGAGCGCGGAATCTGCGCCGGCAAAGTGCTTGAGCCAGCGATATTGCAGGCGGTTAGTGTCCTGAAACTCGTCCACCAGAATATAGCGGAAACGTTCCTGATAATGGCGGCGTATGGCATCGCTGCGGGACAGCAGTTCTTCGCTGCGCAACAGCAGTTCAGCAAAGTCCACAACGCCCTCGCGGTTGCATTGCTCGTCGTAAGCGGCATAGAATTCAACCAGACGGCGCATATACGGGTCGTAAGATTCGACATGCTGCGCACGCAAACCTGCGTCCTTATTGCTGTTGATGAAATTCTGTACTTTCTTGGGCTCGAATTTTTCCGTATCCACATTCATGGACTTGAGCAGGCGTTTAATGGCGGACAGCTGATCGGCGCTATCGAGGATTTGAAACACCTGCGGCAAGCCTGCCTCATGGTGATGCGTGCGCAACAAACGATTGGCCAGGCCATGAAACGTGCCTATCCACATGCCACGGGTGTTAATCGGTAACATCGCACCGAGACGAGTCTGCATTTCTTTCGCGGCTTTGTTGGTAAACGTCACCGCCAAAATGCCTAGTGGCGAGGTTTGGGCGGTTTGCAGCAACCAGGCAATGCGCGTAGTCAGCACGCGGGTTTTACCGCTGCCAGCACCTGCAAGGATGAGCGCAGACTGGTGCGGCAGGGTGACGGCGGCGAGCTGTTCTGGATTTAATCCATCGAGTAATTGAGGCATGATAGACTGGTCTCAGCGGGCAAAATGCCCTAATCAAAAAGGAACATTATAATGGCTAAACAACTAGGATGCTTTGTTAAAGAGGCGCGCAGTCACATTACCGAATGGGATGCGGAGAGTGCAGGCGAGAAACTCGTTGCTGGTAATGATGTATTGGTTATCGACGTGCGTGAACCCGATGAATTCAACAGCGGACATATCGCCGGTGCGATTAATATTCCGCGCGGTACGCTGGAAGCTTCAGCCGATGCCAGCACCAAACACCGCCACCCTGATTTGTGCCACGCGCACGATAAAACTATTATGCTTTATTGCCACTCAGGCGCACGTTCAGCGATGGCGGCGTATGTGCTAAAGCAAATGGGCTTTAATCAGGCTTACTCGCTTGCCGGCGGGTTGGAATGCTGGGAGGCCGAGGGGCTGGAGCTGGAGTAGGTTGGTTGAAATGTTTTAATATTAGAACTGACCCCGTTGTTTTTGTTCCTGATATTTAAAACGGCTCGCTGGAGTAAGGCCTTAATCTGATATCTCCGTGGTATTAATTAAGGCCCTGTAAGCGATGCAATCCGTTTGATTCAGTTATTCGTCTTTTTCCTTTATGATTTCTTCAGGTGCTCGTTTCCAATGCAATATGACGCGCTTGCTGTGTTTGCCGTCCAAAGTAACTTTGCTGGATTGAGTTTCGCCATCCCACACGGCGCTGACGACATATTTCCCTTTAGGTAGTCGCAGGAAGAGCATCGGTCCCGCTTTGGCCAGTTCAAATATGACCTTATCATGATCATCTTTGATGGTTACAGGAATATCGACCAGATATGAACCGCGCTCAGTTTTTGAAAATTCTATGCGGAGCGGAAATTCCTTGGCAACACGGTGCATCATGGCTTGATCTTCTTCGCCAATACCACCATTGATGTAACTGCATGTGGATGGGGAGTCATCCGCATAAGCCAGCGGCATCGCTGCGAATAGGGCTGTTGCGAGTATCAGGGAATGTTTCAGTTTCATGATATAGATCCTTTCACTAATTAACATGGATAACAACGGGTGTATATGCCATGGGTGTGGAGGTGTTTTTAAGCCTGCTGTGACTCAGAAATGGATGTCGCAACATCATCTTTGAGTATACAGCGCAGTTTGGAATTAACAAGTTATGTCTGGTACTGTGTCCCCGATAAAGTAATCGGAGACGATGATGGAATTTACTGCCAGTGTAGTAGCTTTAACTGCAATTTAGTCTGGCCATTGTACTCGTTGAGTTCGGGCTGGTAGACGGCAGTGATGGTGTCGGGCAGGGTGTCGGTGTGGTTGAAGAGGATGCTGTCGTAGCGTAGACCTGCGCTGACGAGCATGAATTTCAGGTGTTTGTCTTTGAGCAGGCGCTGTTGGGTGACCTGGAATGTGCCGGTAAAACTGGGCGCGGGGAAGCCCTGACCCCAGACTTGTTGATTGATTTGCTTGGTGAAGTCTATGGTGAGTTCTGTTGCGCTGAGTTCGCCGTCACTGGGGATGGTGCGGGCAAGATCAGCGGGGCTGAGCAGGCTGGTAACAACATCCTCAAACTGCTGGTTAAAAGTGTCGAAGTCAGTTTCGCGTATGGATAGCCCTGCCGCAGCGGCGTGACCACCGAACTTCAGGATTAAATCCGGATTGCGTTTGGAGACGATGTCGAGTGCGTCACGCAAGTGCAGTGCGGGGATGGAACGGCCTGAGCCTTTGATTTCCCCATCGTTACCGCGAGCAAAGCAGATGACAGGACGGTGAAACTTGTCTTTCAGGCGCGATGCAAGGATGCCGATCACACCTTGATGCCAGCTGGCATCAAATAAGCTCAGGCTGTAATTGTCGGTGGTGGTGATATTAGCCAAGTGCGCCTGAGCCTGCTCTTGCATGTCGATTTCTATCTGGCGACGCAGGATGTTCATTTGATGCAGTTGCTGCGCGATGCGATTTGCTTCTTCCTCGTCGCTGCTGAGCAGGCAGGTGATGCCCAGTGACATGTCGTCTAACCGTCCCGCAGCATTCAGGCGCGGCCCTATCATAAAGCCCAGGTCACCTGTATTGGCAACGTTAATCGAGCGTGCAGCGGCATTGAACAGCGCGCGTATGCCTGCGCAAGCCCGGCCCTGGCGCATGCGACGCAGACCTTGTTCGACCAGAATACGGTTGTTGTCATCGAGTTTGACGACGTCGGCGACAGTGCCGAGTGAGACGATGTCGAGCAGCTGTGCCAGATTGGGCACGGCCTTACCCTCAAAAGCACCTCGTGCCTGTAATTCAGCACGGGTAGCGAGCAGTACATAAAACATCACGCCTACTCCAGCCAGATTTTTGCTGGGGAAAGGGCAGTCAGGCTGATTTGGGTTGACGATAAGCGCGTCGGGCAGGCTGTCACCTGGCAAGTGGTGGTCGGTAATGAGGACTTCTATGCCGATGTTATGGGCAGCGGCTACACCAGCAATGCTGGCGATACCGTTATCAACAGTGACAATGATGTCGGGATTTTGCTGCGCGGCAAGGGCGACGATTTCGGGAGTTAAGCCATAACCGTATTCAAAGCGGTTGGGGACGATAAACTCTACCGCCAAGCCCAGTAAGCTCAAGCCGCGTACGGCGACGGTACATGCAGTTGCGCCATCGGCATCGTAATCGGCAATGACGATGATGTGCTGTTGTGCAGTGATGGCATCGGCCAGGCGTGCCGCCATGGCGGAAATGTTTTTCAGGGTTTGATAATGCAGTAAGCCCGTGAGCTCGGTTTCTAATTGATTCGCTTGCTCTACACCACGTGCTGCATACACGCGTGCGAGGACTGGGTGTATGCCTGCGTTAATCAGATTTTGTTGGGCTGTGGGCTGATATGAGCGTTGTGTTATCTGAACTGCGCTCATTCTACGACGCGCACATCGGTGACAAAATATTGTGTTTCAGCAAAGCAGGTGCTAGGCACGCCGACATGTTGCTCGTAAGTCAAGCTGACGCGTTTGCCCAGATTTTTGTTGATTTTGTCACTGACGGCGTCATCCGTGACAGAAAACTGGAATTTTTCGCTCATGGTGCCTGGCATCGACACCATAGCTAATTCGCCTTCCCAGGTTTTGCACAGCCAGCCTTTGTGCGAGAATTTTTGCACATAGCCCGCGCGTTCACCTGATGAATACGACCAATGTAAAGTTAGCCAAGTGTAAGTGGCGAAGAGTAAAATGCTGGTGATGATGAATCCAAGAAACCAACGGACTACAACAGGTTTTTGTATCATGTATTTCCCCTAGTAAACTGGGCTCTATTTTAACTGAAAATGACTACAACTTCTTCGACTATTATTGATGTGATTCGTCATGGTGAGCCTGTGGGCGGGCGTAAATACCGTGGCAAGATTGATGACCCGTTATCTGAAAAAGGCTGGGCGCAAATGCGTGCAGCAGTGGGTGATTATGCCGCCTGGCAGCAGATTGTCAGCTCGCCTCTGTTACGTTGTGCTGAATTTGCACAAGAATTGGCACACAATAACGCCACGACTTTAATGATAGATCCGCGTTTGCAGGAAGTGGGGTTTGGCGATTGGGAAGGTAAAACCAGCGCTGAAATCACGGCACAGGATGCGGATTTGCTGTTTAATTTTAAACGTGACCCGATTGCCTATCGGCCTGCCAATGCAGAACCGATTGCTGACTTTTATCAACGTGTGAGTAGCGCATGGGATGAACTGGTAGCGCAATTTTGTGGGCAGCATGTGCTGATAGTGGCGCATGCGGGTGTTATCCGGATGTTAGTTGCACATGTGTTGGGTATGCCGCCTGAACATGCCTACCGTATTCAGGTTGGCAGTGCTGCGATTACGCGTTTTAGCATAGAGCAGCGGGACGGTTTGATGCACAGCAATTTGTTGTTTCATGATGGTGTGCTTAAGGCATAATGTGGCTCCTCCTTGATATGAAGTCACCTGTGGGATATTGATGGATATTGAATCTACTTCGTTGCCGGAAAAAAAAGAAAGCAATATCAATACGCTGCGTAGCGATCTGCAGAAGATATCAACCTATGTTCTGAAAATAGAAAGCGAGCCTGGACACGCACATCAGGCAGAAGTGCTTGCGCGGCTACTGACTCGGCAGACGATATACGGTAGTGCCGGACAAGTGACCGCGGTTGAGCTCATCCCGCGTATCCGTTTGGCCTATAACAGTGATGCACCAAACGCGAAAACGCTACGCGATGGCGATGATACGACGCTGTTCGCAGGGGTATTTTCGTTGACTGAGGAAGGTAAACGACCACAGCATTCTGTTTTGATCAGCATCGCTGCAGATAGCTTATGTCATGGTGATGTCACTTATTTGCCACCTGAACATGTGTTGTTTGCATTGGATCTGAATAGCGCGACACCAGTGCATGCGTTGTTACCAACGATGCAAAGTCTGCTGCGCCAAGGCTTCCAGATGGTACTGAACTGTAAGGCGAATCAGGTGCTGCCCAAAGAGTTTTTGGCGCTAATCAAGCAGGTCCGTCTCGATGTGGGGGATTTGAACGTCATTGATATTGACCATGCTGTAAAATCACTGCGTGCGCAAGGTGTTGAGAAAATTTGTGCTTTTAACGTTGGCTGCCAGGAAAGCCTCGTGGTTTGTCAGAAGCTGAAAGTAGATAGCTTTGAGGGTGATTTCTGTGATTCACCTTATGCGTTCAGCAATAAATTGATCGAGGTTGAGCCGACCCGTGTGCGCCAGTTAATTGCAGCTGTGATTGCGCGACAGGATTTGAGTGCGATTGAAACCATGATCAAAGTCGATGCGCGCCTGGTCTATCAGTTGATTATGTATGTCAAAACACTTAATCCGGAAGTGAAAATAAGCAGTATCGCCGAGGCGTTGCAACAGCTTAAACTGGAGGGCTTGAAGCGCTGGCTGTCGTTGCTGTTGAATGCATGCACTTCACCTAGCGCGCATTCCGTTACTTTGATGAAGCGAGGATTATCCAGGGCGCTGATTTTGGAAGCCTTATCGCGAAAAAGTTTGCAGGCTCAAGATCCTGAAACGATGTATCTGGTTGGCTTGTTATCGGTGGTGGATAAGCTGCTGGGACATGCTATGCACAAACTGATAGATCTGCTGCCGTTAAGTGCAGACCTGGCGGCAGCACTGGTTGAGCAGAAGGGTAATCATGGCTTGATGCTGAAGTTGGCGATGTCGGCGGAGGGTAATGATCTTGGTGCGATAGAAAACTATGCTACACGCTGTCTGATCAGTACCACCGAGGTAAATCTGGCCATGATCAATGCCATGGTCAAAGCCGAAACCAGCGGGTTGTAGGCTTTGCCAAGCGCAAAATATTAGCGGATTTTTTCCAGCTTGGCTTTGAGCTCAGGCATCATTGCTGCCGCAGCTTTCTCACCTTCCAATACGGCAAGATGCCGTCCATCCAAATTGCTGACATCAATATCCTGCGTGCGTGGGCGTATGACTATGTCGGCTTTGGGAAGCTCGTAGCGGTTGATGGTCTGACTCATGATATCGAAAGTTTGCAGTAGTACGTCTATCGTGCTGCTGGTGGTGTTGTTCTTGGGCTTGTTGGAAATATCCACCGCAATTACAAAATCCGCACCCAATGACCGCGCCACGCTGACAGGTACCGGGCGCACCAGACCGCCATCTACATAGTTGCGTCCCGCAATGGTCACAGGTTGAAATATGCCCGGTACTGCACTTGAAGCACGAACTGCCTGCCCCGTGTTGCCAGTGCGAAATACGGCCATTTCACCACTGCTTAGATCCGTAGCAACTGCCGCAAATGGGCGTTTGAGTTTTTCTATCGGAGTTTGTTTTACCGCCGTGTTGATGAAGTTTTGCAATGCCTCACCTTTGAATACACCGCGGCTAGGCCATGCCCAATCAATGACGGACTGCTCCTCCATTTGTATCGCTACTTTTTGCAATTCAAAGCCGCTGTAACCATAGGCATACAGTGCGCCGACTACCGAGCCCGCGCTGGTGCCAACGATAATGTCTGGCACAATACCTTGTGTTTCCAGATATTTAATCACCCCGATATGTGCAAATCCACGCGTGCCACCGCCACCTAGTACCAGCGCAATTTTCGGCGCAGGGCGCGCCACAACTGGCTTAACAGGCTCTGGCTGGCTGAGTAGCGTGCCGCAACCTGTCAGTCCGATTGCTAATAAGAATGCAATGAAGCGAAGCAAAATCTTATGCATTTATTTCACACGCATACCTGCAGTAGCACCGCTGTCCGGGCTAAGTATGTATAAACCCGGGGTGTCGCCGGAAGCCGCCAGCACCATGCCTTCGGACAGGCCGAATTTCATTTTGCGTGGGGCGAGGTTGGCGACCATGACGGTCATGCGGCCGATGAGTAACGCAGGGTCGTAGGCGGATTTGATGCCTGCGAACACATTACGGGTTTGGCCTTCGCCGATATCCAAGGTCAGATGGATGAGTTTGTCTGCACCTTCCACGTGTTCGGCATTGACGATGTGGGCAACGCGCAAATCGATTTTGCTGAAGTCGTCGATGCTGATGGTGTCAGCAATCGGCGCGATGGTGACAGCGGGTTTAGCGGGTTCTACGGTTTCGACAATATTGGCGGCTATCATGGCATCTACCTGTTTTTGATCCACACGGGTCATTAAGTGGTTGTAAGTGTTGATGGTGTGCTGGGCGAGTAGTGTTTGCGCATCGACCCAGTTCATCGCTGGAATATTGAGGAATTGCTCTACGTCGGCTGCGAGTTTAGGCAACACTGGCTTGAGGTAGAGAGTAAGCAAACGGAACAGGTTGATGCTGACGCTGCAAATTTCGTGCAGCAATTCGTCCTGTCCGCCTTGCTTGGCGATTTCCCAGGGTTTGTTGTCGTTGACGTACTGGTTGGCTTTGTCGGTGAGGTGCATGATTTCACGCAGCGCACGGCCGAAATCACGGCTTTCATAGCATTCGGCGATCAGCGTGGCAGCGTGCTGGACTTCATGGAGCAGTTCGGAAGTCGGCAGGCTGTCTGCCAGTTTGCCGTCAAACCGTTTGGCGATGAAGCCTGCGGTGCGGCTGGCGATGTTGACATATTTGCCGACCAGGTCGCTGTTCACTCGGGCGATGAAGTCCGTCAGGCTGAGGTCCAGATCTTCCATGCTGCCGTTGATCTTGGCGGCAAAGTAGTAGCGTAGCCATTCTGGGTTCATGCCGCTGTTGATATAGCTTTCAGCGGTGATGAAGGTGCCGCGCGACTTGGACATTTTCGCGCCATTGACGGTGAGAAAACCATGCGAAAATATGCCAGTTGGCGTGCGGTAACCTGCGTTTTTGAGCATGGCTGGCCAGAACAGGGCGTGGAAATAAAGGATGTCCTTGCCGATAAAATGATACAGCTCGGTATCGGTATCCGGTTGCCACCAGGCGTTGAAGTCGAGTTGTTTGGTCGTGGCCAGATGCTTGAAACTGGCCATGTAGCCTATAGGCGCATCCAGCCAGACGTAGAAATATTTGCCCGGTGCGTCAGGGATTTCAAAGCCGAAATAGGGTGCATCACGGGAAATATCCCAGTTTTGCAAGCCAGCAGTAAACCATTCGTCCAGCTTGTTCGCAGCCTCGGTTTGTAATGCACCCGAGCGTGTCCATTCGCGCAAGAATGCTTCGCAGTCACCGAGTTTGAAGAAGTAATGCTCGGATTCACGGCGCACTGGCGGTGTGCCTGACACAGCGGAGACCGGGTTAATCAAGTCGGTGGGCGAGTAAGTCGCACCGCAGACTTCGCAGTTATCACCGTACTGATCCTGCGCGCTGCATTTTGGGCATTGACCTTTGATGAAGCGATCGGGCAGGAACATCTCTTTCGTGGTGTCGTAATACTGCTCTATGGTTTTACGCTCGATTAACTTGGCGTCACGCAAGTTCAGATAAACCTGGCTGGCGAGTTCGCGGTTTTCGGGGGAGTTGGTCGAGTGGTAACTATCGAAATTGACGTGGAACCCGGTAAAGTCACGCAAATGCTCGCCATGTACCCGATCTATCAATGCCTCAGGGGTGATGCCTTCTTTTTCTGCACGCAACATGATGGGCGTGCCATGAGTGTCGTCGGCGCACACGTAGTAACATTCGTTACCCTGCATTTTCTGAAAACGTACCCAGATATCGGTCTGGATATATTCGACCAGATGGCCGAGGTGGATAGCGCCATTGGCGTAGGGCAGGGCAGAGGTAACGAGGATTTTTCGAGTCATTTTGCGTTTGTTAAATTATTTTAAGCCAGTGAATAAATATGCAGACAGTGCTATGCCGAGTGCGGCGAGTATCAGTGTGGTGACGGCTGCCATGTTGGTCCAGTAACCATCGGGAATTTCAACGGGTTTGAACGTCAGTAACACCCGCTTATATTGCACTACTGCCAGTATCGCCATTGCGCTACCGAGGACGATGAAGCCCATGCCCACCCAGAATGATACACCGCGTTCCAGTGTCTGTGGAGCGTGCGGGGCGAGCATGTGCAAGAACAGACCAAAGCGTTCAACCACAAAGCCAAACGCCATCAATGTCAAACTCGTGCGATTCCACGCCAGCAGGGTGCGCTCTGCGGCGAAGAATACGCGCGGGTCGTTAAGGTCGGACATCGTTATGCTAACAACTGCGCCAGCACGAATGGCAAAATGCCGCCGCTCTGGTAGTAGTCAACTTCGATAGGTGTGTCAATACGCAACTTGACCATGGTCGTGTCCGTCGTGCCATTGGCACGGTGGATGACGATTTGCACATCTTGTTGCGGGGTGATGCCGTTTTCCAGACCGAGCAGATCGAAAGTTTCGCTACCATCGAGCTTGAGCGTCGTGGCATCTGTGCCTGCGTGGAACTGGCACGGCAATACGCCCATACCAACTAAATTTGCGCGATGGATGCGCTCAAAGCTCTTGGCAATCACAGCTTTCACGCCGAGCAGTTTCGTGCCTTTTGCTGCCCAGTCGCGGGATGAGCCAGTGCCGTATTCTTCACCAGCAAATATCATCAGTGGCGTGCTATCTGCCTGATAACGCATGGATGCGTCGTAAATCGCCATTTCTTCGCCGTCAGGCTGATGGCGGGTTACACCACCTTCCGAGCCAGGTATCATCAGGTTTTTGATACGCACGTTGGCAAACGTGCCGCGCATCATCACTTCATGGTTACCACGACGTGCGCCGTAGCTGTTGAAATCAGCTTTTTCTACGCCGTGCTCCAGCAGGAATTTACCTGCTGGTGAGCTAGGTTTGATCGAGCCAGCAGGGCTGATGTGGTCAGTGGTTACCGAGTCACCAAACACTGCCAACGCACGCGCACCATGAATCACGCCGCTATCGCCTGCTGCATCATCGAAGAATGGCGGTTGCTGGATGTAAGTAGAATCTGCATCCCAGTCGTAAACGCTGCCCACAGGCGCAGGCACAGCCGCCCACAGCGGGTTGTCTGCAGTGAAATCAGCATAGAGCGCTCGGTAAGTCTCAGGATTAGTCGCGGTATTCATCACCGCAGCGACTTCTGCCAGACTCGGCCAGATGTCTTTCAGATATACAGCTTGCCCGCTTTTACCTGTACCGATAGGTTCAGTACTGAGGTCCTTGTTCATGGTGCCTGCCAGTGCATAAGCCACAACCAGTGGCGGGCTCATGAGGAAATTGGCTTTTACGTTCTGGTGTACACGCGCTTCAAAGTTGCGATTGCCTGACAGGACTGATGCGGCGATTAAGTCGTTATCCAGGATAGCGGTTTCTACCGCTGCGGGTAGCGGGCCAGAGTTGCCGATACAGGTAGTGCAACCGTAACCAACCAGTTTGAAACCCACATCGCCGAGCGCATCCATCAAGCCAGCAGCTTTGAGGTATTCGGTGACGACGCGTGAGCCTGGTCCTAATGAAGTTTTGACGTGTGATGGTACAGTCAAGCCCAATGCGACCGCTTTTTTCGCCAGTATGCCCGCTGCCAGCATGACGCTAGGGTTAGAGGTGTTGGTACAGGAAGTAATCGCGGCTATGACGACATCGCCATGGCCTAATGTGGCGTCGCCACAAGGTACGCGCTGTGTCAGTGTATCGGCTGATTTGCCATAGCCACCTGCGCTCACAGGTTGGGTAAATAAGTCGGCAAATTTGGATTTGACGTGGTCAAGTTCGATGCGGTCTTGCGGACGGCGCGGACCGGCTACGGATGGTACGACGCTGCCCAGATCCAGTTCCAATGTCTGCGAGTAATCACAGTCGCCCGCTTGTGGTATGCCGAACAAGCCTTGTGCCTGGAAATAGTTGCGGATGCTGTCAACTTGTTCAGCGCTGCGCCCGGTCGCGGCATAGTAGGCGCAAGTAGCTTCGTCCACCGGGAAGAAACCCATGGTTGCGCCGTATTCAGGTGCCATGTTGGCAATGGTAGCGCGGTCTGGTAGTGAAAGCGCTGCAGCACCTTCGCCAAAGAACTCTACAAACTTGCCGACGACTTTCGCGCTGCGCAGCATCTCGGTAATGGTCAACACCACGTCCGTGGCGGTAATGCCTTCGCGGATGTTGCCTTTGAGATGTACGCCGACTACGTCAGGGGTGAGGAAATAGACCGGCTGTCCCAACATGCCGGCTTCCGCTTCGATACCGCCCACGCCCCAGGCAACGATGCCCAGACCGTTAATCATGGTGGTGTGGGAATCGGTACCAACTAATGTATCAGGGTAATAAACACCGTCTTTCTCCATGACGCCGCGTGCCAGATATTCAAGGTTGACCTGATGCACGATACCGATGCCAGGTGGCACTACTTTGAACGTATCAAATGCCTGCATGCCCCATTTCAGGAACTGGTAGCGTTCGCGGTTGCGGATGAATTCAAGTTGCATGTTTTGTTGCAATGCGTCAGGCTGATTAAAGACATCGACCTGCACTGAATGATCGACTACCATGTCAACAGGCACCAGTGGCTCTATCAACTTGGGATTTTTGCCTGCTTTTGCAGTCGCTGTACGCATGGCTGCCAGGTCAGCCAACAGTGGTACGCCGGTAAAATCCTGTAGCAGGATGCGAGCAACGACAAAAGGGATTTCTTCAGTGCGATTGGCGTTAGGCTGCCAATTGGCTAATTCGCGGATATGTTGTTCGGTGACTTTTTTGCCGTCGCAGTGGCGTAATACGGCTTCCAGTACGATGCGGATAGAAACGGGTAAACGGGAAATTTTGCCTATTCCTGCGGTTTCAAGCGCGGGGAGAGAGTAGAACTTACCTTGTTTGCCATTGCCTAAGCTAAATTCAGAGAGAGAGTTGTATAAGTTATGCTGGTTCATAGTTACCATGCCCAATCGTAGTATAAGTGTGTTAATTTTACTTTATTTTTAATCAACTGATACAGAATATAAGGATATAACGATGAAACTACAATTAAACCAATTGGCTGCTGCCTGTGTATTTGGCATTGCGCTGTTATCCCCTGTGGCATATGCAGCAAAGAATGTGCCAGCAGTCAGTGCTTCAGCCATGCCTAATGTGTATAAAGTTGCGTTGGCCAAAGGCGTGAGCATGGATGATGCAGTTGAATCCATGAAGCTGCGTGCTAATGCATTAAACATCAAACTGGTCGCAGAATTGCCTTTGTCCAAACAGGTTGAAGCGATGATAGGCGGCACACAGCGGCGTATAGCGATTTATCAGTTCTGTGATGCGCTTACGGCTAAAGACCTGGTGGATATGAATGTGGATTTTGCTATTTTCCTGCCTTGCAGAATAGCGCTGGTTGAAGATAAAAATGGCCAGGCCTGGCTGGTGATGATGGATATGAATGTAAAAGAATTGTCCAAATCAACCCACATGACCCCAGCACTGACCGAGAAAATCACGAAAGTGCGCGATGGCTTAATAGAAATTGTTAATGCTGGCGCGAATGGCGATCTGTAAATAGCAATCAGGCGGATTCTGTGGTCTGGCGATAGCCTGTGCGTGACTTGTTCACTCATAGGCTATCGTTTTTTTGTGCCTTAAAAACAGATGAAACCAATGTGTTGGTGGGCTATTTAAGTTAAAATCACTCGATACTTTTAACTACATTACCGCTAGGATAAATCAAGATGCAAGCTCCCTCTATTACTTCCTTTATTCCGCCTCACCGTATCCTGATGGGGCCAGGTCCTTCTGATGTACCACAGCGGGTGCTGGATGCGATGGCGCGGCCTACTATTGGTCACCTTGATCCTGCATTTGTGGGGATGATGGAAGAGATTAAGGAGCTGCTGCGTTACGCCTTTCAGACCGAGAATGCGCTTACCATGCCAGTGTCTGCGCCTGGTTCGGCGGGGATGGAAATGTGTTTTGTCAATCTGGTCGAAGCGGGCGACAAAGTAATTGTTTGTAAGAACGGCGTGTTCGGTGGACGCATGCTGGAAAACGTCAAGCGCACCGGCGGTGTGCCTGTGGTGGTCGAAGATGCCTGGGGCGCACCCGTGGATGTGGCTAAGGTCGAAGCGGCATTTGCAGCCAATCCTGATACCAAGGTGCTTGCATTTGTGCATGCTGAAACCTCTACCGGAGCGCGTTCCGACGCGCAGGCGCTGGCTGCTATTGCACATAAATATGGTGCGCTGGTAATAGCCGATTGTGTGACCTCGCTCGCAGGTATTCCGCTGCTGGTGGATGAGTGGGAGCTGGATGCAGTGTATTCAGGCAGCCAGAAATGTCTGTCGTGTACCCCAGGTTTGTCGCCCGTGACTTTCAATGAGCGTGCAATTGCCAAACTTAAAGCACGCAAGACGCCAGTGCAAAGCTGGTTTCTGGATCTTAATCTGGTGCTGGGCTACTGGGGCAGCAGCGCGGGCAAGCGCACTTATCACCATACCGCGCCGGTTAATACGCTGTATGGGCTGCATGAGTCATTGGTCATATTGGCGGAAGAAGGTATAGAGCACAGCTGGACACGCCATGCTGACAACCATGCGATGTTGCGCGATGGCTTTGAAGCGATGGGCCTGAAGTTCGTGGTAGAAAAAGATTATCGCTTGCCACAACTTAACACCGTTTATATTCCCGAGGGTGTCGATGATGCCGCTGTACGTGCCCGCCTACTGAATGAGTTTGATTTGGAAATTGGTGCAGGTTTGGGTGATTTGGCAGGCAAGGTCTGGCGTTTTGGTCTGATGGGGCACGCCAGCAGCGTAAAGAATATTGATTATTGTTTGTCAGCATTGGGGCAGGTGTTGTAATTCAGCGGGAGAGGTCAGAAACGCTTGCCCAAGGCGAACAGCGTCATCTGACTTTCCGTAAAATTCACATACGGGTCGTAGGCCACACGCACAAACCATGGCTCAAAGTCATAAGTTAGCGCAATACCGTTGCCCACCACCTGATTGCCCTCAGTACTTGTGCCGCTTTTGTGGGTGACATCCAGCGAGAGTCGTTGTTGCTTGTCCAGCATCCTGCGCGCAATCAAGTGGGTGACACGTTGCCCAGTACCCAGACGGTCATCTGCAGTAGTGAATAGTGATAACTCTGTTTCTGGTATGGCTCGCGTACCTAGACCCAAGGTAACAGCATCATTGGGGTCGAAATTGAGGTTGTAGTAGTCCTGCAGATTGGTACGTCCCCAGCCCAGGAGTGCGTAGGTGTCACCACCAATTTCTGCATTCAAGGACCCGCCAATGAATCCGTGTGTTGCAGCTTGTGCTGATACTACTGTGCGCACATAACCAAAATCGGCATGGTTTTCGTAACCCACACGGGTTTGCGCAAAACCTTGCCTGTCATGGTAATAACCTATCCAGCCGTAATGGTCGCCATATTCAGCACGCAGATTCAAGTCGGTGCCGTCATTACCATCGCTGATATGGTAATACGATGGCGTAAGCTTGAAAGTAAGCAAGGGTTCAGTCGGCTCGGACTGTGCAAATACGCTGCTGGTGAGCACGGTGCTGATGATGGCTAACGCGCATGCAAGGTAATGGGTTTTCATGGATGCTGTCAGAGTAATATTGGGTGCGATTTTAACGGAATATCTGCGTATTTTGATAGTAAGCCGGGTCGCTGTTTTCTGCGATGGTGTCGGGAATGCCAAATAGCGGGAGTGGTGGGAATATTTTCGGAGTAAGTGGAGGTTCGGCACTGAGCTGCTGGGCGAGCTGCTGGTCTAGCTGGCGCTGGCGAGTACAGGCATCTAATTGGAAAAAATCTTTATCGACCTCAACCAGCTGGCATTTCCCTGTGATGCTGGGATACGGCCTGAGCAGTTTTTCATAGAGTGCGTGGCCGATGAGGTGGAATGCCATATCGGTTTTGACATGCTGGCGCTGGTTGACGAATAGTTCGTACCATAGCTGTTGGTCGAGCGCTTGCCATAATTCAGGCGCGCTGCAGGCGACGATGATGCCGCTTTCGTCCAGTAAGGTGAGTGCATCGCGGCTGCGATTGCGTAGCGGGGTAACACCTGCGCGAATATGCAGCGCGTTTAATGTGGCTTTGGTATATGGCCAGATCAGCCATGCCAGGGCATTGAAATAATCGTGCCAGTTGTCGGTACGGGTAGGGATTTCACCTGTTGTGCTGATGTGCGTTTCGTAAGCAACTTCGCTAGTGCAATTGACGAAGTGGATGGCCGTGCCTTGTGCGTTGCAGATGTTCAGGCTGCGCGCGTAGTCGTTGAGCAGCGCGATGTCACGAGTTTGCGTGAGCGCGGCGGGCAGGCATGACAAAGGCGCATACAACGGGGAACTGCTTAGCCATGCTGAGTTAGTTGCTGGCATCCAGTGTTTCTAAAGTTTCGTTGAGTGTAAGCCAGCGTTCTTCCGCTGTTTCTATATTATTGCTGAGCTCGCCCTGATGTTTTAACAGGGTTTGCAAGGTGTCGCGCTGGGCGGGTTCATAGAGCTGGCTGTCGGCGAGTTGGGCGTCGAGGCTGGTTTTTTCCGTGTGCCATTTGGCGAGCTGCTGATCCAGTTTGTCGATTTCCTTAACTAAGGGGCGACGTTGGGCGATGAGAGCCTGACGTTGTTGTGCGCTTTGCTCGCGTTGCTGTTTGCGTTCTATTTTGTCAGGATTGGCTTGCGCCAGATTAATACGCTGCTGATTGAGCCAGTCGCGATAGTCGTCCAGGTCGCCGTCAAAGATTTCGGCTTTGCCGTCATGCACGATCATGAAACGGTCGCAGGTGGTGGCGAGCAGGCTACGGTCGTGTGATACCAGTACTACGCCGCCTTGGTAATCCTGTAGCGCATAGTTGAGTGCCTGGCGCATGTCCAGATCAAGGTGGTTGGTGGGCTCGTCCAGTAATAATAAATTCGGGCGTTGCCAGATCAGCAGGGCGAGTGCGAGACGTGATTTTTCGCCGCCCGAAAATGGGCCGCATGGCGATGTCGCAGCGTCACCACGAAAATCAAAACCGCCGAGAAAATCGCGCAGTTCCTGTTCACGAGTATCGGGTGCAAGACGCGTCATGTGCTGCAAGGGTGATTCTTCGGGTCGCAGCTGTTCCAGTTGGTGCTGAGCGAAATAGCCTATCGCCAAGCCTTTGCCTTCGGTGCGGGTGCCACTGAGCAGGGGTATCTCGCCTGCGAGCAGCTTGATGAGCGTGGATTTTCCCGCGCCATTGCGTCCCAGCAAGCCTATGCGTTCGCCACTGCGTACGGTGAGTTCGATATTGGCAATGAGGGGTTGCGTGCCGTAACCAACGCTGGCATGGCGCAGATCTAATAATGGATCAGGTGCGCTGACGGGGTCACGGAAGCTAAAACTGAAGGGCGAATCAACATGCGCAGCGCTGATGTCTTCCATGCGTGCAAGTGCCTTGATACGGCTTTGTGCCTGGCGGGCTTTGGTGGCTTTGGCGCGGAAGCGTTCGATAAAGCTTTCCAGGTGGGCACGATCGCGTTGTTGCTTGTCGAACAAGGCTTGTTGTACCGCGAGGTGGGCAGCGCGCTGGCGCTCAAAATCCGAGTAGCTGCCGGTGTAGAGCTTGATGCCGCGCTGTTCGATGTGAGCGATATGCGTGGTGACTGCGTCGAGGAAGTCCCGGTCATGTGAAATCAGCAATAAGGTGCCTGGGTAGCTTTTGAGCCAGCCTTCCAGCCAAATCACCGCGTCCAGGTCGAGGTGGTTGGTAGGCTCATCCAGCAGCAATAAATCAGAGCGGCTCATCAGCGCCTGCGATAAATTCAGCCGTACCCGCCATCCGCCTGAAAATGCAGCGACGGGTTTGCTCAAATCTGCGTCGGTGAAGCCTAATCCATGCAGTAACTCAGCCGCGCGCGCACGTGCTGAATAGCCGTCGATTTCACTTAGCTGGGCATGCAGTTCACCTACACGATGACCATCATTGGCAGCCTCGGCCAGTGTCAGCTGATGCTCAATCTGGCGTAATTTGGTGTCGCCGTCCAAAGTAAAATCCAGCGCGGATTGCTGTAGCGCGGGTGTGTCCTGAGCGACGTGAGCAACGACCCAGGTTTCAGGCAAGCTCAAATCACCTGCCTCAGCATGCAGTTCGCCACGTAATAGTGCGAACAAGCTGGATTTGCCTGTGCCATTTGCACCCGTTAAGCCGACTTTTTGACCAGGGTGGATGGATAGACTGACGTTTTCCAGTAAGACTTTGGCAGCGCGGGCAAGAGTGAGGTGGGTAAGGCGTATCACGGTGGCGATGAGCGAAAACGAAAAGTCGTTATTGTACGCTGCTAGCATACGTTAGTCGCAAAAAAGAGGGCATCCGAAGATGCCCTTAAATACCGCATGGAGGATGAAAACGGTACCTAAGTTTGAATTGCTCGCGCTTATGTACCACTTAAACATTAGCAATTGCTGTGCCAGATATTTATTTGTTTAAAAACAATGTGTTGTGTTATTTGTGAGTGTGGGTGATCGCACTCACATAGTGCTGTTTGGATTTCCTGTGCACTCATTTCAGCCACTCATGACGCGAGGGCGTAGCACAAGTCGCTATTTGAGTTGCTGATCAACATAGGCTGTCAGGTCGGCATTGAGGCTATTGGTTGCGCGTGCGCGGAGGAATGCGGTGCGGGCTTTATCTGCCTGTCCATCGGCTTGAAAGGCTATGCCCAAACCTATCCACCATGTTCCTGATTGTGGTGCATATCTCAACGCAGCCAGATAGTGATCTATGGCAGCCTTGTTTTGACCTGTGCGCTGTAACAGCGTGGCAAGCAGTGCTTGATAATCAGCCTGATTTTCCGCGTTGGGCAGGCCACGTTCCAGTGTTTTAATGGCTTCATTATTACCGCCACGATCAGCCTGAATGCGTGCCAAAATCATGCTGGTGTCGGTTTGGGCAGGATCTAGTGCGAGGGCTTGCTGAAGCTGGCGTTCGGCTTCAGTGTTGCGTTTTGCATCAACCAGTAACCCCACTAGAGCGAGTCTGGCTTGGTGATGATGGGGGTCAATAGCCAGCGCCTGATTCAATTCATTAATACTGTCTTCAGTGCGTCCTTGCTGCATTAAGCCGACGGCTTTTCGATAAGTGTTTTCAGCAAGCTGAGACTGGGTGAGCGGTTGAATTTGTTTGCTGATTACGCCTGAATTTTTCAGTTCATCATGACCTGGCAATGTGTTATTTGATGGTGAGGTTTGCGTAATAGCAGCGGCGGTGAGTGTGCCTGGGTCAGGTTTTGTAATTAATGTTCTTGGCAATGGTATGTTACTAAGCTCCTGAGTAAGAATAAGGCCAGGAGCAGGAGCAGGAGCAGGAGCAGGAGCAGGAGCAGGAGCAGGAGCAGGAGCAGGAATGGGTGCCGCTGCTTCACTGCGCGCGATAATTGGACGTGGTTGTGGTTTTTGCCACCATAAACTGGCGAGCGTGCTGGCACTGATTAAGCCAACAAGTAGCATAATATAAATCAGACGGCGCTGCTTGACAGGTATGTCGACAGCTTTGATCTGCCCTAAATTATCCGCATGATTGGCCTGGCGCTGATCCAGGTCTTTGAGCATTTGATTGATTAAGCTCATCGTAAAATTGTCCAGGTGATTGCCGATGTAGCGATGACAAGGGCTATCACCACGCCAGGCCATATGGTTTTAATCGGACGTGCAGCAGGCGTGTCGTCGGCTGCTACGCGGATTTGATGGGGCCCTATATTGTGTTCACCTAGTCCGTAACTCAGCATCATGGCTTTATGTGCGAGGATGTTGATTAAGCGTGGTACGCCGCGACTGGCCTGGTGCAGGCTTTTGAGCGCGCTGGCGGTAAACAGGGGTTGTCCCTGGTGTGCTGCTACTTGCAGACGATAGGCGACATAGTGTTTGAGTTCAGCCAGCGTTAGTGCTTGTAATTGATAGTGAAAGGTAATGCGCTGATTGAGCTGGCGTATGCTGTTGTTCTGTAATTTCTGGTCCAGCTCAGGTTGCCCGAATAAAACGATTTGTAGCAGCTTGCGTTTTTCGGTTTCCAGATTAGTCAGCAGACGCAAGGCTTCCAGGGTTTCTATTGGCATGGCCTGAGCTTCGTCGAGGCAGACTATGACCTGTTTGCCTTGTCTGGCGAAGTCGAGCAGTGCGAGGTTGATCGCTTTAAGCAAAAAGTGTTGATCGGTGTCGGCGGGTATGCTCAGACCAAGCTCATCCGCTATTGATAGCATCAAGCTGTGAGGCGTGAGGTAGGGATTGGGAATGTAAGCGGTGATGAATTGGGATGTTTGTGTCTGGTTTCTGGCTTCCAGCTGGTCCAGAAACTGGCGACATAACAAGGTTTTACCCGTGCCGACTTCGCCTGTGATTTTGATAAAACCTTCGCCAGTGTGGATGGCTACCAGCAGTGTGTTCAGTGCAGCCTGATAATGCTGGCTGGCAAGAAAGTAGCTGGTATCCGGGGTCAGCGTGAAAGGAAATTCACGCAGACCAAAATGTTCGAGATACATAAATTACTGACTGCCACCACGTTGCATATTTTCAATGCGGTCGCGGGTCTGGAGGACGTCTTGTGCCCAGTCATTACTGCTTTTTAATACGGTGGTTTTAAGCAAAATAACCAGCTCACGTTTTTGCGACATACGGTTAGTGTGTTTGAATAATGAACCTATCAGTGGCACCGATCCTAAGCCTGGTACTTCAGACTTATCATCGTTGGAGGCCTCACGCATTAAGCCACCTATGGCAACGATGCTGCCATCCTGTACGCGCACGACGCTGTCAGTTTCGGAGATGGTGCTGGAAGCAAGCGGCAACTTGAGTACACCTGAGGTGCCTAAGTCGATGACTTTGTTTTTCTCCGCAACATTGCTTACCGATGGATGGATGTGCAGGATAATCTGTCCTTGCTCGGATATTTGCGGAGTGACATCAAGGGCAATGCCGGAGAAGAACGGTCGCAGTGTGACGTTAGGGGTAGACGTCGTTCCCGTTGACGTTGCGCTGCTGGTTGAGCTGACATTGGTGACGAAAAACTCATCGGTACCGACTTTTAACACCGCCATCTGGTTGTTAAGTGTGGCGATGCGCGGGCTGGACAGCACGCGTGATGTGCCTTGCGTATCGAGGAAGTTGAGCAGGGCGGCAAAGTTATCTGATTGTGCTGCGACATTAAGCAAGCCTGCGGTGGTACTTACGGCCGTTGACATGCCTGCGCTAAAAACGCTGCCTAAAGTACTATTGGCTATCGGTGCGCCGCCAGGAACGGTCAAGGTGCTAGGGTCAGCACCCACTGAAAAACGGCTCTGACCATAACGGTTAAATGCTGACCAGTTAATCCCGGTTTGGAAACCATCATTGAGCTGCACTTCGATGATTTTTGCTTCCAGCATGACTGAGCGATCAACTGCTAATTGCATGGCTTTAAGGTAATTTTCTACCTGGCGGATTTCGGCAGGCATGGCATGGATGAGGACTACGCCAGACTGAGGGCTGACAACGACATTGCGACCATCCTTGTCGCCAATGATGGTGGTTAGCGATGTCTTTAAATCGGTCCAAAAGTCGGTTTCAGTATTGGTGGTGATTTTGCTGGTTTCCAATGAACGGCCACCACTCGCACCTGGTGAGGTGGTCGGAATAGCGCCTGCTACGCCACCAGGCATGGTCGGAGCGTCGCCAACAGAACCGGAGGTAACCCGGATGTCCGAAGTGCCTTTGCGCTGTCCGGAAATGTAGTTGAGCTTGAACACACGGGTTTGCATGGTCATGGGCTGTATGTAGATGCGTGAGTTGTCTACTTTATAATCATATCCATACAGCTCTCTGATGGCGTCGAGTGCTTCGAATACCGTCACGTTTTTCAGGTTGACCGATAAATTACCGGTTAAGTCAGGCGGTATCAGCATGCTGTAGCGTGTGCCGGTGACGATGCCCATAAATACCTGGCTGGCAGGTGCGTTGTTGATCACCAAATCAAATCTCTGATCCAGCGGTTTGGCCATTTTAGGCATGGCGATTTGTAATGGCGGCAGTAAAGCTGCGTTGACAGCTGCCGAGGTTGCGGGTCGAGTGTTGGTTGCTGCCGTGAGTTCGCTGTTAATACGCGCTTGCGTGGTGTCCGGTTTCGGACCTATGCCTAATTGGGCACAGCCTGTCAGGCTCAATAGTGTGCTGGTCAGTATCAGTAAACGCAAGTTATTCATGGGTGTTTCCTAGTGTTGGTGTGCTTAATGTTATGTGTGCTGGTGCGGTGATAGTGTTTGCTGACATTGGGAAACAGAGGGATGCGGGATACTTCATTCCCCGACCTGACCCAGACGTCGCTTTCAGTAATCTGGATGATACGGCCAGCATTGATGGTGTCGCCGATTTTGACAGTTTCACCGTTTATCATGGCATAGCGCTGCTTTTTAGTTAAAGTCACAGATTGTATGGTTGATGCGTCGGTGCCGGTGTCAGTCGTACTCATGCTATTTAAACCAGCGGGTGGCTGGGTGGGATCAGCAACGCTATCAGCCCAGCCGCTGTGTGACACACTGAGGAGCAAGCTCAGGCAAGCCAGGGTTAAATGCTTAGCCATGTTTTATCCTGACTGAGTGTGTAAAGGTGTAACTTGAGTTGTACCGCGCCGTCATCATCGACGGAAAGTGCAGCCTGCCCCCAGAACATGCGCCAAGGCAGAGATTCGAGTGCACTGAGGTAGCGGGTCAATGCGAGGTATTTCCCCGAAATAACAAGCTCTATGCCGTGGCGATAAATGTGTGGAAGCTTGTCGTCGTTTTTGGTTTCTGTTTTTGCGTCGGTTTTATTGTCGTTGAGTAACGTAATGGGCAGGGTTTTGAGTGCGACTAAATGCACTTCCTTATTGCTGCGCAATAAATCTTCCAGCAGTGCTGGCATTTGCTGCGGTGCGATTAACTTGTTTTGTATGTCGTCCAGCGTTTTTCCGCCTGCATCGGCTTGCTGGCGTAGTTGTGCGAGTCTGGCTTGTAATGGCTGATCTGGATCGACTGTACCGGCCTGAATAATGGTTTGAACTTGCGCCTGCAGTTGTTCAGTCGTGTGTTGGGTTTGCACGATTTCCTGAGACAGCTGTTTCTGTTTGGCAAGAAGCGGATTGATAAGCAAGCTGTTGATAATGGTGATAAGGACCAATGTAGCCGCAGCGAATATCATCACGCGTTCGCGCAGACTAGCGGCATCGATACGATTTGCGAGGGTGAGCCAGCGTTGTTGTAATGCTTTCATTTGGCAGGCTCCGCAACGACATTGGTGAGGCTGAAATTGATATAGGGCAGGCTAGGCGGAGGTGTTGTGGTACTGGTCGTATCGGTTACAGGTGGTACAGGTTTGCGAATATCGAGCGCGGTGAAGTTTATCCCGGTAAATTGCGGTTCATGTTTCAATTTGTTGATAAATTGCGGAATCAGCTCAGCCTGTAGCGCACGACCGTTGATGCTGATTTGACTGCCTGTGCCGACGATGTCAAATCCAGTGAGCCATAAGCCATTGACAGTTTGTCGTGACAGCGCTTGAAAATAGGCTGAGAAACCTGTCTGGTTGCCCAGTTCGCCACTTTGCAGCAAACCCAGAATAATTTGCTGGGCGTGCATTGCCTGTTCTGCCTGAGCAACACTGTCAACCAATACTTGGCTGGGTTTGCGTGCGCCCATAGTGGCAGCCACTTTAGTCAATTGCTGTTGGGTATCCGTTTGTCGTTGTGCCATTAGTCTGGCCTGTTGTGTTAAATCGCGGTATTGATATTGCAAGTAGCCATAAAATAGTAACGCCCCGACTAAAATGATTACCAGTGATTGCAGCATAGTCAGTGCTGAAAAATATTTTTCCTGCTTGCGAAACAGTGGATTGCATAAGTTTATTTGCTGGCTCACAGGGTTTTCTCCTCTAGCCTGAGCGCAGCGCCTAAACTCATGAAGAAACGTGATTGCTGTGTTGGCGTTTGCAATTCTGGCGTGAGTCCGAACAGGGTATCCAAAGCGATACAGCTGACAGGGATGTACAGATTGCTGCTGAGGAACTCAGTTAGTTCAATGAGTTCGGGTAGCGCAGGGGTGAGCACCAGTTTTTCTAAATTGAGAAACTGATATTGGCGCTCAATGTGGTCGAAACTGCGTTGTAACTCTAGCGTTATTTTCTCAAATAAACGCGTTTTCAACTCGCTATCGAGTGTGCCAAGTTGGGTTAAATTAATGTCTAAACGGCGGGATAAATACAGCTCACCCTGGTAACTGATGGTGAGTAAACCGCCATTATTATCAAAGCTTAACAGCGCCAGACCACGTTCCGTTGTGGCAATCAAGTTGGCAATATTGCGCTGTGCCAAATCAGGAATGTCTATCACACTCAGATTGTTGTTCGCGTTTTCAAATAAAGCCTGGCGTTGCTCAATTAGCTGGTTGCGCGCGGCAATGACGAACATCATGGCTTTACGTGCTGGGGCATTCTTGTCGACGGGGATATCGAGCACATCTATGGTCGCATCATCAACATGATAGTCGAGCATATCCTTGAGCAGCCAGCGTACGGCTGTTTTGAGCTCAGGTGCAGGTACATTCGGTGTTTCTACGGTGAGCAGCTGGTATTCACCCGTGCTGAGTAAATGACCACATTGATAGTTTTTGACACGCAGCTCTTTGTTGATTCGGGTAAGCACAGCCGAGGTTTCTGTCTGCGCAAGCGGATAAAATTTAGCCAGTAAAACTTGGGGTTTATTGCCCTTGCTATGCGCGACTTGCGTCACGCACACACCATCTGTTTGCAGCTCAAATACCAGCAAACTTTGTGACTTTTTGTTGCGCGAGAATATCCCCATGAGTGTCTGTGCTTTTTAATAATTTGTTTGAAGTTAAAACATATCAATATACTTGTCAATCTGCTTAATAAATTTCCCGCATGTAAATGAATTCATTGGCGTTTTTGTATATGCCAAAGGTAGCGCGGGCGGTGGGGTTTTTATCGTAAGTCATTCCTGACCATTTCCCTTGCAAATATGACTGTGCAGCAGCTGTGCTGGTGGTCACTGTTGGGGTGCAAGTTTGGCCAGTGGCAGTTGCGCCGAGGTTGACTAATAAATCCACACTGCCGTTGTTACCTGCCCCGGGTTTGAGTAGTTTTAGGTTGCTTTTTCCCGCATTGAATGGACCACTGATGGAGATAGCCGTTTCACACGCAGCTAAATTTTTGGTGTAATTTTTGAGGGTAATGTTAAGCCCTGCCAAGGTAGTGCAATTGTCATCAGTATTGTTCACAAAATTGCTGCCATTCCAATATTGAGTAGCCATTGGGACAGGTAAATCCAGCGTTTCAGCGCCATTTGCATTGCTGAGCATGAGACGGCCATAACGGAATAAATCGCTTGCGTCAAAAGGTATGCCGCTGCCGGTACCGTTGAATATCAGTGGTGCGCTGGTGTTGATGGTGCCGTTGCCTGTAACGACACTTTCACTGCTGTCGGTAGCGTTCATGCTCAATGAAATTGCAGCATTAAATGGATTCTGTGGCGTGGTTGTGTTGCGAGTGTATGCTAATTTGTCGGTATTAGTGATAGCAACAACGCCTGTGCCATTATTGTTGCTTGTGGCTACGGGTGCGCTGGTAAGCGCAGTGTCCAGCGTATTGGCGCTGCTGTAGCTCGCTGTGGGTGTCGGGTTATGCCATAGCGTGCCTTGATAGTTGGTTGTGTTACTGCCGATGCTGTTCCTGGCAGTAAGCGTAGCTTGTGGTGCGGTGACATAACCAAATGCCTGTCCGATGTAAGTGAAACGACGTTTGGGCGCACTGGCAGCGCTGTTGCAGCTGCTATCCGTGGTGTCGAAAGTTCGGAACTGCGGAATATTGTTGGTGGCTAAATCAAAATGGTCTGGAACAAAACGCCCCACATTAACACTGGCTGAGGTGATCGTACGTTCGGCGGCAGTGGAATCCGCGGCGTCAATGCTGGCAAAATTTGTATCGCTCAACTGCATGGCAAATGCACCTGCATCGTTGTAGCTTGCAGTGCTGGTGGTTAATACCCCCGCTAGGTTCGTCCATGTGCCTGCGCTGAATATCCCCAGCGTGCAGCCACTGGTTGGTTGCAGGCACGCGCTGAGAGTGGCGCTGGGTATGCCTGTGTAGTTGGTGGTGGTCGTATTGAGTGCGTTGACGGCGGTGGCGCTCATACTAAAAGGCTGGCCTGCTTTGTGAACATTGCCGCCAGTGGCAGCGGTGTTATACAGTGTGCGGGTTGTACCTGCCGTTGCCCAGTCATTATCGCTGGCGCTGGTGTTGATGAAACTGTCTGGGCGAATGGCGAAATTATCGGTGGAACAGCCAATTGCTGTGGGTGTGCCGGTTGCAGGGTAGCTGATGCGTACACGTACGTTAGGCCAAGCATTGTTTTCTAGGAAGCCTGCGGTTTTACGCCCAGTATCAACAGTCCCAAATGTGGGATTAGTTGTGAGTGTTTGTATCACAGACCAGTTGGAATTGCAGCCATTACCGTCCAGGATGCCGCCGCTGCTGCTATCGAGAAGTTCGATTTTGACTGCGCCAGTGAAGGTTGTTGCGATAGCAGTTTTCGCCGTGTTGAGAGCGATCAGGTCGAGGTTAAAGGCTGAGCCGGCAATCTTGGTTTTGATCACACCAGTGATTGCTGTTGTTGGAGCTGTGGTTGTTTCGTAAGCGTTGAATCCTCCTGGCACAACGACACTGGTTTCTGGTGTGCCCAGCGTCGCCGCAACTACGCTCCATTCCACGTCATCAATTAAAAACCAGCTGCGATATTGATTCGTATTGTCCGTTCTGATTTCTAACGTCACGGCTTGACCCGCTACAGTAGTCAAATTAACAGAGCAGTTTACCCATGGTTGCAAACCTCGGTTGTACGTGGCGCTCATCCCTAGCGTATGGTTGTTGGAGCCAGTGCCGTTGTCCCAGTTGTTATAAGAACCATATCCCGGGTTGGTCTTAGTAGCCGCACTAGCTCTGTAATTCGGGCTAAATGGGCAGGTGACATAATTATTTAATTGGGGACCTGTTATATTCAATATTACGGCTGATGTAGCAGGATTGAGCAGACGTACTCTAATGAAATCGTAACTTGTCGTGTTGCCATTGGCAGCGCTATCCCAGCCTTCTGGTTCAAATCTGATGATGAGATTGCCGGGACTACTGACTGGTACGGTAAAATTTTTGGTCAACAGCGCATTTCCACCAGCGTCTGTGTTTGTCCGGTATCCGATCAAATATGAGAACTGGCCAGAGTAAGGGCTACCACTGGTGCTCACTGTGTTAGGGCTGCCATTTGTATCTGTGACGCTGACGGTCTCTGCTGGGCGGATCTGGAGATCCATATTGGCATTCGAACGTGTGCTGGTATTCCAGCCGGGTGGCGTCGCAGTACCTGTGCCGCCTTTTTCAAAATTACCATTAATTGGAGTTTGCGGATTTACAGGTTTTACCCCATTTGTTGTGATGTCAAAATACAAGTAGTAGGTTGCAGGACCCGCATCCTCAAGAATAAACCTGACCTCGCCTCGGGAGTTGCCAGTGGCGTCGGTTGCCCCTGCATAGACCGAGTCGGTAAATTCCTGATTTGTACTCAGCACATCATTGGGTCGCACAATACGGGGTGAGTTGATGTCAAAAGTGCCTGCTACCCCTAACGTAGTTAACAAAGCGGAAAAATCGGTATCGACTTTGATCGTGCTATTGATCGCAACACCTGCAGGGACAGTAATGGGAACGCGGTAATGCCAGGTCGGATCGAACCAGGCGGAAAATGCAAAAGCTGGCGTCAGTAGTAGTGTGGCTGTTATCCATGCATAGCATTTTGACGTAGAAAAATAATGACAAACTCTGGATAAAATGTCTTTTCTTATCATGATTGTTTCGGCACGCCTATCATTCTGACTCGTATCATATTGGTTTTTAGTTAGCAATTGTGGCCTGCAATTGCCTCTCGATGTATGTCGTACTGCCGACTGTACCTGAATTCGCAGTGGCTGTGATCTGATAAAGATTAACTGTATTACCGCCTTCTGTATAAGTGGTTTTATTACAAGTTACGATCAGGTTGAAGCCTGACAAATTCCCACCTAATGGCACAGTGGTACTGGCGGCGCAGCTACCGCTGTTTTGCAGTATTTGGTATGCGCCCCATTCTATTCCTGTGCGTGCGGCCTGGTAGGCTCTGGAACCCTGTACGTCCTGTGCCGAAGTCATTTGCTGGACATTGGAAAAGGTGAGCATAAACGCGCCGAGCGCGGAGAGCACCACCAGCAGGAAAATGGCGGAGACGATGGAGAAGCCGCGCTGGCGGTAATCAGGGCGCATTGCTGACATGAACTTCATCATATAAATTCACCGATTCGCCGCTTTGGTTTAGTTGTAAGCTAATCGCAACTAAACCCGCACGCTGGGTGATAACCTGTTGATCATAACTAAAGCTGCATGCGCTGACATGGTTCGCCAGCAGTGCATTGCTGCCAGTGGTAAACGCGGTGGGTTGCGTCGCACTGATGTTGTAATTCCAGTAGCGCGTGAGTGTGCCTGCTGTAGGATTGCAGGCATAGGTTACCGGGTATTGGATAATCTGGAAGCGATGGCTGGGTGAGTCATACAGAAACTGCTTGGATGCAAAGGTGAGCGTACTGCCTGCAGCGCTAATTACGCTGGTGTTGTCGCCATAATAGGCATCTGCGCCCGCAATGCCCAGATTGTAAATGGCGACCAAATTTTTCGCGCCAGCGGTCATGCTGACAGGGGGGCCGAGTATGTCAAAGCTGCTGTCGGCGGCAGTGAAGTCAAGCGGATTGCCCGGGGTGTCGATACGGTAACGTCCACCGCCGCTGGTGAGCAGGAATTCCAGATAGCTGACGCCGCCTGCGCTGGTAACACGCACGCTGTTGGGCAAGGCGAGGTGCAAATCACGACCAATGCGGCGTACCGCAGTATCTGCAACATCGGTGAGTTCAGCTCGGCGCACGCTGTCGAGGTAGCCTTGCACGGGGGCGCGGATGAAAGTCGCTACCACCGCGGCGATAATGCCGGTGATGGTGATGACGACTATCATCTCGATCAGGGTAAAGCCGCGTTGGTGATAAGCGAATAATTTAGGCATGGTCATGGCACTGCATTGGGCGCGTAACGATAACGGTAGCCTGTGAGCGTAAGGCTGTCGCTACCGGCACTAACGGTGACATTGATTTGCAGTTCTGTGGCGCTGATAGGGCTAATAGCTACGCTGGCGGTGTAGCCGGCTAATCCACCGACGGGCGTATTGGTGATGTCGTTGATGCCCGTCATGGTAAAGCCGTCGTAATCATTCACATTGTCGAATTGGGGTGTGGTGTAGCGAGTTTCACCTGCTTCTGGTCCCATCGCTTCGGGTGTGGTGGCGCATCCTGCGGCGCTGGTTGCGGTAGTCGCATTGGCATCATCAGGATCGCAATAGGTAAACGGTTGCAGCTCGATTTCTTCCAGCAAGGATTCTGCTATCGCTTGTGCTTGTTTCCGCAGCATGGGGTCAGCGCTGTGCTGGGTGGTGACGTTCATCACCGAGAGCACGCCTGCGACAGCGGTGCTGACGATGACGATGAAAATAATGAGCACAATGAGTGAGACACCTGACTGGCGCTTAGTTGTGCACATAGCCCGTGTCCTGCTCGATGATAATGCTGCCTGTAGCACCCGTGACAGCGATGGTTTGTTCGCTGCTGGGTTGTCCTAGCGCGTTGTAACTGAAATTGATGGGCGTGGTGGTGTAAGTAATGCCCGATGAGCGCGGCGTGACGGTAAATGGGCTGCTGCCTGCAGGGCTGGCGAGATTGGTGTTGCAAGTGTTGATACCGGCGGTGGAGGCAATGGTTAAGGTCAGGCTGTTATTGGTGAAGCTTGCGCATACAGTACGGCGCTGAGCGATGGCAGCTTTTTGTGCATAGCGTAGTGCAGCGGTGGTTTCGTCAGCAAAGCCACGCGTTTCGAAAGCGGATTTATCGAAAAACTTAGGAATGGCAGCTACGGCTAACACGCCGATGATGACCATGACTACGATGAGTTCTATTAGGGTGAAGCCTGCAAAGTAACAGGGGCTTCTTGGGTAGTGAGTGATCAGCGAGTTGCCCATGGTTTGTAGTGCCGGTGCACTCACCGAAGATGGGTTGCAGTGAAATAGCCGAGCTAATTAAAGTACAACAAAACTTGCAGATTAATTACGTGTCTATGCAAGTCTCGCTGTCTTTAATTAAACCTTATGCAAATAATTAATTTGTGCAAATTACAGTTGCGGTGGCAGCAGTTCCACCAGTTGTCGGTGTTACTGAGCAACTTGAAGTTTTGCCATCATTGGCAGGAACGGAGCAATCGGTTGCAGTCCCTGAAGCTGCATAAGTATAGTTAGTTATGTCCAGCGGCGACTGCATAAGGGTTTGTAATTCTGTCGTGCCACAAGGCGTTGCAGATATATATGTCACTCCTTTGGCAGCGTTGACTTTGTGTGCGCCATAGTTAATCGTAGCCGCAGAGGAAATGCCACCTGCAATACCTGCAGCGGCTGCTGTTTTTGCGTCGCCTGACAAATCAATAAACTTAGGTAAAGCCGTCGCAGCCAAAATGCCCAGAATGACAATGACAACAACTAATTCGATTAAGGTAAAACCATTTTGCGTTTGTTTCATTTTGCTGCTCCTCGTTAAGGTAAGTGGTGATACAGGGTTTATGAACAGTTTGCTAACGTGGCGTTCACCACATAAGTTGGTTGTGTATCCGCTGCTGCGGCTGCGGTGTAGCTGATCGTGCAATCGACAGTGCCAGTGGTGTGATTGTTGTCAGATGCTGCAATTCTTGGCGCATCTGCTGTTGGCAGTATGGTGTAATCCGGCGAGATGATGCCCGCTAAAGGTACGATGGTCGTGGCATCAGGGTAGCCATTGGTAAAAATCACTGCGGTGCCTTCGATGCTGAATGGCGAAGTGGCGCTGGTGTAGCTGCTGCTATAGCCGCGCGTAATCAACGTAGCATGCGCCATCGCTGCTGCTGACTTCACTGCACCCATTGCGCCATTCATTTTGGCCAGTCGAGCATCGGCTTGAAGTGATGTGAACTTGGGTAGTGCTATTGCCGCCAGAATGCCCAAGATGGTAATGACGACGACTAATTCAATCAGGGTAAAGCCGCGCTGTGAGACTTTCATAGTTGCTCCTGTTTATAAGTATATTTGGTCAAGAATATTGTGCCATGTCTGATTCGTCAAGTTGATTGTGGCTGTAAACTTTGTAAGCATAAAGCGTATCCAGGCCTTATTTTATAAGGATGGAAAATTATCATATTAAACCATGATGTTAGTGTGCCTAATATCATGATGTGCTTATTTATGCATGGCTACTTTGCCCAAGTCCCATATAGGCAGGAATACACCTAGCGCCAATATCAGCACCAATATCCCCAGGCTAATAATCAATATCGGTTCGATTTGCGAGGACAGGGTCTTGAGTTCGTAATCAACTTCGCGCTCATACATGTGGGCGATTTCATCCATCAGGTTATCTATATCGCCGGTCTCTTCGCCGACAGCGATCATTTGTAGTACGACAGGCGTAAATACGCCTGCGGTGACCGCGGTGCGGAGTATGCTTTCGCCGCGCTCTATGCCGTCGCGCATCTGGATGATGCGGCTGGCGATGTAGGCGTTATCAACGGTCTGGGCGACGACATTCAGGCTCTGGATAATAGGTACGCCACTCTTGCTGGAAAGCGCGAAGCTGCGGGCAAAGCGGGCAAGCGTGCCTTTGAGGATGATTTTTCCTGCGATAGGAAAGCGTAATTTAAGTTTATCCCAATTGTAATGGCCGTCCTCAGTGTTGGTGTAGTAGCGGAAACCTAAGTACGCACCAACAATAATCGCGAGTAATAGCGCCCAATAATTGACCATGAAATTGGAAAACCCCAGCAGGATTTGTGTCATGAGTGGCAGTTTGGCGTTAAAGCCCGCATAAACCTTGGCAAACGCGGGTATGACAAATAAGTTGATCACGCCGATAGCTATCCCCATGGCGATGACCACAAAGCTAGGGTAGCGCATGGCGGAGCGTATGCGTTCACCCATTTCCCGTTCAAATTCAAGATGGTCGAATAAGCGCAAGAACACTTCATCCAGTCGCCCAGTCATTTCGCCTACACGTACCATGCTCAGGTAAAACGGGCCAAAAACAGTGGGGTGGCGCAGCATGGCGGCGGAGAGTTCACGCCCGGCATCGAGTGATATTCGCAAATCCTGAATGACGTTGGCGAAAGTTTTGTTGGTGGCAGATTCCTGCAAGCCTGCCAATCCGCGCATGATAGGGACACCCGCTTTGAGGAGGGTGTAGAGCTGGCGGCTGAATAGCTGTACATCAATAGATTTCACTTTTTCTTCAGTGAATTTTGCCCACCAGGTGTCACCGCTGCTTTTTTGTTTTGCATGGCTGATGGTGATGTCAATGGGCATGAGGCTGGTATTGCGCAATGTATCGGCGATACTACTGCTATCTGAGCCTTCTAAAATACCTTCGATTAATTCACCCTGCGCGTTGCGGGCTTTATATGCAAAAAATGGCATGGTGGTAGTCAGTCGTCAAATTGGTTGCTAATGCGCATGGCTTCAAGCACAGTGGTTTTGCCCTGCGTCACCAGATTGATAGCCTGGCGGCGTAAGGTATTGCCAGCCATTTGCTTGGTCGCTGCGGCTAAAAAAATTGCCGGGTCAGTTTGATTGGCGGCTTCAGCAACGGGGGTGGTGATTTCCAGCATTTCATATACGCCGATGCGCCCATGGTAGCCGGTGTGGTTGCAATAGGTACAACCCTTGCCGTGTTGATAATGCTGCTGGTCGACGCCGTCGCCCAGTTCGCTTTTGAGCCATAAATGCTCGGCAGGCGTGGGTGTGTAAGGCTCGCTACAGTTATCGCAGATGATGCGTACCAGGCGTTGTGCGAGGACTGCCTGAATGGAGGTCGCTACCATGTAGCGCGGTACGCCCATGTCCATTAAACGTATCGGTGTGCTTACCGCGTCGTTGGTGTGCAGCGTAGACAAAACCAGGTGGCCTGTCATCGCTGCGCGCATACCGATCTGCGCGGTTTCCTGATCACGCATTTCGCCGATGAGGACGATGTCGGGGTCTTGTCTTAATGCTGCGCGGAGTACGCGGGCAAAACTGAGATCAATCTTTTCGTTAACCTGAACCTGGTTGATGCCCGCCAGGCGGTATTCAACCGGATCTTCTACTGTGATGATTTTAAACTCGGGGTTGTTGAGCTCAGATAATGCGCCATAAAGGGTGGTGGTTTTACCACTACCTGTAGGACCTGTGACCAGTATCAGTCCATTAGGGCGCTTTAATATGGCGCGAAAGCGCGCCAGCATGGCAGGAGGCATGCCGATTTTGTCCAGATTGAGTGTGCCGCCGCCCTGGTTGAGCAGTCGCATCACCACAGATTCGCCATATTGCGTGGGCATGGTGGAAATACGGACGTCGATGGCCTGTTTTTTGACTTCAATGGCAAAACGACCGTCTTGTGGCAGGCGTTTTTCGGAAATATCCAGGCCGGATATGAGTTTGAGACGTAATGCCAAAGCTGGAGCAATTTTTATGTCGGCACGGGTTTGGATGTTGAGCACGCCGTCGATACGGAAACGAATGAGTAAGCTGTCAGCCTGCGGTTCAATGTGAATGTCGGAGGCGTGAACCTGAGTGGCGTCATCAAATACGGATTGCAGTAATTTGACGACAGGGGCATCTTCGCTGCCTGGACTGACACCCAGGCCGGAAAAGTCAATAACACTGTCGCCTAAATCATGGCCTAGTTCTTGGGCGAGGTCGGTGATTTCATCGGTTTTGCGATAAATGCGGTCGATGGTGTGGAGTAATTCATTTTCACCCACTACCGCGAGCGCTATGTCTTTTTTGATGATGCGGGCAATTTCATCATAGGTAAACAAATCAGTAGGGTCGCTCATGCCCACAAGCGCGCTATCTCCTCTATCTTCCAGAACGATGGCACGGTAGCGGCGGGCTTGCATTTCCGGCAAGAGCCGCGTGGCCTCTGGTTTGATGGGGTAGTTTTTTAGGCGGATGAAAGGGATGTTGAGTTGTTTGGCAATGGCATCCGCAATTTGATCTTCGGTTACAAATCCGTTTTCTACCAGAAAACGTCCCAGTTTACGCCCGCTTTTTTTTTGTTCTTCCAGTGCGAGTTGTAATTGTGTTTCCGAGAGCAGTTTTTGTTGAACCAATAATTCGCCTAAGCGGATTTTTTCTGGGCGGGCCATGCGGAGTCCTCAAGTTTGTTATGGCATTATCTTAACGTGAATTGCGGGTTTTTGTGCGTTTGTCGTTAAACGGTCATATTTTTGTGTCATCTTGCTGCCTGTTAGTAGGTATGGAGTACAAAGATGAATAAACGAGATTGTTTATTAAAGATTTTGCAGGAACGTAGTTTAGTCCCTGTTTTTCAACCAATTATCGCGATGCATCATGGCGAGATTATTGGTTACGAGGGGTTGATACGTGGTCCTGCAGATAGTCTGTTACCAATGCCACAGGATTTGTTTGAGACTGCGATCAAGCATGATTTGCTATTGGAGCTGGAAACTTTGTGCCTATATCAGGTCATGACGGATTTTTTGGCGCAATCACTGGAAAGTCGTCTTTTTGCCAATATTAGTCCTTATGCGCTGTTGAATGGCGTGCTTGATCATCCCTTGTTGAAAGATTTGCTGGCAGTTACCAGTCCCTTGGCGGGGCGTATCGTCTTTGAATTGACTGAGGGTACGCCGCAAATGCCAAGTGTCGATGTGGTGGCGGGCATCAGGCGCTTGCAGGACAGGGGCTTTAGCGTCGCTCTGGATGATCTGGGTGAAGGGTTTTCCAGCCTGCGTTTATGGGCCGAGGCATGCCCGCAATTTGTTAAAGTCGATAAGCATTTTGTGACTGGGATAGATAAAAAACCAGTGAATTTGCAATTTGTGCGAGCAATCAAACAGATTGCAGATAAGAGCAATGCGACGCTGATTGCTGAAGGCGTTGAAACGCGGGCTGAATTTTTGTTACTTAAAGAATTGGGCGTGTGTTGTGGACAAGGCTATTTTATTGGTCGGCCTTTAGTTCAGCCTTGTTTAACTGCGAGTACTGCAGTGTTGGAATGTGTCCAGTTTGCGTATGCTGATGGTGGCGCCTGGTTGAAAACGGTGTTGCGCCGTGGTCCGCAAGCGCGGTTGCTGTTAAATAAAGTACCGACGGTGGATGTTAATACCAGTAGTGAAGAAGCGCATGAGATATTGTTGGCGCATCCTGATCTGGAAACTTTACCCGTACTGGATGGCAATCTCCCTGTAGGTGTGCTTAACCGTACGATGGTGGATAAGTTTTCGCGACAATATACGCGTGAGCTGTATGCGCGACAGTCTTGTTCATTGTTTATGGACAAAGCGTTTATTGCCGTGGAATTGGATACGCCTATCGTGGCCTTGAGCCAGTTGGTACTGGCGCAGGGACGTAAGCGTTTTGCAGACGGTTTTGTGTTGACGCACGAAGGGCGGTATGTCGGAGTGGGGTCGAATTTTGCGCTTATGCAGGAGATGACTACATTGCAAATAAAAGAGGCGCGTTATGCCAATCCACTGACTTTGTTGCCGGGTAATGTGCCGATTAATGAGCAGACGGAGGTGTTGTTGGCGAATGGCGTCGGGTTTTGTGCTTGCTATGTAGATTTGGATAATTTTAAGCCGTTTAATGATGTGTTTGGTTATGCTCATGGTGATGAGCTGATTAAATTGACTGCGCGTGTCTTGGCCAAGATTGCCGATCAAGATGTTGATTTTGTAGGGCATATTGGTGGCGATGATTTCTTTGTGCTGTTTCAGAGTGTGGACTGGGAGCAGCGTTGCCAGAATATATTGTCAGAATTTGATAGTGCTGTATGCCAGTATATAGGACAGGCGAAACTGGGTCTGGACAACTACACTACTGAAGACCGGCGCGGCAATCAGGTTGAGTACGCGTTTCCGAGTGTGTCTATCGGTGCGCTGCCAGTTGTGTCCAAGCAGTTTCAAAGCTGTCATGAAATTTCCGCTGTGGCGGCTGAGGTGAAAAAAGCCGCAAAGAAAATCTCTGGTTCCAGTCTTTATATAGACAGGCGGGTTGGTTTGTCTGTAACTATCAGCGCGCTGGCTGCCTGAAATGGTCTGTTTGAGTCGTGGTTAGCTAGACGGTTTGCTGTAATTATTGAGTGCGAGGGTGTGAAATTTTGATTTTTAAGTTTCTTTTTACTTGTCGGTTCACAGTTAATTGCGATTGCTTGTTATTATCTCGCAATGACAAAATCAATACAGATAGTTAGCTATAACATCCATAAAGGTTTCACGCATTTTAATCGGCGTATGGTGATACACGACCTGCGTGAACGCTTGCGCTCGTTGCAGGCGGATGTGGTTTTCCTGCAGGAAGTGCAGGGCAGTCATGCCACCCATGCCGGGCGTTGGCAAGATTGGCCGACTGAGCCGCAGTATGAGTTTTTGGCAGACCAGGTGTGGCCAGATTTCGCTTATGGTAAGAATGCCGTATACGACCATGGGCATCATGGCAATGCCATTTTGTCGCGTTATCCTATTGTGGCAAGCGAGAATCTGGATGTGTCGGCGCATGCATTCGAGTCGCGTGGTTTGCTTCATGTGCAGATTGATGTGCCCGGCATGGCGGAATCCGTGCATTTGATGTGCGTGCATTTGGCATTGTTTGAACATAGCCGCCGTCGTCAGTTGGCGATGTTAAAAAAACGTGTGCGTGAAGCTGTGCCTGATACCGCATCGCTGATTATTGCGGGGGATTTTAATGATTGGCGTGGTCATGCCGGGCGTGATTTTGCTGCTGAATTAGGCTTGCAGGAGGCGTTTGTCAGTGTGCACGGAAAAACGGCCAAGAGCTTTCCGGCACATTTGCCATTATTGTCGCTGGACAGGATATATGTGCGTGGTTGGCGGGTAGTGGACGCGCAGGTATTGCAGGCAGGTGATGCTTGGCACCGTTCAGATCATGCGGCCTTGTTAGCGACGCTTGAGGCTGAGTGATGTGGACTAATGCCAATCAAGTGGATTTGCTGGAAAGCGGGGAGGGCTATTTCCCGGCTTTGTTGGCAGCGATAGCTGCGGCTAAGCAAGAAGTGCATCTGCAAACCTATATTTATGCCAACGATGAAACCGGGCGAGCTGTAGCGGCAGCTATGATGGCGGCGGCGCAGCGGGGTGTAGTGGTGCGCGTGTTAGTTGATGGTTTTGGTTCGCGTGATTTGAATCCTGCGCTGGTCGCCAAAATGGAAACTGCGGGTGTCGAGTGGATGGTATTTCGTACCGAGCGCTTCAATTTGGCCTTGCGCCGACATCGTTTGCGCCGTATGCATAGAAAAGTGGTGGTAGTAGATGGTGAGCTGGCTTTTGTTGGCGGCATTAATATAATTGATGATATTGATATGCCTAAACGATTTCCGCCGCGTTACGATTGTGCGGTACGCGTGCAGGGCGAGGTTGTCGCGGAGATTGCGCGCGATGTTCGGCGGTTATGGGCATTCATCGGATGGACTCATGGTCGCGTAGTGCGTCGCGGTCATACGAAATCAGTTGCGAGGTCGCTGAAAATGGGTGACGACAAAGTCGCCTACCTGGTGCGCGATAATTTTCGCCACCGCCGAGATATAGAGGAAGCCTATTTATCTGCAATAGCTGCAGCGACGCAGCAGGTGGTGATTGCCAACGCCTATTTTTTACCAGGTTTACGCTTTCGTGATGCGTTGAAGGATGCGGCTCAGCGGGGGGTGCAGGTGGTGTTGCTGTTGCAGGGGCGTGTGGAGTATGGCTTGCTGCATTATGCGACACGAGCTTGGTATGGAGATTTGTTGGCAGCCGGTGTGGAAATTTGCGAATATCATCACGGCTTTCTACATGCCAAAGTGGCGGTAATAGATGAGCATTGGGCAACTGTGGGTTCGAGTAATATTGACCCATTTAGTTTGCTACTGGCGCGAGAGGCTAATGTGTTTGTAGAAAGTCCTCGATTTGCAGCTGAGTTATATGTTGCTCTGGACGCGGCGATGCAGCGGGGTGGGCGCTGGGTGAAAGTTGATGGTTGGCGTACACGATCATGGCATCAGCGGATTTTGCCGAATGTGGCAATGCTGTTGGTGCGAGTCCTGATGGGTTTGGTAGGTTACGGGCGAAAGTGGTGATGCGTTGCTCTCAGCGTGTAGTTTGTGCTATAATTTTGAGCTTGTTATTTAATGTTTAAATAGCAAAATACGCACAACTGTCTATGCTTAGGGTGTTCTCTTTAAATTATTACTGAGAATGTTGGGCGACAGTTGGAGGCTTAACCCTAAAGGAAATTGTATGTCTATCACTATGCGTCAAATGTTGGAAGCGGGTGTTCACTTTGGTCACCAAACACGTTTCTGGAACCCAAAAATGGCTCCGTACATTTTTGGTCATCGTAACAAAATCCACATTGTAAACTTGGAAAAAAGTTTACCTATGTTCCAAAACGCACTTAAAGTTGTGCGTAAATTGGCAGCCAATAAAGGTACTGTGTTGTTCGTAGGTACCAAGCGTACTGCGCGTGAAATCGTTCGTGAAGAAGCCGAACGTGCGGGTATGCCTTACGTTGATAACCGTTGGTTAGGTGGTATGTTGACCAACTTTAAAACAGTTAAACAGTCTATCAAGCGTCTAAAAGAATTAGAGATTTTGTTGGGCGAAGACAATTCTAAATTACCTAAAAAAGAAGCCTTGGTATTGAAGCGCGAATTAGACAAGCTGCAACGCAGTTTGGGTGGTATCAAAGATATGATCGCCCTGCCTGACGCGATTTTCATTATCGACGTGGGTTACCAAAAAGGTGCGGTTGTTGAGGCTAATGCTTTGGGTATTCCTGTTGTGGGCGTGGTTGATACTAACAACAGCCCTGCAGGTGTTGACTACATCGTTCCTGGTAATGATGACTCAAGTAGCGCGATTCGTTTATATGCACGTGGCGTAGCTGACGCGGTATTGGAAGGTCGTAGCCAGTCAGTTAACGAAATTTTGGGCGAAGGTGAAGAGTTTGTTGAGGAAGAGGCTGCTGCACCTACAGTCGTCGCCGCACAATAATCATTTCATAGCTCAACGAAAAGGGGCCTGTGCCCCTTTTTTTGTAAATTTAATTAATCAAGGAGTAAAGCATGGCTGAAATTACAGCGAGTATGGTAAAAGAATTACGTGAACGTACTGGTTTAGGCATGATGGAATGTAAAAAAGCATTGTCCGAGACGGATGGTGACATGCAGGCAGCTGAAGATTTAATGCGTATCAAGAGTGGCGCAAAGGCAAGCAAAGCTGCTAGCCGTGGTGGTTCAGAAGGTGTGATTGGTGCGTTTATCAGTGTTGATGGTAAAACCGGCGCGATGGCGGAAATCAACTGCGAAACTGATTTCGTGGCTAAAAATGATGATTTCCTGGCGTTTGCACAAGCGGTTGCTAAATTAGCAGCTGAAAGCGCGAATGCTGATGTTGCTGCGATTTCTGCTATGGCAATGACAGGCGGTAGCGTGGATGAAGTTCGTCAGGCTCTGATCATGAAGCTGGGTGAAAATTTGACTATTCGTCGTGTTGCGACATACAGCACAGCAGGTCGTTTGGCTTCTTACTTGCATGGTTCAAAAATCGGCGTGATGATAGACTTGGATGGCGACGAAACTTTGGGCAAAGATTTGGCAATGCACATTGCTGCAAGCAAGCCTGCATGCGTATCCAAAGATCAGGTTGCAGCAGACTTGATAGAAAAAGAACGTGAAATCTACACTGCACAAGCTGCAGAATCAGGTAAGCCAGCGGACATCGTGGCAAAAATGGTAGACGGTCGTATTGCAAAATTCCTGGCCGAAGTCACATTGTTGGGTCAGCCATTTGTTAAAAATCCTGATTTGACAGTAGAAAAGCTATTGGCTGAGAAAAAGGCTAAAGTGAATGCATTCACCATGTTTGTGGTTGGTGAGGGTATGGAGAAAAAGGTGGTAGATTACGCCGCTGAAGTGGCTGCTGCTGCGAAGGTGTAAGCATGAGCGCGCCAGTGTATAAACGCATATTACTCAAGTTGTCAGGCGAAGCCCTGATGGGCGACGATAGTTACGGTATTAATCGTGAAACGATTACACGTATCGTGCAAGAGGTGAAAGCCGTTGTCGATATGGGTGTGCAAGTCGCTGTGGTGATAGGTGGCGGTAATATCTTCCGAGGTGTCGCACCAGCGGCAGCAGGGATGGATAGAGCGACTGCCGATTACATGGGGATGTTGGCAACAGTAATGAATGCACTGGCGTTGCAAGACGCTTTTCGCGTGAATGGCGTGGTAAGCCGCGTCCAGTCCGCACTGAACATAGAGCAAGTCGCTGAGCCTTATATACGTGGCAAGGCGATACGCTATTTGGAAGAAGGCCGTGTGGTGATTTTTGGTGCAGGAACAGGTAACCCGTTTTTTACCACAGATACTGCTGCTGCTTTGCGTGGCATGGAAATGAATGCCGATATCGTGATTAAGGCGACTAAAGTGGATGGCGTTTATACGGCTGATCCAAAAACTGACCCAACCGCAACGCGTTATCAGCGTTTGAGTTTTGATGAAGCTATTAACAAGAATTTGAAAGTGATGGACGCCACGGCGTTTACACTGTGTCGTGATCAAAAAATGCCGTTAGCAGTGCTCAGTGTGTTCAAAACTGGCGCATTGGCACGTTTTGTGATGGGCGAAGACGAAGGCACGTTGGTGCATTGTTAAGAGGGAAATAGCATGTTAGCCGATGTAAAAAAAATTACTGAGCAAAAAATGAGCAAGTCGCTCGATTCGCTCAAAACTGACTTGATGAAAGTGCGTACAGGACGTGCGCATACTGGGATATTGGACCATGTGATGGTGGACTATTACGGTAACCCGACTGCTATTAACCAGATAGCAAACGTTACCTTGATGGATGCGCGTACGATTTCGGTGCAACCTTGGGAAGCCAAGATGGTGGGTGCGGTAGAAAAAGCGATACGTGATTCGGACTTGGGTTTGAATCCGTCCAGCCAGGGTAATCTGATTCGTGTGCCGATGCCTGCATTGACCGAAGAACGTCGTCGTGATTTGATCAAGGTAGTGAAAACTGAAGGCGAAGGCGCGAAAGTGGCGATACGCAACGTACGTCGTGATGCCAATGAACAGCTGAAAAAAGCGCTGAAAGATAAAGAAATTAGCGAGGACGATGAACGTCGCACGCAAGATGAGATACAAAAACTCACTGATAAATTCATTGCCGAAGTGGATAAGGCTTTAGTAACAAAAGAAGCCGAATTGATGGCGGTGTAAGCAGGTGGGTATATTTGGCAGTTCCACGCAGCATATTCCTGAGTCAGTAGAAGTGCCGCGTCATATCGCAATTATCATGGATGGTAACGGGCGATGGGCCAAAAAGCGTTATATGCCCCGCATTGCAGGGCATAAGCGTGGTGTGGAAATGGTGCGTGAAATCATCAAAGCCTGTGTTGCGCGGGATGTGAAATATCTCACCTTGTTCGCTTTCAGTTCCGAAAACTGGCGGCGACCTGAAGAAGAAGTGAATTTGCTGATGGATCTGTTCCGCTTCGCGCTGGAGCATGAAGTCGGTAAATTGCATAAAAACCAAGTGAGACTCAAAGTCATTGGTGACTTGTCCCGCTTCGATCCTAAACTGGTGCAGATGATCCATGCGTCAGAGCAAATGACAGCAGGTAATGCAGGCCTGACACTTACCATCGCAGCAAATTATGGTGGGCGTTGGGATATGTTGCAGGCGGTAACCAAAATGCTGGCTCATCATCCAGAGCTTGCAGGGAAGGCGCTGACCGAGCAGCATTTGGAACCCTACCTGACCATGCATTATGCGCCAGAGCCAGACTTGTTTATCCGCACCGGTGGTGAGCAGCGTATTAGTAATTTTCTATTGTGGCAATTAGCCTATTCCGAGTTGTATTTCACCCCTACTTTGTGGCCCGATTTTGATGCGGCGGCGCTGGATATGGCGATAGCGTCATTCCAGCAACGTGAACGTCGATATGGACGCACCAGCGAGCAACTCCATCATGTTACGTGAACGTTTAATTACCGCCTTTTTGTTAATAGGTGGTTTCCTGGGGTGTTTATTCCTGTTGCCGGATGCCGCGTGGACGGTAGTTGTGCTGCTGCCGTTAGTGGTAGGGGCTTGGGAATGGGCAAAATTATCTAATTTTTCCACTGCATTAAAATATATTTTTGTGATTATTAATATCTTGTCTGCAGTCGCCGTCTACGCGTTACACGCGGCACAATGGGTTTATCTTGCTTCGATGGTGTTGTGGTTGGTGATAGTGCCGCTAACGTTGGCGTATGGATGGCAATTGAAATCTGCTGTGTTGCGCATTCCTTTGGGTATGCTGGTGTTGGTGCCGCTGTGGGCCGCGCTGGTTGAATTGCGTACCCACGGTGCGGGTTTGGTGCTGGTGCTTATGGGTGTGGTGTGGGTCGCTGATAGTGCGGCATATTTTACGGGTCGACGTTTTGGTAAACATAAATTAGCGCCTACGATTAGCCCAGGTAAAACATGGGAAGGCGTGGCGGGCGCTGCGCTAACGTTGGCGATTTATATCGCTATTGTGCTGAGCGTATTACACGGTGCTACTTTCGATGCGTGGACATGGTTGCTGCCTGCCATGATATTAGGTGGGTTGATGCTGTATTTGAGCATCATTGGCGATTTGTTCGAGTCCTGGATTAAGCGTGTCGCGGGGGCGAAAGATAGTGGCAATATCCTGCCTGGACATGGTGGCGTATTAGATAGAATCGACGCGTTGACTTCAACCTTGCCGATTGCGGCGCTGGTGCTGTTACACGCGGATATGGCGCAAATGATAGGATGAACAAAGTGCAAAATTTATGCATATTAGGCGCGACTGGCACGATAGGGGTGAATACCCTGGATGTAGTGGCGCGGCATCCAGAACGATTTAATGTGGTGGCATTGACTGCGAGTACGCAGTTGGAAAAACTGGTTGCGCAATGTGTGCAGCACCGTCCGCGCTACGCGGTGGTGATGGATGAGGCAAGTGCGATTAAACTGCGTGGGTTGCTGGATGACGCGGGTGTAATCGCAGAGGTGATGTTCGGGATAAGTGCGTTAGAGCAAGTTGTAGCATTACCTGAAGTTGATACCGTGATGGCGGCAATAGTAGGTGCCGCAGGTTTGCGTCCTGCGATGGCTGCAGCGCACGCAGGCAAGCGCATTTTGTTGGCAAATAAAGAAACACTGGTGATGGCGGGTAGTTTGTTCATGCAAGCTGTAGCCGCTGGTGGCGCAACCTTGTTGCCTATTGACAGCGAGCATAATGCGATATTTCAATCGCTGCCCAGGGAGTTCAACGGTGATTTGGCAGCGTGTGGTGTGCGCCGTATTTTGTTGACGGCATCGGGCGGGCCATTTCGTACCATTCCTTTAGCTGATTTAGCAACTGTCACGCCAGATCAGGCTTGTGCGCATCCTAATTGGGTGATGGGCAGGAAAATTTCAGTTGATTCTGCGACCATGATGAATAAAGGTCTGGAAGTTATCGAAGCGCACTGGTTATTTAATGCGACGCCTGCGCAAATAGAAGTGGTTATTCATCCACAAAGTGTAATTCATTCCATGGTTGATTATTTAGATGGTTCGGTGATTGCGCAATTGGGCAATCCAGATATGCGTACACCGATAGCTTATGCATTGGGCTTTCCTGAGCGGATAGACTCAGGGGTGTCGGCACTGGATTTGTTTGGGCGCGGCTTGACCTTTGAAGCGCCAGATTATCAGCGTTTCCCGTGTTTGAAACTGGCATTTGATGCTTTGGCTCAAGGAGGTATGCTGCCTGCAGTATTGAATGCAGCGAATGAATCGGCTGTGGCTGCGTTCCTGGCAGGGCAGGTTGGCTATCATACGATTGCTGCAAGTATTGAGTACGCATTGGCGCGGGCAATTTCTGGTGAGCCAGGCTCGCTTGATGATTTGATTGCGGCCGATGCCCAGGCGCGTCGCGATGCGGATAGTTACTTGCAGAAGCAGGCTGCATAATGCATTTTCTTACCACCCTGATTTCATTTCTGGCAGCATTAGCGATACTGGTTGTCGTTCATGAGCTGGGGCACTATTTAGCCGCGCGCTGGGTAGGTGTGAAGGTTTTGCGCTTCTCTGTTGGCTTTGGTCAGCCACTGTTTATTAAACGCTGGGGGCGGGATGCAACTGAGTGGTCTGTTGCTATGATACCGTTGGGTGGTTATGTCAAAATGCTGGACGAGCGTGAAGCGCCGGTAAAAGAGAGCGAGTTGGCGCGGGCATTTAATCGTCAAACTGTTTGGGCGCGAATGTTAATCGTGGTCGCGGGGCCCATAGCAAATTTGTTGCTGGCTGTGTTGCTATATTGGGGTATTTATTTACATGGCGTGCCAGCGATTAAGCCTGTTTTGGCTGAGCCAATGCCACAAACTGCCGCAGCCATGGCGGGTTTGCACAATGGTGACGAGATTGCGGCGATTGATGATCAAACGGTACGCAGTTGGGCAGATGTGAACTGGGCATTGTTGCGCGATGTGTCTGAAAAAACGCAGGTGGTTATCAAATTGGATGGTGGCGGTACACGAGTTCTGGCTGTGACTGGCGCGAGTTTAGGTGATGGTAAGGTTGAAATTGCCAGCCAATTAGGTTTGCGTTTATTTGAGCCGGTTATTCCTGCTGTAATCGGTAAGGTGCTGGAAGTCAGTGCTGCGCAGCGGGCAGGTTTGCGTGTGGGTGATGAGATAGTGCGAGTGAATCAGCAGGCGGTGACTCAGTGGGCAGATTTTGTACGCTGGGTACGTACACACCCCGGTCAAGTATTGGTAGTGACAATTGAACGTGGTGATCATCAGCTGGATTTAAGCTTGACTCCTGAACAAACCAAAGAGGCGGGTACGGCAATAGGCAAGATAGGTGCCGGTCCTGAGGTTGATGAAGCGATATTTAAAGACATGATGACGACTTTGAATTATTCAGTAGGTGGCGCATTGCAAGAAGGAGTCGCTAAAACCTGGCAAATGTCGGTATTCAGTTTGCAAATGATGGGGCGCATGATTACAGGTGAGGTGTCTTGGCATAATTTATCAGGACCATTAACCATTGCTGATTATGCAGGGCAGTCGGCACGTAATGGCTGGATGTCTTTTGTTGGCTTTTTGGCGTTGGTAAGCATCAGTCTGGGTGTGTTGAATTTATTGCCGATTCCATTATTGGATGGCGGGCATTTGATGTATTATATTATCGAGGCGGTTAAGGGTAGCCCTGTGCCTGATCGCATCATGGAATTAGGGCAAAGATTTGGTATGGCAGCGCTATTGACGATGATGGTGTTTGCTTTTTATAACGATATTACTCGTTTATTGGGTTCACAATAATGCAAAATAAACTGATTGCTGCGCTGGTAACTAGCGTTTTGGCTATTTCGGCGCAAGCTGCCGACAGCTTCGTAGTAAAGGATATTCGTGTAGAAGGTTTGCAACGGACTGAAGCAGGAACGGTGTTTAGCTATTTGCCGGTTAAAGTTGGCGAAACGTTAGATGCGGACAAATCTGCGGCTGCGATTAAGGCCTTGTTTGCAACAGGTTTCTTTAAAGATGTACGCCTGGAAGCGCAAGACGGAGTGTTGATTGTTATTGTTGAAGAGCGTCCTGCTATTGCGAAAATAGATATTGTGGGTAGTAAAGATCTCACTGCAGAACAAATCAAGGATGGCTTGAAGCAGTCTGGTTTGGCTGAAGGGCGTATTTTTGATAAAGCCATGCTGGATCGTGCTTCGCAAGAAATCAAACGGTTGTACTTCGGGCGCGGTAAATATGCTGTAGAGATAGAAACCACAGTTACGCCGATGGAGCGTAACCGAGTCGGCGTGGTGTTTAATATTAAAGAAGGTGATGTCGCCAAGATACGCCAGATTAATGTAGTAGGTAATAAGGCTTTTCCCGAGAAAAAGCTGCAAAGCTTGTTCCAGTTAAGCACGCCAGGCTGGTTTAGTTGGTATAGTAAAAATGACCAATACTCCAAGCAGAAGTTAGCCGCTGATTTAGAGACGCTGAAGTCGTTTTATCTGAATCAAGGTTATCTTGAGTTCAATATCGATTCTACCCAAGTCTCAATCACACCTGATAAAAAAGACATTTATTTAACTGTGAATATCACCGAAGGTGAGAAGTACACCGTTTCAGATGTCAAACTTGCAGGTGAAATGATGGTTCCACAAGCTGATTTGCAAAAGCTGATTACCATAAAGGCCGGCGATGTTTTTTCACGTGAAGCGCTGACAGAAACCTCTAAAAAGATTGGTGACAGATTAGGTAATGATGGCTATGCGTTTGCAAATGTAAACGCGGTTCCTGATGTGGATAAAGATAAGCATACAGTCGCATTTACTTTCTTTGTGGATGCAGGGCGCAGAGTTTATGTCAATCGTATCAATATCACTGGTAATACGCGTACACGTGATGAAGTTGTCCGTCGTGAATTCCGTCAAATGGAAGGCGGCTGGTATGCGGCTGATAAAATTCAGCGTTCGCGCGAGCGGGTGGAGCGTCTAGGATATTTCAGTGATATCAACGTAGAGACACCAGCTGTAGTAGGTACAACCGACCAGGTTGATGTGAATTTGAATCTTACCGAAAAAGCTACGGGTAACATTATGGTGGGTGCGGGCTTTTCATCATCTGAAGGTCTGATCTTGTCTGGATCGATATCGCAAAATAATTTATTCGGCAGCGGTAATGCATTATCAGTAAAAATTAACAGCGGCGGTGTGAATAAGGTTTATTCAGTATCCTATACCAACCCTTACTTCACGCCGGATGGTTTTAGTCTGGGTTATGATTTGTATAAGCGTGATACAGACACTAGTCGACTCACTAGTATTTCCAGTTATAAGAATTCAACTACCGGTGTAGGTGTGCGTTTAGGTATTCCTCTTAATGAAAAAGATGCATTAAGTTTCGGAATGGCATATGAACGTTTTGTTCTATCAGTAAATCCTGCAACCAGTCCGGTGCAGTATGTTAATTTTGTTAATCAATACGGCAGTACGAATGATACAGTGCGCCTGGATGTTGGTTTCGCACGGGATAGTCGAGATAGTTTAACTTATCCAACCAAGGGTATGTTGCAGCGTGTATATGGTGAAGTCGGCGTGCCACCAGGCAGCTTGAAATATTACAAGGCCAATTATCAGCAGCAATGGTTTAAGCCATTAAGTAAAAATTTCACGCTAATGCTGAATGGCGAACTTGGTTACGGTAATGGCTATGGTGGCAATGATATGCCATTTTTCAAGAACTTTTATGCGGGCGGTGTAGGTTCGGTGCGTGGTTATGATACTGCGACCTTAAGTCCTAAATATTTGGATGCGGCTAACAACCCTGTTTCCGCTGGCGGTACGCAGCGTGTAGTAGGTAATGCGGAAATTCTGTTCCCTATGCCAGGTTTGGAAAATGATAAATCGGTAAGGTTAAGCGTGTTTTTTGATGCCGGTGCTGTATTTGGTCCCGGTGATTATTTAGGTCGATATAAAACTTTTGCATTCCAGGATCTGCGGTACTCTACTGGTTTGGCGATCAATTGGGTGTCACCAGTGGGTCCTTTAAAATTCAGTCTTGCGCAACCGCTTAATCCACAAAGCGATGATAAAAAGCAAGTATTCCAATTCACTATGGGTCAGGTATTTTAAGGAGTCGATTTTGAGTAAAGCAGTATTGAAACAGTTGGTCGTAGCGGTAAGTTTGCTGGTGAGTAGTGCTGGGGCATTGGCTGATATAAAAATTGGTTTTGTGAATACTGAACGCGTATTTCGTGAAGCCCCTATTGCCCTCGTTGCACAAAAGAAATTAGAAAAAGAGTTTGCTACTCGTGATGCCGATCTGCAAAAAATGGCTAAACAAGCGCGTGATTTACAGTCTCAACTTGAAAAAGATGGCGTAACCATGTCGGATTCTGACAAGCAGCGTAAAGAACGTGACTTGGCTAATCTTAATCGAGACTATCAGCGTAGCGTGCGTGAATTCCGTGAAGATTTGAATGTGCGTCGTAACGAAGAGCTGGTTAAAGTGCAAGACAAAGCCCGAAAAGCTATACAAGCCTATGGCGAGGCTGAAAAGTACGATGTAATTCTTGAAGATGCGATTTATTTCAGTCCTAAAATTGACATTACCGACCGCATCATTCGTACTTTGAGTCAGTAATGCTGTGGCGCATGCAATTAGTTATAGCCTCAAGGAATTAACTGACCGGCTGGGCGGCGATGTACAAGGTGACGCTTCCGTTAGCGTTACTCAAGTCGCCAGCCTGGCTCAAGCACAGTCTCAGCACATTGCATTCTTAGCTAATCCTAAATATCGCGAACAATTAGCCAGCAGCCATGCTGGTGCATTTATTTTGGCGCGGAGCATGGCAGATACGACGGACAAGCCATGCATTCTGGCGGACAATCCTTATACCTATTTTGCCAAAGTCTCGACTTTGTTCAATCCGCCTATGCGCGGCGAACTTGGCATACACGAACGTGCTGTGATTCATCCCAGTGCAGTAATCGGTACTGGGGTTAGTATTGCCGCCAATGTGGTGATAGAGCGAGATGCCGTCGTAGGTGAGGGTAGCAGTATCGCGGCGGGTACGGTAATAGGTGAAGGTGTGCGGATAGGCACGAATGCTTTGATTTATGCCAATGTCACTATTTATCCATTATGTGTCATAGGTAATAACGTTATATTGCACGGAGGGTGTGTGATAGGTGCGGATGGTTTTGGTTTAGCGCCAGAAGCAGGGCGATGGTTGAAAATTCCACAGATTGGTCGCGTTGTTATCGGTAATGATGTTGAAGTGGGTGCCAATACCACCATAGACCGCGGTGCACTGGATGACACGGTGATACATGACGGAGTGAAGCTGGACAATCAAATCCAGGTCGCGCATAACGTTCATATCGGTGAGCATACGGCTATCGCTGCGTGTACGGGTATTGCGGGAAGTGCGCATATCGGTGCGCATTGCACGATAGGCGGTGCCGCCATGATATTCGGCCATATAGAAATTGCGGACAAGGTTAATATTTCAACTAATACGTTGATTACTAAGTCTTTACCAAAAGCGGGGACATATACTTCCGCGTTGCCATTCTCGGAACATAGTGAATGGTTGAAAAATGCAGTACAAATGCGCCATTTGGACAGTATGGCAAAACGCCTACGCGCTTTAGAACAACAGTTAGCCAGTTTGGAGAAAAAAAATGATTAGTATGGACATTAATGAAATCATGGCTTATTTGCCGCACCGCTACCCGTTTTTGTTAGTGGATAGAGTCATTCATCTAGAGCCTGGCAAGGAAATTATTGCGCTGAAAAATGTGAGTATGAACGAGCCGTTTTTTGCAGGACACTTTCCCAAGCATCCAGTGATGCCCGGCGTGTTGATATTGGAAGCCTTGGCGCAAGCAGCTGCATTATTATCTTTCAAAACTGTAGGCAATCCGCCTGATAGCGACGCGGTGGTGTATTTCGCAGGAATTGATGGTGCACGTTTCAAAAAACCTGTTATGCCTGGCGATCAGCTGACTTTACATGTGGAAATTTTGCGTAACCTCAAAGGTATCTGGAAGTATGCAACCTACGCCGAGGTGGATGGCCAGCGCGTGGCTGAAGCCGAAATGATGGCTACGTTGCGCTAGCCTCGGTATTAGTTAAATGATACATAACACAGCCATTATTCATCCTAAGGCACAAATAGCCGAGGGAGTTAGTATCGGTGCTTACAGCATTATCGGTGAACATGTCACTATCGGCGCTGGTACCACCATAGCGCCACATGTGGTGATAAATGGGCATACCAGCATAGGTTGCGATAACCAGATATTTCAGTTTTGTTCATTAGGTGAAATCCCGCAAGATAAAAAATACGCAGGTGAACCTACGCGCCTGGAAATTGGCGATCGTAATATTATTCGTGAATTTTGTACTTTCAATATCGGCACGGTGCAGGATACAGGCATCACACGTATAGGCAACGATAATTGGATTATGGCGTATGTGCATTTGGCGCATGATTGCAACATCGGCAATCACACTATTTTTGCCAATAATGCCTCCCTTGCAGGGCACGTAGAAGTGGGTGACTATGCGATTTTAGGTGGATTCACCGGTGTACATCAATTTTGCAAAATTGGCGCGCACGTGATGACGGGTATTTCCAGTGTCATTTTCAAAGATGTGCCGCCGTATTTGATGATAGCGGGTCAGCCTGCAGCCCCACATGGCATGAACAACGAAGGCTTGAAACGCCGGGGCTTTTCAGCCGTTGCATTGGCGGGGTTAAAACTGGCATACAGGATATTGTACCGGGAAGGCCTGACAGTGGCCGAAGCGCAAGTGCAGTTGGCTGAGTTAGCGCAGGAAGTGCCTGAAGTGCAGCCTATGGTTGATTTCCTCGCACAATCTACCCGCGGCATTATTCGTTAGCATGGACACGGTTAAACGACGCCCGCCGCGTATCGCGATAGTCGCAGGTGAAGCTTCTGGAGACTTGCTCGGCAGTCATTTGATACAGGCTATCAAGGCGCATTGTCCGGATGCCGAGTTTTATGGTATTGCTGGTGCGAAGATGATATTCGCGGGTGCCCGCACTTTATATCCGTTAGAGAAACTGTCGGTGAACGGCTATGTGGAAGTTATCAAACACTTGCCTGAACTGCTTAATATCCGTCGTAAGCTCAAAAATACCATATTAGCCGATCCGCCCGATTTATTTATCGGCATCGACGCACCTGATTTTAATCTGGGGCTGGAGACCGCACTCAAAGCCCATGGTATTCCCACTATCCATTATGTCAGTCCATCTATTTGGGCGTGGCGTGGTGGGCGGATCAAGACAATCGCTAAGGCGGTGAGCCACATGCTGGTGGTATTTCCATTTGAAACGGCAATTTATCAAAAAGCGGGCATTCCAGTTACTTACGTTGGTCACCCACTGGCAGATACTTTACCAGCAAAACCCGACCGTGAAGGCACGCGTGCGCGTTTAAACTTACCGTTAACACAGCCGCTTATTGCGTTGTTGCCAGGTAGCCGTGTCAGTGAACTTAAACAGCATGCGCAATTATTTGTAGAAACTGCCCAGCTTATCCAGGCACGTTATCCAGAGGTGCGTTTTGTCACCCCGTTGATTAGCCGTGAAACGCGGGAGATTTTTACTGCGGCCATGTATGCTTGCGAGCACCCTCCCAGGATCCAAATCATGATAGGGCATGCAGATTATGCACTTGTCGCAGCGGATATCGCATTGATTGCGTCTGGCACGGCGACGTTGGAAGCGGCTATGTTGAAACGCCCGATGGTGATTACTTATCGTGTGCCTAAAATGACTGCATATTTAATGCGCAGACAGGCTTATTTGCCGTGGGTAGGCTTACCTAATATTTTGGCCAACCGCGATATAGTGCCCGAGTTGGTTCAAGAAAATGCGACAGCACCACAATTGGCCGATGCGTTGATGGCATTGTTTGAAGATAAAGCACGACGCGCTGACATAGAAACAGAATTCACCCGGCAATATTTATCACTTAAACAAAATACAGCTGAAAAAATGGCAGCTGCCATCTTGCCCTATCTGTCATGCGCTTGATTTGTGGTGTTGACGAGGCGGGGCGTGGCCCATTGGCTGGCGCTGTCTATGCGGCGGCGGTGATACTTGACCCCAATCGGCCGATTGCTGGACTCAATGATTCTAAAAAACTTAGCGCCAAGCGTCGTGATGCATTGGAGATACTGATTAAAGAGCATGCCTTGGCATATGCAGTAAGCTTTGCCACAGCTGCCGAGATAGATGAGATTAATATTTTGCAAGCGTCGATGTTGGCGATGCAACGCGCGATTACCGCGTTATCGATACAGCCTGATGAGGTCCTAGTTGATGGTCTGCATTGCCCTGCGTCGGGATTGCCTAGCCGTGCTATCGTGCAAGGAGACGCATCGGAACCAAGTATTTCTGCCGCATCAATATTGGCAAAAACGGCACGTGATCGGGAACTGATGCGGTTACACGTACTCTATCCACAGTATGGTTTCGATCAGCACAAAGGTTACCCGACGGCGGCACACCGGGAAGCTCTGATCAAATTTGGTATTACGCCAGAACATAGGCTCAGCTATGCACCTGTTAAAAAACTAGTGCAAATAGATATACATTTTTAAGGGATAAACAATGATCGTCGCAAAGTTTTTACATGTATTGAGTGTCGTTATTTGGGTAGGTGGAATGTTTTTTGCCTATATGGCATTACGGCCTGTCGCTGCCGAACGATTGGATCCACCACAGCGATTAAGTTTATGGGAGGGTGTCTTCAGCCGGTTTTTTCCGTGGGTATGGGGTTCGGTTGCGGTGATATTGGGTTCGGGTGTGTCTATGATGATTAGCATGGGTATGCCACCAACACATTATGTTAGCTTGATGTTCGTGCTGGGTGTGGTAATGATGCTGCTATTCGCGCATGTGTACTTTGCGCCATTCAAGCGTCTTAAACGCGCTGTTACTGCTAAAGACTGGCCTGCTGGTGGTGCAGCATTAGGGCAAATCCGTAAGCTCATCGCCATTAATCTGAGTTTGGGTTTAATTACGGTCACTGTCGCCACTTTAGGTGTTTATTTAGGTTAAGCCGAGTGTACAGCGAAGAAGAAATCGCCTCGGCAATCAGCGCAGGCATTATCACTGAGACAACTGCAGCTGCTTTGCGTGAGCACGTCGCGCAACTCAGGGCAACGCCTGCAGTGGACGAAGAGCACTTTCGTCTGCTTTCGGGATTCAATGATATTTTTGTAGTGATTGCATGCACGTTGCTGCTGCTATCGGTGAACTGGATAGGTGAAGCCATTGCGCCCTGGTTAGGTGCTTTAGCTGTGGCGGTAGTCGCATGGCCATTGGCAGAGTTTTTTACTATTAAACGACGCATGGCGCTACCCTCGATAGTGCTGTTGTTAGCATTTGTCGGTGGTGTTTATTTCGCCGCTTATTCGATATCAGGTAAAGCAGCTGGTGCTGCAGGTGTGGCAGCTGCTATTGCTGCATGGTTGCATTGGCAGCGTTTTAAAGTGCCGATTACAGTGGCGGCTGGCGCGTTGGCAGTGGTTAGCAGTTTGGTGCTGATGTTAATGACAACATCACCTGAACTGATGCGGTTTATCAAGCTGGTTTCATTTGTGGCTGGCGTGGCCGTGTTTGTCATGGCTTTACGTTGGGATGCTGCAGATACCTTGCGGCAGACGGGTAAATCAGACGTGGCTTTCTGGCTGCATTTATTGGCCGCGCCATTGATGGTGCACCCCATGTTTACTACCTTGGGTGTGTTTTCGGGATATATAGGTTGGGGGCAGGCGCTGGCAGTGGTCGTGCTCTACATTGTTATCGGTTTGATTTCATTGGCGATAGACCGCCGTGCGTTGATGGTTTCGGCACTGGTTTATGTGTTGTATGCCTTTAGTAGCTTATTAAAGCTTTATGGCGTGGTGAGTTTGGGCTTTGCGATGACTGCGTTGGTAATAGGGGCTGCCTTGCTGCTGTTATCTGCGTTTTGGCATCCTTGCAGGGAGTTTGTTTTGCGCAGGCTATCAGCCACTACCAGACAAAAATTGGCGCCTCTGCGTTGATGCTGGTGTTTATGATGTATTTTGCTATACTGAACTGATGATGAAACTTGTACTTACATGGGGTTTGGTGATTTGGCTGGCGATGCTGCAAGGTGTCGCACCGCTGTTGCATGCCCATGTCCATGATTTGTCCAGCCCAGGCAAGGTACATATGCCTAACTTGGAAATTGATGTGAATCACATGCCTATAGAATCAGGCATGTACCAGATGAAAGCATCTCTCGTTGATGAAGATGCAATTGGTATCGAATCAGCTGGTAAAAATGACTCTGATATAAGCGTGATGGACGTGTTATTGCTCGTCGCTGTTATATTGATTGCTTATGCACCAGCATTGCGTCTGGTGTGGACAAGTATTCCACGCACGCTTGGTGCATTCCGCGTACGGCCTTACGCGTTACCCTGGTCACTTGCTCCGCCTACCCTGCACGCGTAAATCTCGTTCCTGTGGTCACCTGACTGCAGGTGATTTATTTTTTGTGTAGGGGAAAAACCATGCATCGTATTATTTTGGCTGCCGCTCTGTGCGCAGCGACCACGGCTTATGCCGCCGATCAATTGGCATTTACTGCCAAGCAACTCCAGACCCTGGGCATCGTTACTGTCCCGATTACCAGCACCCAATCGCAAACCAGCCTGAATTATCCTGCTATTGTCGCTATTCCTGCGAATCAAGAGCGCATTGTTGCGGCACCAATGATGGGGATGGTGAGCCGTATCTGGGTCACAGCGAATACGCAGGTTAAAGCGGGTCAGCCACTGGCAAGCTTATTGAGTCCCGATTTGGCGCAGGCGCAAGGTGGTTTGGTGCAGGCGGCAGCGCAGGCGCAGCTGGCGCATGCGCAATTACAGCGCGATGATAAATTGTTGGCTGACGGCATTATTCCTGCTTCGCGCCAGCAAACAACTCGGGCGAACTATTTGTCGGCACAAGCGATGCTGACACAACAGCGGCAATCGCTGCGTATGTTAGGCGTGCCAGCCAGTACCATTTCACAAATGGAGCGCGGCACCGCGCGCAGTGCCGAATTGCAACTGACATCACCGATCTCAGGTGTGGTGCTAGAGGCGAATGTCACTGCTGGTCAGCGCGTTGATACCACCACAGCGCTGTTCAAAATTGCACAATTGCGTCCATTATGGTTAGTGATACAAGTACCTAGCCAGGCGGCAGCCAATATTAAAGTAAATGACACGGTGAGCCTGGTCGGACGTACTGCGACAGGTCGTATATTGTCGATCGCACAAAGCACCCAGGCTTCACAAACTGTCGCTGTGCGCGCAGAAATTAATGGTGATCTGGATGGCTTGATGAGTGGGCAGGCAGTTGAAGCCAAAATCAGCGGGCATGCAGCCAATGCCGCCTGGCAAGTCCCTGCAGGCGCGATTGTGTATCAGCAAAATAAGCCCTTTGTGTTTGTGCGTGATACACGCGGATTCCATCCAGTTGCGGTACAAGTATTGGCACACACAGGAACGATGACGAGCATCGCGGGCAAGTTGTCGGCTACCGATGTAATTGCTACCCAGGGTGTTGCGCAGATTAAGGCGGTGTGGACTGGCGTAGGGGGAGAATAACTATGTTAGATAAACTCGTCGCTTTTGCCCTCTCCAAGCGGCTGTTGATATTAATATTGACCGCTATTTTGATTGGTACTGGCTGGATGGCTTTTCAGCAGTTGCCGATAGATGCCTTTCCTGATGTATCGAGTACGCAAGTTAAGCTCATCATGAAAGCCCCAGGTATGACCCCTGAAGAAGTCGAAGCGCGTATTGTTGCGCCGATAGAAACAGAAATGCTGGGCATACCCAAGCAGCAAATTTTACGTTCCATCTCCAAATACGCACTGGCGGACATTACCATCGACTTTGCCGAAGGTACCGATATTTATTGGGCACGGCAGCAGGTTGCTGAACGTCTGGCTAATGTGCAGGGCAGTTTGCCATTAGGCAGTTCAGGCGGATTAGCGCCAATTACCACGCCGTTGGGTGAGATGTTCATGTTTACCGTTGAGGGTGGCGGATTGTCGCTTGAGCAGCGGCGTTCACTGCTGGATTGGGTAATCCGTCCACAACTACGTACTCTGCCTGGTGTGGCTGATGTGAATACGCTGGGTGGCATGGTACGCACGTTTGAAGTTGTGCCCAACAATGCTCAGTTAGCAGCGCGTGGCGTGCAGTTGAATGATTTGCAGCGCGCACTGGAACTGAATAATCGTAATGATGGTGCAGGGCGTTTGCGCTCAGGTGAAGAAGTATTGGTTGTGCGTGTAGAAGGTGCGATCAAGACCTTGGATGACGTACGTGCCATTGTAGTTACGAATCGAAATGGTGTGCCTGTGCGTGTGGGCGATGTGGCAGAAGTCCAAGTCGGCAGCTTAACCCGTTATGGTGCTGTGACTAAGGATGGTCGTGGCGAGGCGGTAGAAGGCCTGGTGCTGGGTTTGAAAGGCGCCAATGCACGGCAAGTGGTTGCCGCCGTACAGGAGCGACTGATCGAGATTGATAAAGGGCTGCCTGCAGGCGTACACACCAAAGTGTTCTACAACCGGGGTGGTTTGGTTGATCGTGCAGTGGGGACAGTGGCGGAAGCTTTGGCTGAAGCGATAGTTCTGGTGGTGATATTGCTGGTTCTGTTCTTGGGTAATCTGCGGGCCGCTGTGCTAGTTGCGGTGGTATTGCCATTATCTGCCTTGTTCACCTTTATTCTCATGCGCCAATTTGATATGTCGGCGAATCTCATGAGTCTGGGCGGGCTGGCAATAGCAATTGGTATGCTGGTCGATGCGGCGGTGGTCGTGGTGGAAAATATCGTCACCCATCTGGCGCATGATAAGGCAGCTGAAAAACTGCATCTGATATATCGTGCCGTGGGTGAGGTCATCACGCCGGTTGCATCTGGTGTGCTGATTATCATTATCGTGTTCTTCCCCTTGCTGACGCTGCAGGGGCTGGAAGGCAAACTGTTCATTCCTGTCGCACTGACCATCGTGTTCGCTTTGGCGGGGTCGTTATTGCTGTCGTTGACGTTGGTGCCTGTGCTGGCTTCCTGGTTACTGAAACAGGGCGCGCATAGCGACCCCTGGCTGGTGCGCAAGGCCATGGCGATTTATGAGCCCGCTCTGGTGTGGAGCCTGGCACACGCACGTACGGTAGTCATCGCCGCAGTACTGGGCCTGGTGGCAACGGCAGGGGTTTATACCTTGATAGGTAAAACCTTTATGCCGGTGATGGATGAGGGTGATGTGATTCTGCAACTTGAGAAATTGCCATCAATCAGCCTGGAAGATTCGGTGAAACTGGATCTGCGCATACAACAGGCACTCATGCGTGTACCCGAAGTCAAGGGTGTCGTGGCACGGACAGGTTCGGATGAGCTGGGACTAGATCCTATGGGTTTGAACCAGACTGATACTTTCCTCGTGCTCAAGCCACGTGATCAATGGCGCAAGCCGGATAAAACCTGGTTAATCGATCAGTTACGCACGGTGATGCAGGATTTCCCCGGGGTAACAATATCGTTCACGCAACCGATAGAAATGCGGGTGTCGGAAATGTTGACAGGTGTACGTGGAGATTTGGCAGTGAAAATCTTTGGTACGGATCTGGCTCAGTTAAACCAGCTGGCAGGTCAAGTCGAAGGCGTGCTTAAAGCCATACCTGGCGCCGAAGACGTGATTACGGTTAAAAACGATGGTGTGCAGTTCTTGCAGATCAAAGTTGACAGGCTGGCAGCTGGGCGGTTCGGATTGAATACCGATGACATCCAGAATGATCTGCGGGCGCAAATCGAAGGCAAGCAGCTGGGCGTGGTGCTCGAAGGTGTGCGTCGTACGCCGTTGGTGTTACGTGGCGGGGAAACCGTACGTAATTCGCCTGAGCAGTTTGCAGCGATGCGCATTACCTTGCCAGATGGCCGTAGCATACCGTTATCCGAAATCGCCCATCTGCAGCGCGTTGATGGTCCGGTCAAAGTGGATAGAGAAAACGCACGCCGTTATGTCGTGGTGCAAGCCAATGTACGCGGGCGTGATTTGGTGGGCTTTGTCGATGAGGCCAAGCGTGCTGTAGCGAGCAAAATAAAGCTGCCTACAGCTTATAACATCGTCTGGGGTGGGCAGTTTGAGAACCAGCAACGTGCAGCCAAGCGTCTGGCTATCGTCGTGCCAATCGCGCTGATGATGATATTTTTGCTGCTTTATGCCACGTTTAGTTCACTGCGGTTGGCGTTGCTGGTGCTGACCAATGTGCCATTTGCGCTCATAGGTGGCGTATTCGCCTTGTGGTTATCAGGGGAATATATGTCTGTACCCGCATCGGTCGGTTTTATCGCCCTGCTGGGGATCGCGGTGCTCAATGGTGTGGTATTGGTGAGTTATTTTAATCAGCTCATCGAGTCTGGCATGGATATCAAGCAAGTCGTGGTCGAAGGTGCTAAACGACGGCTGCGCCCGGTGCTGATGACAGCGATGATCGCTGCATTCGGCTTGCTGCCATTGGTATTTGCCAGTGGTCCAGGCTCTGAAATTCAGAAACCGTTAGCCATTGTGGTAATAGGTGGTTTAGTCACCTCGACCTTGCTGACTTTGGTTTTACTTCCCATTTTGTATCGTCGTTTTGGCTTTGCCAAAGTGGCGGTGGAGGCTTAAATGAAAAAATTACTATTTTTAGCGGTGATGATGAGCTTGCCTGCGTATGCAGACAGTTACATGAGTCCGCCTGATTTACCCTCCCTGGCTGCCGTGACCACGGCATTGAATAATACCCCCACAGTACGCGCAGCAACGGCGAATCTGGGGGTGGAATCTGCCAATAATGACCGTCTGCGGGCGGGGGGCTATGAAACGGCTATCCGCCTGAATGCCCAGCAGCGTCATACTTTGCTGCCTGATCAGCGTTATAACGAATGGGATGTGGGTCTGGAACGTGCGTTACGTTTGCCGAATAAGGCGCGCCTGGATGCGCAACTCGGTGAGCAAGGTATAGAGCAAGGTCATTTCATGCTGGGTGATGCGCTGCACGAGTCTGGTCGTGTGTTATTGACCAGCTGGTTTAACTGGCTGCGTGAGTTCTATCAAACCCAGCAATGGCAATCGCAAGTGGACGGGCTGAAAACACAGTTGGACGTGGTCAACAAGCGTGTGCGTGCAGGGGATGCCGCTAAACTCGACCAGCTCCAGGCTGAGGCAGCTTTGGCTCAGTCACAGGCGCAATTGGCTGATGCCGAATTACGCCTGGCGACTGCAAAAAACGAACTTAATCGACGTTATCCTGCCATTGCTTTGCCCACCAAGCCTGTCTTGCCACAGCCTGAGCTGGTGACTGAGCCGCTAGAAGTCTGGCAACAGCGCACGATGGCACATAACCATGAACTAGCTATCGCCCATAATGACACACTGCGATATGGCACCATGTTGGCGCGTAGCGAAGCAGATAAAATACCAGATCCTAGTGTTGGTGTGCATTTTGCAAACGAGCGTGGCGGTGAGGAAAAAATCGTAGGTGTTAACCTGACTATTCCATTCACTGGTCGCGCCCGTTACGCCAGCGCACGTATGGCAGCAGCGAATCAGCTGGTTGCAAGTGAACGTGAAGATGGTGTGCGCACTAAAATCCAGACTGAAACCGCTAATACCTGGCTCGCCACACAAGCTGCCTATGGGGCATGGCAAGCCAGCGAAGCGGCCAGTGCTGCGATGCGCCGCCATGCTGACTTGATGACGCGTGCCTATCAATTAGGGGAAAGCGGACTGACGGATGTGCTCAATGCCCGTCGCCTGGCTCAGGACGCGGATTTGAATGCCATCAATACCCGCCTCGTTGCTGCGCAGGCGCGTTACCGATTGCTGTTAGATACTCATGCGTTGTGGCCGATAGATGCAGATGAAGAGGGGCATGATGCGGTGAAGTAACGCCTGAAATCGCAAGGTTGGCCAGATGTCACTGTCTCTGGTTGGCCTTGCACTAGCCGACACTGCATCAGTGTTGTGCTTTACGTATCAGTTTTCCACATGCGCTGTCTTTTCCCGGACCTGAGTCGATTAACGGGATAATTACCAGAAACGGGTTGATTACTCCCAGAGCGAGTGCACCTGCACCGCGTAATATCAGTTTGGTTTTATCAAGCGACACTACGGGCTTGGCGAATTTTCCACGGATGTAGATTGGACTGCGTAATGCCAGCGGACTGAGAATTTTGGTATGGGGTTGTAATTCCAGATCGAGCATTTCCTGCGCCATATCAATGTTGCCAGTGCCATTAATGGTGGTGATATCGGTGTCCAATATCATAACTTTGGTTTGCAGATTGCCGTGTTTCACATCGAAATCAGCTACTGCGCAATTCAGGGTAATGACTTTGTCACCAGTGACTTTTAATTGCAGCATCTCCCACAGATGCAAGCCTGCCGTTTCCAGTATCAACTTGCTGATTTTGCCACTGTCTACCACTAGTGTTGCGCGGCCATTGGCGCTGGCGAGCATCTGGTCAACGGCATTTCCGGTACCAGTCAGATCGAATTCACCATGCATCTGACCTATGCTGGTTCTGGTTAATTTGATAGTGGGGAATAATTGATTGAGTTGTATCTTTCGGGCATGAATGTTGACTTTAGCCTGAATCGGATCGTGTTGGCCATTGAGCGTGACAGTTCCCGCAAGCGTGCCGCCTGCAACACCGAAACTGATGGGATCGAGCGTCAGGATGGAGTCGTTCATTTTGACGTGCGCCACCAGATTCTCAATCGGCAGGGCACGGGCTCGCTGGATGTGTTTTGCTTGGATTTTTACGTCTGCATCGACACTGTCCCAGCGCTCGGTGCGAAAAGGCAGTTCGGGCAGCACGTCGCGTTTATTCGCGGTGCTGACAGGTAGTGCATGCGTAGTTTGCTGTGCCGAATCAGACGCTTTGCCCTTATTTTTATTGCTCATTCCGATGGGTGAGCCCAGGTCTGCCAGATCCAGCTTTTGAAACGTCGCATCACCCTGTAAAAATGGGCGTTTTCCAGCACTGTCAACTTGCAGGTTGCCTGACAAATCACTTTTGCCAATATGCGCAGTGAATTTCTCATAACGCCACTGCTTTGCACTGTGCAGCAGATGTCCTTTGGTTGAGTAGGCTAATGTGCGTGGCAGCGCAATACCTATCAGGGAATATAGCTGATCGAGACTGGTGCCGCTCAGTGCTATATTCAAATCAACAGTGCTAAATCGGCTCAAGCTGGTTACTGTCCCCGCTGCATGCAGGCGGGTTCGGCCGAGACTGATATCAATATTGAGTGGGTAGGGTGTAACTTCATCATTCAGGGCGAGGACAGTGCCACCACTGCCATTGGCAGTTAATGCCTGTCCTTTGAGTTTGCCTGTCGCGGCGAATGTTATATCCGCAGGCATGTCACTTTGTGGCAGGCTCTGGCGCGTAGAAAGTGTTGCCTGAATTTGCGTGTCGCGTCCTGTATCGGTGTAACTGATTTGACCATTATCCAAGGTTATACGGTCAATTTTTATCTTGGCGTTTTCATCCTGCTGATTGCGGTCGAGTAGCCAGTTCTTGCGGCCATCCGGACTTTGTTCGAGGAAGACCTGTGGTTGTACGAGATTAAGCGTGAATACACTGACATGGCGTTTAAATAGCGCAGGCAAACTGACATTGCCGTCCATGTGCTTGACCGTGAACATCAGCGGCTGCTTCGCCCAGTCAGGATTGGCAAAGCTGACATCCGCAACCTGGATACGGGCGAGCGGCCAACCCAGTTTGACGTCTAGGTTGCCGTTAATGATCAGTGCACGGCCAGTTTTTTCGGCCACGAAACGTTCGATAGGATGGCGCAGCCAATTCCAGTCGAAAAATATCACCAGTATGAGTATGGCCACGGCTATAGTGGCTACGAGGATTCCTAACCATTTCAGGCTGTGGCGTAACATATTCAAGTTATAGACCTGTTCATATTAGGTTGCGTAGTGGCTTGCTCGACACTGCACTCAACAGTTATTTCCAGACCTTGCTGATATCGTTGTAATCACCCACTGATTGCTGGATGACTTCACGTGCAATGGCGGTTTCCTGCTCGGTTCTGGTTTTCACTACCAGCACGAATTGACCATTCGATATGGCATCACCGATCAGCTCGGCAAATTTCCCGTCTTTATGCTCTATGCCCGATGCAGCACCCGCTGAAGCGCCTACCAAGGCACCGATAGTCGCACCCCAACCCAGCATCATGATAGGTGCAAGCAGTGGGCTGGCAATGAACAGACTTACGTTCGCTACCACCAGGGCTACTTCGCCTAGTGCGCCGATGCCAGTGCCTATTGCTGTGCCGATGGCACTGTCTACCAGCACATCTTTTAATACTTCGTTACTCTCTGATTCATGTGCTGAGGCAGGCACAGCAGCATCGGTTTCAAAAATATGCAGTTGTTCGCGTGGCAGGCCGCGCTCAACAAGTATGGTAAGCGCATTATGAGCTGCTTCGCGGTGAGCAAAAAACCCCGATACGTGGTGGATATATTCGTTCATGCTGTTTCTCCCTGATGTGACCCGCTTAAGACGGATAAGAGTGGATCTTAATCTGCACATCTTGGTGCGTCTGTACGCAACCGCACAGTCAATTTGTGGGTGCTACTGCCTGGGGCGCGGTGCCAAAGACATGGTCCCAAAATGCGCTGGTAACGCCATAACAAATTGGTTGTTCACTGCGGTGGTGACATTCAATATGCCAGCGTTGGCGTTCTTTCAGCCAGGCATGATCGGTATGGCAATGGTGTATGGCCTGATGTGTGAGCACATATCCCAGGTAACCTGTGATCAAGCCTAGTGACAGTGCAAAAGCGTGCCGAATATTATCCAGTAACAGCATGGGGAACAGGGCAAGCAAGGTGATGAATATCGTGCTGAGCACTGTTGATCCGCGGATGAGCAGGGTGGGATGCTGATGATGTTCCCTATGCCAGCGGCTAAAAAGCGGCAGGCCGTGCAGTATGATGCGATGCATCATGTACTCAATAGCGGTCCAGCTCACCAGTCCCGATAATGCGAAACCGACCAGGGTCAGACGTTGTTCAGGCGGGCTCGTCACCAGCAGGACGGTTACCGTAGCCACTGCTGCACTGAAATACAGCGCGAAGTAGATGCGATATGCCAATTTACTGTGTTTCAACATTAAAACTCCCATGCGTTTTTCGCCCAACCAGATGACTATTCGGGTTGATTTGTTACTACAGCCACGACCACCAGACCAGAATATGTGAGCCATGCCGTGCAGTCTGTGCGGCGACACACAATAGATTACGGACGAAACGTGACTGAGATTAAAGCGGGATGCAAACTGCAATAAGTGATTGAGTCAGGATATGTTCGGTATCGAACGGATTAGAAAATCTCCAGGAATATACTGGGCAAAATGCGCCGATCTCTGCTTACACAGACGGCTATTTTGTAGCGTGATTTCACTAATCCAACCAGGAGTAAATTATGAAACGTATTCGACACATCTTGATTCCGATAGTCAGTTCGATATTTGTGGTGAGCGCTGTCTATGCAGTTGCCGATGACAAGCCCCATACAGACACCGGTGTAAAAGCCATGGTAGTTAATCCCGGCAGTTACGTTAAACCTAAGATAACCCATGAACGATATGGGGTGGTGAAGATAGTGGTGCCAATGACGACCGATGATAAGGCCGTCCAGGGCATGAAGTTGCGTAATATAGAAAATGGCCTGGATTCAGCTGCGAAATGGGGTGGCCACATACATAATACGGTCGTACTTTACGGCAAGGGTGTGTCGTTATTGAAGGATCCAGATCCGGAAATTCGAAAAAAGGTTGATGTACTGAAAGCCCGTGGCGTGCAGTTTGACGTGTGCGACAATACCCTGCGCGAACAGGGTATCGATTTTCATCAGCTATATCACGTGGCTGATCGTGACATAGTGCCGTCCGGCTTTGCTGAAGTGGCTTATTTGCAATCGAAAAAGAGCTATGTTGTAGATCCTGTAAACTGAGTATCTATGAGTCCGGTTCTCGGTATGTGAAGAAAAAACCCCTGTTAGATTTAAAGCATCTCAGCGATAATTCAAGCCTGACAGGGTGTTAGATAATGCGATGAAAATTCTCGGTTAGCCAGTTTGGTAAAAATAAATCAAGGAGCTGGTCATGGATAATACGCAGTATTCTGCACGATTAATTGTGATGTTGAGTTCCATGCTAGTGTTGTCGGCTTGTGGTGATACAGCCACGTTGCCACTGTCAGCTGGCTTTGGTGCCAATCCGCAGCTCCCCGCACCAAATCGCACCCTGATACCTACGGTTAATATCGCCCCAGCAACAGGTTGGCCTGATGGCGCCAAACCGTTGTCCGCACCTGGTACCACTGTTACCGCTTTTGCAAAAGATCTTGATCATCCGCGTTGGTTATATGTGCTGCCTGATGGCGATGTGCTGGTGGCAGAGAGCAATGCGCCACCGAAACCAGAAGACGCCAAGGGTATCAAGGGCTGGGTGATGCGTCTGGTGATGAAAAAAGCCGGTGCGGGTGTGCCTAGTGCAAACCGTATTACGTTGCTACGCGACAGCAATGGTGATGGTGTAGTAGATCTGCGTTCGCTACTGCTGGAAGGATTGAATTCACCTTTCGGCATGGCGCTGGTAGGCAACTACCTGTACGTCGCCAATACCGACGCTGTGCTGCGATTTCCCTATGTTGAAGGTGACACGCGTATCACTGCACCCGCCATCAAGCTAGTGGATCTGCCGGCGGGACCTATCAATCACCATTGGACCAAGAATCTCATCGCGAGTCCGGATGGCCGCAAATTGTATGTGACTGTGGGCTCAAATAGCAATGTCGCCGAACGTGGCATGGCAGTCGAGGCTGAAAGGGCTGCTATCTGGGAGGTTGATATCCAGACAGGTGCGCATCGTATCTTTGCATCAGGTCTGCGTAACCCGAACGGTCTGGCCTGGGCGCCAGACACTGGCGCACTTTGGACGGTGGTGAATGAGCGCGACGAACTGGGCAGTGATCTGGTGCCAGATTATATGACCTCAGTGCGCGACGGCGGTTTCTACGGTTGGCCCTATAGCTATTATGGTCAGCATGTCGATCAGCGCGTGTCACCTCAGCGGCCGGATCTCGTCGCCAAGGCGATTGTTCCTGACTACGCTTTGGGTGCGCATACGGCTTCTCTCGGCCTAGCTTTTTCCGCCAACACTACGCTGCCTGCAAAGTTCGCCAATGGCATGTTCGTTGGTCAGCATGGTTCATGGAATCGCCGACCACACAGTGGTTACAAGGTGATCTTCGTGCCCTTCAAAAACGGCAAGCCATCAGCTGCCACGCCTGTAGACGTGCTGACAGGTTTTCTGAGCGAGCAAGGTAACGCCTACGGCAGACCTGTGGGTGTAGCGATCGATAAACAGGGCGCGCTGCTGGTGGCTGATGACGTGGGTAATGTCATCTGGCGTGTGAGTTCAGTGCATTGATAGCTTCAGCATAATTCAACTACACTTCTCCTTGAGTTTACGATTCAAGGAGCATTCCTTTGGCGAAAAAATCTTCTTCAGCCTATCGGCTACCACCACCCCATAACGGGTTGAACGTAAATTTCCGCAAAAGTATCGAGAGTGTGAAGGTCGGGTATTCGGCCAAACCGGACGGTCACAGTCTCATCATCAAAGGTCAGTAATGCGAGTAACAGCAGCCACCAGACTGATGAGTTCCCCCTGTTCCATTCTAGTCAGGCGAGCGTCATTAATTTGCCGTATTATTACATAATATACGGACAGAGAAATTGATGGAGTGAATATGAATCAACAACTTATCAAAAAAACAACTCGCCTCATTATTAACAATATTGCTGACCGCTGGGTCCGTCTAATAACTGTTAGCCGCTTAATTCCTACTCGCATATATCTATGACACAACTCGCAATTAGCATATGGAACTGGTTTCTCTCTCGCCAAGCAAGGGAGCGCCCGGTAAAGGACGCAGCGGAAAAATTGCAAATGAGCATGCGTGTAACCGCAAAATGTAGATACAACGCTGCCGTGAGACTTCAGAGGCAGGGGAAGTTTGCGTTCTTTACAACGACGGCATTGTCGCTTGGTCTCATCTTCATCCCGCTGATGCAAAACGCCGGGGTGCCGTTGTCATACAAACCAAACGTGTTAAACATGATGCAAATCTTCCTAGCGGTTGCGGTTCTGGTTTACTCGGTGGTAATCGGAACCGCCAGATATGAGTATCGAGCTGAAAATCTCACTGAGTGCGGTGACAAGCTGAAGGAACTTATTCGCTCACTAGACAAAGATCGAGAAACGAAAGGTGCGTTCTCAAACGAAGACCTCGCAAAAGTACAGGAGCGCTACTCTGACATCGCCACGGATACAGAAAATCACACGCGTAGCGACTATCGGCTGGCAATGCTGGAAATGGATAATGACTACTTCATTACTGGTATTCCGCGATTGGTTGAATATCTGTTTGCATACGCTGACCGTTCCACCGCCTATGTCGTGCCAATTTTGATGATCGCTTTTGAGGTCGTTTTCATCACTGACATGATCGGAGTGACCAATGTTTTGGCTCCGTACTTCAATGGCACGGCAGTTCGTGTCAGCGGCTAACCTGTCAGTCGAGTGGGACGCTTCGCGGCGAAGCCGCTCGCGCCCCTCACTTTTACGTTAGGGCTCATCAAGATGCTCCCCGCCGAAAGTATCATTGCCAAGATCGTCACATCCGTCGTTGCAAAGCTCTCTACGTCGCTGGGAGAGCTCGTGCTATCAAAACGCCGGCGTGCATGCAGATATCTCGTTAAACTTTACTATGCGATCCAGGCGCTTGATGATACAACAGAACGCATTCTGCATAGCGCGGCCAGCGGAGCCTCGCAAAGCATCGCCAAGGCCACGTTTCAGGCCTTGATGGCCGAGCAGGACTCATTAGAGTTTGCCTCAAACGCCTTTGTGGATCTAAGCCGAGACTTGCAACGCGGTCTTGAACTTCTCGATCCCGCGTTACATCAACTCTGTCGTCTGATCTATCGCGGGAAAGCCGATTTCCTGAGTGTCATGTCCTCTGGCATCCGCCCGAATTTCAGCAAGTCACCGCCGGAATTTGCATTCTGGATGCCAACAGAGTCACTGCTAGAAACCGACTTCGAAGGTGCATACCTGCAAAGTGCCGAAACAATCAAGCGCGGTGAGGAGTACTACTGGCCGTCCGGTGCCTTCGAATACTTTCAAGATACAGAGGAGCTCGTCATAACTCCTGAGAGCGATGAGTCGGCCCGGAAGCTCTTAAAATCGCTCGGCCAGCATCACCAGAGACTCAAAGAGGCACGCGAACAATTACGCACGCTGCTCAAGGAGTCATTCACTGTGGAAGAACTGCTCTTTCATCAAGATGAAACGCCGGCCTAACTCAGTATTGGAGCGGGACCAGCCATGTCACGCTTTTTTAGGTTTGTTTTTATCACCTATTTTTAGGGCTTCGTTCCGCCGCAGCGTGGTCGGCCCCTTAATTTTGCGTTGAGGCTGTAGAAAAACTACTTTATGAGAAATTGGAATAATAATGAGCAAAAATCGACCTTTCAAAATGCGCTGTATTCGACGATCATCTAGTCCGGAAGGGTTTGAAGCCCATCAAAAAATGATATGCACGACCACACAATTAGTTTTTCTACGGCCTCGTTAGGCTAAATGTCGGAAAAGGAGATCTATATGACACCGTACCGCAACCTCCATGGCAATTCCAATATCGTTTCCTACGAAACAACCGAAGACTCAATCCATGTGCTCTTCAGGTCTGGGACGCATCGCAATTACCTCTTTAACCATCTTCGCCCAGGCAAAGCGGCTGTCGACAGGATGCAGGCCTTGGCAGCTCAAGGTCACGGCTTGAACTCGTACATTTCTACAACCATAAAGAGTAGTTTCGCCCAGAAATGGTAGGCCTAACTTATCATTCGAGCGGACCTGCGCGAAAAGCCGCGCAGGCCGCTCACTTCCACGTTAGGAGCATCTATGTCTAAACCTGTACTTTGTCCGTGTTGCGGCAAAGAGCTTTTCCGTCTTGGTGTCGTCTCAACCGACCCGCTAGTTCTCGGTAAGAACCTCGATGGGCCGCACTTGGAGTCAGACCAACACGGCTCGTTCATGCGCTGCCCTCATTGCTCAAAGCGAGTCGTGTTTGTTTCGGCACCTTCTCAGGTAGGAACTGGCTGGCGTGTCGGCGATACTCAGCCATGCGCCGATTGTCAGTGACAGGCCATGAACAGCGCACGCCGCTCAAATCTCAGAAATGTCAGGGCCGCTCCTAACCTTTCGGTCAAGAGGGGCAGTCTTCCAGCGTGCCGCCTCCAGACGGCCCCTTACCTCCAACGTTGGGCTTCCTAAAGTGACTACCGGCGCGCATCCAGGCTTCCGGATATACGTTCTTGGCGCGGGATTTTCCAAGCCAGCGGGGCTTCCAGTTGCATCCGAACTCTATCCATTGGTGCGTCAGCACATCATAGATCGACATGGGAACGACACGAAGTTCACTCGCGACGTTCGGAATTTCCTTGACTACAGTGCTGCGTGTGGTTATTCAGGACAATCCGAGGAGAACCTAGACCTTGAACAGTTGATGTCTTACCTAGACATCGAGCATTACTTGGGCTTTCGCGGCAGCAAGACTTGGAGTCAAGAAGGAAACGAATCGCAACTGATGATTCGTAAAGCCATTGGCCATGTAATACATAGCCGAACACCTCCGCCCGATTCGATACCGGAAACCTACCTGAGATTTGCCGAGTCCCTTTCCGTTCATGACACGGTCCTGACGCTAAACTACGACTTGGTACTCGAAAATGCGTTGAAAGCAGTTGAAAAGCCGTTTCGGCGCTATCCCAATCGCTTCAAGACGATCAGCGAACACTGGGGAACTCTCGATAGCGATACGGAGGAAGTAGTACTTCTTAAGCTTCATGGTTCAGTCGATTGGTTTGACGATAGGCAATACCTTGAGTTAGCGAACTCGTTGGGACGCCAAGGGATAGACCGTAATCCCATTCACAGCGTCTTCGATAATCCATCAAGATACGATTGTCAGCCCTTAGTTGAAGGGCTATTGCCTGATGGCGATGCACTCAAGCATCTACACTGGATACAGCGCCTAGACGACTACTACTACGGGGACGGAGGATTCAACGCGCCGTTTCTGCTTTCTCCATCGCACGTCAAGTTTGTCTATGCCGAACCTATTCTTAGCTTTTGGCATGGCATCGGGCGTAGTGGCGGATACAACTTGGGGGTCTCTGTGATCGGCTTTTCGCTACCACAGCATGATGAATACATCCGGATTGGCTTGTACCAAATGCTATCGAACTATGGTTCGTGGTGGGATTCGCCGATGATCGACAGCTTACTCAAGGATTACGCACGCTTTGTCGATTATCGACCTACCACTGAACTCCAAGACGAGTACCTCCATCGTTACCGCTTCGCTGATCCGGAACGTTCAAGGTTTCATTTTAGCGGCTTTGGGCCAGAGGCAATTGACTTCCTCTTCAAACAGCGCAGGGAAGCCCAACCCATCATTCCACCGGACGCTGCGCAATGAAGCCGCGCAGCGCCGGTGAATTCAAACGTTCGAAATCCGCGAATGTCACTTATAAGCGGAAGCAGACTCAATTAATAATTTTGCCCGATGACTGCTAAGGCCGAATAGCAGACGTTCAAAAAATCGGGGTCGAGTCTAGAAAAGATGCATAAAAGCGCTACATAACTAGACCTGTCCCCGAGGCTCCGTGGGTGTCGCGATCGATAAACAGGGCGTGCTGCTTGTGGCTGATGATGTCGGCAATATCATCTGGCACGTGAGTTCAGTGTATTGAGCTAAATCTCATTGGTGTATCCTGGATTTGTATCTACCCCAATCAAATGCGGTACGTTGGGTGTGGGGTTGTGAACCATAGTACTGTTTTTCAGGTATTGCTCGACGACGTCCCACACGGGTTCGCCCTCGGACTGCGCGCTGCCGACTCCCGAGCGCGCCACTTTGTAGGATTTGCTGGGCTGTATGGGCTGTCCGTTTAATGTCATGTTGCTGATGCGCGCATTGAATTTTGCAGCAGGCTCACAGGTATAAATCAGACCGCCCGTACGCACCATGTCGCCGCCCTGGTGCTGATACGGGTCATCGTTGAAAATTTTGTCGGCCAGTTTTTCCAGATGCTGTTTGATTTCGGCACCCGTCATTTCCACCAAAGAAGTGTCAGCGTAGGTAATGGCTGTTTGCTCCATCAGATTTTCGCGGGTAATGCTTTGTCCCGGCAGTAACGTGGTTCCCCAGCGGAATCCTGGAGAAAATGCAATTTCGGCGTCTTTCACCTGTATCAGGGCTTCAACGATTAGCTGATCCCAGGATCCGTTGAAATTGCCACGTCGATAGAGCAATTCCTGATTCTCGGCGATGGGCTCGCGCAGGCGCGATTCGAACGGCGCTCGTACCTTGTCGATGACGGCTTGCATGCCTGGATCGGCCGGCAACAGTTCAGAAAATACCGGCAGCAAATGATACCGATAGTCAGCCACGCGACCGTGCTTGACGTCAAAATCAATGACGGCAAGAAACTTGCCGTGGGAGCCGGCGTTAGTAACGATGGTTAGCCCACCGGGATTTTTAACCACGCTGGGGACCGGCACGCCGTCGTGGGTATGCCCGCCCAGTATCATGTCGATACCCGTAATACGACCAGCCAATTTAAGATCGATGTCCATGCCATTGTGCGAAAGCAATACAACAACTTGCGCACCTTTGTTACGCACTTCATTCACTGTCGCCTGCAGGCGGACTTCATCAATACCAAATTCCCAGCCTGGTGTGAAGTGCGCACCGTTGGCCCATGGTGTGTAGGGGAATGCCTGACCGATAATGGCAACCGGGATGCCATGCTGTTCGCGGATGACATACGCCTCAAACACGGGCACTGCACTGTCTTCATGCACGATGTTCTGGGCAATAAAGGCGATCTTGTCCTTGAAATCATTATTGACGACATGCAGGACGCGTTCAGCGCCGTGGGTAAATTCCCAATGCCCGGTCATGACATCGACACCCAGCTCTAGCGAGGTTTCCACCATATCCTGCCCCGCAGTCCACAGTGCCGTGGCCGAACCCTGCCAGCTATCACCGCCATCCAGCAGCAAAGCATCAGGTCGACTCGCCTTCATGCGTTTGACTAGAGTGGCAAGATGCGCGAAGCCACCTACCTTGCCATAGGCTCTGGCCGCGGTACAAAAATCCAGATGAGAGAACGCATATGCCTGACGACTGCCAGCGGTGATGCCATACGCTTGCAGTAGCGGCATGCCGACCAGATGCGGTACTTTACCCATGGCACTGCCAACTCCAATATTAATACTGGGTTCACGGTAATAAATGGGCAGCAACTGAGCGTGGCAGTCGGTGAAGTGTAACAGACTGACGTTGCCAAAAGCTGGGATGTCGTAGAGTTGCTCTGCGCTATTTAGCGTATTCGCATCGGTGGGCAGGTAAATTTCCATACGCTCTTTCTATCCTCGCAGAACTGTGACTAAACGCCGTATTAACTAGGTCGGTTTAGTGATGTTTGCCAGTGTGGTCATTTAATTCGTCATGGCTGGCGCGTTCGAACATCTCATCGCGTTTCAGCATGGTGTATTTGGGTCGCTCGGCCCAGTAGCGGAATTTGGGAGAAAACAACCACAGGGTAACGAGCGCCAGCACCATGAAAACGATCGCGCTGACAATCACGGCTATCATGGTTTTTGTTCCTCTGGTAATTGGTACAGGGTACGTATAAATGCACTGACTGCCTGTTTGTCCGTTGAGCTAAGGCTGGTCCAGGGCGGCATGCCTGTGCCTGGTATGCCTGCGTTCAGCACTTGAATGGCTCGTATCGTATCGGGTTGCATAGCAGTAAAATCTGCAGGACGGGGCAAGAGCAGCATGCCGGCCGAGCCGTTGCCACGACCTTGCGCGCCATGACATATCATGCAATTTTTTGCATAAATGCCAGCACCACGCGCAAGTACTGATGCTGTGGCGGGAATGGTTACGACGGCAGCGCTGTGTAATGCTTGCACGTAGATGGTCAGACTTGCCAGATCGGAGACGGGTAAGTCACGCCAGGCGGGCATTGCCGAGCCGGGTACACCATTCCATAAGACCTGCGCTACACCCTGCGTCGTAAATTGATGCAGCCGTAAATTGGCAGGTCTGGGTGACAGGCCAGATGCAGCAAGGCCGTTGCCATCGCCATTGGCGCCGTGACATCCCGCACAGTTTTGCGTGAACAGGGTGCTGCTACGCGTAAACGGCGGGTCGTGGGCAACGGTGCTTTGTGCCAAACTCGGTGCAGTGGTATTCAGCTGTGCCTGATTAGCGTTGATAAACGGTGCTGTACATAAGCTCTTTATTTCCATCAGCATAACTGGATCCAGCCCGCTATCAACGCGGGGACCTGTGCGCTTGCCAGCACCGGCCTGGCGTGCGCGTCCCAGTGTGTGCAAGTAAGCCAGCAGGTCAGAAGCCGAGGCAGTGGGGCGATCAGGACTGCCCTTGAATAGCCAGTCATAGGAGGGCATCACCGAATCTGGCACTATCGATTGCGGGTGGTACAGGTGCGTGAGCTGCCAGTCATCGCTGCGTACGCCAGTTTCGCGGGCAAGGTCAGGACCGATGCGCCGTGTACCCCACAGTTGCGGAAAGTCGTAACGTGTTTCCCATGCCTCGGTGGGTGCACCCCAGCGCAGCACGTCAGCCAGTACGAAACGTACCTGTTGCGTGTGGCACAATGCGCAACCCAGACTCGCGTAAACCTGCCGGCCGCGCAGTTCGGCGGCGGTGTAATCTGGCATGTCGGTCTTGGTATGGGAAGCAATCGTATCGGCCAAACGTAATCCCGGTAATACCCCCAGCGCAATAAATGAAAGCAGAAAGAAGCCGAGCCCAGCACCAAATATCAGTAGATAGGCCATGCCAAACCAGTGCTGCGAGCCGGGCTGGGTGGTGGTGATTTCAGCCATGATTAGCATGCGCCAGCTGCGCACCTGTGTTTGGCAATGGCTGACTGCCGCTGGTATTGCGATGGCTGACGCCAGCAAATAGGCCTGCAATGAAAACGGCAAAACCTGCAAGGATAGGCACAGCAGATGCGGCGCGCACCAGCCAGTATCCGTGGGAGACACGTACCGAATCCATCCATGGCGCACCGCTGCTCCATAATTGTCCCTGTGCCAGGCCTGCCGCGGTCAGATCGACCAGCATAATCAGCAAGCCTGACAAAATCAGCCAGTAAGCGAGATTCATATAGCCGTGGTGATAACGGCTACCCACGCTGCGTTCCCAGATGTGGGCGATGCCACCCAGCGTGACAAAAGTGGCAAAACCCAGCATCGCTAGGTGCGAGTGGCCGATTACCCAGTCAGTAAAGTGAATATAACGCTGCATGGGCATGATGGCCTGGAGCGAGCCTTGCAGGCTGACCACCAGATACATCACGATGCCAGTCCATACAAAACGCAGGGGTACATCACGGCTGACCAGTGCACCCTGTCCGCGCAACGACATGAGCAGATTGAAGACGACCAATATCACGTCAAATCCCATGATGATAGAAGCAGCAATTGCTGCACGCTGCGTATCCATGGGTATGGATGAGTAAACGTAATGGTGGATGCCATTAAGTGGATAAGCGAAAAACAGTAGCCAGAAACCTAGCATCGACAGAAAGTGGCTGTAGATGGGTAGTTTAGTCCGCACCGGAAACACATAAAATGCGATGGCGAGCGCAAAGGGCGTGACAAATAGCCCGATGGCGTCATGTATCCATAGTCCGCTAAATGCTGCGCCAATTGCGCCAGGCACCAGCTGTGGCACCAGGCTACCTACCGGGAAAGCGAGCAGGGTGAATGTCAGTCCGCCGATGATATACCACGATGAGACGTACATGCCATCATCATTGGGTTTGCGAGCCAGCGGCGGAATAAACTGCCAGGCCATCAACCCCAGACATAGTTCGGTTATCAGATTGACTGCCAGCGGAAATTCTGTCCATTCCAGCGGCTTGATCGCCCAGAAAGCGTCAGGCAGGTTGATGGTAACTAACGTCCAGCCCAGCAATACTACGCCGACATTCCATAATACGAACAGCAGCCAGCCGAGTGCTCGACTCATGACTGGGCGTCCGGCCAGTCGCGGAACAGCAAAATACAGGAACGCGATAAAGGCATTGCCGAGCCAGCCGAAAAGTATGCCCTGAGTATGATTGGCACGCATAGATCCCCAAGTGGTTTCTACATGGCCACTGAGAAAGTCTGGTTGCACCAGTTTGACGGCGACAGCCGTGCCGAACAAGGCTGCGATTACCAGACAGAGCAGTGCAGCGTAAACATGGGCACGCATAAGACTGGTTTCTACCGATGCAATCGGCGCACCTGTGATAAAGCTGAGTGCTGCACCGCCCTCGTGTCCAGCCTTGCTCGTCTCGATAACCTCAGCCGTCATTTCGCGCCAGGATTCGCGACATCCTCTGATAGCGTAGCTTTACCCAGCAGTTGACCATTTACCACGGTTCCATACATGTCGTCAGGAGAGTCGTGATATTTTGCGCGCGTCGCTGCGATATCCCCCTGGAAACGCGGGTCTTGTGGACGTTCGTGGCTGTCCATGAAAGTTGCCACATCCCATGCTTGCTGATCGCTCAATTTGCCGCCTAAGCCCAGCGGCATATTGGCTTTGATAAAGCCTGCAGCATTTTTTATGCTGCCCATGCCAGCCCCCCAGTTAAATGATTTCGAACCCCATAAGGCAGGGAAATTGGGTTGGCCGTTAGCGTCAGTCTGACCCGCCCCGTCCGCACCGTGACATATCGCGCAGTTTTGTTCGAATACCAGCTGGCCGCGTGCGTAATCCATGGGCAAGGGTGGTTTGGGCACTTTAGGATAACCCCGGCCAGGTATCTTGGGATCGATGGTTGCACCCGTTGCCAGCCAGTATGAATAGCTTTCCAGCGCGACCAGCACCGGGTCGCCGAGTGGGGGTGCCTTGCCGTTCATGCTGAATTTAAAGCAGCCCTGCATGCGTTCGGGGAAAGTATTGACGTGCTTGTTCTTGCTGCGGTATGCCGGGTAGCTTACATAGGCCGCCCACAAAGGCGCCGAGTTGGCGAGACGACCGGCATCCAGATGGCAGCTGGCACAGCGTAGATTGGTAGGACCGGTATACTGGCTTGCATAGCTTGAGGTATGCTCGAAAATATCCTTGCCCAACTGTACTGTTTTACCGAATTCATCCTTGGGCATATCCTGTTCAGATGGCGGCTGGAACATGGTTGCGGGTTTGACGCTGGTCGCCGCAGGTAATGCAATAGTGGTTGCGGCAACTGGTTTCTGGGTTTGCACTACAGGGCTGGCTTGCGCAGCTACGATGATGATGCCTGCGGCAGCAAGGATGCTGACAGTCCATGTGACAGCAAGTTGTACTTTCATGGCTGATATCTCCTGGAAACAGTGCTTGCAGGTAGCGCTGAAAAATACATCGCTACGTCATGGATATCGGTTGCCGACAATTTGGAGGCGATGACTTTCATCAGGCCCAAAGGCCCCTGTGTGCGCGTGCCTTGCTGCCAGGCACGCAGTTGATTCTCGATATAGATAGCGGATTGTCCTGCCAGTGCAGGGAACACGCTGCCGACTCCAGCGCCCATAGCGCCATGGCATTGTATGCATGCAGGCAAACCTTGCGGCCATCGGCCCTGTGTGGCAAGACGGGCTCCTGCGGAATTTATTTCTGGTACAGCTTCATTTATGCCCACCGTGCTACCCAGTCCGGCGTAATAGCGCGCTACTGCGGCGCGTTCGTCAGCGTTCAGGGTTTTGGCGATGGGTGTCATCATCACATTGACGCGCTGACCATTCGCTAATGCAACAAGCTGGGTCTGCAGGTACTCGGCGTTCTGCCCAGCGAGCCGGGGAAATCCATTTGCGGGCATGCCTTCACCGTGAGCGCCGTGGCAACCGACGCACGCTGGCGTGCCTCGATCATTACCATTCAGCACAACAGTCGCGTCGTCGGCGAGCACAGGATTAATCATGCCAGTTAATGCAAGGCTAATTAATGAAATAATCGTCAGATTTGGGCGCATCGGAATCCTTCAAATAAAACATCGATAAATGAAATGGTCACAGCTTGCCAATTCCTTACATTGCATCATGACGGCGTACATTTATTCCGTTGTCTTGCCATCGAAATGTTCGTTGTCTGCCTCAGCATCCGCCCGGGTATGGTGGATCACACCGTCCCGATGATTTGGCGGCGCATATAGGGTGTACAGCTTGAGTGGAACACTGCCAGTATTGATGATGTTGTGATTCGTCCCGGCTGGGACGAGAACAGCAAAGCCAGCGTGGATCGCTGTTCTAACCCCATCGAGTACCGCTATACCGTTACCTTCCTCTACGCGAAAGAACTGGTCGAGTTTATGCACTTCGGCGCCTATTTCTTCCATGGGTTTTAATGCCATGATAACGAGCTGACAGTTCTTGGCGGTGTACAACACCTGACGAAAGTCATCATTGTTGATGGCGAGATTTTCAATATCTTTTACGAAACCTTGCATGACAAATTTTCCTTTATTGGTTTGCTTAACCGGATCAGCCTATCCTGACGTCACTAGCGGTAATGCCATGTGAGTTTATGATTTAAGAAATGCCAGCAGATCCGCATTGAGTTGTTCTTTATGCGTATCGGCGATGCCGTGGGGTGCGCCTGGGTAGATTTTCAGGGTCGCGTGTTTGATCAGTTCGGCTGAACGCAGTGCTGAGGCAGCTATGGGCACAATCTGGTCGTCGTCGCCGTGTATGATCAGTGTCGGTATGTCGAATTTTTTGAGGTCTTCAGTAAAATCGGTCTCGGAAAATGCCTTGATGCAGTCCAGCGTGTTCTTGTGACCAGCCTGCATGCCCTGTAACCAGAACGAATCGATCATGCCTTGCGATACTTTGGCACCGGGCCGATTTGCACCGAAGAATGGGCCGCTGGCAATATCTTTATAGAGTTGCGAACGGTCGGCGATAGCGCCCTGGCGAATCTCGTCGAATTTCTCTATCGGCATGCCTTCAGGATTGGCGGCGGTTTTCAGCATGAGTGGCGGGACGGCGGAAATCAGTGCGGCTTTGGCCACACGTTTGGTGCCGTGGCGACCGATATAGCGGGCAACTTCGCCACCACCTGCGGAGAAACCAATCAGTGCAGCATTTTTCAGATCCAGTGTCTCCATTAGCATGGCCAGATCATCGGCATAGGTGTCCATATCGTTGTGGCTCCACGACTGGCTCGAACGGCCATGGCCGCGACGGTCGTGGGCAATGCAGCGATAGCCGTTGGAGGCGAGGAACACCATCTGCGACTCCCAGCTATCCGCACTGAGCGGCCAGCCGTGACTGAATACCACCGGCTGTCCATCGCCCCAGTCCTTATAATAAATCTGTGTTCCATCACTTGTTGTGATCGTGCTCATAGTCTGTTTCCTTGTTTATATGTAGTTATGTGTAAGTGTAAAGTCGTTGATGCTGCATATCGGTGGCATCTCTGTGCGCAGTGATCGCGCTCATGCCCTGACGGATTTTTCTCGGCACTATGGCCACGTCTTGGCAGCTGCATTATTGAAAGGTTTTAGAATAACCCCTGACAAAACGTGCAGGATCAAGCAATCTGTATTTGCCACTATGAATATGCTTAAGTTTGATCGACTTTACGAGGTTTAAGCGGGTAAGTCTGTACGCTGGCGAACGTTATCTTCAATTGCAGATGGATGATAAGGGGGTGTGCAATTCAGCGGGTAGTACTGTCACTAAACAGGTGACAGTTGCTTAACTGAAATAGGGGGTGATGTTAATCTAATAAATTTGCGGTCAGCCCCGTTTCCAGGCGCATGGGTAACGCTTGGATAGTCACTTGCGGTGACGCTGAAAACGACCCATCAGCGGTTTGACGCTGATGCCGTGAACGATAATAGAAAGAGTGATGACAATAAGCGTTAGTTTGACGAGCTCAAGGGAAATATCCTCTGGGAGCCCGTGTTGTATGGCGTACATCAGGTAATACAGTGAGCCTATACCGCGTACGCCAAACCAGCCCGCCATGCCACGTATCCGCCAGGAAGTGCGAGTTGCCAGCAGGCCGATGTAGACACTGACTGGACGCGCTACCATGAATACAAATAGCGCCAGACCTACTGCACGTAAACTCCATGAGCTTAGAAATAACGTGCCGCCTATTAACAGTACGAGCACCACTTCTGACAGTCTTTCCAGATGTTCTTTGAATACCAGTGACCCTTCACTGACTGTTGGTGGCGGATCGTAAGCTGTGATTAGGGTAGCTTCATCTGTGTTGAGATGGCTGGCTGGTTGTTCAATAGGGTCACTGTTCTTGGCAAATCGGAGTTCAGTCTGACGCAATGCGACAGCAGAGAAGAACACCGCCAAAAATCCCCAAGCGTCGATCTGCACACATAAACCATAGACAACGCCTATCAGACCGAGGCCGAGGAAGTCATATATCAGGTGGTTATCGGTGGTTTTGCCACGCAATTTATGCCCTACATAAGCTAATGTGACACCCGAAATAATGCCGATAGTGATAGCGGCTACTGTGGCCCATAACACGTCTATCAATATCCAATGCACACCTTGATCACCCAAATCATGTAAACCGAGCAATCCCATACCCAGCATGACAAAAGGGAATGCACTGCCGTCGTTCATGCCCGCTTCACAGGTCAGGGTAAAGCGCAGTTGGTCGTGGTCACCAGGGTGGCGAATTTGCACATCAGTTGCCAACACGGGGTCGGTAGGGGCGAGTATCGCACCCAGCAGCACGCCTGCACCCAATGGCAGGTCGAGCACGTAATAGGCGAATGCTGCGATCATGGCGACAGTGATGGACATGGAAACTGAGGCCAGCAGTATAGGCGCTCGCCAGCGGGCAAAGCTGAATGGCACTGGCATTTTCACGCCAGCTGAGAACAGGGAAATCAATACCGCCACTTCAGTCAGCACTTCCAGCAGCGCTGATTCCTTGAGCGGGTTGAAGTGAAATATACCCAGCACGGACGGACCGACCACAATACCAACCGCCAGATAAATCATGGCGGAAGTGATCGGCAAGCGCTTAAGTATCGAAGAGGTCAGACCCATGGTAAGCAATAGTCCGCCTACGAGCAGGAACCAATGGGCGTTAGTCATTTAGCAGTCATCCATACGCAACTATGATTTTCAATGTTGCTATTATAGGCTGGTCTGGCAGCGTATACGATTATTCAGGCTGATCTGGTCTGAATTTCGGGTTGATAATTAGTTGCTGCCTGGTCCACGCCCTTGACCTACAGGGTCATTGCTGTCGAATGGGTCGGTCAACTGTATCGCCTGTGAGTTACCCCATTTTTCCAGATCATCGACTTCTACGCCCAGCCAGAAAAATCCACCTGCCGAATCGGTCCAATAGCCACCAACGATACGTTGAGTTGGTTCCAGCAGTATGTGATGTGAGTATTCCAGTGCTTCATCCTTGCTACGGAATACCTTCCACAACACGATGCGTTCCTTTTGTGGGTCTTCCGGGAGTGATATGGGCTGAGCCAAGACTTTATTTACTTGAACATCCTGATTAAGTATTTGCATGATTATCCTTTGCGATGCATTGGTTAAGTTGAGGTTCATTTCAGTGCACATTTAAATCGAGTGGCGTTAAAAATACCATCTGACATGATACTGTCGTTCATGGTCATGCCTTGAATAGGGATAATAAGCAGATGTGCTTATGGATACTGTGCGCTGACGAACATAGTGCGATATTGGTCGTACTTTATTACTGCGTTGAACGTAAAGTTATTTTGCTCGGTTTGTTGCAGTTAACAGCTTGGTCATCAGGTCTTGTTGCATGACTAATTGGCTAGTCCAAGTTAGCTGTCGTTGCTGCATCCCTGGCAGCGTTGTTAGCCACGCCTGCCAGTTCAGCTCGGCTGAGTTTACCTGATTCCAGCTGTGCCAGAATGCGATGAAGTCGGCGGATACACTGCTTGCCACATTACCCAGATAATGGGCTAGAAAAGCATTGAGCTTGTCGTGATGGGCGTTGTCGGCTTGCGGGTAAATATGCCAGACAAAAGGTTTTCCTGCCCAGGTGGCGCGTACGAATGAGTCTTCGCCGCGCACAAAATTCATGTCACAGAGCCAGAGCAGTTTGTCATAGCTGTCCTGATCGAGAAAGGGTAGCCGATGTACAGTCAGGTTGCCGCGTTGCCAGACGGGGTCATTATCAAAGAACGCGCTGACCAGCGGCGTGAGTTTGCTCTCAGGCAATAAAACGATGATGGGTGTAGCACTGCTGACCCATTGTGTTAATAGTGCGGGCAGAGCAGGGTTTTCATAGCCAAACAGGGAGATGGTGAGCGCATTATTTACGGGCACGATGCCGAGTTGCGCCCAGAATTCAGTTTGATGTTCAGCGCTGTTTTGAAATGCATCACGGCGACTGATGAGGTCGTGTTCCCGGATCAAACCACCAGTTTGCGGGGTGAATCCTGGAAAGAAAAAGTGTTTGACCAGTGGCAGGCGTGGGTGCGGTGAGGGCAGGTTGTGGCAACCGGCTACCCAGTCTTCGGCACTGAGGTATTCGAGATTGAGCCAGCGCGGTTTGATGGTGCTAGCCGCCATGGCGCTAATGTAGCTGTCTGGAATATCGCAGGCAAATGCTTCGATGACGACATCAGCGACATCTACACTTGGAAAGTTGGCTGTCCACAGTCGTACTTCTACACCACTGAGCGTTTGGATTGATACATCAGTCCTGGCGCTGGGGCAAAGTGCAGCGAGTGGGTCTAAATCATCGACCCACAAGCGCATGTTGACATGCTGTTCTGCGACTAATTGCCGTGCCAGTCGCCAGGTCACAGCGATGTCGCCGTAGTTGTCGATGACCCTGCAAAATATATCCCAGCGCATCAGTTTATTTTGGTATTAAGCGTAGCAACTGATCCTGTACTTTATCCAATGTGCTCTTGAAATCAACCAGGCGTTGCTTTTCCTGCTCAACCACTGCTGCGGGTGCGCGATCAACGAAGCTGGCGTTTTCCAGTTTGGCTGCACACTTATTGATTTCGCCTTGCAGGCGGTCGATTTCCTTGGTCAGTCGCGCAGATTCCGCCTCTTTGTCGATTTCTATGAGCAACATGAGCTTGGTGTCGCCGACGATAGCGACAGGTGCATCGCCATGTGGTAACTCGGCATGGATATTGACTTCACTGAGTTTGGCCAGCGCAGCGATATAGGGTGCAAAGCTGGCTAGCATCGCAGCATCGCCACTTATCGCCAACGGCACTTTGAGTGCAGGTGACAAGCTCATTTCCCCACGTAGCCCACGGGTGGCGTTGATGATGTCTTTGAGCAGTACTATGCGGGCATTGGCATTGCTGTCTATTTTGTCGGTATCCGCGACAGGGTAGGCCTGATTCATGATGCTGTCGCCGGTTTTACCCGTGAGCGGTGCAACGGTTTGCCATAGTTCTTCAGTGATGAATGGGATGATGGGGTGCGCCATACGCAGGGCTGTTTCCAATACCCGCACCAGCGTACGGCGGGTAGCACGAGCGCTGGCTTCGTCGCCGCCATTGAGTTGGACTTTGGCTAGCTCCAGGTACCAGTCGCAATACTCATCCCAGACAAATTCATAGACGGCGCGGGATGCCATGTCGAAGCGATAATCACTGAAAGCTTGCGCCATGCTCAGCTCGGCCTGTTGCAGGCGACTGATGATCCAGCGGTCAGCATCGCTGTAGGTGAGCGGCAGAGTCTCGTCCAGACCGACATCTTTGCCGTCGCAATTCATCATGACGAAGCGCGTCGCGTTCCATAGTTTGTTGCAGAAATTTCTGTAGCCATCAGCACGTTGCAGGTCAAACTTGATGTCACGACCGTGGGTGGCAAGGCTGGCAAAGGTGAAACGTAGCGCGTCGGTACCAAATGCGGCAAAGCCATTTGGGTAGTCGGCGCGGGTTTGTTTGGCGATGCTAGCAGCCTGTTTGGGATTCATCATGCCAGTGGTACGCTTGGCGACAAGGTCGTCCAGGCTGATGCCGTCGATTAAATCCAGTGGGTCGATGACATTGCCCTTGGATTTTGACATCTTGTTGCCGTGGGCATCGCGCACCAGGCCCGTGACATAGACCTGACGGAATGGAATCTTGCCGGTGAAGTGCTTGGTCATCATCACCATGCGTGCTACCCAGAAGAAGATGATGTCAAAACCGGTAACCAGAACCGCGCCAGGCAGGAATGCTTCCAGCTCAGGCGTTTGCTCTGGCCAGCCTAGTGTGGAGAATGGCCACAGTGCGGACGAGAACCAGGTGTCGAGCACGTCTTCATCGCGGCGTATGGTTTTGTCACCTGCCTGTTGCTGAGCTTCAGCTTCGGTATGCGCGACGTAGATATTGCCGTCCTCGTCATACCAGGCGGGAATGCGGTGTCCCCACCAGAGCTGGCGTGAAATACACCAGTCCTGGATATTTTCCAGCCACTGATTGTAAGTGGATGTCCAGTTTTCGGGCACAAATTGCAGTTCACCAGATTTGACGGCTTCCAGCCCCTGTTTCCCCATGTCCGCCATGTCAACAAACCATTGGTCGGTGAGCATGGGTTCGATGACAGTGTTGGTGCGGTCACCGCGTGGCACCATGAGCTTGTGCGGCTTAGCGTGGGCGAGCTGGTTTTTTTCATTCAACTCAGCCAGTAATTTTTCGCGGGCAACGTAGCGATCCAGTCCCTGGTATTCCATTGGGCACAGGTCGTTCATTTTCGCGTCCAGCGTCAAGACGCTGATCGGCACCAGATGGTGGCGTGCACCGACGGCGTAGTCGTTGAAGTCATGTGCCGGCGTGATTTTTACTACACCTGTACCAAAAGCGGGATCAACGTAATCATCGGCAATTACCGGGATGCTGCGTTCAGCAATCGGCAGGCGCACATGGCGGCCGATGAGGTGTTTGTAACGCTCGTCTTCAGGGTGGACAGCCACAGCAACGTCGCCGAATAGTGTTTCTGGACGAGTAGTAGCGACTTCAACAAAGCCATCTTCGCCTTCAATGGCATAAAGGATATGCCACATGAAGCCGTCTTCTTCGGTGGAGACAACTTCGAGGTCAGAAACGGCTGTGCCTAGCACGGGATCCCAGTTGACCAGACGTTTGCCGCGATAAATCAGGCCTTCGTTATAGAGTTTGACGAATACTTCGGAAACCGCCGTGGACAAACCTTCGTCCATAGTGAAACGTTCACGTTCCCAGTCGCAGGATGTGCCGAGGCGGCGCATTTGTCCCGTAATGGTGGAACCTGACTGTGCCTTCCATTCCCAGACTTTTTCCAGAAAAGCTTCGCGGCCCAAATCGTGACGCGAGATGTTTTTGGCATCAAGCTGGCGTTCAACCACGATTTGCGTGGCGATACCGGCGTGGTCGGTACCTGGTTGCCATAGTGTATTGTCACCCAGCATGCGATGGTAGCGTATGAGTGCATCCATGATAGTGTGCTGAAAAGCATGCCCCATATGCAAGGTGCCAGTGACATTGGGTGGCGGCAGCATGATGCAGTAAGCGGGTTTTTGGTTATCCATGCTGGCGCGGAAGTAGCCCGATTGTTCCCAGTGTTGATACCAGCGTTGTTCTATTTGTTGCGGTTCAAAGCTTTTAGCGAGACTGTTAGCGATTTCCATGGTGCGTGCGTCATGTTGGGTAAAACGAACATTATACCGAATCGTCAGGCTGCTTGAGTGTAATACCGTAACGGGCGAATTCGCTAATCAGGGTTTCTTGTACTATATGTTCAATATTAACGGTTAGTTGGGGCAGCAACAGCGCAATTGTGTCGTCCATTGCTTGTTGCAATTGTGGCGCAATGAGGCTGGTTATTTGTGTTTGTAGTTGTTGATTGATGCTTTGCAAGATGTTGTTTGCGATGATGGCTTGCGATTCTGCGCTGATTTTTTCGGCTAAAGCTGATGTTGGCGGAGTCGGTGCAGCATCGTTAAAGACAGCGTCACCGAGTTGAACTATGTCGGTGAGCACAGGAAAATTCATCACCGTATCATATTCAGGCATGATTAATGTTTCGGGTGGGTTGGCTGCGGGGGCAAAGGGGTTGGTTTGGTAGCGGCCAATTAAGGCATCCATTTTGTCGATGATGGGATCTTCCATGTTATTTGCTCATGTCGTAATTAGTGAGTGTACAGTTGTTTTTTTTATAGTATGACCAACGTTGGCGTCCAGCGAGAATATCTGCTTCATCGGTGCTGACGATTTCGATTAAACGCGCAAATTGCTGAAAAAAATCAGGCGTATGCGCGTTCAGATTAATCAGTAAATCACGATGAGGCAGTGCATCCAAGTTCATGCCCAGTACGATAGGCGTATGCTCGGCATGAGGATCGCTGGCAAGGCAGTGTGGGACGAAGCTGGTGGCAACGTCCGACCAAAGTCGTGTATCGAGTTCGTTCAGGACCTGACTATCTTCACTGAGAATGAGGATTTTCAAGCCTTGCTTATAGGCTTTTTGTGCTATCTGCCGCGCCAGCATGAGTTTGTCTGGCGCGTTAGAGTAGAAGTCGACACGGCTCATTTTTTAGCAACGCGACCCAGCAGGAAATGCGTGAGCAAGGGTACGGGGCGACCTGTGCTGCCCTTGTCTTTGCCTGATTTCCACGCAGTGCCTGCAATGTCCAGATGTGCCCAATTGTATTTGCTGGTAAAACGGGATAAAAAGCACGCTGCGGTAATTGATCCACCCGCACGACCACCGATATTGGCGATGTCAGCGAAGTTGCTATCCAGTTGGGATTGATAATCGTCCCACAGCGGCATGCGCCATGCGCGGTCTTGTGCTGCGGTGCCTGCTGCGGTGATTTCTGCTGCGAGTTCGTCGCTACGGCTGTACAAACCACTGGCGTGCTGGCCCAGCGCGATCACGCACGCGCCTGTGAGTGTAGCGATGTCAATGACGACTTCAGGATCAAAGCGCTCTACATAGGTCAATGCGTCGCATAATACCAGCCGGCCTTCGGCATCAGTGTTGAGGATTTCTATGGTTTGACCCGCCATGGATTTGACGATGTCGCCCGGCTTGACGGCCATACCGTCAGGCAGGTTTTCACTGGCAGGAATGACGCCGATGATGTTGAGCGGCAATTTTAGCTCTGCGGCAGCCTGTAAGGTGCCCAGAACACTGGCCGCGCCACACATGTCGTATTTCATCTCGTCCATTTCAGCGCCGGGCTTGAGGGAAATGCCGCCGGAGTCAAAAGTAATACCTTTGCCAACGAGGACGATAGGTTTGTCATTTTTATTGCCGCCATTGTGGCGCAGGACGATGAGTTTAGGTGGCTGAACGCTGCCTTGCGCCACTGCCAACAATGCACCCATGCCCAGTTTTTCCATGTCTTTACGATCAAGGATTTCACATTTGAGTGGGTAGGCTTTGGCCAGTGCTTTGGCCTGGTCGGCCAGATAAGCGGGAGTGCAAATATTGCCCGGGAGGTTGCCCAGATCTTGAGCCAATGCCATGCCGGCTGCGATGGCGCTGGCATTTGTAATAGTGGCTTCGGCTGATTTTAAAGCTTTGCTGTCGATAATCAGCGCGATTTTTTTCAGTGTGCTGGTTTTGTCATCCGCTTTGTTCTTGAGTTTGCCCGGCTGATATTGCTGCGCGTGAGCGGCGAAGACGGTTTGTTCCAGTTGCCATGCCTGACTTTGATCAGTAAGTGTTTCGCTGGTTAAATATAGCGCGGCATTGCTAATGTTGAGCTTGTTGAGTGCTGCTAGCGCTGCATTGGTGGCAGTAAGGAAATTCTTGCCGTTAAGTTCACTGGCTTTGCCTAAGCCTACCAATAGCACGCGTTTGCTGCTGATGAGCGGGACGTTGTGCAGCAATAAAGTGCTGCCAGTTTTGCCGGTCATGTCGCCGGTTGCCAAAATTTCCGTTAAATAGCCTAAGCTGGCGCTATCCAAGATTTGTCCACTAGCGGATAATTGTGCAGATTCGTAAACGCCTATCACTGTGCATGCTGCACGTTGTTTATCTGCTAGGGTATTTTTTATGCTAAATTCCATGTGTGGCTCCTGAACCGTGAATGTCCCCTCATTATTTGTAGTCTGTCGTCAAAAGTCAAAATAAACATGAAGCTTTTTCATCGCGCATTGTTGCGTGAACTCATTTTTAACTATCTTGCGGTATTTTTAGTGCTGTTGGTGATTACGCTGACAACGCTATTTATTCGTCTGCTGGGCGATGCTGCGCGCGGCGAAATGGCGGTGGAGGCGGTGCTGACTTTCCTGGGTTTTGGTGTGTTTAGCTTTCTTCCGTTGTTACTGTCATTAACGCTATTTATCTCTATTATCATGGCGTTATCTCGCGCTTATCGCGAGAGCGAGATGGTGGTGTGGTTTAGTGCCGGGCTGGGATTGAACGCGTGGTTACGACCCATACTGACTTTTGCGTTGCCTGTGGTGTTGGCGATAGGAACATTGGATTTAGTGGTGATACCCTGGGCGTTGAGCAAGAAAGATACATTTCGGCAGATACTCGATAATCGTGATGAATTGTCACTCATCACGCCGGGTTTGTTTGTGGAATCCAAACAGGCGGATAAGGTTTATTTTGTTGAAGGTTTGGCAGATAACGGCGCGCGGGTAAAAAATCTGTTTATGCAATCGACCCAAGATGGCGTGCTGGGGATTACTGTCGCTCAGTCTGGCGTACATCGACGTTTGCCGAATGGCGAACGTTATTTGGTGCTGGAAAATGGGCGGCGTTACGAGGGTACGCCTGGGTTGGCGGATTATAAAATTGCAGAGTTTGGGCGTTACTGGATGTGGTTAGAGCCTAAGGCTGTCGTTTTACACCGTGATTTAGGGGCTAATGCTTTGCCTGTTATGGCGTTATTGCAGCATCCTACGCCGGTAAATCTTGCTGAGTTTGTTTGGCGTTTCAGTTTTCCTGTAAGCGCCTTAGTGCTGGCGATGCTGGCGATACCGTTGAGCTTTGTCAATCCTCGGGCGGGACGTTCGTTTAGTTTGATTTTGGCATTGCTGACATTTGTGATTTATAACAATTTGTTGGGCATTATCCAGGCTTGGGTAGCACAGGAAAAAATCTCTTTTCTGGTTGGGTTGTTGGGCGTGCATGCAGTTATGTTAGGGCTGGCGTGGTTGATGTTTTATCAGCGTATGAGTTTGCGTAGGGGTTTTTCCAGATGAAACTCATTTTTCGCTATTTAGCTAGGGAATCCTTGGCAGCATCAATGTTTGTGTTTGTGGCACTAATGACCTTGTTTGCGTTTTTTGATCTGATTAACGAATTGGATGCGCTGGGTAAAGGCCATTATGGCTTTGCACAAATACTGCTGTATGTGACCTTGAGTATTCCCGGGCATTTGTACGAATTGTTGCCGGTTGCGGCGTTAATTGGCACGCTAGTGGCGATGGCGAGGTTGGTGGAAAATTCGGAATTCAGCATCATGCTGGTGTCGGGTTTGTCGATTCAGCGTATTGCTGTCTATTTGATGATAGTGGGTTTGCTGTTTACTGCGTTGACTTTCGTGTTTGGTGAGGTTATCGCGCCCGCGAGTGAGCGCTATGCCGAGCAAATGAAGCTGAAAGCCACTAATGCGCTGGTGGCGCAGGCGTTTCGTTCCGGCTTGTGGGTGCGTGATGACCGCAATTTTATCAACGTGCGTGAAGTGACCCCTGATGGCGAACTTCATGACATCAATGTTTATACGTTCGACGATAAGTTTCGGTTGCAGCGCATTTATCGCGCAGCTACTGGCACTTTTTTACACGACAACGTGTGGCAGTTGCATGAGATTGATGAAACCCGATTTGCGGCAACGGGAGTAACGGTAGCGCATGTGGCAAGCAGTGAATGGCAATCCGTGCTGACCCCCGGCATCATGAATGTGTTGCTGGTTGCACCCGAGAAAATGTCAGCGGTGGATCTGTGGGCATACATCCAGCATTTGCATGATAATCGTCAGCCTAGCAAACGTTATGAAATTGCGCTGTGGAGTAAGCTGATTTACCCATTTGCCGCGCCTATCATGATCTTGCTGGCATTGCCATTTGCCTACCACCGACCGCGTGCAGGCGGCGTCAGTTTGCGCGTGTTCGCGGGTATTATGCTGGGCTTGGGTTATCATCTGTTTAATCGCCTGTTCGCTTATATGGGCTTGCTCAACGACTGGCCGCCACTGGTTAGCGCGTTGGCACCAACACTGATATTTTTAGCGCTGGGCGTTTATTTGCTTAAGCGGGTAGAGCGTCAATAACGTCGTAATCAACACAGCCGCAATTAGATTAGTCTTTTGCCAGATGTGCCTTGCTAACTAATCGTGTACCTGCCAGTCGGTCATGCAAAAACTGGCCGTCCCGGTCAAATAAAGCCCATAACTGGGTGATCCCTATGAGCCAGCTAAATGCAAATCGCATTAAAGCAGTGTGTAAGTCCAGGTTGTCACCATTCGTTTTGACTACATAAATATGCCAGGTTTTCATGGCTAAAGATTGCCCGCGCATCCAGAACCAGACGAAATAAACAGCCATGACACCAACGAGATAGATTTGCAGGAGTGCTTTTGGTAACTTGTTATGCGTTAGTGCAATAAACAGGTAGTCTGCAATAAACAGCACCGCTACTAATAAAATCGCCTCGTAAATCATGGTGGCGAAGCGTTTCCAGATGCCAGCAGTGGGGAGTGATGGGTTCATAACAGACTCAGTTCGATAAAAGGCGCATTATCCTAGAAAAATGGCTGGCTTGCTATGTGTGCCGCTTTGAGTAAGTGTAAAACATTCGATATAATGCGAACATAAATTCACAACAGCTCAATCTGAGTCATACCCATGTAATTTCTGGCTTCATCTCGCTGCAGCTATTGCGGCTATCGTTTTATTTCCTCTTTGCAAGTCATTGCGCGGCTATCTGTATGTCCGTGGCATGGTTGCTGATCAATAATTTTATATGGCAAGGTGTGTGTTTGGCATGCGCGTTGTGTATGGTGAGGCTGGTATGAATTTACGGAATTTTCCTGAAATTAAAATAAATGTATTGAGTGGTTTGATTGTTGCGCTGGCGTTGGTGCCAGAGGCGATTGCATTTGCTTTTGTGGCACATGTGCATCCGCTGGTAGGCTTGTATGCAGCGTTCATGGTGTCGCTGATTACTTCGCTGATAGGCGGTCGTCCGGGCATGATTTCAGGTGCGGCGGGGTCATTGGCGGTGGTCATGGTGGCATTGGTGGTACAGCATGGCGTGGAGTACTTGTTTGCGACGGTGGTGCTGATGGGTGTTTTGCAAATTGCTTTTGGCTTGCTCAAGCTGGGTAAGTTTATTCGTATGGTTCCGCATCCAGTCATGCTGGGTTTCGTTAACGGCTTGGCCATTGTGATTTTCCTGGCGCAGCTGGGGCATTTTAAAGTGGCAGATGCGGCTGGAAATCTACACTGGATGCAGGGCGCGCCGTTATACGTGATGCTGGGATTGATTGCGCTGACGCTGTTGATAATATATGTTTTGCCACGCTATTTTAAGGCTTTGCCATCCACACTGGTGGCGATAGTGGCTGTGTCTTTACTGGTGATATTTGGTGGGGTGGAAACCAAAACGGTAGGTGATTTGGCGTCGATTAAGGGCGGTTTGCCAGAATTTCATATCCCCAGTGTGCCGTTTAGTTTGGACACTTTACGCGTTATTTTCCCTTACAGTTTAATTCTGGCTGGCGTAGGTTTGATAGAGTCATTGCTGACCTTGAATTTGATAGATGACATGACGCAAACTCGTGGCAAGCCTAATCGCATGTGTGTGGGTCAAGGTGTGGCGAATGTGGTGACAGGGTGCTTCGGTGGTATGGGCGGCTGCGCGATGATAGGTCAGAGCATGATTAATGTGACCAATGGGGCAGTAAAAAATATCTCAGGTATTGCGGCAGCGCTGTTTTTGCTGAGTTTTATCTTGTTTGCGTCGACATGGATACAAATGATACCGCTGGCGGCGTTGATTGGTTTGATGTTCATGGTGTCGGAAAAGACGTTTGAATGGGGTAGTTTCCGCCTGTTTGGCAAGGTGCCTCCGGCTGATGTTTTGGTCGGATTGACGGTAGCGATAGTCACGGTGTTCACTGATTTAGCCATGGCAGTTATCGTTGGTGTGATTATTTCTGCACTGGTGTTCGCTTGGCAGCAGGCTAAACATATCGAAGTGAAAGTGACGACGGATGAACACGATTGGAAAGTGTATGAATTGCATGGCGCTGTGTTTTTTGCTTCCACGCATAATTTTTCAGCATTATTTACACCAAAAGACGACCCAGATGAAGTCGTGATCGATTTCAAATTTGCGCGCGTCAAGGATCACTCGGCAATCGCAGCGATTGATGCGCTGGCTGAGCGTTACACTCAGGCTGGGAAAAAATTGCATTTACGCCATTTAAGCCCGGATTGCCTGGAGCTGCTGGATAAAGCCAAGGGCATGATAGAAGTGAATGTGCTGGAAGACCCCCACTATCACCCCGCGGATAATCGTTTAGGCTGATTCATCGTTAATAGGCATGGTAACTTTGCGCGGAATGCGTTTAGCGTATAAAATACGCAGCTATTTTGCACAAATTTTAATCTATGCGTATTGGTAATCATGTCCTCAAAAACAATCTCATTGTCGCACCCATGGCGGGTGTGACGGATAGGCCATTTCGTCAGTTGTGCAAGCAAATGGGCGCAGGGATGGCGGTATCGGAGATGGTGACGTCCAATTCATTGCTGTATGGTTCGGCTAAAACTCAGAGACGGGCGAATCATGATGGTGAAGTGGATCCGATTTCAGTGCAGATTGCCGGATCAATTCCTGAAATGATGGCGGAAGCTGCGCGGCATAATGTGGATAGAGGCGCGCAGATTATAGATATCAACATGGGGTGTCCTGCGAAAAAAATCTGCAATGTGATGGCGGGTTCGGCGTTGCTGCAAGATGAGCCGCTGGTTGCGCGCATCTTGGCGGCAGTGGTGAATGCAGTGCCTAACGTGCCGGTGACGCTAAAGATTCGCACGGGCTGGGATAAGCAGCATAAGAATGCATTAAATATATTGAAAATTGCAGAAGACAGTGGCATCCAAGCCTTGGCAATGCACGGCAGAACTCGCGCATGTGCTTATACTGGGGATGCTGAATACGATACCATCGCTGCGGTCAAAGCGGTGGCACGGATCCCCATTATTGCCAATGGTGACATTACCACGCCGGAAAAAGCCAAGTTTGTGCTCGAATATACGGGTGCGGATGCGGTAATGATAGGGCGCGCGGCGCAAGGGCGGCCGTGGATATTCCGCGAAATTGATCATTATTTACAAACAGGTACACACTTGCCGCCGCCAGAAGTGGATGAGATACATCGTGTGTTGACCCATCATATGAATGATTTGTATGAGTTTTATGGCGAGCAGTCTGGCTTGCGTATCGCCCGCAAGCATATTTCCTGGTACACCAAAGGATTGCATGATTCGGCCAATTTCCGTCATGCAATGAATCAATTACAGACGTTAGATGAGCAAGTCGCTGCTGTCGATGCTTTTTTTGAGCATTGCCGGGCACGCGGTAAACATTTGGATTATGTGACTGACAGTCAAATAAATGACGCAGTCGCTGCTTAGGGTATTAACTTGATGAATAAACACGATAATGAATTGGCTGTTTGCGTACGGAGCGCAATAGATGTGTACTTTCAGGACTTGGATGGTGAGCCACCAGCGGGAGTTTACGATATGGTGTTGGCGTGTGTAGAACGGCCATTGCTGGAAAAAATCCTGACTTATGCGCAAGGTAATCAAACGCGTGCCGCTGAGTATTTAGGTATTAATCGTAATACCTTGCGCAAAAAAATGGCGCAGTATGATTTGCAGTAACCGTAGCAATATTTAGTTTCAAGCGTCTTCAATTTTATCATCAGGGAATCAAATGGCTTACATAGAACGCGCGCTGATTAGCGTGTCTGACAAAACGGGTGTGCTGGCACTGGCGCAAGGTTTGCGGGAATTCAATATCGAAATTCTATCGACAGGCGGCACAGCTAAATTATTAGCTGAAAATGGCATCGCTTGTACCGAAGTGGCTGATTACACTGGTTTTCAGGAAATGCTCGATGGGCGTGTGAAGACTTTGCATCCTAAGATACATGGCGGCATCCTGGCGCGTCGTGATTTGGCCGAGCATGCTGAAGCAGTCAAGCAGGCGGGCATAGGTTATATCGACTTGGTGGTGGTGAATTTATATCCATTTAGCGCAACTGTGGCGAAAGCGGATTGCACTTTAGCTGATGCAATCGAGAATATCGATATTGGCGGCCCTACCATGGTGCGTTCGGCGGCCAAGAATTATCAGCACGTGGGCGTGGTGACTGATCCTGCAGATTACGCGATGGTGTTGGCTGAGTTGAAAGCCAATAATGGTTCATTGGCGACAGGCACTTGCTACGATTTGGCGCGTAAGGCGTTTACTCATACCGCGCAATACGACAGCACGATTTCCAATTATTTGACTGCGCGTGAACTGGATGGTGAGCGTGCGCCATTCCCAGCGCAATTGAATCTGAATTTCACCCGCGTACAAACCATGCGTTATGGTGAGAACCCACATCAGGCAGCCGCGTTCTACCGCGATTTGCAACCTGTTGCGGGCAGTCTTGCGCATTACACGCAGCTGCAAGGTAAAGAATTGTCGTATAACAACATCGCTGATAGCGATGCCGCGTGGGAAGGTGTGAAAAGCTTTGTGCAGCCAGCATGTGTGATCATTAAGCACGCCAATCCTAGTGGTGCAGCGGTGGCGCATGATGCGGTGTCGGCTTACCGTTTAGCGTTTGCGACTGATGCGAGTTCAGCATTCGGTGGCATTATTGCGTTCAACTGCGAAGTCGATGCTGCAACAGCAGAAGCCGTGTCACAGCAGTTTATGGAAGTGTTAATTGCGCCTGCTTACAGTGCTGATGCCTTAACCATTTTGGCGAAAAAAGCCAATGTACGGGTGTTGGTAGTGCCGATGGCGCATGAGGTTAATGCCTATGAAGTTAAACGGGTAGGCGGTGGTTTGCTGGTGCAGACCGTTGATAACTTTAATGTGACTGCTGACGATTTGCGCGTGGTGACTGAATTGCATCCAACTGCGCAACAGATACAGGATATGCTGTTTGCATGGCGTGTGGCGAAGTTTGTTAAGTCCAATGCCATCGTCTTTGCCGCCAACGGGCAAACACTGGGTGTGGGCGCGGGGCAAATGAGCCGGGTTGATTCAACTAAAATTGCTGTGATTAAAGCTGCGAATGCGGGCTTGTCATTGGCTGGTTGTGCGGTAGCTTCGGATGCGTTTTTCCCATTCCGCGATGGACTGGATGTGCTGGCAGAAGCGGGTGCTAAAGCCGTTATCCAGCCAGGTGGTAGCGTGAAAGATGCTGAAGTCATCGCTGCAGCTAACGAGCATGGCATTGCCATGGTATTTACTGGACATAGACATTTCCGTCATTAAGCGAAGATTATGAATATATTAGTGATAGGTTCGGGTGGGCGTGAACATGCGCTGGCATGGCGTTTGGCGCAATCGCCGCGCGTGGCTAAAGTGTTTGTCGCACCAGGTAATGCAGGAACGGCAGGCGAGAAAGAATTAATCAATGTGCCGATAACGGATATTGCGGAATTACTGGCTTATGCCCAGCAAGAGCAAGTCATGTTGACAGTGGTTGGTCCTGAAGCGCCATTGGCAGCGGGGATAGTTGATCAGTTTCGCGCAGCAGGATTAAAAATATTTGGTCCGACTCAAGCTGCCGCACAGCTGGAAGCTTCCAAGGATTTCGCCAAGGCATTCATGCAGCAGCATGGTATTCCAACTGCTAAATATCAGACCTTTAGTGATATCGCAGCAGCGCATGCCTACATCGATGCTGAAGGTGCACCTATAGTCATTAAGGCTGATGGTTTGGCGGCAGGTAAGGGTGTGGTTGTAGCGATGGACCTGGCCGAGGCGCATGCCGCCATTGATATGATGCTGCAGGATAATCAGCTGGGTGACGCAGGCGCGCGCGTAGTGATTGAAGAGTTTTTGACCGGTGAAGAAGCCAGCTTTATTGTCATGTGTGACGGTGAACATGTGCTGCCATTGGCGACCAGCCAGGATCATAAGCGCATAGGTGACGGCGATACAGGTCCGAATACTGGTGGTATGGGGGCATATTCTCCGGCTCCTGTGGTGACACCCGAGATTTATGCTAAAACTTTGCGTGAAGTGATTGCACCGGTGATGGCAGGGATGAAAGCCGCGGGAACGCCTTATACGGGTTTCCTTTATGCTGGGCTGATGATCAGCGATGACGGCACGATCAAGGTGCTGGAATTTAATTGCCGTATGGGTGATCCTGAAACTCAGCCTATCATGATGCGCTTGAAATCAGATTTGGTCATGTTGATGGAACATGCTGTGAATGGCACGCTGGATACGATAGAGGCTGAGTGGGATAGACGTACTGCGCTGGGCGTAGTGATGGCTGCGGCTAATTACCCAGATACACCACGCACGGGTGACGTGATTACTGGTTTGCCTAAGTCCGAAGAAGATGCACACATATTTCACGCAGGTACCAAGCTGGTCGATGACCATGTAGTGACCAGCGGTGGACGCGTGTTGTGTGTAACTGCATTGGGTGATAGCGTGAAAATCGCGCAACGACGTGCTTATGAAGTGGCAGAACAAATTCATTTTGACGGTAGCCAAATGCGGCGTGATATTGGTTATCGGGCAATAGATCGCAAAAAGTAATTGTTGCACATGCGTCATCGCGTTTTGGCTTATCCGACCGAGTCTTGCTACGGCTTGGGCTGCGACCCGCAATCCAGGCTGGCGGTCAGGCGGATTCTGCGGCTTAAGCGCAGGCCGCAGAGTAAAGGACTGATACTGATTGCATCGCGGCCTGAGCAGTTGCGACGTTATGTGACACCCGAGGCGTTGCAAGCAGCGGTGGCGTCAGGCTATTGGCCAGGGCCCGTGACCTTGTTGCTGGCAGCAAGTAAACGCTGTCCAGTCTGGTTGCGGGGTAAGCATCAGACCATAGCTGTGCGCGTAACTGCGCACGTGCCTGCAGTGAAATTGTGCCGACGGCTAGGAATGGCAGTGGTGTCTACCAGTGCAAATCGTAGCGGGCAGCATGCTTTGCGTAGTGCACGTGAGGTGCATAGAGTATTCGGAAAGCAGGTGCAGGTGATGCCCGGGCGCATAGGGTACGCAAAACGGCCGAGCAAGATTGTGAATTTAATGACTAAGCAAGTAGTGCGTTCGTAAATAAGGAGTCAGGCATGGATACAGCAACGGTTAAAGACTATTTACTGGCATTACAAGACCTTATCGTCAGCCGTATGGAGCAGGTTGATGGCAAATCGTTTGTGCGCGACAGCTGGGTGCGTGCCGAGGGTGGTGGTGGTACCAGTTGTGTCATCGAAAATGGCAATGTACTTGAACGTGGTGGGGTGAATTTCTCTCACGTATTCGGTGCGAATTTGCCGCCTTCTGCGTCTGCTGCGCATCCTGAAGTTGCAGGGCGCAGCTTTGAAGCGATGGGCGTGTCATTAGTGTTCCATCCACGCAATCCTTATGCACCTACCGTGCACTTTAATGTACGCTTTTTTATTGCGACCAAGCCAGGTGCTGAGCCGGTTTGGTGGTTTGGTGGTGGTATGGATTTAACGCCATATTACGGATTTGAAGAGGATGCGGTGCATTTTCATCAAATCTGCCATAACGCATTAGCTCCATTCGATAGCAGTTATTACCCGCGTTTTAAAAAGTGGTGTGATGAATATTTCTTTATCAAACACAGAAACGAGCCGCGTGGGATAGGTGGTATTTTCTTTGATGATTTTGCTGATCGTGATTTTGATCATAGCTTTCAGACCGTACAAAGTGTAGGTGACCATTTCTTGTCAGCTTATGTGCCGATCCTGGAACGTCGCAAAGATATGCCTTATGGCGAACGCGAACGAGATTTTCAGGCACATCGTCGCGGACGTTATGTAGAGTTTAATTTAGTATATGACCGTGGCACATTGTTTGGTTTACAGTCTAATGGGCGTGCGGAATCGATACTAATGTCTATGCCACCCATCGTTAAATGGACCTACCAATGGCAGCCCGAAGTCGGAACGGAAGAAGCGCGTTTGTATAGCGATTTTATTATTGGTAAGGACTGGCTGGGTAACCATTAATTTTTATGTCATCTAAACGCATTTATTATTGGTTGGCGGGGACGAGTGTTGTCGTTGTTGGGGCTTTGGCGGGTTTCCTGGTTTGGGAATTTACTACCTCCACGTTGCAAGCCCAGTATCTGACTGAGTATGCTGCAAAAATGCAGTATAAGCTTGAGCCCAAGGCGAGTCGGGCTATCCGTTTTCCTCAGGCTGGGCCTGCTGATGTCCGTATGGGCTATGTGCAGCTACCGGAAATGAGCAAGCTTTTGCTTGATCAAGGTTTTGAAATTTCTCAACAGGCACGAATTAGTCCTGCCATGCAGCAAATGGCAGATCAGGGTTTAAATCTGCCTTATCACGAAAAAGATCAAGCCGGATTAAAGTTAACCGATGCGGCAGGAGATGTGGTGTTTGAAAGCCATACGCCACAGCGTGTTTATCCCGATTTCAAGTCTATCCCGCCATTGGTGCGTGACAGTTTGTTGTTTGTGGAAAATCGCGAATTACTGGCAACTGACAACCCTAAACGTAACCCTGCGGTGGAGTGGGATAGATTAGCTCAGGCGGTTTTGGATAAGCTCATACAGTTAGTTAAGCCTTCGCATGATGTTCCCGGTGGCAGTACGTTGGCGACGCAAATCGAGAAATATCGTCATTCGCCTGATGGTTTAACCATGACAGTGCAGGATAAATGGCAACAAATGGCTTCGGCTTCGGTACGTGCCTACCTGGATGGTGAAAAAACCCTGCCTACGCGGCAACGTATAGTATTGGATTATCTGAATACCGTGCCGTTATCCGCCGCGCCAAAATTTGGTGAAGTTATTGGTTTGCAAGACGCGCTGTGGGCCTGGTATGGTCTGGATGTGAACCGGGTTAACCAGTTGTTGCTGGCGAATCACGCGGATGCAGAGACCGGAAATGCATACAAGCATGTGCTGTCACTCATTATTGCACAGCGTAAGCCGTCTTATTATTTGAATGTAAATCATAAAGCATTGGAAGATAACACCAATGTGCATCTGCGTTTATTGGCACGTGAGGGAGTGATTAGCCCGGCATTACGTGATGCGGCATTGCAGGCACGACTAAGCTTTGATGTGCAGCGCCCTATCCAGAATAAGGCATTTATCGCGCAAAAAGCCGCGAATGCGGTACGTTCACGCCTGGCTAATTTGCTCGGCGTGCCGCGTTTGTATGATCTGGATCGCTATGATGTCAGCGCAGACAGCACGCTGAATTCTGCAGCGCAGCAAAGCGTGAGTCAGTTTTTGGTAAGCCTGAATTCTGCCGAAGGTGCGGCTAAAGTTGGTATGTATGGTAAAAACTTGCTCAATCCAGAGAACGATCTAAGCAAGATTATTTACAGCTTTACTTTGTATGAAATGACGCCTCAAGGGGCCCTGTTAAGGATACAGGCAGATAACTTAAATCAGCCTTTTGATATCAACAAGGGGGCCAAGCTTGATTTAGGCTCAACCGCGAAGTTGCGTACGCTGATCAGTTATTTGGAAATTATCACTGCGTTACATGATCAATATAGTAAATTAACTGCTAGAGAATTGACGGCGCTGGTGGTCTCGTCAACCGATGCGATTTCTAGCTGGGCGATTAATTATTACCAGCATGCTCAAGATAAGTCACTTATGGCGATGTTGGAAGCGGCGATGTTGCGGCAATATTCAGCTGACATATCGCAGCCATTCTTTACTGGCGGTGGCTTGCATCGGTTTGTTAACTTTAACAAGGATGACAACGGTCGCGTCATGGATTTATGGACGGCTACACGTAATTCGGTGAATCTGGTCTATATCCGCTTAATGCGTGACATTAGCTTGTACTACATGGCACAGACGCCTGGGGTGGCTGGCAAAGTGTTGGAAGATGCGAACAATCCTGCACGCCGCACTTATTTGGAGCGTTTCGCAGACAAAGAAGGTCAGGCTTATTTGTTGCGGTTTTATAAAAAATATCGCGGTCAAACCCCTGCGCAAGTTACCGATACGCTGCTCAATAAAGTACATGCTACACCGCGTCGTCTGGCAGCCGTATTCCGTTATTTAGCGCCTAATGAAAGCCTGGATAGCTTTGCGAAATTCATGCGTGCGCGCAGTATTGAGGGTGAGCGTTTAACCGATGCAACGATAGCCAGTTTGTATGGGCAGTACGCACCCAATGCTTTTTCACTGGCTGATTTGGGTTATATCATTCAGGTGCATCCACTGGAACTTTGGTTGGTAGCCTATTTACGCGAGCATCCTCAGCATAGTTTTGATCAGGTTGTAGCCGCGAGCCATGATCAACGTATCGCGGTGTATAACTGGTTGTTCAGTACTGGGCGTAAAAATGCGCAAGATATACGCATACGCAGTCTGTTGGAGGTTGAGTCTTTTGAAAAAATTCATCAGGACTGGAAACGTTTGGGTTATCCGTTTGATAGTCTGGTGCCATCTTACGCGACTGCACTAGGTACCTCAGCGGACAGGCCTGCGGCATTGGCCGAGCTAATGGGTATTGTGGTCAATAATGGCGTGCGTATGCCTGCAGTGTCGATAGAAAAAGTGCACTTTGCGGCAGGTACGCCTTATGAAACGGTATTTGTGCGCAAACCGCCACAAGGCGAGCGTTTATTGCCCGTGGAATTAACCGTTATCGTGCGTAAGGCTCTGCAAGGTGTGGTTGAGCAAGGTACGGCAGGACGTTTGCGGGGTGTATTCAAGGACAATGACGGTAAGCCGCTGATTATGGGCGGTAAAACAGGTACAGGCGATCATCGTTTTGATACGGTTGATGCCAATGGTAATGTGGTGACATCACGCGTAGTGAATCGTACCGCAACCATGGTGTTTTTTATCGGCGATAAGTTCTTTGGTACCATGACAGCGATAGTGCGAGGTGAAGAAGGGGCGCAATATCACTTTACCAGTTCCTTACCTGCGCAGCTGATTAAGGCCATGAGTCCACAATTGTCAGCAGTGTTAGCACCTTCGCGTATCGTACAGACCCCGCCTGAAATGGAAATGGATGACCCTGCTGAGGTGGTGGAAGAGCCTGCGCAGGCCAAGGCTATTCCAGTTCCTGCTCCTGTGCCGCCTGTGTCAGTAAAAGTTGCGCCTGTTGTAATTGCGCCGCATTTAAAACCAGCTACACGTTTGGAGCCAGTTGCCAAACCAGCCGCAGTAAATAAACCCGTAGTTGCTGTGCCTGTGAATGAACTGGCGCCCCCACAGCAAGCGCCTGCACCTATTGAAGAACGCCGTGTTAATGGCGGCGAGGCATATTAATTCATGCGTTTGTTAACCATAGGTATCAACCATGAAACTGCACCTGTAAATATTCGGGAGCAAGTGGCTTTTCATGCTGATGGTATGGAAGCGGCTTTGCATGACGCGATATCATCAGGTGCAGTAAAAGAAGCTGCGATACTTTCTACCTGTAATCGCACTGAGATTTATTGTAATGCAGCTGACCAGGATGCGGTGATTAACTGGTTCGCGCATTACCATCAGCTGGATAGCCATACGATAGCACCATACATTTATGCGCTGCCGCATGTTGACGCCGCGCGACACGCTTTTCGCGTCGCATCGGGTCTGGATTCTATGGTGTTGGGCGAAACGCAGATACTGGGGCAAATGCGCCTTGCCGTGAAAACGGCTGAACAGGCAGGTACGATGGGTATCGTCTTGCATAAGCTATTCCAGCATACATTTGCCGTTGCAAAGGAAGTCCGCACAGTTACAGAAATTGGTGCGAATTCTGTATCAATGGCAGCAGCCTCGGTACGCTTGGCGGAGCGCATTTTCCCAAGTATCTCTGAACAAAATGTTTTATTCATCGGTGCTGGCGAGATGATAGAGCTGTGCGCTGCGCACTTTGGCGCCCGTCGTCCCAAGCATATTATGGTGGCCAACCGTACTGTAAAACGTGCACAGCTTTTGGCGGACCGTTATCAGGGCAGCGCGATTAGTTTACAAGAGTTACCTGAACACTTGGCTCGTTATGACATCGTTGTCACCAGTACCGCCAGCCAATTGCCTATTCTGGGTAAAGGCATGGTTGAGCGCGCATTGAAAACTCGGCGTCATCGTCCTATGTTTATGGTGGATTTGGCTGTGCCACGCGATATTGAAGTCGAAGTGGGCGAATTGGCTGACGTGTTTTTATACAGCGTTGATGATTTGGGCGCTATAGTCAAGCAGGGTATGGAAAACCGCATGGCACAGGTAGGTGATGCTGAGGCAATTATTGACGTGAGTGTACGTCAGTTTGCACATTGGCTGGATACGCGCGAGTTGGTTCCAACCATACGCAGTCTGCGTGACCAGGCCGAGCGTGTGCGTCGTCATGAAGTTGAACGCGCGTTGAAGTTATTAGCTAAGGGCGGATCTCCTGAACAAGTGCTGGAGGCCATGTCGCATAGCCTTACCAATAAATTTTTACATCATCCTACCCATGCTCTTAATCACGCTGATGATGGCGAGCGCCAAGCTTTAGTGGCGACGTTGTCCAGGCTTTACGCTTTACATCAAGAATGAAACCTACCTTATTGAATAAACTCGCTCAGCTGACTGAGCGTTTAGATGAAATCGACCGTTTGCTGTCCGTGGAAACGGTGACTAGCAATATGGATAATTACCGTAAGCTCACGCGTGAACATGCCGAGATTTCGCCTGTGGTGGCACTGTATCGCGCCTATACTCAAACTGAGGTAGACATTGCCAGCGCGCATGAAATGCTGGCAGACCCTGAAATGAAAGAGCTGGCCGAGCAAGAGATTAGCGAGGGTAAGGCACGCTTGCTGACGCTAGAAACAGATTTGCAAATGGAATTGTTGCCTAAAGATCCTAATGACGAGCGTAATATTTTCCTGGAAATTCGGGCGGGTACAGGCGGGGATGAGTCGGCCTTGTTTTCAGCAGATTTGTTCAGGATGTACACGCGTTTTGCCGAGCGGCAACGCTGGAAAGTAGAAATTATTTCCGAAAGTATGAGCGAGCTGGGCGGTTATAAAGAAGTCATCTTGAAAATCATTGGGCGTGGTGCCTATTCGCGCTTGAAGTTTGAATCGGGTGGTCATCGCGTGCAACGTGTGCCTGCAACGGAGACGCAGGGGCGTATACATACTTCGGCCTGCACGGTAGCGGTAATGCCAGAAGCGGACGAAGTGGCTGACGTGAACCTGAATCCTGCAGATTTACGTATAGACACCTATCGCGCCAGCGGAGCGGGTGGGCAGCATATTAATAAAACAGACTCGGCCGTGCGAATTGCGCATCTGCCTACTGGGATCGTTGTGGAATGTCAGGACGACAGATCGCAGCATAAAAATAAGGCGCAGGCTCTGTCAGTGTTAGCGGCGCGGATTAAAGATAAGCAATTGCGTGAGATTGCCTCTAAAGAAGCAGCAACACGCAAGTCGTTGATAGGCAGTGGCGACCGATCTGAACGCATCCGCACTTATAATTTCCCACAAGGCCGGATTACTGACCATCGTATCAATCTTACACTGTATAAAATTGATGCGATTATGGATGGCGATTTGGACGAGTTGCTGTCGGGCCTGGCAACCGAGCATCAGGCTGAGTTATTGGCCGCAATGGGCGAGTAGTGCAGATACAAAGCATAGTCCAGGCTGATAGTGTAAGGTTGGCAACGGCGCTGGGTTTATCTATAGTCGATGCGCGTTTCGAGGTGCAATTGTTATTGGCACAGGTACTGCAGGTTAATCGCGCCTGGCTCATTGCTCACGATGATGAAAGCTTGTCGGCAGAAAATTACACGAGCTACCAACACTGCCTGCTACGCCGTTTGCAAGATGAGCCCATGGCTTATATTTTCGGTGAAAAAGAATTTTACGGCTTGACCTTCAAAGTCACCCCTGATGTGCTGATACCGCGCCCTGATACGGAGTTGTTAGTGGAGCTGGCACTGGCGCGTATTCCCCAGAATAAGCGAGTGCGAGTGTTGGATTTAGGCACAGGAAGCGGTGCAATTGCTATAAGTATCGCTGCATCGCGGCCATTAGCACAAATTTTGGCGGTGGATCAGAGCGTGGCTGCATTAGCGGTTGCCCAAGCAAATGCAGCGCATTTAGGCGTGGGAAATATCGGTTTTGTTGTCAGCGATTGGTGGCAACAAGTGCCTGACGGTGACAAGTTTGATGTTATTGTGAGTAATCCGCCTTATATAGTTGAGCTCGATGAACATCTGGCTAAATTGCGTTATGAACCTATCACTGCGCTAACCGCAGGTGCGACAGGTTTGGATGATTTGCGCCTGATTATAGATTCTGCAGCACACTTTTTGACCCCTGGTGGATACTTACTGCTCGAGCATGGTTATGACCAAGCGAGGGTTGTTCGTGGTTTGTTAGCGGCGGCTGGATTTGAGGGTGTGAAGTCAGAGTGTGATTTGGCAGGGGTAGAGCGGGTGAGTCTAGGGCAAGTCAGGTGACCTGCCCTGAGTTTTATTTAATCGCGATTACCCGCCAGAGCCATAAGCAGGTTTAACAAGTTTACAAAGATATTGTATATATCAAGATAAATCGCCAAGGTTGCCATGACATAGTTGGTTTCGCCGCCATGGATGATTTGGCTAATGTCGTAAAGGATATAGCCAGAAAATATCATGATGGAAATGGCGGAAATTGCCAACGAAGCCACAGGTATCTGGAAAAACATATTTGCCAATGAGGCTAATATCAGCATCACCAAGCCTACCATCAGGAATTTACCCATAAAGCTAAAGTCTTTTTTAGTGACGGTTGCTATTGTTGCCAAGGTAAAGAATATCGCCCCAGTACCACCTGCCGCCATGGCAATTAGCTGAGCACCATTGCTGAAATGGAGTGCGGCTTGCAAGACAGGTCCCAGCATTAAGCCAAATAAGCCTGTAGTGGCAAGTAATAATACGATGCCGAGTGCATTATTGCGATTGGCCGCTATACCCATAAACATCCCGAACATGACTGCCAACATGCCTAACATGGACATAACTGGATGCTGTGCCATGAAAGCAAAGCTGATACTCATGCCAAGGTAAGCGCCTATGACAGTCGGTATCATGGTGAGCGATAGCATGAGGTAGGTGTTGCGTAGAACTTTATTTTGTATCTCAGCTAAATCTGCTGTGTTACTTGATAATCGAATTTCAGGTTGCATTGCATTGCTCCAAATTGTTCTGACTGTCGATAGACTATAGGATTGCAGTTAAAGTTGCAACCTTGCAGCGTTTGTGGCTTATCTCGCTTATTTTCTGTAGCATAGGTAGTTAATAATAAAGATGGTGAGTGGAGCGCGAGATGATAGAGCCGATACTGGATTTGGATGGTTGGGTAAACTTCTTTAAAACAGCAGAAATTCCCATGCTGAAACGTACTAGCCGTGAGCTCGGGCGCATAGATATGGATGCTGAAGAGTTAAATGCGAGAAGCGTAGCCGATATTATATGTGCGGATCCACTGATGACTGTAGCCCTGTTGCGTTATCTGCAACATCACAAACACAGGGTTCAACAGTTTGAAGTGGTTCAGGTAGAGCAGGCATTAATGATGCTGGGCATGAAGACAGTGCTGGAAAAAGTTCAGCCCGGCCTGATTGTAGAGGATATGCTGCATGATCAAGTGTCAGCCTTGACTGGTATGCTGCACGCTGTTCGACGTGCCACTCGTGCGGCATATTATGCCCGTGACTGGGCGGTGCGGTTAAAGGATACTCATTTTGACGAAATTTACATTGCTGCATTGCTGCATAATTTTACTGAGATACTGATGTGGTGTTATGCGCCGCAACAAATGTTGCAAATACGAGAATTGCAGCTTAATGATAAGGCGTTACGCACTCGTGTTGCGCAGCAGACAGTGCTGGGATTTAAATTGTCTGATTTGCAGCTGGCATTATCCAAATCGTGGATGTTGCCTGACATGCTCATTGGCTTTATGGAGAAAAGCAACACCCATCTGCGTCAAATGCAAAATATTGCGCTGGCGATTAATTTAACTCGGCATGCTGCAAATGGCTGGGATGATGAGGCACTGCCAGACGATTACCAAGCTATCAGCCAGTTATTGCACCTGTCTGTTACTGAAGTAAAACATATCGTTCAGGTGCCATGACTACTGTTTTTCAAAGCATGCAATAGATTCAACGTGTGCCGTGTGCGGGAACATATTAGCAATGCCTGCGCTTTTGAGTTGATAGCCTTTTTCATGCACTAACACCGCAGCATCACGTGCCAGGGTGGCTGGATTGCACGAGACATAGACGATGCGCTTAGGTGCGTTATCATCAAGTGCCTGTACCAGTGCATATGCGCCGTCCCGGGGTGGGTCTATCAGCATCTTGTCAAAATGCCCTAGCGCATTCATGCGTTCCGTGGTTATTTCAAATAAATTTTCCACCATAAATTCAGTATTGCTAATGCCGTTAAACGTTGCATTTTGCTGCGCGCGGGCGACAAGCTCTTTGCTACCCTCAATACCGACTACTGTCTGTGCATGACGTGCTATCGGCAGAGTGAAATTACCTAATCCGCAGAACATGTCAACGATACGTTCATTTGGTTGCGGATCCAGCAACTGCATGGCGCGGCGCATGAGAATGGGATTAACATCAGTGTTAATCTGGGTGAATTCGCTGGGGCGGAATGGCATGACCAAATTAAATTCAGGCAGGCTATAGGACAGTTCTGGTGCATCCAATGGATAAAAAGGCTGGATGGTGTCTGGGCCTTTGGATTGCGTCCACCATTGGATATGATGTTGGTCGGCGAATTCGCGTAATAGCACTTCATCTTCCGGCGGAATAGGTACCATGTGGCGGATAACCAGTGCGTCCACTGCTGCAGTAGCAACGACTTCTATCTGTGGCAGTTGTGCGCGGATAGTGAGGCGCATGACAAATTCACGTAACAGCGGGATGAGCGCAGAGATACGTGGTGGCAATACTTCACATGAGCGCATATCGGCGATAAAGCTGTTTCTGCGTTCGTGAAATCCGACGAGTACGCCGCCTTTCTTTTCTACCAGACGTACCGACATGCGTGCACGGGTGCGATAGCCCCAAGCTGGGCCGTGTATGGGTGACATAATGCTGGCAGGTTGAACCTTGCCTATGTGTACCAGGTTGTCTTCGAGCACACGTTGCTTGGCGGCAATTTGCGCCCCTGCATCCATGTGCTGCAAACTACAGCCGCCACACACGCCAAAGTGTGGGCAACGGGGTTTGACGCGCATAAAGCTGGGACGAACGATCTTGGTGATCTGCGCCATCTCGAAACTGTCTTTTTTGCGGTAAATCGAGTACTGAACCACTTCGCCAGTAATTGCACCATCAACAAATATAGTCTTCCCATCCTCGCGCCGTGCGACACCACGCCCTTCATGGTTGAGTGAGGTAATAGTCAGTGTGGCAGGGGAAGTAATGGTGTCGGTCATATTAAATGATTGCGTGTTGGTTCGGGTGAGTGATAAATGCTTGAGTAATCATGTCGGGCTAAAGCCCGACTGGTACGGATTAATGCTTAGCTGTCCAAGGCAGCAAAAACATTATCGCGTATGGCTTCTACATTGCCTATGCCAGCGATTTTGACGTATTTTGGTGCGTCGACTGATGCGGCATTTGACCAGTCAGAGTAATAGTGCACCAGTGGTTCGGTTTGGGCGTGGTACACATCCAGACGCTTCTTCACCGTGTCTTCGTGGTCGTCATCACGCTGAATTAATGGCTCACCAGTAATGTCATCGGTGTTGGCGACTTTGGGTGGGTTAAATACGGTGTGATACGTGCGGCCAGAAGCAAGATGGACACGGCGGCCTGACATGCGCTGGATGATTTCGCTGTCAGGTACGTCGATTTCAACTACGTAATCTATCGGTACACCTGCGCTTTTCATCGCTTCAGCTTGCGGGATGGTGCGCGGGAAACCGTCAAACAGGAAGCCATTGGCACAGTCCGGTTGGGCGATGCGGTCTTTGACCAGGCCGATGATGATATCGTCGGATACCAGCTGCCCTGCATCCATCACCGCCTTGGCTGCTTTGCCAAGCTCGGTGCCAGCGGTAATGGCCGCACGCAACATATCACCGGTAGATATCTGTGGGATGTTGTAGTGTTGTTTGATGTAGTTGGCTTGTGTGCCTTTGCCGGCTCCAGGGCCGCCGAGTAAAATAATGCGCATGTTGTTAACCTTCTAATAAAAATAATTCACGTACACGTGTTAAGTCTTCTGCCGTATCCACGCCGGGTGCGGCGGGATGAGGGCTGATGCTGACGCTGATCTTGTAACCATGCCAGAGCACGCGTAATTGCTCCAGCGATTCAAACTGCTCGATAGGTGCAGGACTTAAATCAGCGTAGTGCTTTAAGAATCCGACGCGGTAAGCGTATAAACCGATATGACGATATACCGGCAGGTCAGCAGGTAATGCTGCACCTGCGGCGAATGCGTCACGAGGGTAAGGAATAGGCGCACGGCTAAAATACAGTGCGTGTCCATCCTTATCCATTACGACTTTGACGATATTCGGATTGATCATGCTGGCCGTGTCATCTATGGCGTGACATACCGTTGCCATGACTGACTCAGGATGCGCTGCTAAATCGGCGGCGACACTGTGTATGAGTTCGGGTGCGATGAGGGGTTCGTCACCCTGAACATTCACAACGATAGCATCGTCATCCAAACCCAATTGTATGACTGCCTCAGCCAGTCTGTCGGTGCCCGATGCATGGTGTGATGCGGTGAGTATGCCAGTGATGCCATGTTCATCCAGCGCCTGCATGATACGTTCGTCATCAGCAGCCACCCAGACTTGTTGTGCCTGGCTTAATGCGGCTCGCTCTGCAACGCGCACTATCATCGGCTTGCCATGTATATCCGCCAGTGGCTTGGCGGGCAGGCGAGTCGATGCGTGGCGGGCAGGGATGATGACGGTGTAATGCATTAAACGACTTCGTCTTCGGCCAGTGTGCGGGCTTCACCTTCAAGCATGACGGGAATGTCGTCACGAATAGGGAAAGCGAGTTTATCGGCTTTGCATATCAATTCCTGGGTGGTTTTATGGTAAACCAATGGCCCCTTGCAAATCGGGCAGACCAGTATGTCTAATAACTTGCTATCCATGATGGTTTCCTAATTGTGTGAGTATGTCGGCAATGAAAGTGTCAGGTAATTGTGCATCAACTGCCCATACCCACATCCGCTCATTGGTAAAAGAATGACATTTTACCGCATCTTTTTCAGTCATGATGATAATGGCCGATAAATTAGAGTCGGAGAAATTCAAGTCGTCAGGTTGGTATTGATAATGATCGGGAAAAGCATGGGGGACAACTGTGAGTCCCATCGCGCTTAACTGATCAAAAAAACGCTGTGGGTTACCTATGCCTGCAACAGCATGTACCGACTGATGAACAAAGTCTTGTGCGGTTGCAGTGTGTTGTGGGTTAATAAGTTGAGTGAATTGATGGCCTTGCAAGTGCATGGCATAGTTGGGCAGCCTAGCCGGGATGCTGCTGTGGCATGAGCCTGTTTGGTTAATGACGATGACATCCATCTCATCAAGGCGAGCAAGTGGCTCGCGCAAAGGACCCGCGGGTAATAAACGCATGTTGCCAAATCCGCGCGCGCCATCTATGACTGCGATGTTGATATCGCGCGCCAAAGAATAATGTTGCAAGCCATCATCGCTAATAATTACGTTGACTTGGGGATGGGCAGCGAGCAGCGCGCGAGCGGCGGCAGGGCGATTATGATATACCCACAATGGACTCCCCGTGCGTCGTGCAATCAGCAAAGGCTCATCACCGACTATGAGTGCGTTGCTGTCAGCATGGACTGCGGTCGGTGCAACAGCCGTACCACCGTACCCCCGGCTGATTATGCCCGGCTGCCAGCCATGATTACGCAGTTGTTGAGCCAGGTAAATGACCAGCGGCGTTTTGCCCGTGCCACCCACACTGATATTGCCAACAACGATGACAGGAACAGGAAGTTGATGTGTGGTTAATAAATGCAGGTTGTAGGCGAGCCGGCGTAAGCGGGTGATACTAAAGAACAGCCAAGATAATGGAATAAGTAGCACATGCCAGATTGTCGTGCTAGCCCACTGGCGTTGTAACCAGGCTACCATTCAAATACACGTCCAACCAGTTCTTCACTGGTGCTTTCTGCCAGGCGGCGTTCTTGCCAGAATAAACGCCGTGCGCTATCACCGCGTTGGCGTGCAAGTATGGGATTGTCGCGATAGTCTTGCCAGAGTGCAGCAGGGTCAGCACAAGCGGTAATGGCTTCGTTCAGGCTGGTTTTAGGTAAATCCTGTAGTTGCAAGCATGATACTGCTGCGCCACCAGCCATGGCTTGCCAGAGGACGGCGGGATCGATAGTGACTAAATGAGTTGCAGTGACAGCGGCGGAAATTGCGGGTAACCATTTACTATCGTCAACCCATACGACAGTTCCCCCAGCAATAGGGCTGCGGTCCCAGCTGGTGATGGCGATAAAGTCACTGTCGGGTTTTGCGCCGCTGACAAACAACACATCATTTGTTGTTTGTTGTTTAAACTGGGCTATCAGCGCGTGACTGCTGCTGGCTGCATCATCGTGCAGCCACCATAAATGCCGCTCCACGCCATGATTAACTAATGATTTGAAGTTAGGGTCTATTTGCGCTTGCGCCAAGATAGCCAGTATATCGGCGGCAGGGGCTAATTCACCTTTGCCGGTGCCGTTATATATGCGTTCGCATGTATAGGTGACGGATAACGGTGGATTAACCACTAGCACACGCTCATGCTGATTAAGTAGCGCACTCAGGTTGGGGCGTGGTTGTGTGCCAACAACAATAACGCCGTAGGGTGTCAGTCGCTCTTTGACTCTTGCCAGTGCACTTGGGTGATCACACGGAGCTAATCCCCAGCCGGTTTTATCGCAGTCGTCAAGCGCGGTCAGCAATTCAGGGTAGTCGTGCTCAAAAGTGAGCACGAGGCGTATGTCTAAACGTTTTTCACGGATGGCACGAACCAGTTCAACGGCAAGGCGTACGCTGTTTTGACTTGCACCTGCAATTACCCATACCACTTTGCCACGTTCGCCCATGGGTGTAACCCAACCCCAGCGTGCAGCAACATGTGCTATGTTGTTGTGTTTGCGGTCATTGCGATCAGCTAACCATAAGCCTATGCGGTTGCTGCCGAGTGGGTCTTTCCAATTGTTCATAGAGAATATGCAGAATGACACGCCCCCAAAGTGGGAGCGTGGAGGTTAATTGCTTTTTTGCGTTGCGAAAGTGATACGGGTAAGACCTGCTTCACGTCCCGCTTCCATGACATTAACGACTGACTGATGTGTCGCTTTTGCATCAGCGTTGATAATGATTACCGTATCAGCCGAGCCTTTTGCTTCTTGTTTCAGTATCTGAGCAAGATTGGTGACGTTGGTAAAGTTAATGGTATTGGCGTTGATCTGATAATTGCCCACTGCATCAACCGACACGGTGATTTGTGCAGGTTTTTCTTTGGAAGCTTCGCCATTGGCTTGCGGCAAATTGATTTGTAGCTCAGAAAATTTCGCGTAAGTCGTGGTGACCATTAAGAAAATGAGCACGACCAACAGCACGTCTATCATTGGAATGAGGTTAATTTCAGGTTCTTCCTGATTTTGCCTGCGTTGGAAATTCATCTTAGCCTCGCTTACTGACGTTCGCCGTGTATGACTTCGACTAGTTTAATCGCTTCTTGCTCCATTTCCACGATGAGGCTGTCAACGCGAGTACGGAAAAAGCGGTAAAAAATCAAACTGGGAATCGCTACAATCAAACCAAATGCAGTGTTGTAGAGCGCGACCGATATACCATGCGCTAACACCGCTGGGTTGCCGCCAGATGGCGTTTGTGCACCGAATATTTCGACCATGCCAATTACGGTACCGAGCAGGCCGAGCAAGGGAGCGACAGAGGCGATAGTACCAAGTGCAGGTAGAAAACGTTCTACGTCGTGAACAACACCACGACCGGCTTCTTCTATCGATTCTTTCATCACTTCACGCGAATTTTTGGCGTTGCGTAAGCCTGCAGCAAATATGCGTCCCAGTGGTGAGCTCTGTGCCAGCAAATTCAGCATGTCGCTATTGGCACCCTGCTGGCGATATGCCTGTACTGTTTTTTCTAATAAACCATGCGGAGCGATCTCGGATGAACGTAATGAAATGAAGCGTTCAATGATGATTGCGACAGATAAAATCGATGCCAATACCAAAGGCCAAATCGGCCAACCAGCTGCTTCTATAATAGCTAACACGACGCATATACTCCTAAGGGTTCAAAAACGTACGTCACTTTAGCCTGAGATTGGTGTTTCGGCAAGGGTGGTATGGTTACCAGCCTAATGCACGCGCGCTTTGATAAAAAATAAAGCTGACTAGCCATGCTAATCCCAGTGGCCAAGCTACAGCCAGAATGGTAAACCACCAGCTCTTGGACTCTTGCTTAAGGACAGCAATAGTCGATAAACATGGCGTGTAGATAAGTGTAAATAACATGAAACTGTAAGCCTGTACCCAGTCAAGCTGATGCGCCAGTATGCCTGCCAAATTAGCCTGGCCTGCACCATAAATTACTGCTAATGCACCAATGACGATTTCTTTTGCGATAAAGCCAAATAACAGCGCTACAGAAAGTAGGCGGTCTATGCCTAGCGGTTCAAATATCGGTTCCATCCAGCTGGCGAGTTGGCCTGCCAAGGTGGTGGCGCTGGCTGGTGGAACGTTAAACGGATAATGTGTGAGACCCCAAACAATGATGACACCAGCGATGATGTAGCCGGATGCACCGCGAATAAAATGCCCTGATTGTTGCCAGCCTTGCGCAAGTAATTGTTTGATAGTGGGGAAGCGGTAAGGGGGGAGCTCCAGCAACAATGGCTCGTGGCTGCGATATTTGCCGCGCCATACCAGAGCGGTTAAAAAAGCCATCAAGAAGCTCATAAAATACAGCGAGAACATTACTGCTGCGGCAGCGCGTGGCGCAAAAATGGCGGTAGTAAAAAATAGAAATACTTGTAACCGTGCCGAACACAGTGAGAATGGGATCACCAGCATGGTGAGCAAACGTAGTGCACGTGAACGCATCACCCTTGTCCCCATTAGTGCTGGCACGTTGCAGCCCATGCCCATGAGTTGCATGACAAATGAACGGCCATCCAGTCCCAGGCGGGCCATAACGGCATCCATCAGATAAGCGGCGCGAGATAAATAGCCGCTGTCTTCAATAATCGCCATGAACATAAAAAAGATGACAATAATTGGCAAGAACGTGAGCACGGTACCTATACCGTCAAACAGGCCTTCAGTGATGAAGCTTCTGAGTGCGTATGGTGCATTGACCAGCGCAGGTTCAAGCACGTGAATTTTGAATTGGTCCAATAGCCAACCCATGCCATCTTGTAGTGGGGTTCCTATGCCATAAACCAATTGAAACAATATAAAGACCGTTAAGAAAAATAAAGGCAATCCTAACCAGGGATGCAGTAAAATTTTATCTAAGCGGCGGCTTAAATCTGGTGGTAGCGTAATGGGCGTAGTAACCGTGTCGCTGACTATGCGGTCTAATTCCAGCTCTATATTGTCATCTTGCTGGAATGCGTCTGCATCAGCATGCACGGCTGTAGGCTGCTGGTGGATCAGTGACTCGATAGCCGTGCGGGCTTTACCAAAACCTTGTCCATATTTTGCGCTTATCATGTTGATTTCTACGCCTAAGGTTTCCGACAGGCGAGATAAGTCTATTTTGATACCCATTTGTTGCGCTTCGTCTTGCATGTTGAGGACGAGGGTGATGGGCAGCTTCAGGCTTTTTAGCTGTAACAACAAAGCCAATTGCCTGTCGAGTTGTGTGGCGTTGAGGATGACGACTAAACCATTAACGGCCTGAGACTCCAGGAAGTGCCGGACCACCTGTTCATCATCGGAAAATCCATGCAAGTTGTAGATCCCGGGCAGGTCAATAATTTCGACCATGCTCTCAGCTAATAGTATTTTGGCAGAGAGTAAATCAACAGTGATGCCCGGCCAGTTACCCACGCGGGCCCCTGCACCAGTCAGGCGGTTGAAAAAGGTGGATTTGCCTGTGTTTGGCATCCCTAACAGGGCGATGCGTTTCATGGCTGGTTGAGTGTTACGTTGATTTTTGCAGCATCGATGCGGCGGATCATGAGTTCCGTATGTCCTACACGTATTTGCAATGGGCCGCGCATAGGCGCTATGCGGATGACTTCAACCATACGCCCCAAGCGCAATCCTAATGCGCACATGCGTCGGGTTAATTCCGCGCCTGCATCAATGGTGGCAATAGTGCCAGTTTGATTAGGTTGTAAGTGATCAAGAGTAGTATGCATCTTCATTACAAATGAGAAAGATTCTTATTTATATCATGGCTAAATTGATTCTACAAGGTAGAAATGGTGCTAATTGTCATATTTTCAATTTAGCATGGTACTTTTTATCGATATAGCTAGTTTATTCGTGATATTCGAGCGTAGAATAATCTAAACAGTCCGTGACAATAACGTTCCTACATATTATGCACAACATCACGCAATGGGCTGATGTCAATAATCAGCTCGGGACGCACCTTATCAATATAGTCGCTGGTGATATCGGCGGCACCAAAAGCTGGTTGGCTTGGTTTACGCATAAGCCCAATCAGCCTTCTGTCATTCAATTTGAGCAATGTTATGAAAGCGCTGCATTTTCCAGTGCAAGTGATCTAATTCGTCAATTTATGCTGGATGCCGGGCATACCATAGTCATGCCCGACAGATTGTTATTGGCTTTGCCGGGTCCAGTTGAATTGGGTGGGGTTAAATTAACCAATCTGGATTGGTTCGTTGACGTGCAAATATTAAAACAGGATTTGGCGATTGCGGATGTGCGTATTGTGAATGATTTTCAGGCAGCAGCGGCAGGGGTTGAGACCCTAAGTAAGACTGATTATGTCGAATTGAATCACGGTGTTGCGCGATTGGGTGGCGTGCGTGTGATTACCGGCGCTGGTACAGGGCTGGGTTTGGCCTGGATGCAGGCAGATGCCTCTGGCATATATCGAACCTTTGCCACAGAAGGCGGGCATATTGATTTTGCGCCAGCTGACGAATTGCAAAGCAGCTTGCTGACATGGTTGCAAATACGTTTTCAGCATGTGTCATGGGAGCGTTTGCTGTCAGGTTCGGGTCTGGGCCTGGTTCATGCTTTTTTAATGACCCAGAATCATGCCCGTGAGTTGGTTAATCCACTTGAAGCTGCTCAGATATGTGATTTGGCGATGGCGGGCGATGCTGTGTCAATAGAGGCATTGAATTTGTTTATTGATATTTATGCAGCGTGGGTAGGCAATGTGGCGATGCTTTATCAACCCAGGGGCGGGTTGTTTATTGCTGGAGGGGTTGCGATTCATTTGCAGCGGTGGATGATGTCCGCGCGTTTTATGGAAATCGTTGCTGCTAAAGGTCGAATGGCTGATTTGGTACGACAAATACCGGTTTATTTGGTAACCAATGCACGATTGGGATTACAAGGTGCGATGAGGATTGCATCAAGTTAATACTTTGTAAATAAAATAGGAGATGAGGCAATGGCTGTAACAAAAGAACAACAAGAAAAGCTATATCGTTATTACACCGAGCCCAAAATGGTGACGGAATTAACCCGGAAGACGTTAGTTTTGATTTTGGCCGGGGGGGAAGGTTCTCGATTGAAGAACCTGACTGCCTGGCGTGCGAAACCCGCGGTGCCATTTGGTGGTAAGTATCGTATTGTCGATTTCGCTTTGTCCAATTGCGTGAATTCAGGTTTGCGCCGTATCGGCGTTTTAACTCAATATAAATCACACTCATTGATACGCCATTTGCAACGTGCCTGGAGTTTTATGCGGGCAGAAATTGGTGAGTTTGTTGAGATACTACCCGCACAACAGCGCACTCATAAAAAAGAATGGTATCAAGGCACCGCTGATGCGTTGTTTCAGAATCTGGATATCGTACTGCGGCATCATCCTCAATATGTCATCGTGTTAGGTGGCGATCATATTTACACCATGGATTACTCGGCTATGCTGCTGCATCATGTAGAAACAGGTGCGGATTTCACCGTGGGTTGTATTGAAGTGCCACGTGAAGAAGCGACTGAATTTGGTGTGATGTCAGTCGATGGTCATATGCGGATTACCAAGTTCACTGAAAAACCCGCGCACCCTGAAGCGATGCCAGGTAAGCCCGATGTAGCGTTGGCATCAATGGGAATTTATGTATTTAGCACAGAGTATCTGTTCAAAATATTAAAAGAAGATGCTGAGGTGGCCGGGTCTTCTCATGATTTTGGTAAGGACATTATCCCCGCCAATATCCATAACGCCCAGGCAATGGCCTATCCATTCCGTGCCGAATCAGGTGCGCCTGGCTATTGGCGAGATGTAGGGACAGTCTATTCGTATTGGAAATCCAATATGGAATTGTGTGCGATTGATCCCGAGTTGAATTTGTACGATAGAGATTGGCCGATTTGGACTTACCAGCCACAGTCCCCCCCTGCAAAATTCATTTTTGATGATGAGGGTCGGCGTGGTGAAGCGATAGACTCTTTAATTTCAGCGGGCTGTATTATTTCTGGCGCGCGGGTGAAACGTTCGGTGGTGTTCTTTGGCTGCACTATAGAAAGCTACAGCTTGGTCAAAGACTGCGTGATTCTACCTAAAGTATCAATAGGTAAAAATTGTCGTATCTCGCGGGCGATTATTGATAAAGCCAGTGTGATTCCTGACGACACTGTCATCGGTGAAGACTTGGTCGAGGATGCCAAGCGCTTCCATGTGACCAAAGAGGGCATAGTTTTAGTAACACCTGAAATGCTGGGGCAACATCTTTACCGTTAAAACTTAGGGGCAAATAATGAGTCGCTTGAACGTAGTATTGTGCTGGCATATGCATCAACCTTATTACCGTCAAGGTTTGACGGGGGAGTATCGTTTACCTTGGGTTTATTTGCACGGCATTAAAGACTATAGCGACATGGCGGCGCATTTGGAGCGGTATCCGCAAATGCGTGCTGTAGTGAATTTTGTCCCCGTGCTGCTGGAGCAGTTGGATGATTATGCTCAGCAACTGACGGGCTTTCTTGAGCAAGGCACTCCTATGCAAGATAGGATGCTTAATCTGTTAGCAGGTGTTACGCCTATTCCGCCTGATGAAGCCGGACGTTTGCAGTTGATACGTGATTGTCAGCGCTGTCATGCGCCGCGCATGATACATCCTTATCCCATGTTCAATAATTTGTTGAAAATGGTGGGTTCCACTGATGATTTTGGTTTGGGCGGTATGGGCGTTGGTTATTCCTTAAACTATTTAAACGACCAGTACTTCCTGGACTTGTTGACTTGGTATCACATGGTCTGGTTAGGGCAAAGTTTGCGTAAACAAACTGAGGTTCAAATGCTGTTTGCGCATAAAGGCAGCTTTGATAACCAGCAGCGGCGTAGTTTGCTCACTATCATGCGAGATTGTTTAGCGGGTTTGATTCCTCGTTATCGTGCGCTGCATGCGCGTGGGCAAATTGAGCTGTCGATGACGCCATACGGTCATCCGATTATTCCTTTGTTACACAGTTTTGACAATATGCAATGTGCTACGCCTGAAGCACCGCGACCACACGCATTAAGCTACCCCGATGGTGATACACGCAGTGCATGGCATGTCACTCATGGTTTGGAAGTGTTTGAACAATACTTCGGTCATAGACCTAAAGGCGTGTGGTTGGCTGAGGGTGGGGTGAGTGATGATGCGGTGCAGTTGCTGGATGCTCACGATATTACCTGGACAGCTTCGGGTGAGGGGGTGTGGCGAAATAGTTGCAATATTTCGGGTTGTAATGGCGTTGATGTTGGCAGCAAGCGTGGTCTGTTTAAGCCTCGGCAGCAGGGGGACTATAAGACACGATTGTTTTTCCGCGATGATGGCTTGTCCGATTTGATTGGCTTTAGATACAGTGATTGGCATGCAGATGATGCTGCGCAAGACTTTGTACAACACTTGAATAATATTGCCCACTTTTTAGGTGATGAGGCGGATCAGCATGTGGTCTCGGTTATTCTGGATGGTGAGAATGCGTGGGAATATTATCCTGAAAATGCTCAGTATTTTTTAGACACTTTGTATGATGTGCTGTCTACTTCGCACCATATCAAGACCACCACCTTTGCTGAAGTGGCAGAAAATGTGACGGCGTTGCCTTTGCCGAAAATTTGCGCTGGTAGTTGGGTCTATGGTTCTTTCTCAACCTGGATAGGTTCTGCAGATAAAAATCGCGGCTGGGATTATTTGGTAGCGGCTAAGGTGGCTTACGATAAGGTTGTTGCTATGGGTCAATTAAGTACCGTGCAATTGACCCAAGTTACCCAGCAGTTAGCTGTGTGTGAAGGATCAGACTGGTTTTGGTGGTTTGGAGACTACAACCCTGCCGGGAGCGTGAGTGATTTCGAACAGCTCTACCGAGAACAGCTGCGTGAGCTGTACATAATGTTAGGGGTAGATGCTCCAGCGATGTTAGATATTCCTTTATCGCAGGGCGGGGGGAATGCTGAAAATGCGGGCACGATGCGCAGGAATGCAGAATGAGTGCGCATTTGCAGATACGCCAGGCAGGGGTGTTATTACATCCAACCTCATTACCCTCTGGGCGCCTGGATGACGATGCTTATCGTTGGCTAGATATATTGGCAGCAGCTGGTGTAGGTGTATGGCAAATGCTGCCTTTGGGCGTGCCTTTGGCAGATGCTTCACCGTATCAGTGCGCGTCGGCTTTTGCGCTCAATCCTGCTTTATTTGCTGAGCATGTGGGAGTGGTTGATGTCGAAGATCCCGCATTTCAAACTTGGTATCATGCACAACGGCACTGGGTAGAAAACTACGCCATTTTTATGGTGTTGAAAGACATGTATGACGGCGCGGCATGGACAGACTGGCCCGATGCATTACGGCAACGGGATGTGCTTGTTTTACAGTCAGTCAAACAGCAATATCAACATCAAATCGATGCGCATATTCATCAGCAATATCTGCTCTATGTACAATGGCAACATCTTCGCCATTATGCTGCTGAACTGCAAATTGCCTTGTTTGGTGATATGCCTATCTTTGTGGCGCATGACAGTGCCGATGTATGGGCTAACCCGCATTGTTTTATGCTTGATGAAATGGGCCATGCCACCATGGTTGCCGGCGTGCCACCCGACTATTTTTCTGCCACGGGACAGCGCTGGGGCAATCCTCAATACAACTGGGATTACATGCGTACATCAGATTTCATTTGGTGGCGAGAACGGTTGCGTTATCACTTTGAGTTCTTTGATTTGGTGCGTATCGATCATTTTCGTGGTTTAGCGGCTTCCTGGATGATACCCGCGTCTAGCCCAACGGCAATGGATGGCTATTGGCAAACTGTACCAGGTGATGCACTGTTACAGTGCATACTCGAGGATATGGGTAGTGTGCCGCTAGTGGCTGAGGATTTGGGGGTAATTACACCCGATGTGAATGCACTCAGGCTGCGGTTTCGACTGCCAGGTATGAGCGTATTGCAATTTTCCTTTGATAGCCACGAGGATAATCCGCACAAGCCACAAAATGTTACGCCAGACCGTGTCTATTATACCGGCACACATGATAATGACACGTTGTTGGGCTGGTTTTCGAGCCTGGACGAGGAACAGCAAGCCACTGTTTTATCAACGCTTGGCATTGCTGATGCGACGCAGTTAGTGAGCTCGATGCTGCACACCATCCTTGCTAGTGCAGCAGATTTGGCTGTCGTACCTATGCAGGATTTATTGGGTTTGGATAGTCGAGGGCGGATGAACACACCAGGTACGACCGCAGGTAATTGGTCTTGGAAATTTCAGTGGCAAGATATGCCTGAAGATTTGGCATCAAACTTGCGTCAATCTTTACATAACACTCAACGTTTAAAATAATGACAACTAATAAACAAAATATCAGCCGCATTCAGCATGGTACGCACCATGATCCATTTAACGTACTAGGCTGGCATCAACAGGTCAAAGATGACTGGCTGTTGCGTGTTTTTATGCCTGCGGCCGAACAGGTCAAGTTGGCAACAGGTGAGGTATTCAGTCGTATTAAAGGTACGGATTTATTTGAAATGCATTTGCCTGAACGTACTGAGCAGCATCCTTTATTATGCTGGCAAGCGAAAGCTGATCTAAGCTGGCATGAGACGATTTCCGCTTATACCTTTGCACCGCTAATTGGCGAGCTGGATTTGTACTTGTTGGGTGAAGGTCGCCATTATGACGCATGGCACATTTTAGGTGCTCATACAGATGTGGTTGACGGGGTCGCTGGATGTCAATTTGCAGTATGGGCTCCAGGTGTACAGCGCGTTAGCGTAATAGGTGATTTTAATAGTTGGGATGGGCGTAGTTATCCCATGCGCTCACGTGGTCAAAGCGGCGTGTGGGAATTGTTCGTTCCAGGCTTGCAAGCCGGTTGGGGTTATAAATATGAGATTTTGGGGGCGCATGGTCAGTTGATGACCAAAGCCGATCCTTATGCGCAGCAAACGTTCAATCGTCCTGAAACCGCATCGTGTATTCCCGCAGTGAGTCGGCATGAGTGGCAAGATGCAACCTGGTTAAAGCAACGTGCGCAATTTGATTGGCAACATAAGCCTATCAGTACCTATGAACTGCACGTGGGTTCATGGCGTCGTCACCCAGATGGACGATTTTATACTTGGGCTGAGCTTGCCGCGAGTTTAATCCCCTATTTGACCGAGTTGGCTTATACCCATATAGAGTTATTGCCGATAGCGGAACATCCGCTGGATGAGTCCTGGGGTTATCAGGTAACCGGTTATTTCGCACCTACTGCACGATTTGGTTCGCCTGACGACTTTCGCGCATTTGTGGATGCCTGTCATCAGGCGGGATTGGGCGTCATACTCGATTGGGTGCCAGCACATTTCCCTAAGGACGATTTCGCCTTGGCGCGATTTACGGGTGAAGCTTTGTATGAGCATGCTGACCCACGTCGTGGTGAACATCAGGATTGGGGTACGCTAATATTTGATTATGGGCGTAACGAGGTAAAAAACTTCCTGCTGGCCAATGCGCTTTACTGGATAGAAGAGTTTCATATTGATGGCCTGCGCGTGGATGCGGTTGCCTCCATGCTGTATCTGGATTATTCGCGCAAGGCGGGTGAGTGGGCGCCTAATCAGTATGGTGGGCGTGAAAACCTGGAAGCGATTGCTTTCATGCGCGAACTGAATACTGTGCTGCATGGTCGTTTTGCGGGGGTATTGACCATCGCCGAAGAATCCACGGCTTGGCCGATGGTGTCACGCCCTGTGGAGCTGGGTGGATTAGGTTTCTCAATGAAGTGGAATATGGGTTGGATGAACGATAACCTGAATTACATTGAGGAGGATCCGGTACACCGCAAGTACCATCACAACCAGCTGACGTTCAGTCAGATTTACGCGTATACCGAGAATTTCTTCCTGCCATTGTCGCACGATGAAGTGGTGCATATGAAAGGCAGCATGCTGGATAAAATGCCAGGAGACTACTGGCAGAAATTTGCCAATTTACGGTTGTTTTACGCCTGGCAATATGCGCATCCTGGTAAAAAACTATTGTTCATGGGGAGTGAGTTTGCACAATGGAATGAATGGCGGGATAAAGGGGAACTGGATTGGACTTTGTGTCAATTTCCTGTCCATCATGGGATGCAGCGTTTAATCGGTGACTTGAATCGCTTATATCAGCATGAGACTGCACTGCATCAATATGATTTTGAGTCGCGCGGATTTTCGTGGATAGATTGCCATGATAGCGATCAATCCGTCTTGAGTTTGATGCGTAACAGCGACAATGAGCACGTGCTGGTGATGTTGAACTTCACTCCGGTGCCTCGCTTAGGCTACCGTATCGGTGTGCCGCAAGCGGGACGTTATCAAGAATTGATTAATACAGATTCTGATTATTACGGCGGTAGTAATAGCGGTAATGCGGGCGAGTTACACACGCAGAACGTGCCATGGATGGGTTTTGCACACTCATTGGTATTGTTAGTGCCGCCTTTGGCTGCGGTGTTTTTGAAACGGGTAGCGGATTAAAAATATGCCAATATCGACACGGGTATTATTTGCGGCAAGTGAGGCATACCCTCTAATTAAAACAGGTGGTTTAGGTGATGTCGCGCATAGTTTGCCGCATGCCTTGCATAAGACTGGCGTAGATGTGCGTCTAATTTTACCTGCATATCGGGCGGTACTAATGCAAGCGGATTGCATTCGTATCCTGGGATGGATGGATGTGCGCGGATCCAAGCGTAGCCACTGTGTGCGTGTATTAGAGATTATGCACCCACAATTTGCTTTCCCATTATGGTTGGTGGATAGCACCTCGTTGTTTGATCGGCCAGGTAATCCGTATCTGCAAGCTGATGGAGAAGACTGGGCCGATAATGCAGAGCGTTTTACTGTGTTCTCGCGAGTAGTGGCTGAGATGGCGGGGGACGTGTTGGGTCTGGGGTGGCGTGCAAATGTAGTTCACGCTAACGATTGGCAAACCGGTCTGGTTCCAGGCTTGTTAAAGGAATTGCCACATCCGCCTAAATCCGTTTTTACCATACACAATATGGCATACGGCGGACATTTCAGTTTGCATGATTTTAACCGGTTAGCTTTGCCGCGGCATTGGTGGTCAACGGAAGGGGTCGAATTTTATGGCGGCTTCTCCATGCTGAAAGCAGGCATCGTTTATGCTGATGAAGTCACTACCGTCAGCCCAACCTATGCGCGTGAGATTTGTACCGCTGAATTTGGTTATGGCATGCAGGGTGTATTGCAGGTAGCTCACCATAAATTACATGGTATCTTGAATGGCATTGATGAGGCTGTATGGGACCCTGCTGCCGACAGTTACTTAACCGCGCATTATTCTGCAAATCGTCGTCAGCCAGGTAAGGCGCTGAATAAACAGGCGCTATTGCGCAGGTTTCAATTGAGTGACGACGAGATTGCCATGCAAATGCCTTTAATGGGCATGGTTAGCCGCCTGGTTGAGCAAAAAGGGATTGATTTAGTCTTGTCAGCATTGCCACACTGGTTGGCACATACCCCTTTACGCTTTGTGTTTGTGGGTAATGGTGATGCGCGTTATGAAGCTCAGTTGCATGAATTTTCCATTAGTCATCCGCATCGTGTTGCCGTGTTTATCGGGTATGACGAGGGTTTGGCACATTTGCTTGAGGCTGGCGCAGATATGTTCCTGATGCCTTCACGATTTGAACCGTGTGGTTTGAATCAAATGTACAGCCTGCGCTATGGCACTCCCCCAATTGTTTATCGCACTGGTGGTCTGGCAGACACAGTGGTGGATGTAACGCCAGCTCATTTGGAACATGGCACGGCCAATGGATTTGTGTTTGATGAACTGACCCCGTCAGCATTAATTAGTGCTGTTGATCGGGCGCTGGCCTGTTATGCGCAGCCACGATTGTGGCAAACAATATTACGCACAGGTATGCATCATTCATTTAGTTGGGAACATAGTGCACAAGCCTATTTGTCTTTGTATAGAGGAGTTAAATGATGAAGAAAGAATATGTGCAACAGGTTTATCGACCGTTCAAATTGGAGCCCTTATCCAATGATGCAGCAAACATAGGCCATGATTTTAAACGGTATCTATCTTATCACTTAGGTCGTTTTCATGGTTGTGCGCAGAATTATATCTATGAGGCTTTGGCTTATTCAGTGCGTGATCGCTTAATGGTGGATTGGCGTAATACGTGGAATGAACAATTGCAACCAGGTAATCGACGCGCTTTTTACATGTCGTTGGAGTTTTTAATTGGGCGTGCTCTTGGCAATCATCTGCTAAATTTGGGTATACATACAGCTACAGATCAGGCAATGCTGAACTGCAGCCAAAAGCTGGAAGAAGTCGTTGAAGAAGAGCCTGATGCAGGTTTAGGGAACGGTGGTTTAGGGCGTCTGGCAGCGTGCTTTATGGATAGTTGCGCAACATTGCGTTTGCCGGTGATGGGTTACGGCATCCGTTATGAATATGGCATGTTCCGTCAATATATAGAAAATGGCTATCAGAAAGAGGCGCCTGATCATTGGTTGCAGAATGGTAACCCATGGGAAATTGAACGAATTGAATATAGTCAACGAATACAGTTTGGTGGCTATACCGAGCATTTCGTAGATAAAGAGGGTAATTCGCGTGCGCGTTGGATAAGCACGCATGACGTTCTGGCTATTCCATTTGATGTGCCTATTTCTGGTTATCGCAATAAAACCGTGAATACTTTGCGTTTATGGAAAGCTGCCGCGACTGATGAGTTCAATTTGGTTGAGTTCAATGCCGGGAGTTACACAGAAGCCGTGCAATCCAAGAATCAGGCCGAAGATATTTCCATGGTGTTGTACCCTAATGACAGTAGCGAAAATGGTAAGGAGCTGCGTTTGCGTCAGCAATATTTCCTTGCTTCAGCCAGTATCAAAGATGCAATGCGCGTATGGGTAAGACATGGTGAGATGGATTTTCACAAGTTTTCGGAAGAGAATGTTTTTCAGATGAATGACACGCATCCGACTATTGCCGTGGCTGAGCTGATGCGGATGTTATTGGATGAGCATGATTTGCAGTGGGATGAAGCGTGGGCAATTACCTCTAAATGTATGGCTTACACCAACCACACTTTGCTGCCTGAAGCATTGGAAAAATGGCCTGTGAGTTTGTTTGAACGTTTATTGCCACGTTTGCTGGAAATTATTTACGAAATCAATGCGCATTTCTTGCGCAAGGTTTCCCTTAAATGGCCAGGAGACGTTGAACGCCAGCAACGCATGTCAATTATCGGTGAAGTACCGCAACGTCATGTACGCATGGCATGGCTGGCTATTGTGGGCAGTTTCTCGATTAATGGCGTGGCGGCGTTGCATTCACAGTTGCTACGGGATGGTTTGTTCCATGATTTTTATCAATTGTGGCCTGAGCGCTTTAACAACAAAACCAATGGCGTTACGCCACGGCGCTGGATAGCACATGCGAACCCGGGTATGACCGCCCTGATTAATGAGCATATAGGCGAAGAGTGGATTGCTGATCTAAGCCAGATTGCGAAGTTGAAGCCGATGGCGGATGCAAAAAATAAAGCCTTTCATGCGCATTGGCGCGCAGTGAAACTGGCCAATAAACAGCGTTTGGCAGCTTTGGTAAAGGCAGACTGTAATGTGGAGTTTGACCCACATGCCTTGTTTGACGTGCAAGTTAAGCGGATACATGAGTATAAGCGCCAATTATTGAATCTTTTGCATGTCATTCATTTGTATGTGCAAATCAAGCAAGGCAAGACGGAGCATATGGTTAATCGCTGCGTGTTGATTGGTGGTAAAGCTGCGCCTGGTTATTACATGGCGAAACGGATTATTAAGTTGGTTAATAGTCTCGCGGAGATTATTAACAGCGATCCAGACGCGCAAGGGTACTTGAAACTTGCATTTATTCCCAATTATCGCGTGTCTGCCATGGAGATAATTGCACCAGCGACTGATCTGTCTGAACAAATTTCAACGGCAGGTAAAGAGGCTTCGGGTACGGGTAATATGAAATTCATGATGAATGGGGCGCTGACTATTGGTACTTATGATGGTGCGAACATAGAAATCATGGAAGCCGTCGGAGAAGAGAACTTCTTCCTGTTTGGGTTGCGTGCGGATCATGTGGATGCCTTGCATCATAATTACCGCCCCTGGGAATATGTCGAGCAGGATGCGGATTTACGCGCAGTGCTAGATTTGTTGCGTAGTGGGCATTTCAATTCATGTGAGCCAGGTATCTTCGACGACATCATTAATGCCATGATGTCAGCGGATGATCCATGGATGACGTTGGCTGATTTCCGCAGCTATGTTGATGCGCAGCAAGCGGTTGCAACGGCTTGGCAAGATACTGAGAAATGGACACAAATGAGTATTTTGAACACGGCGGCAAGTGGGTTCTTCTCCACAGACAGAACCATGCAGGAATACAACCATGATATATGGAAGTTGGTGCCTGGTAACAGCTAAAAACTGTAGGTGTCTGAAAATACACAAAAGCACAAAGTAGCCCATGCGGCTATTTTGTGCTTTTGGTGTTTTTAATATTTAAAAAATTTAACTTGCAACCCAGGCATCGGCAAATTCAAGGGTTTCAAAAACCCGGATATCTGCATCGACAAAAAAACGATTTAACCAGGTACTCCACGTTAGCCATGCTTCGGTGGTGATGATGGCGACTTTGTTGAATTCATGCGCGTGTTCACGACTAAAACGGATCTCTTCCCAGGCGACGTCGATAGTAAAGTCGAGCATGTCACGCAGATCTACAACCAAATTTACTTTACCCTGAAATTTAACATCATAAAGTATGTTGTTTTCGAATTCTTTGAAATCAGCGACGGTAAATTCGCCCAAAACAGTGGCATGTATGGTGTTGTTTTCTGTTGCGATGTTAATCATCTAAGTCTCCTAAAAGTTTGATAATGGCGGCCTGATTGCTGGGAGAAAAGCATTTTTTTGCTGCCAATGGGGCGGGTAGCCAAATATAACGCAGATGCTCGCGTTCGGCTAGGGTAACAGGTAAGGGCTCTGGGATGGTTAAAGTAAATACATGCTCGGTATTTTGTGTGACGCCAGGTGCGTAGCGGTGGCGAAAGCGCGGATAGATTTCGTATTCATTAAAATAATGCTGATCATTAAGCTGATAGCGTGTCGCGTCCAAACCTGTTTCTTCTGCTACTTCACGGATGGCCGTTTGCACTGGCATTTCATCTGATTCCAAACTGCCCGTTACTGACTGCCACCAGCCTGGGTTGTCTGCACGCTCCAGCAATAACACCTGTAGATCTGGGGTGTGAATGACAACCAGCACGGAGATGGGCGTTTTATAGGGCATGGTGGAACTCAGTGGAGCTAAATTCCTTACACCATATCAGGCGACATGACCGCACGCAATACGTTTTGCTGCGTGGTGCCGCGAACCCGGTTGCTGATCCAGAGCAATCCTGATTTTTTAATCGACATGTCGGTTTCTATTCCTGACAGTAATAGCATTGCCGCACGACCAAAAGCAGGTTGATGCCCGACTAACATCACTGTGCCCCCTGCATCTGGCCAGCCTGCGGCAAGTAGTAGGGACATGGCATCAGCATCAGGAGCAATGGCTTTGTTAAGGGTATAAGGGCGTTTGAGCGCATCAGCAGTTTGCAGCGCACGGATCGCGGGACTGACCAAAATGCGTGTGTCGTCAGGAATTCGCGCATTAATCCAGTCAGCCATGATGTGTGCGTGTTTAGTGCCTTTGGCAGTAAGTTCGCGGGAAATGTCCGGGATGCCATCTACTGCGTCAGCATGACGCCATAATATCAAGTCCATGGTTCTACTCAAATCCGTCATCTTAGTAGGGAATTGTGACATGATTAAGACGATGTGCTGATTTGGTTTTGATACAGCGTGTAACCGCGTTGAGCTTTACTGATGGAATCTGGTGTAAGCGTGATGTCCTGGCCGAGTAGCTGTGCGAGTTCTGTCAGTTGTTGTGCGTCGCCTTGCTTGAGCTCTAATTCCACTTCGCAGATGGGTGCGTCCTGTGCCAGACTAATGATCTTTCCCTGGTCAAGCGCGACTTCAATTTTTGCACCGTGAAAGTCAATTAACCAGGTATCACGCCAGAAATCAGTTTGGAAGACGGGCGTGAGTTGTTGTGTGAGTTCGGCGCTGAGCAGTTGTGTGACCAGTGGTTCGGTGAACAAGTCGGGTTGGGGTTGCTGGTCTGCGAGTTCGACTTCCCATTCGGGACGGCTGTGCATGCCATTGATGGCCTGTCCGCCGATTTTAATGGTTTGTATCCAGCGCGTTCCCGCCATGCGCACACGTAGTGCCGCGCGTTGGTGCATGAGTGCCAGCGCAGGTGTGTCATAATAGACGCTGATTAAGCGTAATCGCTGTTTGATGCTGCTTGATTGCAGTAGCGGATGCGTTAAGAAACGTGCGGCGTCTGCGGGTGAGATGCTTAATTTTAGTTCGATTTCGTTCGTCATGGCATTGTCACAATGTTGTCATATCATCAATTTTATTTACTGTTAGTTTATAACATATGAGCGCACTTCCTACCGATCATTTCCTTAATCGAGAGTTAAGTTTATTAGGCTTTAATGAGCGAGTGTTAGCCCAGGCACAAGACGTCACCATGCCATTGCTGGAGCGACTGAAATTCATTTGTATCGTCAGCAGCAATATGGATGAGTTTTTTGAAGTGCGTGTGGCAGGTTTGAAAGAACGTGCGGCTGTTGATCCGCATCATACTTCACCTGACGGGATGACCGCCAAACAAACGCTGCATAGTGCAGAACCTAGAATTCGGGCCTTGGTGGACCGGCAATATGAAGTGCTCAATAGCGATATATTGCCGCAGTTAGCGGAACAAGGGATACGGTTTTTGCGCCGCAACCACTGGAATGAAGCCCAGGCTGCCTGGGTACAGTCATATTTTTTCCGTGAACTCATGCCGGTATTAACGCCTATAGGTTTAGATCCATCGCATCCTTTTCCCCGTGTGCTGAATAAGAGTTTGAATTTTGCTGTTGAGCTTTCCGGGCGCGATGCATTTGGGCGGAGTTCAGGTGCCGCCGTGGTACAGGCGCCGCGTTCATTGCCACGGGTGATACGCATGCCGGAAGATGTCGCAGGTTGTGAGTATGGCTTTGTGTTCTTGTCGTCGGTACTGCACGCCCATGTGAATGAGCTATTTGCAGGGATGACGGTAGAAGGCTGTTATCAGTTCCGAGTGACACGCAATTCCGAGCTGTTTGTTGATGAAGAAGAAATTAAAAATCTGCGTGATGCGCTCAAAGGCGAATTATCACAACGTAATTTTGGTGATGCGGTACGCCTGGAAGTGGCAGATAGTTGTTCCGAAGAAATGATCAACTTCCTGTTGCATCAGTTCAGCCTCAAGCACGAAGACTTATACCAGGTGAATGGCTTGGTTAATTTAGTGCGGCTGATGCAAATCCCTGATCAAGTCGATAGGCCTGAATTGAAATTTTCACCTTTTGTACCTGGTGTGCCGGGTGCATTGACTAAAACCGCCGATATTTTCAGCGCAATACGTAAAGGCGACGTGTTTTTGCATCATCCATTCCAGAGCTTTCAGCCGGTGATAGATTTTGTTACTCAGGCAGCAGCGGATCCCAATGTGCTGGCGATACGTCAAACGGTCTATCGTACCGGGACAGACTCGCAATTGATGGAAGCCTTGATGCGTGCTGCTCAGTCCGGCAAAGAAGTGACTGTGGTGGTCGAGTTGATGGCGCGTTTTGATGAAGAGGCGAACATCAATTGGGCTGGCAAATTAGAGCAGGCTGGCGCGCATGTGGTGTATGGCGTGGTGGGTTATAAAACACATGCCAAAATGGCCTTGGTCGTGCGTCGTGAAAACGGCGTATTGCGGCGCTATGTACATTTGGGAACAGGAAATTACCATGCACGTACTGCGCGACTGTATACGGATTTTGGACTGTTTACCTGCCATGAGGGTATGTGCAATGATGTGAATGAGGTGTTTACACAACTTACAGGACTGGGCAGTGCAACACACCTGCAACATTTGTTGCAATCACCCTTTAGTCTGCATAGCGGTGTGCTGGCGATGATTAAACGTGAAGCCGATCACGCGCGAGCAGGCAAGCCTGCTCGCATATTCGCTAAAATGAATGCGCTGTTAGAGCCCAAGGTTATTCTGGCATTGTATGAAGCCTCGCAAGCCGGAGTGGAAATAGATCTCGTTGTGCGTGGTGCATGTGCGTTGAAGCCGGGTCATGCAGGGTTATCTGAAAATATCCGCGTACGTTCTGTTATTGGGCGATTCCTGGAACATACCCGTATCGTTTATTTCCTCAACGAGGGTGCAGAAGACATCTATTTATCCAGCGCAGACTGGATGGAGCGTAATTTCTTCCGTCGCATTGAAGTTGCTTTCCCGGTACTGGATCCGCGTTTAAAAAAACGTGTCATGCAAGAAGGGATGAGGCCTTATTTGAAAGACAATATACAAGCATGGGAAATGGACGATACAGGTAGTTATCATCTACGTCGCCCCCGTCGTGCTCAGCCTGTGTCAGCACAGGCGTTGTTATTGGCAAGTCTGTCCAAGTAGGATTTATTGCGTTCCAGCAATAAGTTTGAGCAGAAACTAAATCTGATTGTTTAAAGCGCTGGGTGCAAATTTGCATCCAGCTTGACATCTGCTATCTGAATAATATATCTTACATTCTTTAGATTGTTAGAATGTTTGCCATGGATAACTCACGCGCAATAAAAAATCTGTTATACGAGCAAGTTGCCCGCATCGGCAAGGCGGCATCCAGTCCCAAGCGGCTGGAGCTGATAGAAGTGCTGTGTCAGGGTGAAAAGTGTGTGGAGCAACTGGCTCATGACACCGATTTATCGGTAAAACTTACCAGTGCGCATCTTAAAGAACTCAAGGCGGCCCGACTGGTAGAAAGCCGCCGTGAGGGCAAAAACATGTATTACAAATTGGCTGACTCGCGCGTCGCTGACCTGTGGGTCATGCTGCGGGAACTGGCCGAGGAACGCTTGCTGGAACTGCAGTCGGCGATGCAGGATTTGATTGCATGCTCAGACGAACTGTCGCCTATTGGCGGTGCAGAATTGCTGACGCAGGCCCAGCATGGCGAACTGGTGGTAATAGATGTCAGGCCTGAAACAGAATATGCCGTTGCGCATCTTCCATTTGCGCGATCTATTCCTTTATCCGAATTGAAACAACGGCTTAATGAGCTGCCTGTAAACAAGGCAGTGGTAGCCTACTGTCGCGGACCTTTTTGTTTAATGGCAAAAGACGCCGTGGAAATGCTGCGTCAGCAAGGGATTAACGCATCCAGGCTGGAAACAGGTGTGGCCGAGTGGCGATTAAGTGGGCTGCCATTGGCGATAGATTGATTCAGCATCACATTTTTTATATTGAACTCAGAGGTATTAATATGTTTTTCAAACAATTAGCAACAACATCAGCTTCACTTTCCTACTTTTTAGGCTGCGGCACGCTAGGCAAGTCTATTGCAGTTGATGTAGTGGCTGGCGATGAAGCCTGGTTTGTTGAAGAGGCGAAAAAAGCAGCAGTAACGATAACGCACGTAATTGATACGCATATCCATGCCGATCACTATTCCGGTGGGCGCAAACTGGCCGAAATGACGGGTGCGCAATACTGTTTGCATGAAAGTGATAGCGCACTGGTCAAATTCCCGTTCCATCCCTTACATGACATGGATAAAATCGAAGTTGGCAATGTTGTGGTTCAGGTGTTGCATACCCCAGGGCATACCATGGACAGTATTTGTTTGCTGGTCACAGATAAGCGTCGCGGCGATGAACCCTGGTTTGTGATCACGGGGGATACACTGTTTGTTGGCAGTATTGGCCGTCCGGATCTGGCGGGTCAGGAAGCCATCATGGCAGCCATGCTGTTTGATACGCTGCACAACAAACTGCTGACCTTGCCTGATACCACAGAAATTTTCCCTGGCCATCAGGCAGGCAGTGCCTGCGGCGCGGGGATTTCTGGCAAGCCTTCTTCCACCATCGGCTTCGAAAAACGCTTCAATCCTAGCCTGAGTATTACCGACAAGGCTGCGTTTGTCGCTGCGCTCACCAGTGAAATTCCACCACGTCCGGCTGACATGGATGCCATGGTGGCGGCGAATATCGCATCATGAATAAAATGACTTACGTATATGGCATCAGGCTGAACCAGACTCAGTTTCTGCATCAGTTGTTGCAAGTGCTGCTGGTAGGGCTGACGCTGGGTATGATGCGTACGGTGATACCTGCCCTGGCCGAGTCCGAATTTGGCGTACCTAAGGGCTCATTTATGCTGCTGATGGCTTTTGTCGTGGCGTTCGGTTTTGTCAAAGGTTCGCTTAATTTTGTCGCGGGGCGTTTGTCTGAGCGGGTAGGGCGTAGGAAGGTATTGTTATGGGGCTGGTTGTCGGCTGTGCCGATTCCATTCATGATCCTGTACGCACCCAACTGGAACTGGATCGTTGCCGCGACCGTACTGCTGGGAATCAACCAGGGTCTGACCTGGTCAATGACCCAAACTTCCAAGTTGGATATTACGCGTCCGGATCAGCGCGGTTTGACCATAGGCTTGAATGAATTTTCAGGTTATGTTGGCGTAGCCTTGGCGGGTATAGCCACGGGCTATATGGCAACAGCATTCGGTGCACGTCAGGGATTGCTTATTTTCGGACTGAGTATCATAACGCTGGCGATTTTTCTGACTCTGATCTGGGTGAAGGACACGCTGCCGTGGGCAAAGCAGGAGGGGGTACGGCATGCTGCCGGGCTATCCACTGGCCCTGTCGCACGCTTTCCGCAGAATATTTCCGACAACCCAACCACATGGGAAGTATTTACCCTCATGTCGTGGCGCGATAAACGCATGGCGGCGATTAGTCAGGCAGGACTGGTAGAAAAATTTGTTGATGCGCTGATCTGGGTTTTTTATCCAGTCTATCTTTATCAGCATGGCTTGAAGCTTACTCAAATTGGTTGGGTGATCGGTGTCTATGGTTTTGTCTGGGGCGGCACGCAACTCTTCACGGGCAAGCTGTCCGATCACATCGGCCGGCATAAGCCTATCATTGCCGGGATGTGGATTTGTGGCGCTGGCGTTGGCATGATGCTGATGGGTGAAACCGCATTATGGTGGTCATTATCCGCAGCGGTGACAGGGTTGGGTATGGCTTTGCTTTATCCGAATCTGAGTGCGGCGGTTGCGGATATTGCTCACCCTAACTGGCGTGGCTCAGCTATAGGTATCTACCGATTCTGGCGCGATCTCGGCTATGGTATAGGTGCATTGGCGCTGGGATTGGTTGCTAATCTGAGTAATGGCATCAGTAGCGGGTTCTGGTTTGTCAGTATTGCCATGTTCGTCTCAGGTCTGATTGTGCTGATCTGGAGTGAAGAAACCCACGCCCGGTTGAATCCGGCGAAATAAAGAGGGCGCTATTATGACCAAAGCACTTATCGTTTTACATGCCGCAGCGGATGCTTCGGATTATCGTGCATTGACAGCCCTGCGTCTGGCTGGTGCTCTGATGGCAGATAACAAGGATGTTGACCTGTTTCTGGTGGAAGCGGGTGCCCGGCTTGTCGATCCAGCACTGGATGCAGAGCACCCTTGTCGTAGTCTGTTTGATGAGATGCTGGAAGTCGGAATGCGAGTCTATGTCTGCGGTGCAACCATGCGCAAATTGGGTTTGGACGAGGGTGCATTTCCGCCTGGCGTAACACGCAGCTCAATGAAGGCATTAAGCGCATTGATGAGCGAAGCTGAGGAAATTATCAGTTTCTGATTCGTCCACGCGCTCATGGAGAATAGTGCATGCAAGCCAAGGAATATGATGCCTGGTATCAGACGCCACGGGGGCGCTGGATAGGCGAGCAGGAATATCAATTGCTGCGCATGTTGCTGCGACCTGTAGCAGGACAAAGCATGGTCGACGTCGGTTGCGGCAGCGGATATTTCACGCGTCGGTTTGCTGCCGATGGCGTGCAAGTGACTGGTGTTGATTCAGATGCGGCGATGATTGCCTATGCGCAATCACAGCGATTAGCGGATGAGTGTTATCTGCGGGGTGATGCACGCTTATTGCCACTCCCGAATGGAAGTTTCGATTATTGTGTTGCCGTGGCCTCATTGTGCTTTATACAGGAGCAGGAAGTAGCGCTTGCCGAGATGGTCAGGGTGACGCGCAAGCGCATCGCTATTGGGTTTCTTAACCGTAATAGTCTGCTCTATTGGCAGAAAGGCAGACATGGTGGTATTGGTGCCTACAGCGGTGCTCACTGGCATGATCCAGCGGAGGTACGCCGACTGTTCAATGGTTTGCCAGTCAGCAATCTGCAGCTTCGCTCTGCAATTTATCTGCCTGGTGGCAACCGCTTCGCCCGAACTATCGAGACCTGTTTACAACAGCGCCCGCTGGTAGGCGGATTTCTCGTGGCTTCGGCTGATATTGGATGTGTTTGAATAATTCTCAGCTTTACGCACAACTCAATTCGTAGCCAATTTACTCATTGATTGGTGTTTGAAACGCTATATTATTTCGTTAGCGCCGCTTGCAACAATTCTGCAGTCAGTTCATTAATGTTCATTTCGCGACTCTTTGCCAAGGCATTCAATTGAGCCACTAACTCGATGTTGAGTTTGACTGCAAAAGGAACTAAGCCTTGCGCCTGGTCAAGTTTGCGTTGTTCACGACGGTCAGGAATAGTGGCTGACAGTTCAGCGAAGCGTGCTGGTGTGCCTGCTTGTTTCATTTGGCTGGCGATTTTAAGCCCCTGGTTTTTGTAGAGGTCGGTTTTTTTCATGGTTTTGATTATGTCTAAATAGAAGTCAGCATTCTACCCGTGAACTGGATGTTATAATCTATGGTTTTACAAATTAGAATTTGTTGACATCATGGATGCTGAACGCCTTAATTTAATTGATACCGCTTTAACTGACTTAGCTCAACGTACCGTCGAACTTCGGAGGTATCTTTGACTTCGATACTAAATCTAACCGTTTAGAAGAAGTTAATGTACTCGCTGAAGATCCTGCTATATGGAATGACCCCAAGCGTGCGCAGGAATTAGGCCGCGAGAAAAAATCGCTGGAAAATGTCGTGTTGACACTGCAGAGCCTGACGCAAGGTTTGCGTGACGGGCGTGATTTATTCGACATGGCGCGCGAAGAAAATGACGACGAGACGCTTGAAGCGGTAGAAACAGATGTTGCCGCGCTGGCGAGTACGGTCGAAGGCATGGAATTCCGCCGTATGTTTGCTAATCCCATGGATCCAAATAATTGCTTTATCGACATCCAGTCTGGCGCAGGTGGTACTGAAGCTTGCGACTGGGCTTCGATGTTGTTGCGCCAGTATCTGCGTTATTGCGAGCGCAAAGGCTTTAAGCCTGAAGTGCTTGAGGTTTCCGATGGCGATGTGGCGGGGGTGAAGTCTGCCAGTATTAAAGTTGATGGTGAATACGCTTATGGTTTTCTGCGTACTGAAACGGGCGTACATAGACTGGTGCGTAAATCGCCATTTGATTCGTCTGGTGGACGCCATACCTCCTTTGCCAGTGTGTTCGTTTATCCTGAAGTTGATGATTCCATCGAAGTTGATATTAACCCTGCGGATTTGCGTATCGACACCTATCGCGCCAGTGGTGCGGGTGGTCAGCATATTAACAAAACTGACTCAGCGGTGCGGATTACGCATATTCCCACGGGCATCGTGGTGCAGTGCCAAAATGACAGGTCGCAACATAAAAACCGCGCCGAAGCCATGTCCATGCTGAAGTCACGTATGTACGAAGCCGAGCTGCGCAAACGCCAGGTCGAGCAGGATAAGCTGGAAGCCGGGAAGTCCGACGTAGGCTGGGGACATCAGATCCGCTCATATGTATTGGATCAGTCGCGCATCAAGGATTTGCGCACGGGTGTGGAGATATCCAATACTCAAAAAGTCCTCGATGGTGATTTGGACGAATTTATTATAGCCAGTTTGAAACAAGGGGTTTAAGCATGACCGAGATCGTACAACAACAAGACGAAAATCAACTGATTGCCGAACGTCGCGCTAAGTTGACTGCGCTGCGTGCAGCAGGCGTGGCCTTCCCGAATGATTTTGAGCGTAAAGATTACGCAGGCGATATTCATACGCAATATGTTGCACACAGCAAAGAGGCTTTGGAAGCTGAGCAGATTCAAGTGCAATTTGCAGGTCGCATGATGTTAAAGCGTGTGATGGGTAAAGCCAGTTTCGCGACCTTGCAAGACATGAGCGGTCAGTTGCAGATTTATGTCAGCAATGACAATGTTGGCGAAGATGTGCATGGCGCATTCAAACATTGGGATTTAGGCGATATCGTTGCGGCGACGGGCACGTTGTTCAGGACCAAAACTGGCGAGCTGACGGTGCAAGCCAAGAGTGTGCGTTTATTGACCAAGTCTTTGCGGCCATTGCCTGAGAAATTTCACGGGTTAACTGATCAGGAACAGAAATATCGTCAGCGTTATGTTGACTTGATGACGAATGAAGATTCGCGTAATGTGTTTTTGACCCGTTCCAAGATTGTGCAGGCAATACGTCAGTTCATGATCTCGCACGGTTTCCTCGAAGTTGAAACACCGATGATGCATCCTATTCCCGGCGGTGCTGCGGCCAAGCCATTTCAGACGCACCACAATGCGCTGGATATGGAGCTGTTTCTACGCATCGCACCTGAGCTGTATTTGAAGCGTTTGGTCGTGGGTGGCATGGAAAAGGTGTTTGAAATCAACCGTAATTTCCGTAATGAAGGTTTGTCGACACGGCATAATCCTGAATTTACCATGATGGAATTCTATGAGGCTTATCGGGATTATCGTTATTTGATGGACTTTACCGAATCGCTGTTGCGCGAAGCTGCGCGTGTGGCGACCGGTAGTGAACAGGTGAGCTATAACGGAACGATAGTGGATTTAGGCAAGCCATTTGACCGTTTGACGATTACCCAAGCGATACAAAAGTATCACCCTGAATATACCGATGTGCAGTTGAATGACCGCGACTGGCTTATCAATTGGTTTGAGAGCAACAAGGGAAAATACCGCGCAACCGATGGCTTGGGCGGCTTGCAGCTGAGTTTCTTTGAAGAAACCACAGAGACGCTGCTGATACAACCGACTTTCATCATCGATTATCCTGCCGAAGTTTCGCCGTTGGCGCGTCGTTCAGACAGCCAGCCTGAGATTACCGAACGCTTTGAGTTGTTTATGGTAGGGCGTGAGTTAGCCAATGGCTTTTCCGAGCTGAACGACGCTGAAGATCAGGCAGCCCGTTTCATGGAGCAAGTCGCGCAAAAAGAAGCGGGCGATGAGGAAGCGATGCATTATGACGCTGATTACATTCGTGCGCTGGAATATGGTATGCCACCAGCAGGCGGGTGTGGTATCGGTATAGATAGATTGGTCATGTTGCTGACTGACAGCGCAAGCATACGTGATGTGGTGCTGTTCCCGCAGATGCGTACGGAATAAGTGTTATGCGACCTTGGCAGATGAGTAATTATCTGCCAAGGTCGTTATGACTCTCTGATTTTGATACAAGCTGTTCGATTGTTTGAACTTACTTTATAACCCTGTAGTTCTGGATGTTTCTGGTTAATTAACTTTAACTGTTCTCGTTTAGTGTCAGATTTCGAATCTGGCATCCTGCATAAATAGCTAGAATAATTCATTTTAATGCGCATCAATTCGCAAACTATGTCACTATCTGGCTAAGTGCACATATGATTTATTCCTCTCAGGACTATGTGTGTTATAAAAACAGCTTAACTACCGCATTACATTTACTACACTGAGCCAAGTTCATGCCTTGAATTTTGTTCATTACAGGATTCTTAGGACTTATGCCATCTACTCTCAAGCCTAGTATTGCCCAATTTTTCATGCTCACTGGCGTCTTGTTGCTAGCCATCAATTCCGCGCAGGCTGCTGAGGACTTGTCTGACATCTGTGGTACAGCACAGCCGGGCATTGCTGCGCTCGCTCGACATCCTGAAATTTACAATGTCCATTTTGAAAATGATTTATTCAACGGCTCGGATCAGGGTTATACCAACGGCGTCAAATTGTCCTGGGTATCTGCGAACCTGAAAGACTATGTGAACGATCCTTGCCTGCCCTTATCAGTGCGGCGCCTGAATCGACTGATTAATGGGATACACCCGACTGGATATGTTTCGCGCAACATGGTGGTGACCTTAGGGCAATCCATGTACACCCCGCTGGACAAAACGCGTACCGATGTGATTCACAATGATAGGCCTTATGCAGGCTGGCTTTATCTAGGGCTGGGTTACAACGAACGTGATCCTAAGCAAATGGATACGATACAGGTCAACATAGGCATGGTTGGTCCGGCATCATTAGGCAAGCAAACTCAGGATTTTATTCATGACTTGCGTGACATACCCCGTTTCAATGGTTGGAACAATCAACTGCATAACGAATTGGGTATACAAGTCGTCGCTGAGCGCAGAAACAAAATATGGGTAAGTAACACCTGGCCACAATTCGATGCTATCACCCACTATGGTGCCAGCTTGGGTAATATCGCAACCTATTTGAATACTGGCTTCGAGATACGGGCAGGTAATCGCTTGCCTAACGACTTTGGTACCTCGCCGATACGTTCTGCCGGTGACAGTAATGCACCACTGGAGGACGCAGCTAAGCGCCGTTTTTCCGCAGGTGGTTGGCTCGTATTTTTATCCACCGATGCACGGTTAGTTGCGCGGGATATATTTCTGGATGGCAATACTTTCGACACTAGTCACAGTGTCGACAAAAAGTATCTGGTGGGGAATATTGCTGCGGGCGTGGCCTGGCAATGGCAAGGTGGACAAATTACCTATGCTCATTATGTCAGCAGCAAGGAGTTTATAACGCAATCCACCAATCCTGGCTACGGATCAATCACGCTTAGTCTTGAGTACTAAAGCGCAGCCACCACATTATCTATCAGTCTTGTCGTTCCCAAATGCGCTGCGCCCAACACTACCCATGATAGTGTTTGTGCGTTGGCAGGGTTGAGTTGTGTGTCGCAGATGGTGATGTAATCCACTCGCCAACCTTGCTTGATAAGGGCGTCGCTGGCGTCGAGTTGAAGTTGTGTGTAATCGCGTGCACCATCTTGCAGGGCAAGCTGGATGTTGGTCAGCTGCTGGTGCAAGGCTGGGGCGAGTGTGCGTTCGGCAGGGCTGAGAAATCCATTGCGTGACGACAGTGCAAGTCCATCAGCGGCACGTATGGTCTCGCCAGCGATAAGGGTGACTGGAACAGCGAAGTCTTCAACCATGCCACGGATGATGGTGAGTTGCTGGTAATCTTTTTTACCAAACACGGCGACTTGAGGCTGCACAATTTGAAACAGCTTCATCACTATTGTTGCCACACCCTCAAAGTGTCCGGGGCGATATGCGCCGCACAGGGTGTTGGCGAGTGCTGGGGGGGTGATGTGGTAGCGTTGGGGGTGCGGATATAGCTCTTCAACACTGGGTGCGAAGATGGTATCTACGTTGATTGCGCTGAGTTTGGCGGCATCGGCTTCCAGCGTGCGCGGATAGCGGGTGTAATCTTCTCCGGCGCCAAATTGTAGCGGATTGACGAAGATGCTGACGATAACGGTTGGCGCGTGTTGTTGCGCGAGTTTGATCAGCGCGAGATGACCTTCATGCAAATTACCCATGGTAGGAACGAAGCTGACTTGGTCGTGCTGCTCACGCCAGGCGCGGAGCTCGGCGATGGTATGTAAAATTTTCATTTGAAACTGTGTTGTTCAGTGGGGAAGTTGGCGGTTTTAACGGCTTCAACATAGGCAGCAACCGCCTCATGCAGGCTGTTGGTGGATAGTAAAAAATTATGGCTAAAGCGTGGTGGTTTGCCCAAGCCTAGCATGTCGTAGAGCACCAGTACCTGTCCGTTGCAATCCACACCCGCGCCTATGCCTATGGTCGGGATTGTGATGCTGCTGGTAATTTGTGCTGCCAGTGTCGCAGGGATAGCTTCCAGCACGATCATGGCTGCGCCTGATGCTGTGAGCAATTCAGCATCGGCGATGAGCTGTTGTGCCGCTATATCGGATTTTCCTTGAACTTTATAGCCACCTAAGGTGTTGACTGACTGGGGTAGTAAGCCCAAATGTCCGCACACAGGTATACCGCGCTGGGTGAGGAAAGCAATGGTTTCGGCCATAACGGCGCCACCTTCCAGTTTCACACAATGCGCACCCGCTGCCATGAGTGCGCTGGCGGAGATGAGTGCTTGCTCTGGACTGGCCTGGTAACTGCCAAATGGTAAGTCGGTAATGATAAAGGTGTCCGGTGCGCCCAAAGCAACAGCCTTAGTATGATAGACCATGTCGGCGAGGGTGACAGGAAGGGTGGAGCGTTGTCCTTGTATGACCATGCCGAGAGAGTCGCCTACTAAAATTGCATCTATTCCTGCGCTGGCCAGAAGGCTGGCAAAGCTCGCGTCATAGCAGGTGAGAACTGCGAGCTTTTCACCTTGTAAGGCACGTTGTTGTAGGGTGATTAAATTAGTCATAGCGGCCTATCGTTCGCTCGGTTGCCAGTTATCGGCAACTTTGTGTAAATCTTGATTTTGCACGGCTTGTAACCAGGTGCTGAGATGACCGCGTCCAGGTATCACTAAATCAGGTGCGATTTCCGCGAGTGGGACTAGGACGAATGCGCGTTCATGCATGCGTGGATGCGGTAGCGTCAAGCCGGCTTCATGCTGTTGTGTATCATCATAAAGCAAAACATCCAAATCCAAAATACGTGGTGCATTTTGAAACGTGCGTTCGCGTCCAAACTGATGTTCTACATCAAGCACGGCGCTGAGTAGTTGTGCAGGGGTAAGTTCGGTACTGATATGCGCGACCGCGTTGATGAAATCAGGTTGATCAGCGTAACCTACTGGCGCGGTTAAATAGAGCGATGAGCGCGCCAGCAATTGACTGTTGGGCAATCCGTTTAGCGCGGCAAATGCACGTATAACCTGCTGCGCAGGATTAGCCAAGTTACTTCCCAGTGCGATATACGCATGGGCTGGATTTTTATTCATGGGCAGCAGCAATGACGGGTTTTTTAGTACGGCGGCGATGTTTGGGTTTGTTCGCGCTGACAGGCTCTTTGAGCAGCATGCTGGCGCGAGTGTCTTCATCTGCAGTGTGAAAGGTAGTCCACCAGTCACCCAGTTCAGTGGCGACTTCTCCGCTTTCGGCACGCAACAACAAAAAGTCATAACCCGCACGGAAGCGCGGATGGGTTAGCAAACGGTAGGGCCGGCTACCTGAACGCTGTTCAAAACGTGCTTGCAAGCTCCAGATTTCTTTCATCATGCCATCTAAACGACGCGGTACTGCAAGGCGGTTACGTTGCTGGTTTAGTGTGTCATCCATGGCTTCATTAAAAGCGGGCATGGCAAGCTCGCCTCGGCTGAGGCGTTTGTGATAATTGATTTGTAATTCGTGCCACAGCAAGCTGGCGAATAAGAATGCAGGGGAAACTGACTTGCCTGCCTGGAGGCGGAGATCAGTGTTGTGCAATGCAGCATTGATGAAACGTTTGCCGTGCTCTTGTTCGAGTATGGTATCCAGCATCGGCAATATGCCATGATGCAGACCTTCGGCGCGAAGTTGGTGTACAGCGCGCAAAGCATGACCTGAGAGCAGCAGTTTGAGCATTTCATCAAACATGCGTGACGGCGGTACATTGCCGAGCAGATCAGCGAGCTCAGCTATCGGCGCACGTGTAGTTTCGTCAATATGAAAATCCAGTTTGGCGGCAAAACGGGCGGCACGCATCATGCGTACCGGGTCTTCACGGTAGCGAGTGGCCGGGTCACCGATGATGCGCAGTATTTTGTTGTTAATGTCGGCCACGCCGCCACGGTAATCAAGTATTTCTTCGGTACTGGGATCGTAATAGAGTGCATTAACGGTGAAGTCACGGCGTTCTGCATCACTTTCTTGATCGCCAAAGACATTGTCTCTGACAATGCGGCCTGTATCGTCGGTGATTTGTTTGGTGTCGTCTTCTTCGGTTGCTGCACTGGCGCGGAAAGTAGAAACTTCTATGGTGTCGTTGCCGCACATGACATGCACCAAACGGAAACGCCGGCCTATGATGCGTGAGCGGCGGAATAGATCGCGCACTTGTTCAGGGGTGGCATTAGTGGCGACGTCAAAATCCTTAGGCGTTTTGGCGATGAGTAAATCTCGCACCGCACCACCAACGACGAATGCGCTGTAGCCAGCCTGCTGCAGCGTGTCAGTAACTTTAAGCGCGCATGGCAGGATTTGTTCGCGGGTAAGTTTATGTTGGCTGACAGGTATGCGTAGTAAGCGAGTTTTTTGTTTCGGTTTTTTGCCTAATACCCGATTGATGAATTTTTTAATCATGTGATCTTATTGACGTAGGCTGATGCTAGGCCAGCCTAATTTGTTTGCGTGGGCTTTCAGCGTAGGGTCGGCATCAACTGCAACAGGGTGGCTAACTAATTCCAGCAACGGTAAATCATTCAGCGAGTCGCTATAAAACCAACTTTCGTTAAAATCTTTGAGTTGCTTGTTATGCGTTGCTAGCCAATCATTTAGTCGTGTGACTTTACCTTCACGGAAGCTGGGTGTACCTGCAACTTTTCCTGTGAATTCGCCGTTGATTTGCTCCGGTTCTGTTGCTATCAAGTGAGGGATGCCAAACGCTTGAGCGATAGGTGCGGTGACAAAGCTGTTAGTCGCCGTGATGATGGCTACCAAATCTGCTTCAGCCAGTGCTCGTGTAACCAGATTGCGTGCTGCCATGGTCATCATGGGCATGATTTTGTCACGCATAAAATCAGCATGCCACGCTTCTAACTGAGCCCTGCTGTGCAGTGCGAGCGGACGGAGTTGGAAATCCAGAAATTCATGGATATCCAATGTGCCAGCTTTATATTGCTGGTAAAACTGTTCGTTCTTGGCTTCATACAGGTCACGATCAACGATGCCGCGTTTGATGAGGAATTGCCCCCATTCGTAATCTGAATCGCCTGCTAACAAAGTATTATCTAGGTCAAAGAGAACCAATTTACTCATTACTTATAATTCCCAGAAACGCCACCAAGGTTTGGTTTTGTCAAAATTGCCCGTGATGTATTTGCTCTTGGGGAAGTTGAGTTTTAACACGCGTAGCGCATCGTCACGTAAATCATTCGTGCCTAATGCATCATAAGATCTCACCATAATGGCGATGCCAAGCTCGTTAGCAGGTGCTTGTGGATAGGTCTTGAGCGCATATTGCGCGCGGTTGGCAGCAGCAACGTAAGCGCCCCGTTTGTAATAATATTGGGCTACATGGACTTCATGCATAGCCAAGGCATCAATCAAATATTTCATCCGGGCAATGGCGTCGGGGGTATATTTGCTGTCGGGGAAACGGGTGGACAGTTCTTGAAACGCCGCGTAGGAATTGCTGGCAGAGCGAGGGTCGCGCTCAGTCATGTCCTGATCGGCAACACGCGCAAACAAACTTTGGTCTTCGGTAAAGTTAGCCAGGCCCTTTAAATAGTATGCGTAATCGACATTGGGGTGGTTTGGATGCAGCTTGATAAATCGATCACATGCAGCAACGGCAGACACCGGCTCATTGTCTTTGTAATACGCATAAGCGACTTCAAGCTGCGCCTGTTGTGAGTAGCGACCATACGGATAGCGTGCTTCCAGGGTTTCGAATAGCTTGATAGCTTTATCGTAACTGCCTGAATTCAACATACCTTTGGCTTCCGCGTAGATTTTTTGCGCAGACCAATTTTTGGTTTCATCGTTGGTTGTGGGGGTGCTGCTACAACCGGCTAACCCAACGAGCAGTAAAACAAGTAAAATTCGTTTCATGACATCTTCCGAAAAACAGTTAACAGATTATACATTAAACATGGATGCCGCTATCGAATTGGAAATTCCTTTTTCGAGTGGAGGTATGCGTTTGGACAGTGCACTGGCAGCTTTGATGCCTGAATACTCGCGTAGCCGGATACAAGATTGGATTAAACAATCATTGGTTCAGGTAAACGGGCGAGTATTGGGCGTCAAAGATAAAGTATGGGGTGGCGAAAAAGTACAGGTCTACCCGGAGGCTCACCCCGCTGAGTTGCCAGCGTTGGGGGAAGATATTGCGTTGGATATCATTTATGAAGACGACAGTATTTTAGTGCTCAATAAGCCGGTGGGTTTGGTAGTGCATCCCGGTAGTGGTAATTGGCAGGGAACGCTGCTTAACGCGCTGCTATTCCATTTTCCCGAAATCACCCATATTCCACGCGCAGGTATTGTGCACAGACTGGATAAAGATACCAGCGGTTTGATGGTGGTAGCCAAAACGCTGATTGCGCAGACACATTTAGTGCGGCAATTGCAATCACGTAGTGTCAAACGTGAATATTTGGCGGTGACATATGGCGTGGTTGAACATGACGGGGTGGTCGATGCGCCAATCGGCCGGCATCCTACGCAGCGTGTCAAAATGGCGGTGGTAAATAATGGTCGTGAGGCGGTGACGCATTATACCGTGTTGCGGCGTTTTGCCCGACATAGCCTGCTTCGTTGTGCATTGGAAACTGGGCGTACACATCAGATACGCGTGCATATGCTGTCCATAGGTTACCCGTTAGTCGGTGACAGCACTTATCATCGTGGGCAAAACAGTGCATTGCCATGTGTGCGTGACTTTCCGCGTCAGGCATTACACGCAGCACAATTGGGTTTGGTACACCCTGTTACGGGCGAGTCTATGCTGTGGCAGATAGATCCACCTGCTGATTTTGTTGAGCTATTGAATTGTTTGGAAAGCGCTGAGTTGTTATGAAATATATCTATCCCGACTGGCCTGCGCCTAGTCAAGTGCAAGCTTTGTCGACGTTACGTGCTGAAGGTGTGAGTGTTGGTGCTTATCAAGGATTGAATTTGGGTGATCATGTCGGAGATAGCATGGTCGATGTGGCTGAAAATCGCGGAATTTTACGCGAGGATTTGCCAAGTGAGCCGCGTTGGTTACAGCAAGTGCATGGCACGACAGTTGCGTATGCGGATAATTTAAATGAGCGTGTTGCGGCGGATGCGTCGATTGCGACGCAACCCCATGTTGTTTGTGCAGTGCTGACGGCAGATTGTTTACCCGTGCTGTTTTGTGCGCAAGATGGATCAGTGGTCGGGGCATCTCACGCGGGCTGGCGTGGATTGTTGGCCGGCGTTTTGGAAGAAACCGTCGCAGCGATGGCGCATCCGCCTGAGCAGATCATGGCATGGATGGGCCCGGCAATCGGCGCGAATGCGTTTGAAGTGGGTAGCGAGGTGAGAACCGCATTTGTCGCGGATATGCCATCTGCAGCAAGTGCTTTTCGGGGTGCTGGGTCTAATAAGTGGATGGCAGATATTTATGCCTTGGCGCGATTGCGTCTGAAGCAGATGGGGATTGCTCAAATTTATGGTGGTGATTTCTGTACCTATAGCGATGCTGAACGTTTTTACTCATATCGGCGTGACGGGGTGACTGGGCGTATGGCAAGTTTGATTTGGATTGCGGATGCCCCCGTGTCATGACGGCAGAATGTATGCTTATCCCGTATAATCACGCTTTATTTCAGTTTTAGCTTTTATGTCGATACTTGCCTGGATAGTGGTTAGCAGTTTGTTTGGTGGGGCATTAAGTGTCATCGCGGCGGCGGTGTTTGCCTTTGCGGCCCGCCCGAGTTGGGTTGGCGGTCTGGTGAGCTACGCCATCGGTGCCTTGTTGGGTGCGGTGTTCCTGGAGATACTGCCGCATGCGATAGAGGTTTCAGGTGATGCGCGCGCGACGACAACGACAGTCCTGATAGGGATTTTTGGTTTTTTTGTGCTTGAGAAACTGGTGCTGTGGCGGCATTGCCATCATGATAGCTGTGAGAATCACGGCGTAGTGCATCAACATACCGGGCATGATCACGGGCGCAGCGGTTTAATGATATTGGTTGGCGATACATTTCATAATTTTGTTGACGGTGTATTGATTGCCGCAGCTTTTATGGCAGATGTACAACTGGGTATAGTCACTGCGCTGGCGATTATTGCGCACGAAATACCGCAAGAAGTCGGTGATTTTTTGATACTGTTGCATTCTGGTTATACCAAGGCGCGGGCTTTGGCGTTTAATTTATTGTCGAGCGCTGCAACATTGATAGGCGGTTTGTTGGCGTATTTTGCTTTGCAGTCCATGCAAAATCTAATACCGATATTTTTAGGATTGGCGGCGGCGAGTATGATTTACGTTGCTGTGGCGGATTTAATCCCTGGCTTGCATAAGCGAGTAGGCTTGGCGGCAACATTGGAGCAGGCGCTATTGATAGCAGCGGGTGTGACGACGATTGCGGTTACAGAATGGCTGGCGCGAGGCTACGCCTGATCATTATTTGCCGCGTCTTCTTCCGCTTCGCGGGCAATGCGGCGGTGCTTACGGCCTGGCGTGTCCAGTAAATAGTAAACCACGGTCATCAATACGCCACCGAAAATAAATACCACTGCAGCCTTGAACCAGCTGGTTGCAGTGACAATTAACATAATCCAGATATAAGCAAACGCAAAAAATATAATGTACATGAGAAAGTGGAATTAAATGAATACCATACCCAAAGTTGGTTTTGTATCGCTAGGTTGCCCTAAAGCATCGTCTGATTCAGAGCGTATTCTGACTGAATTACGCGCTGAAGGCTATTTGATTTCGCCGAATTATCATGATGCGGATTTAGTGGTGGTAAATACTTGTGGATTTATTGATGCCGCTGTCGAAGAATCGCTGGATGCGATAGGCGAAGCATTGGCAGAAAACGGCAAGGTTATTGTCACCGGGTGTTTAGGTGCCAAAGCAGATGTGGTAAAAGCTGCGCATCCTAGTGTGCTGGCAGTTACCGGTCCGCATGCAACTGAGGCAGTGATGGCTGCAGTGCACGCACATTTACCCAAACCACACGATCCCTATTTGGACCTTGTGCCACCTCAGGGGATTCGCCTCACCCCTGATCATTATGCCTACCTGAAAATTTCTGAGGGCTGTAATCACCGTTGTACCTTCTGCATTATTCCATCTATGCGTGGTGATTTGGTGAGTCGTCCTATTGGGGATGTCATGCAGGAAGCGGAGCGTTTGGCTGACGCCGGCGTGAAAGAGTTATTGGTGATTTCGCAAGATACCAGCGCATATGGCGTGGATGTGAAATATCGAACTGGTTTTTGGCAAGGCCGCCCAATACGTACACGCATGACAGAATTGGCGGCGGCCTTGTCCGAGCTTGATATCTGGGTACGTTTGCACTATGTATATCCTTACCCACATGTGGACGAAATTATTCCATTGATGGCAGAAGGCAAGATATTGCCTTATCTGGATATTCCGTTCCAGCATGCCAGTCCGCGTATTTTGAAGGCGATGAAGCGTCCGGCTGCAGCAGAAAATACCCTGGCACGCATTCGCGCCTGGCGTGAGATTTGTCCAGAACTGGTAATCCGCAGTACGTTCATTACCGGTTTTCCCGGTGAAACCGAAGAGGACTTTCAGCAGTTAATGGACTTTATCGATGCTGCTGAATTAGACAGGGTAGGGTGCTTTACTTACTCTGCTGTCGAAGGTGCGACCGCTAATGCACTGCCGGATCACGTACCTGAAGAAGTCAAAGAAGAGCGTCGCGCGCGGCTGATGGAACGTCAAGCTGATATCAGCGCCGACCGTCTGGCTGCGCGTATTGGTCAAACCATGACGGTGTTAATTGATGAAATAGGTGTGGAAGGTGCAATAGGTCGCAGTTATGCTGATGCGCCTGAGATAGACGGTGTGGTCGTCATTGAGGATGGTACAGATTTAGTTGTGGGAGAGTTTGTGACGGTGGAAATTACCGACAGCGGCGAACATGATCTATGGGGTGAAGTCGTTTAGTTAGCTTGGTGCGTTCTATCCGCTAACGATAGGGCGCGCTTTAGAGGTGCTGCTGGTTTGGCCATCAGGACCATAAACGCTGCCTGATTTGTTGCTGCCACGTAATACGTTGAGTGAATTTTGTGTGCGGGCCAGGTGAGTATTGACTAGCAAGCTGTTGGTTTGATTGAGTAGTTTTGCGGCTTTAACTTGTTGCATTAGTGCCTGCCATGCTGTATTTACTTCATGTGCATTGTTTTTTTCTATCCATGCCTGCATGCCTGTTTCGTCAGGTTGGCAATTTGCTGTTGCTAAAATCAAATGCCGCTTATTGGCTAACTCTGCCAGCTTGGCAATTAAGCCTGCCTTTTGTTTGGTGATGGGTTCTATGGCTTCAATATCAGCTGCAATCAGCGTAGTCTGTTCATGCTGAATTAATTCAACGAGTTGAGTAATGGCTTGCTGTTCATCCGTTAAATTTGCTAATAATCTCGTGCCAAAAGTGCTCATACCTACCCATTTCTAGATTGTAATAAATCTCTCACTGAAGTAATTAATTCATTCGCTATTTTGCCTGAGTCAACCTGGAACTGACCGTCTGCAATAGCTAATTTAATCGCCTCAACTTTTTTAGTATCGAATGCACTGGTACCTGCAATCTGAACCTGTAGTGCTTGTAGCTGAGATGAGAGTGGCGATAAAGTTACTTTTGCGCCCATGTTGCTACTTGGCGCAGCAGTGGTTCTTTCGCTGCTCTTAGTACTGTTTGTGGCCGTATTCCCCACAGACGCATTCGCTATGTTTTTGATAGAGTCAGTAATTTTCATGATAATCTTCTTTCAATCAAGGTTCAGGTATTCTGAACTACATATGGATTGTCGGCAGGTTCTCAATAAACTTTAACTGAATTTTGCAAAAACAATAAATAAAATCACGACTACAGCTTTTATATGATTTCTAAGCCCCTTAATTAGGTATTTCTGCGGTGCCATCAGGTTTGGCTGTACCAGTAACTACTTGCCCGTTTGCCAGTCTTATTTGTACGGGTTGACCTGCATTCGCATTATTTAAAGCGTGTCCTTCCGTGCTAACTTCAAAACCGTTTCCCAGCGTGATTAACCGTACATTCTGGCCTTGTTGGATGGCGGCTTGTACGCGCAGCGCATCTGAGCGTAGTGGTGTCCCTGCGGGAATAGAAACGGTCATGGTTTTACCAACAGCCTGAGTCTTGTCGGTAATTACGCCGTTGGGCAATTTGGTTAAATCGCCTATTGCCATGCTGAGTTGCTCATTCTCCAATATTTGTCCACGCGCCAATGGTGCGGCACTCACTACATAATTGCCTGTGACGCTAACGTCAGCCTGGACGAATAGCGTCCAGTTAGTTGGTGCCGTGCAGCGTACACCGACAGTGGTCTTGCCCCAGATACGGCTGCCATTAGGCATGAATGCTTCCATGTTGGCGCATTGCGATAGGCTGAGTCGGCTGTCGATTTGCCCCAATGTGATTTTTATCTTCCCTGGTAGTCCCACGGATTGGGTCTGTAAAAATTGCGTGACCGTACGCAAAATACTGTTGCTATCTTGTTGTACAGGCTCAGCCCAGCTCAGCGCTGGAAGTAAACATAGAATTATTAATAACCTCATTGCCGCGTGCCCCTTTTTTCTGACTCTATCATAAATTGATACGTTATCACTAAAGCGCAGAATAGCACTTGGAATAGGCGCTTATTTGAGCGTTTGCATTTTGGCTGAGGCGCTATCATTAATTCAATGTATGTGTGCCATCGTGCCATGGAGAAAAACATGATAGGTAAATTTGATAACAATATGCAGTTCCAGGAAGTCGCGTTAAGGCTCAGGGAACAGCGCCAGCAAGTATTGGCTTCTAATATTGCCAATGCAGACACGCCTAATTACAAGGCGCGTGATTTTAATTTTTCGCAAGCCATGCAACAGGCATTGGCGCCTTCGAGTGCGAGTGCAGCGGTGTTGAGTACAACCAATCCAGCGCACTTGTCAGCAGGTAGTAATGCAGCCATCGGCGGTGTGCCTTTGCAATATCGTGCAATACACCAAGGTAGTGTGGATGGTAATACGGTAGATATGGATGTGGAACGCAATCAATTTACTGACAACGCACTGCGTTATGAGGCGAGTTTAACCATGATGACCGGTCAGATCAAAAATCTGTTAGCGGCGATACAGGGGTAATCATTATGTCATTATTTAGTGTTTTTAATGTGGCCGGTTCGGCCATGAGCGCGCAGTCGCAGCGTTTGAACGTGGTGGCGAGCAATCTGGCAAATGCCGATAGCGCAACCAGTTCGACAGGGCAAGTTTATAAAGCCAAACAAGTGGTGTTTTCTGCCGTACCAGTGAATGGGGCGGAGGCAACGGGGGTGAAAGTGCTGCAGGTGGTTGAAGATAAATCGCCACCCAAAATGATGTATGACCCTAAAAGTCCATTGGCGGATGAAAAAGGCTATGTCGCCATGCCTAATGTGAATGTGGTGGAGGAGATGGTCAATATGATTTCGGCTTCACGTTCTTATCAAACAAATGTGGATACCATGAATGCGGCTAAATCCATGTTGCTAAAAACCCTGACTATCGGTCAGTAACCCAGGAGTCGACCATGAGCACAGTGCAGACCAATACCGTTTCATCCAGTTTATTAGCAACTATGAATCCCAGTCAGACTGCCGCGTCAGGTACAGCCGCAGCAGCTCAGGATCAGTTTATGAAGCTGCTGGTGACGCAGATGAAAAATCAAGATCCGCTTAACCCACTGGATAACGCACAGGTGACTAGCCAATTAGCTCAGTTGTCTACTGTATCCGGCATTGAAAAGATGAATTCAACATTAGAGTCGATGATAGCGAGCTATCAATCTACGCAAACATTGCAAGCCGCCAGCATGATAGGGCGTGGTGTGATGGTGGATGGTTCAAGTATGAATTTGACAAGAGGTAGTGCTTTATTCGGTGTTGATTTGGCAAGTAATGCAGATAGCGTCAATGTTACCGTGCTGGATGCCAATGGTCAGCCCGTCCATAGTTTTGATGTGGGTGCACAACAGGCGGGATTGTTACCGTTGCAGTGGGATGGTACGACGGATAGTGGTGCTCAAGCGGCGGATGGTGCATATAGTTTTAAAGTGACCGCGTTACAGGGTTCGCAAGTAGTGAGTGCACAAACTTTGGCGTATGGGCAGGTAGCAAGCGTTGCCAGCAACGCACAAGGGGTTAAGTTGACTGTGCCTGGTTTGGGTGCGGTCAGCATGGCTGATATACGTCAAATTCTTTAATCTAAGGAGCATAAAATGGGATTCCAACAAGGATTGAGCGGATTGAATGCCGCTTCTAAAAATTTAGAAGTTATTGGTAATAACGTGGCTAACTCTGGAACAGTTGGCTTTAAGCAATCTCAGGCACAATTTGCCGATGTTTATGCCAGCTCGTTAACAGGAGCGGGTTCGTCACCAGTTGGTATAGGAACCAAAGTGTCGCAAGTGGCGCAGCAATTTACCCAGGGGAATATTACGTCGTCCAATAACCCGCTTGATATCGCAATCAATGGCGGTGGTTTTTTTCGATTGAGTAATAATGGTACTGTCAGTTATTCACGAAATGGCCAATTTCAATTGGATAAGTCGGGTTATATTGTTAACTCAAATGGTTTGCGTTTAACTGGTTATACAGCGAATGCAAATGGGGTGTTATCGACAGGTGCTCCTTCAGATTTGTTTATTAACACAGCAGATCTTGCGCCGAAAGTCACTTCTACCGTTAATGCTGTGTTGAATTTGAATTCTGGGGATGCAGTCCCTACGACAACACCATTTAATATCGCAGATCCAACAAGTTATAACAATGCAACATCCGTATCAGTGTTTGATAGTCTGGGTAATTCACATAACGTACAGACTTTTTATGTTAAAACCGCTTCTAATACGTGGGATGTCTATGCCTCGGGGGATGGCGTTGCCATAGGGGCGCCTACAGTGCAAGGAACGCTTACATTTGATAGCGCAGGTGCGCTGACTTCAGGATCTCCTTTGTCTATTGCGGTTCCAGTGACTACAGGGGCTGCCACGCCATTGACTATCAGTGTTGATTTTACAGGCACTACGCAGTTTGGATCTACTTTCAGTGTGAATTCGTTGAAACAGGATGGTTATACTTCGGGCAAGCTGAATGGTTTTAATACCAGTAGCGATGGCATGATAGTAGGGCGTTATACCAATGGTCAATCTGCCACTTTAGGGCAGATGGTGTTGGCTAATTTCGCCAACCCCAATGGTTTGCAGCCACTAGGTAACAACGTGTGGTCAGAAACCGCTGCTTCAGGTGCGCCGCTGGTAGGTTCGCCAGGTTCAGGGCCGTTGGGCGTGCTGCAATCTTCTGCTACCGAGGACTCCAATGTGGATTTAACGGCAGAGCTGGTCAACATGATTACTGCTCAGCGCAATTATCAGGCTAATGCACAGACGATTAAAACAATGGATCAGGTCATGCAAACGCTGGTGAACTTGCGTTAATAGTGTCGAGTTGAAGGAGACAAGTCATGGATAGGCTGATTTACACCGCAATGACAGGTGCGAAACATGTCATAGAGCAACAGAGCAATGTTTCGCACAATCTTGCCAATGCCATGACCAATGGCTTCCGTGCACAATTAGACTCATTTCGTGCGGTTCCAGTATTGAGTGACGGCTTACCTACACGTACTTTTGTAGTGGACTCAACGGTGGGCACCGATTTCACACCAGGCCCCATTCAGCAGACGGGGCGTGATTTAGATGTGGCAGTGCAGGGTAAGGGTTGGATCGCTGTTGATATGGGTAAAGGTGCGGAAGCCTATACTCGTAATGGTAGTTTCAAGATCAATGAAAATGGTCTGTTACAAACTCAGAACGGGATGAATATTATGGGGGAATCGGGGCCTATTACTATTCCACCCGATGAAACTGTGACAATTTCCAAGGATGGTACGGTTTCAACTATTCCCAAGGCGGGAGCAGCGACTTCGGTAAATATTCTTGGGCGAATTAAATTGGTGAATCCCGCAGAAGCTAATTTAGTGCGTGGTGACGATGGTTTTTTTCGTGGTAAAGATGGTAAACCATTTGATGCGGATCCAAATGTTAGCGTAGTGGATGGTGCTGTAGAGGGTAGTAATGTCAGCGTGGTATCTGCGATGGTCGATATGATTAGCCTGGGAAGGCAGTTTGAAATGCAAATGAAATTGCTGACCAATGCTGAGAACAACGCCAGTAAAGCCGGTCAGATCCTTAGTTTGAATTAAGTAATATCGGTGCATAATCCTCAAAACAGTATCGCTAATCGTACATTCATCCTCTGAGTGATGTTGCAGAAGTTTTTGGCGATATTAAAACTTAATCCCTTATGTGGAGAACGACATGATACGTTCATTATGGATAGCAAGAACTGGTCTGGATGCGCAGCAAACGCAAATGGATGTGATAGCGAACAACTTGGCTAACGTCAGCACGAATGGCTTTAAACGTTCACGTGCCGTATTCGAGGATTTGCTATACCAAACCATGCGTCAGCCAGGTGCACAATCTTCGCAGCAAACTCAACTTCCTTCCGGTTTGCAAATTGGTACTGGCGTACGTCCAGTAGCCACTGAGCGTATTTTTACGCAAGGTAATTTGCAGCAAACCAGTAATGACAAAGATGTGGCCATACAAGGATCCGGATTTTTCCAGGTCTTATTGCCAGATGGAACCACCGCTTACACACGGGATGGCTCTATGCAGGTGGATAATCAAGGTCAGCTGGTGACTTCAAGCGGCTATGTCATACAGCCAGCAATTACTATTCCAGCGAACGCCCAAAGCCTAACTATAGGTAAGGATGGCACGGTGTCAGTCACCCAGCCCGGGGTGACGACAGCAGTTCAAGTTGGTTCTTTGCAATTGGCAACCTTCATCAACAATGCAGGCCTGGAAAGTCGTGGTGAGAATTTGTATGTTGAAACCGGTGCTTCGGGTAGTCCCAATACCAATACTCCAGGGACTAACGGCGCAGGTTTGCTAAATCAAGGCTATGTTGAAACCTCTAACGTCAACGTGGCGGAAGAATTGGTTAATATGATAGCGACACAGCGCGCCTACGAGATTAACAGCAAGGCCATCACCACCTCAGATCAAATGCTGCAAAAACTCACGCAACTGTAATCGAGCATTGAGAATAATCATGAAAACTTGGCTGATACTTTCGGTAATGTTTACTTTGCTGGCTGGATGCGGCAGCGTACCTGAATCAATTGTGCAGCAGCCGCTGACTGCCAAGCCAATTGCGCCTACCGCAGTTAGCACAAATAATGGGGCTATTTATCAAGCAAATAATTATCGTCCGCTGTTTGAGGATAGAAGAGCACGTCTGGTAGGGGATGTGCTGACAATTGCTATTGCAGAAAAAACCAGTGCAGGCAAGGCGGCTTCAAGTTCTGGGAGTAAGTCTGGCAGTATTAGCGCCGGCATTCCTAATGTCATGGGTTTGCCACTTAAAACCTTGCAAGGTTTAGGTATCAGTGCAACGACATCCGGTAAAAATGCCGATTCTGACGCTTTATCTTCGACCAATAATTTCACTTCTACTATCACGGTAACGGTGGTTGACGTTTTATCTAACGGTAACTTGGTCGTAAGCGGAGAAAAACAAGTTTCACTGGATAAAGGCGTCGAATACATACGCTTTTCGGGTGTGGTTAGCCCGGATACGATACAGGCAGGTAATGTGGTGTCTTCCACCCAAGTGGCTGATGCGCGCATTGAATACCGTACCAATAGTCGTATAGATAAAGCAGCTGTAATGGCTGCAATGACCCGGTTTTTCCTAAGTGTATTGCCTTTCTAACTATAGGATGTTGAAAATGAAAATATGGCAATCGCAACTACTAATCGTGATGTTGAGTCTGATGGCTAATATAGCCCAGGCCGTATCAGTTAAAGACTTGGCGAACATAGGCGGGGTGCGACAAAACCAATTGCTGGGTTATGGTTTAGTGGTAGGTCTGGATGGTAGTGGTGACCAAACTACACAAACCCCTTTTACTGTGCAAAGTGTGGCCAGCATGTTGCGGGGCATGGGGGTGAATTTGCCTGCGGGAACTACCTTGCAATTAAAAAACGTGGCCGCAGTCATGGTGACGTCATCTTTACCTGCTTTTTCGCAACCGGGTCAGACAGTTGATATTACTGTTTCATCTATGGGTAACGCTAAAAGTTTGCGTGGTGGTACGTTATTGATGACCCCGCTTAAAGGCGCCGATGGGCAAATTTATGCGATGGCTCAAGGTAATGTGCTGGTCAGTGGTGCGGGGGCTGCAGTCGGTGGAGCAAAATCGCAGGTAAATCATCTGGATGTGGGCTTGGTTCCGAATGGTGCGACGGTAGAACGGGCAGTGCCAAATTCACTTGGGCAGGATAACGTCATTAATTTGGAATTAAAACAGGCTGATTTTGCTACTGCAAGTTTGCTGGTTAATGCGATTAACCAACGTTTTGGTTCGGATACTGCAGCGGCACTGGATGGGCGGGTAATACAAGTACGCACACCGATGGGCAGCAATCAGCGCGTTGCATTTATCGGTGCATTAGAAGCGGTGAATGTGACACCTGCGCCTGGTGTGGCGAAAGTGATTATGAATGCCAGAACTGGGTCTGTGGTGATGAGCCAGACAGTTATGCTGGATCCTTGCGCCGTATCTCATGGCAATCTTTCAGTTATTATCAAAAGCACGCCTGAGGTAAGTCAGCCAGCACCTTTCTCCAAGGGGAAAACGGTTGTCACGCAGACGTCAGATATTGAAATAAAGAGTGAGCCAGGCCAAGTGATGATGCTAAAAGGCGGAGCCCAGTTGTCTGATGTGGTGAAAGCGTTGAATGCAATGGGGACGACACCTCAGGACTTATTGGCTATTTTGCAAGCCATGAAATCAGCAGGCGCCTTGCGTGCTGATCTTGAAATAATTTGAGGTTGCTATGATTAACGCGACGGACATGACAGATAAGTTTTCTGCTGATCCACAGGGGTTGGCGGCACTGAAACGCGCGGCCAAGGACAACTCGCCTGAGGCAATCAAAGCCGTCGCCAAGCAATTTGAAGCCGTATTCATGAATATGATGCTTAAAAGCATGCGCCAGGCAACACCACAAGATGGGATGTTTGATAACGATCAAAGTCGCTTGTATACCTCGATGCTGGATCAACAGTTGAGCCAAAATATGGCAACTAAAGGTTTGGGTCTGGCTGATGTACTGGCGCGACAGCTATCTAATTTTGCACCTCCTGTCATGCCGCCAGCGGTGGCGGTGCAAGCGCCTGTGCAAGCAGCTCCCTTGACCGATGTCGCACCTAAATCCGCTAATGGACAAGCACCCCATGTGCAAGCATTTCAAAATCGCTTGCAAGCGCACGCCGAAGAAGCCAGTCGAACTACAGGTATTCCTGCAAAATTCATGCTTGGGCAGGCCGCTTTGGAAAGTGGCTGGGGGCGTAAAGAAATCAATAATTCTGATGGAACGACCAGTCATAATCTGTTTGGCATTAAAGCCACTGCAGGATGGCATGGTAAAACAGTAGATGCAGTGACCACCGAGTATAAAGATGGTATCGCGCAACGTCGTATAGAAAAATTCAGGGCATATGATAGTTATGCTGACTCGTTTCGGGACTATGCGCATTTGCTTAAAAGCAATCCACGTTACCAGCAAGTCATTGCCAGTGGGCAAGATGCGGTAGGTTTTGCTCAGGGTTTGCAGCGTGCGGGCTATGCTACCGATCCGCACTATGCTGCTAAATTAACTCAGATCATTAATACCTCCTTAGTGTGATTAGTGTGTCACGCTCTTAATAACGCTAAAGTTTTAAAGATGTATGCCGCTAACCTAAGTAATGTCTAGGAGTAAACTATCATGGCTACTAATATATTAAGCATAGGACAAAGTGCTTTGGCTGCTGCCCAGATTGGGATTAGCGTCACAGGCCACAATATTGCGAACGCCTCAACCTTGGGTTATAGCCGTCAAGTTGTTGTTCAAGGTGCAGCTCCTGCTCAAAATTTTGGTTTTGGATATTTAGGCAGCGGTGTTGATGTCAATAACGTACAGCGCATGTATTCCGATTTTCAAGCTGCGCAAGTGCGATCCTCTCAGACAATACAAAGTGGTTTTAGCAGCTATTACACGCAAATATCACAAATTGATAACATGCTGGCAAATACGACGTCTGGTCTGTCACCGACGTTGCAAAATTTCTTTAAAGGAATACAGGGCTTGTCAGCGGATCCTACGTCTGCGGCATCCCGTCAAGCTTCATTGTCATCTGCAAATACCTTGGCTTCACGTTTTCAGGGCATGGGCGCTCAACTTGATCAAATGGGTCAGGGTGTCAATACGCAGATCACCAGCAGTGTAGGTACTATCAATTCACTTTCAACTCAAATTGCGCAGCTTAATCAGTCCATAGTGTTGGCTCAGGGTGCAACCGCAGCCGGGCAGCCCCCTAATGATTTGATGGATCAGCGCGATCAATTGGTCATGGATTTGAGCAAGCAAATTAAAGCCACTGTCGTGAAGCAATATGATGGGCAATATAATGTGTTCATTGGTAATGGGCAGCCGCTTGTGGTCGGTGGCCAGACGTATCAACTCTCCACTGCCATTTCACCGACTGATCCTAGCCGAACTGAGGTTGCTTACAAGTCTATTAATGGCACTACTGCGATACTAAGTGGCTCTACTTTAACGGGCGGTGCATTGGGTGGTTTGCTGGACTTTCGTAATCAATCACTTGATCCTGCAAAAAATGCATTGGGGCGTGTGGCCATTGGTTTGGCAACCACGTTTAATGCACAGCATCGCTTGGGGCAAGACTTGAACGGCAACCCTGGCGGGGATTTCTTTGCTGTAGGCACGCCTACTGTGGCAGCGAGCACCAACAATACGGGTACGGCTACATTGACTGCGAGTATTAGCAATGTGTCCGCGTTGACGACTAGCGACTACACTGTTAATTACAACGGTACTGGTTATCAGGTGACGAGGATGTCGGATGGTGTGGTGACACCATTAACCACATCTCCGCAGACTATAGATGGCGTGGATTTCACTACTGCTGGCGTGCCCGCTACTGGTGACAGTTTTTTAGTCAGACCGACGGTAAATGGTGCGCCAGCGTTTGCTGTTAAAATCACCGACCCGTCATTAATTGCAGCTGCTGCACCTATAATCACTGCTGCGCCCACCACTAATACCGGTTCTGGTCAAATAAGTGCGGGCAGTGTTGATGCCAGTTATCTCAGCGCTCCATTAGCTGCCCCTGTGACCTTAACTTATGCTGCTGGTCAATTGACGGGCTTCCCTGCTACACAAGCGGTGACGGTGACAAATGGCGGAACCTCTACAACTTATCCGGCAGGTTCGCCCGTGCCTTTTACTGCTGGGGCAACGATTAGTTTTGGTGGTATGAGTATGGTGATTAGTGGCACACCTGCAAATGCCGATACTTTTACGGTTGGTCCGAACACAGGCGGAATAGGGGATAATCGTAATGCATTGTTATTAGGTGCTTTGCAAACTACCAATACTTTGGTAGGCGGTACGGCCAATTATCAAGATGCATTTGCGCAATTGGTAGCGACTGTAGGTAATAAAACGAATGAGTTAAAAGTGACCAGTGATGCGGAAACGCAAACCCTGTCTAATCTGACTCAGGCACAGCAGTCATTATCAGGTGTCAATTTGGATGAAGAGGCAAGTAATTTGCTGCGTTACCAGCAGGCCTATCAGGCGGCAGGTAAAGTCATGCAAATTGCGAGTCAGCTATTTTCTACCCTATTGACCATAGGCGGATAAAAGGAGGTGTGTCATGCGTATTAGCACTAGTACTATTTATGAGCAAAGTGGTACCCAGATCAGCAATTTGCAAAGTTCTGTGAACACAATGCAGCAAAAAATTGCCTCTGGTAAAAGTTTTCTTACACCTTCTGAGAATGCCATTGCAGCAGCGCAAGTCCTGACTGTAACGCAGTCACAATCAATCAATGCGCAATTTGCAACCAATCGAATGTATGCCAAGGATTCGTTGGTGAGTGTGGATAGTACTTTATCCAGCGTAACGGATATGCTGCAAAATCTGAAGACTACGGTGCTGAGTGCGGGTAATCCTAGCTTGAGCGATGCTAATCGTGCTGCCATGGCCACAACAATACGTGCTCAGTTAAGTAGTATGGTTGGTTTGGCAAATGCGACGGATGGCAATGGTAAGTATTTGTTTGCTGGCTATCACACAACGACCGCACCTTTTGTTGAGCAGCCGCCTGGGACTGTTACCTATGTGGGTGATCAGGGGCAGCGCCAATTGCAAGTGGACAACACCCGTCAAATCGGGATTAGTGAGTCTGGGCAGGCAATTTTTCAGACCAGTGCGCAAGATATTTTTAAGACGCTGAACGATTTTGCTAACCTGCTAGATAATCCGAGTGCTGTGACGACAATTACCCCGCCTAATACGGTGAGTGATTTAACGGTTGGCGTGCAAACCGCAAACACTAACATAGCAGCAACGCTGGATAATGTTCTAACTGCCCGTGCATCTACGGGTTCTAAGCTTAACGAATTGGATTCGCTGGATACTTATGGCTCTGACCGTGATGTTCAATACACCCAAACGTTATCAGCTTTGCAGGATTTAGATTATGCCAAAGCCGTAACGAGTCTGACCCAGCAGCAAACCACGTTACAAGCAGCGCAACAGTCTTTTGTAAAGCTGGCTAACTTGTCATTATTTAATTACATTAATTAACGCCTGATATCTTTGGTGGGTGTAGAGGGCGCGTAATTCAATGCGCTCATATGCTGCGCCTGTGAATGTACGCAGTACATAAGTATGTGCAAATATTTGCACATACTTTAGTACAAAAATTTCCCCCAAAGCCAATGGATATAAGGCTATACTAGCTTTTCACAGCAGCATTCATAAGCTGCGCCAGCAGGTGCCAGGGGAAAACCAATGACAGTAGACATGAGTCAATTTTATGAAGTATTTTT
>JBAZJP010000005.1:0-214412 GCA_041651255.1 Sulfuriferula sp. | reverse complement strand
TCTTCGATAAGATAGTCGCAATCGCTGCCGTTAATGTGGTTTTACCGTGGTCAACGTGGCCAATCGTGCCTACGTTAACGTGTGGCTTGGTACGTTCAAACTTGCCTTTTGCCATGATTTAATTCCTCTTAATCTAACAATGACTACAATATTAATGTGGTGCCCATGACGTGGATTGAACACGTGGCCTCTCCCTTACCAAGGGAGTGCTCTACCACTGAGCTACATGGGCTTTAATCCATACCAAACTACACTACTTAACCCATATCAAGCACAACAGTTGGAGCGGGTGAAGGGAATCGAACCCTCGTCATAAGTTTGGAAAACTTCTGCTCTGCCATTGAGCTACACCCGCGCATTCTTTATATACTGCGCGACTTGACGCATGGCTTGCAATTTTTACTACGAATCTGGTGGAGGGGGAAGGATTCGAACCTTCGTACTCTGAGAGAACGGATTTACAGTCCGTCGCCTTTAACCACTCGGCCACCCCTCCAAATTAAGCCGACTATTATCTAATAGTTACTCGCACTTGTCAAACATTAAATCTAAAATGCATCACATCACCATCTTTGACGATATATTCTTTACCTTCTAGACGCATCTTGCCCGCTTCTTTTGCGCCTTGCTCACCTTTATAAGCAATAAAATCCTGATACGCGATTACTTCTGCCCGAATAAATCCACGCTCAAAATCTGTGTGTATCACACCTGCCGCCTGTGGTGCGGTACTACCCTTATGTATGGTCCAAGCTCGCACCTCTTTAACCCCAGCAGTAAAATATGTTTCCAGCCCGAGCAAATGATAACCAGCCTGTATCAAGCGATTTAATCCTGGCTCTGTTTGACCCAAATCTGCCAGAAAAGCGATTTTATCTTCATCATCCATATCAATCAGCTCAGCTTCGAGCGCGGCACATATCACCACCACAGGCGCACCCTCTTTTGCTGCATGCTCACGCACTTTATCCAGCAATGGGTTATTTTCGAACCCGGTATCGTCAACGTTTGCCGCATACAACACCGGCTTTGCCGTCAACAAGCACAGCGGCCTAATGAGCGCCTGCTGGTCAGCATCCAAACCCATCGCATATACGGGCTTCCCCTGATCCAATTGCGCACGCACCGACTCCAACAAAGCAGCCATAACAATGGATTCCTTATCCCCAGAGCGCGCAGTTTTTTGATATCGGACAGCTGCTTTTTCCACACTCGCAAGATCCGCCAATGCCAATTCGGTTTGTATCGTTTCAATATCAGAAATTGGGTCTACTTTGCCTGCCACGTGGATGACATTATCATCCTGGAAACACCGCACCACGTGCGTGATAGCATCGGTCTCACGAATATTTGCCAGGAACTGATTTCCCAAACCCTCACCCTTGGATGCACCCGCCACAATACCCGCAATATCAACAAATTCCACAATCGCAGGTTGCATACGCTCGGGCTTGACGATTTCAGCCAATGCCGTCATCCGCACATCTGGCACCTCAACAATGCCTGTATTTGGCTCTATCGTGCAAAATGGATAATTCTCGGCAGCGATGCCAGCACGCGTTAATGCATTAAATAGAGTTGACTTTCCCACGTTCGGCAAGCCGACTATGCCACATTTAAGACTCATGATATTTACACTTTAGTATGAAGTTTTAACATTGCGGCAGAAAGATCACCGCGCAGAATTTCTGGCAATACATGCAAACTTCGCATTACCGCAGACTCAATCTCACCCAACTCATCCGACTTGGGTGCATTTAATACGTAATTAGATACTTCGCTTTTATGCCCTGGATGCCCTATTCCTAGACGTAAACGCCAAAAATCTAATGTGCCTAACTGTGCTGCAATATCTTTTAATCCGTTATGCCCACCATGACCTCCCGCTTTTTTCAGGCGCGCCTCACCAGGCTGCAAATCAAGCTCGTCATGCACCACTAATATCGCTTCGACGGGTATCTTATAAAAGCGCATTAATGCTGCCACTGACTTACCACTTAAATTCATAAAAGTTTGCGGCATCAATAAATGCAAACCTTCGTCACCCATAGCTCGCCCAGCAATCGCAAAAAAACGGGGTTCTGGCTTCAACGCAATGCGCGTTATTTCAGCACACTCCGTTACCCACCAGAACCCCGCATTATGACGCGTATTTGCATACTCGCGCCCCGGATTACCTAGACCCACAATAAGCTTAATTGCTTGCATGAGGGTCTATTACTTAAGCCGCGCTTTCTTCAGTTGCCGCACCACGTGGCACAACTATTGTCGCTACCGCAGGATTTTCACCTTTGTAAGCTGCTGCAAGCTCAACCCCAGCTGGCAATTTAATATCCGCTACGTGAACTGAGTGACCCGCTGCCAAATCTGCCAAATCCACTTCAATAAATTCTGGCAAGCTATCCATCAAGCATGTGATATCCAACTCAGTCATAATGTGGCTAACGTTACCACCACTTAATTTCACACCTGGCGCAACATCTGCATTAATGAAATGCAATGGAACGCTTACATGTATTTTGTGGGTTTTATCAACGCGCTGGAAATCCAGGTGCTGCACTTCCATACGGAATGGATGCATAACGTAATCACGCAGCAATACGGATTCTTTAGCACCATCAATATCCAAAGTTAATACTGATGAGTGGAATGCTTCGCGTTTTAACGCATAAAATACAGCATTGTGATCCAGCTCAATATTCATGGCAGGTTGATTACCACCATAAACAACAGCAGGGGTTTTACCACTACGACGCAGGCGGCGGCTCGCACCCTTACCCTGTACGTCACGTTTTTTTGCAATAACTTCCATTTTCGACTCCAAAATAAAGATGAACACATAAGTATTCACCCAAGGTTAATTCATCCCCGCGACCAGGCGATGAACACATAGCAGGTTTCCCTGCCAACAAATCATTCCATAAATAACGAGCTGACCGAATCTTCATCGCTAATACGACGCATCGTTTCCGCCAGCAATTCAGCCACAGATAATTGACGTATGCGCGTACTCGCTTTTGCATCATCTCGGAGCGGTATGGTATCGGTCACAACCAATTCATCCAAAGCGGATTGCTCTATCCGCTGCACAGCGGTTCCCGACAATACCGGGTGGGTACAATAAGCCACTACCCGCTTTGCACCGCGCTCTTTCAGCGCTTTTGCCGCTTCACATAAGGTATTGGCGGTATCCACCATATCATCCATGATGATACAAGTACGATTCTCAACATCACCAATAATATTCATTACCTTTGCGACGTTAGGCTTAGGACGGCGCTTATCAATAATCGCCAAATCCGATTCCAGACGCTTAGCCAAAGCGCGTGCACGCACAACCCCACCGACGTCGGGTGAAACCACAATTAAATCGGAATAGGATTGTTTCCACACATCGCCCAACAAAATTGGTGATGCATATATATTATCGACAGGAATATCGAAAAAACCCTGTATCTGATCAGCATGCAAGTCCATCGTTAGTACACGATCCACACCCACACCCGCCAGCATATTAGCTACTACTTTTGCCGTAATCGCCACACGCGCTGAACGTGGACGACGGTCTTGACGGGCATAACCAAAATAAGGGATAGCCGCCGTGATACGCCCTGCCGATGCGCGGCGCAATGCATCAACCATCACCATGACTTCCATTAGACTATCATTGGTCGGCACGCAGGTTGATTGCAACACAAACACATCCTTACCGCGAACGTGCTCTAGCAGCTCAACCATCACCTCGCCATCTGAGAAACGCGCAACGGTTGCACGTCCCAAATGAATATTGAGATGACGTACCACATCTTCCGCCAACCGGGGATTTGCATTCCCGGTAAACACCATCAAGCTATCGTAGGCCACAACACACCCCGCAAAACCGCATCACTGACATCAAAATTAGCCACAAAAAATAAAAGCGTGTAAAACAGATTACACGCTTTTTTATTTAGTTAGCTAAAACAATACTGGCAGGGGTGGTAGGGATCGAACCTACGAATGCTGGAATCAAAATCCAGTGCCTTACCACTTGGCGACACCCCTGTTGTTACGTTTGCCCCGCAGATTACACTACGTTGCGAAATTCTTTAATGGATGAGCATCCAATCCTTGCGCGATAAAACCGCGCATACTGGCAGGCAATTTATCATAAACTCGCTTTGCTGCTTGTTCATCATCAAATTCGGCAAATACACATGCGCCCGAACCTGTCATTCTTGCCAACCCAAACTGACCCAGCCAATCTAATGCCTCGGCTACTTCAGGATAGATACTGCATACTGCACTTTGCAAATCATTTTTCGTCAGCTCCGAAAATATTTCAGACCTGGAAAAGTCCGCTATTCTGATGCTTTTACTATCTCTTGTCAATTGTTCTGATGCAAAAATCTTGGGTGTGGATACATGAACATCTGGAACCAGCACTAAATACCAAGCTGGACTCAGTGCCACTGGCTGCAATTTCTCTCCTATCCCCTGCGCAAATGCACTTTCACCAAAAACGAACACCGGCACATCGGCACCTAGCTGCAACGCCAAATCCTGCAAACGTTGCCTGGTCCAGCGCAACTCCCACAATTGATTCAATCCCAGCAGCACACTCGCCGCATCCGAACTTCCGCCACCCAGCCCACCACCCAATGGCAAGCGTTTATCCAACCCTATCGATACACCAAACGACGTCCCACTTTCCGCCTGCAGCAGCCTGGCCGCGCGCAAACACAAATCGACCGACTCCGGAATATCAGCGCTATCGTATTCTCTTACCACCACGCCATCTGCCCGGCGACTTAATGTTACCGTGTCACCATAATCAATAAAGCGAAATACTGTTTCCAGCAGGTGATATCCATCAGAACGGCGACCGATCACATGCAAAAACAAATTCAATTTAGCCGGAGCTGGGCAAACTAGCGCATTCATACGCCCTCACCGTTGATATACCATTGCGTTATCACCATACGCAATTCACCACTTTCACCGACCACATTCAGTTTATTTGGCAGGTTATACCCCCCTGACTGTTGCCAGCGCTGGTAGTTCACCTTCCAGCCTGCTTGTTGCATACTCGCCAGCATCGCTGTTGCATCCATTTCAGTTTGAAAATGCACATTTGGCACTGCCTGGCCTAACACCCAATACGCCAGATAATCCAACGGGATACGTACGCCCAGCAGGCGCTCAGTCAACTCCGTAACGTCCTGCCCCTGATATACATGCTGATCACTATCAACCACGCGTACCCCTTGCGCATCACGCGTCAGCACAGCGAGAGTCGATCCTAATGGAGATGACAACGTCACCTCATCCCGAACCTGGTTATGCACCCAATGCACGTTAGCAGACGACGCATTCGCTTGGTAACGCATCGCAATACGCCCATCCAGCGCAAACGCTCTGGCGACTGTCGGATTTAATTGTTGAACCTGGACAACAGGAGGCGTGCTGGCACAGCCTGCAACACTGAGCACAAACGCTAACCACAGAAAACGGAGCATTATTTATATTTCGCCATCACAGCCAGCAAACTCGCATTTTCAGGCGCGTCTTTCAATGATTCCTGCCAAACCGAACGTGCAGCGTCATGCTGCCCTTGCAGCCACATTACCTCGCCTAAATGCGCAGCAATTTCGGGGTCACGTCGTTGACTATAAGCGCGCTGCAAATAGTCGACCGCATCATTCAAATGCCCTAACCGATATTGCAACCACCCCATACTGTCCAACACAAATGGATCATTCGGTGATAATTTCAGTGCTTGCTGCAACAACGTCAGTGCTTCAGGCAAGCGTATATTATGATCCGCCCAGGTATAACCCAATGCGTTTAGTGCATGCACATGGTTAGGCTGCAATTTGAGCAATTGCCGTAAATCCTTTTCCACCACATCAAGGTGCTCCAGTTTTTCTGCTGACATTGCATGGTCATAGAGCAATTCGGTAGAGTTTGGATGTGCGGCTAACGCCTTGGTCAATAACGCATATACGCCCGCATCATCTTTTGCATTCCTGAGCAAGTCTGCTTCTGCTTGTATAAGCTGTATACGTTCAGCCTCATTACTAACTTTGACATGCTGTAAGTAAGTACGTGCTTTTTCCACACCACCTTGTTTTGCAAGGACGCCGGCATATCTTGCTTGCGCTATCAGATAATTCTCACCCTCTGGCACACTCAAATACCAAGTCTCGGCTTCATCCGGCTTGTTTTGCACTTCCGCAATTTGCCCTAGATACAAACGGACCATCGCCGCATCAGCATAATTCAAATCTAATGCTGATTGAAATGCTGTCTTAGCCGTATCGATCTCATTTAGTTGCAAAGATATCAAACCGATAGCAACCTGCATTTCAGCACTACTAGGCACCGCTTTAGCCAGCAACTGAAATTGCTCACGCGAAGCCGTAAATTGACCTTGTTTCAGCAACATGCGCGCATATGCCAAACGCATCTCACGTGCATCCGGATTTTGCTTGAGGTAAGTTTGCGCAAATGTGGCGCCCTCTGGTCGACCATCCCGCCCAACCACCTCCATGCGCAACATCGCAGCAGGTTCCCAGTTCGCTTTTAATTGATCAACTTTATCCAGCGCCAGCAGCGCTGCATCAAACTGACCGGCGCGCGCTGCCGCCTGCGCCAACACCAATTGAGCTTCAGGCACTTCCGCATAATCTTGCGTCAATCCCTGTAACAAAGTATAGACGGCTGCTTTATCCGGCTGTTTATCCAGCATCGCACTAATACGAATAAATTCCGCGCCCGCATTAGCTGAGTTCGCTTTCAACAGCTGCTGTAAATATGGCTGCGCATCTGCCAATTTTCCGCCATTCAACAATATTCCTGCCGCTGCCTGACGAGCTCGGGCTGATTCAGGGTCCAGATCCAACCATAATTTTGAAGCCGATTCCGCAGCTTGTGCCTGCTGAGCATAGACGGCCACTTCAGTCGCACGCTTGGCAAGGCGCGGATCGCGTGTCTGTTTTGCCAAGTCCAGATAAGCCTCGCTCGCCAACTTCAAATCTCCACGCTGACCCGCAATTTCCGCCACCAAAAACTGATACAGAATCTGGTTAGTAAGCACCAACTTCGGCAAAGCCGTTTCTGTAACAGCGGCTTTGCTCACACTTGTCGCTGCCATGACTGGCGTTGTCAACGCTGCCACCACACCTAATACCGCATAAGACCAAATCGACAAACGCATGTTCTTCCCTTTAATATCGCGCGATATTGCGCGTTAGTTCAACTTATTAGAGTCTCAACTTGATGATAGTTCAGTACACATATCATGATAACGATGTCCTGCTTGCCGTAACTGCTGGTGGGGTTGCTGATAATCAGGCAACAGCACCGCTACCCGTTGCCAAAACCGTGCCGCATGATTCATATGCGTCATATGCGCCAGCTCATGCGCCAACACATAATCAATTTCCGCCATGCTCGCCTGTATCAGGCGCCAATGCAAACGTATCACTCCCGCACTCGTACAACTGCCCCAGCGTGTGCGTGCATTGGTTAAACGTAAGGCACTCGGCAATTTATCTAATTGCGGCGAAAATCCTGCCAGGCGTAATTGAAAAATCCGCATGGCCTCATGCTTATACCAGGCAACTATCTTCTCCGGCGACAACGTTGGCACATGCAAAACATCATCTATTAGCACAACCTGATGAGAGTGACTGCTTACATTCAAAACAATTTCACGTCCCAAATACAATAAACGCATACCGTCACACCACGCCCACTCATGTGCAGTTCGCGTAGCGTAGTGTTGCAACTTTTCCCATATCCACGTCGACTTAGCATGTGCGAAACGCTCAATTTCCGTAACTGACAAACGCCAGGGCGCATGCACTATTAAACCTTGTTTACCCACGGACAGCGCCAGCGTGCGCCGCGCACTACTGCGTTTTAATTGATAAGCGCACAGCTGGTTTTGCAAACACAGCGTACGCGATTCAATACTAACGAGTCGCTTGGGCATCAGGCAACCGCGCCATTTCTTGCTCTATCCATGCCTGCACCGCCTGATTAAGTGCATCAGGCTTCATCCCTCTAGGATCTATAGATGGCCCTATGCTCACAGTAATCAAGCCCGGCCGTTTCAAAAAAGCGCTTTTCGGCCAACACTGCCCTGCATTATGCGCGACAGGCACAACCAGCGCCTGAGCATGTGTCGCCAACCAGGCGCCACCGATACCATACTTACCCACTTGGCCATGCGCTACCCGAGTTCCCTCAGGGAATATCAGCACGCCCAAACCATCCGCCAACCGCTGTTTCCCCTGCTCGGTAATCTGCCGCAACGCTGCACGCCCATCAGTTCTGTCTATCGCAATCGGTGACAGCATCGCCATCCCCCAACCGAAAAACGGGATACGCAACAACTCACGTTTCAACACGATAGCCATCGGCGGCAATAATATCGGTATTGCGATAGTCTCCCACGCTGACTGATGTTTCGCCATGATAATACTCGGCGCTGCAGGCAGGTTTTCCCGCCCGACAATTTGATAGCGTATGCCGCATACCCAACGTGCCAACCAGACTACCGAACGATTCCAGATGGTTATCACCCGATAGCGAATAAAAATGGAAAACGGAAATGTCATTACCGCAAACACTGCGAATATCACCGTCAAAATAGCCTGTAACAATAAAAACAATGCAGATCGCAACACCATCACGACGCCAGTATCTTATCAACGACGCTGGCCAGATCAGCAAATATTTGCGTACCTTCAGGCAAATTACCCGCCTTGTCAGTTTTCTCACCCTTACCCGTCAACACCAGCATAGGCAAAGCTTCAACTGCAGCTGCAGCCTGTAAATCTCGCAAACTATCTCCCACTACATACACCTCTTGCAAAGCTGTTTCATAACGTTCTGCAATTTCCAGATACATGCCGGGCAAAGGCTTCCGGCAAGCACATTTTTCATCTGCAGCATGCGGGCAATAAAATACCGCATCAATACGCCCACCCGCATTCGTTACCGATTTATGCATTTTGGCATGTATCGCATTCAACATCGCCATGTCAAACAAGCCTCGACCCACCCCGGATTGATTTGTCGCCACCACCACGCGATAACCTGCCTGGTTCAGGCGTGCAATCGCCTCCAAACTCCCGGGAATAGGCTTCCATTCTTCAGGGCGTTTAATAAACTGATCCGAATCGAAGTTAATCACTCCGTCACGATCCAAGATAATAAGCTTCATTTATTCATCCATTCAGTCAATGCTGCTACTCTCGCCGCTGTCACGTTCGCACCAATTTGCGCAGGATTAGTCGCACTCGCGACTATCGCAGCCATATCGATTGCCATCACCGCCCGTAATGCAGCAAGCAAATAATCCTTCTGTGGATAATCCACATTTTCAAACCCCAATCGCCCACGCGCATCAGCAAGACACGCCTGCAACAATTGCACAAACCGATCAGGCCGACGATACGCATCAACAGCACCAAACAGTTTCACCACGGTATCCGCCCGCAACTGCTGGGCTCGATGTATATCGCCATGATAGCGTGTCGCCAGCACAGCCAAATCCGAGCTGTCTTTAGGCACCCGTAAGCGCGCGCAGATCGCCTTAACCAACATCACACCGTCAACCTCATGGCCATGATGCTTGGGCCATAACACCGGTGGCGTTAAACCCTTACCCACATCATGCAGCAACGCCGCAAAGCGCACTGGCAAATCAAAACCAGCTCTCGCCGCATAATCCACCACCATCATCACGTGCACACCCGTATCTATTTCGGGATGATGTTGCTCTGGCTGCTGCACGCCAAACAGCACGTCCACTTCCGGCAATATCCGCGCCAATACACCACAGTCACGCAAAGTCATAAACATCCGCGACGGGTGTGCTTCCATCAATCCACGCGCCAATTCTTGCCACACGCGCTCCGGCACCAGCGCATCGACCTCTCCCGCCACCACCATATCCTGCATCAACTGCATAGTCTCGGGCGCAATGGAAAAATCATCAAACCGCGCCATAAACCGCGCTGCACGTAAAATACGCACAGGGTCTTCGCTAAACGCTGCACTCACATGGCGGAATACCCGTGCCGCTAAATCCGCCTGGCCGTGATATGGATCAATTAACGTTCCATCATCCGCGAGTGCAATCGCATTTACGGTGAAATCACGCCGCGCCAGATCCTGTTCCAATGTCACCGCAGGATCCGCATGGATCACAAAACCTTTATAACCAGGTGCGGTTTTGCGCTCGGTTCGTGCCAGCGCATATTCTTCACGCGTACGCGGATGCAAAAAAACGGGGAAATCCTTACCTACAGGCAAATAACCCTCAGCTACCATCGCTTCAGGCGTCGTGCCCACTACCACAAAATCACGGTCTTTTACTGGCAAACCCAGTAGCTTATCGCGTACTGATCCACCTACCGCATAGATTTGCATGGTTTATCTTCCTGCGTGATGCCGGAATGCAGTGTAACGCCCACGTGGATTAACACCACTCAAATAATCAGGTGCAATCGCTGCCAATGCGTTTGGCTTCCAGTTTTGTGGTGCAGGGTGCTCACCGTTGCACACGTTGTCCACCAACATCGCATAGAAATTATCGCGCGTCATCAACTTCTTGCCTGGCATAAACTCCATCGCCCACGCTTGTGCAAATGACAAATTGCGGCACAGTGGAATAATACGCGGATGCTTATCAATAGCCTGAGAGGTCAACTCAACCAGCTCTTGCAAAGTGTAGACTTGTGGACCACACAAATCATAGGTTGCACCGAAGCTGGCGGTATTATCTAGCGCATCAACAAAAGCGCGCGCCACATCCTCCACCCAAACTGGCTGAAATTTCGCACCAGCATTTGCCAAAGGTATCACTGGGAATGTCTTCACCAGCCCTGCAAACATCGACAAAAAGCTATCGCCACGGCCGAAAATCACCGATGGGCGGAATATTGTCGTATGCATGCCATAACCATGCACAAACTTGGGCCCATCCAAATACCAACGCTCATTGTCTGAACTAGGCATACTTGATTCACGCACCAAAGCTTCACCAACACCTTTGGAACGCTGATAAGCGCTGCGCGAAGTCGGATCTGCCCCCAGCGCGCTCATATGCAATACCCGCTGCACACCATTAGCTGCACAGGCATGTAGCATTTTGCGCGGTAACTCAACATGATTCTCATGAAAGTCCCCACGGCGTGCTGATGGCTTATCAACCCGACTAGGGCGTCCCTCATGCAACACCCCGACCAGATTAATCACCGCATCCATACCCTCAAAATGACGATTCAGCTCAACCTGATCATGGATATTTGCATCAAACACCTCTACGGTAGGTAACACAGTCAACGCCTTGGCGCGGTCACGATTACGCGTCAATACCCGCACCTCACGCCCCTGTGCTGCCAGCATTTGAATAATCGCAGAACCCACAAAACCACTACCGCCCAACACACAGATACGCTGAAATTTCATACACAACCCCAATCAAATAGACCAACGACTCCAATCCACACAGAGTCCACTAAATTCAATCTTGGATTTTAACCTAGAAACAGCCCAAAGGCAGATTATCCTACGTCTGCATAAGTGTGTAATTTTCCGAATGCATGCCGAATGTTTTAATGTTAGAACTGACCCCTTTTACAAAGCCACATTGATATGGATCAACATGTGAATACGCACTTCCCTAGTGACGCACCTAAGGTTTATTGACCACTAGATCCAGCCTCGTCAGTTCGTTATGATGGAGGAGCAAAGTTCCAGTCGCGGATGCTAGCTGTTTTGCCGAGTTCGAGAACCGCGCATTCGAGACTACAGCGGCATAGTCGGCTCGTTCAAAAATTTTTCCAGCGATCACCTCTTGAACTGCGCCATTCCCGACAGAGTCCGATAGACGTTTGCATTGGATTACAACTGTGGTTGATTGTTTTCTGGCGATGACATCAATGCCTTGGTCGCCAGAACCCTTCGTTATTCGCGTAGTCCAGCCCAGTCCATCTAATTTGTGCGCAACGAAACGCTCGTAGTCGACGCCATCCATCTTGTCATGGTATTTGTCCTCCTCAGAATCGAAATCTGATGTTACATCATTGATGTGGGTCAATACATTTGTAAGAATTTCGGCGCTTAATGATCCTAGCCTTTGGAATATCAGTTCATTGATGAAAAGCTTCTGCTCATCCACCCATTTAGATTCATCGACAAGGTTAAAGCTTTTCGTTATGGTCAGCTGCCGACGCCTGATCGTTAGCTCTTCGCGGTGGTCATCGACAAGACTAAGTGCTTGGGCAAGACGAAATTCATTTTCTTCCCGAAGGAGGCGAACATCTCTGTTGCGTGTGTAGGCTTTGCCGAAAACGATAGTAAGCACTATTACGATAATGAATAGGATGCCGCCGACTAATAATTCAACGGGGAAAAACATAAATATCAGGCCAACAACCACAAGCAAAAATCCCAAGGATAGCAGGATTGGAATACCACCTCGTACACCAGAAGAATATCGCCGATCACGCTTTCCAGATCCTAAGATGAATAAAATCACTCCAATACCTAAACACCAGTATCCGAATTCTTTTGCCGATGGAATCGGCTCAAAAGGGTTGGGGGTCACGGTCGCAGACTCGTCCACCTCCGGCACCAGAGCCGGTGGAGTAATATTTTGAACCAGAGCAGTTTGCGCGGGGTAGCCTTGTTTCAATTTTGCGTCTACTAGCTGCGCACACTTCGAAAGGCGTAGGTCAGGGTCACCCTGATCGCCGCCGACGCATTCAATTTGACACTGATTGCCGTCCCCATCGACGCGGACAATTTGCGTTATATGAAGATTTCCAGAGAATGGCATGGTAGATGCCTGTTCAACCAATGGAAGGTCAGAACAGGTCGAGGAATACAATTCGAGCGGTCGAGCAGTGACCTGGTCTGGTGTAGAGTTTGGTGCGTCAACATTACTGGCAGGACCCCCCGTAGCGGTCAGTCGGGCTGGCGCGCAAGCCGCCCACCCGTTAATGTTGTGGAGATTGCCCTCATCAGTCAGGCAATACCCTTGCGCCGTAATCTTGGCGTAGGCATCTCTAGTTTTTGCGCAATTTGTATCCGTCAGAGAACACTTTTTGTCTTCCGCGATCATGTCGTCTAATAGAGGATACAAAGTCGGCGGCAACGCAGCGCCTGCTGTCTGGTGGATCAACAACAGAAGCGAGCATAGCAGGCGTCTTATTCTTCCAGTTTTTAACATGTTTCAGGTTGGACAGGTACTCATGCGCATGCACAGCATTACCAGTAGAATTACTTCGATCGATTGTCTTCTGTGTGCTGGATGCAAACGAGCCTCCAACGTACAACATTGCCATCCTATGTTCAAAAGTCTTTGATGTCAACGCCACTTTAAAACTGATACAGTTTTTGAACAAACGCCAACTAAAAAGTGATACAGCAGCGCTTTTGTTTTGGTCATTATTTTACGTATCATTTCAACATCAAATACCTCCTGACGTGCCGACTTTTAACTTGTTACTGGCGTTCATCACGCTGATACATTCCCGCTTGGTGGCACATCATTCTTAGAAAGCAAGGGGACCCATTAGCCACCCACAGTCAAGTGATCGAACAAAACACTCGCTGGATTTTCTGAGGCCGTTGGCATCGCAGCTGGTCTGTGGAACGCAGGGCCAGAAACCATTTTGAATAGCACACAAGAGTCTTGCCATTGATAATGGAAGTTCGTTCTTGTACTTATAACAGTACCTGCTGCGATTGGCTAAGATCCATGCATTCCAGTAGATATCACACCTAATTTAATCTCGCTACACAACAACTATTAGTTTGCGCTCAAGACCGGAAGCAATCCTCAGGCAACGGGTGTCCAGACTGGATTTCGTGCGGGGTATAACTATCCATCCGTTGCCTGGTGACCTTGGCACAGCCGCCGTTGGCTGCAAGCACGGGGGATGCACCTGCCAGCACTTGGTTTAACTCACCCAAGCGGGTGCTGGTGACATTGATAAAGTAGTCGAATCGCGATGCCACTCGCTTATCCCAGCGCATGATGTTCTGGTATAAGAATTGCGGCACACGACACCAACGCAAACCATGATCGGCGCGTGCTAATAAGCGTACGGCTGATTGCGCCTGTCGGTCAGACACAGCAAAATGGAATGTTACAAATGCTACGATTTCTGCATTTCCGTCAATCAGCAACTGTCTGGGCGTTGCCAGCACATGCTCGCTTAAATGTGCATCCATCATCCATTCAGATACCGTATGAGTGAGCACGGGACAATCCATCCACAGACGTTCGTGTGCGGGGACAAAATGATGGTGGGCGACGACGTCAGCAAACAGGTGACTATAGAACCCAACCGCCAGCGCACGCTCCTGATCGTTGCGTGCGGCTTTGAGCATGGCTTGCGCGGGCTGCCAGTCATGAGTCGTCGCAAACGCAGTTGTCCGTACTGCGCCTCCGACTAAGGCTAGATCAGGCAGGCATGCACCTGCCATGACCAATTTTGGATAACGCATCACCGCGCGGCGCAATTCGCCATCCAGCAACGGCACGCCCCAGATTAACCATTGTGCAAAATACACGTGCGTATAAAGCCCCCAAGCATAAACATCGTTCGCTTGTAGCAGTAATGGCACGCTCCAAATGAGATATCGCAGGGTCCTATTCATGGAGTTCAGATTAAGCCGTGTATGCGACAAATTCATGATGCTATGATTAACTTTTGATGAAGCATGCACCACGGGGTGGGCTATAATCCTGTTTTAATTTCACTTCAAGATTGATTATGTCCGCTCTGATTTGTGGCTCACTCGCTTTCGATTCCATCATGGTTTTCCAGGACCATTTCAAAAACCATATCCTGCCCGAAAAGATACACATGCTGAATGTGTCTTTCCTCGTACCTGAATTACGCCGTGAGTTTGGTGGCTGTGCGGGCAATATCGCCTACAACCTGCAATTATTGGGTGGCAAGCCCACCATCATGGCAACTTGTGGTGTCGATTTCGCGCCTTACGCTACACATCTGGACAAGCTGAATATCAGCCGCACCCACATTCGTGCGATAGAAGACAGCTACACTGGACAAGCATTTATCACCACCGATTTAGCCGACAATCAGATTACCGCCTTCCATCCTGGCGCGATGAATTACTCACACCTCAATCACGTAAGCGATGCACCCGATGCAAAAATCGGTATTGTTTCTCCTGATGGGCGTGATGGCATGTTGCAACATGCACGCGAATTCAAAGCTGCGGGCGTACCATTTATTTTTGACCCCGGTCAGGGCATGCCGATGTTTGACGGGGCAGATTTACTCACATTTATCGAACTGGCAGATTACGTCACCGTGAATGACTATGAGGCAGAAATGCTGCAGGCACGCACGGGGAAAACACTGACCGAACTGGCAACCCAAGTACGTGCCCTTATCGTCACCCGTGGCGAAGCAGGCTCACACATCCATCATAACGGCACTATCATCGACATTCCTTGTGCTACTGCGACAGCAGTCATTGACCCTACAGGCTGTGGCGACGCATACCGCGCAGGCTTGCTCTATGGCATCACCCATGATTTCGACTGGGCGACAACCGGACGTCTGGCGTCGCTCATGGGCGCGATAAAAATCGCACATCGCGGCGGACAAAATCACGCGCCTAGTCGCGCTGACATCATGGCACAATTCCAGGTAACATTTGGTTACGAATTGAACCTAAACTAAGCGTTACTATCTAATTTCAAATTTTAGGAGAGCATTAAAAATGAACACCAGCAAATTACTAGCCGCACTCATGATCAGCGCACTTACTTTAACGGGCTGTGCCAGTGGCTTAGGCAGCAGTGATTATGAGCGCAGTCAGACACGCTCTGTGCAGGAAGTCCAAATGGGTGTGGTGCAAGCCTTACGCAACGTCAAAATCGAAGGTACCAAATCCCCAGTAGGTACAATAGGTGGTGCAGCTGTCGGCGGTATCGCAGGTAGCCAGATTGGTGGCGGCAATGGTCAAATTGCTGGCGCGGTGTTGGGTGCTGTATTGGGTGGCCTGGGCGGCTCTGCCTTAGAAGAAAAAATGACTTCACAAAATGGCGTGGAAATCACAGTGAAACTTGATTCAGGTCGCACTATTGCGATTACACAAGCCGCAAATGTAAACGAGCAATTCCGTATAGGTGACAGAGTCCGTGTCCTTAGCGGTGGCGGTACTACCCGCGTGACTTACTAACATAGCCACAGGGATAGCAGCTACTGCTATCCCGCTCACATAGTCGGCTGCCTGATTTCCATGTGTTTTTGCAACAACGACACCATAATCAATATCAGCATTGACACCACCAGCAACACCGCAGCATAGCGATACGCCTGTTCAAACTCTAATGCCTGCGTTAAATCGTATAACGCAATCGACGATACTCGGGTTTTGCCTTCCAGATTACCACCCAGCATCAACACCACACCAAATTCGCCCATAGTATGCGCAAATGCCAGCCCTGAACCTGCGAATATCCCCGCACGTGCCCAGCGCAATCTCAGATGTCGTGTTACTTGCCATGACGTTGCCCCCATCGCGGCAGCAGCCTCCACCAGCTCTTTAGGCACACTGCGTAACGCGGCTTGATAAGGCTGCACTGCAAATGGAAAGCTATACAGCACCGAACCTACAACCAGTCCCGCAAATGAAAATGTCAAACCATGTCCAAACACAACTTGCCACAACTGACCCAATGGCGTTTGTGGTGCAAACGTCACTAGCAAATAGAAACCTATCACCGTGGGAGGCAATACGATAGGCAGGGAAATTATTACCTCCAGAAAACTACGCCCAAAAAACCGGGTAGTATTGAGCCAGTGTGCCAGCGGTATACCCACCACCATCAGCACGACAGTGGTCACCGTAGCAAGCTCTATACTCAAAATTAATGCCTGCCATAACGGCGCAGGCAAACCTAACCATGTCATTTAGTATCTCTAAATCCGTATTTTTGTAACAAATCACGCGCCTCAGCTGTATCTAGGAATTTCACAAACTCGCGCGCAATCGCCGAATTTTCAGCTGCCCTGGTCACCACTGCCGCCTGTACTAATGCGGGATACAATGCACTGGATATTTCAGCCCAACGTCCTATACCACGCATTTTCGGGCTAAGCACTAAAGACATGGCCACTACGCCCACATCCACATTACCCGTTTGTACAAACTGTGCAGTTTGTGAGATATTTTCTCCGAATACTAATTTTGGCTGTAAAGCTTCCCAAACACCCTGCTTTTTTATCGCAGCTTCAGCCGCTCGCCCATAGGGTGCATGCGCAGGATTCGCAATCGCTATCCTTGTCACCCGTGCGTCCATTAATCCTGACAAACCCTGACTTAAATTCACCGCAGGCTTCATCGTCCACAAAGCTATACGCCCCGTACCATAGACATTATAACTATCAGCAAGCGCGTTACCACTGGCGATTAAATCGCGCGGATATTTTTCATCGGCGGACATAAACACCTGGTAAGGTGCACCGTTTTGTATCTGTGCATAAAAATTCCCTGACGACCCCAAACTTACTTTGACACTCACATCTGGATGTTTAGCCTCAAACGCCTTATTAATCTCAGGCAATACAAATGACAGATCCGATGCTGCAGCCACCAGCAATTCCTCAGCCAGCGCACCCGCACTCATCATTGCCATTAGCGCAAATACAGCAGATTTGATCCCATTTCGTAACAACATAAATCACTCCACTCGCGTTATATCAAATAAAATATAACGATACCTGACAAATAATCTTCCAGCAACCGACACCTATTCATTTTTTAGGCAATTTCACGCCCAACTGCTTTAACTTACGATACAAATGCGTGCGTTCGACTTCAGCCAATTCCGCTATGCAAGTTACGTTACCATCTGTTTGCTGAATCAGTCGTTCAAAATACAGGCGTTCAAATTGATCACGCGCTACTCGCAGCGGCAAATCGGCATTCACCAGCAAGCTGCCATCGTTTAATACAACAGGTGCGACACCAATAGTCATGGTATCGCTATCCAGTGCGGGGGCTATCGGCTGAGTTACGTGGAGGGTATCAACAGGATATTGTTTCAATGCATCCGTGACCGTGACCAGTAATTTTTTAAGCGCGATAGGCTTTTCCAGAAACCCAACCGCACCGATACGTGTCGCTTCCACTGCAGTATCGATGGTGCCATGCCCCGACATCATCACCACAGGCATAGTCAACAACCCTGATGCGGCCCAATGTTTGAGCAAACTAATTCCATCAGTATCTGGCATCCAGATATCCAGCAACACCAGATCAGGCTGGATAGCTTCACGATAGCTTCGTGCGGCACTCGCGTTTTCAGCAACACTCACATCGTAACCTTCATCGGTCAAAATCTCCGACAACAACTCGCGTATGCCCATTTCATCATCGACAATTAAGATCTGCCCACTCATGCCTGCACTCCATGTTCTACTATAGGTAGCCGTATACATACAACTACGCCGTCTTGATCACGATTTTCCATACGAATCACACCATGATGCTCTTCTATGATTTTTTTCACTATTGCCAAACCCAATCCTGTTCCTTTAGGTTTAGTCGTAGCATAAGGCTCAAACAACCTGTCCTTGACCTGCTCGGACAAGCCCACGCCATTATCCATTACCATCAATTGCACGGTTTGTTCAGCGATGCGGGTGATGATATCTATCTGTGGATGCGCAATATCTATCAAAGCATCTTGCGCATTCTGTAACAAATTATGGATGACTTGACGCAACAACTTGGCATCACCCATCACTATCGGCAGTGGCTCGGTCAAATCCAGAACGATACGCTCATCATGCCCATACAGCGCTAACACCTCATGAATCAAAGAATTCAAATTCACCGGTTGCAACAATGCAGATGGCGTTTTGGCGTATTCCGCAAAGGCGTTCACCATTTCTTTCATCACGGATACCTGAGTCACAATAGTCTGTGTCGAACGACGCAAAACCGCAGCATCGGCAGCATCCAGTTTGCTGGCGAACTTATGTTCGATACGCTCCGCAGATAACTGTATCGGCGTCAGCGGATTTTTAATTTCATGTGCCAAACGTCGCGCCACCTCACCCCAAGCCGCATCGCGCTGAGCACGCACCAGGTGGGTAATGTCGTCAAACACCAGAATGAACCCGCTGTCTATGCCACTCGGCAGGCGAGTACCACGCACCAGCAAAATCCGCTTGTCATGATTCTGCCGATAGCTGGTCTGTTGCTGCCAGTCCGGGACAGACTGCGCCTGAAAATGCTCAGTGATTAAATGGGCAAAATTAGCCAATTGCGGTGTTTGGCTGGCCCACTGATAAGGCTGCAATCCCCGTACCAGCGACTCGCCCACACCTAATATTTGCACCGCAGCAGGGTTAATACTGCGTACGCGCAACTGTTCATCAAACGCAATCACTCCCGATGTCAGGTTCGCCAATATCGTTTCCAGATACGCATGTGATTTCTCGATCTGCGCATGGCCATCCACCGTCGCTTGTCGCGCCTCAGCTAATTGGCGTGTCATACGGTTAAATGACTGAGTCAGCATCCCCAGTTCATCACGACTATTCACGGGATGCACTTGGCTGAAATCGCCTTTTGCCACGGCGCGCGTGCCTTTTGCCAACGCCCGCAACGGCGCGGCCATTTGCTCGCTGATTAAAAATGCTAACGCGATAGTTGCCAACAACGCCAACACCATCGCCAGGGTCAAGGTCAGTCCGTATAGTCGTTTCAAGCCTAAACGAGAAATCGATAATTCCTGATAATCCTGATAAGCCAAACGAACTGCCTCTGCATCGTCAGCCAGTTTTTGCGGCACGGGTTGCAGCAGCTGCAATACCCGTATGTTTTCGGTAAATGACAATATGTTAACAGGCACGACGATACGAACATACAAACCTCTGTCACCCCAATTTTCTATCCGCGAATAAGTCTGTTGTTGACGGACTTGCTGCAAAATACTGTTATCAGGCGCTGTCGGTGTCAGCCCTGAACGCTCATTGCCGGAGAATGAAATGAGCTTGCCTCTATCCGTAAACAAAGTAGCTTCCTGGATATTATATTGCTCGCGTAGACTGTTAAGTAAGGCCGCATGATTCGTAGTGGGCGCTTCTGCCAGCGTCTGCGCCATAGAGTCCGCCTTTCTGGCAGATTCACGCAGCAAGTTATCCAGGACAGCCTGGCCTAAATTTAACCCGCTACTGAGTGCTGTATCCACCCGCACGTCAAACCAGGACTCTATGCTCTTGGACAAAAACTGCACTGACACCGCATATACCACTGCACCAGGCAACAAAGTCATCAAACCGAACACCAGCATCAGGCGTATGGTCAACTTGGTACCAAACACACCCGCACGCACTTTGTAACGTAATTGTACAATTTGGTAGACTACCAATGCCAGCATGGCAACAACGAGCACACCTGTCGCCGCTAACAACCAGGCAAAATGCTGGGCAAAAAGATCCGTGTTCGCGCTGGCGCTCGATAGCAGATAGACTAGTCCTGCGCCAACTACAAAACTGATAAATACTAAAAATTTCAAGGCTTAAACGTCCACACCATCGGCGTCGCTTCCAAATCCCACCGACCTGTTGCCAACGCATTGATCTGCAATGGCTTGGGCAGTTGCGCGGTATCTAAACGCATGGTCAGTTTCGCATTATAAATCTCACGCTGAACCAGCTCATTGCGCGTAATGACAGGCACGGCGCTCACCTCACCCAATACCATTAACGCATCGTCCAGCTTATCCACGCTGTGCGCATGTATATTTACCCCTGACACCACATACTGACGCAGTAGCGCGTTATATGATAAACGGCTGACGCGGGTGTAATGCGCCAGCTCCTCATTCAGCCAATACCAGCGTGGACGCTTGAGCTCAAATTCAGTCACAAAATATAACGACACGCCTTTATGCAGCGCCTCTTCCAGCGTGGGATTAGGCGTCACCAGCATTTGCGCATGCAAGTAATACACATCGTCAACCAGGCGCAGCTCAGCCGATTTAATTTGTATACCTTCACTTACGGCCCACCCGCTGCTGCTTAACACCAGCAAGGCAAGCCCCAACCACAGCTTAAATTTTTTCCAGCAATGCATAAAAGAATCCATCATGTTGGTCATTTACCAATAATTGTCCTGGCGTTATCCAATCCCCCGCCAGCGGCAATTGCCGTGCATCTGTTTGACGCGCTAAAAAAGCATCGATTTGCTGCTGATTTTCTTCGGGGAAAATTGAGCAAGTCGCATAAAGCAATTTACCACCCACAGCCAGACAAGACCAGAGTGCAGTTAAAATCTTCGCCTGCTGTGCCGCAAAATGCGCAATATCATCCGGGCGGCGTAGCCACTTAATATCAGGATGACGCCGTACCACACCCGATGCGCTGCATGGTACATCAGCCAGAATACGATCATAGACCACCTCATCCCACCATCGCCCAGGTTGCGCCGCGTCACCCACCAACAGCGTTGCATTTAACTGCAAACGCGCCAGATTCTCGCGCACCCGCACCAGACGCGCCTCATCATTATCCAATGCTGTCAGCTGCACATCAGCCAGCTCCAGAATATGTCCGGTTTTACCGCCAGGTGCGGCACATGCATCAAGCACACGCTGACCATCTTGCACATCCAGCAATACTGCTGCCAGCTGCGCGCCAGCATCCTGCACCGACACTCGTCCGGTAGTGAAGCCGGGCAAAGCCGAAACCGCACATGGCTGGGCTAATTGCAGTGCCGACCCACCCACTTGTTGCGCGGCTATACCTTCATCGCGCAGACACTCTAAATAATTCTCGGTACTGCCATGCTGCGTATTGACCCGCAACGTCATCGGCGGATGCTGATTCCCCGCCACTAACAACGCCTGCCAGTGTTGCGGATAAACCTGCGCCACTTTATCTATCCACCATTGCGGATAATTCCAGCGCGCTACCGGATTACTTGCCAGCTTTTCCGCCAGGCTGTCCACCTGCCGCAAATAGTTACGCAATACCGCATTTGCCAGTCCGCGTGCCCAAGGCTGTACTGCAAATGCGGCTTCTACCGCCTCATTCACTACCGTATGCGTCGCATCAGGACGCGCACGCACCTGGCGCAACGCCACCACCAGTAAACATGCCACCACGCTATCAGTCAGCGGCTTGGTCAACAACGCATCGCGCATCGCCGCCAGCTCGCCATACTCGCGCAAACTGGCATAACACATATCCTGTACTGTGGCGCGACCAGCCAGCGGTTGCGCTGCCATAATCTTGTTCAGGTTTTGACCTTTATGCACGACTGCATCAATCGCCACTGCCGCACGTTTCAGCAACTGCCGCAATGGCGGCTGTAATTCATTTGTACTCATATTTTCCTAATTCAATAACAGGCGCGCCAAACCCAGCACACCAAAAGTCGCCACCAGCAATCCAGCCATTAACCGCACTGCAGGACGACGAGTGAAGGTTTGCAGATGCTTAGCCAGCATACCCATTGCCAACAAATTCGGCAAAGTGCCCACGCCAAACACGGCCATCACCAATGCGCCATGCGCAGCACTCCCTGTCGCCAACGCTGAAATCAATACCGAATATACCAACCCGCATGGCAGCCAGCCCCATATCATCCCTACCAACACCGCTTGCGGCGCATTACGTACCGGTAACAAGCGTTTCATCAACGGCTGCAAACGTTGCCAAATATGTCCACCCACGCGCTCCAGCACCAACACTGCACGTGACAATCCAGCCAAATACAGTCCCAGCAATATCATCATTACACTGGCAAATGCATACAGGCCACGCGACACAGGCAGAAAATCATTCAGCAGCAGGCTACTCGCGCCCACCGCACCAGCAATTGCACCCGCCAGCGCGTAACTTGCAATCCGGCCGAGGTTATAACCCAACAGCATTGCCAGACTAGGCTTGTTGTTTGGCGTTGCAAATGACAGCGCTGCCACTATGCCGCCGCACATCCCTACACAGTGCACACCACCCAGCAGGCCAACCAGCAACACTGAAATTAAACTAAATTCGAGCATTACGCTTCTCTTGCCGATCAACCAGCCAGACTAACAGCAACACGGGCACACCTAACAGCGCCGTTGCAGTAAAGAAATCCGCGTACCCATATGCATCGACAAAATCACCAGAAAACCCTGCAATGAACTTGGGCAGCATCAGCATCACCGAGCTAAACAGCGCATATTGTGTCGCAGAATAAGCGCTGTTTGTCAGCCCGGACAGATACGCCACAAATGCGCTTGACGCGATACCCGCCGACAAATTATCCGCTGACACAGTAAACACCAGTGCCGATACATCATGCCCCAACCCTGCCAGCCACACGAACAACAAATTGGTGCTCGCAGACAGTACCGCGCCTAAAAACAAGGTACGCATCACTCCCATTTTCGCCGTCAACACACCGCCCAATCCTGCACCGATGATGGTCATCACCACGCCATAGACTTTGGAGACTGTCGCCACCTCATCCTTGGAATAGCCCATATCAACATAAAACGGATTGCTCATCACGCCCATTACCACATCGGAAATACGGTAAATCGCAATCAATGCAAGTATCGATGCCGCTTGCCAGCCAAAGCGCTTAATAAAATCCATAAACGGACTCAATATTGCGGTATAAATCCAGCTCGTCACCCGCAAGGTTCTGCCATGTAAACCGCGCCGCACTAGTGCATCATGCACCTCACCAGCTTCCTGCGCCGCGATCAGATTCGGTGCCAGCTCAGGCTCACTGATGGTCAAGGTTGCCAGTATCCCTACTGCCATACATGCCGCCATCACCGTATAGGCCACATGCCACGGCATGAAATCATATGCTGTCGGCGTTGCATCTACGGCCGATGCTATCCACAACACACCTGCCCCAGCGGTGATCATCGCAATCCGATAACCCGCCTGATAAGTTGCTGCCATCGCCCCCTGTTTCTCCTGAGTAACCGCTTCGATACGGTATGCATCCAGCGCAATGTCCTGTGTTGCCGAGGCAAAGGCAACTGCCAGCGCAAAATAAATCATAGGCTGCAAACTCACGGACGGATCCGTATTCGCCATGCCCAGCAACGCTGCCACCACCACGACTTGCGCCAGCAACAGCCATGCCCGGCGCCGACCCAGCCAGCGCGTAAGCAACGGCAGAGATAACCTGTCAACCAGCGGTGCCCACAGCCACTTGAAGCCATACGCCAACCCTATCCAGGACAAGTGCCCTATCGTCGCCCGTTCTATCCCCGCTTCACGCAGCCAGAACGACAACGTCCCCAGCACCAGCAACAGCGGCAACCCGGACGAAAACCCAAGCAACAACATGCCCACCACACGTGGATGGGCATAAACTTTGAGTGCGGACAACCAGGGATGTTGCGCCATCACAAATAATCCACCACTAACGGTGCGTGATCAGAAAAACGCTGGTCTTTATAAACACTGGCCGCCTGCGCTTTGGCTGCCAATTCAGGCGTTGCCAATTGATAATCGATACGCCAACCCACATTATTCGCCCACGCCTGACCACGATTACTCCACCAGGTATAAGCATCTCCCGTAGCCTCCGGATACAACGTGCGGTAAACATCGACCCAATTCAAATCACTCAGCACTTGCGTCATCCACGCACGCTCTTCTGGTAAGAAGCCTGAATTTTTCTGATTGGATTTCCAGTTTTTCAGATCAATTTGCTGATGCGCGATATTCCAGTCGCCACATACCAATACTTCACGCCCACTGGCCACTAAGGCTTGCAAATGCGGATAAAATCGCGCCAGAAAGTCAAACTTGACCTGTTGCCTGTCATCACCACTGGAACCTGACGGCAAATACAATGACACTATGCTCAAATTACCAAAACGCGCTTCCAGGTAGCGCCCTTCAGCATCAATATCAGCTATACCTAATCCCACAATAACCTCGTCTGCAGGCTGCTTGCTATATATTCCTACGCCGCTATAGCCTTTTTTCTCGGCATAATGAAAATAGCCGATATAGCCATTCGGTGATAACATTTCATCACGCATGTCGGCTTGCTGCGCTTTAAGCTCTTGTACACAAATATAATCAGCATTTTGACTCAGCATCCAGTCAAAAAAACCTTTACTCGTTGCTGAACGGATACCATTTAGATTCGCGGTAATTACACGCATTTTTTAGGCTTTCTTCATACTTATGAACGATTTCAGACAAGAATTTTTACAATTTTCCATCAACCAGAGCGTATTGCGTTTTGGTGAATTCAAAACCAAAGCAGGGCGCATGAGCCCGTACTTCTTCAATGCGGGCTTATTTGCCGATGGCCTGGCATTAAAACAATTAGGCGAATTTTACGCTAAAGCCATACTCGCTGCAGGAATAGAATTCGATGTATTGTTTGGCCCTGCTTATAAAGGCATACCGCTCGCTGCCAGCACTGCAATTGCGCTGGCGAATTCAGGCAAAAACACAGCCTACAGCTTCAATCGCAAAGAAACCAAAGATCACGGTGAAGGTGGCAATATCGTGGGCTCCCCATTAGCAGGACGGGTACTCATCATCGACGATGTTATTTCCGCAGGCACATCAGTGCGCGAATCGGTCGAAATCATCCGCGCTCATGGCGCGACCCCAGTTGGCGTAATTATCGCTATCGACCGCATGGAACGTGGCACAGGCACATTATCCGCAGTGCAGGAAGTGCAACAGCAGTATCAAATCCCGGTATTTGCGATTGCCAATCTGGACGATTTACTCGCCTATTTGCAAACCAACCCAAACATGGAACAATATGCACCAGCAGTCGCACAGTATCGACTCACCTACGGAGCCAGCACCCTATGAACATCAACTATAAAATCATCAGCGCTTTGGTGATCCTCAATCTGGCGCCGCTCGCGCATGCCGATATTTACAAGTGGAAAGATGCACAAGGCGTTACCCACTACGGCGACACCATGCCGCCTCAAGCTGCGGGACGCGCCACCATAGAAATGAACAAAAAAGGCAATATTATTAAGGAAACCGCAGCCGCGCTCACCCCACAACAACGTGCGCAAAATGAAATAGAACAAGCGAAATTAAAAAAAGAAGCGCAAACGCTCACCGAGCAAAAACGCCGCGACTCCGCACTGCTCAACACTTACACCTCACCTGCCGAGATAGACCTGGCGCGCGACAGGAGTCTGGAGCAATACAACCTGGTTATCAATGGCACCAATGCCAGACTTGAACCACTACGCGCCAAACAGGCCAAGCTCTCACCTAAGAGCGATGAATACGTTGAAAACATGAAGCACATTACTGATCTGATGGAGATTATCGCGCAGAAGAATGCAGAAATCGCCACAACTAAAGCCAAATTTGATGCCGACCGCGCACGCTATATTGAGTTAACGGGCAAGCAATGAGAATATCTGGCCGCCGTGACCTTATCCTGACATTAAGTTTATTCATCGCCACTAACATGGCGCACGCCACCAGTATAAATGTCACCGGTCTATTTAAAGATCATGCAATGGTTATGATTGATGGCGGCAAACCCCATGTCATGGCTGCAGGTGAAACAGTACAAGGCGCACGTCTAATCAGTGCCACTGCCCAGTCAGCTCTATTTGAAGTAGACGGCACACGCCGCCAATTAACCATGGGGCAATCGTACTCGGGCGGTAGCAGTAGCGTCAAACCTAACGCAAGCCTGACCGCCGATGGTCATGGGCAATTCTTCACCATAGGCACGATCAATGGCAGTAGCGTTAATTTCGTAGTAGATACAGGCGCAACATCGGTGACCATCAGCACTCAGGAAGCAGACAGATTGGGCGTCGACTATCGCCGCGGCCTGCGCGGCGCAACCAGCACGGCGAATGGCGTCGCGGTTGCCTACCGCGTCATATTCAATAACATACGTGTAGGCGGGATCAGCTTAAACATGGTACCGGGTACGGTAGTAGAAGGTGGCGGACTGCCACTGGCGTTGCTAGGCATGAGCTTTTTAAACCAAACCAACAGGCAACGCGAGTGCAATACCATGACACTGACACAGCGCTATTGAATTAGTCAGGACACGTAACGTGACATTGACGAAGCGCGTTTGACCCTCGGACTGAAAACGGTTGAGCCGAGTTTTGATAAACACAAACTCTATGCTCGCAGCCATTCACCCAAACGTTATACTATTTGAGCAGCCCTGATAATGGCACATAGTCCTGTTTGTTGCTGACGACAAATCGCTTAATGGGAACGTGAATAACTTCCTGCAAACCATTAATTGCATCCACGGGCAAATTCAACATGGCCTGCCTGAGTGGTTCGGCATAACTTGCCGCCAATTTATCATGAATCAGCAAAGTCAAATCAGGGGTAGCCGCCAGCGGATACCACAACTCATACTCACCAGTTGCAATTAATTTATTCGCTTTTTCGCTGCGTAACACCGCTGCCTGTACAGCTTTTTGTTGCAACAAGTACACTACGGCATCTTGCGTTTTGACTATTTCCAGCATGTTCGGTGGCACTAGCTTATGCTGCGCGACTAAATTCGCACCCATGGCACCCAGCCATGAGTCTGCTTCTGTCATTCCTATGCGCGTGACCACTTGCCCCTTGCGTCTGATGAGCGCACCCGATGCCATATCTTGAATACGCACTAAAGGTTGATAGCCATGCTGCAACGCATAGGCCGCAATCATAGGCGGCACTAACAAGGCATCAGCCAGATTATTATCGATTGTTTTGCGCAACAAAGCGAAACTGCGAAAAGGCTCGGTATAGACTTTTTTTCCAATTTTTTTCGTCAGCACTTCAGTCATCGCATGGGTGCTTGCCTGAAATACATAAATAGGCACTTCTTCCGCGCCTGTTCCTGGATATACGGCGATGGTTAAATTGGATGCCCCTGACGACAGCAATGCATGTGCGGGATAACTTGCTGTAAGCGCAGCCACCAGCAATGATTGTAAAAATAAACGCCTATTATTCATAAAGTCCCATACTTATTGAGCCAACAAGCGTAGCAAGACTTCATTCAACTGCTGTGGATTGGCTTTACCTTTCATGGCTTTCATCGCTTGCCCGATCAAATAACCCAGCATTTTCTCCTTGCCTGCACGATATTCGGCGACTTGATTCGGGCTATCTGCCAAGACTTGCGCTACAACAATCTCAATCGCACCCGTATCGGAGACTTGCTTCAAACCACGCGCCTCGATAATGGCATCGACTTCGCCCTCGCCTTGCCACAATGCCTCAAACACCTCTTTCGCCAACTTGCCTGACAGCGTACCGTCGGTAATGCGCCGTACTAACATGGCAAGCTGAGTGGCACTGACGGGGCTTTGTTCTACGCTTAATTCAGCCCGGTTCAACGCAGCAGATAAGTCACCCATCATCCAGTTCGCACAAATTTTTGCCTCGCCGCCAGCCGCACTCACCGCAGCTTCAAAATAACTCGCCATGGCTTTGGTGCTGGTTAAAACAGCCGCATCATAGGCAGAAATCGCATAGTCACTCACAAAACGTTCACGCATGGCAGCGGGCAACTCAGGCATGGCGGCGCGAGTGCGGGCTATCCATTCCTCGGAAATCACCAGCGGCAATAAATCAGGGTCGGGGAAATAACGATAATCATGCGCGTCTTCCTTAGAACGCATAGTCCGTGTTTCATCACGATCGGGATCATACAAACGCGTTTCCTGGCGTATAGTGCCGCCATCTTCGTTAATCTCAATTTGGCGACGTGCTTCGTACTCAATTGCACGCTCCATAAAGCGGAACGAATTCAAGTTCTTGATCTCGCAGCGCGTACCTAATTCAGTCGAACCTTTAGGACGCACCGAAACGTTGGCATCGCAACGGAAGCTACCTTCCTGCATATTGCCATCGCATATCCCCAGCCATACCACCAGGCTATGCAAAGCCTTGGCATATGCCACAGCTTCAGCAGAACCGCGCATATCGGGCTCAGATACGATTTCCAGCAAAGGTGTACCCGCGCGATTCAAATCAATACCTGTCATGCCGTGAAAATCGCCGTGGATAGATTTGCCAGCATCTTCTTCCAGATGCGCGCGCGTGATGCGTATGACTTTCTCGACATCGCCGACTTGTATGGTCAAGTGTCCACCCTCAACCACAGGCAGTTCCATTTGGCTGATTTGATAGCCTTTAGGCAAGTCAGGATAAAAATAATTTTTACGTGCAAACACCGAACGTCGGCTGATGTTGGCATCTATCGCCAAACCCAACTGTATCGCCCGCTCCACCGCACCTTTATTAAGCACGGGCAAAACCCCAGGCAACGCAATATCCACTGCACTGGCCTGGGTATTGGGTTCAGCACCAAACGCGGTACTGGAACCGGAAAAGATTTTAGACTGTGTAGAGAGTTGAGTATGAACTTCTAACCCAATGACAATTTCCCATTGCATATTCGTGACCTTCCGCTAGCGGATTAAATGTTATCGGGCATACGCGTATGCCAATCCGTTGCCAATTGATATTGATGCGCAACACCCAGCATCTTGGCTTCGCTAAAATAATTGCCAATAATCTGCAAACCTACAGGGCGACCGTTGCTACCCAGGCCGCACGGTACGGACATACCAGGCAAGCCCGCCAGGTTCACCGCTATGGTATAAATATCAGACAAATACATCGCTACTGGATCATCAGCTTTTTCGCCGAAATTAAACGCCGTGCTCGGCGCAGTTGGCCCCATGATGATGTCGCAATGCTGAAAAGCAGCTTCAAAATCCTGCGCTATCAAACGACGTATTTTCTGCGCTTGCATGTAATAAGCATCGTAGTAACCATGCGACAACACATAGGTGCCTATCATGATGCGCCGCTTGACCTCGGTACCAAAGCCTTGCGCACGGGATTTTTCATACATATCGGTCAAATCGCCATACTCTGGTGCGCGGTAACCATAACGCACACCGTCAAACCGTGACAAGTTAGTCGACGCCTCGGCAGGTGCTAATACATAGTAAACGGGGATAGACAACTTGGTATTCGGCAGCGAAATATCTACCGTCACCGCACCCAGCTTACGATATTCGTGTAATGCAGCTTCTACACTCGCCGCCACATCGGCACCCAGACCTTCAGCAAAATATTCACGTGGCAAGCCAATACGCAAGCCTGCTAGCGGTTGCTGCAAATCACGCGTGTAATCTTCTACCGGACGCTCCAGACTGGTTGAGTCACGCGCATCGAAACCTGCCATCACATTCATCAGTAACGCACAGTCTTCAGCAGATTTTGCCATCGGTCCAGCTTGATCCAGACTTGAAGCAAAGGCAATCATGCCGTAACGCGATACCACACCATAAGTTGGCTTCAGACCAGTAATCCCTGTCAATGCGGCAGGTTGGCGAATGGAGCCGCCGGTATCGGTTCCCGTTGCCGCAGGCGCTAGACGCGCAGCCACTGCTGCTGCCGAACCACCTGATGAGCCACCAGGTACGGCGGATGCATCCCAAGGGTTTTTCACTGCACCGAAATAGGAAGTTTCATTGGACGACCCCATGGCAAACTCATCCATATTGGTCTTACCTAGGCTCACCGCGCCAGCAGTTTTGAACTGGCTGATAACGTGGGCATCATACGGCGCAATGAAATTTTCCAGCATTTTTGAGCCGCAAGTAGTACGCCAGCCATCTGCGCAAAAAATATCTTTATGCGCAACGGGAATACCAGTCAATGCTGCCGCTTGACCCGCAGCAATGCGCGCATCAGCAGCGCGTGCATCGGCAAGACTCATCTCCGAATTGAGCGTCACAAACGCGTTCAGCGCAGGATTGAGTTTAGCGATACGACCCAAATAAATTTGCGTCAATTCAACGCTGGAGATTTTCTTGTCGGCAAGTAAACTTGCGAGCTGGCTTAAACTGGCATTTATCATCTTATTCAATTACCTGTGGAACCAAATACAGACCGCCTGCAACTTGTGGTGCAATCGCCTGGAACTTGTCACGCTGATTAGACTCTGTAACTACGTCATCACGCAAACGCTGACTTAAATCCTGCGCATGCGACATAGGCTCGATACCCGTCGTATCGACCGCTTGCATTTCAGCAATTAAGCCAAATATACCGTTGAGGTGTTGTTGATAGGTCGCCGCTTCTTCATCGTTGACCGCAATGCGGGCGAGTGTGGCGACACGTTTTACATCTTGCAGTGTTAGCGACATAGTACAAAATCTTCACAGGAAACAAGCCTATTAGAGTATCATATTACGTTTATGCAAGGCTACATATACCATGTCGGTATCGTAGCAAGTTCACTCTCAACCTAAGCGAAAACCATCACTATGTTCGGATCATTACGCGGTTATTTTTCTACCGATTTAGCTATCGATTTAGGCACGGCCAACACGTTGATTTATGTACGTGGCAAGGGTATCGTCCTTGACGAACCCTCTGTTGTCGCCATCCGTCAAGACGCAAATAGCGCAAAGAAAACCATACAGGCCGTTGGTCTGGAAGCGAAAAACATGCTCGGCCGCACGCCTGGCAACATCACGGCGATACGCCCGATGAAGGATGGCGTGATTGCTGACTTCACCATCACCGAGCAAATGCTCAAGTATTTCATCAAGAAAATTCACGACACCCGCATGTTCCACCCGAGTCCACGCATTATCATTTGCGTACCCTGTGGTTCTACCCAGGTTGAACGTCGCGCCATCCGCGAATCCGCTATTGGTGCGGGTGCACGTCAGGTGTACCTGATTGAAGAACCGATGGCTGCAGCTATCGGTGCAGACCTGCCTGTGGCAGAAGCAACCGGCTCCATGGTGGTGGACATCGGTGGCGGCACCACTGAAGTCGGCGTTATTTCATTGGGCGGTATTGTTTACGCCAGCTCAGTGCGTGTTGGCGGTGACAAATTTGACGAAGCCATCATCAACTACATCCGCCGCAATTACGGCATGCTCATCGGTGAAGCCACTGCCGAAGCCATCAAAAAAGGTATAGGTTCGGCTTTCCCAGGCTCAGCTGTGCAAGAAATGGAAGTCAAGGGCCGCAACCTCGCCGAAGGCATCCCGCGCAGCTTCACTATTTCCAGCAATGAAATCCTGGAAGCGCTGACCGACCCACTCAACAACATCGTCAGCGCGGTAAAATCCGCACTGGAACAGACCCCACCTGAACTCGGCGCAGACATTGCCGAAAAAGGCATGGTGCTCACTGGCGGCGGTGCGTTACTGCGTGACCTGGATCGATTGCTCATGGAAGAAACCGGCCTGCCAGTCATCGTTGCTGAAGATCCGCTGACTTGCGTGGTACGTGGCTCTGGTCGCGCACTCGAAGAAATGGACAAACTACACAGCGTCTTCGCCCAGGACTCCTAACGCCTAGCCATGCCCGCGCGTCACCCTCACATCAACCTGTTCCCGCACGGCATTAGTGCGAGTGCACGGTTGATGATTTATGTTTTATTCAGCATTGCCATTATCGTTGCTGATGTGCGTTATCACGCCCTTAACCTGTTTCGTTCAAGCATGAACAGCTTGATCTATCCGATATCAGAAATAGTACAAACGCCATACCTGACTTATGAAAAAGTGACTGGTTTTTTTGTAAAGCACGCACAATTACAGCAAGAGAACGCTGCGCTACAACAACGTTTTATTGCCTACAGCGCCAAATTGCAGCGTTATCAAGATCTGGAACAGGAAAATCAGCATTTGCGCGCTCTGCTCGGTGCACAAAGCCGCACGCCGTTGCACACACAAATTGCTGAAATTATCGCTATCCCACGTGACCCCTATTTACGCCAGGTAACCGTCAACCAGGGCAGCAAACAAGGTGTACATGCAGGATCAGCCGTCATCGATGAACAAGGTTTGATTGGACAAGTCACACAAGTGTATGACCGTACCAGCGACGTCACCCTGCTCATCAACAATGACCAATCAGTCCCCATTGCTGTGCAACGCACTGGTCAGCGCGCAGTGTTATTTGGAACCGGCATCGACGACACAGTGGAAATTCGATATTTGCCGCACAATACTGACGTCCGGGCGGGAGATTTAATCATTACCTCGGGTATAGACGGCGTCTATCCTTCTGGTCTGGCAGTCGCCAAAGTAATGCAAATCGATCTCAGCAGTAGCCGTGCTTTTGCGCATATCATTTGCAAACCCGTTGCGGCGATAGACCGTAACCGCCAAGTATTGATTGTAGACTCCCCCAGCGCTGAAAAAGCAGCGGGCAAAATCGTAGGCAAACCCTGATGGCATTTAATCAAGCTAAAGGCGCAAACATACAACTCTCCCATAGCGGGCGTGTCATCGCGTTGAGTCTGATACTCGCATTGGCGTTTAATTTGCTGCCATGGTCTGTAGATTATTTATGGCTGCGCCCGGACTTTTTGCTGCTCGTATTGTTATTCTGGGTAATCTATCAGCCTGCACGTATCGGCCTGGGTGCGGCTTGGACACTGGGCCTCTTAATTGATTTAACTGACGGCAGCATACTGGCACAACATGCACTTGCTTATGCAATCACAGTCTTTGCCCTGATGCTGTTGCAACGCCGCATGTACAACTTCCCCCCCTGGCAACAGACCATACATATCGCTGGTTTGTTATTAATAGAGCAAACCATGAGTGTTGTTGTCGCCACTTTCGTAGGCGACAGTTTCCACGCGCTACAGTATTTTGCCGCCATTTTGACCGGGGCGCTGTGCTGGATTCCAGTATGGGCACTGTTACACAGCCAGCACACGCCAGATGCTAAAAAATCGCAATGATAGAACCAACCGAAATCAAATACTATCAGGTCGAGCTGACTGATTTTAGGCATCGCATCATGATTGCCGCTGGATTTGTGGTGGTTCTGTTTTTAGTGTTATTGGCACGATTTTTCTATGTTCAGGTATTGGAACATGACCGATATTTCGCCTTAGCCGAGAGCAATCGCATTTCTGTTGCTCCGACCACACCCAATCGCGGCATCATTTTTGACCGCAATGGCGTTGTCATGGCGCACAACTATTCCGCCTACACATTAGAACTCACCCCGAACAAAATAAAAGACATCCCAGCTACCATAGCAGAACTGGCTAAACTGGTTGACATCACGCCGGCCAATCGCAAACATTTTGCCAAACTGGTTGCCGAGAGCCACAATTTCGAAACATTCCCGCTGCGTACCCGCTTAACCGATGAAGAAGTCGCGCGCATCGCAGCCAATCGCTATCGCCTGCCAGGGGTAGAAGTCAAAGCCAGACTATTCCGTCAATATCCTCAGAAAACCTCTGCGTCTCATCTGATTGGCTATATTGGCCGTATTAACGATGCCGATTTAGCACAACTGAAAGCAGATAATCATTATGACAACTACCGTGGCACCGACCATATCGGCAAAGTCGGTATAGAACAAAGCTTTGAATCCGTACTCCACGGCACCACGGGTGCAGAACAAATAGAAACTGATGCAGGCGGACATGCAGTACGTACCCTGTCACACAGCAACCCAATATCCGGGGACAACCTGGTGCTGAACATAGACAGCAAATTGCAGGAAATCGCTGAAAAGGCATTTGGCAGCTTTCGCGGCGCACTGGTAGCAATCGACCCCAAAACCGGGGGGATACTGACTTTTGTCAGCAACCCCGGATTTGACCCCAATTTATTTGTCGATGGCATTGATAGCACTAACTGGAACGAGCTCAACACTTCACCCGATCGCCCCCTACTGAACCGTGCTTTGCGTGGTGCTTACCCGGAAGGTTCTACCATCAAGCCATTTATGGCATTGGCCGGCTTGCATTATGGAGTACGTACCGCTAACGACACCATCGCCGATCCTGGTTATTTCATGCTACCCAACAGCAGCCACCGCTACCGCGACTGGAAACCTAGCGGGCACGGCTCGGTCAACATGCACTTATCCATCGTGCAGTCCTGCGACACGTACTACTACCGACTGGCCAATGATTTGGGCATAGACCGTATGCATGCCTACCTCTCACAATTTGGCTTTGGGCAAAAAACCGGCATAGACATGGATGGCGAACTGGCCGGTGTCCTGCCCTCCCGAGAGTGGAAAGCCAAACACTCAAAACAGCCCTGGTATCCGGGTGAAACGGTGATTGCAGGTATAGGTCAAGGTTATAATTTAGCCACGCCATTACAACTCGCGGTTGCCACCGCAGCGCTGGCCAATGGCGGCATCACCCTCAAGCCGCAATTAGTCTCTGCCATTATTGACAGCCGTACCGGGCAGCGCCACAACATTGCACCTGAAGTGATTGCAAATGCCCATATTCCACCAGAACAACTTAAAACCATAGTTGACGCCATGATAGACGTCACCCGTCCGGGCGGTACAGCCTCAGTCGCCAGCGCAGGCGCTCCCTATCTAATTGCGGCCAAAACCGGAACCGCCCAAGTCGTTGGCATACGTCAAAATGAAAAATACAATGCTGGGCGCCTGCAAATCGCACACAGAGATCACGCCTTATTTATCGCCTTTGCACCTGCTGACGCCCCCAAAATCGCGATCGCGGTATTGGTAGAAAACGGCGGGCATGGTGGCACGACAGCCGCCCCTATTGCGCGTGCAGTCATGGATTACTACTTGCTCGGCAAGCTGCCTAAAAACATGAGCGCGACTACCGTTGACACCACTGGAGACAACGTCAATGCGGATTAAAGCCTGGCTGGTAAAACTTGCAACGCACCTGGATTACCCCATGTTGCTGCTGCTATTTATTCTCATGCTGCTCAGCATGTTTTTGCAGTACAGCGCCGCCGGGGAAGACAACGTTAAATTACTCGCGCATGGCATTAATATGCTGGTCGCACTAGGTATCATGGTCATCGTGGCCAATGTGCCGCCACAGTATTTATTAGCACTTGCCGTGCCGCTCTACACCACAGGCGTAATATTGCTGATAGGTGTCGCCTTGTTTGGTGACGTAGTCAATGGCTCTCGGCGCTGGCTGCATCTGGGCGTGACGCGCATCCAGCCCTCTGAAATCATGAAAATCGCCATGCCGTTGATGCTGGCCTGGTATTTCCATTACCACGAAGCCACGCTAAAGCTCAAAGATTATGGCATTGCCGCACTACTACTCGCTATTCCGGTCGCACTCGTAGTAAAGCAGCCAGATCTTGGCACCGCCTTGTTAATCAGCGCATCAGGTTTCTATGTGTTATTTTTTGCAGGCTTGCCCTGGCGGGTGATGCTGGGCATGGCTATTGTCGCAGGTGCAAGTATGCCGGTACTCTGGCATTTCTTGCATGACTACCAGAAGAACCGCATACTCACCCTGCTTGATCCAACACAGGACCCACTCGGTGCGGGTTACCACATTATCCAGTCAACTATCGCTATCGGCTCAGGCGGCAATTTCGGCAAAGGCTGGTTACATGGCACCCAATCGCATTTAGATTTTCTCCCCGAACACACAACAGACTTTGTATTTGCCGTGTATGGCGAAGAGTTTGGACTGCTCGGCAATATATTGCTACTACTACTGTATCTAGCCATTATTGCGCGCGGTTTGCATATTGCCGCCCACGCCCCCACGCTATTTTCCCGCCTCATGGCAGGAAGTATCACCCTGGCTTTTTTCACTTACGCATTCGTTAACATGGGTATGGTCTCTGGTATTCTCCCAGTAGTCGGCGTACCCTTACCGATGATGAGTTACGGTGGCACAGCTATGGTTATCGTCATGCTGGGGTTTGGTATTTTAATGAGTGTCAGCACGCACAGGAAATTACTCAAATCATGAAAAAAATACTCGCTTTGCTAATTATTACCAGTCTGGCAGGCTGCGCCAGCGCACCTAAACGCCAACTCCCTGCAGAACCCAGTAGCACCATAGCCAACACCCACGTTAAAAAACCAGGTGGCTATTATATGGATGACGGTCCAGGCGACAACCCACCCGCTGATATTGACGCAATTCCAGATGCTACCCCCAAGATCGAACCACTGCATAAATACGCGAATCGACCTTATGCCGTTCTTGGTGAAACCTACACGCCGGCCACCGAGAACTGTACCTACCAAGCCCAGGGCATCGCCTCCTGGTATGGCAAAAAATTTAACGGCAAACGTACCGCATCAGGCGAAATTTATGACATGTATGGCATGAGTGCCGCCCACCTGACTTTGCCCATCCCGAGTTACGCCCGGGTCAAGTCACTTACCACGGGCAAATCGGTCATCGTTCGTATCAACGACAGAGGCCCTTTTCACAGCAAACGCATCATCGACCTTTCTTATACCGCCGCGCATAAACTGGGTATCGCCCAAGGTGGCAGCGGCATGGTCGAAGTCACCGCGATAACCCCTGCTGAAATCAGTGAAGGACGTGACGTTGCATCGAATACTGCAGGTATATTCCTACAACTGGGCAGCTTCACCAGTCGCGACAATGCCGAAAAACTATTGGCGCGCGCCAGTACCCAACTCAGCAAAAGCAATGCCGCACTAGTGATATTCACCAAACAGGATCGCTATCGTGTTGCACTCGGGCCCTATGAAGACAACGATAGTGCTAAAATTGCGGCGCAAGAAATTGAATCCCGCATGAACTTAAAGCCCGTACGTTCTGTCATTGAATAACTTCTTTACACAAATCGTCCTTATGAAAAAAATCATCACATTTGTTCTACTCTGCTTATCTTCACTCAGCTTCGCAGTCGATTTACCCACTGCGCCACCACCCGAACTTGCTGCCAAAGCATGGTTGCTGATGGATGCAAACAGTGGTCAAGTCCTGGTCGAAAAAGAGGCAGACCGCCGCATTGAGCCAGCATCGCTGACCAAGCTCATGACCGCGTACCTGAGCTTTGCCGCCATCAAACAAGGACGCCTGAAACTCACGGATATCGTCCCTATTTCAGAAAAAGCATGGAAAACGGAAGGTTCACGCATGTTCGTTGAGCCGAACAAACCAGTTACTGTCGATGAACTGCTCCATGGCATGATTATCCAGTCAGGTAACGATGCAACTGTTGCCTTGGCCGAAAGCATAGGCGGCAGTGAAGCCGGCTTCGTCAGCATGATGAACAAAGAAGCGCTGCGCCTGGGCATGACACACACCCACTTTGTCACAGCCACAGGTTTGCCTGATCCACAGCACTACACCACCGCACGCGATTTAAGCCTGATTGCGACCGCCATCATTCGTGATTACCCAGAATTTCATCCACTCTATTCGATTAAAGAGTATCGCTACAACAACATTGCTCAACCCAACCGTAACCGTTTATTGTGGAGCGACCCTACTGTTGACGGCATGAAAACCGGGCACACCGAAAGCGCTGGTTTTTGCCTTATTGCTTCAGCCCATCGCGGCAATCGGCGTTTGCTCTCAGTTGTGCTTGGTGCCAATTCAGACGCACTGCGCGCTGCCGAAAGCCAACGCCTGTTGAACTATGGCTTCCAGTTTTTTGACAGCGTTAAACTCTACGCTCAGAATCAAACCGTGACCACGCTAAAGGTCTGGAAGGGCAGCCAAAGCACCATCAAGGCAGGTTTCGCCCGTGACTTGTACCTCAGCGTTCCACGCGGACGCAGCGCAGACTTGAAAAACACGCTAACCACGCGCCAACCGCTGTTAGCACCACTGAGTCGCGGCCAGAACATCGGCACACTCCGAGTTAGCCTGGACAACAAAATCATTGCACAATACCCTATCGTTGCACTGGAAAATGTCAGCGTCGCCAGCTTCATCGGTCGCGCCTGGGATAGCATCATGTTGAAATTCAAATAGGCGAAAATCATGAGCGAAATCAAACCTGAAGACAGTTTAATCGAATACCCGTGTGATTTTCCATTGAAAATCATGGGCGCAGCGCATCCTGAGTTTCAGGCAACTATTACCAGCGTCGTACTGGAACATGCAGCTGATTTTGAACCCGCAACGATAGAATGCCGTCCGAGCAAAGCGGGTAATTACCTCAGCCTGACCTGTACCATACGCGCACATAACCGTGAGCAACTGGATAATCTGTACCGTGCTTTGACCTCGCATCACATGGTCAAAATGGTGCTGTAATTGCAACCCATAGAGGTGCGCCAGCTAGGACGTGTGGATTATCTGTCGACCTGGCAATCCATGCAGGACTTTACTGCGCAACGCGATGCGGATACACCTGATGAAATCTGGTTACTGGAACACCCGCCTGTTTACACGCTGGGGCAGGCAGGCAAACCCGAACACCTGCTCAACGCAACCGACATACCACTCATCAACATAGACCGTGGTGGGCAGATTACCTATCATGGCCCTGGGCAAATCGTCGCTTACCTGCTCATCGATATCAAACGCCGGGGTTATGGCGTGCGTGATCTGGTACAACGCATGGAACAGACCATCATAGACCTGCTAGCCAGTTATAATCTGACTGCACAACGCCGTGACAATGCACCTGGCGTGTACGTCAATGACGCCAAAATCGCAGCACTGGGTTTACGTATCAAACGCGGTTGCAGTTATCATGGCTTGGCACTCAATGTCGATATGGATATGAAACCCTTTGCCAACATCAACCCATGCGGCTATCAAGGCATGGCCGTTACCCAATTACGCGATTTAAGTGCTAATATCGACTCCAATCTGCTCAACGTGCAACTGCGCGATCAACTCTTACACCACATCAGCAATTAAATATGGCCGACATCAAACTCCACAAAGGCGAAGCAAAAACCGCCCGCATCCCGATTAAAATCATCCCGCAAGAACGCCTGAAAATGCCGTCGTGGATACGCGCCAAATCGCCAAATTCACCCGAAGTCATCGCGCTCAAGGCGATATTACGCGAACAAAATCTGCACACCGTCTGCGAAGAAGCCTCCTGCCCCAACCTTGGCGAATGCTTCAAACACGGCACCGCCACGTTCATGATATTGGGCGATTTATGCACACGCCGCTGCCCGTTCTGTGACGTAGGGCATGGCAAGCCACTGCCGCCTGATGTCAACGAACCCGCACATCTCGCGCAAACCATCGCCGCAATGAAACTCAAATACGTCGTCATCACCAGCGTGGACCGCGATGACTTACGCGACGGCGGCGCGCAACATTTCGCCGACTGCATCAGCACAGTCCGCAAAGCCTCACCCAACACCCGTATCGAAGTCCTCGTACCCGATTTTCGTGGACGTCTGGACATCGCCCTGGACATTTTGGCCAACGCGCCACCCGACGTAATGAACCACAACATGGAAACCGTGCCACGACTGTACAAAGCTGCCCGCCCTGGTGCCGATTACGACCACTCACTGCAACTATTAAAAGACTTCAAAATCCGCCACCCTGACCTCCCCACCAAATCCGGCATCATGGTAGGTCTGGGTGAAACCGACGAAGAAGTCATGGCACTGATGCAAGACCTGCGTGAACACAATGTCGATATGCTTACCATAGGCCAATATCTGCAACCATCAGCGCACCATATCCCGCTCACGCGCTATGTCACACCAGAGCAGTTTTTAGTATTTGAAACTGCCGCAATGGAAATGGGGTTCAAACATGCAGCTTGCGGACCTATGGTGCGCAGCAGCTACCATGCGGATCAGCAGGCAAAAGGGGTTTAGTGTTAAGGCTAAATGGTGCAACTATTCTAGACTTGCCCTTAAAATTACGGGATGTCTGCGCAAGCCACAAGTCAACATACTATTTTGGGGCTGCCAAATTAAACATCCCTCAAAAGCCGCCGCGTCAGCAATGACGCCATCTCTTTCCGGTTATCGCAGATAATATGTATATAAACCGTCTCTTGCCGAACTTCATAGATGATTCTGTTCATGCCTGAAATGACTTGACGATATTGGGCGAGATTCAAACGCTCAAACTCTTCTGGGATACTTCCACCAAGCGGATAGGTCTGGATGACACCAACCGATGCCTTGATTTTTCTATAGCTGTCTTGCCATACTTCTTTGCCAAACTGCTTGATGATGTAACCCCTCAATTCCTTGAGGTCTTGTTCTGCTGAGCGAAGGAAAACGACCTTCAAGCTCATTGGCTATCCGCTTTATCCAGCTCGGCAAACACATCCTTTGCAGACCTGTAATGACCTTGTTCGATCTCATGATTACCTAGGGCGAGTATCTTCAAAAGGGCTAGCGTTTCTTCATGCTCTTCGTATGAGCGCACATCCATAACGACCAGCTTTGCTTCACCGTTTTGGGTAATGAGCAGTGGTTCACGACTTGCGGTGATATCCTTGATGATCTCCGCAGCATGACTTTTTAAATAGCTGACGGGTTTAACCTGAGTAGAGAGTTTCATTACGATGCTCCTGAAAATACCAACAATAAGACCGATTATAGTCCTAATTCGGACCGAATCAACCATCACAGTGAGCTGCAGGACTGCAAGTGTCAGATACCACCTTGAACAGCAAGCCCCTTATTCGCAAAATTTCATCAAACGGTCTGCCTGACTTCACCACGCCATAGTTGATATGGACGAGTTTGCGCATAGCCGCTCCGATGACTGCCTTCGGTACCAACCCGTTGGCTTCCATTCTCTCCCCAAATACCCGCAATACCGTACTGTGACGTAGCGCCACCATGCCTGACATATACAAGGCTTTCCTCAAGTCCGCATGACCCGTTCTGGAAATCATGATACGGTCTATGACTGAACTGCCTGATAGTCGGTGACGCGGCGATACACCAATTAAGACTGCTATGATCTAATTACAAAAAACACACAGATCAAGACTTAACGGTAGCGAAAATCGTCAAATACATAAACATTGGTGAGACTATTGTTAGACGCTCGATTAAACAATACCACGTAAAACAACTTAGATAACGCGACATATATGAGTGCTCACAAACAATGACGAAACACGGTAAGTTTGCGCGTAGAGTTTTATCATTAGCCATTCATCAATTTGGCGGTAGCCATTGATACAGCCAAGTTTCACTCAATGGCTGACCATTCAGACTAAGATACAAACGCAAATTAACAGGTTCCGCCCGCTTGCTATTATCTGGCATCAAATCAAATATCGCCCGCAAGCCATGAACACTGGCCAACGGGCGCACTGAGGTCAGCTCCACCTGACCACTCGTCACGCTGATAACGGCTTGTACTTGGGCATCACTGGATAACATCGCCAAATCCCCCCCCGCAAAATCAACCACGAAACGCCAAGAAAAATACTGCCGCGCTTTCCCTATCACCCCGCCCATCCCTGTTCTAGTCGACACCACTTGCGCGAGCGGCGGAGTGAAAGGCGCTTCGTTACCCCAATACAGACGATAAGCGTATAAATATTCTTGCCCAGGTTGCGGCACGATTTCCGGATGCCAAAATGCCACCATGTTATCGGAGGTTTCATCAGGGCTAGATATTTCTACCATTTGCACCGAGCCCATACCCCAATCAGAACGAGGTTCTACCCACACACTGGGGCGGCGTTCATAAAATACACCATCATCCTGATAATGATCAAAATTACGGTCACGTTGCAGTAAACCGAAACCACGTGGATGCACATCCATATAGGCATTAAAGCGAAGCTGAGTCGGGTTCGTCAGCGGTCGCCATATCCACTCCCCATTACCGTTCCATATCGCCAAGCCATCCGAATCATGAATTTCTGGTCGCCAGTCATCCCGCAGTCGATTATCATTTTCACCGTATAAAAACATACTGGTGAGTGGCGCGATCCCTAAATGTGTAATTGGTTTGCGTGGATACAATGCCACATCCACATCCATCACTTGGCGGGCTGCAGGACTGATAACAAAACGATAAGCCCCCGTGATACTGGGTGAATCCAATAACGCATAAATCGTTACACTGTCGGCATCGCTTGTAGGACGCTCAAACCAAAAAGCGGTAAAGCGCGGAAACTCTTCAGCATATGCCATGCCCGTATCAATAGCCAAACCGCGCGCAGAGATACCGTATTGCAAACTAGCACTCACCGCACGGAAGTAACTCGCACCCAGGAAAGCCGCAATATCATGCTGAAAATCGGTGTGATAAAACAATTGAAAACCCGCAAAACCCAAGTCTTTAGGGAGCTGTGCGGTTTGCAACCCACTGTTACCATAATCAAACATCGCCGCGTCATAATTTAACGCGAATGCCTGACCTGTCACTACTTCATACATGCGCACGGGTGTTTTGAAAAACAAACCTAAATGAAAAAAACGCACTTCAAAATGACGCTTTTGCTTAGCCCACAAAGCATGATCAGCGCGATAATGTATAGACTGATATTGATCCCAACTCAAATTTTTTACAGCATCAGACAACAATTCCACTGGGGCTTGATAAGGCAGTGTCGCCAGCGTTTGAGCCTGACCTTTAAGTCCAGCATAATCAAATTTTACTGCTGGACTGAATGCTGCCCACCCTGTTTCTGCACTTGTCGCAGTTGCAAGCAACCCCAGATGTACACAAGTTTTAAGGAAATCACGACGCTGCATAATGTAAGTATTTCATATTGTTTTCATACTTTTTTTGTTGAAGTAATCGTAGCCAATCTTGATGTAGTTGTGCATGATGCCAGACCCCGGCATGTAGTTTAGCCAAGGCATAACTATCACTTAACAGATACATTTTTTGCTGAGCAGTTAAGACTGACAACCCTCCTAGCAACGTCGCATCTACCCACTGCTGGTGACATTTCGCTATCAGTGTATCACCTAGCCTAGGGGTGACTGCAGCACATAACAGTGCATGTTTTTCAGGGTCGACGACCGCATCAACAAAGCCTGCCACTGGTAATGGATTCGCTGCTAACGCATAGGCGCGGCGCAGTTCTTCAGGTTGATGCACCTCTTCCGGAATAAGCAACAAGCCCAATTGACGCAAACGCAACCCTAACGCCACACGGCTAGACAACACCGACAGCGGAATGGACAAAATCAGTGAACCTACAATAGGCAATAGCCACAATAAGTACGAAGGTTGCACCGTATAAATAGCCGCTGCCCACGCTGCACCTAATAGCGTATGCCCACCATGCCGTTGCAATGCTTCCAGCCAAGTCGTTTCGGTATTTTCACGCGAGGGTGATTTCCATCCTATTTTCCGTCCCACCAAGGCATTCAACACGAATCCTGTGTGAAATAACATACGTACGGGTGCTAACAAAGCTGAAAAGATCGCCTCTAACAACATGCTAAATAATAAACGCAAACGCCCACCATAAGCCTCTGCGCCGCGCACCCAAATCAATATCACACTCAATACTTTGGGTAGAAACAAGAGTGCCGTCATCGCCCAAAACAACATCATACCGCGCTCCAAATTCCACTTATGCTCAGCGCGTAATGGATTAAGTGAATTCAAAGAGGGCAAAGAAGGTAACAAAGAAGCAAAAGACACGGGCTCAACGACGACCTGGGTGGCGAGTTGCATGCTAGATAACAACAAAAACAAGAACCACAACGGGGCTGACACATAAGCGGCAACGCCGGTCATGAATACAGCACGATGCGCTGGATGCAAACCATCCGCTAAAAACAACCTGAAGTTCATTAAATTACCATGACACCAACGACGGTCACGCTTCAGCTCATCCACCAAATTCGGCGGGACTTCTTCATAACTACCAGGCAAATCATAGGCGATCCACACCGTCCAACCTGCACGCCGCATGAGTGCCGCCTCGACAAAATCATGCGACAAAATCTCACCAGATAATGGACCTTGTCCGGATAACCGACCCAAAGCACAATGGCGCATAAATGGCACAATACGCAATATCGCGTTATGCCCCCAATAATGAGATTCACCAAGCTGCCAGTAATGCAAACCAGCTACAAAAACGGGACCATAAACCCGACTCGCAAACTGTTGCATACGCGCATACAAGGTATCTCGCCCAGCCACTTGGGGCGCCGATTGTATAATGCCTGCGCCTGGATTTGCCTCCATCAAACGCACTAAACCCGTAATACTCTCGCCACTCATAATGCTATCCGCATCCAGCACTATCATATAACGGTACTGACTGCCCCAACGACGGCAAAAATCAGCAACATTGCCACTTTTACGCTTAATATGATGTTGACGCCACCGATAGAATATACGTCCAAAACCACCGACGGCCAGACATAAATCTTGCCAAGCAACAACTTCAGCGACACGGCTATCCGCTTGATTACTGTCGCTCAGAATAAAAAAATCAAAATGCTGTAAATCATTTGTTCGCGCCAATGATTCATAGGTTGCGCGTAAGCCAGCAAAAACACGTGCAACATGCTCATTACAAATCGGCATAACAACCGCTGTTCTGGCTTGTTGACCGATGGGTATATCCGCCGCAGCGCGTGCCGACACCACATGTAAGTCGCCACCCATTAACTGCACAATAAAACCCATCAACCCAGTCAAAAACCCCAATGTCACCCAGGCGGTCAAAATTGCGAACAACACTAAAATAGCAATTTCCAACGGCAACTGCCCGTGATAAGGCATTACATCTGCCATCGCCACGGTTGCAGCATAAGTAATCAAGCCTCCAACAGACAACAATATCAAACGCCGACGCACACCCGCCCGTTGCCAATTAGTCAGCGTCACCGCATCGGTAGCTGCATTTATTTCTGACACTGAATTTCTCTTTGTCCGTAAAGCAGTAAAAAACCTGAAACTCGGTTTAGGCGGCCAATTCGACGCCACCATTTTCGTACGTGTGATGGCAGGGCGTATGCACCAAGATGTCACAGCGGCCGACGCAGTGACTTGCGTCCACTGCGCCAGCAACGCTTGACGACGCCCCAGCGGCAGCGACATGCGTACCAGATAACGCGCATAAAGCCCCGCCACATAAGGGAATTTTTTCACACCTACAACGAGATTAAACATCATTTGACACACACCACCCACACTCAGAACCAATCAATGACACTTATGCTTGCACACACTTACACCCAAGCAATTCTCGTTCCAAATATTTTATATAATCAAGACCCTTACACAATGTAGCGAGCGCAGTTCAGATGAAGCAGAAAGCAACGAAATATGAACAAGCGCAGCAATCGCGCAAAGGTCTCTAATCGTTAGCGGATGATGTATTTAAGCACCTGCCATAACCGCGTCGATTTACCCTAACTTGGATTGCTTTACTTCATTAGACAGGAAAGATGCCGTAATAGAATTACGCACCAGCGTGCTCATGCCGTCTTGCGTCAAATCAAGTGCCTGCTGCACCGCTGACAAATTATCCAACACATAACCACCTAAATACACAGGCGCATCCGAGCTCACGGTCACACCAATATTTTGTGCCAGCAGGCGTTTGAGATTGTGCGCAGACATGCCTTTGAATACAGCTAATTTAACGTTAGATAATCGGTAAACGGTCGGCGGCACCTGCAACATCGGGGACAAATCTGAATTCGTAGCATATTCTTACTAAAAAATGTGCAGCGAGGATCGAGCCTTACAATTCACATTTAATTCATTAAACTCATGATGATATGCAAAACGCAAGTCGGTATCTAACTCTATCGTTGTGATTCCTAACATATTGAGCTTCTTCAAGAAGACACGACATTTGCTATAAACTAGCAATAAGTTATATACACACACATCTCACGAGGTTTAACAATGATAGTACGAGGTCGCCCGTCTGGGCTGAAATTGTTTTTTGTCGTACGCGGCTCGATTTTGCGACAGATATGGAAAGTCCTGCTGGTCAACATCGTTATCGCCATCTTGGTCACATTAAACCATGGTGATTTGTTTGCGCTCAAAATCACCCTGACTGCTATTCCATTTACCCTGATCGGCTTGCCTTTGGCTATCTTCCTCGGCTTTCGCAATAATGCTGCCTATGACAGATACTGGGAAGGACGTAAGCGTTGGGGCGAAATCGTCGTGGACAGCCAAAATTTGGCCAGACAATGTCTGAGTCTGATAAAGCACAACGAACCGCTCCAGCTTGCGCGCGGCCTGGACGATATACGCATACGCATGATTTATCGCACTATCGCTTATGCGCATGCCCTTCGCCATCTGTTACGCAACACCAACGCCCATGCCGAACTTCAGCCATTGCTCACTGCAAATGAATGGGAGAAACATGGCACGGTAGTGAATTTTCCCAATTATTTGCTCAACCAAATGGCGCAGGACATACGTTCTTGTGTAGACGAGAACCGCATAGAGGGCTGTCTGGCAGCAAATATGGATACGACGTTATCCAGTTTCATGGGTGCAGCTGCTGCTTGCGAACGCATCAAAAGCACCCCCATACCGTTCTCTTATACTTTGATGCTGCACAGAACCGCCTATCTATACTGTTTCTTGCTGCCTTTTGGTCTGGTCGACAGCATAGGTTTCATGACGCCGTTTGTAGTAGGCATAGTCGCTTATACTTTCTTCGGACTGGACGCTCTGGGTGATGAAATCGAAGAGCCATTTGGTGACTCGCCAAATGATCTGGCGTTGAACGCAATCTGCCGTACCATAGAAATCAATATGCGCGAAGCCTTAGGCGAAAATCACGATTTGCAGCCACTATCTCCGCTTAATTACTGTTTGACGTGACGCATATCACTTAATCTATCAGCAACTCCTGTTATGCCATCGTCAACCGTGACCAGGGCAGATATCTATATCAGCGACGGCAGCCCCTTGAAACATCCGGACTCTGTCGCCATCTAACAACCACTTCTTAACTAACATGGAGCTACGCAAGCATGACCACTGCATCACATAAAGAAACACTAGGATTCCAGACCGAAACCCAGCAAATTCTCAAATTAATGATTCACTCGTTATATAGCAACAAAGAAATTTTCTTGCGCGAGTTGATTTCCAATGCCTCCGATGCGGCAGACAAATTGCGCTTTGAAGCACTAAGTGATGACGCTTTATTCGAAGGCGATAGTCAGCTTGCCATCCACATCAGTTATGACAAAGAAGCTAAAACGCTTACCCTGCGTGATAACGGCATCGGCATGAACCGTGAAGAGGTGATCCGCAATATCGGTACCATAGCGAAATCAGGTACTAAAGAATTCATGCAGTCGCTCACAGGCGACCAGGCCAAAGATGCGAATCTGATCGGTCAATTTGGCGTAGGCTTTTACTCGGCATTCATCGTTGCCGACAAAGTCAGCCTTACCACCCGCCGCGCGGGATTAGGCAAAGAACATGGTGTGCGTTGGGAATCCGCAGGCGAAGGAGATTACAGTATAGAAACCGTGGAGTGCGAACATCGCGGCACTGAAATCACCCTGCACTTGCGCGACGATGAAACCAGCTTCCTCAGTGACTGGCAGCTGCGCACCATCGTCAAAAAATATTCAGACCACATCACCTTGCCTATCATTCTCACCACGGAAGAAGGCAAAGAAGAAACCATTAATCAAGCCTCAGCGCTATGGACTCGCTCTAAAAACGACATCACTCAGGAACAATACGATGAGTTCTACAAGCACGTAGCCCACGATTATGAAGCCCCCCTGGCACATGTCCACGCTCGTGTCGAAGGCAAACAGGAATACACCCAGTTGCTCTATATCCCGCAACGTGCGCCATTCGACATGTGGGACCGAGAGGCACGTCACGGCATCAAGCTTTATGTACGCCGCGTCTTCATCATGGACGATGCTGAACAGCTCATGCCTAACTACATGCGTTTTGTACGCGGCGTGATCGACACGGCAGATTTGCCATTAAACGTTTCGCGTGAAATCCTGCAGCACAGCAAAGATATCGACAATATACGCGCAGGTAATGTGAAAAAAATCCTCGGCGTTCTCGATGATCTTGCTGCTAACCAAGCTGAGAAATACACCAAATTCTGGGGTGAATTCGGTAACGTCATGAAAGAAGGCGTGATTGAGGACACCAACAACCGTGACCGTATCGCTGCTTTACTGCGTTTCGCCAGCACCACCAGCGACGAGCAAACCGTGTCTTTCGACGACTACATTAGCCGCATGAAAGAAGGTCAGGACAAGATTTACTTCATCACTGCAGACAACTTGGCAGCGGCGAAATCCAGCCCACACCTGGAGATCTTCCGCAAAAAAGACATCGAAGTGTTACTGCTCACCGATCGCATCGATGAATGGGTGATTACCCACTTGCATGAATTTGCAGGTAAGACTTTGCAATCTGTCGCCAAAGGCGGTCTAGATTTAGGCAGTCTGGAAGACGAGGCCGAGAAACAAAGTCAAGCAGAAGAAGCCGATGCGTTCCGCGATTTGACCGAGCAAGTAAAAGCCACTTTGGGCGATCGCGTGAAAGAAGTACGCATCACTCACCGCCTGACTGACTCCCCTGCTTGTCTGGTCAGTGATACCAATGAAATTGGTGGCAACATGGAACGTATCCTCAAGTCCGCAGGACAGGCTGTACCTACCAGCAAACCTATTCTCGAACTCAACCCTACGCACCCTATCGTGCTCAAGGTCAAAGCCGAAATGGGCAAGGATAAATTCGCTGATTGGAGTCACTTGCTGTTTGACCAGGCGATGTTAGCCGAAGGTGGCCAACTGGAGAATCCAGCGGGCTTTGTACAACGCCTGAATGGTTTGATATTAGCGTTAAGCTAATATGCGGTAATCCGGGAAACGACAGGTCGGGTTAAAACCGACCTGTCAGCCCTCATCAACCTCGCGCTTGCGTTGCGGCACCATGGCTAACGCTACCCCGCTTATCACCAGCGCACCCCCCATAATTTGCGCTGCATTGGGTAAATACCCCATCACCGCAGCTGTCAGCATGGCAAACACAGGAATCAGATTCATAAATATCGCCGTACGCCCAGCGCCCAACCTGGCTATCCCCGTATTCCAGAATAAATAAGCCAGCACCGTACCACCCACAACCATGATAGCCAAATCTATGCCTGCATAAAATCCAATCGCCGTCATATGCTCATGGCTTATCGCAGCAGCGACCAACAATATCAGCGCCCCGGCAGACATCACCAGCGTGGTGTTGGTTAAAGCCGACTGCTGAGGCATCAATTTCCGACTTAACACGTTATAGCCAGCCCATGCCAAGTTAGCACCCAACATCAGTAAATCACCCTGTACATTCTGCAAATGCGTCAATTTGCTCATATCCCCACTGGAAATCACCACTATCACACCCGCCAAAGCCAAAGGTAGTGATAACAGCAAACGTAGACCAGGTCGCTCACCCAGCACCAGCGCAGCCAGCACCATAGTGACCAGCGGATTAGTCGCCATAATGAGTGACGCATTACCCGCTGATGTAGTCTGCATGGCATAAAAAAACAGCAAATTAAATCCGCCTATGCCCACTGCACCAATCAAGAAATAGGTTTTGATGTATTGCAAGGCAGGTACGATAAGTGGCTCGCCGCGCCAACTGGAAAATGCAATCATAATTAATGCACTCAACACAAACCGCAGCGCCGCCAGCCACAACGGAGAAATATCCTGCAGGATAGGCCCAGCCAAAGCAAAATTCGCCCCCCAGAATAGCGTAGACGTAATCACCAGCAAATAGATAGTGTTGTTTTTGATCATCAGCGTTGTTTAATCTGCGTCACTGCCACACCACCCAAAGCGATGGCAAACCACAAGGTAGTCAGGCGTACCAGCAAGGTCACCGCTACCGCGTGGGCCTGATCTAATTGTTGCAGCATCAGCAATGCCACCATACTCGCTTCCACGCCACCCAAACCGCCGGGCAAGAAGCTGACTGCACCGACCAGCATCGAAAACGCATAGATGAACATCGCTGTTTGCAGGTTGATATCACTGCCCAGACTGTGCAGCATAAAATACAATGCCAGCCCTTCAGCTCCCCACGCCACCATGCCGATGATGATACCCATGGGTAATATCGGGAAGCGCAGACAGCGCCCCGCGTGTTGCACCGTGGTTACCGCCGCATGGACAATGTGTGCCAATTTAACCGGCAGCACGCGTGCGCTCCAGCCATCTATCGCCAACAACAACCGCGCCTGTTGCAGCAACACCAATATCACCACCAGCACCGCACTCAAACCCAGCACAAAAGGCTGGGCTACAGGATAAACCCACGCACCTGCTGCTGCGAGTAACACCATGCTGATTAAGTTAGAACCCTGCTCACTGAAAAACACCGCCACGCTTTTGGCATAATCGACGCCATGCGCTTTGAGAAACACACTGCGTATGGTCTCGCCAACTTTGCCAGGTACGATGGTCATGCTGAAGCCAGCCATGTATATTTTGAAATGTTCAGCCAGCGGCAGCTTATGTCCCAGCTGCGCCAGATACAATTGCCAGCGGGCAAAGCGCAGGATGTAATTCAGCATCGACAATGCCAATGCCAGCAGCGTCACGCCCCAGCCAATCTGAGCTATCGCATGCACTACCGCATCCCAGCCTGTCCACAGCACAAAACCCAGATAAGCCGCGACACTGACCAGCATCACCACCAATAGTGCGTGTCGTCGCCAGCCTGTCATCGTATCAGCCAGAAAGTCGTCAATGCCCAGGCCAATACCACAACTACCAGATGCGCATCACGCACCAGTTCACGGGACGGATCTGCCCCGCCATGTTGCTCATGCAGCAAATAGATATAACGGAACACGCCATACATCACAAATGGCACGGTATAAATCAAATACGCCGTACCGTGAGTACGGATAGTGTCGGGACTCATGGTATAGAGGCTATAACTCATGATCACGCCTGAAGCGGTAATGCCTATCATCTTATCAAGCAAAGCCGAGCTGTAATGCGCCAGCACCTTGCGATGCGCGGTACCACCATTATGCAGCGCCGTCATTTCCGCACGGCGTTTGGCGAAACCCAAAAACAGCGTCACCATCAGGCCACACAGCAGCAGCCATTGCGACGGCAGTATACCGACCCCCAGCGTTCCCACCAGTATGCGCAGCATGAACCCCATCGCAATAATAAACACATCCAGCATCACCACATGCTTAAGCCATAAAGAATAAGCCAGATTCATCAGCGCATAAGCCACAACAATCAGCAATGCAGTCCCGCTCACTGCGTATGCAATACCCAGCGCGATACCCGTCAACAACAGCGCAAATAATCCCGCGCTCGTCAGCGTCAATTCACCGGCTGCTAATGGGCGACAACATTTAACGGGGTGTAATTTATCCTGCTCTCTGTCCACCATATCGTTGAGTATATAAATCGCACTCGCCATCAACGAAAAAGCCACGGCAACAAATACTACGTGCCACACAATAGCACTATCGTGCCAGGCATGGCCGAACAACAGGCCGGTAAAGACAAAGCTGTTTTTTAACCACTGATGGGGGCGCATTAAACGCCATAATGCAGACAACGTCTTCATGCGCCTATCGTTTCCTTGCACTGGACAACGGCTTGCTTAACCACCTCAACATCCAGTGCAGACTGGCTGAGTGTGTGCTGCAAGATGTCCAATGCCTGATAAACACGTTCAATATCGACTAGATGTGGGGTCTTGGCGGGCGCAGCTATTTCTACACCATCCACAGGATGCAAGCTCGCATAACGCGGAATCATGCGCTGGCCGCCACCGTCAACAGAAGCCACCAGAGGAGATACTTTGGTAAAAATCTCGCCTTGATAAACAAAACGGGTGCCTAACGGCAAATGTTGAAATTTCATGAATAATTCAGAGGAATGGACAAACTCGAACATCTTAACCCAGGCAAGCGATTCATGCCATGTTGGGTTCATACACCACTAATTTTTGCGACGTTTGTTGCTTGGCACGGTACATCGCTTTATCAGCCTGCTTGTGTAAACTCATCAGCACATCTGAATTCACGGTAGCTGCATGCGCAATACCTACGCTAACGCTCAATAGCTCACTCATTCCCAGTTGATGGGTTTCAAACTCCGCCACGGCCTGCAAAATGCGCTGACCAACTGCCACGCCGTACATTGCATTATTTTCCGTCAGTAGCACGACAAACTCATCGCCACCAATACGATACAACTTATCATTAGTACGCAAACACTTTTGTATCAGCTTCACCAGCACGACTAATATTTCATCGCCAACCTGATGCCCATAAGAATCATTAATATATTTAAATTTGTCGCAATCTATCAACAACAAGGTCGCTGAAATGAACTGGGACTTGGCCAATTCGTGCAGTGCTGTCAATTCCTCATCATAAGCCAGACGATTATAAGCACCCGTTAAACCATCTCTATGGGCCATTTCCCATAATGCCTTATTCTTATCATCAATGCGTCTATGCATACCATCCAGCTGCTGCTGGTAGGTATTAAGCGAGCACCTGAGCTCATCCAATTCGAGCACATATAACGGCTGTTCGAATTGGGGCGCATCCTCGCGACTATGATGCCCCCCCAAAATATGAATATGCCGCGCCAGATTAACCAATGGTGTAGCCATAAAACGCATCACCAATAAATACACACCCAAGGACAAAAACAGCAATATCCACAACACGCCAAACTGCGTCTGCTGCATCACTTTGAACAACATATCAACGTCGGGATTATCAGAAGGTCGGAAATGGATGTGATCTATCATCTTACTCATCATAACCACCTGGTTGGGCACCAAATCGAATCCAAAACCACGTGTATTGACATCGTAAAATGGCAGCACCTCTCGCAAAGCAGCCATGAAATCAAATCGAATTAATGCATAACCTGAGCGCTGCGTGTTGCTATACCCATCATAAAGCGGACGCACCAAATAACCATATGCTTTGCCATCATGCTGACTAATCCACAACGCAGGCAAATTTTTAAGCGCGCTGGGGATATCACCTGAGGCCGCAGGTGCCAGCACCTTGCCATGTCGGTCATACAAGGCAATTGCATCCACTGCTGCCGGCAACAATCCGCTGTTCAATGCGCGGCCATCACGCCAATATTCATAAAAGCTGGCATCATACAACTGCTGATGGGTTTCATCACTGTCGACAAACAGTTGCGTCGCATTGGTCATAAATGGCTGCACCGACAACAAGGCTTTAGCCAGCTCCGCTTTCGCAGCTAATACATGCTGTTCCTGAATTTTCATGCGTACGGCAGCCATTTTTTCATAGGCCAACCAGTTGACTACACTCAACAGCACAGCCAACATCATAATAAACAAAATGACATGGGTCTTGATCGAGTGGGACTGGAACCAACTACGTATCATGTTAGTTCTTTCGTTGGGTCGTCAACAATCCCAAAACCCTGTCACCCAATTCGAACTCAGCCGTCCCATCAAAAAAATGACCAGCCCCAGGCACTACTTCAGTTGCGGGGAAATCATGCTGCAAACGCATACCCCAACCCACGGGGAATACCTTGTCTTCACTGCCGATCAATACGTTCACAGGTATTTTGCTCAACGACAAAGCCCGAATGATTTTATTTTCATCCCAAATGGCATAACTCAAATAATCAGTGCGGGTAGACAGGTAATTATGCTGGCAATACGCCATGGTGTAGGCAGCCAACTTATTGGAAGCTGGCGCTTGTAATGTGCGCCGCAACTCATCTGGATGCGCTTTGATAGGTACAATGCTGACTAAAATCGCCTGCCGAACACGATGATCGGGATGATCGCCAGCATAGTTCAATACCACATTTGCGCTTGAACTATGCCCCACCAATACGATAGGTTGTTGTGTACGTTGCTTCAGCCAACCCACCCAAAACTGCACTTCGTCGGTATCAGTCGCCATACTATGATGTTGCGCTGCTTCACATGCCAGAGTTTTATTGCGCAGGTTATAGCCACCGGACAAAGTTGGTACTAATACGGTGTATCCCGCATCATTCAGCGTCTCTGCCAGCCCACTCATAGGCAACGCCAAACGTGTTTGCAGGAATCCATGCAGCAAAATTACCGCAGGTTTACTTGGGCTACCAGTACGATAGTCAGCGCTCACCATCAGCTTGGACGGTAAAATAACCTGTACCACTTCTGCACGTGCAAGACCGACAACCAACCAGAGCAAACAAAGACTAAGCGTTTTGATGAAACTAGTATTACGCATACGCATCACTCCTGAATTTTTTATCTGTCCGACAGTAACGTGCGGCTATTTTTTTAGGGTTGCGATTACATGAATTCGTAGTATTTTTTTATCAATTTATGCACTACGGCTTGTCAGGTTAGCACTGTCATATTGTTTTGTATAGCCGAACAACTCAGTCAGGCATCTTCCGGTAGTAAGTATAATCCGCCATTGCCAGTAATTCCTTGTCTCCCTTGCTATCACCATAGGCGTACAAGGTATACGCCTCGCGCTCACCCAGTAATGCGTGGAGGCGCCGCGACTTTTCCGCACCGTAACAGTTAGGCAGAGCCAATTCACCGGTATAAACATCACCCACTATACCTAAACGCGAACCGATGACATCATCTACCCCCACACTCGCTGCCCATGGGCGCAAATAGCATTCCAGCGATGCGCTGACGATAACACAACGATGCCCCTGCTGCTGATGCCAGCGTAACCGAGCCAACGCCTTGGGATTAATTCGTTGCGGCAGTTGATGCCGGGCGAAATCACGTGCGCATTGTTGTATGTGTTGCACATCCTGCCCAGTAAAAAACTGCGCCAGCACGCGGTCTTTGGCATGATGATTTTTCACCAGCTTGAGCGCATAACCCAGCAATACAGGTGACAGCACCAGCATCGATTGCGTATAGCGCACATTTCCCGCCAGATAGCGCAAGAATGGCAAAAAGCTATCGCCATGCGTCAGCGTGCCATCAAAATCAAATGCCGCAACGATGGGCTTGGTCATAATTTCAAGCGCTTAAAAACAGGCTCAGGAATGAACTTGATTATCAGCATGATATACCGCCAAAACCACGGCAAATACACCACGTCAGCCGACTTGTTCAGCGCCCGAACAATTCGCTCACCCATGTATTGCGGGCTGGCAACCAGAAACAAGCCTGGCATACCATAGGTCATCGCCGTATCGACAAAGCCAGGCTTGACCGTAATTACTCGCACACCACTAGCATATAGCCGATTACGCAAACCTTGCAAATAGATACTCAAGCCCGCTTTCGCCGCACCGTACGGATAATTGCTTTGCCGACCTCGATCACCTGCGACTGAACTAATGCCGACAATAAAACCCTGCTTGCGCGCTTCCAGGTAACTCGCACAATGACTCAAGATTGAAGCCGCAGCAGTGAAATTGACCAAGATCACTTCCATGCCCACACTGAATTCGCGTGCAGCTTGCTGGTCGCCCAAATACCCCATTGCCAACACCACACCGTGCATTTCGCCCATGTCAGCAACCGCCTGGGTAAAAAACGCATCATGACTGGCCAAATCTTCAGCAACAAATATGCCCCAGCGCGTCTGGACACGGTAACGTATTGCCAAATCAGCTGCGATCCGTGCCAGCTCATCGGCATTGCGTCCGGCCAGATAAATATCATGCCCCTGCGCCGCAAATGCCGCCGCTGTAGCACGGGCAATGGCAGATGTCGCGCCTACTATCATCACGGTTTTATTCATGCTGCGCTCCCAAATCCAGACGCCGCGACAAACTCGAAGCAAATCGCCCTTGTGCATCGACCTGCGCTTTTACCCGCAGCCATTCAGCATGGCGCGGATACATCACGCGAAACGCTTGCGGCGTCAGCACCGCGTCTTTTGCCAGATAAACCCGCCCGCCGTGCGCCAGTACGATGACATCCAGCTCGCGCGTTAGCGCCAGCACACCCGCATCACGCATGGGAATATCCAGCGCCAGGGTATAACCCGCCAATGGAAACGATAGCAACCCAGGATTTTGCGTGCCCAGCTTTTTCAACACCGCCAGGAACGACGGCCGACGACTCGCCGCCAGCTTTTGCAATAGTGCCGTCACCGCCGCAAATGCACCCGCTGTTGGTATCACACATTGATACTGCACAAAACCCGATTTGCCATACAAACGATTCCAGTGCGAAATGCCGTCCAGCGGGTAAAAATAATCCGTGTAATGGGCAAAAAACGGCCGTGTTTTGCTACCCTCACGACTGTAATAAAACTGATTGAACAGCTTGACTGTCAGCGGATTCAGCACTGCTGCAGGCAAATCAAATGGCATGGATTTGGCAGGCTTGATTTTCACTGGAGCTTGCAACGCACTCGGCAAATCTACCGCCGATGCATGATGCCCCGTCATCAACACACTGCGCCCTAGCGATTTTCCCGTCGCCAGACAATCTATCCATGCCACGCTATAAGCATCATCTAACGCAGCATTTTCAAACAGCGCAAAGGTCTCAGTTAAATTGGCTGCCGCATGATGATGCACTTGCACATAAGGACTGGAAATCGATATCAGGCGCAAACTGACTTCACCGATAATGCCCGTCAATCCCATGCCGCCCACTGTTGCCCAGAACAAATCGGCATTTTCCGTTGCAGAGCAGGTCACTCGGCTGTTATCAGCCAGGATCAGCTCTATGGCAATCACATGCTGACTAAACGCGCCATCGTGATGATGGTTCTTGCCATGCACATCCGCCGCCACACAACCACCTAGCGACACAAAGCGAGTTCCTGGTGTCACCGGTAAAAACCAGCCTTGCGGCACAATGACGTCCAATATTTCCGCCAGCGTCACGCCAGCTTCCGCCCGCAACGTGCCCGCCACACTGTCAAACGCCAACATACGATTAACACGTTCGGTCAAAATCACCATCTCGCCCAATGCCGCATCGCCGTAACTACGCCCTTGCCCGCGCGCAATTTGTACGGGTGCCGTGGCACGTAAATCCTGATAACGCTCGGGACGCCTGGTCGCGCAAATTTCCACAGGATAACGTCCCCACCCTGATAAAGGTTGATTTAATATACTCATAATGACCTTAACGCGGACAGGCACTGCCCGCAAAATATTTGTCGCAGAAATAACACGATGCGTGTGGCAAGAAATCAGGAATCTGATAATAGCGGTCACGCACTTGCGCCAATACGCCATCACGATAAGCAGGATAATCAAATCCGCGCCCCAACACCAGATAAAATACCGCCCCGCGCACCGTCACAGTACGCAACTCCACCTGCTGAAAATACGGTGTATAACGCGTTAAATCCGGCAGCGATTTGTCGATAGTGAGAATATTGCGCCCCGCCATCGTCCGAAAATCCGTATTCATATCATCCTGCCGTGCGTGCTGTGAACCTGCGCCAAACACGAAAAATTCCTTATTGGCATGATAGGTAATCACTGCCGCATTCGAGTAATCATCTACCGCAAACAGATAATCACGTTCATACGGACTCAACTGCGCGATAACATCGTCGTTATGCATAATGAACACATAGCCGCTATAGACCTTGCTATGCTGCCACCAGCTCGCGGGCGCGGCTAAAATCGCCACCACTATCAGCACATGCACAGCACTAAACCACGCCATGAACTTCGCCGTTTTCCGCCATTGTATGGTAGTTAATTTTTCCGCCAGCCACAGATAAAAGAATGGGTAGAACGCCAGCACCCAATGCAAGCCTATGGTTTTTTTCAGCGACAGCAATGCAAAAATCGCTATCGGCAACCAGAATGCAAAACCATACAAACGCCAAGTAGCGCTGGTGGCAACAGCCTGCCCGCGCTGTTTCCACGCGTAATACACCAGCGGCGGCGTCATCAGATACAAGGTAGTCAGGACGTACAACCACACATTATCGAATGAAAACTGCGCACCCTCGTTGCGGTTGTACAAGTTGAACAGGATATTGTCCCAGCAGTGCGTGTAATTCCAGTACACATTGACCGCCACCGCTGGCATTGCCGCCAACACCAGTACGCTCAACCCCAACCAGCGGCGTTTCAGGCCAGGCGTAAACAGCACATAAGCCAGATACGCCACCCCTAACAGCACCGCAAAATATTTGGACAGAAATGCCAGGCCCAGCGCCAGCCCAGACAGCGCGTAATAACTCAGCCTATCCTGCTGCACCGCGCGCACCAGCATAAATACCGATACAAACACAAAGAATATCAGTGGCGTATCCGTGGTAATCAACACGTTGAGGATATTGATAGGCGATATTAAGAAAACTGCCGCCACCCACGCCGCACGCTCTGCATCCCAGGGTTTCAACAGCCGATAAATGCCCGCGCCCATCAGCGTCGAAAACACCACCGCAGGCAAGCGCATCAGCACCTCGCTGTCGCCAAACCAGCGCATGACGTAGAGCATCCATCCCACCATAGGCGGATGATCGTAATAGCCATAATCCAGATGCCGTGCCCAGACAATGAAATATGCCTCATCACCTGACATCGGCAGAAAATACGCCAATGCGAGTTTAATAAGTAAAGTAATAATCAGGACGCGCTGATAAGCCAGAGTGGAGTTCATCCCGCGATTTTACCTCAACCGCTTTACCCGCATTCGGGTTAAAATAAGATTTTTGTTTATCCTACGGAGCCGTCATGAGCGATCAAGAACCACAAGCAGTATTTGCCATCGAAAAACTATACGTCAAAGACGCTTCTTTAGAAGTTCCTAACGCACCGAACATATTCCTCGAGCGCGAAGCACCCGAAATTGATGTGCAATTAGCTACCCAAAGTTCACCCATAGGCGAAGATGTCTATGAGACTTCATTGACCGCAACGGTCACCGCTAAAATCGGCGATAAAGTCATGTTCCTGGTTGAAGTTACCCAAGCTGGCATTTTCCGCATTGCACAAATCCCAGCTGAACAGCTTGAGCCTGTACTCGGCATCGGCTGTCCAAATATCGTATTCCCTTACTTGCGTGAAACTGTGTCAGATTTAGTCAGCCGCGCGGGTTTCCCACCGGTCATTTTGAACCCGGTTAACTTTGAAGCCTTGTACATGCAACAAAAGCAAGAACAAGCTAGCAGCGCAACCACGCACTAATCATGCGCCACCTGCTATTCGCCATCGCCCTGCTCTGCGCCTTACCCGCGCAGGCGCTGGATTTCCGCTCTACCGCGAACACCGCCGCCATTCTGTATGACGCGCCATCGACTCAAGCTAAACGCCTGTTTGTATTAAGCAAAGGTTATCCGCTGGAAGTCGTGGTCAGTATCACCGGCTGGGCAAAAGTGCGCGACAGCAGCGGGGCAATGGCGTGGATAGCACTTGACCAGCTGAGCACCACGCGCACGCTGGTCGTGCGCAGCGCCAGCACAGTCCGCAATGCACCCAAAGATACCGCACCTGTCACTGCTCAAGTCGCCGCCAACGTAATACTCACTTGGCTGGAAAACAGCGGCGACTGGGCAAAAGTACGCCTGCCAAATCAAAGCACAGGCTATATCAAACTCAACCAGGTATGGGGCACATGAAACTAGCCATACTCGGCGCAGGCGCATGGGGAACCGCACTCGCGGTTAATTTTGCACCACGCCATCAAGTCACCCTGTGGGCACGCAACCCCGCGCAAGTCGCCACGATGCAAGCAGACAACTGTAATACTCGTTACCTGCCTGATGTCCCCTTGCCACCCCAGCTTATATTAAGCAGCGACCTCGACGACAGCATAGCCAACGCCGATGCCATCATTGTCGCCACCCCCAGCAGCGCTTTCCGCAGCACCCTGGGAAAAATTGCAGATAAAGTCGGCAGTACCCCAGTCATTTGGGTATGCAAAGGCTTTGAAGCCGGCACCATGAAACTGCTCCATCAAGTCGCTAATGAAACGCTGAATATCAGCACACCACGCGGCGTGCTCTCAGGCCCCAGTTTCGCCAAAGAAGTCGCCGCAGGCTTGCCCACAGCACTCACCCTAGCCAGCGAACAAGCCGCCGCACTCAACATCGCCAGCCAACTGCATAATCACCACTTGCGCGTTTACACCAGTACCGACGTCGTCGGCGTAGAAGTCGGCGGCGCCTTGAAAAACGTTATCGCCATCGCTGCAGGCATCTCCGACGGCCTGCACTTCGGCTACAACGCCCGCGCCGCACTGATTTCACGCAGCCTTGCAGAAATGACGCGCCTGGGCCATAAATTGGGCGGTCACACCGAAACCTTCATGGGACTAACCGGCATGGGCGACTTAATCCTCACCGCCACTGCCGACCTTTCCCGCAACCGCCAAGTCGGTCTGCGCCTGGCCGCAGGGATGAGCCTGGAAGCCATCCTGCGTGATCTGGGTCACATCGCCGAAGGCGTCACCACCGCCAAAGAAGTCGAACAACTCGCGCAACAACTGGGCGTAGACATGCCCATCGTGCATGCTGTGTGCCAGATACTGTATCAAGGTGTCGCACCGAGAACTGCGGTGGAAGCATTACTGAATCGTGAACCCAAGGCTGAGGTATCGGGATAATTAACTCTAATTAGCACACAGGAACTTCAACCTTGAAATCCCCGCAATACAATACTTAAACCAATCAACCCAAACATCAAACTCGGCCCATTCCCCTCCTGCACCACCACGTAACGTCGATAAAGTCGGGGGTAGTCGGCGGGGACTGTCTGAGCGCGCAGCGCGAGTTCCGCAGCCGCCCGATTTTATCGGTGTTACATGGGCAGTCCACAGGACTGGTGTAGCGGGGTGCCCTTCCCTTTGGTGACCTTCTCTTGGGCAAGCAAGAGAAAGTCACTTGCCGTCGGGCAACCCCGACCAACCATACTTGTTTCACCACCGAAATTTGATTGAATGTTAGAACTGACCCCTCCAAAGAACTGCCCCCCCCCCCCTCATATTCAATTAGCCCCAAAAAAAAACGCCACCCGATGATACCGGTGGCGTTTCAGCATGACTAATTAAACCAGAGCTAAATTAAATACCCAACTGACTATGCCAGTAAGTTTTAATTGTGCTGACGGTTTTAGCTGGAAGCGGGCCAAATGCAATTGATTTAGCCAAGTCTTGACCATGCTCAAAGCCCCAAGTGAAGAACTTAACCACTGCTTCGTTATCTGCTTTAGGCGCATCTTTTTTCAGGATTTCCCATGTGCATCCAGAAATAGGCCAGCTATCTACACCAGGCTGATTGGTCAGGATGACATAAAAATCTTCAGCTTTGGTAAAGTCTACGTTAGCAGCAGCTGCCTGGAAACCTTTCAAACTTGGGCTAACCAGTTTGCCAGCCTGGTTATACATACGCACATAGTTCAGTTTGCTTTCCAGAATGTAAGCGTACTCAACATAACCTATCGAACCTTTAACCTGGTTAACCAGTGCAGCAACACCATCATTACCCTTGCCACCCACACCACCAACCCAGTTAACTGCGGTATCCACACCTACTTTTGATTCCCAATTCGGGTCAACTTTAGAAAGGTAGCTAGCAAATGTAAAAGTAGTACCCGAACCATCTGCGCGGTGTACTGGGGTTATAGCCATATCAGGCAATTTCAGACCTTTGTTCAAACCGACAATAGCAGGGTCATTCCACTTGGTGATTTCACCCATGTAAATTTTGGCAATAACCGGACCACTCAGGATCAATTGACCTGGCTTCACACCTGGCAGGTTAACAATCATGTCTTCACCTGCAATCGCGGTTGGGAACTGAATCAAGTTAGCTGCTTTCAGGTCTTGTGGCTTCAGTGGCATGTCGCTCGCGCCGAAATTAACAGTGCCTGCCTTGATTTGTTTGATACCGCCGCCAGAACCAATCGCCTGGTAGTTTACCTGGACGTTAGTTGCTTGTGCATAAGGCGCGCTCCATTTGCTGATTAATGGATAAACCCATGTACTACCAGCACCAGTGATTTCTGCAGCGCCAGCATGGCTAACGCTAAGACCCAAAGTAAGCGCAACAGCAGCTGCACTCAGTGTTTTGATAAAACGGTTGGTTGATTGCATTTTTACCTCGAACTTATGAATAAAATGTGGCTACAATTCAAATTGCAGACACAAGAATTCTAAGCATTTATATTCGAAGATAAATGAATTTTGCATGACCATTTGCTTACTAAATTGTCAGCATAAACAAGGCGTTGTCTTTCAGCCTTTAGTAAGGTTGAATATGCAAGCAAACCTTGCAGCATGCAAACTCTGTTACAAAACTCCTAATGCATGAAAAACCCGATATCTCGCTTGTTCTAACGGCTTTTCTCGGTTAAAGTTAGTCGTCATCTCGCCATTACGCCTTCCATGATTTCCTGGACTACCATCACCAATTTAGCCAGTTTCAGTGTCATTGCACCAACAGCTGCGGCCATTACAGGCTGGTTAATAGCCGGACGTGCCTGGCGCCTGACTGCGTGGTGGCTGCTGTTATTTTTGGGCGCAATGGGCATCGTTGTCGCCACCAAAATCGCATTTATTGGCTGGGGAATAGGCAGTCGTGAATATGATTTCACTGGTTTCAGTGGGCATGCGGTACGCGCCATGTCGATTGCTCCAGTGTTACTCTACCTGCTCACGCAAAGAACATCGGCACTGGTACGTTTGAGTGCGATAGTGCTGGGCGTAGGCTTTGGTACTTTAATCGCAGTTTCCCGGATAATGGTGCATGCTCATTCAATATCGGAGTCAGTTTCAGGCTGGCTATTAGGAGCAGCTGTCAGTTTTAGCTTTATTTATCTGTTACAGCAATCTCCGGCTATTCGTACTCACCGTGGCTTAATCGCATTGGGACTGGTTGGTTTGTTATTTGTCACGCCCTATGTGGAACCGACCCCCACACAACGCTGGATTACGCAAGCAGCGCTGTATCTATCAGGACATGATCGCCCGTATATTCGGATTACCTGGCAGCTTGCACCCAAGTCCTGGCGTCCAAGTACCGATGTAGAAATTTAACAACCCTCGCCCGCCCCGTGAAAATCTTACTGAGCAATATCCGTATAGACTATCTTGGCATTTAGCCGTGCCTGCTTTAACCACAGGGCGACTTGCTGTGCTGTGCTCTGTGCTATCAATAAATCACGTATCCGCAATTGGGCGTGGTCTAATGAGATTGCTTGCGGTTGTGTAGCTATCAACAGAGCAATACTGATGCTATCTTGATCCTGATCAAGTATTGCCGCTTCGCCCACTTTGATTTTAGTCAGCATACCTTGCTCACTGGCACTCATATCTTCAGGTGCTTTAGTGGTATTGCTCGTATCGTAAGTAATATGCTGCGCGTTAAGCCAACTGACAAACGCATCAATGTTTTCACTTTGCTTCAATTGCGAGAGCAGCGCGGCCTGATTCTCTGCACTCACTTGTATGCGCAACAGTTGTAACTGGTACAACTTGCGTTCACCGAACAATATAGGATGCGCTTGATAATAGGCTGAAATTTGTTGCTGAGTGGGGGTAACAGCGGCATGAAACTGCCTTGATTTATATGCGTCTATGAGTATGTTCTTCTTGCTATCCAGTTCTGCCTGAACCACATTCACGTCGCGATCCAGCTTGGCTTGCTTGGCTGCTGTTTGCAGCAAATGCTGATCAATAACCGCATCGATGGCATTTTTGCGCATTTGCTCTGGCGTGCCATCCAGTTGAGTAAGATGCGCCATATACTGATTGACTTCATGAACCGTGACTTCCTCACCATTCACTTTGGCAACGACTTGCGTTTTGCTTTTATCAACACTGTGAGAAGAGCTACAACCTGACAAAAAAATTGGGACACACATCAATCCCAGCAACATACTACGTGAAGAAAACGGAAGTCGATTCTGTTGCTGGTTCTTCATGGCTGTCCTTAACAATATTAATGACGCAAACTATAGCAGTTATCAGTTTCTATATTACAACACATAACGCGCCAAATCTTCGCTCACCGCAATATTATTAAGTCTGGCATTGACAAAATCCACGTCAATTTCCACCGGTCCTGCTTGATGCAGATGCGCTTCAAACGATACCGTTTCCAGCAATCGCTCCATCACCGTATGCAAGCGGCGTGCGCCTATATTTTCAGTGGTTTCATTGACGTGAAAAGCAATTTCTGCGAGGCGGGTAATGCCTGCCGGGGTAAAATTCAAAGCCACACCTTCGGTCGCCAGCAATGCCTGATACTGACGGGTAAGGCAGGCATCTGTCGAAGTCAGGATGGCTTCAAAATCCGCAACAGACAATGAAGTCAGCTCTACCCGTATTGGAAAACGTCCTTGCAACTCAGGAATCAAATCTGACGGTTTCGCCAAATGAAACGCCCCGCTGGCAATAAACAGGATGTGGTCAGTTTTGACCATGCCATACTTGGTCGTTACCGTGGTACCCTCAACCAGCGGCAGCAAATCTCGCTGCACGCCCTGACGCGACACTTCGCCGCCACTGGCTTCATTGCGACTGGTGATTTTGTCGATTTCATCTAGGAAAACTATGCCGTTCTGCTCCACGCTGAGCAGAGCACGCTGTTTGATGTCCTCTTCGTTAACCATGTTCGCGGCTTCTTCTTCAACCAGCAATTTCAGCGCTTCGGCAATTTTCAACTTGCGGGTTTTGCGTGGACGATTGCCCATGTTCTGGAACATGCCTTGTATCTGGCTGGTAAGGTCTTCCATACCAGGTGGTGCAAAAATCTGCGCGGTGGCTTGCACGCCAGCTACATCAATGTCGATTTCCTTATCGCTCAGCTGCCCTTCGCGTAACATTTTGCGGAATTTTTGTCGTGTCGCGCTATCTTCTGGCTTTTCCGTACTATCCAAACCCAAACTATGGGCAACATCACGCGCAGGTGGCAGCAGGGCGTCCAGCACACGCTCTTCGGCAGCATCTTCAGCGCGCATCTTGACTTGCGCCATATCCTGCTCACGCAGCTCTTTAATCGCGATTTCCATTAAATCGCGAATTATCGAATCGACATCGCGCCCAACATAACCCACTTCGGTAAATTTAGTCGCTTCGATTTTAATGAACGGCGCATTCGACACCCGTGCCAACCGCCTTGCGATTTCAGTTTTACCCACACCGGTAGGCCCTATCATCAGAATGTTTTTGGGCGTGATTTCATGGCGCAGCGGCTCCGCCACTTGCGCGCGCCGCCAGCGGTTACGCAGTGCAACAGCCACCGCACGTTTGGCGGCATCTTGTCCAATAATATGCTTGTCGAGTTCGTGTACGATTTCTTGGGGGGTCATGTTATACATAAGGCTATTCCAGAACCTCTATCAGATGATTTTGATTGGTGTAGATACAAATATCGCCCGCTATCGCCAATGATTTGGCAACGATGTCTTGTGGCGACAAATCGGTATTTTCCAGCAAACCGCGTGCTGCGGATTGTGCGTATGCACCACCACTGCCTATGGCGACGATGCCGTATTCAGGCTCCAGCACATCGCCATTACCCGTAATGATCAAAGAGTGCTCTCTGTCTGCCACAGCCAGCATGGCTTCCAGACGCCGCAACGCTCTATCGGTACGCCAGTCTTTTGCCAGCTCTACCGCTGAACGCAACAAATTACCCTGATGCTTATCAAGCTTGGCTTCAAATCGTTCAAACAAGGTAAAGGCATCCGCCGTACCGCCAGCAAAGCCAGCCAATATCTGTCCCTGATGGATGCGTCGTATTTTACGTGCGGTGCTTTTAATGACGATATTGCCCAGCGTCACCTGACCATCGCCCCCCAGTGCAACCTGATTACCGCGTCGTACTGAAAGGATGGTTGTGCCACGATATTGTTCCATAATTCCTACCGATAAAAGACTGTTCAAATTCAGATGAGGACGGCATGGGCAATATCAAGCATGAAAAATAAAAAAGGGGCTCATGGCCCCTTTTATTCTGCAACTGACACAACAAACACTACTTACGTGATGCAATAGTCGCCATTTGATCTATACCCATAGTAATCAGCAATACTCGCACCATCATGTTTGTGCCAGTGATGGTTACACTCTTACCCAAAGGAATCAGCGACATCAACGCGTCCATAAACAGGCCAACACTGGCAAATTCGACCCTATCCACAGCATGCATGTCAATCACGACATCACTTTGTTGCGCCGCATATAACTTAAACGCATCAAACATGGCAGCGCTCGCGCTTGTCACCGTACCAGTCATAATGAATGCTTGCTGATCGACTACCCCACTATTCGCAATCGCAGCAGGCTTTTTAGGCGCTTCAGCAACAGCAATCGCTATTTTTTTAGGAGACTCCCACGATGGCGGCGACACTTCGAAACGAACTGCGAAATCTACCGCCAGATCCTCAAATTCGCTTTCCTTACCTTGCAACTGGTAAAGCTGTAACAACAACAGCCAAGGCTCACAGTTATTATTTTCAGATTGTGCGATGTAGTGCTGCAACAGACCAACGAACGCGCCGCTGGCAATTTGCAAAGTCGCCTGTTGCTTCTGCAACTTGACCATAGCCGCCTGCAACAAACCTGCCCCTTCGGGTGTAATGTCAGTCAGCCCAGACAAATCCAGCTGAATCGCACCTTTACTGGCCGCAGCCTGCAGCAATCCAATGCGATCAGCCATATGCATATCCAGGCTGCCTTTGAGCGTAAACAACTGTCCTTCTGTGCCAGACATCACTGGTGCTTCAGCTTGCACAACCTGTTGCTCCCCACCAATCTCATTCCACATTGGTGGCGATTTTTCGCATTCATTGACGTAATCTATCGCCAGCTGCTCGAATTCTTTACGCTGATTACTTACCACATACAAATCAAACAGCATGAACCACAACAGTTCTTCTTTAGGTGATTTGATCAGAAGCCCGTTTAAACTGCTAATCGCCTCGTCAGTTCGACCACTGGCATAGGTCATGGCGGCATCCTCGACACCATACGGAAACTGTGACTCCATCTCGGTAACAATTATGCTTTCGTGCGTTAAATCCTCATCAAAACGTTGTTCAGTCAACGTCTCTGCGTGAATTTCAGCAATAGCCTGCTCTTTCCCCTTAGGCTTAACCGACACCATCTCAGGTGTGCGCTCGGCATTTTGCTTCTCTTTACGCTTGAACATCCCAAAAAAATCCACTGAATCGCCCTAACGTGTCATGTTTTTATCAATACCGTATTATTGCCGCATCTACCCCAAACATCAACGCATACATGGATTATTTTACAATTAACTAAGGTAATAATCCTACATACAGTCATTAATGCTGACGCTTGATCGGTAACAACCGGCTCATTAATGCAACGATTGCGATAGCCCATACTATTACTGCACCAGATGGCACGTCATACCAGGCCGACAGCACCAAACCCAGCCCATATCCCAATGCCCCAATAGTATAAGCCAACCACAATCCCCCACGTGGTGAGCGCTGACGCACTGCCAGTGCAGGGATAATCAAACTCGCAAATACCAAATAAATACCTACCAGCTGTACTGATAACGTAATCGCACACGCAAAAATCAGGTAAAACCCGACTCGCCCCAAATGCGCGCTCAGCAAGTGACGCGCTAGCAGCAGCCCTGCGGTCACCACGGCGGTAATTTGCAATTGCGTGGCACTCACCCACAGGATTTGTCCGACTAACAAATCCTTTAAATGTTCCGCGCCATGCGGGTTGCCTGCCATCAATATCAAACCTGCGCATGCGGCCAACACAAACGACACACCTATCAGCGCTTCCTGGCTGTCCGGATAATGTTTTTCTGTCCACGTCAGGCCAATGGCACCCACTGCCGCCGCAGCAAGCGCTGCGACCTGAACGCCCCATGCATGCGGCTCCATACCCAACGCATCAGCCAGGATCACGCCTAATCCGGCAATTTGCGCGATGGCCAGATCAATAAACACGATACCGCGCGCCAACACCTCGCGCCCCAGTGGCACGTGCGTTGCCAGCACCAACAAACCCGCCAACAGCGCAGGCCAGAGTATCGACATATCGAGCGCGGTTGCATCCATTATTTCGCCACCTTATCTGCCGCTAACAAGCGACTTACGGTGTCATCAAACAATCCAAATAAATTATTCGCAGCTGGCGTACCACCCACAGTAAATGGCAACACCACCGCCGGAATATTAGCGCGCTGCGATAACCAGATTGATGCGCGGTCATCGTTATAAGCTGAACGCACTATCATTTTGGCGGGTGTCGTACTTAACTTGTTCAAAACTGCCGATAACGACGCAATACTTGGCTCTACGCCCGGCTTAGGTTCCAGCGTAGCCACCTGCTTCAGTCCCAGCCAATTTTCCAAATAAGGATAAGCTTGATGCTGCACCACGATCACTGTGCCCTTTAACGGCGCTGCCTGAGTCTCCCAACGCGCAATTGCCGCACGCCAGCGCGCCATAAAATCCGCGTGACGTGCCTGATAATAAGCCGCATTGGCCACATCCACAGTTGCCAGTGTCTTGCTCATCGCATCTGCCACCAGAGCAATATTACGCGGATCAGTCTGGATATGCGGATTACCCGCAGCATGGACGTCGCCATCAGCGCGATCCAGCCGTTGTGGTTTTTCCAGCAACGTCACATAGCGCGTGGCTTCAAAATTACCTGGCTGCCCAGGCTGTATCGCCGCATTACCAGAGTCACGCAGCAATATCGGCAACCAGCCTATTTCCAATTCCGCGCCTGTGCATACCAGCAAATCCGCTCCGCGTGCCCGTGCAATCAGTGACGGGCGAGCTTCAATGCGATGCGGGTCTTGTAGCGCCGTGGTGGCATTCGCCACTTTGACCTTATCGCCGCCCAGTTCCTGCGCCAATGCACCCCACTCTGGCTCACATGCCAAGACATTCAAAGCAGCGTGCGCTGAAAAGCTGGCAGTAAGCGCGAACAGTGTAATTAATAATTTCATTTTCATTGAGTGACTCCTAGAAAGTGTGTGCGCCATGAGCGCCTAAGCTGGTGATGTACTGAAGCGAGAACTGGTTATCGATTTGTGTTGGCCGTGACGCATCACGTGCATATTGCACACGGAAACGCGAAAACTCACTCGGGCTGTAATCCACCATAGCAGTATTTCGGCTAGGGCTATATGCCGCCAGAATCGGGAAGTCCGCTGCATTTAACCCGGCACCCAATGCCACACTGCCACTGCTCATACTATCGTGACGCAAGCCCACCCGCCAATGCGGCATAAACTGATATACACTTTGCAGATACCAGCCTGATTGGGCTGAAGTATATGCGCCAGTAGCACCCGTACATACCCCACCTGTAACAGCATTATCCAGACAAGCCAAATTCCCATCCTCGTTGCGGTGCATGTACTCACCTTGTATTTTCAAGCTATGGACGGTCGCATTACCATTCGGCGCCCATTTCCAGATAAAATCACCTATCCAGGTTTTACTTTTGCCTGAAAACGCATTGCTTGTAGCCACGCCGGTCGCATCCACATCCGCATACGTTCTGTCCTGCGCACCTGTTCCCAAGTAAGACAATCCCGCACGCCAGCTGTTCGACTCATCATAATCGCCGCCCACATGCGCGAACACCGCACCTGCCACTGTGCCGTTCTTATCTTTGGTAGTAGCGGGGAAACTGCGCCCACTGCCCAGCTCTGCACCCAACTCAACCAGCAAACTGTCAGTCGGCGCCAGCCATTTCACTTGCACACCATCATCCGCATACTGGTTACCCAGGAAAGATTTGTACACCAGTGGTGCATCAGTAAAATCCCAGGCATGAGCATGGATATTGTTCAAATAACCGATACTTGAATAAAAACGTCCTGCCTGTACACTCAAGCCATGGCCTAATCCCAAAGTTTGCACAAACGCATTTTCTATCCCCACGGTATTGTCAGGCGCCATCGCCAGTACAAAGTTACCGCGGTAATCAGGGTCGATATTTGAACTAATTGCCAATTCGGATTCACCCAGGGAAAATCCACGTGCATTGGGTGCAACTTCACCGCCACTAGGAATAAAACCGCCAATGGTATAGGTTGAAGGAGATAGCGAACTATGATTCATAGTTCCCGACAATATCAATGAAATCGCAGGATTAAACGCACTTTCCCGACTCGGTGCAGGTTGCGCCGCCACCGCAGCAACCTGGCTGGCCTGCTCCGCTTTACTATCAGCTTGCTCAGCTTTCTTATCCGCCTGTTTCGTCGCCGCTTCTGTTTTCGCGAGACGGGTCTCTAATTGCTGGATGCGTGCTTCATAGCTCGCTTTCATTTGTTGAATTTCTTGACGAATTGCCGCCAAATCATCTGCCGCGTGCGCGGGTGTGCCCAACATCATCAAGATGCCAGACGCAATAAGAGTACGTTTCATGGATTATCCTTGCTTAAAACACAATAAAGGCAGCACCAAGTGATGAATGCAGATCAATCTACATCACTTATGCCGTAACTATCATTTAATTTAAGCAACTACAGGCGGGGCGCGGGAATGGTAAGGAGAAGAAAAGGCAGTATGTATACCAACAACAACTGCGGCAACGCCATCATGTCGAACAGGTGCCAACACAGGCACAGCAAACACCAGCGCAGGTGCGCCATCCATCGCACTAACGACACACAAATCGCATAATTGTGTGTGCGTACCAGGTAAATGTTTACTAATACCGCCGTCATGCCAGGGATGCACAACCTCATGCGCAGCAACCAACTGCTGCGTCCACACCAATAAAATGGCGAGAATAATAGCGATAGTAGAAAAATGACGACGACTAATCATGGGATTAGTATAACAGTAATTATTCAGTTAAACACTGGGCCAAGTGAACAGGGGAAGTTCTAGCTTTAGGACATGCTCGCCATTTTACGATGATGATATACCCTCTGTCGTAACCTTATTCCCCGCCAAATATGCCATTTTAAAATCATCCAGCATTTTCGCAACCGCTTCGGCATCCAGATCCGCGACGATAAACACTAAACGGCTACGACGATCTGCATCAGGCCACTCAGGTAATTCCACTGGTGGTGAAAACACATGCCCGACCGCATGCAGCACCGTGGGGTGATCTTTACCTTGCAAATTGACTATGGCTTTCATCCGCAGCACCCACTTTGCACGATGTGTAAGCAACATTTGCAACGCCGCATGGATTGCTTCCCATACCAGCGGCTCATCATAGGTTAAACTGAATGAGCGTATGCGATCATCGTGTACGGCATCCGAATTTACTGCAGGTTTACCACCCAATTTACCCGCCATCATTGGACGATAACGCGCTTCGTTTAACCACTGCATAATCGCTGCACTCTTCGTTACTGGATTAAATATTCCCGTATCCAGTATCAGCCCGGGGTCTATTTGCCCATGATCTGTCATCAATATGGGTGCAGCAGGGTTGAGTGCAACCAAGCGTGCACGTATCAACTCCACCTGTTTTTCGCCTGCCAAATCCGCCTTGGTAATCAGCAATCTATCTGCAACCGCGACTTGTTTCACCGCTTCAAAATAACTATCCAGCTGCTGCTCGCCCAACACCGCATCCACGGTTGTCACCACACTATTAAGCGCAAAGCGCGCCGCAACCCAACGATCATTCAGCAAGGTTTCCAAAATCGGTGCAGGGTCAGCAATTCCCGTGGTTTCGATAATCACACGCTCAAATTGAGGTATATCTCCACTTTTTGCCGCCATGAACAGATTTCGCAATGTCGGCGACAATGAACCTGCCACTGTGCAACAAACACAACCACCCTGCAGCAAAGCCAACGGACCATCGGTCTTCTGCAGCAACTGATGATCCAGACCTATCTCACCAAACTCATTCATAATAATTGCCGTATGCGGCAATTGCGCTATGAGATGATTAAGCAGCGTAGTTTTGCCACTCCCCAAAAAACCCGTGAGCAAGACTACTGGAATACGATGCGACGCTTCCTGCGTTATTTGCATGACATCTACCCATCCAAAACCATTATATTAACCTAAACAATACACATATTCGCCAACTCGTGGCTGCGCCATTACGATAATGCATGAAAGTTAGAACTGACCCCAATTTAAAAATATAAAAAAGCAGGCGACTTTTGGTCGCCTGCTTTTAATCATCTAAACCTTAACTGGCAGAAGCCAGCGAAGAATTAGAATGAGTGCTTCATACCTACAGTTACGCCGCTGATAGTATCACCAGCAACCAAACCAGCTACGTTACCTTCTTTGAAGCCATAAGCTGCGTTGGTGTCATTGCTAACTTTAGAGTACAAAGCATACAAAGTAGTACGCTTGCTGAAGCCATAATCAACACCTAAGCTGTACTGCTTAGCACCGTCATCACCTTTAACAGTACCAAAAGTTTGATCGTCGCTACCTGCGTTAGCATATTGCGCTTTCAAAGCTACAGCACCCATCTGGTATTTACCAGACAAGAACCAAGTACGGTGACCATACTTGTTAGCACCAGCAGCTAAGCTGTCATCGGTTTTTTCATACATAGCAGCCAAGGTGAAATCCATGATGCTGTAAGAAGCGCCCAATTTCCATGCTTTTTCATCTGTATTAGCAACGCCACCCAAAGAACCAACACCAGCAGAACCAAAGTTATGCTTTTCGTAAGCAGCGGTCAAGTACAAAGGACCTGCTGTATACATACCAGCCAATGAATATGCATTGCCTGAAGAATCAGGAGAACCAGTGGTTGCTGATTCAGCGCCGAACACATAAGCACCAACTGCAGTAAAACCAGAGAAGTTAGGTGTGATGTAAGCCACTACGTTAGAAGCGCGCTGATCAAAGTAGCTGCTTGCGCCACGACCGTTTGCTGCACTTACTAAACCGTTGTAGTCAGCCATAGTATCGCCGAACTGATCCAAGCTGCCAGTAGCCATTTTATATGGAGTATCGTGACGACCTAAACGTACTTCACCCATATCTTTGCTTTTCAAGCCAACGAATGTATTACGCAAGCTAGCACCAGTTGCTGATTGACCTAAAACGCCAGCACCAGCACCATCACTACCATCACTACTGATTTGTTGTTCAATTTGCCAAACAGCAGCCAAACCATTACCTAAATCTTCAGTACCTTTGAAACCGATACGTGAAACGTAGTCAGTCACACGACCAACACGGGTTGTGTCGTGGTTGCCAGCAACACCGCTACCGTTAGTAACAGAATCAACACCAATGTTCATCAAGCCATATACTTCAACGTTGCTAGTAGCAGCCATTGCAGGTGCTGAAACAGCAGCTGCGATTGCGATTGCGATAAGTTTTTTGTTCATGTAAATCTCCATATGGAAAAATTAAAAGCCCACTCCCTACTGGAAGCTGCAGCGATTATCGGGGATGGGTGTACTGCGGGCAAGTGGTTTTTCCAGAGTGTTGTTTTTATGCAACTGCATGAACTGCGTAATAATTGTGTCATAAATCAATGTCTCCATCCAAGCATTAGCAAATTGAGACTAGACACTGTTTTTCGAGGTTGAATACCTGCTCTTGTATGCGGATTCAATCAATCACTAAACTGATATGCATCTAAAAAAATGCATATCATTGATAACGCAGCGCATCAATCGGATTCATCAAAGCCGCCCGACGTGCTGGATAGAACCCAAAAAATATACCCACACCCGCAGCAACACTAAATGCAAGCAATGTAATGTCGGGGGTCACTAACACCGGGAAACCTGCAAATTTCTGCACTGCCCACGCCCCGCCGATACCCAAACCTACACCGATTAAACAACCTATCAGCGAAATGGTGACCGCTTCCAGCAAAAACTGCAGCAGGATATCGCGATGGCGCGCACCTATGGCAATGCGGATGCCGATTTCACGGGTACGTTCGGTCACAGAAACCAGCATGATATTCATAATACCTATGCCACCAACAATGAGCGAAATAGAGGCTATTGCCCCCAACACATACGACATGATTCTGGTAGCAGAGGCGCTGGCTTCCGCCATGGCGGAGAGATTGCGCACGCTGAAGTCCGCGTCAGCATCTTCAGCAATGCGGTGACGCGAACGCAACAGCGTATTCATTTCCTTCTCGACACCGGGCATGGCTTCAGCTGAGTTGGCTTGCACCATGATAAATCGGACACTCCCTGGAAATTGACTACCAAATAACTTGCGCTGTGCGGTAGTAACCGGAACGAGGACGACATCATCCTGATCGCGGCCGTCCAAACTTTGCCCCTTGGCTTCGAGCACACCGACTACGGTGAACGGACTTTGTTTGATACGCATGGTTTTGCCGACAGGATTTTCGTCACCGAACAAATTATCGGCTACCGTTTTACCCACTAGCGCCACCCGCGCCGCGCCGCGCACGTCAGCATCAGTGAAAGCAAAGCCTGATGCGACCACCCAATTACGCACCTGTAAATAATCTGGCGTAATCCCAGTAATCGATGTGCTCCAGTTATTGCCCGCATACACCGTAGCCGCAGTACCCGGCTGAACAGGGGCGGCAGCAGTGATATTGGGCAACTCTGCCAAGGCAGCAGCATCATTCATGGTAAGTGTGGGTGCAGTACCCAAGCCCATGCGCTGACCACCCGACGTAGTTGCCCCTGAGAGCACGATAAACAGATTGCTTCCCATCGAGCTTATCGTTTCATCGATTGCACTTTGCGCGCCTTGCCCCACAGCCAGCATCAGCACCACCGCGGCAACGCCGATTATCATGCCCAGCATGGTTAAAAACGAGCGCATGCGATTTGCGATAATTGCACGCCAGGACTCAGTCAACATGGCAAAGGCGTTCATAACCCTTCCTCAGGCTTGCCGTCATAAATCATCTCACCGTCCTTGAAACGCACCAATCGCTTGGCATATTTTGCAATATCAGACTCATGCGTGACCAGAACGACAGTGATGCCGCTGTGATTAAGCTCGGTAAACAGACCCATGACTTCATCGCTGGTGTGGCTATCCAAATTACCAGTAGGTTCGTCAGCAAGTATGAGCTGCGGCGAATTAGCCAAGGCGCGGGCAATGGCGACGCGCTGTTGCTGACCACCTGAAAGCTGATTCGGACGACGCTCACCCAAGCCAGCCAGACCGACTTTGGCCAGCATTTCATCAGCGTGCTGCTTACGCTCGCCACTTCCCGCGCCCCTGTATAGCATAGGCAAAGCCACGTTATCGCGCGCATTCAAACGCGGCAGCAAATTAAAGCCCTGAAACACGAAGCCGATGACACGATTACGCAGAGCCGCCAGCGCATCAGATGACAATAACGATACATTCTCGCCATCAAGCTTATATTCGCCCCGGCTAGGATAATCCAGACAGCCGAGCAGATTCATGAAGGTAGATTTACCTGAACCAGACGGCCCCATGATGGCAACAAACTCACCTTGAGCAATAGTCAGATTTACGGATTTCAACGCAACGAAAGCCCCTGCTGCTGTAGCGTAATCCTTACCCAACTGTGTAACCTCTATCACATTGCCCATGACTAGAATAATCTTTGCGCTTGCTTGGATTTGTCTTTTTTATCGACCTGTTTGTCTTCCACGATTACCTTATCACTCGCTTTAATATCGCCGCTCAAGATTTCAGTTTGTTTGTTATCGGTTATGCCCGTTTTAAGCCTGATTGCCACCGGCTTATCCGTTTGCAACAAATAAACAGTGGCCCCCATGCGCGCGCGACGTCGCGGTTTGTCGTTAGCTTTGTCAGCCTCTTCCGCAGGTTTGAAACGCAATGCCGCATTGGGAACGAGCAGCGCATTATTGCGCCTGTCAATTTCAATATTGACGTAGGCAGTCATGCCAGGCAGCAACACAAAATCCGGGTTGTCGACGGCAACAACCACATCATAAGTCACCACATTTTGCTGACTGGTAGGGTTAAGCCGAATTTGCCGAACTTTGCCCTCAAATTCCCGCTCTGGATAAGCATCCACAGTGAAACGCGCTGGCTGCCCGACCTTAATCCCGCCCACGTCGGCTTCTGCCACCGTCGTGTCAATTTGCATTTTGCTTAGATCCTGACCGATTTTGAACAAGGTTGGGGTCTGAAAACTGGCTGCGACGGTTTGCCCTACGTCCACCGAACGGTCAATCACCGTGCCGGAAACAGGGGATCGAATCACACTATAGGAAAGATTGGTCTGGTCGCGCTTCAGCTGCGCTTGCGTCACCGCCACTTGTGCGCGTGCACCAGCAACAGCATCGTCAGCCTGATCAACATCCTGACGCGCGACATAATCCAGCTTCAACAAGCCATGCTGCCGTGCCGCTATGGTTTGCGCCAATTTCAATGCCGCCTGTGCACGCGTGACATTGGCGCTACTTTGTGCAATTTGCGCCAGCAATAATGACGGATCCAGCTCCAGCAATATCTGCCCCGCTTTGACTTGCTGATTGTAATCTGCATGCAAAGCCTTAACCACGCCAGATACCTGGGTACCCACATTGACCAGAACGACAGGATTTAATGTGCCATTAGCTGAGACATTACGAACCAAATCTCCTCGCACCACCTCTGCCATACGATAACGATCCGCGGCTGGCTTGACATCCTTATTATGCATATACGCATAGCCGCCACCCGCCAAAATAAGCGCAGCAATAATCAACGCTGGTTTAGTCAGTTTCATACATCTTCTTTCTTTGTGAGCTTATCAAACATCCGCTCTGCTTCTGCTAAATGGGTAATGAGTAAGTGCGACAGAATATTAATCCCTACGCCTGCGGATAGCAGCGGCAATAAGTAAAGGGCAACGGATAACTCCGATGCGAATAGTTTATCATCCCACACATACAAGGTATGTTGCGCAGCATAAGCAATGTGATGCAACAGAATTGCATCTACGCCTGCCACTGCAACTAACGCGATGCCTAACAATGCAACCGTAGTGCGCGAAATAGACCGCTTGATCATCATCGCCGCATAAATAACACCTGGTATCAAAAACGAAAATGCAATTATCGCGACGAATTCCATACGGAATTGCCAGTCACTATTCATCATTCATCTAATCGCCCCACCGCTTGCGCCAACGCCACTTTGGCAATACGTAAATTATACTGTGCCTGAATTTGCTGACTGCGCGCACTGGCCAGACTCGCCTGTGCGTTAAGCACATCCAGAATATTTCCCACACCCGCCCGATAGCGGCCTAACGCCATGTCATTTGAAGCGAGTGCGCTGGCAACCAGATCCGCACTGGCTTTCAGCGCACCGGATTCCGTAGCCAAATTCTGCCATGCACGCCATACATCCAGCGCGACTTGATTGCTTAACTGTGCCTGCTGCGCTTGCTGAACCAGCACCTGCGCCTGAGCCGTGCGAATTTTATAGGTACTGTTAAACCCGGTAAAAATAGGCACATTAACCGCCAAACCTATACTGCTGCCCGTACCGTTAATGCTGCCATTGTCCTGGTAATTGGTACTCCCTGTGAGCGACAGCGTAGGCTTGCCTGCGCCTTCATTAACGCGCACTTGCGCTTGTGCAGCACGCAACTGGGCGGCAGCCGCAAGCAAATCCGGGCGCTGTTGCTGTGCCTGCATAATTAAATCACGGACATTCCCCGGCAGATTTTTAAGCCCCAGATCATCGGCCGGTGGCGTAAAACTAAGCGACTGATCCGCCTCCAGACCCAGCGCATTAGTCAGCACACCCTGCGCCACACGCACATCACCCTGGGCACGCAAAAGATTAAGCTGCGCCTGGCTGTAAGCTGTTTGCGCTTGCAGCATATCAGCGCGCGTGTTTACCCCGGCCTGATAACGTCCGGTGGCGGCATCCAAACTCAGCTGGGCAGATTTCTCTGCTTCAATCAGCGAAGTCACTTGTGCCTGATTAGCAAAATACTGGTAATAAGCCTGCACCACGGCAAGATACACATTATTCACCGCTTGATCCTGATTGCGGTTGGCTGCGTCCAAAGTCGCCAATGCAGCATCCCGTTGCGCGCTGCGTGTACCAAAATCAAACAGCAAATAATTAAGTGACAAGCCGAAATTACGATTAGTGCTATTCAATCCCGTCAACGCACTATGATCCCGGCTAAGATTTGCCGTGCCGTTGACGTTAGGCAGATAAGTGCTTTGTGCGCTACCCAACTGCCCTGCGGCAACTTGTGCACTGGCCCATGCGCTACGGGTCTGCGGATTGTTGCAAAGCGCGGTGTTGATAACATCAATCAAATTCATCGCGCCCGTCGGTAATGCACAATCATGCTGCATATAGCCGGTAACATTAGGCGCAACGGTACTTTGCGTAGCAAAAGGATCGCCACTCAGCAACGCGCTGGTATGCAATTTCAAGCCGTCGTCTGCCGCATGCACGGTAAGTGCGAGACAACTCAAAATGTAAATTAAATTTCGGTTAAACTTCATTCATTACGCTTTCATTATTTATTGCCATGCCTGAATTACCTGAAGTAGAAACCACACGGCGCGGCTTATCGCCGCATGTTATCGGGCACACCATTAACCACATCGTGGTGCGCAACCCCAAGCTACGCTGGCCCGTACCTGAAAATTTGACACAGCTCACACAGTTACAAACTATACAGGCGTTAAGCCGGCGCGGTAAATATTTACTTGTCCATTTAGATCACGGCACGATACTCATCCACCTGGGCATGTCGGGCAGTTTGCGCATTCTAGACAGCGCCACCCCTGCAGGAGTTCACGATCATATCGACATTGTGTTACAAAACCAGCAAAGCATACGCCTGCGTGATCCACGCCGGTTCGGCGCGGTATTGTGGGTAGAAGGTGACCCGCTGACACATTCGTTGCTGGTAAATTTAGGCGTAGAACCGCTCACGGACGATTTCAACGGCGACTATCTATATACCAAATCACGCGGTCGCAGCAGCGCAATCAAAAGTTTCATTATGGACAGCCATCAGGTCGTCGGTGTGGGCAATATCTATGCAAATGAGTCACTGTTTCATGCTGGCATCCATCCTGAGCTCGCCGCAGGCAAAATCAGCCGTGCCCGCTACACGCGTTTAGCCAAAGCTATCAAGAACACACTGGAAAAATCCATCATCGCGGGAGGAAGCACATTACGTGATTTTGTTGGCACCGATGGCGCATCAGGTTATTTCCAGCAGCAATATTTTGTCTATGGCCGCACCGACCTGACCTGCCATCAATGCGGTCAGCTAATACGCCATTTACGCCAAAATCAGCGCAGCACTTTTTATTGCGCTCATTGTCAGAAAAAATAGGCACAATGTTTACAATTATGGCTATACTTATCAAATAATTAAAACTGCACATTACGAGGGGCGAATACTCATGTCCGATTTAAGTCTATCTGAACAATTTGAAAAATACAGTGCCTGGCGCGAACAGCTTTCTACCCAAATCGGACATTACCGGCAATGGCTGACCAATGAAGAAATCAGCGATTGGCAAATTGATTTACGCCTGCAACACCTGATAGACCGTTTGGCTGAAGATAAACTCAATGTTGCTTTTGTAGCCGAATTTTCGCGCGGAAAATCCGAGTTAATTAACGCAATATTTTTCGCAGACTATAAAAAACGTCTACTGCCTTCAACTGCTGGCCGCACCACCATGTGCCCAACCGAATTGCTCTATGATGGAAGTCGCCCCCCTTCAATACAGTTGCTGCCTATCGCAACACGTGCGGGTAACGTAACCACCACAGAATACAAACGTTATCCGGATGAATGGACAACGATAGAACTGGACGTCGATTCGGCCGATGCCATGCTCGACACATTACAACGAGTGAGTGAAACTCAGCGCGTCACTAAAGACGAAGCTGAAAAATATGGCCTCTATCGCGCTCAGGATGCCGATTCATTATTGACTGTGGACGCAGAAGGCATGGTAGAAATCCCTCGCTGGCGTCATGCAATTATCAATTTCCCACATCCATTACTGGAAAAAGGCCTGGTCATCCTCGACACGCCGGGTCTGAATGCAATTGGTACCGAGCCTGAACTGACACTGAATTTATTGCCTAGCGCACACGCGATTATTTTCATTTTAGCGGCTGATACAGGTGTCACAAAATCCGACATCGAAGTCTGGCGTAATCATATTGCACCGATGCAGGGCGGTCACCGTGGTCGTTTAGTCGTCCTCAACAAAATCGACAGTCAATGGGATGAGCTCAAAACCCAAAGCGCTATCGATGCAGAAATTCAGGGGCAGGTCGTAAGCTGCGCCAATTTGCTCGGCCTGGAAAACACGCAGATTTACCCTGTTTCTGCACAAAAAGGTCTGCTAGCCAAAATCAACAGCGACCACGAACTACTGATAAAAAGTCGTTTACTCGAATTAGAACGCGCGCTCAGTGATGAACTCATTCCGTCGAAACAAGACATCGTGCGCGAAAATACCGCAGGCGAAATGGATGACCTCATGACCAGCACGCGTAGCCTGCTTGGTGCACGCATGAATAATATCGACGAGCAATTGCTGGAATTAACCGGCTTGCGCGGCAAAAACGAAGAAGTTGTGCAGCACATGATGGCCAAAGTGGAAGAAGAAAAAGCCCACTTTGAACGCGGTCTGCAGCAGTTCCAGGCATTGCGCAGCGTATTTTCACAGCAATCCAATGTGCTGTTCAGCCACCTGGGGATGGAGCGTATCAAAGCAGAAGTCCGCGACACGCGCATTGCCATGGAGAAAAGCCGCTTCAGCGCGGGCTTACGCAGTGCCATGACTGGTTTTTTTGCCAAAGTCGATGAAAACATCACTCATTCAGCGACACAAATCGAAGAAATCAAAGAAATGATGGCTGCGATGTACAAAAAATTCAGCAGCGAGCATGGCTTAACTGAAGTCACGCCACCGACTTATTCCACATTCAAATACAAAAAAGAAATGGACAGGCTGGAAAAGACCTACAACGAGCACTTCAACACCCTGCTCAATATGCTTACCAATGAGCAGTACACGCTCACAGCCAAATTCTTTGAAACCCTGGCCAGCCGTGTAGTCAACATTTATGAAGTCGCCAATCGCGAAGCGGACAGCTGGTTAAAAGCGGTCATGGCACCAATGGAAACCCAGGTACGTGAACATCAAATGCAATTACGGCGCCGCCTGGAAAGCATCAAGCGCATCCACAAAGCCACTGACACACTGGAAGACCGTATCGCAGAACTGGAAGAAATGCGTCTGAGTATCGACAAACAACTTGCTGCACTGAGTCATCTGGAAGGTGACATTAAACATGCATTGATTGCGTCTCTTAATAAAGAGCAAGCTATCGCAGCTTAAGTCAGCCATATATCCATTAAAAAGCCACTTACGCGAGTAAGTGGCTTTTTATTAGCGCTAGAGGGTTAAAGCTTATTTACTTGCATCAAACACTACCTGCCCATCTACCAAAGTATACGTTACCGCACCTTGCATTTCATAACCCAGGAACGGTGTGTTTTTACCTTGGCTTTTGAGATTAGCAGGGATCACCTGCCAACGTGATTCCTGATTGAAAATACACACGTCCGCAGCTTGTCCAACTGCTAAATGGCCTGCATCCAAACCCAGTATCTGCGCGGGCTGTAGTGTAATCCGCTCAAGCGCATTAAGCAGACTTACACCGTGCTCATGCGCCCATTTCAATGTCAATGGTAATAACAGCTCCAGACCAGTCGCTCCCGCTTCAGCCTCGGCAAACGGCATTTGTTTAGCATCATCATCGACTGGCGTGTGATCAGAACATAGCGCATCTATCGTGCCATCAGCCAACCCCGCGCGTATCGCATCACGGTCACGGGTAGCACGTAGCGGCGGAATAAGATGATAGTTGGGGTCAAAGTAGCCGATATCCATTTCAGACAAATGCAAGTGATTGATACTGACATCACAGCTGATACTCAATCCATCCGCTTTCGCGTGGCGCACCATATCGATCGCCTGTGCCGAGGACAAACGGCACAAGTGCACACGGGCGTTGGTTTCTCGTGCCAATAACAGGATAGTCGCGACAGCAACGGTTTCCGCACTGACTGGGATGGCAGGCAAGCCCAGGCGGGTTGCGACAAAGCCGTCATGCGCAACACCGCCTTTGGCAAGGTAGGCGTCTTCCGGGCGCAACCACACGGTAAAACCAAACGTCGCAGCATATTCCAATGCTCGCACCAGCACTTGCGTATCACTGATAGGCGCGTCGGCTTGGGAAAAGCCAACACAGCCCGCATCGCGCAACTCTGCCATTTCGGTAAGCCGCGAGCCTTCAAGTTTTTGTGTCAGCGCGCCGATAGGATACACGCGCGCCTGATTCAGATTCTTGGCGCGGAATTTAAGCATTTCAACCAAACCAGGCTCATCCAGTGGCGGATCGGTATCAGGCGGACAAGCCAGACTGGTCACACCACCCGCACACGCGGCATTCATTTCTGACTCCAGCGTGGCGCGGTACTCGAAACCTGGTTCACGCAGGCGTGCAGCCAGATCAACCAGACCTGGACAAACAATTTGATTCGTCGCATCAATCTCGCGATTAGCCTGAAATCCGGCAGGCATGGTGCCAATAGCAGCTATTTTACCAGCCGCAATATATACATCCGCGATACTGTCGAATTTTGTTTTGGGGTCAATAACACGCCCGTTGGTAATTTTGATTTTCATTAGTTCCCCGCCAATATGCTCATTACTGCCATGCGCACGGCGATACCGTAGGTCACCTGCGGCAGTATCACTGATTGCTTGCCATCTGCCACCGACGAATCTATCTCCACACCACGATTCATCGGGCCGGGGTGCATAACGATTGCATCTGGACGTGCTAACGCCAGCTTCTCCTGAGTCAGACCGTAATATTTGAAATACTCTTGCGAGCTCGGCAAGCGAGCACCGCGCATGCGTTCGTTTTGCAAACGCAACATGATTACCACATCAACGTCTTTCAATCCTTGCAGCATATCGTGATACACATGTACACCCATTTGCTCAACGCCCACCGGCAACAGTGTTTTAGGCGCAATCACGCGCACTTCTGGCACACCCAAAGTGGTCAGCGCATGGATTTGTGAGCGTGCAACACGGGAATGCAGCACGTCGCCGACGATAGCCACACGCAGGTTATGAAATTCGCCTTTATACTTGCGGATGGTAAATACATCGAGCAAGCCTTGAGTCGGATGCGCATGACGACCGTCACCTGCATTCACCACGTGTATATGTGGCGCAACATGGCGCGCTATCATATGTGCGGCACCTGATTGAGCATGGCGCACGACGAACATATCAGCTTGCATGGCGGATAAATTATCGACTGTATCCAGCAAGGTTTCGCCTTTGCTTTGGCTGGAAGCGTTGATATTGAGGTTAATCACGTCAGCAGAAAGCCGTTTTGCTGCGATTTCAAAGGTAGTGCGGGTACGTGTCGACGCTTCAAAAAACAGATTAAAAATCGCCTTACCGCGCAGCAATGGTACTTTTTTAACTTCCTGTTCACTGACCGAAATAAAGCCTTCAGCGGTGTCGAGAATATGCGTCAGAATCGCGCGAGGTAGTCCATCTATGGTTAATAAATGCCGCAAACTGCCATCAGCATTGAGTTGGGGGTTAATCGTCATGAGATGTCCACTAATTTCAAATCAAGTTGTAATTCATCATCGCGCACCAAATGTATGTGCTGATGGCTGGGCACGCGCAACGCTGCGCCCACAAAATCTGCAGCAATCGGCAACTGCCTGTCACCCACCCGGTCTATCAGCACCGCCAGCCGAATTTTTGCAGGACGGCCGTAATCAAACAGAGCGTTCATCGCAGCGCGCACTGAACGCCCGGTGTATAACACATCATCAATCAGCAGAATGTCTCTCCCTTCCACTTCAAACGGCAGACGAGTAGGCTTCACTTGCGCATGCAAACCGATGCGCTCAAAATCATCACGATAGAATGAAATATCCAGACTGCCATGTGGCATATTAATGTCTAATAATGGGTGCAAATGCTCTGCCGCCCATACACCTCCCGTATGCATGCCGACCAGTACGGTATTGCTAGTTAAAGTGGGCTTAATAGCTGCGGCAAGCTGCGCGATTAGACTATTTGCGCTAGGTAAGTTCATGGGCTGAATCCGATTCATCAAAATATTGTTGCAAAATCTGTTGTGCGGCAACCTGGTCTAACATGGTTTTTTGTTTACGGCCACGGATGCCCTGCTCATTCAAGGCGCTGCTCGCGGCCACCGAACTATAACGCTCATCGACCCAGAACACAGGCAAGCCAAAACGGCCATGCAAGCGATTAGCAAAACGTAAACACGTCGGTGCAAATTCATGTGCTGCGCCATCGTCATATTGCGGCATACCCACGATCAGCGCCACAGGCTGCCATTGACCGATTAACTCGGCGATGCGCGCGAAGCGTGCAGTATTTATCTCACTATTTATTGTTTCCAGCGGGTGCGCCAAACCCAATTCCCACGTTCCAACTGCCACACCCACTCGTTTAAGCCCAAAATCAAAACCGAGCAAGGTGCCCGATTTTATCTCAGGCATGCCCGGCCTCTTCCGATAAACTGGCGTAATCAACACCGAGCAGGTGCATCGCCGCCAGCAAACGCTCATCCGCAGGCAAATCGAATAATACATGAGTATCCGCTGCTACCGATAACCAGGTATTTTGCGCCATTTCGCTTTCTAACTGCCCTGCATCCCAGCCCGCATAACCTAACGACACCATCAGTCTTGCAGGGCCGTGACCTTCCCCCAAAGCTTCCAGAATATCTTTTGAAGTGGTTAACCCGATGCCATCATGAACTTCTAAAGTAGTCTGCCATTCGCCCACAGGCTGATGCAGCACGAAGCCGCGCCCGGCATCGACAGGCCCACCAAAATAAAGCCGATCAGCTGCGATATCAGAATAGGTCAAAGGCACATCAATTTGTTTGAATAAATCAGTCATGTCGATATCTAACGGACGATTCACAATGATGCCTAAAGCACCCTGTTCATTATGCTCGCAGATATAAGTCAACGTGCGTGAAAAACGCTCGTCTTCCATGCCGGGCATGGCGATAAGAAAGTGGCCGGTAAGGTCGATAGTTTGTGTCATATGCGGATTGTAACGACCTGAGGCGAGAAGTACAATTTTTCATCGTACGCACAACGATGAAATCAGGACCGACCCCGTTATTACCCTGGCATATGCAACAACTGCCGCCCCTCCTCGGAGCTGCCCGTGAACAGGCTAGCCAACTCCACATGACCGCCTTTCAGATTATAAACTTGTCGATAGCCTAATTCGATAGCCCGTTCGCACGCCGCACAGGAACGATTGCCTGAACGACACACAAAAATCACAGGGGCATCTTTAGGTGCAGCGGCAAATAATTCATCTGCAAAATCAGGGTTGTCATCCCAGTCTCCGGTGAACAGCGGGACATGCTTAGAACCATGCACATAACCATATTCATCACGTTCGTTTGTAAACCTGACATCCACAACAACCGCCTGCGGATTTTCCATCAAAAAATCCGACAAATCTTGTGAGCTTATGTCCATCATGATCTCTGCTCCCGCCCTGATAAATACTACTGTTTAAAAAGGAATAAATTTAATCCGATCATTATTACAACAGTTCGATTCATGCTAACAAAGATTATATTTTTTGTCATATTTTAATTTCAAACAACACCGCTAAATATATGGCATCAGTCTTACATTGCACCCTGCGCAGTCTCCAGGTCGTCTGGTTTAAACTGCTGATTCCACGTATCATAAGCACCTTTCTGTCGTTCTCGTTCTTGCCATGACTAACCGCACTGATCTACTGCTCGCCGCACTCAAAAACCGCATTCTTATCCTCGATGGCGCAATGGGGACGATGATACAAAGCTACAAACTGGAAGAAGCTGATTACCGCGGCACGCGCTTTGCTGATTTTGCGCATGACCTCAAGGGCAATAACGACTTGTTGTGCCTGACCCAGCCGCAGATTATTCAAGCGATACATAGCGCATACCTGCAAGCAGGCGCGGACATACTGGAAACCAACAGCTTTAACGCCACCGCGATTTCCATGGCGGATTACCATATGGAAGATCTGGTGTACGAGCTCAACCACGCGGCAGCTAAATTGGCCCGTACCGCTGCCGATGAGTTCACCGCAAAAACACCCGATCAGCCACGTTTTGTTGCTGGGATATTGGGACCAACCAGCCGTACTGCGAGCATGTCTCCCGATGTCAACGATCCAGGCTTTCGCAATGTCACCTACGATGAGTTGGTAAACACTTACACTGAAGCAATACGCGGCCTGATCGATGGTGGCGCAGACATCCTCATGGTAGAAACCATCTTTGACACGCTCAATGCCAAAGCGGCTTTATTTGCAGTTGAGCAGTTCTTTGATGCGCATGATCTGCGTCTGCCAATTATGATTTCCGGCACCATTACTGATGCCTCAGGACGCACGCTGTCAGGACAAACCACTGAGGCTTTCCTCAATTCAGTGCGTCACGTCAAGCCATTATCTATCGGCCTAAACTGCGCACTGGGCGCGGCAGAATTGCGCCAATATGTCGAAGAGCTATCCAACAAAGCTGATTGCTACGTTTCTGCACATCCGAACGCTGGCTTGCCCAATGCATTCGGTGAATATGATGAGTCTCCAGCAGCGATGACAGCACACATCGCGCAATGGGCGCAAGCGGGTATGCTCAACGTCATCGGTGGTTGCTGCGGTACAACGCCAGCCCACATTGCTGCGATTGCAGATGCAGTAGCGAAATATCCACCACGTCAAATTCCCGAAATCGAGCACAAACTGCGCATTTCAGGTCTGGAACCATTCAACCTGGGCGAGGGTGATTTGTTTGTCAACGTTGGCGAACGCACCAATGTGACAGGCTCCAAGATGTTCGCACGTCTCATCATCAATGAACAATATGACGAAGCCTTAGCCGTAGCACGACTCCAGGTCGAAGCAGGCGCGCAAATCATTGACATCAACATGGACGAAGGCATGCTGGATGCGGAAGCGGCCATGGTGCGTTTCCTCCATCTTATTGCATCCGAACCTGATATTGCACGCGTACCTATCATGATCGACTCGTCCAAATGGTCGATTATTGAGGCGGGTCTGAAATGCGTGCAAGGCAAATGCATCGTCAACTCGATTTCCATGAAAGAAGGCGAAGCGGAGTTTCTCGCCCGCGCCAAGCTGTGCATGCGCTATGGCGCAGCAGCCGTAGTGATGGCGTTTGACGAAGTTGGTCAAGCCGATACGCAAGCACGCAAAGTCGAGATTTGCACACGCGCTTACAAGCTGCTAACCGAACAACTCAATTTTCCACCTGAAGACATCATCTTCGACCCCAACATCTTTGCGGTAGCGACGGGTATCGAAGAGCACAATAATTACGCGGTAAATTTCATCGAAGCCACCCGCGAAATCAAGCGTACTTTGCCCTATGCCAAAGTCTCAGGCGGCGTGTCCAACGTATCGTTCTCGTTCCGCGGCAATGAGCCAGTGCGTGAAGCGATCCATACTGTATTCCTCTATCACGCCATCAAAGCGGGGATGGACATGGGTATCGTCAACGCCGGACAACTCGGCGTTTATGACAGCATCCCTGCTGATCTGCTTGAGCGCGTCGAAGACGTTATTCTCAACCGTCGCCCTGATGCCACTGAGCGCCTGGTTGAATTTGCCGACAGCGTCAAAGGCTCAGCCAAAGAGCAGACAGAAGACCTGAGCTGGCGCGAATTACCTGTAGAACAGCGCCTCTCACATGCGCTGGTCAAAGGCATCACCACCTATATCATTGAAGACACCGAAGCGGCAAGGTTACAGGCAGAGCGCCCTATCCACGTCATCGAAGGCGCACTGATGGCCGGCATGAACGTGGTTGGCGATTTATTCGGCGAAGGCAAAATGTTCCTGCCGCAAGTGGTCAAATCCGCCCGGGTAATGAAACAAGCTGTTGCACACCTAATTCCCTACATTGAAGAAGAAAAAGCGCTGAGCGGCGAATGCAGCCAGGCCAAGGGCAAGATCATCATGGCAACCGTCAAGGGTGACGTGCATGACATCGGCAAAAATATCGTCGGTGTGGTGCTGGCCTGTAATAACTACGACGTGGTTGACCTGGGCGTGATGGTTCCTGCTGCCAAAATACTACAAGCTGCCATTGATGAAAAAGCCGATATCATCGGGCTGTCAGGTCTGATTACTCCGTCACTGGAAGAAATGGCGCATGTCGCCAAGGAAATGGAACGCCTGGGCATGAAACTGCCATTACTCATCGGCGGCGCAACCACTTCGCTGGCGCACACGGCAGTCAAAATAGAACCTAACTACAGCGGCACAACGGTATACGTCAAAGACGCATCGCGTGCGGTTGGGGTTTGCACACAGCTACTCTCGCCTGAGCTGCACGATGCTTATGTAGCAGAAGTCAAAGCTGACTACATCCGCATTCGTGAAAGTCATAAGGGCAAAAAAGCGCAATCCAAACGCGCCACACTGGCACAAGCTCGTGCCAATGCGCTGGTGACTAACTGGACGCAATACACGCCACCGGTGCCAAAAACACTGGGCATACAAGTATTCACCGATTATCCGCTTTCGGAAATCGCGGCCTTCATCGACTGGACGCCATTCTTCCAGACTTGGGAGCTGCACGGACGTTATCCTAAAATACTTGATGATGAAATCGTCGGCGTAGAAGCGCGCAAGTTGTTTGCTGATGCGCAGGCCATGCTTAAACGCATCATCAATGAAAACTGGCTGCATGCTAACGGTGTGATAGGACTATTTCCCGCCAATCGGGTCAACGACGATATCGAAATTTACACCGACGAAAGTCGCAGTACCATCGCTATGACTTACCATGCGCTGCGTCAGCAAATGGAAAAACCGCCAGGCCGGCCGAACATGTGTCTGGCTGATTTTATCGCTCCTAAAGACAGCGGCGTAGCAGACTACATTGGTGGCTTTGCGGTGACTTCGGGCATGGGCATGGATGAGCGTGTCGCGGCTTACGAAGCAGACCTGGATGATTACAATGCCATCCTGTTCAAGGCATTAGCCGACCGCTTTGCCGAAGCCTTTGCCGAATGCATGCATCAACGCGTACGCCGTGAGTTCTGGGGCTATGCGCCTGACGAAGCACTGAATAACGACGACCTGGTTGACGAAAAATATCGCGGCATCCGTCCTGCACCCGGCTATCCTGCCTGCCCTGAACACAGTGAAAAAGCCGGCTTGTTCGAATTGTTACATGCGCCTGAAAACACCGGCATGCAGCTCACCGAAAGCTACGCTATGATGCCGGCTTCCAGCGTATCTGGATTTTATTTCTCACATCCTGAATCCAGTTACTTCGCCGTCGCCAAAATCGACCGCGACCAGCTGGAAGATTATGCCCAGCGCAAAGGCTGGGATATAACCACGGCCGAACGCTGGCTGGCACCAAACTTGGGTTATGACACCTAAATCACCTGGCGTCATTGCAGCTTATTTAGGCGTTGTCGCCATCTGGTCTACCACCCCACTTGCGATCAAATGGAGTGGCATCGGTGCAGACTTTATCTTCCCGCTGCTTATCCGCATGAGCCTGGGTCTGGCATTGTGCCTGGTCCTGCTCGCCGTTTTACGCATACGCCTGCCCATCAACCGCGCGGCCATCCACGCTTACTTTGCTGCCGGATTAGGCATAGGCGGGGCAATGACCCTGGTTTACTGGGGTGCAGCCATGGTGCCATCAGGTTTAATCGCGGTCTTGTTTGGTCTGGTGCCATTATTCACTGGCATTATCACCACCCTGCTGGGCGATGATGAACGGCTGACTGGCAGAAAAATCGTGGGCATACTGCTGGGCCTGATCGGCTTAAGCGTGATTTTCGGCGCGGGAACGCATATCGCGCCTAATGCCATTATCGGCTTTGTCGCCATACTCGCGGCTGTTATTGCCCAATCTGCCAGCCTGGTCTGGGTCAAGCACGCAGGGGCTGCCACCCATCCGCTGGCACTGACTACAGGCGCTCTGTCCATTGTCGTCATGTTTCTGTTGCCCGCCTGGTGGCTGTTATTCGGACACATTCCGCACTGGTCAACCTTGGCGGCCATTTCTACACTTTACCTGGGAGTATTCGGTTCAGTCCTCGGTTTCACCTTGTATTTCTACGTCACCCAACAGCTTGCGGCAGGACAAGTTGCACTGATTACCATGATTACACCCGTCACTTCATTACTTCTGGGACAATGGCTGAATCATGAAACTGCACACTGGCAAGTATGGCTAGGCACGAGTTTAATTTTACTCGGCCTCACACTGCATCAACGACAGCCCGTGTTAAAATAGACACCACATTTACCCGCGTTCCAGACCATGAGCCAATTTTCACCCCCTGTTGATAAAGAGCTTGCCGCAATTAAATTGCCGCCGCATTCGGTTGAGGCAGAGCAGTCAATTCTGGGCGGCTTGCTGCTGGAAAACAATGCCTGGGACAAGATTGCTGACGTAGTTTCCCGGCAAGATTTCTACCGGCATGATCATAAGCTGATTTATCAGGCGGTGACCAAGCTACTCGAACAAGGCAAGCCAGCTGACGTTGTCACTATAGGCGAACATCTGGAAAATCTGGGTGAGCTGGGCAATGTCGGTGGCTTATCCTATCTGGTAGCACTTGCGCAAAACACCCCCTCTGCGGCCAACATCCGCCGCTATGCAGAAATTGTGCGTGACCGTTCGATTATGCGCAAACTGGTGGAAGTCGGCACTGATATCGCGGAATCCGCCTATAGTCCGGCCGGACGTTCTGCTAATGATTTATTGGATCAGGCCGAATCCAAAGTATTTGATATCGCCGAAGCCGGTGCACGTAGCCAGCAAGGTTTTCTGGAAATGAAACCGCTGCTCACGCAGGTCGTTGAACGCATCGATGAATTGTTCAGCCGTGACAACCAAAGCGATGTTACCGGCATACCTACAGGCTTTGCCGATCTGGATGCGAAAACTGCTGGACTGCAGGGAGGTGACCTGATCATCGTCGCTGGCCGTCCATCTATGGGTAAAACTGCATTTTCTATCAACATGGGTGAGAACATCGCCATAGACAGCGGCTTACCTGTAGCGATTTTCTCCATGGAAATGGGTGGCGCACAACTGGTCATGCGTATGCTAGGGTCAATAGGACGACTGGATCAGCACAAGCTGCGTACCGGAAAATTACAAGATGATGACTGGCAAAAGCTGACTTACGCGGTCGGCAAGCTCAACGATGCACCTATCTTTATCGATGAAACCCCTGCACTGAATTCGCTGGAGCTCCGCGCCCGCGCCCGCCGTCTACATCGGCAGTGCGGCAAGCTCGGCCTGATCATCATCGACTATATCCAGTTAATGTCCAGCGTATCCAGCGGGGAAAACCGTGCTACGGAAGTTTCCGAAATATCGCGCTCGCTCAAAGGTCTGGCCAAAGAATTAAACTGCCCTATAGTCGCACTCTCACAGCTCAACCGCTCACTGGAACAACGCCCGAATAAACGCCCTGTCATGTCCGACTTGCGTGAATCCGGTGCGATTGAGCAAGATGCCGACGTAATTCTGTTTATTTACCGCGATGAAGTCTATAACCCTGACAGCCCAGACAAAGGCAGCGCAGAGATCATCATCGGCAAACAGCGTAACGGGCCTATCGGTACAGTACGACTCACCTTTTTGGGCGAGCATACCCGCTTCGAGAACTATGCCAACGGTCAGGGCGGAGGCTATTAAGTGTCACGCCCGATATTTGCACATATCGACACACAGGCATTACAACACAACCTATCTGTTACCCGTCGCCACGCCCCGCATTCCCGTGTTATGGCTGTGGTCAAAGCCAATGGCTATGGCCATGGTCTAAGCCGTGTTGCGCGAGCATTGTGGGGCGCTGATGGTTTTGCCGTCGCTTCGGTAAATGAAGCCATCCAGCTGCGCGAGCTGGGCTGGATCAAACCCATACTGCTCCTGGAAGGCATATTTGACGCAACCGAAATCAGCCTGTGCCTCATCCATCAATTAAGCCTGGTCATCCACCACAGTGAACAAATTAACTGGTTACGCGCCGCCAAACTAACACAGGCAATTCCGGTATTCATCAAATTCAACAGCGGCATGAATCGATTGGGGTTTTCACCTGCAAATTTCCGCATTGCATTAGCGCAAATTCAGTCCATCCCCATGCTCTCACCAGTTACACTGATGAGCCATTTTGCAACTGCGGACGATCAATATGGCGTGGCTGCGCAATTAGCTGAAATTCGGCAACACTTTGCACTGCTGCCCTACCCGATCAGCCTGGCCAACTCCGCAGCCATTTTACGCTATCCAGATACGCACCATGACTGGATACGCCCAGGCATTTCACTGTATGGTGCATCACCTTTTGCCGACACCACGGCCGCCAGTTTAGACTTACGTCCGGTGATGACACTGCACAGCCAAATTATCGCTGTGCAAACGCTCAAAGCGGGTGATGCATTAGGTTATGGCCGCCTGTGGATTGCTAATCGCGATAGCCGCATCGGTGTCGTCGCGTGCGGTTATGCCGATGGCTATCCACGCCATGCGGTGACTGGCACACCCATATTAGTCAACGGCAAACGCACCCGCACCCTGGGTCGCGTGTCTATGGACATGCTATTTGTCGATTTGACCGAGCTTGCCGATGCGGGTGTAGGCAGTCAGGTGATAATGTGGGGACGCGGCTTACCCATTGAGGAAGTAGCACAGGCGGCAGGAACGATCAGTTACGAATTACTCTGCGCCCGTGCGCAACGAGTACCCGAGCGTGAAATTTAATGCATCAGGGTGACAGGCAATAAAAAAGGCGTTCTGTAGCAGAACGCCTTTTTTACTACAAAACTAGCAATTACATCTTTTTATCAGCAGCAGGAGCAGCGGCAGCCGGAGCCGCTTTAGCATCAGCTGCTGCATCCTTAACCACAGCTGTTGCAGCTGGTGCTGCCGCAGCAGGTGGAGTGAATTTAGCACCGCCTGCATTTGCCATGTAAGCAACTGCGTTAGCAATTTCGTTGTCGGTCAAATCAGGATTACCACCACGCGCAGGCATTTGGCGAATACCCTCTAATGCGTGCTTAATCAAAGTCTCGTAACCTTGTTTAATACGAGGACCCCAAGCGCCCTTGTCTTCAAACTTAGGTGAACCCAGCGCACCAGAACCGTGGCAACCAATACATACTGCAGCAAAAACTTCAGCACCTGTTTTATCTACGTGCACTGCGTTAGGATCAGCCAGGTTTATTTCACCTACTTGATGAATACGTTCTTCAACTGCCTTGTCGTTATACGCCATTGATTCTTCATGCGAGTGACTACCTTGTATCTTGGCCACCAAACCCACAATCAACAATATCGCAAACAGCGGCGCAAACAAACCACCCCACAAAGCAAAGAAAAATTGCTGAGGAGTCGTTTTAGTCATTTTTGCATGGTCATCACTCATTACTGCATCCTTAAAAAATGTCATAAATTTTGAATAGCCGCGATTATAACGTCAATTCTTCAATCGCAAAAGCACCACGTGAAAAATGTACCTAACAACAACGTGGTCAACTGCTAAATCTATAGACGTTAACACTTAAAATCGCTATGCTGTCGAACTCAAAGCGCCCGTAGCTCAGATGGATAGAGTATTGGTTTCCGAAGCCAAGGGTCACTGGTTCGACTCCAGTCGGGCGCACCACAAATATTTCTGACGCACCCTCGTTACTAAAACCCGCAACCTCGCTGTATCCAGCCTGACCATTTTCGCACCGCGCACTTGAAAACACAGATAAAAGGATATTGTAGTATTAAATAATACTACGGTATATTATTGTGATTATCTTGCAGTCCAGCATGAATTCAATTTGGAGATAACAAAGATGCTATTGCGTTGCTTGGGTATAATTGGACTAGTGTGGCTGGGCTTGGGGCAAGCACTGGCTGAGCCGATAGGCGCTCAACTTTATCAGCGCAATTGTGCTGCCTGTCATGGCGCAACTGGGACTGGCGGGATAGGCGTACCGCTGGCACTGCCATCATTCCAGGCGAGCATCAGTGATGATTATGTTCGTCAAACCATCCGTCTCGGGCGATCCGGTCGTGTCATGCCTGCATTCACCCAATTACAGCCAAACGAAGTCGATGCCATCGTACACTTTGTCCGCGCCTGGAATAAGCAACCAGCAATAGTTTATTCGTCCGCCCCGATTAAAGGCGACCCTGTTCATGGCAGCCAGTTATTCGAGCACTACTGCATCGCCTGTCATGGCGCGAACGCAGAAGGCAGCAAGGGCACTGGCGTTACGTTCTCGCGACCCCGGGAATTAGCTATCATGGCACCTGCATTACACAACCCCGGCTTCCTTGCATCTGCCAGCGATGCCATGATCAAGGCAACCTTGATGAATGGTCGGGAAGGCACGCCCATGGTGTCGTTCTTGAAACGAGGGCTTAAAGAAAAAGACATTAATGACCTGGTCAGTTATGTCCGCAGCCTGGAAAAACAACCACTGCCTGCCAGCGCAAAAGTATTGCAGGTGGAAAGCCCGGTCATCGTGCGCGACTCGCCGTATGATTTAAAAACAACAGTAGAAAATGTTAAACAGGCAGTCAGCAACAATAATTTTTTCTATGGTCGGGTGCAGACACTTGAGTATGGATTTACCGCGCCTGAGAAGGAAAATCCCAAGCAGGTTATCGTGTATTTCTGCAATATCAGCCTGTTGAATCAAGTCTTGGCCGTCGATCCACGAGTAGGTATGTTCCTGCCGTGCCGCATCACTATTTTTGAGCAGGATGGCAAAGTCAAAGTCATGTCCGTCAATCCCAAAGTGCTGAGTGCTTTATTCAATAATGCCGAACTTAATCCATTATGCGACCAGATGACACAGAGTTATACCGCCATTATTGAGGAGGCCACATTATGAACAAGCTAATACGATACTTGGGGTTGGCCGCTCTGCTGTTAAGCCTGAGTTTACCTGTCATGGCAGAAGGCTTGTTGATGGCGCGTACCGACAATCAGTTTCCCGAAGCGATGACGCTGCTGCAAAGCGCTATTTCCGCCCGCGGTTATAAAATCACCCGCCTGCAGGAAGTCAATGAAAACCTGGCCAAACGCGATTTCAAGAGTGACATGTACAGGGTAGTGTATTTTGGCAAACTTGAAGAAGTGAGAGCAGTAACGGCCAGTTATCCAGAATTAATTCCATTCTTGCCGCTTAATATCACGATATTTGCAGAAGGTGATCAAGCCATTCTGGTTGCCAGCCATCCTAAAATGCTGGAACAGTTTTTTCCCGATCCTAAGTTGAAACCCATATTTGACCATTGGGAAACAGATATATTGGCGATACTGGACGAGCTACGGGCAGCGAAGTAAGCACGGTCTAATCAACCTTGTTGCGAGACACATGCAGTTGCAAATTGCCAGTTCTCTATTGGCATTAGCTGGCGTAGTATCAATCAGCCTCCACAGCCGTAATGAAATCAAGGTGGTGACTTAATCCCTAAGCATCCACATCAGCACTGCGTGTATGCTTTTGCATTGAGGTGCGCTACACTAACCGCTAACATTGCTAACGTGTATCCACGTTCAGATTAATTTTTCATTAAATAGTACATATCAACATATCATGATCCGCACTCGTTTTGCTCCTAGCCCCACTGGTTACTTACACATCGGCGGCGCCCGTACCGCGCTATTCTCTTGGGCGTTTGCACGCCGCAATGCCGGCACCTTCATACTTCGTATTGAAGATACCGATCTCGAGCGCTCTACCCCCGAGTCTGTCGAAGCCATCCTGCAAGCCATGGAGTGGCTTGATCTGAGTTATGACGAAGGTCCGTTTTACCAGACCCAGCGCATGGCTCGCTATGCAGAAGTGCTGGAACAATTGCTCGCATCAGGTCATGCCTATCATTGCTACGCCAGCAAGGAAGAAGTCGAAATCATGCGCGAGCAGCAACGCATAGCGGGGTTAAAGCCACGCTATGATGGTCGCTGGCGTCCTGAGCCAGGTAAAATCCTGCCCGCGATTCCTGTTGATGTGCAGCCAGTTATCCGATTCAAAAACCCCGCCGAAGGCAGCGTAGCCTGGTGTGATCTGGTCAAGGGCACCATAGAATTCAGCAATGCCGAACTGGATGATTTGGTCATTGCCCGTCCTGATGGCTTACCCACCTATAATTTCTGTGTCGTAGTCGATGACTGGGACATGAATATCACCCACGTCATCCGCGGCGACGATCACGTCAACAACACTCCCCGCCAGATCAACATCCTCAAAGCGCTTGGCGCCACTCTGCCATTATATGGTCATGTGCCAATGATATTGGGCGCGGATGGCGAACGCCTGTCCAAGCGCCACGGTGCGGTCAGCGTGATGCAATATCTGGAAGAAGGCTTTCTGCCTGAAGCTTTACTGAATTATCTGGCCCGACTGGGCTGGGGGCACGGTGACGAAGAAGTGTTCGATATGACGCAATTCATATCATGGTTCAATCTTGAAGCTATCAGCCGCTCGCCAGCCAAGTTTAATCCAGAAAAACTATTGTGGATTAACCAGCAATATCTGAAAGCAGCTGACAATGATCGACTGGCTACACTGGTGCGTCCATTTATGGAACAGCAAATCGGCCCGCTTGCAGCCAGTCCTGCCCTGCCCGAAGTGATGCAACTACTGAAAGAGCGCGTCAGCACTCTGGTTGAGTTAGCCGATGCCGCGCACCTGTTTTACCGCTATATCGAGCCTACTCCCGAATTGCTGGAGCAGCACCTCACGGCAGAAACCTTACCCGCATTACAGCAACTTGTTGTGCAATTTACCCAGATAGCGTGGACGCGTGAGGCCATCAATGCTGCAATTAAAACGGTGGTTGCCGACTCAGGGTTAAAAATGCCTAAAATCGCCATGCCGTTACGCGTTATTGTTGCTGGTGTAACCCAAACTCCTAGCATCGATGCAACGCTGGCATTAATCGGTCAAACCACTGTAGTACAACGCCTGCAGCTGCAATTGGCGAAATAAGCCAAATGCAGTTTCATCTGACACAACCCTGCTGATGCGGTTGTGTCAGATGGGCAACCAGTCCAAAACTACTATATATCTTGGCAACACGACCTGATAGTATTATCCAATCCCGTTTCTGCAATACTGAAGTTCTGCCATCAAGGATGCACCGTAAATAAATTACAATTTACTTACAATATTAGAAATTTCTAATATAATTACATGCTGTCTGCAACAGGCTCGACTGCGACCCAATACACTTTTTCACCATTACCCCAGTATACAAGGAGTATATTTTGAAGCATATTTTACTAACCGCGCTAACATGCATCCCTCTTTTGGCTCAAGCGGATGATGTAGCTCAAACCATCACCACCCAAGGCAGCAAGCAAGGCGCAACCGCCTGCATGGCATGCCACGGGGCAGATGGTGGCGGCAATTCTGCAGCCGGTTTCCCGCGTCTGGCTGGCCTCAACGAAGCTTACATCGCACACCAGTTACACGATTTTCAAACTGGCAAGCGCAACAATCCTATTATGCAGCCTATCGCCAAAGCACTAACGGATAACGAAATCCAGCTGGTTGCAGCCCATTATGCAGGCTTGCCTATTCCCACTATCACGCCAGCCGGTGGCGACCCTGCCTTGTTGCGCAAAGGTGAAGCCATAGCCACCAAAGGTGACTGGAACCATGAAATTCCGGCCTGTTTTCAATGTCATGGCGCAAATGGCCTGGGTATAGAACCCAGCTTTCCTGCCATTACTGGTCAGTCAGCAACCTATATTTCCAACCAGATCACGGCCTGGAAATCAGGCACCCGCGCCAATGACCCGGTGGGCTTGATGAAATCCGTTGCCAACAAATTATCGGCAGATCAGGTCAAGGCCGTTTCCGCCTTTCTTGCTAATCAACCTTTAACCAATGGAAGTCAAAAATGAAAAACACCATCGCTATTTCCATCGCTTTGGCTATGTTCGCCATCTCCGGCATGACTGCTGCCGCCAGCAAAACCACCGCCACAGCTCCGGCTGCCGCACCTGTATTTACGCCACCCAATGAAGACAGCATTCCCAACGATGAGTTTGGCAAGATCGTTCGTCAAGGGAAGAATATTTTTGAAGATACCCAGCACTACGCCAAGCAATATGTTGGTAACGGCATGAATTGCGTCAACTGCCACTTGGGAGCAGGCAGCAAGTCAGACTCAGCCCCGCTATGGGGCGCGTATGTACGCTACCCAGCCTATCGCGCCAAGAACAAGAAGGTCAACACCTATGAAGAACGGATACAGGGTTGTTTCAAATTCAGTATGAATGGCAAAGCACCCGCTGTGGATAGCCCAGAGATGGTTGCGTTGGTAACTTATTCGTACTGGATGGCAACTGGCGCACCTGTCGGTGCGAAATTGAAGGGTGCTGGTTACCCGATGTTAGCGAAGGCGGCCATCACGCCTGATGCTATCCGCGGTAAGACTGTGTACACCGAAAGTTGCCAGATTTGTCATGGCGCTAACGGCGAAGGTAAGAAAGTTGACGGCAAATCAGTATTCCCACCACTATGGGGATCCGAATCCTTTAACTGGGGTGCTGGCATGCACCGTATAGACAATGCAGCCGCTTTCATCAAAGCCAACATGCCGTTATCCAAGGGCAATACGCTCACGGATCAGCAAGCTTGGGATGTTGCCACTTATGTCATGTCGCAAGAACGCCCACAAGATCCACGCTTCAAGGGTGACGTAGCGCAGACCAAGAAAGATTATCACGACGAAAATTGCAAATATGGCGAAACGGTTGATGGTAAGGTACTTGGCGCTGCCCATTAAATAGTCAGAGCAAATCGACCCGTGCAATCGGCATTTCGTTCTGATTGTACGGGTCGTGTCGTTTCAGCTTGGTAAAACTGCCAGATGAGACTGCGCCAGATAATCATGCGACTGCATTTCTGCCAATCGGCTTAAAGCACGCTCAAATTCGCCATCAAACAGGTTAACAGGTGCAAGCTGCACCAGCGGCACCGCAGCAGACAGTATCAGCTTGACTCGGCGGTCGTACAGCTCGTCCACCAGCCATAAGAAACGTCGCGCTTCTGCCAGGGTATGCTCACCAAATTGCGGAACGCCAGAAAGCAGTAACGTATGAAAACGTGCTGCAAGCTCGATATAATCAGCCTTGCTGCGTGGGCCGCCACACAATTCGGCGAACGTAAATCCGACTACGCCATCACTTTGATAACGTGCGACCATGGTACGACCATCAACCTGCAGGCTGACGTCGCGCTTGCCCATATTGCCTGCCTGCGCCTGAAAAATCGCTTCCAGTGCCTGTTCTGCAGTTGCGTTTAATGGTGAGTGATAGACACCCGCCAGTTCCAGCGCATTGCGCCGATAATCAGCTCCGCCATCAAGCTGCAGCACTGTCATCTGCGCCTTGATCAAATCTATGCACGGCACAAACTGACTGCGCTGCAAGCCATTGCGGTACAAGGCATCTGGTTCGGCGTTACTGGTGACTACCACGGCTACGCCATGATCGAGCAATCCCTGTAGCAGGCCCCGCATCAGCATGGCATCGGCTATGTCATTGATATGAAATTCGTCGAGACACAACAGACGCACCTTGCGGGAAAATTCCAGCGCCAGGCGCGCAAGCGGGTCAGTCTGCCCCTTCATGATGGCAAGACGGTCGTGAATTTCATGCATAAAATGATGAAAATGCATGCGTCGCTTATGCTTCAGTGGCACACAGGAAAAAAACGCATCCATCACAAAACTTTTGCCACGACCGACGCCACCCCACAAGTAAACACCACGAACAGAATGGGGTTTAAGAATATGACGGAGTAAATGGCGCAATGGACTCGGTTGCAGCAGATCATCATACAAACGTTGCAACTCAGCTACAGCAGCTTGTTGTGACGCATCCAGCACCAGTCCGCGTTCAGATGCCTGACCTTGCACACAGGCAACCACTTCATGCACCATCACAACTCACCTTGACTGGCCCGCAACAATGCCACCACCTCGGAGTCGGCAACATGCGCCTCCCGCACCAGCAACCACAAATCCTGATCGGGCAGATCCAGCAGCACATCGAATTCAGCCAGTTGCTGCGCCGTCAGTCTGGCGCAATGCTGCTGCAGAAAACGCGCGAGCACCAGATCCAGCTCCAGCATACCGCGTCGGCAACGCCAGCGCAGCCGACCCGGAATGTCGATCTCACTCATCACTACACCGTCCGCTTCACCAGCATGGTCTTGATCTTGCCTATCGCCTGGGTAGGATTGAGTTCCTTGGGACAGACATCGACGCAGTTCATGATGCTGTGACAGCGGAACAGTCGGTAAGGATCTTCCAGATTATCCAGCCGTTCATTCACCGCCTGATCACGACTATCAGCGATAAAGCGATAAGCCTGCAACAGTCCTGCCGGACCCACAAACTTATTCGGATTCCACCAGAATGAAGGGCAAGACGTAGTGCAGCAGCCGCACAGGATGCACTCATACAGTCCGTCCAGTTTAGCCCTGTCCTCAGGCGATTGCAGACGCTCAATTTCTGGCTCGGGGTCGGTATTGATCAGATAGGGTTTGACTGAACGGTAATGCTCCATGAACTGGCTCATATCCACCACCAGATCACGGATCACTGGCAACCCGGTCAGCGGACGCAACTCTATCGGCTGTTTCAAATCGCTGAGTGGCGTCACACAGGCGAGGCCGTTACGCCCGTTGATGTTCATACCATCTGACCCGCATACACCTTCGCGGCAGGAACGACGAACACTCAGAGTCTCATCCTGTTCCTTGATCAGCAAAATGGCATCCAGCAGCATCTTGCCTTCTGGCGCAATGTCCAGCTCAAAGTCCTGCATATAAGGCTTACTGTCGGTTTCAGGGTTATAGCGATAGATGGAAAAACGCATGATAGCTCCTAATAAACTCGCGGCTTGGGCTGGAATGCAGCAACAGTCAGCGGTTTCTGCCGTACTGGTTTGTAATCGAGACGATGACCTTCGGCGAGATAAAGTGTGTGTTTCATCCAGCCACTGTCGTCACGCTCCGGATAATCATCGCGAGCATGAGCACCACGGCTTTCCTTGCGCGCGGCAGCCGACACCATGGTTGCCAGCGCGACTGCCATCAGATTTTCCAGCTCCAACGCCTCTATGCGTCCGGTGTTAAAGACCTTGCTGTGATCGCGCAACACCACATCGGAGAGTTTGGCAGCAATAGCCTGCATTTTTCTTACACCCTCCTGCAACACCTCCTCATTACGAAACACGCCGCAGTGGAGCTGCATGGTCTTGCACATTTCCTCACGTAATTGCGCCACGGTGATGCCATCACCCGTTTTGTCCCAACGTGTCAGTCGCGCCATAATTTTTTCCAGCGCCTCAGCTGCAACAGGACGCGCTATCGGATTATCGCGGCAATACTCAATCACATCATTACCCGCAGCACGTCCGAACACGATCAAATCTAGCAATGAATTACTGCCCAACCGATTAGCGCCATGCACCGAAACGCAGGCGCACTCACCTATCGCATACAGCCCAGGCACCACCTCCTCTGGCCCAGTGCCTATTGGTATTACCACTTGCCCCTGCAAATTGGTCGGAATGCCACCCATCATGTAATGCACTGTCGGCACTACCGGGATAGGGTCAGTCGCTGGATCAACGTGGGCAAACTTCTTCGCCAGATCGCTAATCCCGGGCAGCCGCTGCTGTATTACATCAGCACCGAGATGATCGAGTTTAAGCAGCACATGGTCACCATTTTCACCGCAACCGCGACCCTCAAATATCTCTACCGCCATCGCGCGTGACACCACGTCACGGCTGGCCAGATCCTTGGCGTTGGGCGCATAACGCTCCATGAAGCGTTCGCCATTCTTGTTAACCAGATAACCGCCCTCGCCGCGCACACCTTCGGTCACCAGCACGCCAGCACCATGAATACCCGTCGGATGAAACTGCCAGAACTCCATATCTTCCAGCGGTATGCCCGCCCTGAGCGCCATGCCCAGACCGTCGCCAGTATTGATCAGCGCATTGGTGGTCGCAGAGAAAATACGGCCCGCGCCGCCAGTGGCGAGTATGGTCGCGCGTGCTTCGATAAAAATCGGCTCGCCGGACTCTATGCCTATCGCTACTACACCCTGCGCATAACCCTGCTCGTCCATGACTAAATCAACCGCGAAATATTCCTCGAAAAAATGGGTACGTGCCGCGATATTGCGCTGATACAAGGTATGCAGCATGGCGTGGCCAGTGCGGTCGGCCACCGCACAAGTCCGCACCGCCGGTGCGCCGCCATAATCCTGGGTCATGCCACCAAACGGACGCTGATAGATCTTGCCGTTATCCAGCCGGTCGAACGGCATGCCGTAATGTTCCAGCTCGATCACCGCCTCATTGGCGTGGCGGCACATGAACTCGATGGCATCCTGATCGCCCAAATAATCTGAGCCCTTGACCGTGTCGTACATATGCCAGTGCCAGTTGTCCGCGCTAACATTACCTAGGCTGGCGGCAATTCCACCTTGTGCCGATACGGTATGCGAACGCGTAGGAAACACCTTGGACACTACCGCCACCTTGATGTCGGCTTCGGCTAACTGCAACGCAGCTCTCAGCCCCGCGCCCCCACCGCCGATAATCACTGCATCAAATGTACGCTTGGCAATAGTCATAAACCGCTCCACAAAATTTGTACCGCCCAGGCAGCATAAACCACCAGCGCAAGTATCACCGCCACATGTAATGCCAGACGAATCAGCGTGGGATGTACATAATCCATAAAAATATCACGCATCCCCACCCAGCCATGGATAAACAGGCTCAACACAAACAGCAGACTGGCGAGGCGCACGGGCAGACTATGAAACAAACCCTGCCATGCAACAAAATCGAGAGGGGTTTGCAACAACAGATAACCCACCATGAACAAGGTATACAGTGCCATCACTACCGCAGTGACGCGCTGCGCCAGCCAGTCGCGCAGACCGTAATGGGCGCCGCTGACGACTCGATTTACCATATTTTCACTCCGATCAGCAGAGTCAGCACAATGCTGACTATCAGCACCAGTTTGGCACTGAAACGCGCCTGTGCCAGCTTGACGCCAATATCCAGATCCAGCGCCAGATAACGCAGACCCATACAGAAATGGTGCAGATAGGCCCAGATCACGCCCAGCAGCGCCAATTTAGCCAGTGGCGACAGAAACCAGGACCGCACCTCAGCAAAACCCTGCGCCGAACTCAGCGATTGCTGCAACACATACAGCAGCAGCGGCAGCAACAGGAACAGCAGCGCACCGCTGGCACGGTGCATGATGGAGACTATACCGGGTAGCGGCAGCCTGATTTTGAGCAGATTTAAATAGACAGGACGACGGGCAGGCATACTATTCCTAATTCAATTCATCAAAATAATAATGGTGTTCGGTGTTCACATAACTCATGCGCCATTCCACCGGCTGGTTCTTGTAAGTAAACGCCACCCGCTCTATACATAACAGCGGCGCACCCACATCCACGCCCAGCAGCGCTGCAACCTGCGCATCTGCCAGTGCCGCGCGGATACGTTCCTGCGCCGAGATAATCCGGATCTGATACTGGGTTTCATACAATGAATACAGCGTGCCCTTAAAGGCATTGACATGCTCTTCGACCATCGCGCTTGAGATACCCTTGAGCAGTGTCGCTGGCAGGCGGATATCATCATAAACCACAGCTTTGCCGGACAAAGTTAGCACCCGCTGCATCTGTACCAGCGCACTGCCACTGCGGATATCCAGTCGCTTGGCGATCTGCGCGTCCGCTTTGCCACGGCCAAAATTGATAAACCGGCTTTGCGGATACTCTTGCTCACCCGCGAGATTACGCAGATGCAAAAAGCGGTAAGTTGTGCCGTCATCAGCATGGGTGGCCACAAAGGTACCCTTACCCTGGCGCCGCATCAGCATGTTTTCTGCCACCAGCTCGTTGATGGCTTTGCGCACCGTGCCCTGGCTCACCTGATAACGGCGTGCCAGCGCCATCTCGCTGGGGATCATCGCGCCTGGCTGCCATTCGCCATCGGACAGACTGCGCGTAATTAGCCGCTTGATCTGTTCGTACAGCGGCATGAAATTTGGAGTTAGTTGTTCTTTCATCATCGTGGACGCAGTATAGCTCAGGATTTCGATTCATGTCTATGATGTCTTATATAAGACATAAACATTTCAGAACGAAGGCGGACTGCCCGAACTGACCAGCGTGCAGACTTCTGCACCTACATTCCGAAAGCGGTGGGGCTGGCGGCTGTTGAAATAATAGGCATCCCCCACACTCAATACGCGGGTCGATTCGCCCACCGTCACCTCCAACTGCCCAGACAGTATAATGCCGCCCTCCTCACCTTCATGGCGCAACATCACCAGCCCCGTATCTGCACCTATTTCATAACGCTCAAACAGTATCTGCAGCACATGCCCCGCCCGTGCCGAACCAATCTGACGGTAAGAAATACCGTCACCGCCACTAATCTCAGTCAAATCACTGGCACGGTAAAACACATTACTTTCAACTGGCGGCAATTCGTCCGAGAAAAATTCCGCCAGCGTCATCGGTATGCCTGCCAGTATACGTTTGAGCGCACTTACAGAGGGTGACGTGCGCCCTGACTCTATCAGTGAAATAGTCGCGTGAGCGACGCCTGCCTGCTTGGCTAAAGCACGCTGCGATAACTGGCGACGCAGCCTTACCAGACGTAACCGAAAACCAACTTCCTGATCCATTGCCCACCCCTCCGCTGTTAAAACTGTTAAATATACAATAACACTAACATAACACACACCAATGAAATCAGTCACTTAAATTAACTCAGATACAGTCTTGACAGCATGTAATGAACACCCCGACACTGGCTGTATTGTTCAACCAGGAGCTACCGTGTCAGACTTGCCGAATCTCAATCATTACTGGCTGCCATTTACCGCGAACCGCCAGTTCAAAAGCATGCCGCGCCTGTTCAAGGCTGCCAAAGGCAACTATTACACCACCATAGACGACCGCACGCTATTGGACGGCACTGCTGGACTGTGGTGCGTGGCTGGCGGTCACGGCCGCGAGGAAATCGCCAGCGCCGTAGCACACCAGTTGCGCACGCTGGACTATGCTCCCGCTTTCCAGAACAGCCACCCGCTGGCCTTTGAAGCTGCAGAACGTCTCGCCCAATTCATGCCGCGCGGACTTGACCGCATCTTCTTCACCGGTTCAGGTTCCGAATCTGCCGACACTGCGCTGAAAATCGCACTGGCCTATCACCGTATCAACGGCAATCCGTTGCGCAACAAATTGATGGGCCGTGAACGCGGCTATCACGGCGTTAACTTCGGTGGCATCGCAGTAGGTGGCATCGCCGGCAACCGCAAGGCATTCGGCAACGGTCTCGCAGGCGTCGATCATATCCGCCACACCCTGGACATCGGCCGCAATGCCTTTACTCGTGGCTTACCACAAGACGGCGGCATCGCACTCGCCAACGAATTCGAGCAACGCATCACTACCCTGCACGATCCATCGACGATCGCTGCGCTGATCGTAGAGCCGATGCAAGGCTCGGCTGGTGTGGTACTGCCACCAGCTGGTTACCTCAAGCGTCTGCGCGAAATCTGCGACAAATACGGCATCCTGCTGATATTCGATGAAGTCATCACCGGATTCGGCCGCCTCGGCACTAAGTTCGCAGCAGATTACTTCGGCGTCGTGCCCGACATTCTCACTTGTGCCAAAGGTCTGACCAATGGCGCGGTGCCTATGGGTGCGGTCGCGGTCAAACGCGAAATTCACGATGCCTTTATGACCAACAGCCCTGCCAACGCCATCGAGCTGCCACACGGCTACACTTACACCGCACATCCAATCGCCTGTGCCGCTGCCATCGCCATGCTTGATATTTTTGCCGAGGAAAAACTGGAGGAACGCGCCGCCAGCCTCAGCGATCACTTTGAACAGGCCGCACACGGCCTGAAAGGTGTACCTTTCGTCAAAGATATCCGTAACATCGGACTGGTGGCTGGTATCGAGCTGGAACCGACCCCAGACAGACCTGGCGCACGCGCATTTGCCACCTATCTCAAATGCTATGAAATGGGCGTGCTGGTGCGTTATACCGGCGACATCATCGCCATCTCACCACCGCTCACCATCGAGAAACACGAAATCGACCGCATTTTCAGCTGCATAGCCGAGGCACTTACCTCACTGGCAGCCGAGGGCGAGCAAGGGCTGGACCCGACCCGCTATCTCAAGAATGAGCAGCAATGGGCCGCACACCAACAGGAAATCCATCAACAGCAAGCCACTCTGGAGCAAACAGCATGACCACGCAACAAGCAGCACAACAGATCATCGGCCATTACATAGATGGACGCAACGTCGCGGGTAGCGGCGAGCGGCTGGGGGATATCTACAACCCGGCAACCGGCAAAATACAAGCGCAAGTATGCTACGCCACCGCAGACGAAGTCCGTCTCGCCATCACTGCTGCCGAAGAAGCCTTCCCCGCATGGTCATCGACACCGCCACTGAAACGCGCTCGGGTCATGTTCAAATTCAAGGAACTGCTTGAGCAGTACAGCGACGAGCTGGCGCGCGCCATTACGTTAGAGCACGGCAAAACCATCAACGACGCCCGCGGTGAAATTGTCCGCGGCATCGAAGTCGTCGAATTCGCCTGCGGCATTCCGCATTTGCTCAAGGGCGAGTTCAGCGACCAGGTTGGTACCGGCATCGACACCCACAGCATGCGCCAGCCGCTGGGCGTGGTCGCAGGCATCACTCCGTTCAACTTCCCGGTCATGGTGCCGTTATGGATGATCCCGATGGCACTCGCCACTGGCAACACCTTCGTACTCAAGCCTTCGGAACGCGACCCTAGCGCTAGCCTGATGCTGGCTGAGCTGCTGGCGCAGGCTGGTCTGCCGGCTGGAGTATTCAACGTAATACAAGGTGACAAAGTGGCGGTAGACACGCTACTGGAAGACAAACGCGTGCAGGCGGTGAGTTTCGTCGGCTCCACCCCGGTTGCCGAATACATCTACACCACCGGTACTGCACGTGGCAAACGCGTACAGGCGCTGGGCGGCGCCAAGAACCATCTGGTGGTGATGCCCGACGCTGATCTCGACCAGGTTGCCGATGCGCTGATCGGCGCCGGATTCGGTTCCGCCGGTGAGCGTTGCATGGCGATCACCGTGGCGGTCGCCGTTGGTGGTGTTGGCGCAGCGCTGGTGGAAAAGCTGGCAGAAAAAACTCGCGACATACGCATCAACCAGGGACTGGATGAAGAGGCCGACATGGGTCCGCTAGTCACACCGCAGCACTACGCCAAGGTCAAAGCCTATGTCGATTCTGGCGTAGCAGAAGGCGCCAGCCTGATAATTGACGGCCGTGACTTCAAACTGGCTGGTCATGAAGACGGTTTCTTCATGGGCCCATGCCTGTTCGACAACGTCACCGCAGACATGAAAATCTATCAGGAGGAGATATTCGGCCCAGTGCTATCCGTGATGCACGTCAACGATTTCGAAACCGCACTGAAACTGGTCAACGACCATGAATTCGGCAACGGCGTTGCCATCTTCACCCGCGACGGCGACACCGCACGCGAATTCGGTCGCCGCGTGCAAGCTGGCATGGTCGGCGTCAATATCCCGCTGCCAGTACCCATCGCCTTCCACAGCTTTGGCGGCTGGAAACGCTCGCTGTTCGGCGACCATCACGTCTACGGCCCGGAGGGCGTGCGCTTCTACACCCGCCTCAAAACCCTCACCACACGCTGGCCTGCAGGTACCAGGCTAGCAGCTGAATTCGTCATGCCTACCATGAAATAGGCAAGCACGGGTCCGTTGCCTGCTCAGCACAACTGAGCAGGCAACGGCTTTTCTCTAACAACGCGACCTGATCCTGAATTGCACAAGACATATTCGATTACTAACGCTTGACTACTACCGGCCGATTATCCAGCTCATTACGCTGTTTACCTGCCGCAGGGTAATGCTGCTGCAATAAGGCACCCACCAAGGCCACGCCCTGCAACACCGCCGCCTCATATTGGCCTTGCCGCAATAATAACTCCATGGCCCGACATACCTTTTCCCATTCGCCAGCAGCGATGCGCTGATGAATACCACGGTCGGCAATGATTTCCACATCATGATCAGCCAGTAGCAAGTAAATCAGCACCCCGTTATTGTATTCGGTATCCCATACCCGCAAGTTGCCGAACACTTCCAGCGCACGTTCGCGGGCCGTCATGCCGCGCAACAGCTCGGGCAAATCCAGCGCGCCCTCGACAGCAAAACGCAGCTCGCCGGCATGGCACTGTTCTGTATTAAGAATGGCTGTTTCGATGGCATGCATGGTACGCGCGGGAAAAGCACGATGTACTTGCCAGGGAAAATGCAGCAGATGTTTGAATACGCGTAAATAGCTCATATCACCACCGCCCCGATGCGCCGCCGCCACCAAAACCACCGCCTCCGCCGCCAAACCCGCCTGAACCGCCGGATCTGCCGCCACCGAAACCGCCGATCAAACCAGCCAGATTAATGCCGGAAAACACTGCAATAAATACCACCAGCGCTGCCAGCCCTGCCATCAGCACAGAGCCCAGCGCTATCCAGCCCAATCCGCCCACAGCCGCAGCAGCCAGACCAGAGCCGACAAAACGACCAAACACGGCGCTTAGCACCTGACCGATGACGGCGGCAGCAATGACCACGATAAACAGCATGCTCATCGGATCGCTCTTGTCGTTTTGGGATTGGGTTTTGGGAGGCGGCAAAGGCTCACCGTCTACCAGCTTGATAAGCTGAGTAACCCCCGCCTGTATGCCGCCGGCAAAATCATTTTGCTTGAAATACGGCACAATGGTCTCGGCAATTACACGTTTTGCAATGGCATCGGGGATGACGCCTTCCAGACCATATCCTACCTCGATCCGCAGCGTTCGGTCATCTTTGGCAATGATTAACAGCGCACCGTCATCCACACCTTTACGCCCCAGCTTCCAGGCTTCTGCCACCCGCAGACTGTATTGCTCTATCGCTTCCGGCTGGGTGGTCGGCACGATGAGCACCGCCAGCTGGCTGCCTTTGCGCTGTTCCAGCGCCACCAACTGCTGCTCGATACTGGCCGCCTGAGCAGGCGCCAGAGTATTGGTAAGGTCAGTTACGCGCGCCTTGAGCGTGGGCACGGCCACCTCCGCCAGTGCGGGGGTGAACCACGACATCACTAGCAGAGCGAGCAGTGCGACCAGCCAGCGTTTCATGGTCAGTTATTGCGCGGGTGCTGGACTGGCCGGTGCGCCAAAATCAACCTTGGGCGCAGTGGAGATTTCTTTTTCGTTGTCGACGGTAAAGCTGGGTTTCACCTTGTAACCGAACACCATCGCGGTGAGGTTACTAGGGAACTGGCGCACCGTATTGTTATAGACCTGCACTGCTTCGATATAGCGCTTACGGGCCACGGTGATGCGGTTCTCAGTGCCTTCCAGTTGCGCCTGTAGGTCACGGAATACACCATCGGCCTTTAACTGCGGATAGTTTTCAGCAACCAGCATCAAGCGTCCCAGCGAGCTGCTCATATCACGCTGCGCTGCCTGAAATTTGGCGAACGCTTCGGGATCGTTAATCAGTTCTGGTGTGGCCTGTATCTGGCCGACACGGGCGCGTGCAGCGGTAACCTGGGTAAGCACGTCTTTTTCATGAGAGGCGTAGCCCTTCACCACATTAACCAGATTAGGCACCAGATCAGCGCGGCGCTGGTATTGATTTAGCACCTCAGCCCAACTGGCTTTCACCTGCTCATCGCTACTCTGAAAAGTGTTATAGCCACAGCCGCTCAGGCTCAAAGTCAATAACATCATGAGGAACATCATCCAGTTACGCATCGCTTCATCTCCTTGATTAATTTATTAAATTACCGGATAGCATTAAAACCGCTGATCCAGGTATTTTGTCACTGTATCAACTAGCTGCGCATCCATATTATCGAAAAAATGATCGGCATGCGCTATTCTTTGTTGTGTCGATCCGGTCTTGCCTTGTAACGATGCTTTCCGGGCACGGGCAGTTTTCAGCACCTCAGGCAAATCATTCTCGCCATACAAATCCAGCATTGGCACGCTGACCTTGCGATAACTGGCATGATCAGACATGCCGATGGCTACCCAGGTCTTCACTGCCACATCAGGTTTGCCAGTCATATACCGCGCACTCATGCGCGAACCCATGCTATGCGACACCAGTCCGATTTTGGTGTAGCCCTTGGCCTTGAGGAAATCCACAGCAATACGCAAGCGCTGCACCGCATCCGGGAAAGTCGCCAGATATGCACTATCACTAGCGCTGTTTGCCAATACTGGCATCTGTACCGACAAGGTCGTATATCCGTGATCTGCTAGCTGACTGCGCAACACGCCTATCAGACCCCAATCTGGATTAACGCCCCTGCCATGCACAATCACCAGTGCCACCTTGGCATCTTTAGCCGGGGTGTAGAGCGTTAAAAATTTATGCCCATCAGGCTGTTCCAGATAAACCGGATCCCCCACCACCACGCCAGGCACGACTTCATCCGCCCATTTTTTTTCACGCACATAATCAGCAGCAAAAGTGAGGCTGCTTATCAACACCAAAACTATCAACCACAATATGCGTTTCATCTTCACTCCCTCATGATCATATTAAATGCCTGTTGAATTGCATTACAAATTAAACCGCTTTGCCTGAAGACTGCTGTGATAACCAATAAACTAGACACTGACTTTGTAATGACCCAATTTGATCGCTTTTTGTAACTGCGTAAGCTGTGCCAGGATGTTATCCTTGGCAATCAGCAATGTTGCACACAGCGATCTTGCCGTTTTCAGATCATCCTGTTTACACGCCTGCATAATAGCCGTACCTATCTCATGCACTTGATTATGCAATGGTTCAATCGCAACAAATTCGCTTAATTGACCATAGCGTTCCACGCCATAACCATAGTACCAATGTCCAAATCGACATTGATGTGCATCGGTTATTTCTGTTTGATTCAAAGTAACATTCCGTTGCTCAACTGACATAATCAAACGCTTGACCCATTTCAAATGATCATGCTGCGCAACCAATAGCGGGAAATCATCGAGTTTCCATTCTGTGCCTGCCCACATAGCCCACGCAGGGTCTGCCACGTATGTATTTGCCCAATCCAGCACTTGTATCGCAGGCATGGGCTTGGCAATGCCATAGCCCTGCACAAAGTCGCAACCCAGGCGCATTAACAACACCCCATGCTCAGTGGTTTCTACCCCTTCAGCAATGACTTTACGATTAAATACTTTGCCCATGTTGATGACCGCTTCGACCATAATTAAATCATCGCGATCATCTAAAATATCGCGCACAAACGACTGGTCGATTTTAAGGGTTTCCGCAGGCAGGCGTTTTAAGTAATTCAATGAGGAGTAACCCGTTCCGAAATCGTCTAATGAAAAACTCACCCCCAGTGTCTGACAATCACGTATCAGCTGATTAACCTGATTGATATCACCTAAAGCAACGGATTCCAGTATTTCGATTTCCAGCAAATCAGGCGGTACATCAGGATAACGTGCCAGCGCGTCTTTAAGGTGTTGCAAAAAATCCCCACGATGGAAATGCAATGCAGCGATATTGATACTGACCACCCATGACTTACCCGCTTTCACCCAAGCCAATATTTGCTGCAAGGCTTGATCCATTACCCACTCGCCAATATCAATAATCAACTCAGTCATTTCTATCTGGGGCAGAAAATCTAACGGTGGGATCATGCCCTGCTCAGGGTGCTGCCAGCGCAATAGCGCCTCCATGCCAACAATCTCACCTGTGCGCATGTTGACCTTGGGCTGATAATGCAAAACCAATTCATTGTCGAGCAATGCCTTTTGAACGCGTTTCAGTGTTTGATGGCTGGAGGTGATTTGCTGATCAACGTTAGCATTAAATGGCTGATATTGATTACGGCCATGTTGCTTGGCCTGGTACATCGCCTGATCCGCATAACGCAGCAGCGTGTCTGTGTCTTTATGATCTATGGGATACAGTGCCGATCCAATGCTGGCGGATATGGAGATGGATTTATTATCAATTAAATAAGGCATTGATAGTGAGGCCAGGACACGACTCATGATCAACTCAAGCTCATCGACATCATTAATGTCACCTAACAGCAATACAAACTCATCACCACCTAAACGTGCTGCAGTGTCATCACCTCGGATAATAGTGGTTAATCGCTTAGCCACCTCAACTAGCAACTTATCACCCACACTGTGTCCATAACGGTCATTAACGGGTTTGAATTCATCCAGATCAATCACACAAACCGCAAGCAGCATTTGGTGCCGTTGTGCACGTGCAAGGGCACGATCGAAGCGATCAGCCAGTAACATGCGGTTGGGCAGATTCGTCAGCACATCATGCGCAGCTTGCCAACGCACGGCATTTTGCAAACGGTGCTTGTCGCTAACATCATGAAATACAAGTACGCAGCCTATTAGCGAACCATCCGACAGGAAAATAGGGGCAGCAGTATCCTCAATGTTATATTCCATGCCATTACGCGCAATGAGCACCGTATGATTAGCAAGCATAACGGTTTTGCCATCACGCAGCACCAAATCGACTGGGTTAATTACTTTTTGGCGAGAGTCTTCATTAACAATATTGAAGACATCCGATAACGGTTTATCTAATACATCATCCAGCGACCACCCGGTTAAATTCGCCGCAACGGGATTGATAAACGTCACCCGACCTGCCGCATCGGTCGTAATTACCCCATCACCAATTGAGGCCAGCGTTACTTCGGCGCGCTCCTTTGCCAAATAAAGTGCTTCTTCACGCTCTGTCAGTACATTTTCCAGATTATCCGCATACTGCTTCAATTGCTGTTTAGCAATTTCCAGATCTTTGTTTAAATAGTGTAGCTGACTCATGTCTCGAACCATGATTAAAATGTCCGTGACATTTCCCGCTTCATCCTTAATGGCTTGTACATTCTTCGAGATGTGTACTACAGATCCATCATGTCGTTTGAAAATCGTTTCCTGATCATTACATTTCCCCGTTTTTTCCACCAACGCCATGCATGTACCGAGAATATTAATATCCCCAAGGTAATCAGTGATAGAAGAGCCAAGCAGCTCCTGCTCTGTATAGTCGATCAAGCGACAAAAAGCTGAATTTACATAACGAATATGCAGTTCAAAATCAATGGTAAAAATTCCGTCAGGCGAGTTTTCTAGAATTTGTAGTAGATATGATTGATTTTTAACATCGGCGCCAGATTTAAACATGGATATACCCAGGTGAATTTGTAATGATTTTATGCCATTAGTTTGCGCTTGCCGCACCACCCATAACTTCCGCAATGCTCAAACGCTAATCAATTTGCTGGCTTTTTCTGTCTTCGCAGAATTAAGCTGAGTACACATTACTAGATAGAATAGCTTTATTTTTAATATATACGACTGATTATAGTACTACTTTAAGATAGTTAACTATTTGGATAGATTATCCATGCTGTTGCTTAGTAGTTCCAGCATGACAAAACAGTATGGACTGGCTGCTTTATGACACAAATTGGCACTGAACGGAAGTTCATAGTGGGCAACTTGATCGTCTCCTTCTCGGCCAAAGCGGTCTTTCCTGCTGTTGTGCTAATATGACCGCTGTGCACGGCGTAATAATTTGAAAGGAATATTTGTGGCACTACAACTATCGACCAGTGATATTGTTGCTATAGCCCTTGCTTTTGTTCAAATGGCAGTGACGATTGGCGTTGCTATCTGGTCTATGACTCGCGCGTCCCCCACGAAGATCATGACTAGAGAATTAACCATTCGCACTGTGCTTAAATGGTTTCGTTGGGTAACATTTGCGTTTCTTGCATTCGGTATCTACGTACTCTGGTCTTCGGCTACTTCGGATGAGCCAATTACTAAGGGTTTTCTCTTTAAGTCGTTGTTCTATTCTTTCAGCATCGTCATTAACTTGCTTGCAGCAATTGTTATGTCGCTTGCGAACCACTTTTTAGACAGGATTAACAGCGCCCTAAAGCTTATCGAAATGCAACACAGTCATGTCAAATTACTGGGAGAGTTGTTATTAGTTAACCATGATGTCAATGTCAGCCAGGGGGAGAATTCACCAACCTAGCATGGGCGGTTGCCGGGTTGTAGAGGTTCAACTGACCGTTACGTCTCGATTGCTGACATCTGAACAAGGTTAGCAGGATGTCAGCTTAGGCCGAATAACAGACCTCTAGTCCATTACCTTGACTATCTGTTCCAGGCACATATCAGCCAATCAGCATCAGACGAATTAACGTACCGACAACACTCAGTTAACGGCGGTATGAGAAAACAGATTAATCACCAGCACCCCGGCTAAAATCAGGCTCACGCCAATAATGGCAGGGGTATCCAGCTTCTGGTTAAAGAAAAAAGCACTGATCAGTGCAAGCAATACGATACCGACACCTGACCAGACCGCATACACCACCCCTACTGGAATGCTGCGTAATGTCAGTGACAACAAATAAAATGCGATAGCGTAACTGATGACCACCACCACGGAAGGCAGCAACTGCGTAAAACCCTCCGCCGATTTCAGTGCGCTGGTGCCGATCACCTCGGCGACAATTGCGATTCCCAGATATATCCAGTACATAGTGAATTACCAGTCACGCTCCCGCCTTAGCTAAGGCGCGATCCAGTATATCCAGCGCTTCATCAAAAATCGCATCTTCCGTGGTCAACGGATAGAGGAAGCGCATGACGTTGCCATAAACACCACAGGTAAGCAGGATCAGCCCTTCTTCCAGCGCCGCCTGCTGCACGCGTTTTACCGCGTCAGGCGATGGCTCGCCTGTGGCGGGATCTATAAATTCGGCAGCGATCATCGACCCTAACCCGCGCACCTCTTTCAAAGCGGGCACTTTGCTTTGCGCAGCCTGCAGACGCGCGGTCAATGTTCCCCCCAATACATTAGCGCGCTCAACCAGCTGCTCCTGCTCGATGATATCGATCACTGCATGTGAGGCCGCAATCGCCAGCGGATTGCCCGCATAGGTGCCGCCCAGCCCGCCTGGCAACGGGCCGTCCATTATTTCGGCTTTGCCACATACCGCAGATAGTGTCATACCGCCTGCCATACTTTTGGCGATGGTCATGATGTCGGGCAGCACGTCGTAATGCTCGGCGGCAAATAGTTTGCCAGTACGGCCAAAACCAGTCTGCACTTCATCATAAATCAGCAGGATGCCGTGCTGGTCGCAAATCTGGCGCAGGGCGCGCATCAGTTCTGGCGGTGCGACATAAAATCCGCCCTCGCCCTGCACCGGCTCGATAATGATCGCCGCTACCCGCTGCGGATCGACATCGGACTTGAACAGCGACTGTATGGCATGCAGCGCGTCGTCAATGCTAACGCCATGCAGCGCCATCGGAAACGGCACGTGATATATCTCGGACGGAAACGGCCCGAAGCCAACTTTATAAGGTACCACTTTGCCGGTGAGCGCACAGCCCATCATGGTCCGGCCGTGAAAGCCGCCGGAAAAGGCGATGATGCCGGAACGGCCGGTACTGGCGCGGGCGATCTTGATCGCATTCTCCACGGCTTCCGCGCCGCTGGAGAAAAAAGCAGTCTTTTTGGCATAATTGCCAGGCGTCAGCGCGTTGATGCGCTCGGCCAGCGTGACATAGCTCTCGTATGGCAGCACCTGATAGCAGGTATGGGTGAAGCGCTTGAGCTGCTCCTCGATGGCCGCCACCATGCGCGGATGACGATGGCCGGTATTAAGCACGGCAATGCCGCCGGCGAAGTCGATATAGCGCTTGCCTTCCACGTCCCACACTTCGGCATTCAGAGCACGGTCTATATAGAACCCTGCCATCACGCCGATACCGCGCGGGGTGGCGGCAAGACGACGCTGATGCAGGTCTGCGTTGCTGATTGGGTCCGTTGTTTTTACTGTCATGTTGTCACTCCTTGCTCGTCGAGTCAGGCGAGGCTGATCCATGTGGTTTTGAGTTCAGTGTACTTTTCCAGCGCATGCAGCGACTTGTCGCGACCGTTGCCGGACTGCTTGAAGCCGCCGAACGGCACGGTAATATCGTCTTCATCGTAGCTGTTGACGTGTACCGTACCCGCACGTAGCGCCCGTGCTACCAGATGCGCGCGAGAAATGTCACGCGTCCATACTGCGGCAGCAAGACCGTAGCTGGTATCGTTGGCAATGCGGATCGCTTCCTCCTGCGTATCAAAAGTGATGATAGACAGCACTGGCCCGAAAATTTCCTCGCTGGCGATGATCATTTCATTGGTGACGTTATCGAAAATGGTCGGCGACACGTAATAGCCGCCAGACTCGGTACGCACGCGTTCGCCGCCACAGCACAGCTTGGCGCCTTGCTGCTTGCCGGCTGCGATATATTTGAGCACGTTATCCATCTGCCCCTGATCAACCAGCGCACCCATCTTGGTGTTGGGATCGAGCGGATCACCCGGCATGTGCTTGGGCGAATGCTGTTTCAACTTTTCCACGAACTCGTCGCGAATGGAACGCTCGACCAGCAGGCGCGACGGCGCATTGCAGCTCTCACCCTGATTGTAGAATATCGAACCAGCCGCAGCCGCGACCGCTTTGTCCAGATCCGGGCAGTCGGCAAACACGATATTGGGCGACTTGCCACCGAGCTCGCACCAGGCACGCTTGAGGTTGCTCTCTCCCGCCATGATCTGGATTTTTTTGCCGACTGCGGTCGAACCGGTAAAGGCGATGCAGTCGACATCCATATGCAAAGCCATCGGCGAACCCGCTTCTGCGCCGTAACCCGGCACCACATTGAATACGCCAGCGGGGATACCCGCCTCCAGTGCCAGGTCACCCAGACGCAACGCGGTCAGCGGCGACTTTTCCGAAGGTTTGAGCACCACACTGTTACCTGCTACCAGCGCCGGCGCGATCTTCCATGACGCCATCAGCAACGGATAATTCCACGGCACGATAGCCGCCACCACGCCGATTGCCTCACGAGTGATTAGCGCCAGGGTATTACCGTCAGTCGGTGCGATCTCGTCATATACCTTGTCGATAGCTTCACCATACCAGCGCAGCGTATTGGCAGCCCCTGGCACATCGGTATTCATGCTGGCCGTAATGGGCTTGCCCATATCCAGCGTTTCCAGCAGCGCCAGCTCTTCGCGGTTGGCCATCACCAGATCAGCAAAGCGGATCATGGTGCGCTTGCGCTCTCCCGGCGATTTTCCCGCCCAGCGTCTGTCCTCGAATGCCGCACGCGCGGCAGCCACCGCCATGTCGATATCAGCCGACTGACAACGCGCCACACTCGCCAGCTTGCGTCCGTCTATCGGTGACATACAGTCAAATGTACCGCCATCAGCAGCATCCACACGCTGACCATTAATCAGCGCACGACCATCAATAGTTAATGCAGCGGCACGGGCGTGCCAGTCAATAGTATTCATTTCATATCCTCAGTTTTCTGTTTATAGCCCAGCCATGGCGACATACTTGATTTCCATATATTCATCGATGCCGTGATGCGAACCTTCGCGCCCCAGACCAGACTGCTTGACGCCACCAAATGGCGCTACCTCGTTGGAAATGATGCCGGTATTGACGCCAACCATGCCGTATTCCAGCGCCTCGGCAACACGCCAGATGCGGCCGATATCGCGGCTAAAAAAGTACGAAGCCAGACCGAATTCAGTACGATTAGCCAGTTCAATGACCTCATCGTCAGTCTTGAAACGGAACAGCGGTGCGACCGGGCCAAATGTTTCCTCGCCAAATACCAGTGCATCAGCGCTGACGTCAGCCAGCACGGTGGGCTCGTAAAAAGTACCGCCCAGCGCATGGCGTTTACCGCCTGATACCAGCCGCGCACCCTTGGCAATCGCATCAGCGACATGACTTTCGACTTTGGCCAGCGCCGCATCATCGATCAGCGGCCCCTGCGTTACACCATCAGTGAAGCCATCTCCCACTTGCAGTTGCGCTACGCGGTCTGCCAGTTTTTGCGCGAAGACATCAAATACACCGTCCTGCACAAACAAGCGATTAGCACATACGCAAGTCTGTCCGGCATTACGATATTTGCTGGCAATCGCACCTTCAACGGCGGCATCCAGATCCGCATCATCGAACACAATAAACGGCGCATTGCCACCAAGTTCCAATGACAGTTTCTTGATAGTATCCGCGCTCTGACGCATCAGGATGCGACCCACTTCGGTCGAGCCGGTAAATGACAACTTGGTCACCACCGGACTGGCGCAGATGGCGGCACCGATTTCGCGGGCATCACCGGTAATCACCTGAAATACACCGGCAGGAATGCCCGACTCTTCCGCCAGCACCGCCAGTGCCAGTGCTGACAACGGTGTCTGCTCGGCAGGTTTGACTATCATGCTGCAACCCGCAGCCAGTGCAGGCGCCGCCTTGCGGGTAATCATCGCAGTAGGGAAATTCCACGGCGTAATCGCCGCAGTCACCCCTATCGGTTGTTTCAGCACCAGCAACCGCCTGTCATTGAGCGGTGCCGGGATTACCTCACCATAGACACGTTTGGCCTCCTCGGCAAACCACTCGATGAAACTGGCGCCGTAGGCAATTTCACCGCGCGCTTCAGCCAGCGGCTTGCCTTGCTCGGCAGTCAGTATCCGCGCCAGATCTTCCTGATGCTGCATGATCAGCGCAAACCATGTTTTCAGGCGTGCAGATCGATCCTTGGCAGTCAGTGTGCGCCACTGCTTCTGCGCCAAAGCAGCAGCCGCAATCGCACGCTCGGTTTCGACACGCCCCATGCGTGGCACTTGCGCAATCACCGCTCCCGTTGCGGGGTTATGCACGGCAAAATGTTCACCTGAATCTGCAGCGACCCAGCGTCCTGCCAGTAAGGCTGCATTGTGCTTGAGTAATGTGGGGTAGTTTAATTGTAGGGTCATAGTTTTCTACTTAATGAAGTCTCAAACGGACTGATTCTTTTCGCTATATGCCAATGAAATTTCCCGTTGACGCTGCCTTGCTATCCGTGCCTGATAAAGGCTGAATGCCACCACTGCGATGGTCACTGTCGCAATCATCACCGTCGCCGCCGCATTGATAGATGGATTCAGCCCTAACCGTGCGCGTGAAAATATCACCATAGGCAGCGTGGAATAACCGGGTCCGGACAGGAACGATGACAACACTACGTCGTCAAATGAAAGCGTAAAAGTCAGCAGGAATGCGGACACCAGTGCAGGCACCAACAACGGCAAGGTCACCAGGCGAAATACTTGAAATGGTTTGCAGCCAAGATCCATCGCAGCCTCATCAAGCGTGCCGTCCATTTCATGCAAGCGTGCGTTGATGACAACAGCGGCATAGGCAGTCCCCAGCAAGGCATGCCCCAGCAGGATAGTGAACAAACCACGCTCGGGGAAACCCAGCCAATTCTGCAACGAGACCAGCATCAATAACAGCGACAAGCCGACAATCACATCGGGCATCACCAACGGCGAACTGGACATGGATGACAGTAGGGTCCGTCCCGCAAACCGACGATAGCGGTTCAACACAAATGCAGTGAACGTACCAAAGAACACCGAAATCAGGGCTGAATAGAACGCGACTCTCAGAGATAACCCCACCGCACTGATCAAATCATCATCAGCCGCCAGTGCCACATACCATTTCATGCTGGCGTGACTCCAGACTGTGACCAGCGGAGAGGCGTTGAATGAATAAATCACCAGCGTAACGATAGGTAGATATAAAAACACGTAAACCGCTATCATCCAGATTTTGCCGAACTTGCTATTCATCGCTGCGCCTCCGCCTGATCGGCCTGATATTTGTTGAATATCGCCATAGGCAACAAGATCAACAAGATCATCACCACCGCAACCGCGGACGCCATCGCCCAGTCGTTATTACTGAAAAACTCATCCCACAATACACGGCCTATCATCAGGGTGTCCGATCCACCCAGCAACTCAGGAATTACATACTCGCCCAATGCAGGAATGAATACCAGCATCGAGCCTGCAATGATCCCCGCCTTGGAGAGCGGCACAGTAACCAGCCAGAAAGCTTTGAACGGGCTGGCACCCAGGTCTGCAGCAGCTTCAAGATAGCGCATATCGAGTTTGGACAAATTGGCATACAGCGGCAATATCATGAACGGCAGATATGAATACACCATACCGATCATCAGCGAAGTCGAGGTGTTCATAATCTGCAATGGCGTATCTATCATGCCCAACGACATCAATACATTGCTAAATACACCATCACTCACCAGCAGTGTTTTCCAGGCATAAATGCGGATCAGAAACGAGGTCCAGAATGGCAACATGATGAGCATCAGCAACATAGGCTGCAAATGCGTCGGGGATCGAGCCATAAAGTACGCAAACGGATAGGCAATCACCAGACAAATCACCGTGGTAGCCAGCGCATATTTAATCGAGGACACGAAGGTATCGAAATACAGCGGATCAGTGCCTATAAACAAATAATTGGAGAAATTCAATTTGAGCGTGAACCAGCCGTCGCTCATGCTCACCATATTGGAAACTTCGGTGGCTTCCATTTCCGACAGACTGAATTTCAGGATAATCAGCAACGGTATCAGTGCCAGCAGCACAAACCAAAAGTAGGGCACACCTATCACCAGCAGGCGGCCGTTAATATAACGCCGCAGGTAGTTATATATGCCAGTCGGGTTCGCTTTCATTGGGTCAATACCACCATCGCCAAGTTATGCCAGCTCGCATAAGCCCTGTCACCCCAGGTCAGCCCACAGCTCAGATCCCGCGTGCTATTAAGCTCCTGCGCTTTTAACATCATGCCACTGTCAAGCTTAAGATGATAAGTCGTGTAGGCCCCAAAATAAGCTATCTCGATGACTTCACCCTCACACCAGTTGAACTCCCCTGCAGGACGCTCTTTTGACAACAATATCTTTTCCGGGCGTAACGCCACTTTGACTGACATGCCCGTATTGCCACTGATACCATGCCCCACATAATGCACGCACTCAGCACTGCGCACGGTAACGTGATCAGGCTCATCTTCTTCCAGCACACCATCGAAAATATTCACATTGCCAATAAAATCAGCCACCTGCAGGCTGTTCGGTATTTCATAGACCTCATCAGGCGAGCCTACTTGCAGGAAATAGCCTTCGCTCATCACCGCAATACGGGTAGCCATGGTCATGGCCTCTTCCTGGTCATGCGTCACCAGTACACAAGTCACACCGACTTCTTCGATAATGTTGACTAGCTCAAACTGGGTTTTTTCCCGCAGTTTTTTGTCCAGCGCACCCAAAGGCTCATCCAGCAATAGCAGCTTGGGTCGTTTCGCCAGACTGCGCGCCAATGCAACGCGCTGCTGCTGACCACCGGACAGTTGATGCGGTTTACGCTTGGCAAATTTGGTGAGCTGTACCAGACTGAGCATGGACTCAACACGTTCAGCAACGTCTGCTTTAGCCATGCCATCACGACGCAAGCCGAATGCGATATTGTCCCAGACGGTCAAATGCGGAAATAATGCATAAGACTGGAACATCATGTTAATCGGGCGCTGATAGGGTGGCAGGTTAGTGATGTCCTGTCCTGCCAAAAATATCTTGCCCTGAGTCGGCGTTTCAAAGCCCGCAAGCATGCGTAACAAGGTCGATTTACCACAGCCAGAACCGCCTAACAGTGCGAATATTTCGCCCGTTGCCACAGTAAGCGAGACGTTATCTACTGCCTTGACTGCACCATCATAAATCTTGGTAAGCCCTTCCACGCGCAGCAAATCTTCTCGTACCATCTTGGCTTTTGGTGCTGTTGCCATAAATCTCCCCTACTTACTCGAGCATATTTTGAAATGTTGATGAACGCCCACTTGATGCAGCAGTGGGCGTAGTTCTGACAAATTACAGACCGGATTTGAAGCGTGTGAATAAACGCGTCATGGTGCGACGAGTATTGTTATTCACCGTACCTGGCGCGACCAGTTTGGCAATATCCGCATCTGACAGGAAGATGGATTTGTTATTGCGTATCTCAGCATCAACATAAGGCGTTGCGGCACGATTCGGGTTGGCATAAGTCACGGTATTGGTAATCTCCGCCACGACTTTAGGCTGCAACACATAATTCATGAATTTAAGCGCGTTGCCCGGATGTGGTGCATCCGCTGGAATTGCCATGGTATCCATAAACATCAGACCACCATTTTTTGGCACTAACGCCACGATGTTTTGTGGTGATTTGTTTTCTATTGATTTTTTACGCGCTAAATTAAAGTCACCGGCCCAGCCATAAGCAACACAAATAGAACCGCTTGCAAGCTCATCAATCTGTCCACCCGAGTTGAAACGTTTGATATCGGGACGTATCTTTTTCATCATGTCATAAGCGGCGTTGTAATCTGCGACATTGTCGCTGTACGGGTTCTTACCCATGTAATGCAATGCAGCCGGGAATACATCGGCTGCAGTATCGAGGAAAGTAATACCGCATGTTTTCAGTTTGTCAGCATATTTTGGATTGAACACCAGCTCCCAGGCATTATCCGGCATCGGCGTAGTGCCTAAAGCTTTTTTGACTTTATCTACGTTAATACCCACGGTGTTGTAACTCCACATCCAGTCGATCAGATACTGATTACCGGGATCGACCTGAGCCAGCTGTTTGAGCAGACCCGCATCCAGATTGCCATAATTAGTCAGCTTGGATTTATCCAGCTTCTGGAACAGCCCGCCTTCAATTTGCAGTTTTGCCCAGTTTGAAGAAGGCACCACAATATCGTAACCGGTCTTTTTAGCGATGAGTTTGGCGTGCAGAATTTCGTTGCTGTCAAAAACGTCATAACGGACTTTGATACCAGTTTCTTTTTCAAAGTTTTTAATCGTGTCTGGTGCAATGTAATCCGACCAGTTGTAGATATTAAGAATTTTCTCTTCATCTTTAGCCTGAGCGGTTGAGATCATCCCGGCAGCTACTACAAAACCAGTCAAAACAGCAAGCATGCGTTTACTATATAGCGATTTCATTAAAACTCTCCTTTAAGTAATCTGTTAAACATCAAATTAAAAACCACCCAGCACTACAACCTACTTTCACGCAAAAACTGTGCGAGAACCGCGGCACAATAATCTTATCATGTTCAAAACTGTTTACCGCATTCATGCCACGGCTTTTGCATCCATATAACCCAGCGTTTCCAGCTCATGCAGAGTCGCATTCAGACAGAGCTGTATCAGACCTATCATTTCATCAATTTGGGCTTTGGTCATGACTAGTGGCGGCGCAATAATCATGCGATCACCGACAGCGCGCATAATCAGTCCATTCGCAAAACAGTGGTTACGGCAAATCATCCCCACTTCCAGCGATTCATCAAAAGCCAGATGTCTGGTTTTATCTTTCATCAGTACAAAAGCACCTACCATGCCGAATGTTCCTCCCCCCGCCACTAAGGGATGTTCAGACAACAAGGCAAAGCGCTCTGCCAGATAAGGGCCGGTCTCATCCCGCACCCGCTCAACCAGACCTTCGCGCTCAATAATATCCAGATTGGCCAGCGCCACCGCACACGCTACTGGATGGCCGGAATAGGTATAGCCATGATTGAATTCACCACCCTTTTCGATCAGCACTTCGGCCACGCGCTTACCCACCACCACGCCGCCCAACGGAATATAACCCGAGGTTACGCCCTTGGCGAAAGTCATCAGATCCGGCTTTGCACCCATCAATTCGGAGCTGAACCAAGCACCCAACCGCCCGAAGCCGCAGATCACTTCATCGCAGATCAGCAAAATGCCGTACTTGTCACAGATGCGCTGGATTTCTGGCCAGTAGGTTTTCGGCGGAATGATGACGCCACCCGCACCTTGTACTGGCTCACCGATAAATGCAGCGACCTTATCCGCGCCAACCTCGAGTATTTTCTGTTCCAGCCAGCCTGCAGCTTCGATACCAAAAGCATCTTTGTCCTGATCTGGCGCCAGCCCAAAGTGGTAAGGCTGCTCGATATGAACAATACCAGGTATCGGCAATCCGCCCTGTGCATGCATGCCGGACATGCCGCCCAGTGAGGCGCCGCACATGGTCGAGCCATGATAGGCATTTTTGCGGCTGATAATGACACTACGCTCAGGCTGATCTAGTGTAGTCCAGTAATGCCGCACCATACGCACGATGGTGTCATTGGATTCCGAACCAGACGAACTGTAAAACACATGAGAAAAACGCTCCCCAGCCAGACCGATAATACGGTCGGCCAGTTGTGCTGCAGGCACGTTAGTGGTCTGGAAAAAGCTGTTGTAATACGGCAGCACTTCCATCTGCTCTGCCGCTGCTGCAACCAGCTCCTTGCGACCATAGCCGACGTTGACACACCACAGACCAGACATGCCATCAAAAATCTTGTTGCCTTCGGAATCCCATATATACACGCCCTCGCCACGCGTTATCACCCGCGCGCCTTTACTGGCCAGTGCTTTATGGTCAGTGAATGGGTGCATATAATGTGCTGAATCCAGCGTTTGTACTTCACGGGTAGTAAGCGGCATGATGTTCTCCTTGTTCATAATCCTGGTTCGTTAAATTGGCGTCAGACGTGCATCAACAGATGCTCACGCTCCCAGGGGCTGATCACGCGCATGAATTCCTCATGCTCAGTTTCTTTCACCGCCACATACACATCCAAAAAGCGTTTACCCAATACATCATGCAGTGGTTTGCATGCGTCCAGCAGGCGCAATGCTTCGGATAGCCCACGCGGCAACTGATAAGTGGAATCATAGGCACTGCCAGTGGTCACTGCGCTCGGCGTCAGTTTCTCAACGATACCCAGATAGCCGCACGCCAGCGTAACTGCCATGGCCAAATAAGGATTAGCATCCGCACCCACCACACGGTTTTCAACACGACGTGCTTCCGGCTCGGAAATAGGCACACGTATCCCCACGGTACGGTTGTCATAGCCCCATTCGATGTTAATTGGCGCTGCGCCATGCCGCACGATGCGGCGATAGGAGTTAACGTAAGGTGCCAGCAACGCCATCGCTGCTGGCAGATACTTTTGTAAACCAGCGATATAGTGCTGGAACAGCGGAGATTCGCTGCCATCGACATTACTGAAAATATTCTGACCGGTCTTAGTATCAATCACGCTCTGGTGAATATGCATGGCCGAACCGGGCTCATTGGTCATGGGTTTGGCCATGAAAGTGGCGTACATGTTGTGGCGCAACGCCGCTTCACGCAAGGTGCGCTTGAAGAAGAACACCTTGTCTGCCAGTATCATCGGTTCATCATGCAGGAAGTTGATTTCCATCTGTCCGGCGCCGAATTCATGAATCAGTGTATCCAGCTCCAGCCCCATGATGTCGCAGTAATCATAGATATCCTCAAACAGTGGATCAAACTCGTTCACGGCATCGATACTGTATAGCTGGCGACTGGTTTCTGCACGTCCACTACGGCCGATAGGCGGTACCAGCGGCTGATTAGGGTCGGTGTTACGGGCCAGCAGATAAAATTCCAGTTCTGGCGCCACAATCGGTGTCCAGCCCATGTTTTTGTATAGGTCGGTCACGCGGCGCAAGACATTACGCGGCGCAAAATCGACTGGTGTGCCATCATGAAAGAAGCAGTCCATGATGACCTGGGCAGTAGGATCAACCGCCCACGGCACCAGGCGCACTGTACTCGGATCCGGCACCAGCACCATGTCTTTATCGGTAAAGCCGAACACATTGTCATAACCTTCGTGATGTTCAGGCGACTCGCCAGTAACAGTCACACCCAGCACAGCTTCAGGCAAACGCATGGCACGTTCGGCAGTAAATTTCTCGCGCGGCAATATCTTGCCACGCGCTACACCGGTAAGGTCGGGAACCAGACATTCGATTTCAGTCACGCGATTATCAGCCAGCCACTGTTCCATGTCGGTATGGGAAAAATCTTTACGATCAGTCATTTATATTCTCCTATGCATATCTATATTATTGTCAGTTTCCAGCATGACGCTGCACCACACGCGCCTGGCAAGCCGCACCAAAAGCACGAAATATCGCCAGATAAGGTGGCGTATTCAACACATCCCATTCAGGATGCCACTGCACCGCCAGCGCAAAGGTTTTCGCACCTGCAACACTGACGGCTTCGATCAGACCATCTGGTGCATAAGCCTCAGCCACCAATTCGGCCCCCAGACGATCAATTCCCTGACCATGCAAAGAATTAACCATGAATTCACTGCAACCTGTCATTTCAGCCAGCTGCCCACCCACTACGGTGCGCACGGTATGCACTTGGGCATATTGCTGTTCGAGCAAGGGTGTATCCGGTTCACGGTGATCAGCCATGCCTGCGGTTTCATGCACTGCCTGATGCAAGCTGCCACCAAACGCCACATTGATTTCCTGAAAACCGCGACAAATGCCCAGCACGGGAATGCCTGCCTCTACCGCAGCGCGTATCAGTCGCAAGGTCAAACCATCACGCGCTGGATCGAGTGGCAATGATGGATCGCGGACAGCCTGATCAAAATGCGAGGGGTGAACATTGGAAACCGCGCCTGGCAACAAAATACCGTCAGCCACTTCAAGCAGCGCCGCGATATCGCTGTCATTACCCAGCGCAGGGACTATCAACGGTAAAGCGTGTGCCGCCTGCACGACAGCGTTGACATACTTATGACCCGCCACATGAAACGGATGATCTCCAAGCTGTCTGCTGTCTGCTGGCAGCAACACTACCGGCGTACGATTCTGCATCATTTATACAACCTCATCATCATGATAACCACCCTGGTTACCTATTTATGAATTGGCACCTTTATTGGATAAAAGCGCACGAAAATAAATTAAACAAAAAATAATTATAAAAATATACAAATCAAATAACATATTGTTTTATATGAAATATATATTGCAAAACAAGTATCAATAGGTGTATTCTTCGCTTAAATTGGCAATCTTACAAGAGCCATTTTGATTATTTTATTGGTACCACTTTATACCATCAGGAGAAAATGCTGTGGAATCCCTAACCATCTCTGACTGGTTGCTCAACGAGCTCAAACAAGGGCGTTTTCCGCCTCGAATGCCCGCGCACCGCAGAGTATATGAATCCATACGTCGCGCCATCGCCAGCCACCACCTCACGCCGGGTACACGGTTGCCGTCCACACGCGGCTTGGCAACCGCGCTGGGGTTATCGCGCAATACCTTGTTAGCTGCGTTTGAACAGTTACACGATGAAGGTTATGTGGTGTCACAGACAGGCAGCGGTACTCGTGTCGCCAAAACGCTACCCGAAGACTTTGCTGAAAAAAATATATCGATAACAGCGAATGGCACTGATGCCGCTGCAGCCACAATGGGATTGTCTGCACGAGGCGCTACTGCAGCAGGTCTGGCAGACCAGCCCAGTTATGAAGTGCAACCCTTTGCGCCAGGGGAAGATGACTTCTCCGCTTTTCCTACACAGCTGTGGCGGCGCCTGCTCAACCGGCAATGGCGCGATCCGCAACCCGCCCACCTCGATTATGGCCATGCCGGCGGCTATCTGCCATTACGCCGCGCCATCGCCAACTACCTGCGCATGTCGCGTGCTGTCAACCTGACGGTGGAACAGATACTGATTACCTCAGGCACTCAGCAATCGATTGATCTGTGCGCCCGCCTGCTCACCGATCACGGCGACCGCGTCTGGGTAGAGAATCCCTGTTACTGGGGTGCACGTCGAGTATTAGAGGTAAATGGCCTGCAACTGCACCCCGTACCCGTTGACGATGAGGGAATGGCTCCAGGCAATGCCGATTTTCGGCGCCCGCCGCGCCTCATTTACACCACGCCATCGCACCAGTACCCTAAAGGCGTGGTCATGAGTTACGGACGCCGCCGCCTGTTGCTTGACTACGCGGCCAGCCAGGGCGCATGGATACTAGAAGACGACTATGACAGCGAGTTTCGTTTCGAGGGGCGGCCGCTGTCTTCACTACAGGGTATGGATCAAAGCGGTCGTGTGCTGTATCTGGGCACCTTTTCCAAGGTCATGTACCCAGGCATCAAACTGGGCTACCTGGTGGTGCCGCCCGATCTGGCAGAAAGCTTCAAGCGTGGCTTGTACGAACTGCAGCGCCCCGGCCAGGTGGTAATTCAGGCAGCACTTGCCGAGTTCATCGAAGAGGGTCATTTTACTAGCCACATCCGACGCCTGCGCCAAATTTATGGAGAACGCCGCCGCCTGTTACAGAAAGCACTAGCGCCCGTTACCAGCATGGGTGCACGCCTGCCACCTGCGGGTTCTGGACTGCATCTGGTAGTGGAACTGCCATCGTATTGCGACGATGTACGGGTCGCAGAACTGGCGGCAGAACAGGGACTGCGCGTCTACCCCCTGTCTGGCTACGGCGTAGGCCAGCATCGCGAAAAGGGGCTAATTGTGGGCTATGCTTATGCGGCTACTGAACGTATTACCCCTTACGGTCGCATCCTCGCAAGCGTGATACAGGCGGCGCTGAGTCACTAGAAACAACTCAGCCCAGTGCGTCGCGCAATCGATACCATGCCATGCCCAGCACCAGCGCGGGTGTGCGCAGCATTTTGCCGCCAGGGAAATCGTGATGTGGAATACGCGCCATCAGATCAAGACGCTCTGCCTGACCGCCGATAGCTTCGGCAACCAGCTTGCCTGCCATGCCGGTAAGTGCCACGCCATGACCGGAAAAGCCCTGCAGATAATAGACATTGGGCGCAACCCGGCCAAAATCAGGCGCCCGATTCATGGTGATATCGACGAAACCACCCCAGGCATATTCCACTTTGGCACTGGCCAGTTGCGGAAATACCAGCTGCATGCGCCTATGCATATCGTCTTTAAGATTAGGTGGCGTCATCGTGCTATAGCTGACCCGGCCGCCAAACAGCATGCGGTTATCCGCCGAGAAACGGAAGTAATCGAGCACAAAATTGGAGTCGCAGACAGCCGCTTTGGTCGGAATCAGGCTGGCTGTCAAGGCCGGATCCAGCGGTTCAGTCCCGACGATGTAAGTACCCACTGGCATGATACGTCGCGCCAATTCAGGTGCCAAGTCAGGTGCCACTTCAGGCAGATACATATTGCCTGCGAGCACGACAAAACGCGCCTTGACACTGCCATGGTCAGCCCGCAGCAAAGCTGGCTCACCTTTGGTCATGGCACGCACAGGCGAGTGTTCGAATATCTTCACCCCCAGACTTTCTGCGCCACGCGCCAAGCCCAATGTGTAATTTAGCGGGTGCAAGTGACCTGAGCGGCGATCATAATAGCCACTATGAAAACGAGGGCTGTCTATCCACTGCTGCAAGTCCTGCGACGCTATCCACTCGGCATCGGTATCATAGTGATAACGCTGCGCCATGCTGTCATACCACTCCCGCAATGCAGCACCTTTGCGTTCACCTACAGCCACGCCGAGAAAACCATCGACCAAATCACACTTGATATCGAAACGCTTAATCCGTTCTCGCACCAGATTAAGCGCTGAGATAGTAATGTCCCATGCCTGCCGCGCGGCTTCAAAACCCAATGCTTTCTCGATCACTGACTGATCGCAAGCCAGACCGGCAATGATCTGACCGCCATTCCGACCACTCGCGCCCCAGCCTACGGTTTCGGCTTCCAGTACAATCACTGAATAACCACGATCCGCCAGCTCTATCGCTGCCGACAAACCCGCCAGACCAGCACCAACCACGCATACGTCGGCCTCCAACTCGCCCTCCAGTCGAGGATAGTCGGGTTTGGCGTTTGCACTGTCCGTATAGTAGGAATTTTGTATCAGCTTTTGTTCACAGGCCAGCATAAGATTTTTCCATTCTAATCACTCAGCAACGACTCATAGAGCGCATTTGCATTATGGGATAACGATTGAACAGGATACTAACCCAGATAATGGCCCGCTCACCAGAGCCACTTTTGTTTAAAATCACAGAGCCATTTCCAGGAATTTAGCTTGCACGCGCGCGATAGCTGCGCATCGAGAACAGCAAGTAAGCACATAGCACAACGGCCAACACGCCCACCTGCCAGATAAGCGCCTCACTGGTAAAATTTTTCATTGCCACACCGGCGATCAGCGGGCCAAAGATAGAACTGGCGGTATAAGCCATAGAGATGCGCGTGACATTGACAGACAGGTCACCGTCGCCAGCCTGAGTGGAGGCAATAAGTGCCAATGTCAGATAGGCAGTAATAGTACCACCCAGTACGAAGACCGCGATGGCGAGGCCAATGAAACCCAGCGGTAGCGCCGCAATTCCCGCAATGAGAACAACACCTGCGGCGTTAACCAGCGTGGCAAAAGCCAAACCACGATGGTCGGCCAGCCAGCCGATCAAATATTGCAGCAACAAGCCCCCCAGACCAAACACAGCAAGCAGAGTCGCTATTTGATCAGTGCCCAGGCCGCGACTGATGCCGAATAAAGGGAAAAGGCCAGAAAAAGCCGCTTCAGTAACGCCACCGATGATGGCAATAACGATACCCAGTGCGAATATGTTTTTATGCGCAAAATCAGTTTCCTGATTAGCATTGACATGGATCTCGGGCAACCCATCTGGCTCTGGTCGTGTGAACAACAACGGCAGTAACGCCGAACCCGTAAAACCAACGCCCAGCAGCAAGGGTGCAGCGCCTGCGATACCCACCCACTGCGTCAACACAGGCGCCACGATAGGTGCAATGCTGATCAGAGTTTCATGAAAGCCCACCAGCCGGCCACGAGCCTCATTTGGCGCAATTCGGTACAGCCAGGGTTCCAGCCCTATCCAGCGCAAGCCGATGCCCAACCCTATCATCGCTGCGGCAGGTAACCACATGGGCCAATGGGTATAGGGAATGGCCGCAAGCGCCAGCATACTAACCAGCAAACCGGTCACAACCACGGCACGGTGTCCAAGCTGAATATTCAAACGTGGCGCTATGCCCATACCGATCAGCATACCTAACCATTCAACGGAAGCGAACAACCCTATCTGAGCAGCGTTGAGTCCATGCCCGACCAACCACAATGGTAATACCACAAAACCAATGCCGAATTGACCGATTTGCGACAAAGTTGATACGGTATTCAGCGCAATGATAGTGCGCCAATCGATATGGAGTTCTGGTTTCATGCAGTCAATCTGTTAATTTTAAAATAGACGAAACACACCCATCCTGCTCAAGACACGGAAACAATGGCTTCAATTTCTATCAGCACATCGCGAGGCAGCCGCGCAACCTGCACCGCTGAACGCGCCGGGCGATGGCTACCAAATGCCGCTTCGTACACGCCATTCATTGCAGCAAAATCCTGCAAATCCTTAAGAAACACGGTAGTTTTCACCACCTGAGCAAGCGAACCACCAGCCGCTTCGATGACGGCACGCAGATTGTCGAACACCTGCTGGGTCTGCACTTCAATCCCGCCCTCGACCAGACTGCCATCCGCACGCAGCGGAATCTGCCCGGAAGTGAACAATAGCGAACCGACCTGTATCGCTTGTGAATACGGACCTATAGCTGCTGGTGCGTGTTGGGTTTGTATCAGTTTCATAAGGATTCCTCAGTTAATGTGTCCGTATACACACAACGGACACGTTTGACGTTACACAATAATTCATAAGCAATGGTACCAGCACGACCAGCAATTTCACTCACCGCTACCTGATCACCCCATAATTCGACACGACTACCCAGACCCGCCTCCGGCAGATCAGTCAAATCCACCATCAGCATATCCATGGAAACTCGCCCGATCAACTGCGTGCGCTTGCCATCCACCGCCACTGGCGTACCCGTCGAGGCAATACGCGGATAACCATCGGCATAACCGCAGGCGACCACACCGACTCGGGTAACACGTTCAGCCACGAAGACACCTCCGTAACCGACTGATTCGCCTATGGGTATGGTACGTACCGAAATCACTGCTGACGTTAACTGCATCACTGGGCGCAAATGTGCATCCAGGCAGCCTTCCTGCCCCGCAAACGGATTCGCTCCATACAGCATGATGCCAGGTCTGGCCCAGTCCGCATATGCACCCGGCCAGCCCAGCACGCCTGCCGAGTTGGACAGACTGATGGGTGCATTGATATCCGTAATCGCTGCATGGAAAGTATGCATTTGGCGTATCGTATAGGCAGAAGCCAGCTCATCCGCACGTGCGAAGTGGCTCATTAATACAATCTGCGCAACATTGGGATGTACTTTCAGTCGTTCATAGACCAGCCGATAGACATCAGGCGCCAGACCCACCCTGTGCATGTCGCTATCCATTTTCAGCCAGATGGTGAGCGGCTTCTGCAACCGGGCAGCGAGCAACGCTTCAACTTGCCAGAGATGGTGTACCACGATCCACAAATTGTTCGCTACTATCTCAAACAGTTCCGCTACTTCAAAAAACCCTTCCAGCAGTAATATCGGCGCAGTAATTCCTGCTGCGCGCAGGGTCAGTGCTTCTTCAATCGCGGCCACCGCATAACCGTCAGTTTCATCGGCAATAGCACGCGCACATTGCACAGCACCATGGCCATAGGCATTGGCCTTGATGACGGCAAGCGCGCGCCCGCCATGAAGTTTTTTTGCCAGACGATAATTGTGGCGGAAGGCATCCAGACGAATATGAGCAACAGCAGGGCGACTCATAACATCAACTTGCCAACTGGCTGCCCATCGCAACCTTGGCATGAGCTATGCGTCCGCCATCGTAGCGAGATAAACCCAGATCATCTGCCGCAATCGCTGGAACGCGTCCAGCCATCAAATCAGCCAATACCTGCGCCGAGCCACAAGACATGGTCCAACCCAGCGTGCCATGACCAGTATTGAGCCACAGATTTTCGTAACGGGTAGCGCCGATAATAGGCGTGCCATCGGGTGTCATCGGACGCAAACCCGTCCAGAAAGTTGCGGCGGGGATATCGCCCCCCTGCGGGAACAGATCCCCTGCCACCATTTCCAGCGTTGCACGGCGACGTGGATTGAGCGTCAGATCGAAGCCCGCCAGCTCGGCCATACCCCCCAGGCGGATGCGGTCATCAAAACGGGTAATCGCCACCTTGTAAGTTTCATCCATGATGGTAGAAACCGGTGACGCAGCCGCATTGGTAATCGGTACTGTCAGCGAATAGCCTTTGACTGGGTACACCGGGATATCCAGCCCCAGCGCATGTAACATGGGGCGCGAATAACTCCCCATGGCGACCACGAAATGATCGCCCATGATGCGCTCCCCGCTGGCTTCAACACCCGTAATGCGGCCGTTAGCGCTGAGCAGCCGGTCCACAGGCAAATTATAGTGGAACACCACACCCAGTTTTTTAGCTTCTTCCGCGAGCAAACGAGTAAACAGCTGGCAATCCCCAGTCTCATCACCCGGTAAACGCAGGCCACCCACCAATTTTTCCTTGACCAGATTCAGCGCAGGTTCGACCCCTGCACACCCATTCCGATCAAGCAACTCATAGGGCACGCCACATTCGGCAAGTACGGCAATATCCTTGCCCGCCGCATCCAGCTGCTGCTGGGTACGAAATACCTGCAGCGTGCCCTGGGTGCGATGTTCGTAGGTGATGCCAGTTTCAGCACGCAACTGCCGCAGACAATCTCGGCTGTATTCTGCCAAACGCACCATACGCGACTTATTGATCGCATAACGCTCAGTCGTGCAATTACGTAGCATCTGACCTACCCATTGCAATTGCCAAAGCGTGCCATCCGGGCGAACTGACAGCGGCGCATGACGTTGGAACAGCCATTTTGCGGCTTTCAATGGAATTCCGGGTGCAGCCCAGGGCGCAGAATAACCAGGCGAAACCTGACCTGCATTGGCAAAACTGGTTTCCATCCCCGGACCGGGCTGGCGATCCACCACAGTCACGTCAAAACCAGCTCGCGCCAGATAATAGGCACTGGTGATACCAACGACACCACTTCCAAGCACAACGACTCGCATCTCATACTCCCAGAACATCAACTTGATCAACACAGCGAATAATCAAATTCTAGCTTCTGGGTAGCAAATAATTGCCTTTAAATAGCCATTTATGTAGTATAAATTACTCTATTTTTAGATTAAACATTAACAACCATCTAAAAATAATAATATCGCGGCATGATCAGGAAAATTAAGGACAAAAACACATGAGAATACGGACCCACGCCATCCGTGAACTGGACAAAATCGACCGCAAAATTTTGTCCATACTCCAGCAAGATGCCCGCATCTCCATCACCGACCTGGCTGAACAAGTCGGGCTGTCGGTCACCCCGTGCGGTGAACGGGTCAAACGTCTGGAAAAGGAACGTGTCATCCTCGGCTACCACGCCCGTCTTGACCCGCATGCTTTGGAATTGTCGCTACTGGTATTCGTAGAAATCAAGCTTTCCGCCAAATCAGGCGGTATTTTCGAAAAATTCAAGAAAGAGATTATCAAACTGCCGAGTGTGCTCGAATGTCACCTGGTATCGGGGGATTTCGATTACCTGATCAAAGCACGTATACCCAAAATGGCCGATTATCGAACCCTGCTGGGCGACATCCTGCTCACTCTGCCAGGCGCGCAGGAATCAAGAAGTTATATCGTAATGGAAGAAGTCAAGGAAACGCTATCGCTGCCGCTGACCGAGGCTGAATAACCAAACATCAGGCTAAGCCGCTCGTCCCCGTGGATAGCCGGATCACGGCAGCATCAACCGCCGCACTCAAGCCAGGCTCACTATAAAAAGTACCACGTATTTGTATGCTATGACAGACCGCATCGATAAATGCGTCAACCAATACCGGATCTGGTTTTTTAGCCTCAATCCAGAAGCGATCAATACCGTCCTGAAAAGCCAGCCCATCTACATCATAAATCGCATCGCCTAGCGTAATGACCGGGCTACCCAGTTGTAGCGCGCGAATACCCACGGTACTGTTAACTGTCACCACGCCCTGTGACGCGCTGATAATGTCATCTAAATTGCCGCCATCAAAATAATCAATACGTTCAGCTATGCCCAGTTCACTTGTCCAGCGGCAAATCATTTTTTTCCAATTCTTCAAGCCGGGATCCAGTGGATGCACTTTGACCAGCAAACGAGTCTCCGCGCTGGCATGCTTGGCAAAGGACTGTAACACCAGCCATATCGCATCTTCCAGACGGTCAAATGGGGAATAGGACACAATTTGAAAATCGTTTTCCAACTGCAACGGGAACATGAAATAACGCGCACCATCAGCTTTTAATTCGGCTAATCTGCGGGTCGCATGTTGATGCCCACGTTTAGCAAACAGCAATCGCTTGCCGATAGAGAAATAATGCACTAACGGGTGGTTACGTTTGTAGGGACGACGATAATAAGGAAATAACCAGAAATAAAAGAAATTGGCAAAATGATAAAGCATGTCGCCCCATGCCATAGTCCAGAAGCTATCTGTATAGCGCTGTGTGAGCGCTGCCTTGGGCGCCTGGGCAGCCAGCGCCAATATGGCTTGCGGATCTTTGGGGAAATGCGAATCGCCGCCCATACCATCCCGTTCAAACGCCATCCAGTCAGGGCGCAAGTAGCCAAAATCGGTCACCGTCACGCGTATGCCACGTGCTTGTGCCAGCTTGATTGCATGCTGGTGGTAACTGCGTTGCTCGCCTAACAGAACAATATCAGTCACGCCATTTTTATCGTAGAAATCAGCGATAAACTGCGGCCAATCAGCCAGGCGACCGCGGTAATTCAGCGTATTCGGACCACGCCAGAATAACTGGTCTCCTACACACAAGTTAATCCCTGTTACCCGACAACCCGATTCAGCTAATCCACGTGCGACACGACTGAAAAACGGTGATGGCAAGCCTTGTAAAAACACCACATGCGAATTAGTCATTTTCACCCTTAAACCACTGACACGACCGCCGCATTGCCTCGTCAAAATCTATCCTCTGCACGGCAGATGCACCGGCTCGATGCGTGCGAATTTTTGCCGGGCTATGCCCACAGGTTTTACCAAAAAACCGCACCAGCAAGCGGTGTAACAGTGGCTCATGGCGCGGTAACAATGTTTTATGCACTATTGCAAAAGCCCATGCCAATTTATCCGCAACCGCAAAGGGCAAATTGATCACTAAGCCCTTGCCCCCGATACACTGACGAAATACCCGCAAAAATTCAGCCCAATCGACTTCGTTATCATCACGCACGTTGTAGCATTCCCGGTGTGCATTAGGCGCAGTTGCAGCCCACACCACATCATCAACCAGATTATCAATATAAACCAGCCCGGCATGAGTGTGTCCGCCGGCTATGGTCAACATAACCCCAGACTTTAACTCTGCACCTATGCGTTCTATGAACTGACTGCCCGGCCCGATGACATTGCAGGGCCGGATAATCGTGTAAGAAATATTTGCCGCATCGCCCAGTGAGCGCACCAGATTCTCACCCATCAGCTTGGTTTTGCCATAATCGAACTCACCACCCGTGGCAACACAAGTCTCGTCACACGGCGCATCGGGGAAGCCATACACGTCAACCGTAGAGATGTGTACCAAACGCGACAGATCCGGATTTACCTGCGCTATCGCCTGCATCAGATTCTGCACACCCTGAACATTCACCGCGAAATAAGCCGCATACGTATCCCATGTTTTCACGTTTGCCGCACAATGGAATATCAGTTGCACTTGCCTGACCGCACTCGCCATTACTGCCTCGTCAAGCACATCGCCAACGACGACTTCACATTGTTCACGCAGCAATGCAGACAATCTCTGCGGATCGCGCACCAACACTCTCACCGCATAGCCATCATCGAGCAGACGCTGCGCTAATCGGCTACCGATAAATCCTGTCGCTCCAGTGACCAGCACTAAATTATTCGTGGTGACTTGCATCTATGCCTTTAATGACCGAAAATCGACTTGAAAAATTAACCTAACTACCCAGGCTCGACAATACTGCGCGCAACCCGAGACCAATGCACACGCAAATATGAAAACAATAATATACAACAATATAGACGAAGTGCCGAAAGATCACTGGGACTCACTGCAAAAGGGTCATTCATCGACGTACGCTTATGAATTCTGGGCTATCCTCGAACGCGCAAAGCTCAATGATTTCCGCTATCGCTATGCCATATTCTATGATGATAACGGCATACCGCTCGCATTCACCAGTTTTTACACTATCACCACAGACATTGCTATTTTCGCAACAGGTGGACTCAAAACCACTATCGCCAAAATCCGCAAATTCTTCCCCGGATTTTTCCAGCTCAAAATGCTGGAATGCGGCACGCCAATTACCTTAAACAAGCCATTTGTTGCCGGCAACCACATCAGCGATATTGACATGGTCACTGCGCTCAACGATATGTTGATGAGTCTCGCCAAACAACAAAACCATTTCCTCATCGTTGTCCGTGACTTTGAAGCAGAAACCGCAACCGTACAGCCACTATTCACACAGCTGGGCTACCATGTAGTGGATAGCCTGCCGACTACCTACATGGAAATAGTCTGGAAAACACCTGCTGCTTACCTTGCGGCGATGAAAAGCTACTACCGCAGCAAATTACTCAAGCACTTACGCATCAACGAAAAACAAGGCATACGCCATGAACTGCACGACGATTTCGATCATCTCGCGGACACACTATGTAACCAATGGCTAGTGGTACACAACCACGCCAGCGAATATCAACGCGAAGTCCTCACTCCTGAATTCTATCGAGGATTTTCAGCCGAACTCGGTGCGCGCTCCAAAGTCATCCTGTTCTACCGCCAGGACGAACTCATCGGCCATGCATTATTGTTAATGGATGGCACACTGCTACGCTGGTTGTATTTCGGACGCACGGATGCAGTGAACGACAGCCTCTACATCTACGTCGCACACAAGGTTGTCGAGACCGCCATTAACCTGGGAGCCACTCGGCTAGAACTCGGGCTGACCACTTACCCCATCAAAAAAGATCTGGGGGCTTATATGTCACCGTTAAAATTGGCGCTGAAAGCGCCGTCACGCCTGGTCAATCCGTTTGTTGGTTTTTTCTATCCGTTACTAAATCAAACACCCGAGATTAACAACAAGTCTATTTTTAAGGAATAATCCTCACAGCAACTGAAGCTTATTCTGAACTGACTCGGTAAATTTTTGCAAAGACCGATCTTGCAACCACGCTGCATCATGTTCCGCAGCGACCTCCCAACCCAAATCCTGATTAACATCGAGCATAAGATTTACCAGCTCATCAACACTAGCACACGCATACACACCAGTTGGTGCACCGCGCAACCATTCAAACACCGATCCAGCATTAGGTATAAAAACATGGCAACCAGCGCTGGCTGCCTCTAAGGCTTCCACCCCGGCATTATCAGCCAGCGCCGGAGTGCTGACCACATCCACACCCAACCCTGCCCCGTGCCAATACACTGCTGCACGCGCATAAACATCACGCAATATATCTATTGCATCATCGAACACAAACTCAATAGCCCAGCCTTCCGCTTGTGCCATACAGTGGCTCAAGTAAGCCAGATCATCAGGTTGTGGAGAACGCGTGCCAACCAATATCAAGCGCCAGCCGTCAAAACCACCTGAAGCAACCAAACGTTTGAACGCCTCAATTATCAGAAGCTGCTGGCCATTAAGCGTGAATTTCGCCACTGATACAATGACATGCTCCTTGTTTGCTTGAGCCGCAAATTGACTTACTGCTTCTGGCAAGACAGTCACCCGTTCAGGCGCTACCCAACCCGCATCACAAAGATTATTTTTGACCCATACACTTTGGCACCAATATTGATATCCATCCATTAACGACTGATTAGTTATATCAGGATGGTGAGCATCAACCGGGAATGCACACGCATATATGCTATGCGCAACAGGTGCAGCGATAGGTGGAAACACCGTATTACCGAACACAAAACATTTATCCCATACCTGATCAGTGACAGCATCACCCCAGACCACGCATTGCAAATTCGCTAGTCCCAGCCCCCAGTGACGCGCAATCTGCAATAAACGCAAACGACTAGTGGCTGCAGGGCAAGCGAAAACCAGCTGATGCGTCGTCGCCATCGCACGGGCAATGTTTAAAGCGTATCGGGTGTTAGCATCAAACTCAACGGCCGGCAAATAGAATAAGGCAGCAGGAGACGCCATCGTTATAGTCGCCGCACTATCGGGCAAATGCATGCTGTCACGTGCCCCTGATCGCAAACCATCTACATTTCTACTACTCAAAAACGGCTGCCAGCGCGACAGCAGAACATTCTTGGCAGAATCGATCAGCATCGGAAGTTCCATTCCAAATTCAAAGCCACTTGAAGTTGCATTTCCCACATGATACACACGTACTTTAGGTACGCAGACCGTACGCAACCCCCGCGCAGCCAGCTTGAAACACAAATCCACGTCTTCGTAATATGCTGGTTCATATTCCGGTGAAAAACCGCCCACAGCGAGATAATCCCGTTTACGCATAACTATCAGGGCAGCAGAAACATAATCACACTCAAATGGAAGCAGCGGTAACTCACTTTGATTACCAAACTGCAGTTTCTGAATAGATCGTCCCTGCTCATTTATCGTCGCGCCGCATTCCTGCACGCGACCATCCGGGTAGAGGAACGTCGGCGCCACAACGCCAATATTGCCATGCAAATGAGGCAACAACGCACTCAACCAGCCCTGCGTAACTGCCACGTCATTATTGATCAACACGACAAATTCGCCACGCGTCGCTTCAACCCCTATATTGTTACCTTCGCCGAAATAGCGATTGACTCCCAATTGCAGCATCCTGATAGACGAACCAAATTCTTGCACCAATGCCTCAACATGTTCTGGTGAACTGCCATTATCTACCACCACAATTTCAACATCATACATATCGGTGTAACGGAATAAGGAACGAATACAGCGGCTAGTCACAACCGAGTGCTGGTACTGCACGATGACAACTGACACTTTGGGTGCCACAGCCAAAGCGGGCAATTCACCAACCCATGGGCGAACTGCAACCCTATATTCCTTAAGTTCATCCAGCTTGACCTCATTCAACGAGTGTAATTGCCCCAAAGTTGACTGCTGCTCGCCCATGCGCTGCATCAAAACTTCCAGCCGACTGGAAACCCAACCCTCAAAATTCGCTGTGGCAGCCTGTTGCACTGTCATTTGCTGCACCAGCGCCATTTGCGGCTCACTCAACTGCTGCGCTAAAGCATCCAACCGACTGGAAAGCTGCCCCTCCAAATTCGTCGAGGCAGCCTGTTGTGCTGCCAATTGCTGGGCCAGCGCCACCTGCTGCTCACTCAACTGCTGCGCTAAAGCATCCAGCCGACTGGAAAGCTGCCCCTCCAAATTCGTCGAGGCACTCTGTTGTACTGCCAATTGCTGGGCCAGCGCCACCTGCTGCTCACTCAACTGCTGCGCTAAAGCATCCAACCGACTGGAAAGCTGTCCCTCCAAATTCGTTGAGGCTGCCTGTTGTGCTGCCAATTGCTGGGCCAGCGCCACCTGCTGCTCACTCAACTGCTGCGCTAAAGCATCCAACCGACTGGAAAGCTGTCCCTCCAAATTCGTTGAGGCTGCCTGTTGTGCTGCCAATTGCTGGGCCAAGCGCTCATCCACTTGCCGTAACTCATAACCAAAATCATCTTGCTGTCGCAACAGTTGATTATCCAAGGCACGTAAGTGGCACAAAATCGCATCGTTGCCACCCAACCGCTTTTGTATGCGGGTCAGCTTATTTAAAATAGGTGATTTCAACCAAGCATACGGCTTAAGCACTGCATCCAGTCCAGCAAGCGCTGTCGCATAGCCCTCCCCCTCTGGTGAAAATTTAATCTCTGCCAGTATCTGTGCTTTATCGATACCATTACGCAAGCGGCCTAAATAATGGTTCAAACCATCAGGATCAGCCGCTCGTCCCAGCAAAACCAAAAATGCCAAACGTATAAAAAACTCATCATGATATGACAGCAGCTCTGCAACTGACAGCAAACCAGCGGCATTCTCCAGTGTTGGGATCGTTATTTGATTCATTGAACCACTCTCATTTTTCATACCACCTCAAATACTCTTCCACATCATCTAGACTGACGGCTGATCCAACGCAGCTTCTTCGCACACGACACCTGCTACAGCAGCATAATTCAATACAACTCGAGCTGCACTTGCCTTACCTTCTCCATCAGCCATACCTGCCTCATCTGCCGCATAATGCTTAAAGAATGTACGCATGACATGTTCAATCCCTTCAGCTCGCACTGAACGCAAGTCACCTTCAAACCATGCGCCATGATTATAATGCCCTGTAATCATCTCGTAGGCGGGGAAGTATTCGCACATGGCGTTACGACGGCAGATTTCTTCGGCCGCCGCACGCAATACCGATTTGCTGTAAGTATTCGACACCAACACATGCTGATCTTCATACGTCGCAATCAGTGGCACGGGTGACACGGTCAGTATCATTTTTGCAGCTGGATTGATCCGTAATAAACGGTTGATAAAGGCCTGTAAATCGCCAATCACATCCTGCGTATTGAAGTTGATAAACTCATGCTCGCGCGGATTCATTGCACCAGCAACAACGCCGGGCGCAAGTGGAAAAACGGCGCCATCGCTGCGGTTACGCCAGGCTTCTGTTAGCCCTAGTGTAAATACAAACACATCAAGATTTTCAAACAGTTCGCGTACGGCAGAAAATTGTTCTGCACGCGATTGTTCCAGCGCTTCAATCTGTGCAAATCCATCAGGTTCGATTTGTGGCCGGAAGGGGTCCACAAATCGACCATCTTCACGCAGCCAAGCTTGTTCACTCGGTGCGTAGTCGCCATAGGCACGATCAAACAACTGTACCAGTTGACGCGCAGTGTAAACATTGCCGTAGCGCGCTGAATATACACCATAGTTGCGTTGTTCAGCTTCAGCTGCACTCAGTCCTATACCAGTTTCAGTGATGTAATTATTGTATCCATGTTGCCGCAAAGCGCGGGAAATATGCTGTGCGAAACAACTGCCCGCAGTCGCCACTTTGCTGTCAGCCCGCAAATGCACGCGCGCACGCACCACTGGATCAAGTTGTTGCACCGGCACCTGCTCAACTGCACGCCGCCAAAAATGATAATCCGGCAAGTTGCGATAGGGGTTGGATAAGGCTGCCACAGGCAATGCCTTTGGCATGATGCGCTCATCCACAGGCTTACGATGGGCAAGGTATAATGTCAAACGCTCATGCAAAACCTTGAGCTGCTCTGCAGCATACATATCGCTACCCAGCGTTGCGCCACCATACTGATCAAAGCGGGCAAAAGAATCTACCACAAACTCGCGCAATGTTTGTTCACGCTCATTTGAGCGAAACACATAATCACCCGTCAAACCATAATGCTCGGCAATTTCGGGATAAATGGGCCAAATTGGACTATTCAGGAAATCATCCTCTATAAGAGTTTCTGGCTGAACCGACGTATTAATCATTATCTGTTCACGTAGCATTAATTCACGCGCCACATCGACCAACACAAATAACTTAGGATGGTAGATGGAGTGCATCCAGCACCCCCTGCGCGACCACTCATCGATCAGATGCCCCAAAGGAAGGTTGCCTCTCACCCCTTCTTCTACCAAAAATTCTTTCCAACCAGCATAAGCATCAAAATAACCCATCAGCTCATAAATATCAGTCGCAAACAAATTCAAGGTCTGTTCGACATCCCATCCCTGTTTCCAACCATAAAAAGCTAGCGTAGACTGACAAGCGCCCATCGACCCTTCAACATACCCACAAGCCTCCTCTTGCCCAATAGAAATAAGATCCAAATCAGGATGCCACGCACCAAAAGAAATACTTGGTATATAACGAACCTTAAATCGCAAATTGGGATAGTGCTGTTCAAACCATTGATAAAAACCACCTTCTTTGTGCAATAAAATCAGGTCACTATTTAATAGCCAATCCATCAATTCAGCATCGCTATTTAACAGTCGCTGGCGAAATTCCTGCGTCCACTTCCAACCTTTTGCTTCAACTACCTCACTTGCCATCATACCTATCAAAGTGGCCAAAACTAATGACTGACAATTACCCATCAGCATAATTCGCAACGGGCGGCATACTGATATATCAACGGGTAATTGTGTGGGTCGAGTACCTGTCATTGCCGTATCAGCAAACTGCAATGGTGTGATTTCCAGCATAGCCACTCTCAAATTGCATTCTGCACTAACGCTAATACGGCATTCCAGATCAGTACAATCGTCTGTCAATTCTATGAGTATGCGAACCAGGCATCCCGTCTCATCAGCTTCCACTATGTCCATCGCGACTATAGTTTGACTACCATGAACGGCTGTCACATCAAATCGCGCCCCAGCTCGCCCTACCGAACCACGCACGACAACCTGATAATGCCCTTTAGCAAAAGGTAAATACGGCCCATACATCAGATAACCAGCTTGACCTGTTGTTTCCAAATCCCCCCAGATCGTGCGCACACCGACTTGGCTGAAAAGCCGTGGATCATCACCCCACAAGCGCACAACATCATTTAACGACGCCACTGAATGTATGGCTGGTGCGGCAGGTGAAGCAGTTTCCAACATCGCAATCTTCTGCTCTGCCTCATGCAATTGCTTAACACGAAACACATCATGCTGTACTTTCAGCGCGTGAAAGTCAGCAGGTTTAAACCCATAGAGCACATCAATACGACGGGCAGATTCCGCATCCTCCAGCAAATCGAACAACAGAGACAGACCGAATAATTGCGTTTGCGGGAAAGCCTGTTGTGCTAACGCCATCATCGCCAGCACAAAATGCGGCTCGCAACCCTCGGCACGATAATAAACCTGTGCCTCGGGGAAGATATGTACCAGCTCTTCAAAACTATCTATGGTCAAATAGTGGCGCAGCACGAAAAAGAATTCCGTCGCAGTACGTACATGCGTTCCAATTTTATTGCCGCTGACATTTCCATGATCCGCACGTACGCGGAAGCAAGTCAGCGCATCTTCAAGCACGTGAATTTCGTAACGCAAACACAACCTGACCCACAAATCAAAATCATCCAGCGCCCACATGGTTTCGCGATAAAAACCTATGTCGAGATAACACTGTTTGCGTATCAACACACTGGGATGACATAACGCATTCATTTGGTAGAAAAAATATCTAAGCCATTGCTGACGAGAACGATTAGGCTGTGCAAAGATGCTAGCAATCCCAGCGGCACCATCAGACAGTGGCTGACCACCCTCATCTAAGGCAATTGTTTGTGTAAACACCGCGCCACATTCAGTGTGCTGGTCCAGATAAGTAACTTGCTGAGCCAACTTATCTGTTCGCCAAACGTCATCTGAATGAAAAATAGCGATAAATTCACCTACAGCCTGTTGCGCGATTAATTGGTTTACCGCTGTAGTAATGTTTTGCTCACCAGTTCTAAACCCACGTACCCTAGGGTCAGCATAACTACCAATAATCTCCCAAGATTCATCGGTTGAGCCATCATCCACAATCAATAATTCAAAATCCGCAAATGTCTGCGCCAAAACACTGTCGATAGCTTCTCGCAAGTATTTGGCATGATTATATGAGGTGAGGAGTACTGATATTCTGACCATGAACCACATTCCAATAAGTTTTGCCCAACCGATTAGGAGCAATATCTACGAATTATTAAGGTAAGTAACGCCCTATTACATTACAAGTTACTTACATGAAGTCGGGATATTACATGGTTACAAACTGTAACAAAATGAAATAATCAGAAATACAGTATAAATTCCGTATTAACGCACGCCAATAATCTGCCGCAGAAACATCCTGATAAACTTACGCCATATGGTTACACGACCACCGGTATGTGCCAGCCAAACAGATAGCTCATTTAATGCCTGTTCTGGCGTAATCAAATGCTTACCATCACGGCTCAAATACAGCGGATACAAAATCAACACTGCCGCCACTAACTCGTCTAAACTCAAACGTCGACTACGCCGAGCTATCGGCATCACATCCTGCGTCAAACCCCAGCCAGCATAGAATGGCTGGCCGTAGCAAGTCACGGGTTTACCACGCAACAGCGCCTCAAAGCCTGCCAAAGACGTAATCACATGCACTTCATCAACCATGGTGAGCAAATCCCCCATAGCCACATCGGTCACCACCTCATCGCACCAGCGATAGGCACTCTGCTCATTCTGACCCTCAGCACGCAATCGCGCATAAACATCGGGGTGTGGCTTATACACCACATACGCATCGGGATGCGCAGACCGTACTGCCTGCAACAATCCTATATTGGTGCGCTCACCAGGCGCGCCAAACGCCAACGATGCGTCACTCTCCACCTGCCCGGGCACCAGGATCACTCGTGCCGCATTCGCAAGTCGCTGCCATTTTCCTGCACCTACATTATATTTTGTCAGCCCAGTCGCTACTACGCGTGCGCGCAAATCAGCAGCTCTGGCTAGCAGAGCCTCATCAAACTGTGTCTGCGCCAATAGCTGTTCCAAATCCGATACCCGCGTCGCATCATAGTAAATACCTTGCTGATCGACTATCCACGACATCGGGCGTATCAAATCCGCACCCAAACCTACGGAGCGCAGAAAGCCATCTTCCATTCGCCAAACCTGCACATCTTTAGTCACGCCCTCTGGTACAGGACGCATCCCCCACAACACCAGGATCGCACCCACCGGCAATTTATCTATGGATTCAATAAATACCACCCGAAATGCAGGGAAACACTGCTTCACCACAGGATGTTTCCAGTAGGGAAACTGATAAATTCCCAGCACTTCAGCATTAATAATATGCTGCATAGTTAAATCTTTTTGCTTAGGCATTTCCGACAACCTCTAACAGAGCATCAACCTTGGCAAAATGATCCGCCCAAGCTGGCGTCTTGAAATGCGATATACGCTGCAACTGCGCTGCGCGTGATTCGCTATTCGGCTGTGCGTAATCCATCACCCGTTCCGCCCAGCGCAGCCCATCCAGCGGATCAATATATTCAGGAATATCCGCAGCAATCTCATGAAACACTTCCAAATCACTGGCAATCACCGGCAGACCCAACGCCAACGCCTCAACCAGCGGCATACCATAACCCTCAACAAAAGAAGGAAACAACAGGGCCTGAGCATGATGCAAATAATTCACCAATACTGCATCCGAGCAATCTGCCAGCTCAATCACAACCCCCTTAAGCACAGCACAGCGCTCCAGCAAATCCACCACATTCTCACACTCCCAACCACGCTGCCCTATCACCACCAAGCGCGGCGCGTGTTCGCCATATTGCTCAACCAGACGCCGCCACACCTGTAATAACAGCACATGATTTTTACGTGGTTCTATGGTGCTCAATACTACAAAATATGGTTCGGCCACTGGGCGCGTACTTGCCACACAATGAGCAGGACCAGGTGCTAACAACCCGACCACTGCAGGCGGCATAGGTAACTGTAACTGCGCGGCAAACTGACTCAAATCATTCAATGTAGCTTGCGAAATCGCCACCACACCGCACCCCAAGGTCAGCACATGCTGCATACGCCGCCGATGCTTCTCATCCTCACCCGCGCGGCAATATTCCGGGTGAGTAATCGGGATCAGATCATGCACCAAAAACACAGGGTGCACACCCAATTTACACAGCATGGTCACATACGCACTCTCATGCAAACCCGTGTGCCCGGTATTCAGCAAAATACTCCCTGCCACATCCTGTAGCCAGCCACCCGCCATAATGCCACGCGTAATAATCCACACCGCACCACGTGAGTCAACAGGATTCGCCAACCAGGCAAACAACGCCGCTGATTGCACACGTGGCAACACCCACAGCCGCCCCGCCCAACGCACCACTGCCTGCGCTCGCACACCATAATGCCGCACATACGCCAGCCCGACTCTATCTACCCCAGTTGGCAAACGCCCGTCCATAAAACGACTCACCAAACGAGTAACATCTATTAAGATTTTCATAATGGACAGAAACTAACATTCGCCAGATAGTGGGTCAAGCTAGATTAAAGCAGCCTAAACATAAAATATGGCCAGCCACCTTCTACAGGGCCGCGAAATCATTCACGCAAGACTTCCGACACATACAAATTAACAAACACTGTTTTTTAAATATTTAAAGATAAATTTAAAAATTACCAATGCATCTTACCTATCAGAAAAACGCCAACTTAACCTGGCAGAATTAATCCATGAAATCATAGCTCAGCGTTACATTTTATTTCCATGAACAGAATGGGATTCCCCCCCTTATTCCACCCTTAAATTAATTACAAATTATTCTAAACTGAAAGCGCTTCACTCAACCACTTCAACTTTTTTAGTTTAATTTAAGGAGAATAAAATGCCTGTTAATCCTGGATATATAGGGACTGGTGCCTACAAAACTGGCGCTGCATGCTTAATGCAAGATCGTAAAACATCAACTCAAAGCACTACTCAATCTGGTGGCGCATCTTTCGCACAAACGTTATCTAACGTAACTAGTACAGATGCTGTCCAAAATCGCCAACAAGCTAAAGCATCCGTACAGAGCATCGCTCAATCTCAGCAGGCTGGAGCGGATATAATGCAACTATCGCAAAGCCTACAAGGCAACACCTATGCAACAGCTGCTGATTACTTGCAAACGCTTTCTCAACTAGCAAGCCAAAGCCTCACCACTGATAGTGTTAGCACCCAAGCTTAATAACTAAAGTGTATAAGCGGCAAAAAACGCTGAATTTCGAGATTGAAATTCAGCGTTTTCATTTATCAGGATGAGACCAGCATTTGAACAATGTAGATTACCTGACAGCACCCTCAACAGGTAATAGCGTCCTACATAAAACTTCAAACGCAACAGTTAAAAACAACTTATTTCACAATCACCATATTGCATATTGGACTAAGCTGCATAACCCAATTATCAACCTAGCAGATAGGTTACAAAGAAACACCAAGCCATTTGTTTGTAATATAATCATTCAATATTTACAACCAGCAATAAAAAATTATATTGCTCATTAGGTAATCAAAAACATAATCACTAGGGATAGCAATACGCCACTGATGTTATCAAGCTCGAAAAAACACACGACATTATTTGAAAACATAATTATGGCTCCACTATGTGAAACATCCCTCAACCCTTGACAAAATGAATAACGACAGCATTCACAATCGCACATCCCGACCAAAAAAGATGACGATACATGATCCAAGCATGGGAGATATTCTCAATCATCAGATGCGCAGCCCAGCCATCAACGCACTTAGTTGCCCGCACAATCCTCAAGTTAAAGAAAACGCCTCCCCTTGCGAACCCCAATCACAACCCGAAAAAATTACAACTCATGACTTGAGTCACGAGCAGACATCAACCAGCCCATTGTTTGACCCCACTTCGCAAATACACATCAGACTACCGCGCCTATTGTCATTAGACGGTGAAAAATTTATCAACGCTGCTTACTTAGAAATACTAGATAGAACACCAGACCCGACTGGATTGCATTATTTTAATCAACGATTAAATGACGGCATCTCTCGCATCCAAATTCTGGGACAGCTAGCGGCCTCTGGAGAAACTGAAATTGCCAAAAAGTGGTATAAAAAACTGCGCTGGACATACCTGCTACTAAAATATCGACGCGTGCCTGTTCTTGGGTGGTTAATTGAATTAATCTGCGCAATTTCACGCGTCCATCTAAACGAATTACTTGTTTATGATGATGTCCAGTTTATTAATCATGCATTTCAATCGGTTCTCGGTCGCTTGCCAGACCAACAGAACTTCGAACATTATTTGACACAACTAAGAAATGGCCGCAGCAAACTCTCCATCCTCTCCGAGATCAAAACATCCAACAGGGATAGAGTTATCTCGAATCGAGTGGCGGGGTTAACAGCGGCATCCTGGCTACACAAACTAAGAAATATGCCCTTTATCAAATGGGCAATCGATACACTTACACTACCCTCAGCAGTCGCAGATAGCCGTCAACGCTTGCAAGGCATAGAGCTATCAATACAACGAATTAATTCACAACAACAATCCGATGTCGCGACAATCAGAGCAGAACTCAAAGATGGGCAAACCGCAACATTGACTCTGGCGCAACAAGTCGACAAGCTCAGCAAAGAAACAACGACTTTGATTGATCAAGAGCACGCAGCCTTATCTTACAGAATTAGCAAAGTTGCAAACGATGCGCAAACAGCGCTAACTAAAACTCAAATGAACCTTGCCCGCCTGGTGCAAGAAGCGACTTCGCAATTAAGTGCATCGTTGCCACAAACAGCTGAGGATATCAAAGCAACAATATTAGCGTCTCTCTTGAAAGCTGAAACAGCACAAAAGCGGCTTCATCAACAACTAGACAAGCTCGCCTATGAGACAGCATCCTTGATTGGCCAAGAGCATACAACCTTGTTGCACGAAATAAACAACTTTTCTCATAGCGTACAAACTGCGCTAATTAAGACGCAAGCAGACCTAACCCGCCAGGCACAGGAAGCTGCTGAGCAACTAAATACATCTTTACCACAATCCATTGACGAGATCAAAACGACAATCCTGGCACGGCTTATATTGGGAGATCAAGCTCAGGAACAGCTACGCCTACAACTAAGTCAACATGCAGTTAACACTGCAGCTTTAATCAGTAAAGAAAGTTCTACCGTATCCAACGACGTGCATAAGCTTACAAACGAGATGTTAGCGACACTATCCAACATCCAGGCTGACATGACCAACCGTGTACAACAGGTCGCTGAATACTTGAATGTTTCGCTTCCGCAAACACTGAAGGAAGATAACACCACCATCCTGGCTCAACTGGCTGAGTCCATAACTGCTCAGGAACAGTTGCGCCTGCAACTAGGCCAACATGCAGTTAACACTGCAGCCTTAATCAGCAAAGAAAGCTCAACCGTATCCAACGACGTGCATAAGCATACAAGCGAGATGTTAGCGACACTATCCAACATCCAGGCTGACATGACCTACCGTGTACAGCAAGTCGCTGAATACTTGAATGTTTCGCTACCGCAAACACTGAAAGAAGATAACACCACCATCCTGGCTCAACTGGCTGAGTCCATAACTGCTCAGGAACAGCTGCACCTACAATTAGATCAACTGAATCCTCAGCTTGGTCGCATTGAGCTTTATGGGCTGACTGCTGCTCGCCGTGTAGCCGTTCCTTTCGGAACGGATGCCCTCATGGTAAGAACCAGTGTCGGCTATGTTTTATGCGCTAGTGAAGATCATGCCCTGATTGCAGCACTCATCGAAAGCGGCGAACTGGAACCAGGCACACGACATTTGATTCAGCATATTCTCAGCCCAGGCGACATCTTTATTGATGTGGGTGCAAATGTTGGGATGCACACCCTTGCGGCTGCGAAGAGCATGCGTGGACAAGGACGTGTGATTGCATTCGAACCTTACCCTCCGACAGCACGCCTACTGGAAAAAACCATCTGGATGAATGGTTTTAAAAATATGGTTGAAATACACTGCATTGCCGCATCTGACGAACAGCGTGAACGCACCTTGTATCTAGGTGCAACCAGCGGCCACCATTCTCTCTTCCCGCTCGACGAAGCATCCAGAATAGACATCGAACCAGTTACCGTGCGCACCACAACAATAGATCAAATCATGGCAAACGCGCCATTTGCGCACCTCATTAAAATTGATGCAGAAGGTGCCGAGCTTGAAGTATTGGCTGGGGCTGAATCACTGATAAAGCAGAATAAAGACATCGCTATCATTGCAGAATTTGGCAACTCCCACTTGAAACGGACCAATATCACATCGCAAGACTGGCTGGAGCGATTTAGCCAACTCGGTCTTGAATACCAAGCAATTCACCCTGATAGCGGCGCATTACGCAACATTTCCATTGATGAGCTGGACGCCATCGAATCAATAAATCTGTTTTTTGCGCGGCGGCAATCGCCAGTTTGGACAAAAGCAGGAGGTTCGCAATGAAAAATTCCGTGGTCGTTTTAGGTGGGGGCGGTCATGCCAAAGTCGTCATTGAGATACTACGCGCAGCGGGTTATCAGGTTAACTACTGTGTCGGTGGCGAAGACAGCCCTGCTACATGTCTGGACGTACCCGTTCTACAGGGAGATGAACAGCTAATTAAGCTGCGTGAAGCCGGAAATAGCCTGCTCTTTCCTGCCATCGGGTCAAACCGCATCCGCGAGCGCGCAACTGCCCACGCTGTAACCCTCGGATTCGAACTTGTCAATGCCATCAGCCCATTTGCAATCATTTCCCCGTCCGTCGTGCTAGGCAAAGGCATAGCAATCATGAGTGGCGCAATAATCAACGCTGAAAGCCATATCGAAGACCTGGCGATCATCAACACAGGTGCTACTGTCGACCACGATTGCCGCATTGGGTTCTGTGCTCACATAGCACCGCAGTGCGCACTTGCCGGCAATGTAACCGTGGGTCAGAGAGCATTTCTCGGTATCAGCACCACTGTGATTCCGGATATAACGATTGGTGACAACACAATGATAGGCGCCGGCGGGGTCGTGATTTCCGACATCCCTTCTTCAACTACAGCACTCGGCCATCCGGCCAGAATTTTCCGTAAAGAGCAATGATGAGTACACCACGAATTTCAGTAGCAGAACCCAAACTATCAGGCAAGGAACGAGAGTACGTCCTGGACTGTATCGACAGCACCTGGATCTCCTCTAAAGGCAAATACATCACCGCTTTCGAGGAATCTTTCGCCCAGTTTTGTGGTGTCAAACACGCCATCGCCACAAACAATGGCACTACCGCATTGCACTTGGCACTGGTGGCTATGGGGCTGCAGCCAGGCGATGAGGTTCTCATCCCGACCGTAACGTACATTGCCACCGCCAATGCAGTGCGTTACTGCGGTGCCACACCCGTATTGGTCGATGTATGTCCGGGCACCATGAATATCGACCCGGTGGATATGGCAAGACACCTTACGCCCAAAACCAAAGGAATCATCCCGGTCCACCTCTATGGACATCCGGCTGAAATGAAACCTATTCTTGAATTCGCCAGATCTCACGGATTATTCGTACTGGAGGATGCAGCAGAGGCGCATGGTGCCGAATACCTTGGACAGAAAGTAGGTACGCTCGGACAATGCGCCATTTTCAGCTTCTTTGGTAACAAGATTATCACCACGGGTGAAGGCGGCATGGTCACAACCAATGACGACGAACTGGCCGCCAAACTACGTTTGTATCGTGGGCAGGGCATGGATCCGGATCGCCGTTACTGGTTTCCTGTCGTTGGCTACAATTACCGCATGACCAACATTCAGGCCGCCATTGGTCTGGCTCAGCTGGAAAATATTGACCAGGCGCTTTCTGATCGCGAACGCCTGGCCGGTTGGTACGACGAAGCTTTGGCTCCACTGGCTGACCGTATTCAGTTACCCACTCAGGCCCAATGGGCCAAGCAAACTTACTGGATGTACAATATTTTTCTGCGCGAGGGTGACGAAGTACGACGTGATGCAGTGATGCGAGAGCTCGATGAAGTTGGCATTGAGACCAGGCCGGTGTTCTATCCCATGCATATCCTGCCCCCTTACGCACAACCAAGCACTTTCCCAATAGCCGACTTATGGGCGCAGCGTGGCATTAATCTTCCCACACATCAAATGCTAACGCGAGACGATGTTTTACACATTGCGCACGCCCTCGATAAGGCAACTTCCCTGCCATGAAGATCGCCCTTTGTTCTTCAGCTGTACCCTTCATTAATGGAGGATACCGCAATATCGTAGACTGGCTACAAATCGAACTACTCAAAGCCGGGCACCAGGTAGAGCGCATCTATTTACCGCATTCTGACGAGCCCGATTTACTGTTATCGCAAATGGCGGCCTATCGATGGGTCGACCTAACTGCATCTGCAGACAGGATAATATGCTTTCGCCCCCCGGCTCACGTCATTCCTCATCCACATAAAATACTGTGGTTCATTCATCATATTCGAGTCTTTTACGATCTGTGGGATACTCCATACAGATGCTTCAACGATGATGAAAAACATCAAAATCTTCGTGATGTACTGCATCGTGCCGACACGGCCGCTTTAGGCGAAGCGAAACAAGTTTTCACCAATTCACACGTAGTTTCAGACAGATTACAACGTTTTAACAATGTCGGCAGTAAGGTACTGTATCCGCCTGTCATTCAACCGGAACGTTTCCACAACCAGCACTTTAATGATGAAATCGTTTACATATGCAGAATCGTCCATCATAAACGCCAGCATTTATTGATTGAAGCGCTGCGCCATACTCGCACAAACGTTAAGCTGCGTATTTGCGGTAAAAGTGATAGCGACGCCTATACTCAAGAACTCCAGGAGTTGATTGCGGCATCCAAACTCGAAGATCGTGTTCACTTCGAGAGCAAATGGATACCCGAGGAGGAAAAAATACAAATTCTGTCAGAATGCCTGGCTGCGGCCTATCTGCCGCTCGACGAAGATTCCTATGGATACCCATCCCTGGAAGCCAGTCATTCATCCAAGCCTATCCTTACCACTACCGACGCGGGTGGTGTGACCGAATTGGTAAAACATGGCTATAACGGATTAATTGCCGCTCCCAAACCTGAAGCACTGGCTGAGGCGATGGATCAACTTTTTCTCAATCGCGCCAATACCCAGCAGATGGGGCTCAATGCTGCGCAACGCATCATCGAATTGAACATTTCCTGGCCGCATGTATTAGAACAGTTACTTGCATGAAGATACTCATTGTTAACAACATGGCACCTTTTATCTGGGGCGGCGCCGAAGAATTAGCGGTGCATCTAGAAAAAAATCTCATCATTGCTGGCCATGAAGCCGAAATACTACGCATCCCCTTTCAATGGGAGCCAGCGAAGGGCATTCCTGCCCAGATGCTGATGGCTCGAGCAATGGAAGTACGCAACGTGGATCGCGTCATTGCCCTGAAATTTCCCGCCTATTTGATTCGCCACCCGCACAAAACCCTATGGTTACTACACCAGTATCGTCAGGCCTACGATCTGTTCGATGCGGGACAGTCCAACATTCCAGCCGGTGCCGCCGGTGATGAAGTGCGAACCATTATTCGCAATGCGGATAATGAAGCCTTTGGCGAAACACGTCGTATCTTTACCAATTCCGACGTCACAAAATCGCGACTGGCCAAATACAATGGCTTTGAGGCCGAAGTACTACTACCGCCTTTGAATGATCCCGAGCTATTCACCGGCGGAACATCGCAAGGCTATGTATTTGCTGGCGGGCGCGTCAACGGTATGAAACGTCAGCACCTGCTGATTGAAGCGATGGCACAAACCGCCTCACATGTGCGCCTGATTGTGGCCGGCCCGCCAGAAAAACCAGAGGATGCTTTACGGCTCCAGCGCCTGGTTGAGCAGCATGGCTTGCAGGATAAAGTTAAACTCGATCTTAGATTTCTGAGCAGAGAAGAACTGGCACGCTATGCCAATGAAGCTAATGCCTGTGCTTATTTGCCATTTGACGAGGACTCACTCGGCTATGTCGCAATGGAAGCAGCCACAGCCAGCAAGCCGATTATTTCCTCATCTGATAGCGGCGGGGTCCTGGGATTAGTGAAACACGGAGAAACCGGCTGGGTTGCCGAACCTAACCCGGATTCATTGGCAACCGCATTAAATCAGGCTTGTCGTGATACTGCCGAGGTGCGAGCCATGGGACGTGCCGCGTACAAATTATGGAACGATATGGAAATCTCATGGCCCGCCACCATTGAAAGATTGCTCACATGAAAATACTGTTTTTTACCCCAATAGTACTCACTTCTGCAATCGGCAGGGTATCCAAACTCATCGTTTACGAGTTGCAGCAGCGAGGACACGAAGTTGTCATCGTACGCGCAGAAGAACCCTCGTGCTTCGACAGCCCGACCCATCCGTTCTCATGCCAGATAGAGCACTGGAATAACACCGAACAGGTTCGCCTGCAAGCAGAGCAATCTGATCTGATTGTGTATCAGATAGGTAACTACTACGCTTATCATCGTGGCTGCTTGGAATGGCTGCCCCAACTCCCCGGATTAGTTTCGTTGCATGATAATTTTCTAGGCCATTTATTTTGGGCCTGGTCTGAAACCGTCGGACGACCGCATGCATTAGAAGTGCTTGCAGCGCTATACGGCACTGAAGTGTCCGAGCGTTTTTTTAATCATTCGGATTCTTCATCATTTATCGAATATGCCAGCACGGCTGCGCCGATGACTGAATGGATAGCGGCGATGTCCAGCGCTGTGATTGTGCATTCAAGCTGGGCAATGGATCGAATCGCTCATGCCTGTCCCGGACCGGTTGAGGTTGTTGCGCTCCCCTACGACGCACCCTTTGCTGAACACACCGACATGAAGAATCAGTCAGTGAGTCATGAACGAACCGTAGCACTAACGATTGGACATGTTAACCACAACAAGCGTTATACAAGTGTAATAAAAGCGATCGGATCGAGTCCTGAGCTATGCTCGGATTTAACTTATCGCATAGTTGGCGCCATCGAACCCGCCATGGCAGAAGAACTGCAATCACTTGCCGACCAGCTGCAAGTCGACATAACAATCACCGGTGCAGTGAACGATGAATGCCTGGCTGAAGAAATTCACCGCGCCGATCTCATGTGCTGCTTGCGCTGGCCAGCTCTGGAAGCGGCATCTGCATCGACCATTGAAGCCATGCTGTATAGTAAACCTACCGTAGTTACGAACACGGGTTTCTACCTCGACCTGCCTGATGATTGTGTATTAAAAGTATCCCCAGAAACAGAACTGACCGATTTGCGAACCGCACTGGAAAGACTGACCGCATTACCGGATGAACGGCACACAATTGGCAATTTAGCTCGCAACTATGCACTAAAAACGTTCCGGGCTGATGATTATGCAACACGCATTATGAACATGAAGCATAGAATAGATCGATCGAATGTCGTAGGTACTGCTGCCAGCGTATTCTCCAGCACACTAAAACGCTGGGGAGCGCGTGGCGATCCAGCTGTCATGGAAGCCATTACTGCACCACTCGGGCTGATTAGTTAATATCTAAATTCACTCAGAAAATATCGACGATATTAAACTTAAAATATGAACAAAACACTGGCATTTCCAGGACGAATACTATTTGACCACCTGCCTAAAACTGCGGGTACAGCAACTGCTACGTGGCTGACAAGCGTGCTGGGAACTGGCTGCGTCTCGCCTCAAGTCAATGGGTTGCATCGCAAGCTTATTTCCCAATACGGTGGCACATATTCCGTCATCAGTGCTCATATGGATTTCGATATGGGTGATATGCTGGATCCTCGCTACACCTATGTCACCTGCCTGCGTGACCCTATAGATCGCGCCGTTTCCTGGCTTTATTATGTACTGGATGAATACAAAAACCAACAGGATACCAAGTTATATCAGTCAGTTTCCCGACTACTGGAAAGCGATGGGCAGGAACTGGATAACGATCTGATACCAAATATTTCCAACCTTTATGTCAATCACTTTTCTCGCATTGGGGCAACAGACAATACGGAAAATCGGCTCTCCGTAGCACATTGCCTGAAAGTACTTGCCCAATACGACCTGATAGGGTTGCAGGAAGACATGCTTGCTTTCATCTATGAGTTTGGCAAGCTAATTGGCAGCCCACCAACCAGCGAAGTCGCCAGGCACAGGGTCACACCGGCACGCCCAAGCCTGTCAAAAATCAAAAAAGGATTGAAAAAGCGGCTCATCGAACTCAATCAGCTTGATTTACAACTGTATAAGACAGTGGCGTCTTGGCAACGGGTCGTTATCCCACCACAACTGACTTTGCCGCAATGGCAAAAATATGAACGCCAGAGTGGAAACCGCCTGCTTACCACCCCTGACCTGATCATCAGTAAGGCAGAACTGCAAGATGGAGCTGTTATTGAATACGGCCAGGTCATGACATTTACCGTGGATTTCTTCCTGAGCCGAGATATAACCGGACTTGGGATGGGGATACATATCTTCGATGACGAGAAACGCTGGGCATTCGGCACAAACAATATATTACTTAAACAAATCCATGAAAATGTGGAAACAGGTTCATACTCTGCACGCTATTACCTGATTGCGGATTTACCAACAGGTCGATATACCGCCGGGTTTTCTTTCACGGAGCGCTTAGCCGAAGGCATCAATGAATTGGCCTGGAGCGATGTTGCCTGTGAATTCCATGTGCGCCGCCTTATTGAACAACAATTTGCCGGATACGCTTATTTGCCAACTGAACTGTCTTTGCTACCCACACATGATGCTGATGATGCCCGCATTATCGCAGCTCCTCAAGGCAGCATCTTTACAACCGATTCAATCCCAGCAATGCAATGCAACCAGACCATGACTGTAGAAGTGGTGATTGCGAACTGTGGTAAACAGCATTGGGTAGGCGATGTTTACCGCCCAGTCAACATAGCTTTTCGCTGGGCTCAAAATGGCAATACCATATTAGAAGGAGAACGCTCTGCCCTGCCACATGGCGGCATCCGCGCTGGTCAGACAGCCACCACATCGATGCTTATTAACGCACCCGCCTTGCCGGGTCATTACGCTCTGACTTTAACACTAGTTCAAGAAACAATCGGCTGGTTTGACGTCATGAGTAACGACTTTAAACCTACAGTTATCCATATTATTGTCGAACCCAACAATGCAGGAGCCCAGACATCCTCTGAGCCAGACTGATAAACACGATTAACATGTATATACCACCTTACCTAACTCAGCAAATTGTAACAATCCTGCGTTATACTAACGAACATTCTTGCGCAACAACGCATACTTAATACACTAGGAATTACTTTGGATAACGCAACAATCACAGCAGCAAACGACATCCAGCACACCAAGCCCAATTTAATCCAGCGCATTAAGGGCATAAATCGCTTATTTCTGTTTACTGTCGCCATTCCCACGCTGTTATCCATCCTCTATTTCGGCCTTATCGCTTCCGACGTTTATATCTCTGAATCACGTTTTGTGGTGCGTAGCCCTGATAAACAAAGCGCTTCGGGCTTGGGTGCATTGCTGCAAGGTGCGGGGTTCTCACGTGCACAAGATGACAGCTTTGCTGTACATGACTTCATCCTTTCACGTGACGCACTGCAACAGCTAGAGAACCAATACAAACTCGGTCAAGCTTACAGCAGCAACAAAATTGATATATTTAGCCGCTTCGGTGGGTTAGGCTGGGACACCAGCTTTGAAGCACTGTTGCGTTATTATGAAAAACACGTAACCGTCGATGCAGATACTGCGTCATCCATCTCCACGCTCACCGTTAAAGCGTTTACCAGCGAAGATGCTTACCATATCAATGCAAGCCTGCTGGAAATGAGCGAAAAGCTTGTCAACCAACTTAATGAACGTGGTCGCCAGGACATGATACGCTTTGCTGCTGCAGAGGTTGCTACCGCCGAACAAAAAGCCAAAGCCGCCGCTCTGGCCGTATCGCGTTACCGTGATCAGAAAAGCATATTCGACCCTACTGGCCAATCCGCATTACAACTACAACTCATTTCCAAGCTGCAAGACGATTTGATTTCCACCAAAAATCAACTCAGCCAGATAATAAGCCTCACCCGCGACAACCCGCAAATACCAGCTTTGAGACGCCATGTAGCCTCATTGGAAGCCGACATTGCTACCGAGACTGCCAAAGTCGCAGGCGCGGGCAACTCCCTGTCCAACAAAGCTGCTGACTATGAGCGTCTCAAGTTGGAAAGCATGTTCGCAGATAAACAACTCGCTACTGCTTTTGCGTCGCTCGAACAGGCACGCAACGAGGCTCAGCGCAAACAGTTTTACCTGGAGCGTATTGTGCAACCAAGCAAACCAGATAAAGCAATGGAACCACGACGCATACGCAGCATCATCGCCACTTTCATACTTGGCATGATAGTCTGGGGTGTGCTGACCATGTTATTCGCAGGTATACGCGAACATCAGGATTAAAGAGATCCATCGATGAATACAACACCCAGCTTGCGCCGATCCTTACAAATACAATTCCGCGTCATTGGCGCGCTATTGATGCGCGAAGTCATCACCCGCTATGGTCGTCATAATATTGGTTTTTTATGGCTATTCGTTGAACCCATGCTCTTTACCTTGGGTGTCACCGTGCTGTGGACTATGGCTGGCGGACATCACTTTACCAACATCCCTATTGCCGCATTTGCGCTCACCGGTTACTCATCTGTTTTACTATGGCGCAACATGCCTAACCGCTGCAGCAAGGCCATTGAACCTAACCTGGCCTTGATGTATCACCGTCATGTCAAAGTGATCGACATTTTTGCTTCTCGACTAATCCTTGAAATTGCTGGCACTACCGCTTCATTTATTATGTTAGGGATAGTCTTCACCTCGATAGGCTGGATTAAACCACCCGAAGATATACTCAAAATCATGTTTGGCTGGTTCATGCTAGCCTGGTTTGGCTCGGCACTTGCATTGTGGATAGGCGCTTTAAGTGAGCGCAGCGAAATTATTGAGAAACTCTGGCACCCTGCCTCATATCTCTTATTTCCACTATCTGGTGCCGCATTCATGGTTGACTGGCTACCCACCACAGGGCAAAAATTCGTCCTATTGTTGCCTATGGTGCATGGTGTCGAGATACTGCGCGAAGGCTATTTCGGGTCTATGGTCCACGCGCATTACGACATGAGTTACATGGCGATTATCAATTTATGCCTTACCTTGCTGGGGCTTTCGCAAGTTCGTATCATATCCAGAACGGTCATACCCGAATGATACAAATTAGCAACCTCGTCAAACGCTACCATACTCGCAGCGGTGTCAGCACTGTACTGGATAATATCAACCTGCAAATAGCCCCAGGTGAGAAAGTTGGTATACTCGGGCGCAATGGCTCGGGCAAATCCACGCTCATCCGCCTCATCAGCGGGGCTGAGCGCCCAACTAGCGGCAGTATCACCCGAGGAATGAGTGTATCCTGGCCGTTGGCGTTTGGTGGTGCATTTCAAGGCAGCCTGACTGGTCTGGATAATTTACGCTTCATTTGCCGCATTTACGACACCTCGACCGAAGACAAGATCCCTTTCGTACAAGAGTTCTCTGAACTAGGAAAATATCTTAGAGAACCCGTTAAAACGTACTCATCAGGGATGCGAGCACGACTGGCGTTCGCTATCTCCATGGTGGTGGAATTTGATTGCTTTTTAATCGATGAAATCATTGCCGTGGGCGATCATCGTTTCCACGAAAAATGCCGTGTTGAGCTATTCGAAAAACGCAACGATCGTGCCATGATCATCGTATCCCACGACCCAAACTACATCCGCCAACACTGCCAGCGCGCAGCAGTCTTAGTTAAAGGAAAAATGACTGCGTTTGATGATCTTGATGAAGCATTCGTGTATTACAACGAGCACGCCGCTGAGATTGGATAATGCGCGCACTACGATTACTCCACCATATTGCACTCACGTATTTACCAGTGTCATTCTGGCGCAAAAGACTAACACACGTAACCCACGACACCTCGCATGACACTGCAGAAAAACAATTATTAATCGACGTTTCTGCCATTGCAAAAATCGACGCAAAAACCGGTATCCAACGTGTAGTACGCAACCTGTACAAGGCATTACTCGCAGCTCCGCCAGCGGGTTACCGCATCTGTCCTGTTGCGGCCTCGCGTACCCAGCCTTACCGCTATCTGCCCACTGATTTTTTACAACAACCAGCGACAGCCCCGACCTTACCGATTCAGGTTAATGCAGGTGATATTTTTTTAGGGCTGGATCTTTCTGCGCACCTGATTCCACATCACCTTGAACAGCTATGGAACTGGAAGCTGCAAGGTACACGTATCAGCATTGTGATCTATGACCTTTTGCCCGTATTGCATCCGGAATGGTTCACCCCCAGAGCCAGCCGGAATTTCCATCGCTGGTTGCGTGCCATTGCCCTACTCGCCGATAACACCATTGCGATCTCACGCACTGTACAGGCCGATTTTCACGACTGGATGCAAAAGCACTATCAGCTATCCACAACTGAAATACCCTGCGCCACAATTCCTTTAGGTGCAGAGCTGGATAACAACGCGTCCATTACACCATTACCGCGACACTTAGCAGAGCACGACTTTATTCTTATGGTCGGCACCATCGAGCCACGCAAAGGCTATGATGATGCACTTGATGCGTTCGAATCACTCTGGGCAACAGGCGATTCAACCCGCCTAATCATCGTTGGCAAGCAAGGATGGGACATAGAAGAACTCAGCCACCGCCTGCGAACCCATGCAGAAACAGGCAAACGGTTGATTTGGTTAAATGATGTGGAGGATAATCTGCTGAGCGCCCTCTACCGGCAATGCCTGGGCGTGCTCATCACCTCCAAAGGCGAAGGTTACGGCTTACCATTGATAGAAGCCGCTTATTTCCGCAAGCCTGTCCTGGCTCGTGACCTATCTGTGTTCCGTGAAATTGCCAGTAAAAACGTTAGTTTTTTCCACTCGGCATCCGATCATGACCTAACCACTCTCCTCCCTCAATGGCTAAAGCGATTCAAAAGCGAAAATAAATACATACAACAACCAACCGAGCTCACATGGCAAGTATCTTGCTTGGCATTAACACAAGCATTATGTTATCCATCCCCATCAGTGGGTGTAGCCCCCCAAAAAATTCCTAATTTATAGTGATAATCACCATGCCTTACATACAACATATCGCAGAACTTTTCATATACGACGAACGGGAATTCATCACCGCCGCATACCGCCTGCTACTGGAACGGGATCCCGACCCAGCTGGTATGAACTATTATTTGGGGAGACTCCACATGGGTCATGGCAAGGCCGCAATCATCGTGCAACTAGCGACCTCAGCCGAAGCCAACCCACGAAAAAAAATCAATGGTCTATCCAATTTAATCAAGGATGAAAAGCGAGCCAACCATTGGTTTTGGGGAATTTTTACACGCCAACAGCGTAGTGAACGGCTGATACATAAACATACTGCGGAACTCAGTCGCGTTATAGACGGCACAATAGAACTGAAAACAGCCATACAAGCACTGCCAACTGCGATTGATACACATGCTCAACATATACATGCCAGTTTGCTACAATTTATGCGACATGACAGAACCACGACAGCGTTTAGCCCAAGACATGCCGCATCTGAAGAACTCATTGCACCCCATGTAATTACAAAATCACAATCAATTTTGTCGCAAACTATCGACCTCAAAGAAGGGGCTGCAAATGAAGTGATTGATCAACTTGCTGAGCTGCTTACTAAGTCTCAAGAGGCTCAACAACTGCTACTCCACCTTAAACATAAAGAGCATGCCTAAATGTTACTCAATACTAATTTTACGGGACGTATCTTCCAAGTCATAGAAGCGCTAGATTATGGTGACGCAGTGTCAAATCAGGTCGTCTCTCTGGATACTTTGCTGAAAGATATGGGATTTACAACCTCTATACATTCTCAGTGGCGTCATGACGATGTAGCAAACCTGCGATTGGACCTGACTGAGCTCAAACCGACTGATGAAGACATAGTTATATTGCACTATGCAGGTTACTCAGAATACGCACTTCCTTTAATACAGAAATTACGTTGTACTAAAGTATGCATTTATCACAATATCACGCCACATACTTTCTTTCGGTCGGATACTGATCTCTATAGTTTTTGTCTAAAAGGGCGGCAGCAACTGGCCGAAATCATCCGAGATTTTCATTATTTTTGGGGTGATAGCAATTACAACCTACAAGAACTCGTTGAGCTTGGTGCAGATCCACAGAACTGCTCTCTTGTACCTATCATCGTTGGCAAGCAAACAACGAATACCACGACTGAAAATGAAATACCTCGGGAATTAGGATCATGGTTATTTTTAGGGCGGGTCGCCCCGAATAAGGGACAGGTCAATCTTATAAAACTATTCATCAAAGTACATGCTGATGCACCCAGTTGCGCGAGCAAACTGTACATCGTTGGAAACCACAACCAAGCTGATCCCTATTATCAAGAGGTATGTCAGCAGATTGAAAAGTCTGGTCTCGCTGAGCATATCATTCTAACGGGCAAAGTTTCAGACGCTGAAGTGGAGCGCTACTTGGCGCGTGCTTCTGTATACATATCCTTGAGTGAACATGAAGGATTCGGGGTGCCACTAATAGAAGCTGCGCATCATTCTCTTCCAGTAGTAGCATTGCGTAATAGTGCAATTGGGGAAACTATGGGTGAGGGAAATTTCCTTGCCCACTTCATAGATGAGATGCCACCCCTCATCAGAGAGTTGTTGACAAATCCAATACGTTATAAACAAACAATTCAAGCACAAAAACGTAATGCAATGCGTTTTTCTCGTGAGTCGGTAAATAAACTCCTTATCGACGCACTGCAAAAAATCCTACCAAATCCTTATCACTTCACAACAGTTTCAATTGTAATTTGCACATATAACAGAAGCGATTTACTTGAACGTTGCTTAGACTATTTGCAGTATCAAACTAATCAAAACTTCGAAATAGTTGTTATTAATGGCCCTTCAACGGACAACACTGATGAAGTCCTGAAAAAATATAAGCACAGAATAAAAACTGCTGACAATCAAGAACGTAATTTGTCAATCTCACGGAATATGGGAATTGAGTTATCTGATGGTGACATTATTGCTTTCATTGATGATGATGCTTTACCTTTCGACGACTGGGTTGACACGCTCATTCGAGAGTTTAGCCGTAGACCATTAACCTTAGCAGCGCTTGGGGGGCCAGCATACCTTGCCGGATCATTAGAATTTCAATGTCAGGATATCGGCATCAACAAATTCGCTGAAGCAAAAGTAAATATCGACTCTTCAGAGATTGGAACAAACGGCTGGGAACGTTCGTTGATAGGTACAAATACTTGCTTCCGTGCCGACATTATTCGAAAAGTTTGTGGATTTGACGAGCAATTCGACTATTTTTTAGACGAATCTGAACTATGTTTCAGATTGCAGTCTAAAAAACACCTTGTCGGATACTGTCCTGACCTTTTTTTACGACATGAATTCGCACAAAGTCATAATCGCACAGGGAAATACAAATTTAATTGGTTTACGATCTGTAAAAACACGGCTTATTATATAGCGGCATACTCAGGCTTAAAAGGTGAAGAGCTTTCCAATTACATTGAACAGCGGATGTATGACGAACGAATCCGACCATTAAAAGCTGGACTTAACGCAAGCGAGATTTCCAAGGCAGAATACAAATCGTATGTTAATGCCATACATTCAGGGACGAAACAGGGGCTGATTGATTCATCTGCATTCCCCCGAACACGCAGATTAAATCCATCTCCAAATACATTTCAAGTATTCACAACAGCAGCCCCCTATCCACTTGTTGAGCGTGATATCAAACGGTTACACATCTGTATTATTACCAAGGAGTTCCCCCCATTTGTGCCAAGTGGCGGCATCGGCACTCTCTACTATCACTTGGCGAGTGAGTTACTATTGATGGGACACTTCGTCACGGTTGTCGCGCCAGGTGATCTTGAACCGATTCATCGACGTGGGCGGTTTGCCATCAAATATACCAAGCTCAAAATGGTCTGCTCAGACACCATGAACACGCCTGGCTTTATTAACAACATAAACTGGTCAATTAGCGCGTTCCAAGCAATCGCAACTATTCACACCAATCATCCGATAGACATAGTTGAATCAGCTCTTTGGGACAGTGAGGCACTCGCGCTATCGTTAATACCCACCAATGATCGACCACCACTGGTAGTCCGACTCGTAACACCATTTCCAGTAGCAGCCCGTCTTAATGGTTGGTCTGTTCCCGATTATGAAGGTGAACTGTTCAAAACTTCTGAACAAACGCTAATTGCGAATGCAAATGCTGTAGTACCAATCAGTGAATCAATAGCAAACACACTAGAAGTCGAATATGGCATCTGTCGCGATGCTAGATGGTCAAAATCCTTCTGCGGTATCGCATACTGGCCATTTTTTGACTTCCGTCTTGGATATGCAGATTTGGGGGAGATTAACGGGAAGCCCCTTACTTTCCCAAACAATGCGAAACTCATTCTTTTTGTAGGGCGACTCGAAAGTCGTAAGGGTGTAGACATACTTATAGCTGCAGCGAATGAGTTTCTTAAGAGTGATTCACGAGCGCATTTATTACTTGCTGGACGTGATATTGAAGATTGGATATCAAAAGCGAAAACTATTATCTCAACTGAACTAGCAAACCGCGTGCATTTTCTTGGTGAAGTAGATGATGCTACACGCGATAAGTTATTTAATATTGCCTATTGTGTTGTATTTCCTTCGCGATATGAATCTTTTGGCCTGGTTCCACTGGAAGCTTTTGTGCATGGCGTCCCAGTCATTGCATCACGTGCAGGCGCCATACCCGAAGTTGTCTATGATGAAAAATGTGGATTACTCTTTGAACCTGAAAATGCAAAATCGCTCGCAGACTGTGTTACGCGTTTGTTAGAGGAACCAGAGCTTCGCAAGCAGTTATCCGATGGAGCAAAAACACAAATCCAATACTTTAGCTCCCGAAATTCAGCAATACGAGCTGTCAAGCTTTACTCTGAGTTGCTAAACAACAATAAACATTTATTATCTAGAGAGCCATTTAATGTTAAATAAAAGCCAAGTTTTATTCGCAAGCCACCCCACTCTTGACCAGATTTCATCACAAACATGTACAGCATCACAGTTCCAAGAAGATCATTATGTCCGTCTTGCTCAATTAATCCAACAGAAACCTCGGTTTCATAGAAAGCAGTGGGAATATATTTATATCCTGCGTGCGCTTGAGCAATTCAATTTGCTGCACCCAAATATTACGGGTTTGGGGTTCGGTTGTGGCAAGGAACCATTAGCTGTTGTGATGGCAAAATTCGGACTAAATGTCACAGTTACTGATATCCCACCATTCGACACTTCAGACTCCCATTGGGGGAGTAGAGCCGCGATGGACCTTTATTATGGTGGTATATGTTCGGAAGAACAATACATGAAACATGTATCATTCCGCGCTGTGAATATGAACGAAATCCCAAATGATTTAAACTTACATGATTTTGTTTGGTCTTGCTGCGCTCTTGAACACCTGGGATCACTTAAAGCAGGGATGGACTTCATAGTAAATTCAACAAAATGTCTGAAACCAGGGGGAATAGCCATTCACACCACCGAATTAAATATGTCTAGTGATGACGAAACTCTTGAATCACCAGGCCTATCTCTTTATCGGCGACGGGACTTATTAGATTTACAGAATCGCCTCATTGATCTTGACTGCTCGATCCTCCCAATGAATTTCTACAGTGGCGATCTGCCAGAAGATAAATACATTGATCTACCGCCATATAAACAAGAAATTCATCTCAAGCTGATGATTGAGAAATATGCAATTACCTCTTTTGGACTTGTGTTACGAAAGAACTAAATGAAGACCAATACATATTTACTTGTTATTGAAGGCTAGAGTTGTGCCAGTTTACACATGCTGATAATTTTTTGTTTAATATGATTCGAAGTATCACGGCGCGAGTTGATCTTTTATTTAACCTTCACAGTACCCAGCAAATTATAGGTTAGTTGTAGGGGATTAAGTTAGTCGAATAATATAATTTACTTGCCAACATCAAAATTGGCAATACGAACACCGCAATCAATCCCACAAAGATATTAAGATAAGCTTACATATGGAAAAAGTCAAAATACAGCAACTTATGGACACAAGCGGCGTTGCCTTTGGTACCAGCGGCACACGCGGCCTGGTGGCAGACATGACGGATGATGTATGCGCAGCTTATGTGACTGCTTTCCTGGCGGTCATGTTACGTTCATTTCAGTTCAAACGGATAGCGCTGGGGATGGACTTGCGTCCAAGCAGTCCGGCCATTGCCGCTGCTTGTGCTCAAGCTATCCATGACGCCGGGTTGCAAGTCGACTTTTGTGGCGCATTACCTACTCCGGCTTTAGCCTTACATGCTTTGCAACAGGGCATCCCTGCAGTCATGGTCACCGGTAGCCATATTCCGTTTGATCGCAATGGCATCAAGTTTTACCGCCCTGATGGTGAAATCAGCAAGACGGATGAATTAGCGATTGCAGCATCAGATGTTCAACTGGCTAGCCAGGTTACCCCAGATGCATTGCCCGCTATTGACACTCGGGCTATGACTGCTTATGAACAACGCTATGTTGATTTTTTCCCTGCTGGCATCCTGACTGGCTTACGACTAGGTGTATATGAACATTCCAGCGTTGCACGCGACCCGCTGCGACGGATACTTGAAAAACTCGGTGCGGAGGTGGTAAGTTTAGGGCGTACCGATGTGTTTGTGCCGATCGACACTGAAGCAGTTTCCGCTGAAGATGCCGCTCGTGGTCGTGCCTGGTCAGCTGAATACGGCTTTGATGCCCTCATTTCCACCGACGGCGATGGCGATCGCCCATTGATGAGTGATGAGCATGGCAACTGGTTACGCGGTGATATTGTGGGTCTTTTGTGCGCGCGTTACCTTGAGGTGAAACATCTAGCCGTACCTGTAAGTTGCAATACAGCGATTGAGCAATGCGGATTTTTTGAGTCAGTGATACGTACTAGAATCGGTTCGCCTTACGTGATTGCTGCCATGCAAAATTTTGAAGACAATAGCTCTGCAATTGCAGGCTTTGAGGCTAATGGGGGCTTTTTGCTTGGCTCACCCATTATGCATGAGGGCAAAGCACTACTTCCATTGCCCACACGGGATGCAATATTACCTGCGCTAGCCGTGCTGGCAGCAGCGCGCGAAGCTGGCATTGCCGTTTCAACTTTAGTTAAGGCCTTACCTGCCCGTTATACCGCAAGCGACCGTTTGCAGAATATTCCCACTAGCACCAGCAAGCATTTGCTGGATACATGGGCAGCGCAGCCTGCGCTATTTTGTGAGATGATGAACCAGGGATATAAAATTAGCCAAGTGGATTTAACCGATGGCTTACGTATGACATTAGACAGTCAGGATATTATTCACCTGCGTCCATCAGGCAATGCGCCCGAGTTACGCTGTTATTGTGAAGCAGCGACGCCCGAATCAGCAGAACTCATGACCCAAATGGTACTGGCAAGAATAGCTCAGGAAGTGAGTCTTATCAAAGATTAACCACATGATTTTTAGATTAAAATTCTCGCCACACCTCCATTTACAAGAACAAAAATTGGCATTTTTAAAAATACATTTATAATTTTAAATATTTACGCTTTACACCATTAATCACGAGGAATTTTACAACATGACTAAAACAGCAGTAATCACTGGTATCACGGGTCAAGATGGCGCTTATCTAGCCGAATTGCTTTTGGAAAAAGGTTACACAGTTTATGGCACATATCGTCGCACCAGCTCGGTTAATTTCTGGCGCATGGAAGAGTTGGGCGTTAATAATCACCCGAACATGCACTTAGTGGAATACGACTTAACTGATTTAGGTTCCAGCATCCGTTTATTACAGACCACTGGTGCAACTGAAGTCTACAACCTTGCGGCACAAAGCTTTGTCGCGGTGTCGTTTGACCAACCTCGCACTACTGCTGAAATCACGGGCTTGGGTCCATTGAATTTACTGGAAGCGATTCGGATTGTGAATCCTGCGATTCGTTATTACCAGGCAAGCACGTCAGAAATGTTCGGCAAAGTACAGGCTATACCCCAAATAGAAACTACCCCTTTCCATCCACGCAGCCCTTATGGTGTAGCTAAGCTCTACGCCCACTGGATGACGATCAATTACCGCGAAAGTTACAATATTTTCGCAACCAGCGGCATTCTGTTTAACCATGAATCACCATTACGTGGACTGGAATTTGTGACCCGTAAAATCACCGACAGTATGGCAAAAATCAAGATGGGCAAGCAGGATGTACTTGAGCTTGGCAACATGGATGCTAAACGTGACTGGGGCTTTGCGAAAGAATACGTGGAAGGCATGTGGCTAATGCTGCAAGTCGAGAAACCTGAAACTTATATATTAGCTACCAATCGTACTGAAACGGTGCGTGATTTTGTGACCATGGCAGGTAAGGCAGTTGGATTTGATTTAGTATGGCAAGGCACCGCTGAAAATGAAATTGGCATAGACCGAAATACAGGCAAAACACTGGTACGCGTCAATCCAAAATTTTACCGCCCTGCTGAGGTTGAGTTACTCATCGGTAATCCAGAAAAAGCCAAGCTCGAACTAGGCTGGGAGCCTAAAACCACGCTGGAACAACTTTGTCAGATGATGGTAGAAGCAGACATACGTCGTAACGAAACGGGACTGTCGTTTTAATGCCTAAGAGACACGCCTTTAACGGGCGCATCATCTTCGACCATTTAGCGAAAACTGCTGGCCAGGCAGTTAATGCCTGGCTGACCAATGCCTTGGGCGGCAGTTGTGTCACTGAAAATTTGATTGGAAATCATCAGGATCTGATCAGTCGTTATGGTGGTGAGTATTCGGTAATTTCTGCACATATCGGTTTTAATGGCAAAGGACTAGATCCTCGCTACCAATACATAACCTGTTTGCGTGAACCAATAGACCGAGCGGTATCATGGCTTTATTTTGTACTAAACAATCACACAGCACAAGAGCTCCAAGATTTATGGGTGCAAACAGAACAGTTCATCATTACCAATGGAGAGACGTCAGTCCCGAATTTAATTGGACACATTAACAATCCGTATGTAGAACACTTTTCCAGTATATTCAGCTCTAAACCGCGTGACAATGCAGAAAAGCTAAACGATGCATTACGCGCTATTGAAGCATATGACGTCTGGGGCCTGTTTGAAGAAATGCCGGTCTTTCTGGCAGACATTGCTAAGTTAATTGGGCTGGCCCCTCCAAAACGGCTTCAACCCGTCAACGTCACTCACGCTCGGCAAGCCGTGGACGAACTATCACCATTGTTACGTCAGCGTCTGGAAGAACTGAACGCACTGGATATTGAGTTTTACCGCATCCTGCGCGAACGCTGGCAACAACAGCAGATTCAGAAACCGACCGTAGCCACTCCGGAGGTAGCCGTATGGGTACCTTATGACCGAGATGCCGTTGTAGTCGCAGCGGGTACGCTGTGGACAGATGCAATACTGAATACTATGGGTTTAAATGTTGAATTCATGCTGCCAATACAACTTCACAACTCTTCTCCAGAACCTTGGATAAGTCATGCTCATCTTCCAATCGAACTTTCCTATCACTGGTTAGATCAAGCAGGTGAACCAGTAGTCTTTGATGGTGAGCGCACCCCGCTGCCAATTGGTACAATTCCACATTTACACACACTTCACTTACAAATGCGTATTGTGACGCCGGATACGCCGGGGCAGTACCAGTTAATGTTACTTCCTGTGCAGGGAAATAGCATTTGGTTTGATAAAATTGGTTTCACACCTTATATAATAGAATTGGACATAACAGATCAATCAGCTGCGCAATGTTATACAGGGGCTGATGTACGCTTTAGAACAGGAGTAGGATGCTGGCGAGATGGCGAAATAGTGAGTACAGGGCGAGAAGGTTTTTTGCTGCTCGGCCCTTATTCCCCATTAACGGCTGGACAGTATGAGGTCAAGGTTAATGGTTTCCAAGAAATAGGTTGTGATGGTGGTGTAACAATGGATGTTGCTTGGGCTAATGATAGTCAATTTATTCCTTGGCGCGAAATTAAAACTGATGACACCAATACTGTGTTATCAATAACGCTACCTTTTGATCTTACTGAAGACGTCAATGATTTAGCTGTGCGAATATGGGTGACTGCCGAAGTCGATGTGAGCGTACATTCTGTCTGCATTCGACCTCGCATCTCATGACCCGTTTAATATAATGACAATATCCCAATGAAAAAACGCGTTTTGATTACAGGTTCCAATGGCTTCACTGGTCACTATATGGCAGCAGAAATGCATGATGCGGGTTATGAAGTATTCGGACTAACGCATCGCGCACCGGCCAAACCATCCCCTTATATAACAGCCACATTAGTTTGTAACCTAAGCGATCAAACAGGTTTAACACGTATAGTGGAGGAATCTCAGGCAAATTACGTCATACACCTCGCTGGCATTGCCTTTGTCGCGCACGGGGATGTAGATACCATATATCGCACCAATCTGGTCGGCACGCGCAATTTACTTGAGGCGCTAAGCAAGAGCACACACAAGCCGAGTTCAATACTATTAGCCAGTAGCGCCAATATCTATGGCAATGCAACTGTGGAACCTATCACGGAAGACACTCCCGCCGCACCCGCCAATGACTATGCCGTAAGTAAGCTGGCGATGGAGTATATGGCGCGCTTGTGGCTGGATCGTTTACCTATTACGCTGACACGCCCATTCAATTACACGGGTGCCGGACAGTCGTTAGACTTTTTACTTCCTAAAATTGTTGATCACTTTAACCGCCGACTGCCCGTACTGGAACTGGGTAATCTCAATGTGGTGAGGGATTTTTCCGATGTGCGTTCAGTCGCCAGAAGTTACCGTTTGTTACTGGAGGCTACGCCTTCGGGTGAAGCTTACAATGTGTGCTCAGGTCATGGGTATTCATTGCTTGAGGTATTGGCAATAATGCGTGAACTCACTAACCACGATCCAGAAATCCGGGTGAATCCTGCTTTTGTCCGATCCAATGAAGTACACCGGCTCATTGGTTCTCGTGGAAAACTGGATGGAGCTATTGGTAATGTGCCGAACATCCCATTAAGAGATACGTTGCAATGGATGCTGGAGAGCACGACTTGAAGTTGATTTTGTTAGTTGGTGCGCACAAATGCTGTTAAGTTGCACAACTCGGATGACAACTATCTTGATTTGCACCTATGCTAATCCATGCGCATAGTAATCGACCTTCAAGGTGCGCAGAATAGCAGCCGGTTCAGAGGGATAGGCCGCTACACAGCCGCGTTAACCAAAAGCATCCTCCAAAACAACGCTAATCACGAAATAATTATTGCCCTTAACGGCGCGTTTCCTGACAGCATCGCCCCGATATATTCGATGTTTGAAGGTTTATTGCCAAAAGAAAATATTCGCATTTGGGCATCTCCGAAATCAGTCAGCCATTGCAATAAGAAAAACGACTGGCGCAGACAGGCTGCCGAAATATTAAGAGAGGCATTTCTACTCAACTTAAATCCTGATGTCGTGTTAATCAGCAGCCTGTTTGAGGGCGCTGGTGATGATGTTGTTACCAGCATTGACAAATTCACTGACACCCCCCCCACTGCAGTCATACTCTACGACTTAATTCCTTTTTTAAATCAGGCAGACTACCTGGCAAATACCGTGCTTCAACAATGGTACGACGAGAAGCTAACCTACCTGTCTAAAACAGATATGTGCCTTGCCATTTCAGAGTCTTCCAGACAAGAAGCGATCAACCACCTGCAATTTCCAGCAGAGCGGATTGTCAATATATCGGCAGCTTGTGATGAGGTATTTTATAAGAGAACTATTCCAGTAGATGTAAGAAATACACTCCATGAGCGCTGGCATATCACTCGACCATTTGTATTTTATAGCGGCGCATCTGATCCACGAAAAAACCACATTCGCCTAATTGATGCATATGCGAATCTCCCTATCAATATTCGAAATACCCATCAACTCATCATTGCTGGCATGATGCCGCCAGATCATATTGAGACCTTTAAAAAGCATGCTCAAGCCGTGGGCCTGGCGGCCAACGAAATGCTTATTATTGGGCACATCGATGATGAAACCATGGTAAATCTTTACAACCTGTGTCAATGTTTTATTTTCCCCAGCTGGCATGAAGGTTTTGGCCTGCCTGCATTAGAGGCCATGGCGTGTGGCGCAGTTGTAATTGGATCGAATGCATCCAGCGTCCCTGAGGTCATTGGCAATCCCGAAGCACTGTTTGATCCATTAGATACGACAGCCATCACTGCGAAACTAGAGCAGGCATTAACAGACCAGGCGTACAGACAACGCCTGATTGTGCACGGGGAAACGCACTGCAAAACATTTTCCTGGCATGCTACGGCCAATAAAGCCATCGCGGCGCTAGAACAGTTACACGAAGAACACAAAGGCTCAGTCACACAGTCAGAAACAACACAATCAGCACTCATCAAATCAATTATTGCCGCCATAGCTGCACTGCCAATCAAACCACTCAACAGCAAAGCACTAAGCGATTTGGCTCTCGCCATTCACAACAACTTCCCCGATGCAGACTCACAACAAGACATTTTGAATAAGTTAAGAAAATCAGTGAAATTCAGTATGTTATCAAATGCGTTTGATAGCATTTCTGGTTACATCAAGCGCTGGTAATTTATGTAACAGATTCAGCTACATTGCAGTAAAATCATATAATTCTATAACGGGTTCGTTCTGGAGCATCTCGCATGCATTTACTTACTGACATCACCTACTCTGTCAGCATCAATCCTTGCTATATTAAATTCGTTTTATGCGTTTAAGCCTAAAACAACAAATTTTGATACGCGAAACGGTCGCAGCAGAGACTGATGGAACCGTGCGTGTTTATGTCTATGGGTCACGTCTTCAAGATGCAGCTCGAGGAGGCGATCTAGATTTACTCATTGAAAGCAAAACGAAACTTTCATTATTGCAGCGAGCTCGTATCAAACTGTCGCTGGAGAAGCATCTCGGGATACCTGTAGACATTATCTCGACCGCGCTAACCTCACCCCGCACCCCATTCCAGGAAATTGCATATATGCGAGGCGTCTTGCTATGAAAACAGATTTACTACTGGCTGAAAAAACACATTTAGCTAATTTACTTGAAGCAGTACAGCGTTGTGTATATTTTCTGGATGCTGCTTCACGTAAATTACCATGGCCATTGGATGGGGATGTCTTGCAGCAACGCAAAAAAGACGAAACTTTATTTGAAGCTTTATCTGCTTTCAATGAACGTTTCTCCAAGCTGCAGGATACGCTAGCTTCCGCTATGCGGCACGCACTACTTTTATTAGGAGAACCAGCAGACTCTTTCTTGAAAGTACTTGCTTACTATGAGAAGCATGCGGTAGTCGATTCGATAGATTCTTGGCAATTGCTTAGAACAGCCAGTAATTTAGCAGCGCATGATTATGAAATTGATTATATGGAAATAGCAGACCACTTCAATAGTTTGCATGAGCTAATCGGCGTACTGTATGGCGTTGCACATGCTTTTAATTTACATTGTGATGAACAACTCCATATAAAACCAATCAGTGATGATTTTTCATCTGAATTTTCTGATATTACAAAGTAAGGCTATCAGGTAAGTCTTCGTGCTTGTTAATATTTCGTTGAAAATCAACTCAAAATGCTCATGTACTATTTGTACATTCCGCTTTTTCACTGTTTTTCGCCTCACTTGAACAGCGCTCGCCACATCGTGTAAAGGCCTCATATAAATATTGCTATCACACCGGGAATCCAACATTGGCCGCTTATCTTTTTATTAGCTAACAATGTTGCTGCACTGGGATTACCGCCCAATTGCAGATTTTTATATTCAACTTCACATTCAACTTAAAATGCAGTAATCAGGCCACGGGGATAATAGTGTAATGCGTATTGTGATTGATTTACCAAGAGTACAGGGTACGAATAGCACGCACGGGATAGAGCCAGCCAGCCTTGCATTCGCACAGGCCATGCTACGCAATTGCGGCAAGCATGAGGTGATTATTGCCGTTAATAACATACTCTCTGACACTGTCGAGCCGGTTCGTGCTGCTCTGAAGCGATTATTACCCCAAGAAAATATCCGCGTCTGGAACACCAGCGATTTGGTTACTCCATTCAACACTGATAATGTCTGGCTCAGCCGTGCAGCCAAACTGATACGCGAAAATTTTTTAGCAAGCTTGCGCCCAGATATCGTACTTATGACAAGTTTTCCAGATGATTTTAGGGATACTCCAATTCATCACCAGGGCTTAAATAATAACTCGTTACAGCAATCTGATTTATTTTTTGCCGTTACAGAACCAGGACGACAAGCAGTCATTAATCAGCTCAATGTGCCTGCCGAGCGGGTAGTGTGTATATCGAAGACTGGTGCTAACAAAGATCAATTACACAGCAATCCAGATTTGGCGCAAGCCAGTACACTGCTATGGGATGTCCGGGCAACGATTGCAATCACCACCTTTGAACAACACTATACCCTGCATGATCACCCTATTACGGCATGGTTGGTTGATAATATTACTTCCATTACGCTGCCATCAGCATATAAAGTTAACGATGCAACGACACACACAAAACAGCTGCTAGTAGACATTTCTAAGCTTGTTCAACACGATTCAAAAAGTGGTATTCAACGTGTAGTACGTAGCATTTTACAAGAACTTTTAACTAACCCACCCGATGGATTTCATGTTGAGCCAGTATATGCCTTACCAGATAGGCCAGGATATCGCTATGCGCGGCAATTCACTTTACGATTTTTAGGATGTCCAGATAACTCACTTAGCGATGACCTTATAGCAGTATCTCCTGGAGACATATTTTTTGGACTCGATTTACAACCACAAGTAGTCTTAAGCCAGGTTGCTTTTTATAATCACCTTAAGCAGGTTGGTGCACATGTGTACTTTGCAATCTATGACTTATTGCCTGTTTTACGTCCGCAGGCATTTGAAGATGAAATAACAGATTTACATGCTAAATGGTTAGAAGTTCTCGTGCAAACAGATGGCGCTATATGTATTTCGCGAGCAGTGGCTGAGGAAATGGAGAATTGGCTAAAAGCATATACTCCAAAAAGTCTGGAGCAATTCAAACTTGGTTGGTTCCATTTAGGTGCTGATATTACATCTTCTAAACCAACAAAGGGTCTACCCGCCGATGCAGAACAAGTGATGAACTCACTTGCTGCGCGACCTACATTCTTGTCAGTGGGTACGGTTGAGCCACGCAAAGGACAGATGCAAACTCTCAATGCTTTTGAGCATCTGTGGAGCAAAGGGATTGATATTAATCTAGTGATTGTGGGTAATCATGGTTGGGATGTTGATTTGTTGGTAAAACGGCTACGCAACCATGCAGAACGTAATCATCGATTATTCTGGCTGGAAGGTATAAGTGACGAATACCTTGAAAAAATTTATGCAGCTTCCACTTGCCTGATCGCCGCTTCAGAAGGTGAGGGATTTGGCTTGCCGCTGATCGAAGCAGCACAACATAAACTGCCTATTATTGCCCGTGACATTCCCGTGTTCCGTGAAGTTGCAGGTACGCATGGATACTACTTTTCGGGTCTGGAGGCTACCGAGTTGGCCGACGCCATCCAGAACTGGCTTGCACTTGATAAAGCTGGTAAAGCACCTCAATCAAATGCCATGCCTTGGCTCACATGGAAACAAAGCACGCAAAATCTACTAGATGTAATACTGGACGACCATTGGTATCGACAATGGAACCATGATGATGCGCACTGTTTGGAGATTAAATAAGGCTATAATTAGCAAATAGGACTGTGCACTTTTGAAACATTACGCAACTATACTTTTATCATTACTTAGCGACCCCTGACTTGGACTGACGCCATTGAAACCGACTCCCGCATTTAGCTTCCCCTACGCTCGAACATTATTCACCTCACTGCTCATCAGCTCTGCCCTAAGCGGCTGTGCTACTTATCCTGACTGGTTGGCTTCGTCAGGCCCTAGCCGCCAACAAGTTTTAGAAAGCGGCGACAGTCAGCGCATTGAGGGTATACAAGTCGTTGATATAGATGACACAGTTGCCCGAAAATTGCTCACTGATCAAAAAAAGGCGCTATTTTCAGAAGCATTTTCTAGTTCAGCAAAACAAGGTTATGTGATTGGTGCAGGCGATGTGATCGAGGTGTCTATTTGGGAGGCGCCACCTGCATTACTCTTCGGTGGCACAACCATAGACCCGCGCATGGGACCTGCAACGACGCGAGTAACAACTTTCCCTGAGCAAATGGTGAGCAGCCAGGGCACAATTAACATCCCCTTTGCGGGACAGATTGCATCTGCAAATAAAACCCCACAACAAATTGAAGCTGAAATTGCGCAACGACTAAAAAGCAAGGCAAATCAACCACAAGTTCTGGTACGCATAATCCGCAATAACACAGCCAATGTCACCGTGGTAGGTGAAGTAGGTTCGAGCACACGCATGCCGCTCACTGCCCGTGGTGAGCGTTTGCTCGATGCGCTGGCTGCTGCTGGTGGGGTGCGCCAATCAGTAAATAAAATGACGTTACAAGTCACACGCGGTTATAAAGTCCAAGCCTTACCTCTGGATACCATTATTCGCGACCCAAAACAAAATATTGTTTTACAACCTGGTGATGTAGTGACGGCACTGTTCCAACCATTAAGTTTTACGGTGTTAGGCGCGACGGGTAAAAACGAAGAAATCAATTTTGAAGCACAAGGTATCTCGCTGGCTCAGGCATTGGCGCGAGCCGGGGGGTTACAAGATACTCGCTCAGATGCACGCGCAGTGTTTATTTTCCGTTTGGAAGATAGCAACGCGCTAAACTGGAAAACCACACCTAAAACCACACCTGATGGCAAAGTCCCTGTGGTTTATCAGCTAAATCTCAAAGACCCTGCCAGCTTCTTTATTGCGCAAAGTTTCCCGATTGATAATAAAGATGTGCTGTATGTATCCAACGCACCAAGTGCTGACTTGCAGAAATTCCTGAATATTGTGGTTTCAGTGGTTTATCCGATTGTGAATGTGGGTACGATTAAATTCTGATATTTGTGTATGACTGATAACCTGCCATTCTCGCGCACACGAGGAAGGCAGATTATTAGTAATATCCCTATAACTTTGCCGAGTAATTCAACATTAACTCTATTCATAGCACAACTTCCAATTTAAATTTAACGAATACTGAAAATGCCAGACTTATCTCTTTTTCCCAGCCGCAAAATTATCTACGAAGCAAATTCTGAATTTGGTCTAGTGAAGGTAAGCGAGCAAAATGATATCGGGCATATACGCTGTTTACATTTAGATAATGACTATGTGCAATCAGCGATGAATATGGCTGCGCCCAATGAATTAGCACTGCCCTATTCCCAAGCCATGTTCGCTTTTCTACTATTCCATGACGCCCCCAAACATTGCTTAGTGGCAGGGCTAGGGGGTGGTTCTCTGGTTAAATTTTTATACCAGCACTTCCCAGCCACAGTCACTACCGTGATTGAAATCAATCCTGTGATTATTGATGTCGCACAACATTATTTTTTCTTGCCAGAAAACATCCAGCGCTTGAACATAGTGCAAGCAGATGCTGCCGAGTATATTCCGCAACAAACAAATGTAGACTGCATTATATTGGACGCTTTCGATACTACTTTTCAGATTGAAATATTAGCGAGCCTGGCGTTTTATCAACAATGCGCCGATGCATTAGCACCATCAGGTGTCTTGTGCGTCAATTTATGGAGTGAACATCCAGACTTCGAAATCTATTTAAGTCGCCTGTCATCTATCTTTAATCAACGCATACTTTGCCTACCCGTCAGAAAGCCAGGCAATTACCTCGTATTTGCCTTTAGAGAACAACCTGAACACCGAAATTTTGCCGAACGTGCGCAAGAATTAGAAACTAATTTAGGATTACCATTTGTGGATTTTTTAGCGAGAATAAAAAATCTGCCTATAAATTCATGGGCTTTCACATCCGCTTGAACCAATGTCAATGCGTTTGGGATCTGCCATCAGATTAGGTTAACAACACAACATGATTAATGTAACCAAAACCTATCTCCCTCCCCTGGAAGAATATACTGACCAACTCCAAAAAATATGGGACAGCGGTTTAATTACTAATAATGGCGCAACCGAACAGGCACTGGAAACAGCGTTGCTAACTTATCTACAGATTCAACATTTGCAACTCGTATCAAATGGAACACTGGCACTACAATTAGCTATCAAAGCGCTTGATTTACACGGTGAGATTATCACCACGCCTTACAGCTATGTCGCCACAACCAATGCGATTTTGTGGGAGGGTTGCGAACCGGTGTTTGTGGATATTGAGGCGAAGACATTTTGTATCAATCCAGACTTGATTGAAGCCGCAATTACGAATAAAACTACTGCCATTATCGCCACACATGTATATGGTTACCCGTGCGACACAGCCAAGATTCAGGAAATTGCGGACAAATACAATTTAAAAGTGATTTATGATGCTGCCCATGCTTTTGCAGTTGATCTGAATGAGCAGTCTCTGTTATCCCATGGTGATGCGACCATATTGAGTTTTCATGCGACCAAACTATTTCACACCGCAGAAGGTGGGGCTGTGGTCTGCAAGGATCCTCGCATTGCCGAGCGCATTTACCAGCTCAAGATGTTTGGGCATCTTGGTGAAGATAAATATTTCGATATTGGCATCAACGCAAAAATGTCTGAGTTGCACGCGGCAATGGGGCTTTGTGTTTTGCCTAAGGTCGCAGAGCAAATAAAGTTACGTAAAGCGTGCGTTAATCATTATGATGAAATGTTAAGTCAGTGTGGCTTGCAACGTCCTGCTCCCCAAGCTGATTTTACTTATAACTATGCTTACTATCCTGTGGTTTTTGAAACACATCAGGCTATGATGTCAGCCAGACAAGCGCTCATGAGCCAAGACATCAACCCTAGACGATATTTTTACCCATCATTAAATACGCTGCCTTTTTTAAAACCAGAACTTAAACGAGCCTGCCCAGTGTCTGAGGATATCGCAACACGCGTGCTCTGCCTGCCATTACATGCTGCGTTATCAGTTGAGGAAATCAGCATGATTAGCGACATCATTGTACGTACGCTTCATCACTAACTCAGTCCTCACACGACTCTCACAGCCCAGCTTTCAGCAAACACTCAAATAATTTCAGTAACCGTACATGCCTCCAATAAAGCTTGTGTGCCACTTCGTCCGTTATACATCAATACATCCACTATCGACAGAGAAGGCTCAAAACCATCACGTTGAGCATAAATTATCTCATGACTTTGTAATGCTTTTAATTTAAGGCCACTTGACCTAAATGTAGCTGGGTCATATAAATGCACCCCAGCAATTGGATTGGTATATTCCGTACCATGAAAAAAACTACATAATTCCCGGGTTCGATCATCGGGTGATTGCTCTTCTCGAAATTTCAAACCAGACTCTGACATGACTTTGATTTCAGTATTGATCTCAAGATATGTACAAATTGCTCTGATAAGGACCTCATTAATACGACTGATTTGCTTGGTTTCAATCTGCTTTACAGTATCTAGCAGCAACGCATAAATCTCATCAAAATAAGGGGCACGTCCGCGACAACGATATTGTATTAATGCGTTATTAAGCAATTTATACAAACTAACCTGAGGAGGTAGCTGAATATTCCTTATTTGCTCACGCATACTATGCTTCTGCACCGGTAGCGTTAAATAGAACCAACCCCCATCCTGCTTCAAAAAACGGTTACGATTAATCCATCCGTCATTCATATACTGAAAATCATCCCCCAGAATAAACAAGTCAACTGAATGGATTAATTGCCAATAGCCAAGATAAGGCAAAAAATAAGGTTGCATACCCGCTATTCGCATAGCGCCACCCCATTAACGATATGCGTAGTTTCTTCAACACTACTTATATAACTGAACAAGGCAAGCCTCTGACTTGCCATAATTACAGCGTGCAAATAGCGCCAATGCAAATCGGCACGCAGTTTAAGCAAGAGATTGTACAAAAGATAAGAATACCGATGAGGCATAGCATCATTTGTCATGGCACGCTGAATTTGCATCATGGTGGCTTGGGTAGAAATACAATTGAGGAACAGACTAATTGTACACCACTTAAGAAAACGGCCGAATATCCTGTTATTGCCTATTCAGTGCGTGCGCACAGGCCAAGTTAACCCGCCTTAGGCTTCTGTAAATGTATGCGGAAATGCTATACTAAGGAACGTTTCAACTATGCTTACATATAACGCGAATAACATCCGGATACACTCAACCAAGTAAAAACCAACATGGCAAAAAAAGTAGCAATTACAGGAATGGCCTTTCGTTTCCCCAGTACCGACAGCGCTCACTACTGGGATGATTTGTTGGCTGGGCGTGATTTGGTGACTGAAGTCGATGCAGAGCGCTGGGCGCTGGATACTTATCGTCACCCGGATAAAAACCATCCTGGCACCAGCTATACTTTTGCTGCAGGTTCGGTTGGCGACGTATCACAGTTTGATGCGGGTTTTTTTGGAATTTCCCCACGCGAAGCCGCATTGATGGATCCGCAGCAACGCCTGCTGCTGGAAATGAGCTGGGAAGCACTGGAAAACGCAGGTGTGAAACCATCGTCAATACGCGGTAGCCAGTGTGGCGTGTATATCGGTATCGCCAGCAACGATTATGCTTATCGCCTGGCTGACGACCTGAATACTGTCGATTCAACAACGGCTACCGGCAATACCAGCAGCATCGCTGCCAACCGTATTTCCTATGTACTGGATCTGCGTGGCCCGAGCATGGCAATAGATACTGCCTGCTCATCGTCCATGGTGGCGTTTCATCAGGCATGTCAGTCCATACTTTCAGGCGAAAGCACACAGGCACTCGCAGGTGGCGTGAGCCTGCATTTGCATCCCTATGGTTTTATTACGTTTTCCAAAGCGTCCATGCTTTCCAGGCGCGGGCGCTGTCAGGTATTTGACGCAGCCGGTGATGGCTATGTACGCTCTGAGGGCGGCGGGGTGTTCCTGCTTAAGGATTATGATCAGGCGGTTGCTGACGGCGATCGAATCCTTGCGGTAGTCGCCAGCACGGCAGTCAACACTGATGGTCGAAAATCCGGCCTGACCGTGCCCAGCGCGCAAATACAGGCTGAGCTGCTCACGCACACGTATGCAAAAGCCGGTATCGACCCAACGACGATTGATTATCTTGAAGCACACGGCACCGGCACAGCCGTCGGTGACCCAATAGAAACACGGGCAATAGGCGAAGCATTGGGTAAGCGGCGTGCCAAGAATAATCCGCTACTGATAGGTTCAATTAAAAGTAATCTTGGGCACATGGAAGCCGCTTCTGGTATTGCCGGTCTAGCCAAGGCATTGCATTGCATCCAGCATCGCATGGTACCTGCAACAATTGGCGTGAATACGCTCAATCCCAACATTGATTTTGACGATTTGAATGTTAAAGTTGTCACTAAGAATCGCCCATTAAAAAAATCAGGCAAGATTATCGTTGGTATCAACTCGTTCGGCTTTGGCGGCGCTAACGCACACGTCATACTGGAAAGTTACGAAGCTCCCAAAACTATAGTACCCGCCTCATCAAAAACTACCGATCTGCCCATCATGCTCTCGGCAAAGGACAATGCCGGACTCAAACAGGCTGCGAGTGAATTTGCTGTATTCCTGAATTCACAGTCCAAGACTGCACTTTACGACATCAGTTACAACACGATTTTTAACCGCGAGGCTCACAGCCATCGCGTTGTTTTATCGGGTACGACACCCGCGGCCATTGCCAAATCTTTACTTGCGTTTGCCAATGACGAAGCTAACAAAAATGAAGTGCAAAGCGGTAGCGCATTAGCCCAACCTGCTGGCCCAGCTTTCATCTATTCAGGCAATGGTTCGCAGTGGGCGGGCATGGGTAAACAACTACTGCAAGAGTCTGCCATATTCCGTACGACTATCCGTGAAATCGACGCGCTATTCCGCCTGCATGCGGATTTTTCGCTGGAAGATGAATTAGCTGGCAAACACGGTGACGACCGCTATGAACTAACTGAAATTGCACAACCCGCCTTATTCGCAATACAGGTCGGCATTACCCGCATGCTGGCACAGCGTGGCATTACACCTATTGCTGTGGCCGGTCACAGCGTAGGTGAAGTGGCGGCGGCCTGGGCGTGCGGCGGATTATCGTTAGCTGATGCCGTAGCCGTTATCTATCACCGCAGCCATGCCCAAGGCACAACCAAGGGCAAGGGTCAGATGACTGCGGTAGGCTGCGGAATTGCTGATGCGCAAACGTTATTAGCAGCCATAGGAAGCACGTTGGCAGTAGCTGGCATCAACAGCTCTCGCGGCATCACTGTCGCAGGTGATGCGGATCAACTTACCCAGCTCGAATCGGCTTTATCAGCTCGCCACATCCCCTTTAAGCGTCTGGCGCTGGATTATGCATTCCACAGTCCCGCCATGGATGCGATAGAGTCCAACATTAAGCAAACGCTGAACAACATTCAGCCCGCCACCTCAACGATACCTTTTTACTCAACGGTAACGGGCGATTTGCTGGATGGGCGCGAACTTGATGCTGAATACTGGTGGCACAACATACGCAAACCGGTGCTGTTTGAACACGCCAGCAAGCAAATAATGGCCACAGGAACAAATATTTTTATCGAAGTCGGCCCACATGCAGTAATGCGTGGTTACCTCAATGACGCACTGAAAGATGGCAATATTGAAGGATGTGTGATTACCACGTTAACCCGTCAGGACGATGCCGCAGATCTCGTCTGGGCCGCAGTTAATTCGGCAATCGTTGCGGGTGCGTGCATAGATTGGGCTAGCCTGTTCCCTGTACCCGGCAAATTCATCAGCTTACCTAATTACCCATGGCAACGTGAGCGGCACTGGCATCCAGTGTCCGCCGCATCGATGGGCTTGTTGACACGGCACAAGGTTCATCCGCTATTGGGTTATGCGCTGCAACAACATGAACTTACCTGGGAAAACCAACTCGACACACTTATTCTACCTAGTTTGGCAGATCACGTAGTCGGTGAAGCGGCGGTGTTTCCCGGCACTGGATTTGCAGAACTGGTGCTGGCAGCAGCACTTGCGTGGAAGCCCTCCGAATTAGCTGAAATAGAAGAGCTGGAAATCCGTTCACCGCTGATCTTAAGCAGTGAGCACGCCAAAACCGTACGCGTGAGCATTGCCGCACAAGACGGCAGTGTCAGTATCACTGGGCGCGATCAGGCCGGCACAGAGCCGTGGACGACTCATGCCGTAGCACGGATACTTAGTGAACCTGGCGATATTTTACTGGCACGGATCGCACCGACGCTCCCAGCCCGCCAGCCTGATTTCGATCATACCAGCCATAACGCACTGACCCGCGCAGCTGGCCTGGATTATGGTGCTGAGTTTCAACGTATTGATCATGGTTGGGTCAATGGCACAACTGCATTGGCAGTATTTTTCACCCCGACATCATCTGCACCTGATTTAGCCCAGACACACCTCCATCCCGCTATATTGGACTGTACTTTCCAGCTGATTATTCAGCTGCTGAAAGATGATTTGGCGATGTATGACGGTATTGCATTTGTTCCCGTTAAAATGGGACGTATCGCTTTCCGTCGAACAGGTGCTGCGCCTCATTTTGCACAAGTGACGTTATTAAACCGCTCACCACATTCACTGACAGCTGAATTCACGGTTTTTGATAAAAACGGCATGGCCATTGCCGTTATCAAGCAAGCCCGCTTCCGCAGTGTGCGCTTACACAAACACGCTGCAGATCATCTGCGCTTCCTTGATTTTCACGCGACACCTGCACCTCATCCGCTTACAACGCCCGTTGCCAGCGTCAGCTTTGCTGAAATACGTACCGCGCTGACAGGCGTGGTACAACAATGCGCACAACAGCAGATATTTGATCGTTATGCCTTTGAAGTCGAGCCACTACTCGACAGCTTATGCAGCGGCTTTACTGTGCAGGCATTGCAACAACTGGCGAATAAGTCAGGAGAGCTCACCACCAAAGCGGTGGCAGCATACCAAAAGTCCGCACCGCAAGCCGCGCCCTATTTCACTCATTTGTTGACGATGGCTGAGCAAGACCTCGCCATCACCGCTAACAAACATGGCTGGGAAATTCCAGCCAGCCAGGCTGACAGCATATTGCCCATAGATATATGGAATAGCCTGGTGGCAGATTACCCTGATTACTTCCAGATTATTCACAGCGTCGGGCGTATAGGATTGCACTTGCCAGCCTTACTCACTGGCGCCATGAGTCCCGCGAAACTGGCCTCTGACGCATCCTCACTTGCGGCATTAACCCGTCTGGCACTGGGCGAGCTGGGCAAACAGCAACTCACGACCAATGTACGCGACTGGATTAGTTACAGCTTAAAGCTATTGCCTGCGGGTCAGCGTCTGGGCGTGCTGGAAATCAGCGCAGGTACGCCACTGTTTGCCACGGATATTTGTGCACAACTTGATTTCAACCGCAGCAATTATACGTTTGCCAGCACGTCTGAAGCAGCACTGGAAGAGGTTGCGTCATTACAAGAGCACTATCCCCGCTTCAATACTAGTCTGATCGGTACTGCCACTACCTCACCTGCATTTTGCCAACTGGCCATCGTGCAACTTGATTTCAGCACACCTGAGGAAGCCATGCGCGCGCTCAGGTACGCGAATTCGCAACTCGTCGAGGGCGGCAGCCTGTTATTGATAGGTCAACACCCATCACGCTGGATGGATTTTGTGTTTGGTTGCCAAGACAAAGTTACAACAACGGATACAACCTGGCATTCTGCACAACATTCTGCGCAATTCTGGCAGCAACAGTTGCAAACACTGGACTTTATCAATGCCGAACATCTGGATTTAATACCAGATGCACATGCTGGCCCGTATTTGCTGATAGCGCAAACTGCTGCTAAAAAAATCGCAGCCACGCCACCTGCCTTAGCGCATAACTGGCTGGTACTGGCAGATAAGACTGGCTATTCAGCACGACTAGCCAGCTTACTGACGGAAAAACTGACAGCTCATGGCGACCATGTCAGCATCGCCCAGCCCGGGGATAGTGCATACATTGCATCTTTGCTGCTTGATACCACGGGACAGCTCGACGGTATCATTCACTTAGCCGGGCTTAACACACTGACCGAAAATGACTCACCGGCAGCACTGTTGAATCAGCAAGTTGACCGTTGTGCCAGTGCTGCAGCCATTATCCAGGCGTGTGAATCTACCCAGATCGGTACCACTTGCTGGCTAGTGACTGCCAATGTGAGCACAGACTTGCTATCTGAATATGAACATACTGATTCCTCTACTGCTTCGCTGCCAGATGCAGCACTATGGGGATTTGGCCGTACCCTGATGAATGAGGAGTCTAATTACAAGGTGCGCATGATTGATCTGCATGCCCCAGATGCACTGGAGGTTGTCACCAACGCACTGAGTAAGGAACTCACACTAGCAGATAACGAAACGGAAGTAATACTCAGCGCTCATGGGGCACGTTACGCGCCACGTCTGCGACTTGAACCACGCCCAGTTGCAGCTACAGCAGCGCCACTCACCGCACCTACCTTGCGCCTGGCTTTCCAGACACCTGGACAGCTGCGTAATTTACGCTGGGAAGCACATCCTCGTGTACTTCCCGCTGCGCACGAAATCGAAGTCGAAGTCCATGCCACTGGTCTGAATTTCAGAGACGTCATGTACGCACTGGGCATGCTCTCTGACGAAGCCATAGAAGAAGGTTTTGCGGGTCCAACGCTGGGACTGGAATTCGCCGGTATCGTGATCAATGTGGGCTCACAAACCAGCGGTTACGCTGTGGGCGACCGTGTCGTTGGCTTTGGCCCGTCCAGCTTCAGCAACCGGGTAATTACCCAGTCCAGCGCCATTGCGCTGATCCCGGCGGGCATCTCATTTGCAGCAGCGGCTACCATACCAAGCACCTTCTTAACCGTTTACTACGCGCTGCACCAGCTCGCTCAGCTACAGCCTGGCGAAAAAGTACTGATACACGGTGCGGCTGGTGGCGTGGGGATAGCAGCTATCCAGATCGCAAAATGGATAGGTGCAGAAATTTACGCCACAGCAGGATCAGACGAAAAACGTGACTTCCTGCGACTGTCTGGCGTTGATCATATCTACAATTCACGCTCACTGGGTTTTGCTGATGAGATACTGGCACAGACTAATGGTGCGGGCGTAGATGTGGTGCTCAACTCACTCGCAGGCGAAGCCATCAACCGCAATTTCCGCGTATTAAAACCATTTGGTCGATTCATCGAATTGGGTAAGCGCGATTTCTACGAAAATACCAAAATAGGTTTGCGACCATTCCGCAACAATATCAGCTATTTTGGCGTCGATGCCGATCAGCTCATGCAAGTCCGCCCCGACCTTACCCGTAAGCTGTTTGCTGAAGTGATGAATCTGTTTGCTGAGGGCATACTGCATCCACTGCCTTATACCGTATTTGAAGCAAATGACATCGTTGATGCTTTCCGTTACATGCAGCAAGCCAAACAAATCGGCAAGATAGTCGTCACTTATCACCAGCCAGTACATCAACGACATTGCACTGCCAAGCCTATCAAGCCACAGCTTAAGCTCGACGCTGCCGCAACCTATCTGGTCACCGGCGGAGTCAGTGGGTTTGGCCTGAAAACCGCAGAATGGCTGGCTGCCAAAGGTGCGCGACATTTGGTATTGATTAGTCGTAGCGGTCCTCAATCGGCCGAAGCACTGAGCAGTATCACGCAACTGAAGAAGCAAGGTGTGCAAGTCTACGCTACTGCTTGTGACGTCACAGATATCAATGCGCTGACCACTCTGTTACAACACATTGCCAGTACCATGCCACCGCTTAAAGGCATCGTCCACGCGGCAATGGTGATAGCGGATGGTCTGATACGCAATATGGATGCCGCACAGATCCAGCGCGTACTCGCACCCAAGGTACTGGGTGCACTCCACTTACATCAGTTGACCAAAGAGTTAGCACTGGATTATTTCATCCTGTTCTCGTCAGCAACCACGTTATTTGGCAATCCTGGGCAAGGCAACTATGTCGCCGCCAATGCCACGCTGGAAGCGCTCGCCCGAAACCGCAGAGCTGCTGGATTAGCCGCAACCTGTGTACGTTGGGGTGCAATTGACGACGTAGGCTTCCTCGCACGTAATGAAAATATCAAGGATGCACTGCAAGGTCGTATGGGTGGCGGTGCGCTCAACTCCGCGGTTGCGCTGGATGCGCTGGAAAGCATGTTGCTTGCTAACCGCTCTGGACTGGGTGTACTGGAACTGGACTGGAAAGCCCTTGCGCGTTTCTTGCCTAGTGCCAACTCGGCCAAATTCTGCGAGATGGCACAACAAGATCAGGATAGCGCTGCAGATGCAGATAACGGCGCAGATATGCAGCGTTTACTGGCCGAGCTAACCGATGATGAATTGCAGATCGCCATCATAGCCATGCTCAAACAGGAAGTTGGCGAGATCCTGCGCGTTGCGCCCGATAAGATTGATGCCAACCGTTCTATCTACGACATGGGTCTGGATTCGTTGATGGGTGTGGAGCTGGTCGTTGCGCTGGAATCACGCTTTGGCATTCGCCTGTCGGTGATGGCGTTGAGCACCAGCCCAACCATAGCCAAATTAGCTGAACGTCTGATTACACAATTAAAAGGCAGCGATAAAGCAGAAACCAGTGCGGTACAACAGCAGGTTGAGCAAGTTGCAGCACAACATGGCACGGAAATGACCGCAGAATCTGTTATCAACCTGATGAACGATGTCCAGTCCAATAGAACCGCTGCCAACAAACGGATGATAAGCTGATGGCAAGCAAAGGGATCACCGGACTCACCGCACAGATCAAGGATAAACTGATACAGCAGGCACTCGAGCGCAAGCTGCGTCAGGTCGAGCAACAGGCAGATACGCCGTTAACCAAATCAACCCAGGCTGACAATATTCCTGAGCAACACTACCGCTTTCACCTCCATCCGGGCTATCAACAACTGCGCATCATCAATGATGGTGCGGCGCGCATGGGTATAGACAATCCATTTTTCAAATTGCACGAGGGTATTGCGGGTGCGACAACCAAGATTGGCGGTCGTGACTATATCAACTATGCCAGTTATAACTACCTTGGTTTATCAGGTGACGCCCGCGTAGCCGATGCGGCCAAACGGGCGATAGACCAGTATGGCACATCCGTTTCTGCCAGCCGCCCAGTGTCAGGCGAACGCCCGATACATCGCGAACTGGAACAGGCTATTGCCGAGGTCTATGATGTAGAGGACGCAATTGTGTTTGTCAGCGGCCACGCCACTAATGTGACTACCATCGGTTATCTGTTTGGCCCCAAAGACCTTATTCTGCATGACGAGTTCATCCACAACAGCGCCTTGCAAGGCATGTTGCTGTCCGGGGCAAAACGCCTGTCATTCCCGCACAATGACTGGGAAACTCTGGATAAAATCCTGAGCGAGCAACGACACCATTTCGAGCGCGTGCTGATCGTAGTCGAGGGCATCTACAGCATGGATGGTGACTATCCCGACTTGCCTAAGTTTGTTGAACTAAAACAGCGTTACCGCGCATTTCTGATGGTGGATGAGGCGCACTCGTTCGGGGTCATGGGTGCGCGCGGTTTAGGCATACGTGAACATTTCGGCATCAATGGCAAAGATGTGGATATCTGGATGGGTACACTCAGTAAATCCCTGGCAGGCTGTGGTGGCTACATTGCGGGAGAAACCGCATTGGTCGAACACTTGAAGTTTCTCGCACCAGGCTTTCTCTACAGCGTGGGTATGCCACCACCTGTTGCAGCAGCATCATTAGCCGCATTGCAATGCATGCTGAATGAACCGGCACGGGTCACCACACTACAGACACGCGGGCAATATTTCCTGCAACTGACCAAAGCAGCGAACATAGATACAGGCACCAGCGCAGGCTATGCAGTCATTCCTGCCATTGTTGGCAGCTCTATCAAAGCTGCACGGCTATCCGCTGCTTTATTTCAGCAGGGCATTAACGCGCAACCCATACTTTATCCAGCAGTACCGGAAAAATCAGCTCGGCTGCGGTTTTTCGTCTCAAGTGAACACACTGAAGCCCAAATCGCCCACACCGTCCAAGTGCTGGCGACGGAACTTGAACGTCTATAAACATGGCAACTAATTTTGCCAAGGCATTTTCCCAGTTAATCGCCCTGTTCAAACAACCGCCTTATCCCGCAACACACCGCCCTTACCCTAAATTACGTCATTTCATCCTCGACGTAATGGCAGAAGGTCGGCGTAAAAATACAATTAATTTATTATTTGAAGCAGATCTGGCACTGATACGCACCCACCTGGCAGAGCATAATGCACAGCAGAACGTGCGTATTTCCATGACGACTTACATCGCCAAAACGCTTGCCTGCGCAATCGATGAAGACAAATCCATACAGGCATATCGGCATGGGAAATCCAGGCTGGTCATCTTTGATGAGGTGGATTTGGCCATCATGGTCGAGCGTGAGGTAGATGGTCACACCATGCCCATCACGCAACTGGTACGCAACGCCAATCAAAAGCCAATTAGCACCATCGCCCAGGAAATTCACGCGGCTAAAACTGCCCCTGTGGGTGACACGGGACCGATGACGGCATTAGAAAAGTTGTTTTTCTCACTACCCACCTGGCTACGCAAAATCATCTGGATAGAAATCCGTCGTGACCCGCATTCATTCAAACAGGTTGCAGGCACAGTAGGCATTACCTCTATGGGTATGAACGCCGCAGGCCCCGCAGTGATTATTCCCATCACCCCCATGACCCTGACCCTGTCGATAGGCGCAAGCTACAGTAAAGTTGTGCTGGATAATGGTGTAGCTGTGGAACGTGATTTCATTCAGATGAATTTAGGAGCAGATCACGACATCATAGACGGCGCCCCGCTGATGCGATTTACCGAGCAATTCAAACAAAAATTACACAGCGGCCATGCGTTGCTGAATGAACCCGTTTAAGCACACATCAACAATTAATCAAACGCATCTTGAAACTACGCCCTTTTATATTGCCGGTACTTAACCGCGCAAATGCCTGATTGACAATACGTCTGTCGAGCGCAACATAAGTCACAAATTCAAACACGTTGATCTTGCCAACCTGCTCTTTTTTCAACCCCACTTCACCCGTTAGCGCGCCCAATATATCACCAGGACGCAACTTGTCTTTTTTACCACCCATCATGAACAAGGTCACCATGGGGGCGGGTTGCGGGCTGGTTGTGGCGGGGGTGAGTTCATCCAGTGGATACCATTGCGCAGGGCTGCCCTGGTAGTCTTCTATCAATTTCACCCATTTGAGTTCATTCGGCGTTGCCAGATTCAGCACTAAACCTTGTGCCGCACCGCGCCCAGTGCGCCCTATTCTGTGTATATGCACTTCGGCATCACGACTGACATCGACGTTAATCACCGCATCCAGAGTTTGGATATCCAGACCACGCGCGGCCACGTCGGTGGCGACGAGCACGGAACAGCTCTGGTTGGCAAACAGCACCAGCACTTCATCGCGTTCGCGCTGGAGCAAATCGCCATGCAGGGATAATGCTGAAAAACCTTGCGCGCGCAACTCTTCTGCCAGTCCGTCGCATTGCGCTTTGGTATTGCAGAACACCAACGTAGAAACCGGCTGGAAATGTTGTAACAATTTGGCAGTTGCGGCATTACGATCTTCGTAACCTATTTCATAGAAACGCTGCTCAATATGACTGGCTTCATGGATCGATTCGACTTTGACCTCGACTGGATCGCGCAGGAACATCGCACTGGCTTTGCGGATATTATCGGGATAAGTTGCCGAGAACATCAGCGTCTGGCGGCGGCTAGGACAGGCGCGCACGACGGCGGTGATTTCGTCATAGAAACCCATATCGACCATACGATCGGCTTCATCCAGCACTAAAGTCTGAACGCTGCTCAGATTCACACTGCCACGCCCGACATGATCGAGCATGCGCCCTGGCGTGCCAACGACGATATGTGCGCCGTGCTCTAACGACGCGATTTGCGGTGCCATCGGCGAGCCGCCACACAAGGTCAGCACTTTGATATTGCTGGTAAACCGCGCCAATTTTCGTATCGAGTCAGCCACCTGATCTGCCAGCTCACGGGTAGGGCACAGCACCAGCCCTTGTATCGCAAAATAGCTGGGATTGAGTTTGTGCAGAATACCGATACCAAATGCAGCTGTTTTACCGCTGCCTGTTTTCGCTTGCGCGATTAAATCCCGACCAGCCAGAATCGGCGGCAGACTTTGTGCCTGTATATCCGTCATGGCTTCGTAGCCCATGCTTTCCAGGTTACGTAAAAAGGCGGGAGAGAGGGGAAGATTGGCAAAAGCGTGGGTATTAGACATGATTTTAAGGCAAATTAAACAAGTACAGCAGTCTAACAGGACTCCAAGCGCAACGGTAACATCCTGTTACCACTTGCCTCATATTACGCAACAGTTTGCTTACAAATTGCTTATATGATGAACTCACTTCCACAAGGAAGCCAAATTTACTTAAGGAGATTGAAATGAATAAATTTATTGGAGCAGGATTATTAGTTATCGGTTTTATGGGTGCAACCAGTGTTTATGCTGACAATTACCATCGCCAGAGCAACAACCAAATGCAACATAATGAAGCACAGCGTATTAAACAGGGCGTGCAATCAGGCAGCTTGACGCGTGAAGAAGCCAAAGGCTTAGCACAACAACAGCAACAGATACGCGCTGAAGAGCGCAGCTATAAATCGGATGGCCGTTACACACCAGCTGAACGTCAGGACGTGCATCAGGATTTACAACAATCCAGCGGTAATATTTATCAGGAAAAACATGATAGAGCCCGCGTACCAAGTAAGTATTAACAGCAGTCTGGCGACGACTTTCGTCGCCGCCCCACCGTCATAAGGACAACATCATGAACAAGACGCTTACTAAAATCTTCGCTATTGCAATATTCGCCAGCATCACCGCACCGGCATTGGCAGACGGACGCGGCGACCACGATGGTCGTGATGGCTATCGCGGTTATGATGCACCACGCTATTATCAGGATCGAGGCAACTGGAATGACAGAGGCGATAGAGGCTGGGATCGCGGGCGAGGACACGGGTATGGTCGTGGACGTGATTACGATGCCTATTACGTCACGCCTTATTACCAACCACCACACGTGGTCTATGCACCACCGCCACCCGTGGCCTACTATCCCGCCCCTGTGTACCGTAGCGGCGTTGAAGTACGCTTAATGCAGCTGTTCTAAGCTGAAAACGGCAATCAACTGCCGTTTTCAGGTTTTAGGCTGCAGCGGGTCGCATTTGCCGCTGATACAGGAACTCCAGTACCTTGGAACGGATATGGTGATAATGCGGGTCGTTAGCCAACGCAAGGCGGTCACGCGGTTTTGCCAAGTCTACGGTTAATATTTCACCGATGGTGGCAGCAGGACCATTGGTGAGCATAACGATGCGGTCAGACAGCAACACTGCCTCGTCCACATCGTGAGTCACCATCACTACAGTGCTATTGGTTGCAGCTACAATTTTCATCAACTCATCCTGCAAATGTGCACGAGTCAGCGCATCAAGTGCGCCGAATGGCTCATCCATCAGCAGGATTTTCGGCTCCATCGCCAGTGCGCGGGCAATACCGACGCGCTGCTTCATCCCGCCCGATATTTCATTCGGACGTTTCTGTTCCGCATGACTTAAACCCACTAAATCCAGCGCTGCCAAAGTGCGCTGCTTGAGCTTGGCTTTGCCTTCTTTAGTACCAAATACCCGCTCCACACCCAGGTAAATATTGTCATAGCAGGTCAGCCAGGGCAGCAAACTGTGGTTCTGAAAAACCACCGCTCGCTCAGGACCAGGGCCTTTAATTTCACGGCCCTCACACAGAGCCGCACCTTCCGTTGCATCCTGCAAACCGGCGATGATGTTAAGCAAGGTTGATTTACCGCAGCCGGAGTGACCAATCAAGGTGAAGAACTGCCCCTGATCTATGCTCAAGTTGATGTCGCTCAGTGCGTGGTAAACACCCTTTTTAGTGCTGAATTTCACATCCACATGATCTAAATGCACGAACTTTTCCATGATTATTCCTTTATTCGTAGCTGAAACGTTTGGCGATCCAGATCAGGCCCTGTTCCAGCAACAGACCGATAATCCCCACCACAAAAATCGCGATGATAATGTGCTCGACATTCAGGTTATTCCACTCATCCCAAACCCAGAAGCCGATACCCACACCACCCGTCAACATTTCAGCCGCAACGATTACCAGCCAGGCGATGCCTATCGCCAGACGTACGCCCGTCAACACATGCGGCAATACGGCGGGGAACAGGATGCGGGTAAACACTTTCCATTCTGACAAGTTCAACACGCGGGCGACGTTGAGGTAGTCCTGCGGCACCTGGCGTACACCGACCGCGGTGTTCAATATCATCGGCCAGATGCTGGAGATATAAATCACCCAGATCGAAGCCGGCTCAGCTTTGTGCAACACCAGCAGGCCGATAGGCAACCAGGCCAATGGCGACACCGGACGCAACAGGCTGATAATCGGCGCAGTCATCGCTGCCAGGAATTTGAAACGGCCTATCATGAAGCCTAGCGGGATACCGATCAGTGCGGCCAAACCGAAGCCTATGCCAACACGATAAAGTGAATACAGAATATTCCAGCCTATACCCTGATCGTTGGGACCTTTGTTATAAAACGGGTCAGCAAATAACAACTTTGCCGATTCCCAGGTTTTTAATGGCCCAGGCAGATTTTCTGTTTCTTGTGCGACCAATGCCCATAGCGCAATAAATGCCAAAATACCCAGCATAGGCGGGATTATCCAGCGCAAGCCGTCAGCCAGCTTTTCCTGTAACTCAAATTTAGGTTTATTCATGGTCGTCTTAACGGGTACTGGTTGAGCCGGAGGCACAACCGTTTCCACTTCAGGCTGCGCCTGCACAGTTTCATAAACAGCACTCATCATATTCTCCTAGGTGTAACAGATGACGTAGCAACCTGAGTTGCTACGTCCATGGTTTTATGCGTGGATTTTGAATGAAGCTGCGTATTTTTTCGGATCCTTACCATCCCACACCGTGCCATCTATCAGCTTGGAAGTGCGCATCGGGCTCTTAGGCACGGCAATCTTAAGCTGGGTAGCGGCTTCGGTATAGAGCTTAATCTGGTTGACCTTGGTCGCTTCAGCCAGATAGTTAGGATCTTCCTTGAGCAAGCCCCAGCGCTTATGCTGAGTCAGGAACCACATGCCGTCGGACAGGTAAGGGAAGTTGACCTTACCCTCATTGAAGAACTTCATGTAGTTAGGATCTTGCCATTTTTTGCCGTTACCATTGTCATATTGACCCAGCATACGGTCTTCTATGGAATCAAAATCGGTATTCACGTATGACTTATCAGCAATAATCTTGGCCACTTCAGAACGATGTGACATGTTATCAATGTAACGTGACGCATCCAGCACTGCCATAATCAGAGCACGTGCGGTATTCGGATGTTTAGCCACCCATTCTGCAGTCGTACCGAGGATTTTTTCCGGATGATCTTGCCAGATTTCTTGTGAAGTCACGGCAGTGAAGCCTACTTTGTCACGTATTGCACGCGCATTCCACGGCTCGCCAACACAGAACCCGTCCATGTTATCAACGCGCATGTTAGCGATCATTTGCGGTGGTGGTACAGTAATGACTTTGGCCTCGGTAAATGGATTTACGCCATAAGTAGCCAGCCAATAGTACAACCACATTGCATGAGTACCTGTAGGAAAAGTCTGCGCAAAAGTATATTCCCGTGGCTCAGCTTTAATCAGTTTCGCCAGACTAGGGCCATCAACTGCACCTTTCGCCTTGAGTTGATTAGATAATGAAATAGCCTGTCCATTATTATTAATGGTCATCAGATTAGCCATATCTTTCTTCGGCCCACCGATACCCATTTGCACGCCATAAATCAGGCCATACAAAACATGGGATGCATCGAGTTCGCCATTGATCAGTTTGTCGCGCACTGCCGCCCAGGAAGCTTCCTTGCTAGGAATGATTTTGATGCCATATTTTTTATCAAAGCCCATCACACTGGCAATAACCACAGATGCGCAATCGGTCAAAGGAATAAAGCCTACTTTTACTTCAGTAATTTCGGGCGCATCTGAGCCAGCAGCCCATGCACCTTGGCGCACTTCAGGGGAGACAAGATTCATCAAGGCAGCAGCTCCTAACATGCCTGTGGTTTTTTTAAGAAAATCGCGGCGTGGATTGGTATCAGTGGTTATAGCAGGGGTAGTGGTATCAACAGGGTGGTCGTTCATCTGAGTTACTCCATTTATTAAAAAATAGGTTTGTCAGAGATCGCTCACCATTGAACAAGGCTCTTGCATAGATACTTAGCAAATGCTGTGCCAATTATTAAATTATTTTCTAACAATTTGATTATAAACAAATTATTTTACAAAACCCTGATGTTCTGGATGAACCCAGTGGATACAGAAAGCAAGCATAACGTGCAAACATACCCGCATCACGCACCAGAATGGCACGCAATCATCAGCAAGTATTAACTCGCCACCAACAAAAACACCAGCATCAAATTCAATACTATCGAAAACAGGGCCAGTAATTGCCAAACCCGTAACGGGTCGCGAGTCAGTAGTGGTGTGCGGCGTGGCGCATCGAGGGCACGATGTTCGCCTTGTTCCAATGCCAATAACATTTCCTCAGCAGTTTCGAAACGCAACCTGGGATCGCGGGCAACCGCTTTAAGCAGGATATTTTCCAGCCAGTGGGGGATTTCGGGGCGATAGCGTGTAGGTGGAACAGGATCACCAAATTTGGGATGCTGGAATGGCTCGATTTCACCATACGGGTATTTGCGCGTCAGCAGATAATACAAGGTTACGCCAGCTGCATACAGTTCGCTGGCGACACTGGCGGAATCCCCCGCGATAAGCTCAGGCGCCATATAGCTTGGCGTACCCGCGCCGTCGCTGATATCGTGCAAACCTGCACTAGCTGCCACACCAAAGTCCAGAATACGCAGCTTATCGTCCGCGCCCAAATGCACATTAGCGGGCTTGATATCACGATGCAATATATTGAGCCGCTGCAATGCGGCCAAGCCTTTGATCAGGCGGATGCCAATTTGCACGGATTCAGTAACGCTGAAATGCCGCCCGTTATCCAGATGTTGTTGTAAGGTTGCACCCTCATGCCAGCTCATTACATAATATAAAGCGGAGCGGTCTTCGGTCGTAAGCGGGAGTATTTGCGGGAAATAATGCGCAATGACTTTTTTTGCCAGCCATTCTTCCTGTATCAGTGCATCTGCCGCAGCCGCATCATGCGCCGCCTGCGGAGGTAAGGTCTTCAGCACCCAGAGTCGCCCATCAGCCAAATTACGCACCTGGTAGAGCAATGACATGCGCGACTCGTGTATCAGCGCAAGCACCTCAAAGCCATCCAATCGTGTGCCCGGCTTCAATCTTGGCGGTATAGGTAAATGCCGTTCTGCGCTTAATTGATCGCGCAGATTTTTATCAGGCACGCTGTCTATGCGCACTACTATCGCGCTGGCGTTATCCTGTCCGCCTTGTTTGTGAGCAACGCGCACCAGCTCGTCAGCGGCCAGCTGCGGATTATCGTAGAGCTTAAGCGTGTTGAGCATCGCCAAATCACCCACAGGCTCCCACACACCATCGGACACCAGCAGAAATAAATCGCCCGCCAACAACTCACCTTCGCTGAAGTCTACGCTCAAATGCTGGTCCAACCCCACAGCACGCTTGAGCACATGGCGCATGTCGGGTCTATCCCAGACGTGATCAGTGGTTAATTGAGTGAATTCACCTGCACGCAAGCGGTAAATACGGCTATCGCCCACCTGCGCCAAATAATAGCGGCAACCGCGCAATACCACTGCCGACAAAGTACAGGACATCCCCGCCAGATCACGCCGCGTAGTTGCCTGCGCAAGCAACCAGCGGTTAATCGCCGTCAGCACCTTATCGACGGCATATGGCACTTCCCAGGTATCAGGCGTAGCGTAATAGTCAGCCAATAAACCACGTACTGTGTATTCAGCCGCTTCACGCCCCCCTGCGCCACCCGACACACCATCCGCCAGTGCAATCAGTGCACCTTTATCAGCCAGTTGAGCACGTGCAGGTGTCACAAAACCAACAAAATCCTCATTGCGTTCGCGTGGACCTGTCGCTGATGCGTGCCCGATGACTAATTGCAAGGTCATCTAAATCTTGGCCGTACCCGCTGCGCCCCAGGTAGTACGCCAACGTGATTTCACCTTGGTCAGCCCCACCAGTGCAACAACTGCCAAACCGGCAAATAATACAAAACCTGTTTGATAACTACCCGTGAGTTTATGTGAATAGCCCAAACTGGACGCAAGATAAAAACCGCCCACGCCGCCAGCCATACCCACCAAGCCTGTCATCACTCCGATCTCACGCCGGAAGCGTTGTGGCACTAGCTGGAACACTGCTCCGTTACCGACGCCCAATGCCAGCATTGCAGGCACGATCACTGCCATCGCCAGCATAGGTGTACTCATACCGATACTCACCAACAACAGGAAAAACGCAGCCAATGCGTACATGACTGACAAAGTACGAATACCGCCTATCCTGTCTGCCAGCATCCCGCCCATAGGACGCACCAATGAACCCGCAAACACGCACGCAGCGGTGAAATAACCGGCAGTGACGGGAGACAAGCCGTATTGAGTATTGAAATAAATCGTCAGACTCGATGCCATGCCGACAAACCCACCAAAGGTAACGCTGTAGAAGAACATAAACCACCAGGCATCCTTATCTTTGAGCACATGCAAGTATTCAGCCATAGACTTGGATGGCGGGCAATCAGGGCTATCCTTGGCGAATATCAAATACACCGCCAGTGCAATTCCCAGCGGTATCATCGCCAGACCAAACACACTATTCCAGCCAAAGGCCACCGCCAGACTCGGTGCGAACAAAGCTGCCAATGCCGTACCGGAATTTCCCGCACCGGCAATGCCCAGCGCCGTCCCCTGATGTTCCGGTGGATACCAGCGTGATGCCAGCGGCAGTGCCACGGCAAATGCTGCACCTGCAAAACCCAGCAGCAATCCCAGCACCAACACTTGCTGAAAACTATGGATGCCCGCCAGCCATGCCCAGGCCAGCGCACACAGAACAACAATCTGCCCGATCAAACCCGCTTTTTTCGGCTTCAGGTGATCGACCAATACCCCCATTACGATGCGCAACAATGCGCCAGCCAATACTGGTGTCGCCACCATCAGGCCTTTTTGTCCCGCATCCAGACCCAGATCACTGGCGATTTGCACACCCAACGGACCCAACATGACCCATACCATAAAGGACAGGTCAAAATACAAAAATGCGGCTAACAGCGTAGGCGTATGCCCCGCTTTCCAAAACGATTTATTCATGATTATCTTCCTGCGGTTTATTTTTCTAAATCAGCGCAGTCATTGCACCAGCTAACCACAGTAAGCAATAGCCATGCTAGATTTTTTACATAATCATAACTAAATGTTTATATTGAATAAAAATAAATTAATCCGCATCATTTGCAAAGATAAATTCACAAAAATGCTTGATTATGGTGCATTGCGCACCGCGGTGGTTCGACATGACTAATTACCGTCAGAAAAACATTTAAAGCAATATCAAAAATGCTATCAGCTAGCATGCCCAGTATGAGAAATCTCGCTGGCCTGCAAGCGCACAGCCTGCTGCAAGCTGGACAGCATAGCCAGAATATTATCTTTGGCCGCCAACAACGCTACACACAGCTGCTGCGCTGTTTCCTTATCGCTAATTTTGCACGCCTGCACGATAGCCATCCCGATCTCGTGCACCTGATTATGCAATGGTTCAATGGCAATAAATTCGCTCAGTTGACCATGTCGCATTTTGCCATAACCATAATACCAGTACCCAAACCGACATTGATGTGCATCGGTTATTTCTGCCTGATCCAAAGCGATGTGTTGATGCTCCACCGATAAAATCAGGCGTTTAACCCATTTCAAATGATCATGCTGCGCAACCAGCAATGGGAAATCATCCAGCGCCCATTGCGTATCTGCCCACATCGACCACAGCGGATCAGCAACATACGCCGCTGCCCAACCCAATACCCGCATCGCAGGCATCGGCTTGGCAATACCATACCCCTGCGCCAGATCACATCCCAGGCGCATCAGCAATACGCCATGTTCAGCTGTTTCCACCCCCTCTGCGATAATCTTACGGTTAAATACCCGTCCCATACCAATGACGGCTTCAACCAGAGCCAAGTCATCCTTATCATCCAATATATCGCGCACAAATGACTGGTCGATTTTTATGGTTTCAGCAGGTAAGCGTTTGAGGTATCCCAGTGAGGAATAACCCGTTCCAAAATCATCCAGTGAGAAACTGACACCCAGTGCCTGACAGTCACGTATGAGCTGATTAACCTGATTAATATCGCCCAGAGCAACAGATTCCAGAATTTCAATCTCCAGCAAATGCGGCGGCACTTCGGCATAACGATGCAGACTGGCCTGCAAATCCCGTAAAAAATTCCCGTACTGAAAATGCAGAGCGGCAATATTAACGCTGACCGTCCACGACTTGCCAGCTTTATACCAATCAGCAATTTGTTGTAATGCCTGATCTATCACCCATTTGCCGATATCAATAATCAGGTCGGTCTGTTCTACTTGCGGGAGAAAATCCAGCGGCGGTATCAAACCGTGATCAGGATGCTCCCAGCGCAATAATGCCTCCATGCCCACTACCACCCCGGTACGCATATTGACCTTGGGCTGGTAATACAACACCAGCTCGTTCTCCTGCAGTGCATTTTTTATATTTCTGCGGGTTTGATGGCTGGCGATGATTTGCGTGTCCAATGACACATCAAACATCTGGTGCTGATTACGACCACGTTGTTTGGCTTGATACATCGCCTGATCAGCGTGACGCAACAAGGTATCCGCATCCACATCATCCAGCGGATACAACGCGCTGCCGATACTCGCTGAAAGCGTAATATATTTTTCATCAATGACATAAGGCGTCGCTAACACCGTAAGCAAGCGCCCCATAATGACTTGCAATTCATCCACATCACTGACATCCGACAGCAACAATGCAAACTCATCTCCGCCCAGACGCGCTGCCGTATCATCCCCGCGTATCACTGCATTCAGCCGTTTAGCGACTTCAATTAACAACATATCACCCACGTCATGCCCGTATTTATCATTGACGGGCTTGAACTCATCCAGATCTATCATACACACGGCTAATAGCGACTGCTGACGTTGTGCCCGGGCAATTGCGTGTTTAAAACTGTCTGCAAGCAAGACGCGATTGGGGAGTTTGGTGAGGGCATCATGCGCCGCTTGCCAGCGCACGGTATTTTGCAGATGAAACTTTTCAGTAATATCGTGGAATACCAGTACGCAGCCTATTAATGTGCCATCAGCTAATAAGATAGGTGCAGCTGAATCTTCTATGTTGTATTCCTTACCGTCCCGCGCAATCAGCATGGCATGACTTGTTTGCGCGATAGCCTGACCCTGATGCAATACAACATCTACCGGGCTGGCTATTTTTTGACGCGTGTCTTCATTGAAAATGTTGAAGACTCTGGCTAAATCACTTCCTAACGCCTCATCCAGCGGCCATCCTGTCAAATCAGCTGCAACCTGATTCAAAAAAGTAATCTGCCCTGCAGCATCCGTGGTGATGACTGCGTCACCGATGGAGGCCAGAGTGACCTCTGCACGCTCCTTGGCCAAATAGAGCGCTTGCTCCAATTTATGTTTATCAGTAATGTCCCGCAAAGCCACATGCATCATCAATTCGTTGTTGATGGTAATCGCGGTGATCGCAACATCCGCATCAAACACCATACCATCTGAGCGCATCATCACCCATTCAAAATGATGATAGCCCTGACTCATGGCAAGTGCGCTTATTTCCAGAATTTTCGCTTCAGAACTACTGCCATCAGCCTGATAAGGGGCGGATAATTGATACAAGTCCACGCCCATCAGCTGCGATTTATCATCACAACCAAACAACTGCATGGCAGCCTGATTACAATTTATGACATGCCCACGATGGAGTATCAGCGCGGTATCAGTGGATTTTTCAAACAAAGTTTCAAAATATTGTTCCTGACTGTGCAAGGCAGCTGCCTGCTCCTGGTAGGCCAGATATTGTGCTTGAATAAGTTGCGGCATCAGACGTTTTTCTATCAGCCGTGTCACTTGCCGGCTCAATGCCATCAACGCATCACGCTGCTGCGCAGTGAGCAAGCGCGGGACAGTATCAATCACGCACAAAGTACCCAGTGCATAGCCGTCAGAAGTGACCAATGGCGCACCCGCATAAAAACGGATGTTAGGGTCACCGGATACCAGGGGGTTATCTGCAAAACGCGCGTCTTCCAACGCGTTTTGCACTTCTAACAAGGAAGCAGGCTGATTAATCGCATGCCCGCAAAACGAAATAGTCCGTGGGGTTTCCTGCGCGGCCAAACCCACACTACTTTTAAACCACTGCCGATTTTCATCAATGAGTGAAACTAAAGCGATAGGTGTACCGCAAATGATGGATGCAAGCAATGCCAGGTCATCAAATTCCGCCTCAGCAGGCGTGTCGAGCACATCATAACCCTGCAATGCAGCCAGGCGCTGAGATTCATTATCGGGAATTATCGGTGTCTGCATCGTGTATATGTCTCTATGACTGCATTTCTTATGCAACTGCTATTCCCCGAATCATACACACTATCACTATCAGACTACAGCGCTATCCTATCTGGAATATATTGTTTGACGTACCCACATTAAGCAACTGGAGGTATCGCCTGCATAATCACTTCAGCTATTTCCACCAGTCTGCGATTTTCCGCCATCGCAGTGCGGCGCATGGCGTGATAGGCATCAGTTTCGCTCATGTTCTGATCTGCCATTAAGCGTTGCTTGGCGGCGGCAATCAAGTCACGCTCCTGCTGCGAACGATTCGCCTTATTTGCCGCATCAACCAGGGCCTGATGTTCTTCAAACCTGATTCTCGCCACTTCCAGTATCGGTTGCAAGCGCGCCGACTCCAGACCATCGACGATATACGCCGACACCCCTGCTTTCAATGCCGCACGAATGGACTCACTCGCCTGATCTTCAGTAAACATCACCACCGGGCGCGGACAATCACGGGTGGCGACGCACAGATGCTCCAGCATGTCACGGTCAGGTGAGTCTGCGCCGATGATGATCACATCAGGTGCACATCTGGCGACTGCATCAGGCAAGGCAAATGCAGACTCAACCCGGTCTGCAACCTGATACCCTTGACTGCGAAAAGCCTGCACCAACTGCTGCCCACGTCGCGCATCGTCATCTACTATCATCACTGTTAACATCGTTACTCCTTAATGCCCTGCACCACCCAATCGGCGATGCGTTGCAACAACGTCTCACTCTCGCCCAGCACGGGCAAAACCGACAATTGCACATCTGGATACTGTGCTTTCAAACCCGTCATAATCGCAGGAAAATCTTCGCGCATGTGCGCGCCCACGCCCAAAAACATGGGCGCAATATCAATATGGGTAATGCCCTGCGCAACCATAGCCGCAACCGCATCAGGCAAGCTCGGTGACATCAGCTCCAGATACGCCAAGGCCACTTGCCGCTGTGGCTGTTGCTCACTCAATATCGTTTGCAAGCGTTGAAATGGCTGCGCCCAGCGCGGGTCACGCGCACCGTGCGCAAACAGAATAAGCCCGTTCATGGCTTATTGCCTGCCGACAACAATGCCTCAGCACGTGCGCCCAGATAGACGTACAGACCCAAGCCAACCAGCAAACCCACTGCAGCAAACATCATCCACACCGCCTCGACCATTTCATGCGTCATGCCTAACGCAGATTTGAACATCAGCAACAGAGCTTCTATCGACACCGCAATCAATATCGCCGCGATAAACCGCGTAATCGTTCGTCGCGTTGAACTATGGCGGAATATATCCTTGTGCATCAGCACCTCTTCTTCCAGTATGGTTTTGCCCAAGTCGAAAATCGCCAGCGCCAGCGTCAGAAAAATAATCACCCCAAACGGTTTAAGGTGTAATTCAGCCACATTATCACCGACATGACGCAGCGCCATCAGTTCATCAAACGCCGCATACAGCAACACGCCCGTTACCGCAGCCAGGCCCAATACAATCACAATATACACGGCCTGAAAAACAGGCAAGAATCGCCGCCGCGCATGGTCGCCCATCATAAACTCTATCGCGCCAGTCAAGTCGATATCCAGCACTACATAGCAAACTTCACCTGTTTCCGGATGAACCAGTGGCAGTATCGCCGAGACACACAGCATATTGCTGGCACTGGACAGATAGGGCGCAGTCACGTTCACCCCTTGCCGTCCCTGCGCCAGCGCATAGTAAGGCCGCATGCTGCGATCACGACCTAGTCCGCTGTTACCGGTCTTGACTGCATGACCCGCAGCGACATTATGGGTGATTTGTTTGCCATCTGCATCCAGCACATACAACAACTCGGCAAATGGGTAATGCGTCACCACGCAGTTCATCGCTCTGTGCCGTGCATCGTCGGTCAGCAGCAATTGCGTATCGCCCATCCCCGTGAGTATAGACGATAGCAATTCGCCTAACGCATCATGATATTGATGATAACGCTCGACGACAGCAAGATAACTCATGCTGCTCACGTTAACCCCCTAACAAGCTGGAACGCCTGACAAACTCAACCACACCATGCCGGCATCATCCGTTTTGGTTTGCAGGCAGGGGGTATGACCCTCATCGGGGGCATCGGCATTGCCGGTTTCCAGACCGATTTTCCAGCCATGCAACGGACAGGTCACGGTCTTACCTGCCACGATGCCTTGCGACAGCGGGCCACCTTTATGTGGGCACTTATCATGCAAGGCAAACACTGCATCACCATTGGTACGAAATACGGCAATATCACCCTGTGCAGTTTGCACCACGCGCGCACCGAGATGAGGGATGTCAGTTACATTACAAATTTTTGTCCATTCAGTCATCATTATTCTCTATTCTTATCAGGCAGTTAGCATTTCAAATTCGTGTTTACCCACACCGCCCTCAGTACGATCCAGCCAGGGATCAGTTTCATTTTGTACCGAGAACAACATACGCTCATACAAAACCTTACGTCCTGCTTCGTCTTCCAGCACGCGCTGCTTGATGTAATCCATGCCTACGCGCGCCAGATAATGCACGGTGCGTTCCAGGTAGAAACCCTCCTCGCGATACAGTTGCAGGAATGCGGCTGAGTATTCCATGACTTCAACATCGGTTTTCAGCTTGACAAAGAAGTGTGCGACTTCAGTTTTAATCCCGCCGTTACCGCCGATATAGATTTCCCAGCCCGAATCCACACCGATAATGCCCACGTCTTTAATCGCCGCTTCAGCGCAGTTACGAGGACAACCCGACACGGCAAATTTGACCTTGTGCGGCGCCCACATTTTCCACAAGGCTTTTTCTATATCCACACCCAGCTTGGTCGAGTCTTGCGTGCCAAAACGGCACCACTCGCTACCCACGCAAGTTTTCACTGTACGCAACGCCTTACCGTAAGCCAGACCAGACGGCATGCCCAAGTCTTGCCACACACCCGGCAAATCAGCTTTTTTCACGCCAAGCAAATCGATGCGCTGCCCGCCAGTGACTTTCACTGTCGGTATCGCATATTTATCCGCCACATCGGCAATTCGACGCAGCTCATCTGGCGTAGTTTGCCCGCCGAACATACGCGGTATGACCGAGTAGGTGCCGTCTTTCTGGATGTTGGCATGGGCACGCTCGTTGATAAAGCGCGATTGCGGATCATCTTTGGCCTCGCCTGGCCATGACGAAATCAGATAGTAATTCAATGCCGGACGGCAACTGGCACAGCCGTTCGGTGTGCGCCATGCCATGGTGGACATCACATCAGGAATACTCAATATTTTCTGATCGCGTATCGCAGCACGTACTTCAGCGTGGGTGTGATCGGTACAACCGCACATGGATTTATTTTTTGGTGCTTCGGAGTAATCTCCGCCCAGCACGGTCGCCAGCAATTGTTCAACCAGCCCAGTACATGAGCCGCAGGATGACGAAGCTTTAGTGTGTTTACGCACGTCTTCCAGTGTGAATAAGCCTTTTTCCTTAATCGCCTTGACTACCGTGCCTTTGCACACGCCATTACAGCCGCAGATTTCCATTTCATCAGTCATCGCCGCGGCACGATTTTGACCCTGATGACCCAAATCACCGACGTGACTTTGACCAAACATCAAGTGGTCGCGTATGTCCGACACATCGCGCCCTTCGCGCAGTAGCTGGAAATACCAGGCACCATCGACGGTATCACCATACATCACTGCACCGGCGATTTTGTTGTCCTTGATGACGATTTTTTTATACACGCCGCCCACAGGGTCGGACAGCAAAATTTCTTCGTAATTATCACCCCCGGTAAAATCACCTGCCGAGAACAAATCTATCCCTGTCACTTTGAGCTTGGTCGAGGTCACTGAACCGACGTAGCGCGCAATACCAAATTCGGCCAGATGATTGGCTGCAACTTTTGCCATTTCAAACAAGGGCGCAACCAGTCCATATGCAATGCCACGGTGATTCACACATTCACCAATCGCATAAATACGCGGATCATAGGTTTGCATGGTGTCGTTGACAACGATACCGCGATTGCAATGTATGCCCGCTGATTCAGCCAGTGCAGTGTTCGGGCGGATACCGACTGCCATGACCACAATATCAGCGGGGATAACGTCACCATCCTTGAATTTGACCGCACACACCCGACCTGATTCACCCTGAACCAGTTCCGCAGTATGTTTTTGCAACAGGAATTTCAGTCCTTTGTCTTCCAGACTCTTTTGCAGCAATTTAGCTGAAGGTTTGTCCAGTTGCCGCTCCATCAACCATTCATTGATGTGCACCACAGTGACATCCATCCCGCGCAGCTTCAAGCCATTCGCAGCTTCCAGTCCCAACAGACCGCCACCGATAACCACCGCATGCTTATACACTTTTGCCGCATCTATCATTGCATCAGTATCAGCAATATCGCGATAGCCGATCACCCCTGGCAAATCCTTACCAGGCACAGGCAAAATAAACGGATTAGAACCCGTCGCCATAATCAATCGATCATAGCCAACCACCATGCCATCACTGGCGGTCACGGTACGTTTAAGCCGGTCTATGTTCACTATTTTTTTATTGAGATGCAGCGTAATGCCATTATCGCTGTACCAGTCCACATCATTGAGCATGATGTCCTGGATAGTTTGTTCGCCCGCCAATACAGGCGAGAGCAGAATGCGGTTGTAGTTAGCATGCGGCTCTGCGCCAAATACGGTGATGTCGTACATATCAGGTGCCAACTTAAGCAATTCCTCCAGAGTACGCACCCCAGCCATGCCATTGCCGACCATTACCAATTTCATTCTTTTCATTACGGATACTCCTTATGATTGCGGATAGATCACTATCAACTAGTAATTAACACCACAGTACCAAGGAGCCGCGCCGTTGCAGCTTACTTGTGCTGATGAGATAAATTTGCTACTACTACTTATGCTGCTTGCGCCATCCATGCAGTCTGCGCTGCAATGTCAGCCAGTTTCACGACTTCACCCAATACAATAATGGCAGGGCTACCCAGATCGGCCGCCAGCATTGCTGCATGCAGTGTTTGCAAGGTAGCCTGAACCTGACGCTGGCTTGCCAATGTACCGCTCTGGATCGCGAGTGCAGGCATATCTGCACGCATGCCACCAGCCAGCAATTCAGGCACGATGTCGGGCAGGTTTTTCACACCCATGTAAATCACCAGCGTGGTTTTACCTGCTGCCAGTGCTTGCCAGTTGACGCTATTACCATCACGACTATGTCCCGTCACAAAAGTCACGCCAGGCGCGCTATCCCGATGTGTTACTGGTACGCCCAGACTCGCCGGTGCCGCAATACCCGCAGTAATGCCACTGATCACTTCCACAGCTAGCCCCGCCGCTCGTAACGCCTCGATTTCCTCACCGCCACGCCCGAACATAAACGGGTCACCCCCTTTGAGCCGCGCCACCATCAGACCTGCCTGCGCTTCGGCGATCATTTGTTTTTGAATGTAAGCTTGTGGCGTTGATTTGCAGCCGCCACGTTTGCCCACATAAACGATGCGCGCATCCTGCCGTGCATGCATCAGCAGCACAGGATTCACCAAATCATCCACCAGCACCACATCAGCCGTTTGCAATATGCGGACGGCCTTGAGCGTGATCAACTCGGGGTCACCTGGTCCTGCGCCGATTAAATAAACTTTGCCGTTCATGCTGCTCTCCTTACGCCATGGTCAGGCTGTTGGTTTCCATTGCGACTATCGCTTTCGCCTGGTTCATATCGCTGGTGTAACCCGTGCCGTACAAACAGCACGCCAATTGATTAATGATCGCCAGCGGGATAGGCTGCCGTCCTGCCATCGCATCCTGTATCCATGCCGCAGTGGTCACTGTGTCTATCGCATTGGGTAAATGCGGTACGGTTTTCAGCGGCCCGGCTTCGGCTTCAAACAACAATTTCGAACGACCATCATCGCAATACAACAAATCCGGCCTGCGTTTAGGATTGGCAAACGCCTCACCCTCAGTGCCGCGCAACAACAAGGCACGTAATCCTGTAGTCTCAAAAAACTCACGCATTTTGATTAAATAATCTGGATGCGACACGCTCACCAGGCGCAAGCTATCCACATTAAACGGACTCATCATTTTTGCCAGGCTATGTGCGCTGTTACGCACACCCAGCCGATTACGCAATGCCAGCAAGTTAGCCAACCCTGGCGACAGCACCGCCGTAGGTACAAATGCGAGGCAATCATTCGCCAGCGCCACATTAGCCTGCCCAAGACTCGCGCTAGGCAATATGCCGAGTTCTCGCAGAATATAAGCTGTGGTTGTCCGCCCCTGACTTTCCAGCGTGCCATGTATCAACACAGGAATGCCAAATTTCACTAACAACAGAGCCAGCAACGGCACCAAATTGGCCTGATGACGGGCACCGTTGTAACTCGGAATAACAACGGGCCTGACACCTGTTACAGGCATATCCAGGGTATACAAACGCGACTCCAGCGCTTGATAAAAACCCAATAACTCGTCCTCGGACTCGCCTTTCATGCGCAAGGCAATCAATATAGCGCCCAGCTCCATTTCGGGCACACCGCCGTCCAGCATGGCGCCATACAATTGCGCCGCTTCGTCTACGCTCAAATTACGTGCGCCATGTACGCCGCGTGCTATTTCTTTCAATATGGCGGCGTAACTCATGCTGCCCCCTGCTTGCCTAGCAAAACCATACGTTTCAGTTCCGGCACACATGAACCGCACTCAGTACCGCATTTCAATTCAGCTTGCAGCATTGCCAAATCCGCTCCCGCCGCGATCGCGGTAACGATTTGAGTTTCTGAAATATTCAGGCAATTACACACAATACGTCCTCGACTACTGCTACCTTGCGGCGGGGTGGACAGTGGCGCTAAAACCCAGTTACGCAATGGTGCAATTTCCGCGCCTTCTGCCATCATTTCCTTGAGCCAGTCACGCGCGGCAATTTCACCCGTCAAGCGCACACCGACAACCCGCCCATCTTCCACCAGTACCCGTTTGGAGACGCCACGCTTGGCATCGTCATAACGCATGATGCTGGTTTCATCCTGCATATCCAACAAGGCGTCTATCTTGTTCATCAATTCCACTGGCAACGGTGACGCATTGGCAATACGCAACACCAACACCGGATTTTGTCGTCCATACAGGCCACAACTGGCATAACCAAATTGATCCAGCAATGGTTGTATACGCAACATCCGTGCCACTGCATTATCACGACGCATCACCGCCATGTGCCAAGGCAAAGGCATTTTTTCCACTTGCACTGCGGCGTGTTTTAATTCGGGTTGCCTGGAGACAGGATCGCGCTGATCCATGGTGAGCGCATTCACGCCCATCCCGCTCATGTAACGGCTTCCCCAGTGCATAGGCATGTACACTTGTCCGATACGCATGTCGTCACTCATTTCTACCGGCACCAGCAGCTCACCACGACGACTCTTGACTCGCACCAAGTCGCCCGTAGCCAGGCTGCGTCTGGCCATATCATCGCCATGCATAGACAATACGGGGGATTCGACGTGACTAAACAGTCGCGCCACCATCCCGGTACGACTCATACCATGCCACTGATCGCGTAGCCGCCCCGTATTCAAGTGCAGCGGATAGCGTGCATCGATGACTTCAGCGGTGGGCAAATAACGCACATTGGCAAACATGGCGCGTCCGTCTGCTGTGGGGTAAATACCATCAGCATATAACCGCGCCTTACCCACTGTCGCACCCTCCGGGAACGGCCATTGCTGCGGTCCTTGTGCGTCCAATAACGCATAAGACAACCCGGTAATATCCAGATCCCGCCCGCGGGTGGACTCCCTATGTTCATTGAACACAGCCTCAACGTCTGCATAAGGGAATAAACCAGCACTCGATTTGCCCAATCGCGCGCCTAAACGGTGCGCAAAGTCAGTCGCAATCTCCCAATCAGGGCGACATTCGCCTGGCGCAGGGATAGCCGCATGCAAGTGGGTGATACGACGCTCAGAATTGGTAACCGTACATTCTTTTTCACCCCAGGCAGCTGCTGGCAATAACAAATCGGCGTACGCCGCTGTCTCGGTATAAGCGTTGACCTCTTGCACTACAACAAACTCAGCCTTTTCCAAAGCGGCCCGAACCATGGCTTGATTCGGCAATGATTGTGCAGGGTTGGTGCAAATGATCCACAAGGCTTTAATCTCACCCGCAGCCGCAGCTTCAAACATTTCCATGGCGGTTTTGCCAGGCGTAGCTGGCACCGTATCGACACCCCATAACTTGGCCACTTCAGCTCTGTGTTCAGGATTTGCCATGTCGCGATGTGCAGACAACAGATTAGCCATGCCGCCCACTTCTCGCCCACCCATCGCATTAGGTTGGCCCGTTAACGAAAATGGCCCGGCACCTTCACGGCCGATTTGCCCTGTCGCCAAATGCAAATTGATGAGCGCCGCATTCTTATCGGTGCCGTGACTGGATTGATTCAAACCCTGGCAATACATGGACAATGCCGCAGACGATTTTCCGAACCAGCGCGCAGCGGTAATGATGTCAGCCGCAGGCACGCCGCAGAGTGCAGCAACTGTTTCTGGCGAATATTCCCGCACCGTGGCTCGCAATGCTTCAAAACCATGGGTATGCGCCGCGATATAGGCAGGATCTATCATGTCTTCCCACAGCATGACATGCAGCATGGCGTTAAATAACGCCACATCCGTACCTGGCAAAATGGGCAGATGTAAATCCGCGTCACGCGAGGTATCGGTGCGTCGCGGATCGACCACTATGACTTTTAAATCAGGATTGGCTTTGCGTGCATCTTCGATACGGCGATAAACGATAGGATGAGCAAATGCAGTGTTAGAACCAGCAATCAGCAAACACTGAGTGAGTGCAATATCATCGTAACAAGCAGGCGGTGCATCGGCACCCAATGTGGCTTTATAGCCAGTCACCGCGCTGGACATACACAAGCGGGAATTGGTATCAATATTATTAGTGCCAATCAGGCCCTTGGCTAATTTATTGAACACATAATAATCTTCGGTCGAGAGCTGACCAGAAATATAGACGCCAACAGCATCTGCGCCATGCGTGTGAATAATATCGGCGAATTTGTCTGCTGCGTGATCAAGCGCAGCATCCCAAGACGTACGCGCACGCTCAACATCCCGATTAGCGCGCAGTTCCGGGTAGAGTGCGCGCGCTGCACCCAATTGCTCGGCCGCCAAATGCAAAGTAGAACCCTTGGTACATAGCCGTCCGAAATTAGCAGGATGGTCAGGATTGCCACGCACACCGGCAATACGCTCGCCATCTGTGGCAATCAAGACGCCACAACCCACCCCACAATATGGGCAGGCTGAGGCAATTTGAGAGGTTGCAGGCTTAGTATTCATAAACAACACTAAGCAATCTACATGCCAAAAAAAATAATTATTTAAATATCATGCAGTTAGAAAATTACAGCACTACTTTCACCCCGATACCATCACCATCGCGCACTTGATCAGTGCGCCATCTTAAATTTACGCACCGTACTGAGCCGCATGCTTGTTTATTGCGCTGGCATTACCCCAGCGCGCCATATCATCTACCGCAACACCCACCCACCAGAGCGACCCCACACTGTCAAAATCCATGCCACCCACAATATGCTGACCAGCTGCCAGCATCACATTTCCAGCATAGTCTTCTGCATCGCTCAAACACCGGAATACGTGCCAGGAGACTACATGGCTCCCGCATTCATGAGTAGGCATACTATTTAGTTGGGATAGAAACTGGGTATTCATGACATCATCCTCCACCATTAAGATACGCTTAAGTATAGTCAATGTTAAATAATTTGCCACGAAACAATAAAGGCAAATTGCATGCTGACAATGCCACTAAAAACTCAGCAAATCACACACAGCTTGTAATAAAAAAGCCAGCATTATTTAAGCTGGCTTTTTTATTACAATATTAAACTCCGAAATATCGCATAATCACGATACTAATTAATAAGTTGCATCTCGATCATAGTGATCATCACGCTGGTTATTTGCCAACACGACATTTACGCTAACATTGACATACCTGCCCGGATCTTGCGGCATAACTGCATTCAGCGTACGCCCTTGATAACGATAGACCACGTTATATCCTGTAACTACCTGACGATAATTGTCGTGATTGGTGCAGTGCTCCACCTGGCGAGGTTGGTTGTAGCCAGGCTGACTATTCCCCATCTTGTCACCTACCATTGCACCGGTAACCGCGCCCACCGCTGTGGCCGCTGTACGCCCGTTGCCACCGCCCACGGTATTGCCCAACAAACCACCAACTAAACCACCCAGTATCGCCCCACCATAACTATGGTCAGCGCTACTGACACCATCGCTTCCACCGACCGTCTCGGTCCAGCACTCACGGCGCGGCTCGTTCACTTGCTGGTAAATAGGCGTGCTGGAAACTACTTGCGCCCTGTCATTAAAGCTGGCTTGATTATCCGCCCATGCGAGGTTGGTTACCGCACCAAGCAGCAAAGTCATTAACACTGGCTTATTCATTTTATTCTCCGATTCATGAAGACAGATTACGATGTAGATTAATTACGTCCGCGCCGCCCACCATAACCATGCTGGTCCATTTGTTGCTGGCGACGCTCGAAGCCATAACCAAACCCCTCATTACGCTCAGGCGCGACATCATTGCGTGAACGTTGCTGCTGTTCGTCACGAACTGCATTCTGATCATCACGCCCTGAATAAACGTCATTTGTCCGAAAATCACGTGTGCGTCCAGGCCCCGCCCATACAGGCATGGCACATATTACGCACATCATTCCGACAAGTAATTTTGAGTTAGTCATGGTCTACCTTTCAACTTGAGCACAATACATTGCGCTCTCGTATGCATCATAAATCCGAG
>JBAZJP010000004.1:0-215836 GCA_041651255.1 Sulfuriferula sp. | reverse complement strand
GGAACGCCCTGATGATCAAGGGCATGGCGCACGCAGGACGAATACTGGATCAGCCAGACTGGATCGCATCGGCGCAAAAGGCGGTAGATTTCATCCATGGCCAGATGTGGCAAAACGGCCGCCTGCTGGCAACTGCCAAGGATGGCAAGGCGCATCTGAACGCCTATCTGGACGACTACGCTTTTCTGCTTGATGCCTTACTGGAATTACTGCAGGCCGAATTCCGTCTGGCTGATCTGGAATTTGCGCGCACACTTGCCGATACGCTGCTGGCACAATTCGAAGACAAGCAGGCCGGTGGCTTTTACTTCACCAGCCACGATCACGAACAACTTATCCACCGTCCCAAGCCCGGCCACGATAATGCGATGCCGTCAGGCAATGGAATGGCCGCTTTTGCGTTGCAACGCCTGGGTTATCTGCTCGGAGAAGTACACTATCTGGACGCTGCTGAACGCACCCTGGCGCTGTATTATCCAGAGCTGACACGACACACAGGCGGCTTTTCCAGCCTGTTGATGACTTTGCAAGAACATCTCATCCCGCCGCAGATTATCATCCTGCGTGGCACAACTGGACAATGTAAGAACTGGCGCCAACAACTATTCCAGCACTATGCGCCAGACAAGCTGATCCTGACGCTGGAAGGCGAAATCACCGATCTGCCGGTAGCGCTGGCAAAACCACTCCTGCCAAATATCAGCGCCTGGATCTGTCAGGGCACGCAATGCTCGCCGCCAGTGGATGATATCGGGGAATTGCTGGATATATGTTTTGCTTCCAATGCCGGCTAGCCCAGACACTTAATCACCCTGCGGACCTGTTTTCTCCAGCTTGGCTAGCCACTTGGTAGCAATTCTGAAGTCCATATTATCGCTCATGGCATGAGCTCCTTTGGGTCATTATGTGATTAAGCGTAGTACATGGATTCGCGCAGCACATATAAGACAAACACCCTGAACAAAAAAGGAATAATCATTACGTACCAACAACCTCATTAAACACAATAACTTACCACTTCCTCCTGAAATTTCACTTGGAACTTCCAAACATTACTGTTTCCGCATATTTGTATTTGATTATGTAACAGAAAACCCCCAGAATACGCCTATAAACAAGGGTTAAATCACTGGCATTGGCATCACAATACCTGCATGAGCCCCACTAAATTATTTCTGAGGGATGTATGGGTCTCGATATTCGCACCATCATGGTAATGCTTGCCATGCTGACACTGATGCTAGCTGGACTGCTTGAGTTGGCCGGATTGCACGCAGGTAATGTTCGAGGCATTAGGCAATGGGCCATTGCAAATTTATGTGTAGGCGTGGGACTTGGCCTTGCTTATTTCTTTAGCGCCCCTACGCCTGGCTACGAATGGGCAGTCGTCATTGGCTCGACACTGATTGCGGTGGGCATAGGCTTACAGTTCAACGGCATACAAAAATTCAAGGAAGTCCGCACTGACTGGCGTATATCAGCACTGATAGTCGTCGCAGTATTCTGTCTGAATCTCTGGTATGCAGTCCTCGCGCCTGATGTCGGCGCCCGTTCCATAGCGAACTCCGTACTCTATGCCATAGGCTATGCCAGTTGTGCACGTGCACTTTTTATCCCTATTGTGCCACCGCTGCGGACTGCATACTGGTTTACAGCATTCTCCTTCAGCATGCTGGCGACGGTATTGTTAGCAAGGGCTGTAGGGATATGGCTTTCGTCCCCAGGTTCCTTCGCAGGTCTGTATACACAACTGCCAGTCAATTCATTGTTATTCTTTATCGCCAGCATGGTTCAACTTTTCATCACTTTTGGTTTTGTGTTGATGCTGAACTATCGGCTAGTCGCCGACATGCAAACACTGGCATCGCACGACGTGCTGACGGGCGCGTTTAACCGCCGCAGCCTGGAAGAAGAGGCCTCACTCCAGTGGGCACGGCACTTACGCAACCGCAATGCGATGGCAATCATGCTGATTGATATTGACCATTTCAAAGCTATCAATGATCAGTATGGACATCAGACTGGCGACGAGGTATTGCGTCGCATGGTCAACATTGCACAGAAAACTGCTCGTGCCGGCGATTATTTCGCCCGCTTCGGAGGTGACGAATTCTGCATTTTGCTCCCCACCACCACAGAGGCAGAAGCCCTGATACTGGCCGAACGTTTGCGGGAGACCTATGAAGCTGTGATCATGGAGTTTGTCGGCAGGACACTAAAGTGCACCATCACCATTGGCGTCGCTGACTCAGCTCATGTTGGCGCAGATTTCTCATCATTAGTTGCTGCTGCCGATCAGGCGCTTTACCGTGCCAAACAGGATGGCCGTAACCGAGTAGTGTCATACTCGACCTTAAAACAAGCTTGAGTCAATACGCGCCATCCTGAATCTATGCCTAGATGTACGATGCTTGCGCTGTAACAACTTTCCAGGCGCCATCTTCACATATTAAGAGTAAGCTTGCGTTTCCGCAGACCGCCGCTGATAACGACACAGCGCCGATATTGCCCTCACCTTATTCACAACAAGGAGGAAAATATATGTTTAATTTCACGTGCAAGTTTTCATCGGCCGTCTTACGAGGTTGCTGCCTTTCCTTACTTCTTATTACCACTGCTGTGGCTGCCGAACCCACCTACCAGCAGGGCAAATCAATATTCATCGAAACTGGCGTGGAAGCACCTGACCGCAATCCGACCTGGTATGCGAGCATGGTCGCCAAGCCGTATGCGCCGGTATTCGAGATGCTTGCTACGCAAGGCACACAGGGGCGGTATTACCCCTACACTTATCCGGTAACGCTGAAAGACCTGGTGCGCTTCCACGGCCATGATTGCGAGGGCACAACGACGGCGGCGAATTCCGCCTGGGTGGCATTCAAGATACTGTTTCCGGACGGCATTATCGATCGCAGCGTGCTATGGGGTATCAGCGGCGAATCGCCCTGCTGGTCGGATGCGGTGGCTTACCTGACCGGCGCGCGCCTGCAATATGGCAATCTGGCTTACTTCAAGGACAAACGCTACAGCCATGCCATCATCCTGTACCGTGAGGATACCAAAGTCGCGGTGCTGGCGACCTGGAAAGAGGGCATCAACAACATCCCCGGCGAACCCGTCATGCTGCCCGGCAAAATCACCTGGCAGCCCAAGGTCACAATGAAGGAAGTTGAAGCGCTAAAGGCCGTAGTGAAGAAGTCCGGTGGCCAACCGACGCCCTATCAGGTTGATCTGATGCGCCATCAGCAATGGACGCATATCAACGATATACTGGACCGTCCTCTGGAGGAAAGTTATCAGGCGCAAGTCATCAACAATTTCAGATGGGAAGACTGGATCGACCCAACCAAAACCATCGCCCAACCCCATGAGCGTAGCGATACTCGTCTGAAAAACTATCCATATCGCAGCAAACCGATAGAACTGCCCGCAGCGGGTGGCAATCCTTGATGACACGCTGCCTGTCATAAGTGGCAGGCAGCGTGCCAATCTGGTGAAACATGATGGGTTTCCCTCAAAAATCATGAATAGACTGAGCATGCAACAGAATAGAGTTGACCCGACCACCTGATTATGGTTTAATTACGGCCTCGTTACACAGTAACGACCCAAGCTCTAAACTGCATGGGTGCTTAGCTCAGTTGGTAGAGCACCGCCCTTACAAGGCGATTGTCGGGGGTTCGAACCCCTCAGCACCCACCACTCATTCCCCCAGTTGATTATATTTAAGCGCATTCCCCTTAGCCAAGCCTATCGGGTATTTTTCTGCGTTCAACGCTATTTTTTCGTAAGCGGCCTGTTCCAGATTTACATCTAATTTATCTGCCAATCGCAACAAATACAGCAATACATCCGCCATTTCATACTTAACCGCCACCAGCTGCTGAGCAGTTAACGCGCCTGATTGTTCTGCACTTAACCACTGAAATTCAGCCAGCAACTCACCCGCCTCTCCGGCTAATGCCATGGCGAGATTTTTGGGGGTATGAAATGCCTGCCAATCCCGCTCATTGGCGAATTCAGTCAGTTTCTGTTGTAATGCTGCGACATCCATTAACGTTTTACGCTCTGCACGTCCATAATTTCAATCTGATTACCATCAGGATCAGGCACGTAAATCGAACGCGTGCCATCTCTGTGTGTAGTCAGCTCGCCGTATTGTTCAGCATGTTCATGCAGCACACCTAAATGCGGCGGATGCTGTCCAGGCATCACCAGTGCCATGCTCACATTAGCAAATTTAAGCAACGCCCAAGTCGCGTCCTGATAAGCCACAGCGCAGCGAAAGTGTTGCTGATACCAGATTACACTGGCAGCAACATCGGTCACTGGAATAGCAGCATGATGTATCACATCCAACTCGTCAGATTTAGTCATGTTCAGTCTCCACTAAAGGTTCTATGCCTGGCAGGGTCATGAATGCCTGCTCTTGCAAGGTTGCAACAAAATCCTTATGAAATGCACGTTGCGCATCGTCTGCCCGTGCCGCTGTGTATAACCCGCTCCATAATCCACGCTTGGTAATCGGGCGAGCGACGACATAGCCGCGCTCCAGATAGGATTGTACCGCCCAAGCGGGCAAAGCAGCCAATCCTTTGCGACTGGCAACCAGCTGGACTATAGCGATAGTCAACTCGGCATAGCGGCGCTCGGGGTTGACAGCTGACGGCTTGAGCACACGCCGTACCAGATCCAGCAGCCTGTCGGGTGCAGGATAAGTGATCAACGTATCATGACTGAAATCCTTGGCGGTAAGATAGGCCTTGTCCGCCAAGGGATGCCCCGCAGCCATCAGCGCCAGCATCTCGTATCTGAACAGCGGATTAAACACGATATCTTTTTGATCATGGACTTCAGAAAGGATCACCAAATCGGCTTTATCTTCAGCCAATAATGCTATCGGATCAGTGTGAAAGCCACCAACCAGGTCCATTTCCACCTCAGGCCAGTGCGTACGATAGGCATCCATGGCAGGCATCAGCCAGTCGTAACAAGTATGGCATTCCACAGCGATGCGTAATTTTGCTGGCTGATTATCCTCAGCCAGCCGCGCCAAATCTCGTTTGGCAGTCTCAATACGCGGCAAAATTTCATGCGCCAGACCGAGCAGGTACTCACCCGCTGGCGTCAGCCGTAACGGTCGGGCACGCACAAACAATTGCACGGCGTAGTGTGCCTCCAGCGCGACCAACTGATGTGACAGTGCCGATTGTGTTAGAAACAAGCGTGTGGCTGCACGCGTGAGGCTGCCTGTTTCATTCAGCACTTCGATTAAACGTAAATGTTTGAGTGATAGCATATATGAATTTAATTCATGAAATTTACAAAATTAAGTCGTTTGTATCATAAAGCATGTCAGCGCAAAATGCACGTCATCTTCAATCAACGAGTAATGACATGACTACTATCCACACTTTAGGCTTTCCCCGTATCGGCAAACACCGCGAATTGAAATTTGCACTGGAAAAATTCTGGCGTGGTGAAATCGACGCGCCCGCACTCAATACCGTCGCCAGTGAATTGCGCGCACGCCATTGGCAATTGCAACGCGACGCAGGACTGGATTTTGTTGCAGTCGGTGACTTTGCGTATTACGACCAAATGCTCAACCATATCCAATTATTGGGCTGCGAACCGAGCCGTTTTAATTTCACCGGTGCAGAATCCGAACTCGACCGCCATTTCACCCTCGCTCGTGGCGTGGCAAACGAAGTACCTGCGGGCTGCTGCAGCACACCTGACCATGACGAACATGGCACCTGGGCATTGGAAATGACCAAGTGGTTCGACACCAACTACCACTACCTGGTGCCTGAATTTACTACCGACACCCAATTCAAATTAAATTCGACACGCTTATTTGACGAGATTCGTGAAGCACAAGCATTGGGATACACCCCTAAAGTCAGCTTAATCGGTCCGATTACCTTCCTTTATTTGGGTAAGGAAAAAACCGAACATTTCGACCGTCTCAGTTTGCTACCGCAACTATGTAGCGTGTACGGCGAAATTTTGAACAAGCTGAAACAACTGGGCGTGGAATGGGTGCAAATTGATGAACCGATTTTGTGTCTGGATCTCCCCGCAACATGGAAAGCCGCATTTGAACCGACCTATAACCAACTCAACGCCGCCGCTATCAAACTGCTGCTGGCAACCTATTTCGGCGCATTGGACGACAATTTGGTGCTGGCTTGCAGTCTCCCCGTCGCAGGCCTGCATATCGATGCAGTCCGTGCACCGCAACAGCTCACCAGTGTTATCGACCGTTTACCACATTACAAAGTGCTCTCGCTAGGCCTGATTGACGGGCGCAACATCTGGCGTGCTGATTTGGACAGCGTGTTGGCAATCGCCATCAGTGCGCAGGAAAAGCGTAGTGCACCGGTATGGATAGCGCCTTCTTGCTCATTACAGCATGTGCCGGTGGATTTGGATTTGGAAACCAACATGGATGACGAGTTATGCAGCTGGCTAGCCTACGCCACGCAAAAACTAAACGAACTCAACGCCATCAAAACCGCGCTTAAGCTAGGTGTCGATGCGGCGCAATCCGCTTTTGATACCTCGCGCCGTGCCGCTGCCAGCCGCCGCACCAGCCCCCGCATACATAATCCGGCTGTTGCCGAGCGCATTGCCAGCCTGCCTGACCACGCAGACCAACGTCATGCACCGTTCAAACTACGTCAGGCTGAGCAACGCCGTCGTTTCAATCTGCCCGCCTTTCCCACCACAACCATAGGCTCATTCCCACAAACCCGTGCGATCCGTGCTGCCCGTGCGGCTTACAAACGTGGTGAGCTGAGTGCAGCCGGCTATACGCTGGCGATGCAGCATGAAATCAGCTATGCAGTTGAGCAGCAAGTCAATTTAGGCCTGGATGTGCTGGTTCATGGCGAAGCCGAGCGCAACGACATGGTGGAATATTTTGGCGAACAGCTCGCGGGCTTCGCTTTCAGTCAAAATGGCTGGGTGCAAAGTTATGGTTCTCGTTGCGTCAAGCCACCAATTATTTATGGCGACGTATCACGCCCACACGCCATGACGGTCGAGTGGACGACGTACGCACAAAGTCTCAGCACCCTGCCCATGAAAGGCATGCTGACTGGGCCCATCACGATTTTACAATGGTCTTTCGTACGCGACGATCAGCCACGCAGCGACACCGCATTGCAAATCGCCCTGGCTATTCGTGATGAGGTAGTGGATTTGGAACAGGCGGGCATAGGCATCATCCAGATCGACGAACCCGCTATCCGTGAAGGCCTGCCACTGCGCCGTGGTGACTGGAACACGTATCTAAACTGGGCGGGCCGTGCATTCCGTATCAGCGCGTCAGGGGTGGCAAACAGCACACAAATCCACACCCACATGTGCTATTCGGAATTCAATGATATCCTGCCAGCCATTGCCGCGCTCGATGCCGACGTGATTACGATAGAAACCTCACGTTCTGATATGGAATTGCTGCGCGGCTTTGGTGACTTCAATTATCCGAATGAAATCGGCCCTGGCGTGTACGACATTCACAGCCCACGCGTGCCATCGGTCGAAGAAATGGTGCGCTTGCTGAAAAAGGCTGCGAAAGTCATACCGGCTGAACATTTGTGGGTCAATCCTGATTGCGGGCTAAAAACCCGTGGCTGGCCTGAAACCATGACGGCATTGAGTAACATGGTTACAGCAGCCAAATCCATGCGCTAAAATGCAAAAAGCCCCAAGTCGTCATCCTTGGGGCTTTTATTGTTTCGATGGCCGACTTACTGACCCATACGACTACGCATTTTTTGCATCATGCCACCGCCTTGCATCTGAGCTTTCATACCTTGCATCTTGGTTTGCATATTCGATTGCATGGTTTGTTTCTGTGCTTGCTGTTGCTCAGGCGTCATGCTGTTCCAGTTTTGCTGTTTTTGCTGCGCTGTTGCCTGACCTTGCTGTTTCGCTGCATTGATTGCTTCCTGCTGTTGCTCTGGTGTCAAATTTTGGAAAGCCTGGGCACGCGCTTGCGCATTGTCCACATTAGTATTTAATTCTTCAGCAAAACTGACTGAAGCACTCATTGCTGCCAACATCAATATGACTAAACTGGATTTCTTCATTGCTGACTCCTAATCTGAATAAAAAGTTAATAAATTGTCGGGCTGACGGACATAATTATGGAGTGAAAATACGAACAGAATATTTCACAAACAGCTTAAAAAGTTACAAATTGTTACCGCTTAACTCCGTAATCCCAACACATCCTGCATATCAAACGCACCCGCTCCACTTGTTGATAAATAACGCGCGGCGCGCAGCGCGCCCTGAGCAAATGTCATACGACTGGATGCTTTGTGTGTAATCTCAACGCGCTCACCGATGCCCGCAAACATCACGGTATGGTCACCCACAATATCACCACCACGCACTGTCGCAAAGCCGATAGTAGACGGGTCACGCTCGCCTGTCACTCCCTCGCGCCCATACACTGCGCACTCGCTCAAATCACGCCCCAGCGCTTCCGCCACAACTTCACCCATGCGCAATGCGGTACCAGATGGCGCATCCACTTTATAGCGATGATGCGCTTCAATTACTTCTATATCATAACCTTCATTCAACACCTTGGCAGCAATTTCCAGCAACTTGAACGTAAGATTCACACCCACACTCATATTCGGTGCAAACACCACGCCGATATCTTTACCCGCATCAGTGATTTGCTGTTTTTGTTCAGCACTAAAACCTGTCGTGCCAATGACGATATTGACACCCAGCTCACGGCATAACGCCAGATGAGCCAATGTACCTTCAGGGCGGGTAAAATCTATCAACGCATCCGCACCACGTAGCGTTGCGGCCATGTCATCGGAGACTAACACGCCATCCATCATCACCGCAGGACGACCAACGTTAGGGCTGCCAACGCGCTCCAGCGCGCCATACAACATGCAATCAGGCGCGCTATTTACCGCTTCAATCAAAACCTGACCCATACGCCCAGCGCTGCCTGCGATAACGATTTTTAATGGATTAGTCATTACTTCGCTCCCGCTGTCGCCGGCACATCTTTTTTCCCGTCTGGTTGCGCTGGCTGAACCGTAGCATCCACCGGCTTTACACCCTCAACAGCTTTATCTGTTTGCGTTTCGCCCATGTGTTTTTCAATACTATCCAGCGCATCACCTTTAAAATTCAATACGACACGACGCTGTTCAGTGAGTTTTCCATCTTTGCGGTAGGTATAAATATAATCCCAGCGATTCGCATGGAACACATCGGCCACCAAAGGCGTACCCATAATGAATTTGACTTGAACATGGGTCATACCCAGCTTCAACTTATCAACCATCGCTTCATCAATATAGTTACCTTGTTGAATATCGATTTTGTAAGGTGAAAAAGTCTGTGCATTGATCTTAGGCATGGACGGCAGGTAACTACATCCTGCCAAACTGGCTGCAATTAAACTAAAAGTAATGAGTACGCGCATAACGGGCATTTGCAAAGTCATATAAAGCCTCTATGATAGCTTAAATCATTTACCAGCAACACGTCCCTGCATCAGCACGCCACAATTTTGAGAAATATAAACGCGTTGCATCAGCCATAGCTCATTCTGCCGCTACGAATCCCATCGCTGCATAAATCTTTACACTATTTTTATATGTTTGCGCTCACAATTCGCGTAAATGGATAGGCATAGCACCACACTCAACCTATTGCGGAGAGGATGGCAATGAGCATGGATGTAGCAAAATCAAACTTAAGCAAGCGTCTACTGGATATCAGCAATCCGCAGACCGGCTACTGGTGGGCCATAATCGGGTGCGCCATCACCACTGGCATAGCGACATTGCTCATCCAACATCTGGATTTGGTGAATACCGTCATGCTGTTTTTATTGACCGTATTACTGATTGCAGCACGCTTCAGTCGCGGTCCCGCTATCCTGGCCGCATTTCTCAGCGTTGCGCTGTTCGATTTTTTCTTTGTACCCCCGCGCTTTACTTTCGCAGTCAACGATGCGCAATATCTGGTGACATTTGCAGTCATGCTCGCCGTCGCGCTTATCACTGGACAATTGACCACTGGATTACGTCGGCAAGCGCAACTCAGTAAAATTAAAGAACAACAAACGCGTGATCTGTATGAAATGGCAACCACACTGGCTGGCACCATCAACACAGAACAAGTTGCGGAAGTCCTACGGCGGTTCCTGCTAACCGGTTTCAATCTCGACGTCGTCCTCTTACTGCCGGATGACACAGAGCAATTGCAACCGGCACTCACCAGCGACCTGCATCCGAAAATTGACAGCCGTTTCGCCCTGATTGCTTATGAACAGGGTCAAATTATTGAAGACAGCATATTGTCGGGCAATGGCTATGGCGCTGGATATTTCCCGCTGCAAGCACCAATGAGAATTCGTGGCGTGATAGTTTTCATCCCCACCCAGACTCTGGGCACATTACATGAGCATCATGCACTATTGGCCACCTTATCGTCACTGGTAGCTATCGTCATAGAGCGCCTGCACTATGTCGCCATAGCGCACAACACCCAACTGGAAATGGCCTCAGAACGGCTCCGCAGCTCGATACTCTCAGCACTGTCACACGACTTGCGTACGCCACTGACAGCATTGGCCGGGCTCGCTGAATCCATCCCACTCACCAGCCCCTCGCTCCCAGCCGCGACCATAGAATCGGCTGTAGCCATACACGAACAGGCACTGCGTTTGAACAATCTGCTGGAAAATCTGCTGGATATGGCTCGTCTGCATGCAGGCCGTGTCACCTTACGCAAGGAATGGCAATTACTGGAAGAAGTCATAGGGTCCAGCATCAAATTACTCGAACACAGTTTGCAACAGCATACCCTGCGGATTAATCTGGAAAAAAATCTGCCGTTACTGGAATATGATGCTGTCCTGCTGGAACGCGTGTTCTGCAACCTGCTGGAAAATGCCGCTAAATATGCGCCCCCTAATACCGCCATTACAATCAATGCTGCTGCAAAAACAGACTATGTTGAAATCTCCATAGCTGATCAGGGGCCTGGATTCCAGCTGGACCAGCAACATGAACCACTTGAGATGTTTACCCGAGGAATACATGAATCTTCAATCCCGGGCGTAGGATTAGGTCTCGCCATTTGCCAAGCCATCATACAGGCACATCATGGCAGCATCTCAATCGCCAACCAGCCTGCAGGCGGTGCCATCGTTACTTTCACACTCCCCAGAGGCAACCCGCCAACTATCGAGGAAGAGAACGACTATCTTGAGGGAGCAGATGCAAAATGACGATAGCTGAACCTCATGTCGTCGTGGTAGAAGATGAAAAACAAATCCGCCGCTTTGTCCGCACCGCACTGGAAGCGGAAGGTTGTCAGGTATATGAGGCAGAAACGGGCAAACAAGGCTTGGTAGAAGCCGGTACACGCAAACCCGACTTGATCATACTTGATCTGGGCCTGCCTGATCTCGACGGTGTTGATTTCATCCACGACTTCCGCAGCTGGTCTACAGCACCCGTACTGGTGCTGTCCGCCCGCTCCTCGGAAAACGATAAAATCGTCGCGTTGGATGCGGGTGCAGACGATTACCTGACCAAGCCATTCGGTGTCGGCGAACTGCTGGCAAGAGTGCGTGCGCTGTTGCGGCGGCGTAACTCGGCCACAGAAAGCACCAACATCATTCAATTTGGTAATAATCAAATCGATCTGGCCAAACGCATCGTCACTCACCATCATGTGCCGGTTCACCTTACCCAGATTGAATACCGACTGCTCGCCCTGTTAGTCGCCAACACCAGCAAAGTACTTACTCATCGCCACGTGCTGCGCGAAGTCTGGGGACCCGCTTTCGTCGAAAGCAATCATTATCTGCGCATCTATATCAGTCATTTACGCCAGAAACTGGAAGACAACCCAACCCAGCCTCAACACTTTTTAACGGAAACGGGCGTAGGTTACCGTTTCCAGCTTTAACCTATTATCAACACAGAGGAAACTCATGATGGGAAATATGAATCAGCCGAAGAAAATCACGCCACTTGCACTCGCCGCCCTTGGTGTTGTGTATGGCGATATCGGCACCAGTCCGCTTTATACATTAAGCACTATTTTCACGGGTGGCTTACAACCTGTGCCACTCAATCCAGAAAGCGTACTCGGTATATTGTCATTGATATTCTGGTCGCTGATGATCGTCGTCTCATTTAAATATGTGGTATTCATCATGCATGCAGATAACCGCGGTGAAGGCGGCATCATGGCGCTACTGGCACTGGCATTGCAGCATCTCGACAAAAATAGTAAGCAACGTACTGCGATCATGCTACTGGGCATATTTGGCGCAGCGCTGTTTTACGGGGATGGTGTCATTACCCCCGCTATTTCAGTACTGTCTGCTGTTGAAGGACTACAAGTTGCCAGCCCTGCACTACACAGCTATATCATTCCCATCACTATTGCCGTGTTATTTGGACTATTCATGTTTCAGCGCAGAGGCACTGCCAGCGTAGGTGCATTATTTGGCCCAGTCATGCTGCTATGGTTTAGCACCCTCGCTCTGTTAGGGATTATCAACATCATCCACGAACCTTCAGTCATGAACGCACTTAACCCTATACATAGCATACGTTTCCTCACCAATGCGCCGTGGATAGGATTTCTTGCGCTTGGTGGTGTAGTACTGGCAGTAACTGGGGCGGAAACGCTCTATGCTGACATGGGTCACTTTGGCAGACGTCCAGTGCAACTTGCATGGTTTGTCCTCGTGCTCCCGGCTTTGCTGCTTAATTATTTTGGCCAAGGTGCATTATTGATACATACCCCCACAGCCATAGCCAACCCATTTTACCTGCTTGCCCCGAACTGGGCGCTCTATCCGCTCATCATGCTGGCAACTGTAGCGACGGTTATCGCTTCGCAAGCGGTTATTTCAGGTGCATTTTCCATCACCCGTCAAGCCATGCAACTGGGTTATGCGCCACGCATGAACACGCAACAGACGTCAGAACAGGAATATGGACAGATTTACCTGCCTGGCATCAACTGGGCATTGTTCATTGCCGTCGTCGCGCTGGTCATCGGCTTCCGCAGTTCCAGCAATCTCGGCTCGGCCTATGGTATCGCTGTCACTGGAACCATGGCCATTACCTCCATCCTTGCCTTTATTGTCGTACGTAAAATATGGGGATGGGGATGGATCAAAGGTGGACTGTTGATTGCCACCCTGCTCTCCATAGACCTGGCTTTTTTCAGTGCAAATATCATCAAAATAGAAGAAGGCGGCTGGTTTCCGCTGGCATTTGCTTTCGGCGTATTTTTGTTGATGACCACCTGGAAACGCGGACGCCAATTACTGCGGGACCGCATGCAGCAAAATGCATTGACGCTGATTCCATTCATAGCCGCCTTACAGCCAGATTCTGTGACTCGGGTAGCAGGTAGCGCCATATTCCTGACGGCCAATCCAGACGACGTACCACACGCACTTCTGCACAATTTGAAACACAACAAGGTGCTGCATGAACACGTCGTCATTTTGTCCGTAAACATGCTCGACATTCCCTATGTCGCAAATGACGAACGGCTGGAATTTGAGGCTTTAACGAATAATTTTTATCGAGTCATCATCAAATTTGGTTTCAAGGATGAACCGGATATCCCCAAGGCGATTGCCATGACGCATCAATTTGGATTGACACTGGATCCGATGGAAACCTCCTACTTCCTCGGACGCGAGACGCTGATACCAAAAACCGGCACTGCCATGCCACTGTGGCGGGAAAAACTGTTTGTAACCATGTATCGCAATGCCAGCAGCGCAGTGACGTTTTTCAACATTCCGCCCAACTGCGTAGTCGAAATGGGTACTCAGGTAGTTTTATAATCTGAACGCGGGCTGAAATTGGCTATTTCAGCCCATCGTCTGCAGGCTATTAAGCGCCAACCCTGTAACGAATGTTTGCAAAATCAGATAAAGCCTCTATGATAGTGGCTATCATTTACCAGCAACACGCCCCCCATGAGCGCACCCTCGGATTTAAAAAATATAGGCCTGAAAGCAACATTGCCACGCCTGAAAGTACTCGAATTATTTGAAAACAGCGCAAAACGTCACCTTACTGCCGAAGATATTTATCGCATGCTCATTGCTGAAGAAATCGACATTGGGCTGGCCACGGTTTATCGCGTACTTACCCAGTTTGAACAAGCTGGTTTATTACTGCGTCATCATTTCGACAGCGATAAGGCGGTGTATGAACTCAACACTGATCAGCATCACGACCATCTGGTTTGTTTGCAATGCGGCTTGGTTGAAGAGTTTTTCGATGAAGAAATCGAACGCCGCCAAAAGAACATCGCTGCAGAGCGTGGTTTTACCATCCACGAGCACTCCCTTCATTTATATGTAGATTGCAATAAAAACCCATGTCCACACCGCAAAACCAAATAATTCAACTCTATGGCATTCCCAACTGCACCACGGTTAAAAAAGCCCGCGTCTGGCTGGAACAACATCAAATTTCTTATCAATTTCATGATTTCAAAAAGACTGGTGCCAGCATCGAACAACTTAGCGCATGGGCACAACAGGTTGGCTGGGAAAAGCTGCTGAATCGGCAAGGCACGACCTGGCGCCAGCTGGATGACGCAACCAAAGCCGGCGTTACCGATGCCGCCAGTGCAATCACTCTGATGAGCGACAAATCCAGCAGTATTAAACGCCCGGTATTAATGTCGGGCACTACCCTGCTGGTAGGATTTAACGAAACCGAATATTCTCAATTAGCCAAATAATATGAACGACACACTCAAGCTCACCCAAGATCTCATCATTCGCCAATCCAGCACACCTGACGACGCGGGTTGCCAAACCCTGATGCAAGACCGCCTCGCTCCGCTCGGTTTCAAATTTGAATACATCAATTCCAATGGCGTGACCAATCTGTGGGCACGACGCGGCACGACTGCCCCCTTGCTCTGCTTCGCCGGTCACACCGACGTCGTACCCACTGGCCCTGTCGACAAATGGGTGTCAGACCCATTTACTCCCACTATCCGCGACGGGCAATTGTATGGACGCGGCGCGGCGGATATGAAAGCCTCGCTGGCTGCCTTTATTACCTCTATCGAAGGCTTTGTCGCCCAACATCCTGACCACAAAGGCTCCATCGCCTTGCTCATCACCTCCGATGAAGAAGGCGTTGCCACCGATGGCACGGTCAAAGTCGTTGAAGCGCTTGCTGCGCGCGGTGAAAAGATAGATTGCTGCATCGTCGGCGAACCGACTTGCGTATCAGCGCTCGGCGACACTATCAAAAACGGCAGACGCGGCTCCCTGTCTGGCAAGCTCACGGTCAAAGGCATCCAGGGTCATATCGCCTACCCGCATCTGGTACGCAACCCCATCCACCAGGCCGCACCTGCCATCGCCGAACTTGCCGCGACGGTATGGGATGAGGGCAATGAATACTTTCCGCCAACCAGCTGGCAAATCTCCAATATCCACGGCGGCACAGGCGCAACCAACGTGGTGCCAGGCACAGTAGAAATCAAATTCAACTTCCGCCACTCCACCGCCAGCACCAAGGAAGACTTGAAATCCCGCGTTCATGCCATCCTCGATAAACACGGCCTGGAATATGATCTGGACTGGGAGAATTCAGGCAAACCCTACCTGACGCCACGCGGCAGCCTGGTCGCCGCCATCAGCGCCGCGATTAAAACAGTGACAGGTCTGGATACCGAGCTCTCCACCACAGGCGGCACATCCGATGGCCGCTTTATCGCTGACATCGCCGAACAAGTGGTCGAATTTGGCCCGATTAACGCCAGCATCCACAAGCTCAACGAACACGTCGCTGTCGCCGATTTAGACCCGCTACGCGCCATTTACCAAATCACACTGGAACACATACTCGCCAAATGAAAACTAACTATTTCCTCGATACCGACGCCCTCATCACCGTGCGCGACTGGCTGCGTTTCGGCATCAGCCGCATGAATGAAGCCGGCCTGCATTTCGGCCACGGCACCACCAACGCGCTGGACGAAGCGGCCTACCTGATATTGCACACCCTGCATCTGCCAATAGACCAGCTTGAACCATTTCTAGATGCGTGCCTCACCGAAGTTGAGCGCGAAGACGTGCTCAACGTATTTGACCAGCGCGTCAACAAGCGCACCCCTGCCGCCTACCTCACGCACGAAGCCTGGCTGGGTGAATACAGTTTTTATGTCGATGAACGCGTGCTGATCCCACGCTCATTTATCGCCAACCTGCTACGCGAACGTCTGCAACCATGGGTAGCTGACGCCGACTGCGTCACCAGCGCACTGGATTTATGCACAGGCTCAGGTTGCCTGGCTATACTCATGGCAGAGGCATTCCCTAATGCCGACATCGACGCAGCAGACATCTCCACCGACGCCCTGGAAGTCGCGAAACGCAACGTCAGCGATTACGGACTGGAAGAGCAAATTCGCCTGGTGCAATCAGATTTATACAGCGCGTTAGAAAGTCAGCAATACGATGTCATCATCACCAACCCGCCTTACGTCAACGCCCCCAGCATGGATGAGCTTCCCGCTGAATATCAAGCGGAACCCGTATTAGCCCTGGCCAGTGGTGAAGACGGCCTGGATCACATCCGCACCATACTCCAGCACGCCGCCACCCACCTCTACCCCAAAGGCCTGCTCATCGCCGAAATAGGCCACAACCGCGAAGAACTCGAAGCCGCCTATCCCAACCTGCCATTCACTTGGCTGGAAACTGACGGTAGTGATGAGTTTGTGTTTATATTGAGCAAGGAACAGCTAGCGGCGTTGTAGATTACATAATCTGTGGGATGAGGGCACAGCAACCCTCATTGCTCACTTTCAGGAGAAAACCAACTACTGACTGAAGTCATTTATCAGTGACGAGCCCGTTCCCAAAGTGTCATTAAATATATAAACAAACATCTGCTTTAGCAGCTAATGGAAGAAAGCTGGCTGCACCGACCCATTCAGACACTTCCGGCACAAAATCCGTTTTGTCATATCCGAATAAATCCACTGTCATCTGGCACGCAACCATTTTTACCTCAGCTTCAATACAGGCAGAACGCAGCTCTTCAATACTAGCTACACCTTTTTGTTTTAAAGTGCTGTTAAACATCGATTTAGCCATTAGCTCAAACCCTGGGACATTGCCTTTTATTGCATTAGGAATTTTCCAGTCAATTCCACGAAACCAGTCTGGACCTATGGGCATTTTCATGGGCATGGCCGGATTCCCAAGTGGCGATACACCTAACTGCAAATCCTTCTTCAATAACTCCAAGCCATAGAAACTAAAAAAGATAGACACTTCCCAGCCCAGTGCTGATGCCGTAGATGCTAGAATAAAGGGTGGATATGCCCAATCCAATGTACCTTTCGTTGCAATCAGAGCCATGGTATTGGTTTTCGTCTCTGCACGAATATTTGCTTCCTTCTCGGACTCTTCCTTAAACCAAAGGTTAAATCTATCTCGTTCCAATAACTCAGTATCGTTCACGATCGCTAATGATGTTCTGTTCATAAAACATGCACCTTTCATATTAAATTTCGCCAAAACCAAATCCTGATTGGCAGAGTCACAATCATCTACTATTCGCGTTAAGTTGATAATTACTTATATAATTGATTCACTTTCTTCATTTCGTTAATAATATGCTGGTTGAGAACATCACTGATCTGGTTATTTTTGTCGCCGTTGTGAAAGCCGGGAGTTTGTCCGCAGCAGGACGAGAACTTGGCTTCTCCAGTGCTGTAGTCAGCAAGCGGTTACAACGCTTAGAGGAGCAATTAGGTGTTCGACTACTTAGTCGCTCGACAAGAAAACTGTGCATAACGGAGGAAGGTAGTCGTTATCACGACTATTGTGTGCGGGTACTGGCCGAGCTTGATGAAGCTGAAACGCTAATAACGAGTGGGCATAGCCAGCCTAAAGGAACCTTACGCGTCACCGTTCCAGCTGCATTCGGACGTTTACATATTGCCCCCCTAGTTCCTGAGTTTCTCAAACGCTACCCAGAGCTGCGTTTATCCCTACATTTATCCGACGCTAAAGTTGATATTATTGAAGAGGGATATGATGTCGCAGTTCGAATTGGTGATATGAAAGATTCCAATTTGGTGGCTAGACATCTCGGCATAGATCGACGCAAAGTTGTTGCGACACCTTCTTATCTTAAAAAATTCGGCAATCCCAAAACACCTGATGACCTGATTAATCACAATGCACTGCTATTCGCTAACCCAGCACCCTTAGACCTATGGCAATTCATTGATACAAATGGGAAAACTCACGGTATCAAAATGACTGGCAATTTTGAAACAAATAATTGTGATGCATTAAGAGCGGCTATCTATGCTGATGCTGGTATAGCACTACGCCCCTTGTGGGATGTATGGAAAGATATTGAAGCAGGAACCTTACAAGTATTACTCCCCGAATATACCCATCCTTCATACAATATACAGGCGGTATACCCAAGCAGACGATACTTATCACGGAAAGTGAGAGTGTTTATTGATCTGCTGTGCGAATCTTTTGGCGATACACCTTATTGGGATTTTCCCTAAACACGTTTAGCATACAACCAAAACATCTCCTCATCATCCCCTGGCCGCGCGCCTTGCCAGAGTAACTGCCAATCTGACGAGAGCTGCGGTTTTTGCGCTGGCCAGCCGTCTATGATCAAGGTATCGCATTGCGCTTGCGGGTTGAGCTCCAGGCGTTGTGTGAGTATGCCCAGATAATATTCCAGCATCGGTCGCGTCGATTCACCTAAGCCCTGGCTGGCAATACAGCCATGTTGTACGGGTATATGCGGCTGCATGGCGAGGTAAACACTGCGATAACTCTTGGCGTTATCTACCCACGGCATCCATAGCGTGCTGAATAACACCCAGAACAAAGTAATACCTAACGCCAGGCTCATGACTGCGCGACTGGCCAGGCGTGGCAACCAGTACCAGCTGGCGAAGTAGATAAGTGTTGCCAGTATCGCCATGCCGACAGCATAGGGATGCACAGGCATGACGTAATCCATAGCCAAGCCCTTGGCGAGCGCGTGCCACGCAGGTGGGTGACCGACAAATACCATCATTAACCACACATACCAGCTGATTAATGCCAGCGGCGTGAACAGGATACGGGCAAAATAATCAGTGTAGCGATTAAGCTGTGCAGGCAAGCTGGTTATTGCAGGAATGGCGAGCAACGCCAGGCTGACCAGCATGGGCAAGCCATACGCTGTGCGGGCTGAGGCAGAGACTTGCATGACCACCAGATAAACGATAAAGCCGATCAAACCAAATTGCAGCGGAGCACTCTGACGCAATAAATGGCGTTTTTGCCATAGACTGATTAACGCAAGTGGCAGCACAGGAAAAGCAAACCAGGGCAGCGTCTTTGCCCAGAACCAGCGAGTGTTGCCTGCGCCAAGTTGCGGCACCGAAAAGCCGAGAAAGCGCCCCACGTTGTTGAGCCAGAACCACACATAAAATTGCTCTGGCGAGCGTAAATACAATGCCACAGGCCAGATAAGCAACCAGGGTAACGCAACAACGCTGGCGATAATCAAGCTGTGCAAATATTCTCGCCGCCGCCAATTAGCAAAGAGCACAGGTAACAATACCGCTATCACCCCTATCGCACCAGGTACGAGCAGCCCCTTGGACAAGAACCCCACCCCTGTGCCTACCCCCAGCCACCACCCTGCCCAACGCGGACGGCTGAGGCTGAGTGCAAAACCATAGCTGGCGATGGCAAAACCTGCAAGCATAGGCACATCGGTAATCATGATGTGACTCTCGAACAGCAGCCCGAAGCTGGCGATGAGTGCCAACACTGCATAACGCCCGTTACCATCACCCCACCAATGACGGCCAGCCAGCGCGGTGAACCATAAGGTCAGTGCCGTAAATAGTCCTGATGCCAAACGTGCCCCGTCATGCAACGACAGCCATTTTTGCAGCATAAATGCCAGACCCGCCGCAACCCAATCATACAGCGGTGGCTTTTCCAGAAATGGCTCGCCTGCGTTTTGTGGCAACACCCAGTCACCCGTTTGCAGCATGTGGTAGATCATGCCGAAAATGTAGGTTTCGTCCTGCTTCCACGGATCATGACCGATTAATCCAAACAGCACATAAACAGCGGCCAGCGCAATGACGAACTGCAGGGGAATGCGCATTTAGGCCTGCAATGCGAGGGTGCCCGAACGTCCGAGGATTTCACCCTGGATCACGCGCTGCTTGGGGAGTTGAGCAATATCGAGCGCAGCGTAATAATCAGCCAGGCTGACTAACTGGTAACCCTGCCGTTTCCAGCCACTGAGCAGCTCGTCAAACACAGGCGCGAGCTTCTGCCCTTCGAGTTCGGCGTGCAGGGTATAAACATGGCCATATTCAGTTTCGCTGGCAGTCATATTCAAAATCGCTTGCGCGACGTTGTGTGTATCTATGCCGTCAGTGCCGATAATTTCATCCAGCGTAGGCAAGGTAGTTGGCAGTTGCACGCAACTGGTTGCGCCACTAGCAAGTACCGGGATAAACGGATGGGTGCCGCGTGCATCTGAGCAATATTTCATGCCCCATGCCTGCTCCAGCAAGTAAGCGCTGTCGTTCATTTGCCAGCCTGCCGCGCAATGCGTGCTCGGTGGATGGCCGAAGACCGCAACATATTGTTGGTAAGCCTTGTCCATCTCCGTTTGCGTCCACGCTGGTGTTTGCCTGGCTACGTTATCTTGCCATTTGACATGATCATAGGTGTGGATGCCAGTTTCAAAGCCCGCAGCGGCAACATCACGCATGATGGGCGCACATTTCCGACCTATATGTGGCCCAGGCAACAGTGTGCCATACAGCAAAGTTTTAAGGCCGTAATGCTCCAGCACTGAAGTACGCGAGACCTTTTTCATAAAGCCCGGGCGCAAGGCTCGACGTACGGCGCGACCTGTGTGGTCTGGTCCCAAGCTAAACAGGAAAGTTGCGCCTGCCTGATGTTGCAACAGCATGTTGACTAGTTGTGGTACGCCTACACGCGTGCCACGGTAGGTATCGACGTCGATTTTAAGGGCAATTAGGCGCATAGATTATGATGAAGCTGAGGAGAGCAGTACGGGTAAATCATTACCCGTACTGTAAAACGATTTTTAGTCCATCAACGCACGAGCGGCGCCAACCTGGTCACGATAAGCTTCAAATACGTGCTCCAGTGCTTGCGCCATGGTGTACTCAGGCTTCCAGTCCAGATCCTTCATGGTATTGTCGATTTTAGGCACACGGTTTTGTACGTCCTGGTAACCTTTACCGTAATATGCATCGGATGTGGTTTCGACTATATTCACTTGAGCGGCTGTACTGCTGTATTCAGGATATTTTTTCGCTAATTCCAGCATCATCGTCGCTAATTCACGGATGGAGTGATTATTGGTCGGGTTGCCGATGTTGTAAATTTGACCTGATGTAACACCATCCTTGTTATCGATAATTTTCATCATTGCGCTGATACCATCATTGATATCAGTGAAAGCGCGTTTTTGCGCACCACCATCAACCAGTTTGATGTTCTCACCGCGGACGATATGACCGAGGAATTGGCTGATAACGCGTGAGCTACCTTCCTTAGTGGTGTAAATACTGTCCAAGCCTGGACCTATCCAGTTGAATGGACGGAACAGGGTGAAATCGAGTTCACCTTTCATGCCATACGCCCAGATAACACGATCCATCAATTGCTTGGAGCAAGAGTAAATCCAGCGCGGCTTGTTGATAGGACCTAACACCAGTTCCGAGTTCTCAGGATCGAATTGCTCGTCATGGCACATGCCGTAAACTTCTGAAGTCGACGGGAACAGCAAACGCTTATGGTATTTCACGCATTGACGCACAATAGGCAAGTTAGCCTCGAAGTCCAGTTCAAACACGCGCAATGGATCGCTGACGTAGGTTGAAGGTGTAGCAATCGCAACCAATGGGATAATCACGTCACATTTTTTAACGTGATACTCTATCCATTCCTTGTTGATGGTGATGTCACCCTCAAAAAAGTGAAAACGGGGGTGATCCATAAATTCGGTCACTTTATCTTTCATCATGTCCATGCCATAGACTTCCCAGTCTGTGGTTGCCAAAATGCGTTTGGACAAATGGTGACCGATAAAACCGTTTACACCTAAAATGAGGATTTTTTTCATGAAAGTCTCTTGGTTAAGTTATTGAATCTAATCTAAAGTGTGCTGGCTAGTGCCAAATACTGCTACATATTCCGATGGCAGAACAGGTTTGCCCGCATATTCCAGCGCAAACAATTGCAAAGTTCCACCGCCTGCGCAATGCACATAACAGCCGCTATTATCGCAAAAAAACACAGACTTGGCATTGTTGTTTGCTTGCTGGTTAATCACACGACTGCGTAACAGACGCAATTCCTGTCCATCCAGCGTGGTATATGCGCCAGGATACGGCGGCGCTACTGCACGTATCAGATTATGTATCTGGGTTGCTGACAAAGACCAGTCTATACGGCCATGCTCAGGACGACGACCGCCAAAATAGCCACCCAGCGTTAAGTCCTGCGGTCGAGCTACCGCAGTGCCCGCCACAAGCTTTGGCAATGCACGATGCAAGGTGATTTCTGCCGCACAGGTAACCTTGCGGAAGACATCGCCCGCAGTGTCATCAACCAGAATAGGCACGGTAGTTTGCTCGACGATATGCCCTGCATCAGGCTTCACCGTCATATAGTGCAAAGTTGCACCCGTTTGTGTTTCGCCATGAATAATCGCCCAATTCACTGGTACGCGCCCACGGTAGTAAGGTAATAACGAACCATGCATATTCAACGCCCCGCGTTTTGGAATTGCTAGCAGTGGCGCTTTGAGCATCAGCTTGTAGTAAAACGAGAAAATAAAATCAGGTGCGAGGGCACGTATTTGCGCAACGACAGCATCCGTATTCGGATCATCAGGAGTAATCGTCGGAATGCCATGGCGCACGGCCAGTTCCGCCACGCTGTCAAACCAGATCAAGTCACCAGCTGCGTCCTCATGTGTCACTACCAAAGCAACGTCGACACCCGCATCCAGCAATACTGATAAACAGCGCACGCCGACATCGTGGTAAGCAAAAACAACAGCGCGGGTCATGCTGCCTCGTCTTTACTTAAAATAGTTTCTATCAAATAGCGTGGCCGCTGACGCACTTGCTGATAAATGCGCCCCACGTATTCACCGAGTAAGCCTATGCCAAATAGCATCACGCCCATCAGGAAGAACATGATGCCAAACAGCGTAAATACCCCATCCACTTCAGGGCCGATGAAGATACGGCGCAGGGCTAAGTAAACAACAAAAAATGCGGAAAGTATCGATAGACCCACACCGATCAACGAGAACATTTGCAAGGGTACGAGCGAAAAGCCTGTGACCAGGTCGAAGTTCAAACGTATAAGCTGATACAACGAATATTTTGACTCTCCCGCAGCCCGCTCTTCATGCGCGACTTCAACTTCACCCGGATGACGGGCGTAAGTGTATGCCAGCGCGGGAATGAAGGTATTAGCTTCCAGGCTGTGATTAATGGCATGGATAATCTCGCGACTGTAAGCGCGCAACATGCAGCCTTGATCGCTCATCACCACATGAGTGATGCGTTCGCGCAAATGGTTCATCGCCCATGACGCATGTCTGCGCCAGGACACATCTTGCCGTTGTTGGCGCACGCCGCCCACATAATCATGACCTTCGTCCATTTTCGCCAGTAATTTATGTATCTCTTCAGGCGGATTTTGCAAATCTGCATCCAAAGTCACAATGCGATCCCCACGACAATTAGCGAAGCCCGACAATATCGCCATGTGCTGACCAAAATTGCCCGCCAGCAATATCACGCGGGTGACATCAGGTCGACGACCAAATTGCTCACGCAATATGGCAGCAGAACGGTCACGACTACCGTCATTGATAAAGATGATCTCATAACTCGTGTTAAGCGCATCCAGTGCTGGATAAAGGCGATCAAACAGCACTTGCAAACCCAGCTCTTCGTTATAAACGGGGATGACGACAGATAATTGTGGATTGCTCAAGATAATACCTCGGTTAAAACAGCGCTAATACTGGCACAGACACGATCCACATCAGCCGTGGTCATGGTCGGGAATAAAGGCAGCGTGACGATACCCGCGCCCACATGTTCGGCATGAGGGAATTGCCCCGCATGGTAACCCAGACTGCGATAAAGCTGGAACAAGTGAATAGGCGGATAATGCACGCCGATAGCGATGCCTTGCGCCTTCATCCGTGTAATAAACTCACCACGGCTAATGCTCATTTTATCCAGCGGCAAAACCACCTGAAACATGTGCCAGTTACTATTAGTGAAATCAGCCACAGGCAGCTCACAACCAAGCATGCGGTCAAACTGCGCAAAATAATGTCGTGCCAGTTCACGTCGACGCTCGGTGAATTCGGTTAAGTGCGGCAATTGCCCAAGACCTATCGCAGCAGCGATGTCGGTGAGGTTGAATTTACCCCCCGCCACATCCACTTCCATCGTGCCGTCAGCAGCACGAACTACGCCTTGCAACCGCAATTTTTCACATAACGGCGCGAGCGCAGGATCGGGCAACACCAGACAACCGCCTTCGCCAGTGGTGAGGTTTTTATTGGCATGAAAACTAAAGCACACCAGATCACCGAAACTACCGATCGCACGGCCACCCCAGCTTGCGCCAAACGATTGTGCGGCATCTTCTATCACGCGCAATTGATGCTGCTCGGCGATGGCATAAAGCGCATCCCTGTCGACAGGCAGTCCAGCCAGATCCACCGCAATAATCGCACGCGTGCGTGGGGAGATGGCAGCGCTGATTTGGGCGAGATCCATGTTGCGGGTAACAGGGTCGATATCGACAAAAACTGGCTTGGCACCCGCCAGCACAATGACATTTGCCGTGGCCACCCAGGACAGCGGCGTGGTAATGACTTCATCACCTGCCTGAATGCCGATTAAATCCAGCGCGATTTCCAGTGCAGCCGTGCCCGAATTCAGGCTGCGCACCGTGCGCCCGTCCATCATCGCGGATAACTGCGCTTCAAATGCTTGTACCTTGGGGCCGCTGGTGAGCCAGCCTGAGCGTAATACGTCGCTAACGGCAGTAATTGTTTCTTCGTCGATAGTGGGACGAGTAAAAGGGATAAATTCCATTAGCTTCTCGTAATCAAAAATACACCAAAAATAATGACAGCAATACCGGCCATGCGCTCTATGCTCACCGCTTCGCCAAACAGCCACCAAGCCGCCAGCGCATTGACGATGTAACCAAATGACAGCATCGGATACGCCACACTGACTTCGACGCGGGATAACGCCATAATCCATATCACCACACTAATCACGTAGCAGGTGAGTCCGCCAATAATGTGCGGTTCAGTGGCCAGCTTCCAGCCTATCGGCAAAATGTTTTCAGCACTATAGGCAAATGTGCCTATGCTGTTAGTGCCGGCTTTGAGCAGCAATTGCGCAACGGCGTTTATCATCACCCCCGACAAAATCAATATCCAGCTGATCGCACTCATGGTGTTATCACCACAACGCGCCGTGTATCACGTGCTATTTCACGCATGGGCAATCCTTCGCTCTTAAATTGTTGATAAGTCACTGGCGACATCACCGCCAGCGCATAGGGTTGCTTGCGCCAGACCTGCTTGAACGTGGCAATATCCGCTATCCATTTGTTCGGCTCTTGCGCTATGCCAAACTCCATTTCATCGGGGTGCGCCACCAGGGTCATAGTGCGCTGCAGATAAGGCGGCAAGGTTTGTTCGTACATCGCCACGCTATAAAACGGCACGCCAGGCTTGAGATAGGGCTTAACTTGTTGCGCAACGGCATACGCGCCACTCGCTGGTGACAGTGCGTTATATCCCAGATAAATCGCCTGCCCCATGAGCAAACCGGCAATACTCAACACGGTGACTGCAGCGACTATCTGTTCGCGGCGAGCCAGCATGATAGCGATAATGCTCCCCACCAGCCAGCATACCGCCGCCGCCTGTATCCACGGTACGAAATTCGCAAACAGCGCTGCAGGTACTTCACTACTCGCCCCTTTCAGCGCCATCGGTGCAGCGAACCATACCGCAATGGAAATTGGGATCATCACACTGGTTTGCCACGCAAACACCTTGCCCGACATTTTGCTTAGGCGCTCACCTATCAGCAAGGCCAAAGCGGGGAATATCGGCACGATGTAAGGTACAAGTTTGGAATGTGAGGTAGAGAAAAACAGGAAAATAAACACTATCCACACCATCAGCATGCGATTGGCCTGAAACGCCTTACTGTCCGCCACATTGCGGGTCCAGCCCTGTTTAAGCGCAGACAGCATAGGCACCAGCCAGGGCAAAATACCCACAATAACCACAGGAATAAACGTATACCAGGGATGAACGCGTCCAGCGATGGGCGTCAAATAACGCAGCACGTGCTCATGAATGAAGAAAAACCAGAGAAACTCAGGGTTGGCTTGCGATACCAGCACAAACCAGGGCAGCGTAATTACTGAGAAGATTAACAAGCCAGCAACGATATGCAAACGTGTCCACAATGCCCAGTCACGCTGTATCAGCGTGTAGATAATCAATACCGCGCCAGGAATCGCCACGCCGATCAGTCCTTTGCTCAGCATCGACAGCCCCATCCCTGCCCAGCACACATACATCCACCAGCGATTTTCCGCGGGTGTCGCTTGCGGGCGTTGCGCCAAAACAATCGCCGCCAAACTCAAATTCATGAAAAAACTCACGCCCATATCGAGGATATTGATATGGCCGATGGCGAAATACAGGAAACTGCTCGCCAGCACCATCGCCGCCATATAACCCGCACGCTGCCCATACAAGCGCAAGCCCGTGTAATACGCCAGCAATAAGCCCAGAAACCCGGTCAATGCTGCCCACAAGCGCGCAGTCCAATGATGTTCACCAAATAAAGTATAGGCTGTAGCCGTCGCCCAGTATTGCAACGCGGGTTTTTCAAAATACTTGAGGTCATTCAAACGTGGCGTAGTCCAATCACCCGTCGCCACCATTTCACGCGGAATTTCGGCATAGCGCCCCTCATCAGGGCGAACCAGCGTGTTGTGATCGAGGGTGGCGAACCACAACACTGCAGTGAGAGCGAACATCAGCCACAGTACAAATTTGGGTAGAGCAGAATTAGTATTCAAAGCGGTAAAAACCAAATTAAGCAAATGCTGGATTATAGCAAAGTATGATAGCCAACATGTTCACACCCAGCCACGGGCGTTTAATTCATCTTTGACGTAAGCATAATAAATCGGTGCAGCGACAACGCCGACCATGCCGAACATCGATTCCATCAACAACATTGCCAGCAACAACTCCCAGGCACGCGCATGAATCTGGCTACCAACGATGCGCGCATTGAGAAAATATTCCAGCTTGTGGATCAGGATTAAAAACACTAACGAGCCTATGGCGATGCTGACGGATTGACTAAGGCTGACAATCACAATGACTGTATTCGACATCAGATTGCCAATAACGGGGATTAATCCCACGACAAAGGTAATCGCTATCATGGTTTTAGTCAGCGGCAAGTGCACGCCCATGACAGGCAAGATGATCGCAAGATAAACGGCAGTAAAAGTTGCGTTGATGGCAGCAATTCGCACCTGTGCAAAAACGATACGCCGAAACGCAGTTCCCAGACGTACCGCACGTTCTGCCATGGCACGGGCAAGTGGCTTATATTTATGCGTGGGCACGATTTCGCGCACAGCCAACATACCGCCTATTATCATACCGACCAAAATATGCGCAGCAAGGCGCGCGATTTCTTTACCAGCCAATTGCAGTTCAGCCGCATGGGTGCGCAACCAGGCTGTGACAGAAACCCGCAACGTCTCCGCATCAGCTGGCAAATAACTCAGTAACCACGCCGGTGACATTTCCCGCGAACCTTCGATAATTTCCGCCATTTTGTCGAAGAGCAAAGTCAATCCTGCCGCATCCGAACGCAAAAAAGTAACCAGACCGATACCCGCCAGGGTCAACAAACTGATAATCGTAAATGCCAATAATCCCAAAGCAATAAACTTGGAACGCTGTCCAGGTAAATGTTTTGCAACGTATGGTGAAATAATATGGACTAGCTCAAACACCAGCAAACCAGCCAGCAATGCAGGCAGCAAATGGAAAACCAATATAAAAATCAGCAGCACAGCAGAGAATACCCAGGCAACAATTTCTGTCGTCGTGGGGCGTTTATTCAAATTATCCATCAACATTCCATTTGGCAATTGACAAGCAAGACAGCAATGGATAGATTCTAGCAGTTGTCACCCCCGTTTGAACTTAACTTTTTTAAGGAGATACACATGGCTGTTTTAGTTTGTAAGCAAGCACCCGACTTTACCGCAACTGCGGTAATGGGCAATAACGAAATTAAAGACATTACTTTTTCAGAATTCACCAAAGGTAAATACGCGGTAGTGTTCTTCTACCCACTCGACTTTACTTTCGTATGCCCATCAGAACTTATCGCATTCGATCATCGCTTGGCTGAATTCTCAGCACGCGGCGTTGAAGTACTGGGCGTATCTATCGACTCCCAATTCACCCACCTGGCATGGAAAAACACCCCAATCAACAATGGCGGTATTGGTCAGGTTAAATACACCCTGGTAGCCGACATCAAACACGAAATCGCTAAAGCCTACGACGTAGAATTAGATGGCGGCGTAGCATTGCGTGGTTCATTCCTGATCGACCGCGGCGGTATCGTGCGTCATCAAGTGGTCAATGACTTGCCATTAGGCCGCAACATCGACGAAATGCTGCGCGTGATCGACGCACTGCAATTCACCGAAGAGCACGGCGAAGTTTGTCCAGCAGGCTGGAAAAAAGGCGATGCAGGCATGGGCGCATCCACTGAAGGCGTAGCAAAATACCTGGCTGAAAACGCTGACAAACTGTAATACGTGAATTGCACGGTACAGTGCAAGATGACTAACAAAATTGCACGATGACGATATACTCGCATCGTGCAATTTTTTTAAGGAGTAGTGATAATGAAAAAAACCGCTTTAGTGTTTTTGTTAGGTTTAGTTGCTCAAGGTGCGCTGGCAGCTGACGTGGATACCCGCCAAAAACTGGTTCTCGATCAAGCACAACGCGGCTTGGTGTTAACTGAAATGCGCACTATGTTCGCAGCAACCCAGGGCATCATTGCCGCACTCTCTCAGGATGACATGACCGCTGTCGCCAAATACGCACATTCAATAGGCATGGTAATGGGACGAGAAGCCGGCGGACACCTGCACCACGCACTCCCCGCAGAATTCAAGCAGCTTGGCATGTCAGTCCATCAGGATTTTGACATGATCGCCATGGATGCCGAATCCTACAAAGACCCAAAACACACGCTACAACAACTCAGTGTAACCATGAATAAATGCATCGCCTGCCATACGGTTTATCAGATTAGTGATAAAAAATAGCAGCACTGTCACGCTGAGTTTGATACCAACGTAGGATGGGTAGAGCATAGCGAAACCCATCAAGCACCTAGTCGCAGAATGGGCTAAGCGCAGCAAAACCCATCAAACAGCTAGTAAACCTCGCGCGTCTCCAGAAACTTCACATCTGGGAAACGTTCCTGCGTCATGGTCAGATTAACCCGGTTAGGCGCAAGATAAACATATTGGTCAGCGCCATCCAGCGCGACGTTGAAACCGTATTTATCGACCAACTGTTTTAAATCAGCCTCAGAACCACGCAACCAGCGCGCCGTAGCAAATTCGCAACCCTCAAACAACACATCGACGCCATATTCAAACTGTAAACGGTGTGCCACCACATCAAATTGCAGCGTTCCCACCGCACCCAAAATCAAATCATTCGACGAGATCGGGCGAAATAACTGGGTTGCACCTTCTTCGGCCAGCTGCTGCAAGCCTTTTTGCAGCTGCTTCATTTTTAGCGGGTTTTTAATCCGCGCTTTACGGAAGAACTCCGGTGCAAATGAAGGTATGCCCGTGAATTTCAGATTTTCATTTTCGGTAAACGTGTCGCCCAGACGTATCGTGCCATGGTTAGGAATACCGATGATATCGCCCGCATAGGCTTCATCCGCAGTATTGCGGTCTTGTGCCATAAAGGTGATGGCGTTGTTGACCGCCATGAACTTACCCGATGAAATCTGCTTGATTTTCATGCCGCGGTCAAAGCGCCCTGAACATACGCGCAAGAACGCGATGCGATCACGATGTTTAGGATCCATATTAGCTTGTATCTTGAACACAAAGCCCGAGAATTTCGCTTCAGCAGGCGCAACCAGACGGCTTTCCGTCGCGCGTGCCAATGGCTCTGGTGACAAATCAACCACCGCATCCAGCATCATTTGCACACCGAAGTTGTTGACGGCGGAACCGAATAACACTGGCGTTTGTTTACCCGCCAGATAAGCTGCTGAATCAAACGTATGCGATGCGCCGCGTACCAGTTCAATATCTACACGCAACTCATCCGCCTGATCCTTGCCGATGAACTCATCCAGGCGTGGATTATCCAGACCTTGGATAATTTCGCTGGTGCCTTTATCCGCCTGCGGATCGAATACAAGCACAGTGTCATCATACAAATGGTATACGCCGCGAAAACGCTTACCCATGCCGATAGGCCAGGTCATCGGCGCGCATTGCATGCCGAGTACGGATTCGATTTCATCGAGCAATTCGATAGGTTCACGGCCTTCGCGGTCAAGCTTGTTGATAAAAGTGATGATAGGCGTATCGCGCATGCGGCACACATTGAGCAGCTTGATCGTCTGCGCTTCAACACCATTGACCGAATCGATCACCATGATGGCAGAGTCAACTGCGGTCAGCGTACGATAAGTATCTTCCGAGAAATCCTCGTGTCCGGGCGTGTCCAGCAGATTAATAATATGGTCACGGTAAGGGAACTGCATCACCGAAGAAGTCACCGAAATGCCGCGCTGTTTCTCCAGTTCCATCCAGTCCGAAGTCGCATGGCGGCTAGCCTTACGCGCCCGCACCTCACCCGCCACCTGTATCGCGCCACCGAACCAGAGCAGCTTTTCAGTCAGCGTAGTTTTACCCGCATCAGGGTGAGAAATAATCGCAAAGGTGCGACGACGATGGATTTCGGTTTCAATAGACATGGTGCAAATGAGATAACAGCAAAAGCGTAATTATAACTTATTGCAGACGAGGAATAGACTGATAAAAACTCATCAGCATCCACATTAAAGCAAACTGACGCAAAACGTCACATCTCGCCATGTTACGCCCACACGGTTTAACCAAGAGCGAACCACCACATTTCTATAAAAAACCAAATGCACAACCCAACAGCATGATTTATAATAATTTTATAAAAAAATTCTCAATAAAATAAAATTGGCACAGCGATTGCATATTAACTAACAAACGCCTCACATGACGTTTTGAAAATTTAACTACATCTTAGGAGAAACACCATGAAAAGCATGCAAAAAGGTTTTACCCTGATCGAATTGATGATCGTTATCGCGATTATCGGTATTTTGGCTGCTGTTGCATTGCCACAATACAAAAACTACACACAGAAATCTGCAAATTCAGCTTGTTTGGCTGAAGGTTCAGGCTTTATAGCAGGAGCTGCTGCTGCCATCGCCAACAATGATTACACCTTATGGCCAACACTCGCAGGTAAAGCATGTACAACTGCTGATTATCCAGCTGCCCCTACCACTAATGCTGGCGTTGCTGCATTTGCTGGCACAACCTTGACCCTGCACCCAGTTTCGCCTGGCGGCGTTGTTCCAGGCACAAGCACACCACAAGTCGTGTCATGCAATTACGACAGCGGTAACTGCGGATTGTCCTGATTATTAATTTTATTAGTCGGGTTTAACATAAAAAGAGGCCTTGTGCCTCTTTTTATTTTTTGCTTAATATCAGCAAACTACCAAAATCATCCATCACTATCCTAGGCATCGGCATGTTACGTACACACACTTATTCCAAAACCTTAATTTTGGCGATGTTTGCCGTTTTAATATGCCTATCTCCCACACTGAATCTTATTCCCAAAAAGCTGATCGCCACCAGCTTCCACGACAGCCATCGCTTGCTTGAACTAATTTTCATCAGCGTTATATTACTGTACAACAGCATCCCAAAGCCACCAGCTTTTGCCATGTCTCCTACCCTACGCAACGCCTTTTATGCGTTGATAGCGCTTGCCATCGCCTCATCATTGCTGGCGCTCTCACCACGACATGCATTGATAGAAATCAGCATGTTTGCCGGCTTGTCTTATTTGACCATCTTCGTCATACGCCTGCATCATGAAAACAATACGCAACTCATCCAATGGCTGGTATACGCTTACTGGGCAGGCATTGCACTGAGCATGGTTTCTTTTTATGTGGGTTACACAACCGCAACCATATTTGCTTCGCCTATCATATGGCCAGCGCCAGTAACGGGTTTCGGCAACATCAGATTTTTCAATCAGTATCAGTTATGGACAGTAGGCCTAATCACATTACCACTACTGGCTTATGAGCTTAAAAACAATTTATTACGCCGCTCACTCCATGTTGGCTTAACGGCGTGGTGGATCATATTGTTTTTTACCAGCTCGCGTGGTGTATTGCTCGCCAACCTGATTGGATTATTAGGAACAGCGATCATATACAGAAAACAAGCGTGGTCATTCATACGTTTGCAGCTCACCCATATCACAACTGGATTTATTGGCTACATCACCTTGTTTCAACTCATCCCCAATTTAAGAGGTTCAGGGGTAATAATTACAGGCACGGTTTTCCGTAGCACCACCAGCGACCGCATGAGATTGTGGGATTTATCCATGGAACTTATCAGAAATCACCCTGTTTTTGGCATAGGCCCTATGCATTTTGCATGGTATAACAACAACATATCCGCCCATCCTCACGATAGCGTGCTGCAATTGATGACCGAGTGGGGACTACCAGCAGCATTGATCATCCTTTCCTTGGCTGGGTATGGTTTGTTTTGCTGGATTAAAAAATTCAATGCAAACACACTCTCAACCCAGAGTAAATTACAATCCAATTTAATCGTCATTTTGTTTTTCACGCTAATCGCAAATGCGACCTATTCGTTAGTCGATGGCGTCATCGTCATGCCCATCAGTCAAATCATGATGTTTACCAGCATCGGATTAGCCATGGCTATATATCAAACACCACCACAAATCAGCACCAGAAAAAACTCCCTATTCCTTGCTGTATTTGCCGGGTTAACACTCATCACCCTGATCGGATCAAGCCTACCTGAAATCCTGCAAGGCGCCAAAGACAACCCTAAACACTTTTCCATGGGTTACCAAGCCTCCGGCCCACGTTTTTGGGAAGAAGTAAAGTAAGTCGATAGATATGCTTCTTCAGCGCTGTAGGCCGCTAGCGCTGCAATCAAGCCGGGTTTCTGACTATCAATTTAACTTATCCCCAAGGGGCTATGATGCTCAACCCTTCGATATAATTAAAATCTTTTACATTACGCGTAGCGATACTGAATGAATTTGCCAGCGCGATGACAGCAATTTGCACAACAGGGTCAGTTCTAACATTCCAGCAAAATATCGAGCCAAAACCAACATGATCAGTTCACAGCAACCAACATCCCACAACAATCCCCTCATCCCCTCTCAACGCCACGAGTTTTATCGGTATAATGACAAATCAATTAATACGTTCGTCACGGATTACTGTCATGTTGAACATAAAAAAATTAGATACACTCACCGCCCAATTTCAATCTGAACTGGATCGCCTGCTGGCGTTTGAAAGCGAGCAAGACACCGCTATTGAGCGCACAGTCGAAGATATCTTGCGGCATGTGCGGCGCGATGGTGATGCTGCGGTGCTGGAATACACCAAGCGCTTCGACCGGCTGGATGTAGCAACGATGGCTGAGCTGGAATTACCTGTTGAGCGCTTGCAAGCCGCGCTGGACAATCTGCCTGCCGATCAGCGCACCGCGCTTGAAGCAGCTGCGCAACGTGTACGCAGCTATCACGAACATCAAGTCATGACCTCCTGGACTTACCAGGAAGCCGATGGCACAGTGCTGGGTCAACAAATCACAGCACTTGATCGCGTCGGTCTGTATGTACCTGGCGGTAAAGCAGCTTACCCGTCTTCCGTGTTGATGAATGCGATTCCTGCCAAAGTAGCGGGCGTGGCTGAGTTGATCATGGTGGTACCTACGCCTGACGGCATACAAAACGAACTGGTGCTGGCAGCGGCGGCAGTGGCGGGTGTCACCCGTGTATTCACCATCGGTGGCGCACAAGCGGTAGCAGCGCTGGCTTATGGCACGACAACTATCCCTCAGGTAGATAAAATCGTGGGGCCTGGCAATGCCTATGTGGCTGCGGCGAAACGCCGTGTGTTCGGTACAGTGGGTATAGACATGGTAGCCGGGCCCTCTGAAATTCTGATCATTTGCGATGGCAAAACCAATCCTGACTGGATAGCGATGGATTTATTTTCGCAAGCTGAACACGATGAGCTCGCGCAATCAATTTTGCTTTGCCCTGATGCTGACTATATCGATCAGGTTATTGCCAGCATCAATAAGCTGCTGCCTGAAATGCCGCGCCATGAAGTCATTGCGACCTCACTGCGTGACCGCGGCATTTTAATCAAGGTGCGTGATCTGGATGAGGCTGTCACGATTGCCAACTACATTGCACCTGAGCATTTAGAGTTATCCATGGATGACGCGGATGTGTGGGCGAAAAAAATCAAGCACGCAGGCGCGATTTTCATGGGACGTAATACTTGTGAAGCGATTGGTGACTATTGTGCCGGCCCTAACCACGTCTTGCCTACTTCACGTACAGCGCGATTCTCCAGCCCACTGGGTGTTTATGATTTCCAGAAACGCTCCAGCCTGATACAAGTCTCAGCTGCCGGCGCCAACACTTTGGGTGCAATCGCAACCACACTGGCGTATGGCGAAGGCCTGCAAGCGCACGCGCGCTCAGCCGAGTACCGCATGACGACAAAACCATGAGTCGTTACTGGAGCGCGATTACCCACAAGCTCACGCCATATGTGCCGGGTGAGCAACCCAAGCTGGATAATTTGGTGAAGCTGAACACCAATGAAAGCCCCTACCCGCCTAGTCCGCGGGTCGCTGAGGCGTTTCATGAAAACATACCCAACCAATTACAGCTCTACCCTGACCCTAACAGCGTCGCTTTGCGCACTGCCATCGCTGAATATCATGACGTAGATGTAAGCAATGTTTTCGTTGGCAATGGCTCAGATGAAGTTTTGGCGCATGCTTTTCAGGCGCTGCTCAAGCACGACTTGCCAATATTGTTCCCCGATATCACCTACAGCTTTTATCCGGTTTATTGCGGTTTGTACGGCATTGCACATACGCTAGTGCCACTAACCGATGACTTCCAGATTCGAGTGGATGATTACATGCGCCCTAACGGCGGCATCATCTTTCCTAACCCGAATGCGCCGACAGGCTGTCCTGTGGCACTGGCTGATATTGAACGGTTGCTGATTGCCAACCCCGATAGCGTGGTGGTGATAGATGAAGCCTATGTTGATTATGGTGCTGAATCTGCAGTCAATTTGATCAAAAAATACCCGCAACTATTAGTCGTCCACACTTTCTCCAAATCACGTGGTTTGGCGGGGTTGCGCGTGGGTTATGCGGTGGGTAACAGCGAGCTTATCGACGGGTTGACGCGGGTCAAAGACAGTTTCAACTCCTACCCGCTAGGCAAATTGGCGCAAATTGGTGCAGCAGCGGCGATACGGGACACAGAATATTTCGCATCTACCTGCGCACAAGTTGTCTCTACCCGCGAACAGATGATTACGGATTTATTAAAACTTGGCTTTAACGTGCTGCCATCAGCTGCAAACTTTGTCTTTGCCAGCCATCCGCAGCACGACGGTGCTACGCTGACTGCCAAACTACGCGAACGCAGCATCATCGTCAGACATTTCCGCAACCCTGACCGTATCGCGCCATTTATGCGCATTACGGTAGGCACGGACGAACAATGTGCTATATTAATCAATGCACTTACCGATATTCTCACTCACACAACTGAATAACCACCATGCGCACAGCCGAAGTTACTCGTAATACGCTGGAAACCCAGATTAGCGTTGCCATTAATCTAGATGGTACAGGCGTTAGCCGCTTTAATACTGGCGTTCCTTTTTTAGATCACATGATGGATCAGATCGCCCGCCATGGCGTGATTGATATTGCCATTGATGCAGTGGGTGATTTGCATATTGACGCACATCACACCGTAGAAGATATCGGCATTACTCTGGGACAGGCATTTGCCAAGGCTATCGGTGACAAAAAAGGCGTACGCCGTTATGGCCATGCTTATGTACCGCTGGATGAAGCTTTATCCCGCGTAGTACTGGATCTGTCAGGCCGCCCAGGGCTGGAATATCATGTCACTTTCACTCGCGCTTCCATAGGCGATTTTGATGTGGATTTGTTCCATGAATTTTTCCAGGGCTTTATCAACCATGCTGGCGTGACCTTGCATATTGATAATTTGCGTGGCAATAATGCGCATCATCAAGCAGAAACCATATTCAAAGCCTTCGGCCGTGCGTTGCGCATGGCTGTTGAACTAGACCCACGTATGGGCGGCGTAATGCCTTCTACCAAAGGATGTTTGTAACATGGCTGTTGATATTGCGGTAATTGATTATGGCATGGGCAATTTACGCTCAGTGTCAAAAGCACTCGAACACGTTGCACCTGCCGCCAGCGTCACGGTTACCTCTGACCCTGAAGTCATATTAAGCGCAGGCCGCGTAGTGTTTCCAGGTGTGGGCGCAATGGGCGACTGCATGGCTGAATTAGACCAGCGTGGTTTGATCGACGTAGTAAAACAAGCCGCTGCCAGCAAGCCTTTTCTGGGGATTTGTCTGGGCATGCAAATGCTGTTCGAACACAGTGAAGAAGGTGATGTTGCAGGCCTGGGTATTTTGCCCGGGCGCGTGTTGCGCTTCCCTGCTGAGGCAATGGTGGATAGCCACAACCAGCGGATGAAAGTGCCACACATGGGCTGGAACGAAGTCCATCAAGCCGTGCCACACCCGATGTGGAATGGCATTACTGATGGCGCACGGTTTTACTTCGTACACAGCTATTATGTTGAAGCGGGCAACCCTGATCTAGTTTCAGCGTTTACCCTCTATCCATTTCCGTTCACCTGCGCAGTTGCGCACAACAATATTTTCGCGGTGCAGTTTCACCCCGAAAAAAGCCAAGCTGCAGGTTTAACGCTGCTTGGTAATTTTGTAACTTGGGAAGGCAATACAGCTCCCAATCAATGCGACACATTCAATACCGAATGTGCCCTTTAACCAACTGATTTATAAAATATTTCATCATGTTAATTATCCCTGCGATAGACCTAAAAGACGGTCACTGTGTACGCCTCAAACAAGGTTTAATGGAAGAATCTACCGTATTCGGCGAAGACCCTGCCGAAATGGCACGTCATTGGTTAGCACAAGGCGCGCAACGTTTACACCTGGTTGATTTGAATGGTGCGTTTGCAGGTAAACCTGTAAACGGTGCCGCAATACGTGCCATAGTTGATGCGGTCGGTGTCGACATCCCCGTGCAATTAGGCGGTGGCATCCGTGATCTGGATACCATATCCACTTACCTGGATAGCGGCATACGCTATGTCATTATCGGCACTGCTGCCGTGAAAACACCAGGTTTCCTGCACGATGCCTGCAATGCCTTCCCCGGACAAATTATCGTTGGCCTGGACGCCAAGGATGGCAAAGTCGCAGTGGATGGTTGGTCTAAGCTGACTCAGCATGATGTCATTGATCTGGCGGTAAAATTTCAGGATTATGGCGTTGAAGGTGTTATTTATACCGATATCGGTCGTGACGGCATGTTGAGTGGTGTAAACATCGAAGCTACGGTGAAATTAGCACAAGCTTTGACCATCCCAGTCATCGCCAGCGGCGGCATTACCAACCTCGACGATGTGCGTCATTTATGCGCAGTTGAGCACGAAGGTATTATGGGTGCTATCACCGGACGCGCCATTTATGAAGGTACGCTTAATTTCCAAGCAGCGCAGGCATTGGCTGATGAATTGTCAGGTGCCTGATGGGACTCGCTAAACGCATTATCCCATGCCTGGACGTTAACGCTGGACGCGTAGTCAAAGGTGTTAATTTCGTCGATTTACGTGATGCAGGCGACCCTGTTGAAATCGCACGACGCTATGACAGAGAAGGTGCAGACGAGCTGACTTTTCTCGACATTACCGCCAGCTCAGATCAGCGTGATTTGATTCTGCCTATCATTGAAGCTGTCGCGTCTGAAGTTTTTATTCCACTCACTGTCGGTGGTGGTGTACGCGAAGTTAATGACGTGCGCCGTCTGCTTAATGCGGGTGCGGATAAAGTCAGCATCAATACAACAGCAGTCAACAACCCGCAAATGGTTGCTGATGCTGCAGCGCGCTTTGGCTCACAGTGCATCGTCGTGGCTATTGACGCGAAAACCAATGCAGAGGGACGCTGGGAAGTATTCACCCATGGCGGGCGGACTGCCACTGGTTTAGACGTAGTCGAGTGGGCAATCAAGATGCAGGAGTTGGGTGCAGGTGAAATCCTGCTCACCAGCATGGATAGAGACGGCACCAAAAGCGGCTTCAACCTCGAACTCACCCGCGCAGTATCTGATGCGCTCAATATCCCCGTTATTGCCAGCGGAGGCGTCGGTACTTTGCAACATCTTGCCGACGGTGTCATACAAGGCCATGCTGATGCAGTGTTAGCCGCCAGCATTTTTCACTTTGGCGAATACAGCATACATGAAGCCAAATTACACATGATGCAAAATGGCATCGAAGTCAGACTATGAGCGTACAGGATAGTTACTTAAACAAAGTCAATTGGTCAGCTGATGGCCTCGTTCCGGTCATTGCCCAGGATATGCACACCAACGAAGTGCTCATGGTCGCATGGATGAACCGTGATGCACTTAAGCGTACCGTAGAACTGGGCGAAGTGGTGTACTGGTCACGTTCACGCAAAAAGCTCTGGCATAAAGGCGAAGAATCAGGCCATATCCAGAAGGTCCACGAAATCCGCCTGGATTGCGATGAAGACGTATTGCTAATTAAAATCGAACAAGTTGGTGGAATTAGTTGTCATACGGGCAGACACGATTGCTTTTTCCAGAAGCTGGTTGATCATGAATGGCAGATTACTGAACCCGTGTTAAAAGACCCTGCGGAAATTTACAAAAAATGAGTGAAATATTGAACCGCGTCGCTGCCACTCTGGAAGCGCGTAAAGCCAGCACGGCAGGCAGCTCTTATGTCGCCAGCTTGTATGCCAAAGGCCTGGACAGCATCCTGAAAAAAGTGGCAGAAGAAGCTGCTGAAACCATCATGGCAGCTAAAGATGGTGACAAGCAACACATCGTCTATGAAGTCGCTGACCTGTGGTTCCATACGCTGATATTATTAGCGCAACAAGGCCTGGGTCCACAAGACATACTCGATGAATTAGCGCGCCGTGAAGGCGTATCAGGTCACACCGAAAAAGCTGCACGCACGGAGAAACCATGAGCGATTGTATTTTCTGCAAAATAGTCGCAGGCACACTGCCTAGCAAAAAGATCTATGAAGACGATGAGATAGTTGCTTTCCATGACATTCATCCTATCGCACCAGTGCATATTTTGATTATTCCCAAGACACATATAGTATCTTTGTCTGAATGTGAGAATAATCATCAAGCTTTGCTTGGACGAATGTTATTATTAGCACCTCAACTGGCGCGTGAACATGGCCTGGAAACAGGTTTCCGCACCATGATAAACACAGGCCGCGGCGGTGGACAGGAAGTATTCCACTTACATATACATATTTTTGGTGGTGGCGATAAACTCGCCCGTACTTAATTAAGGAGACATCATGGGTAGCTTTAGCATTTGGCATTGGTTAATTGTGTTGGCCATCGTTTTGGTCATATTCGGTACTAAGAAACTGCGTAACATTGGTGGTGACGTTGGTGGTGCGGTGAAAAACTTCAAAGATGCCATGAAAGAAGGCGAACAGGGCAAAATTGACGGTACCCACACAGGACAAACCATCGACGGCGAAGTGAAAGAGAAATCTAAGAGCTGATATGTTTGACATAGGCTTTTCAGAAATCGTCGTCATTGGCGTAGTTGCCTTGGTCGTTATTGGCCCTGAACGGCTACCCAAGGTTGCCCGCACCGTCGGGCTCCTGGTTGGACGCATGCAGCGCTATATGGCGACGGTCAAAGCCGACATTAGCCAGGAAATCCAACTCGACGAACTAAAACGCAGCGGCGAAGCATTCAAGCAAAGTCTGAGTGACACCGGGCAGCAAATTAGTCAGGAAATTCAACAAACCACGCAGGCTGTAACGGCCGACTTGAATATGGATGACACCAGCGTGGCTGATGTGACCACACCAATTGACACCGTACCCACCCAGGTCCAGGGCGAGCTCGCACTAGATGTTCCCTCTGACGAAACAACGACTGCCCATAAAACGCATGACCACGCCTGACAACCAAGACACCTTTATTTCACATCTGATAGAACTACGTAACCGCATCATTCGTGCGCTACTTGCATTTGTTCTGGTTTTTTTAGGCTTGTTTCACTGGGCGAACAATATCTACACCCTGCTCGCAGAACCCTTGTTACATGCACTTCCCAAAGGCGGACAACTTATTGCCACCGAGGTGACAGCACCATTCTTTGTACCTATCAAGGTCACAATGATGGCTGCTTTCCTTATTGCACTACCGTACATTCTGTACCAGATGTGGGCGTTCATTGCACCAGGCTTATATTCGCATGAAAAGAAAATGGGGATACCGCTTATCATCGCCAGCGTTCTACTGTTTTTGTGCGGTATGTCATTCGCCTATTTCCTGGTATTCCCCGTAGTATTTGGCTTTATTGCAGGTGTTGCACCTGTCGGTGTCGCGGTAATGACCGATATTGGCAAATACCTGGATTTTGTCATGACCATGTTTATGGCATTTGGCATTACCTTTGAAGTGCCTGTCGTAGTAGTGCTATTGGTCAAGATCGGCTTTGTCAGTATCGCCAAACTGCGCGATATCCGTCCATATGTCATCGTTGGCGCATTTGTCATCGGCGCGATTTTTACCCCTCCCGATATGGTGTCCCAAATCATGCTCGCAGTACCATTATGGCTACTGTATGAATTGGGCATTATCGTCGCCAGTCTGGTTACTCGTCCCACAGCTGCTGAAGATACTTACCAACCGATGTCTGACGCTGAAATGGAACAAGAATTAGACAACATGGATAAGCACTAATACAGTGCAATTGCACATAAATAGTGCCTTTTATAGCGAAAAGCACCGAATTGGTGCAATATTTTAATATATAAAAATAAATTCATTGATTTTTAAGGATTAATTTTCTGGCCTGATTTTTGCTTTTTTCTATCCCCATTACCTAAGGAGATAGTATGGAAAATCTGAAAGTCAGCAATGATGTGTTGTTTATTCTGCTCGGTGCCATCATGGTGCTCGCCATGCATGCTGGGTTTGCGTTTCTTGAACTGGGTACCGTACGTCGCAAGAACCAGGTCAACGCACTTGTTAAAATTCTCGCTGATTTTTCAATTTCCACTATCGCCTATTTTTTCATAGGTTATGGTGTAGCGTATGGTGTACATTTTTTTCATGGGTCGGATGTACTGATAGCCAAAAATGGCTATGAATTAGTCAAATTTTTCTTCCTGCTTACCTTCGCGGCCGCCATCCCGGCCATCATTTCAGGCGGCATAGCAGAACGAGCCAAATTTGGTCCACAACTCGCAGCCACCTTTATGCTGGTTGGTCTGGTTTATCCTTTTTTTGAAGGCATCGCCTGGAACAATCACTTCGGTATACAAGACTGGCTAAAGCTCCAATTCGGCGCCAATTTCCATGACTTCGCCGGCTCGGTTGTTGTCCATGCCATGGGCGGATGGATTGCACTTGCAGCGGTTTTATTACTGGGTGCCAGACACGGTCGTTATCGCAAGAATGGCGAGGTGGCTGCACACCCGCCCTCCAGCATTCCATTTCTTGCGCTTGGTTCCTGGATACTCATCGTCGGCTGGTTTGGTTTTAACGTCATGTCTGCACAAAGCATAGACAAAATCAGCGGACTGGTTGCCATCAACTCACTCATGGCCATGGTCGGCGGCACACTCACCGCATTGCTGGTAGGCCGTAACGACCCAGGCTTTGTGCATAACGGCGCATTGGCTGGCCTGGTTGCAGTGTGTGCAGGCTCAGACTTAATGCATCCACTCGGCGCATTGGTCACAGGTGGTGTAGCAGGTGCATTATTCGTCTGGATGTTCACCATCACCCAAAACAAGTGGAAAATTGATGATGTGTTAGGTGTATGGCCACTGCACGGCTTATGCGGCACCTGGGGTGGCCTGGCGGCTGGCATATTCGGCTCGACTGCATTGGGTGGTCTGGGCGGCGTATCCTTCATGGCGCAACTCATAGGCACGCTAGGTGCCATTGCAGTTGGATTGACAGGCGGATTCATTGTCTATGGCACACTGAAACGACTGGTGGGTATACGTCTGGATCAGGAAGATGAATACAACGGCGCAGATTTAAGCATACACAAAATATCTGCCACAGCAGAACATGATGGCAACTGGTAATTTCAGCTGTTATTGACCAAACTAACGATCCTGTCCAACGCCAGCATTGCCCAGGCTATCACGGTTGCGCGCCCTACCCCATTGGGCGCCAACGCAGCCACAAGCAAACGGGCGCTAGCACTGATACGCAAGGCACTGACAGGAATGCCTGCCCGCACCCCACATGGAACAGGCTGACCCAGTTGAAACCGCTGCACCGAGGAGCTAATCGCAGACAGTTGCTGGTAGATTGCCAAAGTTTGCGACTGGGTCAATGGTTGCTGATCTCGGTAGAGCACAAATGAAAAGATAGATGGTTCGCTATCCCACGCCTGCCGGGTTCTCTGCAACCCGGGCACAGGTAACAATTCGAACGTGGAATGAGCGTCAAGTTTGCTGTGTATTGCTGCCGAAAATTCACCCAGAAACTGCTGCACATCACGGCTATCCAATTGATGAAAAACACGCATTTCATATAAAGCAGCACGCCAACGCAAATATAAACCATGATTGCTCGATGGCTGCTTGAGTGCACTAACGTCAAAACCACGCGGCCAATCCAATGGATACGATGCGGCTTGCAAACTGGCGGGAACGGGATATTGTCGCCAGTGCTGCGTGATGGGTTGCGGAATAAGTATTGCGCCCGAAAAACATGGCCCCGTAATGAATTTAGAGCCGGTGATCACTACCACATAATTTTGCTGCAAATAATGCTGCAGCGTTGCAGGTGACAGCCGGAATTGGCTGGCATCGACCACCACGGTAATCTGCGCAGGATACCGAGCGCGCAAGCCTGCGACACAAGCTGGATCGGGGGCTATCATGCCAGTTTTGGAAACATCAATCAGATTGATCAATACATGCTGCTGTTGGGCTATAGCGGCTAATGCAGCCACTTCCACGTCGGCATCAATCAATGCGCTATTGCGTGAATGGCCGTCTTGCTCCCGCAAAGCGATAGTCGTAAGCAGGCGCCCATCCTGCGCTAACGCCGCCGCCACGCCACTCCCGGTTTCTTCTGGCGCTACCATGATAGTAGCCAGTGCTTGCGGAGTAACCATCTGCACATACTGCGCGACAATATGATGCGCATCCGTACCTGATGCGGCAAACACGACATCCACGTCGTCGGCAACGCCAACAAAATCGCGCAATTGCTGACGCATATCATTCCATGCGTACTCGTCACTGCTATGATTTTCCAGCTGACTGACTTCATCCCACGCTCCCGCAGAAATCACCGAAGCTGTTGACGAGCCCAAGGCTATCAAATCCGCGTCAGGCTGCACGGTGCAACCGTATTGATTGCGTCCCGTCTCCGGGTCTGGAACGATACGTTGATCACCACCCGCCACCAGCCATTGCGCTACTGTCAACTTCAATGCGCGCCACTCGCAGTGACTAATAAATCATGGAACGCGTGAAATACCTTACGCATTTGCGGTTGCTTATAGGGAAACATCTCCGCATCATCCATGGCATGCACCACCATATTGCTATCTATCTCAAAAACCAGCAGCTGGCCTTGCGCCGTTTCTGCGCAATCTATGCCCACATAATCCAGGCCTGTCGCCACCGCTATCGCACTCAATGCTTGTGCATGACGCACGGCAAAATCATCGTCAAAGCTTGCCATCACTTGCGCTTCTTCAGCTCGATTCAGCGCATTTTCAGTCATTTCCGCATTCAGATAATGCACCATCCAATGCCTGGAAATCGCCAAATGACATAAATAAGGCTGACCATGCATGAGCACGATGCGATATTTCCGGTATCGCCCTGCGGCATCGCTGTAATCCACAAACCGCGCCAGATAAAAATCTTCGCCGGTTTGTTCAGCCAGATAAGCCGTAAGCTCATCACCCGAAGTAATCTGCGCCAACCCGTGTCCCGCATGGGAATCAACCGGCCGTACTATCACAGGATAATCAGTCGCATCAATTAACTCAGGCACAGACAACACACCCGCAGCCAAATCGATCAACTGCGCTCTCATCACCCGCACTGTTTGTGGCATGACGATGCTGGATTCGTGCTGCAATGCAACACTCACCTGATCACGCGCAACCGCCGCAATTTTTGCAGGCGGATTCAACACTGGGCGTGGCCACACCCTGATAAAGCTACCGATAAACGCCAATAAGGCACGATTTTTATCTGACTCACCCACCGCTACGAATAACACATCATGATCAGGCACCCAGTCAGGCAATGGCAGACTGGTGTCAACGTACAGCAGGCTAAGTTGCACGTTTTCGTCAGCCACCAGAAACTCCACCGGCGTGTTCGACATCAAGTCGCCCGGCCCCATCATCACCAATAAACGCAGTGGCGCATCACCGGCATGGTCTTGAACCGGGTATAACTGTTGCAGCTTTAATGCTTCCGCCTGAGCCATTAGCCCCATTTCGGCGTCATGCATCAACTGGAATACAGTCGACATATCCATCAACGCATGCGCTGCCTGAGGATATTCAGCAACATAGGCTAACAGGTCGGTGCCCAGTGGCGTTAAATCTTCGCCGTGCAATGCCATCCGCATCAGTGTAGGCAACCCGATTAGCTTGGGTGGTTCACATGCATATAGCTGCATCAATGGATGCCAATGACGCGTCATGCGCTTGCTCCTATTAATTCAGCACCAAATTTCAACGCACCCACAACCAGCGCATCCATGTCCTGCTGTGCTGCGCGGTGATTAACCAGAGCGGCACGAATTACTAATTGCCCATTAATCGTGGTCGTGGACGGTGCCACATGGCCAGCTAATTGTAATCGAGTGACGATTTCCGCATTCACTGCGTCGCTTGCATCATAGCGAAAACACACAATATTCAATGCCACAGGCGCGGCTAAAATCAACTGCGGCTGCGCCATGATTGACTGTTTCAGATATTGCGCAAGCTCACAGGTCTGCGCAATGCTGGCACCGATTTTATCGGCGCCATAAACTTGCAAGGTGAACCAGGTTTTCAGTGCGCGAAATCCGCGCGATAAATCAGGGCCAAAATCGCACGGCCAAGGCGAGCCCGCTGCCATGCCACAGGCTTCGCGGCGCAAATATGCCGCCGGTGTAGCAAACGTCTCATAATGCTGCGTGCCATCGCGCACAATGACAAAACCGGCATCATAGGGCACTTGCCCCCATTTATGAAAATCGAATGCGACCGAATCAGCACGTTCCAGCCCCTGCAACCGCGGACGCAAGCTCGGCGACAACATCGCCAGTGCGCCATACGCACCATCAACGTGGAACCAGAGCTGGTGACTTTGCGCGACATCCGCCAGCGCGGGCAAATCATCTATTGCGCCAACATCGACCGAACCCGCAGTACCGATAAGCATAAACGGCACATAGCCTTGCGCCAGGTCGTCCGCAATCGTGGCTTGCAATGCATCCACATCCATCGCAAATTGGGGATTCAACGGAATAATCCGCAATGCATCTATGCCTAATCCAGCCAAATCCATCGCTTGCGCGATACAGCCATGTGCGCCTGCCGAGGTATAGGCTACTAAACGCTGCTGCGCCTGATTTACACCGACATTACGCACCGCCGCACCCAATGCCGCTTTACGCGCAACCAGCACCGCAATGAAATTTGCCATCGACGTGCCCGTCACGAACAGACCGCTCGCGGTTGCAGGGAAACCAAACAGATCGCGTACCCAATGCAGAATCTGCTGCTCAACCAGTACCGGAACCTGATTACGTCCGCCCACATTCGCGTTCAGCCCTGCCGCCAGCATTTCCGCCAGCATCCCCACTGGCGTACCCGCACCGTGCACCCAGCCCATAAAACCCGGATGCGCATTACCTATAGCATAAGGCAATATGGCCTGCATGAATGTGTCGTGCACCTCGGCTATATCCTGTCCTTCTGCGGGCAAATCCGTGTCGAACTTATGACGCACGGCATCTGGTGCAGGCTGCCACACGGGACGCTCACGCAGATTTTCCAGATAATCAAACATATCATCGAGCATGCGATGACCTTGCTGGCGCAATGCCAGCCATTCTGCTTCGGTATGCGGATCTAAACTTGGCAACACAAACTCCTAGGACAAGCCATACTGTTTTAATTTGCGATATAAAGTACGCTCGCTCATCCCCAATATATCAGCCACATTACGCCTGTGTCCATGATGGGCTTTTAATAACTCAGTAATATAATCAGCTTCTAACTGTGTAATGGGTATGCCAGCGACGGCTTTATGGATTTCAGTTACGGCTTCTGAGCTCGCAAACACGGGCTTAATGTTAGTTTGAGGAGCGCTGTTCAATGAACTTCCCAACACGATCTGATCGACGTCAATGATACTGTTATGACAGATCGCCACTGCACGCAGCAAAATATTACGCAGCTCGCGCACATTACCCGGGAAATCATATGCCATCAGCTTATCCAGCGCGCGCTCGGTTAATTTACAGCGCGGCGCACCCGCGTCAGTGATGCGCTTCAATATGGTTTCAGCCAGTGCAGGGATATCAATATGCCGCTCGCGCAGGCTGGGTAAACGTAAATCTATCCCGGCAATCCGATAATACAAATCCAATCGATATTGCCCAGCCTCGGCCATATCCAGCAGATTACGATTGGTCGCGGCAACTATGCGCACATCAGCTTTCAGGGTTTCCGTGCCGCCCATACGCCGATACTCGCCGCTTTCCAGCACCCGCAATAGTTTTGCCTGCATGGTTAAAGGTATTTCACCCGCCTCATCCAGAAATAACGTGCCGCCATGTGCCAACTCGAACAAACCTTGCTTGCGACCGATACAGCCGGTAAATGCGCCGCGCTCATGGCCAAATAGCTCATCTTCAAACATAGTTTCCGTAATCGCCGCACAGTTAATTGCCACAAACGGCTTATCGCTTCGACTTGAACGCTTATGCAAATATTGCGCAGCCAGCTCCTTACCGACGCCACTCTCACCCAATAGCAATACTGACGCTTCGGACTCAGCCACGCGCGCCAGCATCTCCACGCAATGCAAAAAGGCAGGCGAATGCCCTACCATACGCATCTCGTCGCAATTGAGTTCATCGGGATTGGCAATCGATACCACCAATTCGCCCAGATAACGCACGCCTGTCTCACCCATAATCGGGTGTCCCTTAATGCGCGCGTATTCAGGTCGATGATGCCGATCAAAATGGGTATGTATCACTTCATGGGGCTTTGCCGTAGTAAATACCGCCTGATGTGGACAATCTTCACCATGCTGATGACAAGGCACGTTTGAGCGATGCGACACTTCATAGCAATGCTTACCCACTATCGCCTGCTGCGAGATGCCGTAATTATCACAATAAGCCTGATTAGCACCAACGATCTGATACTGGTCATCAATTAATACAAAAGGTGCAGATTGCACCTCCAGCAAAGAAACCAATTCCGGGCTTAATTTAGTTTCCATAACAACCTCACTGACAAAATGTCATGACATGCGTCACATCATAATACGGAATCTGCCATTATGTCATGACAAACACCCGACCAATCCCAGATAATTATAAATAGTTATTTAAAATCAAAGTGATAATTCGCTGGCATAGAAACTGCTATTAAGTATCCATACTCACTACAATAAGGAATACATCATGGCACACATAGTTATTTTAGGCGCGGGCATAGGCGGCATGCCTATGGCTTACGAAATGAAAGAACTTGCGCGTAAGGGAGACATCGTTACTGTCATCTCCAACTCGGATACTTTTCAATTCACCCCATCGAACCCGTGGGTGGGCGTAAATTGGCGCGATCGTGACGACATCACCTTCCCGATTGCACCCTACCTGGCTAAAAAAGACATCAACTTCATCCCGCATGGTGCAAAAAGACTGGATCCAGAAAAAAACCAGATTGCATTAATGAATGGCGATGTCATTGACTACGATTATCTGGTGATCGCCACAGGCCCTAAATTGGCCTTTGATGAAGTACCTGGCCTGGGACCTACTGAACATACCCATTCTATTTGTCATATCGACCATGCAGAAAAATCGGCCAGTGAATGGAATACGTTCTGCGCCAACCCTGGCCCTATCGTCGTTGGCGCGGTGCAAGGCGCATCCTGTTACGGCCCAGCCTATGAATATGCTTTCATCATGGAAACTGATTTACGCAAGCGCAAAATCCGTGACAAAGTACCAATGACCTTCGTCACCGCAGAACCTTACATCGGACACCTGGGCTTAGGTGGAGTCGGGGATTCCAAAGGTATGCTGGAATCGAGCATGCGTGATCGTCACATCAAATGGATATGTAATGCCAAAGTCACCAAAGTTGAAGCTGGCAAGATGTTCGTCACTGAACACAACGACGACGGCAGCGTGAAAAAGGAACATGAACTTCCATTTAACTACTCCATGATGCTGCCCGCATTTAAAGGCATAGATGCGGTATTCGGGATTGAAGGTTTAACCAACCCGCGCGGCTTTATCATCGCTGACCCGTACCAACGCAACCCTAAATATAAAAACATATTTTCGGTCGGTGTTTGCGTGGCGATACCCCCGGTTGAAGTGACGCCAGTTCCTACAGGCACACCTAAAACTGGCTACATGATAGAGAGTATGGTAACAGCTACCGCACACAATATACGCAGCCTGCTGGATGGCAATGAACCGACCGAGAAAGCAACCTGGAATGCGATTTGCCTGGCTGACTTTGGCGATAGCGGCGCAGCATTTGTGGCCTTGCCGCAAATCCCGCCGCGCAATGTCAACTGGTTCAAAGAAGGAAAATGGGTACATTTGGCCAAAATCGCGTTTGAAAAATACTTCATCCGCAAAATGAAAAATGGCACAACTGAACCGTTGTATGAAAAATATGTATTAGGTGCACTCGGAATTAAAAAGCTGAAGTAGTCAGCGCTTAACACTAACAGTTTAAACTTTTCTCCGAACACCTACCAAGATTCGTGCTTACTGGTAGGTGTCTTTTTGTCTATATACCGAATACTAGCTCTTCAGGGTAAAACTAAAATCATCCCGCTCAACCACCGCATCAGCGATGATCTCCAGCAGCAACCAATAGTCTTCACCCAGCGCATCACGGCTCACACCCGGCTTTTCCCAGATCAATTCCAGTGGGCCAGCGACTTCAGTTAGCACATCCCATAAAGCGTCCATATTTTTCCCAAAATGCTCGGGAAAATCAAAAGCAAACGCAATCTGATCGTAGAAACTACTCAGGCTGGTCACATTATTTAAGCGGCAAGTTTTCATAAGCAGGCAGGAACCTCCGTGTAAGTTTGATAATGATCAACGGTAACAAAACGCTGGCCTTGTGTAGAGAAAACCAAGCGTTTTGCACCACGATGACCGCCATGGTAATCCAGATCGGCTTCGCGCCATTGAGCTCTGGGAAGCTGGCGCTCAAAGTTGGAAAACTTGTCGCCACCTATGCTTTTTCCCTGCAACGCAGGCACATCCCACAAATCATGTCCGCGCTGCCAACCCATACTTGCCGCATCACGCTTGGTTACAAACTTATTCGGCAACTGTTGGTTATGTGTCGCATTCAACGTGGTCAAGATTTGCGCCAGTTCAACGGCATCCACTCTGGGATGCAAGCGTGTATTCAACTGCACCGCCACATCCTGGCATGATGGTGCAGCATACACCGTTGTTGATAATAACGCTGCACATAGCGTAAATATCAACCTCACAAAGTTTCCCCGGCAAAATCAGCCAGACGCGAACGCTCACCTCGCGCCAGGGTAATATGCCCGCCATGCTCCCAGCCTTTGAAACGGTCAACCACATACGTCAACCCTGAACTGCCTTCGGTCAGATACGGTGTATCTATTTGTGAAATATTACCTAAACACACAACCTTGGTGCCGGGCCCAGCACGCGTAATCAGTGTTTTCATCTGCTTGGGCGTGAGATTCTGCGCCTCATCAATGATAAGGTACTTGTTCAGGAAAGTTCGCCCACGCATGAAATTCAAAGATTTAACCTTGATACGAGTACGGATTAAATCTTGCGTGGCCGCCCGACCCCAATCACCCGCCGCTTCATCGGTTTTATTGAGCACATCCAGGTTGTCTTCCAAAGCACCCATCCACGGATTCATCTTTTCTTCTTCGGTACCCGGCAAGAAACCGATATCCTCACCCACAGGCACTGTCACGCGAGTCATAATGATTTCGGTATAACGCTTATGATCCAGCGTCTGCATCAAGCCTGCAGCCAGCGTCAGCAAGGTTTTACCCGTACCTGCCTGCCCGAGCAGCGTCACAAAATCTATTTCGGGATCCATCAATACATTCAGCGCAAAATTCTGCTCGCGATTGCGCGCACTAATACCCCACACATTGTGTTTCAGATGCGTGTAATCCTTGATGGTTTGTAACTCGGCAGTTTTACCATCAACCGATTTCACAATAGCGTAAAACGGCGTAGCACTCTCCTGGTAAACAAATTCATTAATCAACAAACTTGAAACCAATGGACCTTTAATGCGATACCACGTACGTCCCTCCACCTGCCAGGACTCCATGCCCTTGCCATGCTTTTCCCAAAAATCAGCTGGCAACTCACGCACGCCGGCATACAGCAAATCCGTGTCTTCCAACACCTTGTCGTTAAAGTAATCTTCCGCGGGCAAGCCCAAGGCACGCGCCTTGATGCGCATGTTGATGTCTTTGGTAACCAAAATGACGGGGCGGTTAGGCTGTTCCTGACGCAAGCTCAAAATCACGCCCAGAATTTGATTATCCACTTTGCTCGACGGCAAACTGGCTGGCAGCCCACCTTGTACTGCACGGGTCTGTAGGAACAATCGTCCTGTCGAACCTTTGCGTGACTGGCTGGTGAGCGAGATACCTGCTTCTATATTCTGCTCACCGCCAGATACGATTTCATCCAGAAACCGGCTGGCCTGCCGCGCATTGCGCGCGACCTCAGTCATACCGATTTTATGCTGGTCTAGCTCTTCCAGCGTTGCCATAGGCAAAAATACATCATGCTCTTCAAACCGAAACAAACTTGTGGGGTCATGCATCAATACATTGGTATCCAATACAAACAACTTAGTCACTGATTTGGTTTTACGAGCCATGCTCAATTTCCCCTTAAAGTGTTTTTAAATAGTCCAGCACCGTTTGTGCATGATCAGCGGATTTCACTCCACGCCATGCTTGTAATAATTGACCAGCTTCATCAAACAGGAACGTACTTCTTTCGACGCCCATTACTTCTTTACCATACATATTCTTCAATTTCATGACACCAAACTGTTTGCACAGCACTTCATCAGGGTCACTCAACAACTCAAATGGCATGCTTAACTTACATTTGAATTTCTCATGCGAACTTAAGCTGTCACGCGACACGCCAAATATTTCACAATTCAGCGCCTGAAATTCGGGATAAAGCCGGCTAAAATCGATACCTTCAACAGTACAACCCGGGGTGTCGTCTTTAGGGTAGAAATAGACCAGCACTTTTTTGCCGCGCATATCACTCAACTTAACTGTCTTACCGCTGGTTGCTGCTACTTCAAAATCATCAATTTGCATAAACACTCCTTTAACTAGACTTTAACAAAACCACTACCGCACCGCTACCGCCATCCATGGTGCGCGCCTGACAGAACGCCAATACTTCATCTTTCTGCATCAACCAGTGTTTCACCTTGGTACGCAATATCGGTTCTTTATTTTTTGACCCCAGGCCTTTGCCGTGGATAATCCGCACGCAACGTTTGCCACGTTTACCACAATCGGCCAAGAACGCAGCCACAGCCTGCCGTGCCTCTACGCTGATCATACCGTGTAAATCCAGTTCGGCTTGCAATACCCAGTGCCCACGACGCAACTTACGCAAAGTATCGCGACGCAGACCGGTGCGTATGTATGCCAGCTCCTCGCCGGTTTCTATGCCGTCGTCCCAGCCAATATAGTCAGATAAACTGTCTTGCAGCGCCTGGCGCTCGTCTTGCAGAAAGCTTTTAGGTGTCAGAAGATTGGTATTTACCGAAGGCACTATGCGCCCGGTGTCGGCAATAGGTTGAACACCGCTGACAGCCTGCTGGAATAAAGCCAGGTCGTCAGGGTCTACAGCAGCAGGTAAGATAGATTTACCTGCTCTCATAACTATTTAGTCAAACTTTCCAGATAGCGATCCGCATCCAGTGCCGCCATACAGCCTGTGCCTGCACTGGTAATGGCCTGGCGGTAGATATGATCCTGCACGTCTCCGGCTGCGAATACGCCCGGGATATTGGTTGCTGTCGCATTGCCCTTATTACCGCCTTTGGTGACCAGATAACCGCCTTCCATATCCAGTTGCCCCGTGAACAAATCGGTATTCGGCTTATGCCCAATCGCGATAAATATGCCTGTCAGTTCGACGTCCTTGGTGCTGCCGTCGGTAACACACTTGATGCGCATGCCAGTCACGCCGGTTTTATCACCTAAAACTTCATCCAGCTGGCTATTCAACGCCAGACTGATTTTGCCTTCGGCTACTTTTTCCATTAAACGGTCGATCAGGATTTTTTCGGATTTGAACACATCACGTCTATGCACCACCGTCACGTGACGTGCAATGTTAGACAGATACAACGCCTCTTCCACGGCCGTATTACCACCGCCGACCACCGCCACATCCTGATTACGGTAAAAGAAACCATCACATGTTGCGCAGCCTGATACGCCTTTACCCATGAATGCCTGTTCGGATTCCAGACCCAAATACATCGCCGATGCGCCCGTCGCAATAATCAATGCATCACAGGTGTATGTCGCCTGATCACCGATCAGCACCATCGGCTTTTCAGTCAGTTTCGCAGTATGGATGTGGTCAAAAATGATTTCGGTATTAAAACGACGCGCATGTTTTTCAAAACGTTCCATCAATTCAGGACCTTGCACGCCGTCAACGTCTGCTGGCCAATTATCGACTTCAGTCGTGGTCATTAACTGCCCGCCCTGCGCCATGCCTGTTATCAGCACTGGATTAAGATTAGCACGCGCTGCATAGACTGCAGCGGCATAGCCAGCAGGGCCTGAGCCCAGAATTAATAAACGCGCGTGTTTTGTTTCAGCCATGATTTCATCTCCATTAACAACATTAATTGATTCAGATTCTAACAGGATTAAACCACCTACACCCAGTTCCAGTTATAATTTTAACTTCGAGTCAGCTGTTACGATTATGTTCACACCCACCCGCAAGAATACAGCCACGCCACGCAAACCTCTACCGCCTAAAGTCAGCGGTTTATTACGCGAAGTCAGCTGGATATTCAGCGCATTACTGGCGCTGGGACTCCTGCTTATCCTCATCAGCTACTCGACTACCGACCCCAGCTGGTCACACAGCAGCAAGGCGGCCGCACTGAATTTGGGTGGCAGTTTAGGTGCTTATGTTGCCGATATTTTGTACACTATTTTTGGCTACTCCGCCTGGTGGTTAGTTATATTTGCTGGCGTAAATACCTACCACACCTATTACCAACTGGATAATCATCACGAGCCCGATCTACGCTCCAAATGGATACGCCACTTAGGCTTTATCACCTTGCTGTTTGCCAGTTGCAGCCTGGAATCTGCACGACTCCACAGTCTGGGCAACAACCTCCCTGAACATGCGGGCGGCATCGTTGGCACAATGGGCGGCGATAATGTTACCCAGCTACTCGGATTTACCGGCGGCACAGTGGTATTGCTGGTGTTGATAGCAGTCGGCTGGAGTCTGTTCAGCGGCATATCCTGGCTGTTTGTCGCAGAATCCATAGGTGCAAAACTGGAAACGGGCTGGTTCAATCTCACCCAGTTTATCGCCAACCAGCGCATCAAACGCGCGGGTGCAACGGCAACTCGTCAGCGTGATGAAATCGTACAAGTGCAGAAGCAGCGTTTTGAGCACCAGGAGCCCGTTATTATCGAAACACCGCCACCGACCATCATCAAATCGGTGCGGGTAGAAATCGAAAAACAGGCGCCATTGTTTGCAGAAATGCCCGATACACCGTTGCCACCGCTGCATTTGTTAGATGCTGCCAGCCCACCGGTGGAAAGCCTGACTGCGGACACCCTGGAATTCACTTCACGACTCATAGAACGTAAGCTGAACGAGTTCAATGTACAGGCGCGCGTGGTTGCAGCGCTTCCCGGCCCAGTCATCACCCGTTACGAAATCGAACCCGCATCGGGGGTAAAGGGCAGCCAGGTACTCAATCTCGCCAAAGACCTGGCACGTGCGCTGTCTGTAGTCAGCATACGCATCGTCGAGACCATCCCGGGCAAGACCACCATGGCGCTGGAAATCCCCAACCCCAAGCGTGAAATCGTGCGGCTGTCAGAAATCCTCGAAGCCAAGGTTTATCACGACATGCACAGCCCACTGACGATGGCGATGGGTAAAGATATTGCAGGTAACCCCGTGGTCGCCGATCTGGCCAAAATGCCACACGTACTGGTAGCAGGAACAACAGGCTCAGGTAAATCCGTCGCCATCAACGCCATGATATTGAGCCTGCTGTACAAAGCCGATGCCACCCAGGTACGGCTGATACTGGTTGACCCAAAAATGCTGGAATTGTCCATCTACGACGGCATACCTCACTTGCTCGCACCTGTAGTCACTGATATGCGCCAGGCCGCTGCCGCGCTCAACTGGTGCGTTGCCGAAATGGAACGTCGTTACAAGCTGATGTCCGCACTCGGCGTGCGCAACATTGCGGGTTACAACCAAAAGCTCGCCGAAGCCAAAAAAGCAGGCACGCCTATCACCCATCCGTTCAGCCTTAATCCAGCCAACCCTGAGCCATTAGAACATTTACCGCTCATCGTCGTCGTCATTGACGAGCTGGCAGACTTGATGATGGTGGTGGGCAAATCAGTAGAACAACTCATCGCCCGCCTGGCACAAAAGGCTCGCGCCGCAGGGGTGCACCTGATACTCGCTACCCAGCGCCCATCAGTTGATGTGATTACCGGGCTGATTAAAGCCAACGTTCCGACCCGTGTTGCCTTTCAAGTATCCAGCAAGATAGACTCGCGCACCATCCTCGACCAGATGGGCGCCGAGGCATTATTAGGACAGGGCGACATGCTCTACATGCCGCCCGGCACAGGTTACCCAGTGCGGGTACACGGCGCATTTGTCGCCGATCATGAAGTGCATAAAGTGGTCGATTACCTCAAGCAAATGGGTGAACCTAATTACATCGAAGGCATCCTAGATACACCAGAGGAAAAAGAAGCCGCTGGTGGTGGCGAAAATGGTGGCGGCGATGCCGAAGCCGACGTGCTATATGACGAAGCCGTCGCACTGGTATTGCGCACCCGCCGCCCATCCATTTCCGCTGTGCAACGCCATTTACGTATAGGCTATAACCGCGCCGCGCGACTCATAGAAGCGATGGAAAGCGCGGGCCTAGTAACTCCCATGCAGCATAACGGCAACAGAGAAGTGATAGGACAAAATCGTGAATAAATTAATAGCACCTTTACTTGCGATGATTTGGGCACATGGCTGCGTTGCGCGGTGCTCATTTCCTCGCCTATCTACTCGATATGTCTCGTCATTCCGCTCCGTGCGCCTTGCCCTGCATCCCAACTCATCACAATTAAAGGCGCTATGATGAACAAATTGTTAGCTGCACTATTTCTAATAGCACTCCCTGTCACCAGCTTTGCGACTGGCATTTCCGAGCTAAAATCTTTTATCGCGCAGACCAAAACAGCCCAGGCACACTTTAACCAGGTCGTATTAGACAAGGCCGGCAATGCCAAACAACAGACTCAAGGCACCATGGCATTCTCGCGCCCCGGCAAATTCCGCTGGTCTTATGACAAACCCTATGAACAGCTCATCGTTGGCGATGGCAATAAAATCTACCTTTACGACGTGGATTTAGCGCAGGTCACCATCAAAAAACTTGATCAGGCATTAGGCAGCAGCCCAGCCGCCCTACTTGCAGGCAACAACGAAATCGAAAAATTCTACACACTCAGCGAAGCCGGCACACACGATGGCCTGACCTGGCTCACCGCCACACCCAAGGACAAAGACAGCAGCTTCAGCCAGATTCAAATGGGCTTTAGTCACAGCAACCTGATGGAAATGCGTATCCGCGACAATTTTGGGCTCACAACGCAACTCAAACTCAGCCAATTGGTACGCAACCCCAAGTTACCTGCCAGCACATTTAGCTTCACCCCGCCTGCGGGTGTCGATGTCATTTCGGACAGCAAGTGACACAAGATTTATTTGCGACGAATTCCAGCCAAATCCCGTTAGCGGAGCAGCTACGCCCACGTCATATCGCCGATGTCATCGGGCAAAGCCACTTACTCGGTACAGGCAAACCGTTGAACCTGGCCTTCGCCTCAGGCAAACCCCATTCGATGATATTGTGGGGCCCACCCGGCGTGGGCAAAACCACACTGGCGCGCCTGACTGCTGAAGCATTTAACTGTGAATTTATTGCGCTATCTGCCGTATTTGCAGGTGTTAAAGACATACGCAGCGCAATGGAGCAGGCCGAAATCAACCAACAGCAACAACGCCACACGCTGTTATTTATCGACGAGATACACCGGTTTAACAAGTCCCAGCAAGACGCCCTGCTCCCCTTCATAGAATCAGGGCTGGTTACCTTCATCGGTGCAACCACTGAGAATCCCAGTTTTGAAATCAACAACGCGCTCTTGTCTCGTGCGCAAGTCTATGTGCTGCAAAGCCTGAGCGCTGACGAACTAACTCAGCTTGCGCAGCGGGCAATTGCGCATATACAGCTCGATATCACCGATGCTGCCATCAACATACTCGTCGCCTATGCCGACGGTGATGCACGGCGTTTACTCAACCTGATAGAGCAAATCCATACCGCCGCCCTCACCACCGCCACCAAACAAGTGGATGCTGATTTTATCAGCATGGCACTCAACACCAACACCCGCCGTTTCGACAAAGGCGGTGAACATTTTTACGACCAGATATCTGCCCTGCACAAATCCGTGCGCGGCTCCAACCCTGATGCCGCACTATATTGGCTATGCCGCATGCTGGATGGTGGCGCAGATCCCAAATACCTCTCCCGACGCATCGTGCGCATGGCATGGGAAGACATCGGCCTCGCCGACCCCAAAGCCATGCAAATCACCAACGATGCCGCCACCACCTATGAACGTTTAGGATCACCCGAAGGCGAACTAGCGCTGGCGCAAGCCGTCATCTACCTCGCCATCGCCGCCAAAAGCAACGCAGGTTACAACGCCTACAATCAGGCAATGGCCTTCGTCAAACAAGACAAAACCCGCGAAGTCCCCATCCACCTGCGCAACGCCCCCACCAAGCTGATGAAAGAACTCGGCTACGGTCATGAATACCGCTACGCCCACAATGAACCGCATGCCTATGCAGCGGGTGAAACTTACCTGCCCGACGCCATGGACGATCCCAATTGGTATCAGCCTGTCGCGCGTGGACTGGAAAGTAAAATTGCCGAGAAACTGGCGTTTTTGCGGAAGCTGGATGAGGATGCGGCGGAACAGTAAAAACGCTTAACACCAACACATATTTTAAATACCCAGTGAATTTGACGACTTAGTCAGTATTAAGCAAGACTCAGATGTTAGACTGGATCAAATAACTCATCAAAAATCAGGCGTCTATTTAATTTTGAATATCGGGTGCAGGATCAAGTCTTGCAAAAGGACAACTTACTTTTTTCAAATGATAAGGTCGTGTTAACTTATGATTAAATGTATGACTGCAAGACTTGACCCCGATTTCCCTGCATTCGAGCGGAACTCGCCCAGAAGCGGGCGAGTCCCTCAATTTTACGTTAGAACTCACGGGAGAGATAAACAATGAACCGCACCAACCTAGCGTTTGTCATGTTGCTAGCGGGTGTTATTCCAAATACATCGGCACGAGCAGATGACGCCATATTCGAACAAGCTCATTCACTCGCAACCAAGACCTTTAAGGACCCGATGAGTGCTGAGTTCAGAAATGAGCTTGCGTACAAAGCGGAAAAAAAAGATGGCACTGTCGATTTCGTCGTTTGCGGTGAAGTGAACGCCAAAAACTCCTATGGCGGCTACGTAGGATTTACGCCCTACTATGTAAATGGAAGCGACGTAAGCATTCGAAGCGATGAGAACAAAGATTTTTTTGACATTGGGTATAGTTTCTTTTGTGAAACACTTCCAAAAAGTAGACCTGTGACTCGCCCATCCAATAGCGGGTCCACTCATTAAAGCAGTTAGTGCTAACAAGGCGCTCCAGGTTGACGGACCTCGAGTCACGGGGTCAAGTCTTGCAAAACTACATCTTGCTGTTTTTTCGCTTGATAAAGTCGCTGCATGGAGGCCTTAAATTTGGCACCAGCAATGCCAAATGGAACCACTGGGGACAGGTCTAGCTTTTAGCCCGCCCCCTAACTTGGAGCCTAGAAATGATACAGATGCATGAATCACGTTACATATCTAGACCTGTCCCTGTGGCTCAAGAGGAACGATAGCCCAGAATTGGCTGCCCCTCAATTTTCGTTAGTGTTTTAAATCATAAGCAAAGGGAGAGAAATGCGTAGAGGTCGGTACTTTATGGCTCGCGTCATTAAGCTCGGTGAGTTAGATCAAAACAAGCTTCAACAAGCAATTGTTTCCGCCCCTGTGGTGCCAATCGGCAAGTTCGAATGGACGATAACGGATGTGGTCGATGGGCGAAGCTCAAGTTCACCATTTATTTATGGGAATCTGGTCAAATACTCGAAGGAAGGTCACGTAAAGATCGTAGATGAACCCACAAAACAGCAGTTTGACGCACTGGCCAACAATTTGCTGGAAGCGAGCTCACCTTTCGTGTATTTACCAGATTTTTCTGGAATTGCTTTTCTGCATGTGTGGAATGGAATTCAGGAGGAAGTCTTCCCACGAAGATTCAAGGCCATTATCGAAGCAGCATACGACAACTTTTTCGTTAACTGCACTGTTGAACCGATTGCCGACTATAGAGCCTTCTACGAACGACTGAAGTCTCTTGATCGAATCACCGAACTTTATGCAAAAGTATACCCACCGAACCCGTTATTTGGTCGACTTTGGGGTAACTTAAACTCCTACATTAAAAAGCGAAAGGCCGAAGAAATCACTGTAAAGGAGACATCTGAAAAACCTGAAGGTATTTCAACGAACATTGTGATATTGATTCAGCAAATTCTCGAAAATCCGAAGTTTGAACCAGATATGGAGCCGGATATTACAGATGCAGCTCTTCTTATGGCGGCAGATGGGTACGGCTCTGGCAAGGCCACTGGCGTTGAGGACGGTCAAGACGTTGTCGTTCGAACGAGCGAGTCTCAGAAGAGCTTTCTACATTCTAAGGAGCCTATCCCGGACGCATTGGCTCAAGCTGCGCGAATTCAATTTGCGAAAATCAGCGAAGAACGTAACATGGATCATTGATATATGAAAATGCTCTACTTTCTGCGGGTTATACTTCTCAGCTTCGAAGCAATCTTGATTCTTGGTGGGGTCTACTTTCTTTATGCCTATGCGGATCTAGCCCAATCGATGGCTGATAGAGCCTCAATTAGTGAGGATATGCTGAAGTACTTAACATTTTTACCTGTAGGGATCGCAGGCTGGGTTTTTGTTGAATCTCGCAAGTTAGTATTCGAAAAAGATACTATGGCCAAACTCCTTGTCAATTGGCCTGATTATTGGCGGTTGAAAGCGCATATCAACGCGACCTTCCTATTTGCAATTCTTTTCACCTTGATATCGTTTGCACCTTGGTTTGTTAAACAGCACCTATCTTCGGGACTGGGATTTGTTCTGTTTTGCCTAGGGATTTTCGGGCAATTTGTGGTTGCTGCAAGTGTTTACCTTGCAGGGTTCAAGATTCAGGAACTAGCCACCGACGCACCAAAGTCCTAACCAGTCGCTTGGGTGCAGGGGTCAGATACCGTCGGTGATACACCCGCGGAAAATTGGGGGCAGTCTTGCAAAACAAAAGAAGCAAAGGGGCAGGCCTTACATTTGACACAAAAAAACACAATCAATTGATTTTACTGAAAAATTCTGACTCATGTTTATGGCATAGTCTACTTAACTTTTCTAACCTTGACCTCGATCTTTTTAGGATAATTTAAATCGAATTTCTGTTATGATTTTGCCATGGCTCCTACTGTTTTCCGTGAAGGTTCATTTCGTTTCTTTTTCTTCTCCCGTGAGGAATCGAGGCGGCATATCCATGTTACACACACAGATGGTGAAGCTAAATTTTGGCTCGAGCCAGAAATCGAATTAGCCATGAATCAAGGGCTTGCACAAAGACAAATCAATGAGGCTTTTGCTTTGATCAGGTTACATCGTGAGGAGGTACTCCATGCCTGGAACAGTCACTTCGGCAATTGAGGTTTCTATGGTCTCAAAGCACGGCTTTTGGTTGTTGCTTGAGAATGAGGAGCTTTTTGTGCCATACGCTGAATTCCCTTGGTTCAAAAAAGCCACGATTGAACAAATCACGGAAGTAGAACAGCCATCGGCTAATCATCTTTACTGGCCGATACTGGATATTGATCTATCAGTTGAGTCTATTCGTCATCCTGATGCTTTTCCTTTAATTGCAAAGCGCTAGTCTGGATTAATACAGCCGCCTAAAACCGCAATTCGATGTGCAGTAACAGGCCTTACATTTGACACCAGCAATGCCAAATCTGCGTCCTAACCATCGTTACCCCATACAGCCGAAGTTCACGCCTGCCTTTTGCTCAAACAGTGTGGCCATTGCTGCGGAATCCTGCTCTCCCAATCCTGCTTCAACCAGCGCATTGATATAGCCCGTCACCAGATCGGTGCTGGGCAAATCGATGCCCTGCTCGGCTGCGAATTGCTGCACGATGTGCATGTCTTTTTGATGCAATTGGGCTTTAAATCCTGGTGTGTAGTTGCGCGTTAACATGCGCTGGCCATGCACATCGAGCATACGGCTACCGGCAAATCCGCCGAGCAATGCCTGCCGTACTTTGCCCGCATCCACGCCTGCGGCTGTCGCCAGCGTAAAGGCTTCTGCTATGGCTGCCAGTGTTTGGGTGACGATAATCTGGTTGCAGGCTTTTGCGACTTGTCCCGCACCGCTGTCGCCGATGTGCACGATATTTTTGCCCATCACCTGCAGCACGGGCAGTACTCGCTGAAACACCTCTGTCTTGCCGCCCACCATAATGGAGAGCGTGCCGTCGATTGCACCCTGGCTACCGCCTGAAACTGGCGCATCGAGCATCTCGACATTTTTCTCTGCCAGCGCGGTGGCTATTTGTCGCGAGGCGGAGGGCAGTATGGTACTCATATCCACTACTACGCTGCCGGCTTTTGCGCCTAGTATCACGCCCTGTTCACCCAGGATGACCTGCTGCACATCGGAGGTATCGGAAACATTGGTGAAGATGATGTCGCAGCTTTGTGCCAGGCTTTGCGGGCTGGAGCTGGGCTGGGCGCCTGCTTGTATGAGCTCTTGCATTTGTTCGGGGCGGCGCGCATAGATGTGCAGCGGGTAACCTGCTTTGAGCAGGTTGTTTGCACAGGCGTTTCCCATTACGCCCAGCCCGATATAACCGATAATTGGTTTCATGTAGTTTCTCGTTAAGTATGGCGTACAGCAGGAATGATACAGTTACGCGTTAGCACTAAGCTATGTGTTATTCGGATTGCCTAGTTGCTGCGCTCGATCACTGCAAAGGTAACAGGAAAAATGGGGCCAAGTCTAGAATAGATGCAATTAGCCCAGCGGGGTGAGGCCTTACAACCCAAACTCAATTAAAAATTTATGTTGCTATGCTAAATTGCAACTCTATATTTTAGGTGGGATTACTGATCTCTGGCGGCATATCGTAAGTTGCGAAACAGCAATCTACCCATGATGGTAAGGACAATCCCAAGTTTTGGCGGCTATGACGCAATTTTACGTATAAGGTGTATAGCATGAGTAGTCTTTCGTCTAAAAAGTAGCCGCTCTCCGCAACTCAATATTTGCAAAAAAGCAATGTATAATTACCCCTATGAATTTCATCTGGAATGCTAAAAAGGCGTTAAGTAATATCAAAAAACACGGCGTTAGCTTTGAGGAAGCGAGTACTGTGTTTTTGGATGTATTATCAATTACTGGCGCAGACCCTGACCACTCTGAGGGCGAGGAGCGTTGGATTACTTTTGGCACTTCAGCACTAAATAAATTTCTAGTTGTCTCACACACCGATAGCAGTGAAACCGTCAGAATTATTAGTGCACGTTTAGGCACCAAGTCAGAAAGGAATTTATATGAAAAAAGCTAACCCTACCAAAAACACGCTGAAAGATACGCTACGCGATGAGTATGTAAGTTCAGATTTTCCTGCTGAGTTTATTCGCGGAAAATATGCGGCTAAAGCGGCAAACTCTAACATAGTTGTACTTGAGTCTGATGTTGCATCTGCATTTCCTAATAGCGCTGCTGTCAATGATGCTCTACGCACCATTTTGCTGGCGGCTAAAAATCTAACGATTGCTCACCCCTAAGCCTTACCTAATGAGCATTTAGCAGCCTCATTCAATACGTTTTCTCAGCCAGATGACGCGCTGTTCTGCGGCTCCATATCCACACGTACTGCGCGCCTGACAGTACCGCAGTTGCGGATACCAGCATGAACAGTATCGGCAACCAGCTTGTCACTGAAACAATAGCTGCCGCGTTGGCTAACACCAGGCATAACAACGAAAATTCGAGAAATATGTGGGTTTTCCCCATAAAAGTCGGCGTGATTTCCACATGACCGGTTACGCGCCGGTATGCAAATGCGCCGAGTACGATGACCATATCGCGCACCAGCATGAACAATGCCAGCCAGAGTGGTATCAACCCTTGCCAGGTCAGCATTAGCAGGCAGGACAGAATAATCAGTTTGTCGGCTACCGGATCCATCATCGCGCCGAATTTCGTCTGTAAATGATAATGTCGAGCTATCCAGCCGTCCACACCATCACTCACGCTTGCCAACAAAAACACCGCCAGCGCATAACCATAAGCTGATAACGCGAGCAGGTAAATGACCACAGGAACCAGCAACAAACGCAGCAAGCTAATTATGTTCGGCAAATTCGGCATGTTGACCTTGCTATATAGTTAAGCACGGTACTGATATTACGCTACTTATCAACACATCCAAACATGGCCACTGTAACAGCAGCCCCCGAGTAACAAGAACGGGGTCAGTTCTAACAAGCAAGAACGGGGTCAGTTCTAACAATAATACATTTTTTTCGTAAGCTGAATGATGATGCAAACGCCTCATAGCATTTAGTTTTCCACTGTGCAGGAACATTAAACACCATCAAACCGTGCTGGATATTTAGCCCCCATTCCCCACTTCCTGAATCTTACTCAAACCCACTGGATATTGGATTACACGCCGAACTCTGGCCTGAATTCTGCTTATATCCTGGCAGTTCAACAACCACTCTACGCAAAATAAAACCATTATGTCTAATACCGCACTGCAACAAAATGATGTATTTCTTCCCTATATGCGCGACGTTGTACGCAGCGAACAATCGTTGCGTGAACTGAATCTGATGTGGCGCATGATAGAGTCTTCCGCCAAAATGAATTACCTGCCCGAAACCAAATCCATACTGCAGACCATGGCGGCGACGCGGGCGGGTTTTGACGAGCTGGAACAGGAGCTGGTTACCAATCTGGTCAATGAAAAAATCGCCAATGTGCTGATGGAAATTGGTACCAAAGCACACTATGTCATTGATATCGTGGTGCGTAATTTGTATGAACGTACGGCCGATATCGGCTTCCTCGCTACTGACCATGAGCTGTGTGCATTTGTTGCTGGCATGCAAGACGACACAGATGCAATTCATACCCGCCTGTTAGCCTATCGTAACAAGTACACCGTATACGATGAAATCATGTTGCTGGATAAAGACGGCAGTGTGCTAATGCACCTGAACGAGCATTCGGATGTTGAAGGCAGTACCGATAAACTCATAGCGCAAACACTGGCATCAGAAACCTATATTGAAACTTTCCGCGCAACTGACCTGCGGCCATGCAAACAAAAATCCCTGATTTATTCGCAGCGCATGCTGCACCCGGTGACCAAAGAAGTTGTCGGGATACTTTGCTTATGCTTTGATTTTGAAAAAGAAATGCGGGGTATTTTCAATTCGCATCGTGACCCGGAACAGCGTTCCAACATGCTGTTGCTCGATAGCGAAAATCGCGTCATTGCCAGCGACGATGAGTTGTGGATACCGTTAGGGGCGGTTGTGCCGACCAATCGCAGCGGCAGCACCAGCTTGATGATGTTCGGTGGCCGCAGATATCTGGTGCAGACCTTTGTTGCCGAAGGTTATCAGGGCTACATGGGACCGCCTGGGTGGCAGGGGCAAGTAATGATACCGATAGAGATTGCTTTTCTGGAAAACAGCCAGAGCCGGCTGGCTTCGCTCGACCCTGCTGTTGCCGACGGCCTGTTATCGCACGCCCAAAGCTTTTCCCCACCGCTCTACAAAATCATGCAAGCGGCAGAAACCATACAGCGCGTGGTATGGAATGGGCAAGTCATGACCGCGGGTCACAGTGACCATTTGCTGCAACTCAAATCAGTGCTGGAACAAATCAGCGAAACCGGCAACCGCAGCAATGAATTGTTTTCCCTGTCCATTAGCAACCTGTATGAAACGGTGCTGGGATCAAGCTTGCGCGGCACGGAATTTATGTCACATCTGCTGGTTGATTTGCTTGATCGCAATCTGTATGAACGTTCTGACGATTGCCGCTGGTGGGCTTTGACACCAGCGTTGCGCGATGTGCTGGCTGCACCAGAACGCACCAGCGCCATGCTGGAAAACATCACCAAAATACTGGCTTATATCAACGGCCTCTACACTGTCTACACCCGCATCTTCGTTTATGACACAAGCGGACGCATCATCGCCAGCACCAAGCTGGCATATCATGGTGCAGACAGCGCAGTTATTGGCACCAATATTGATCATGCCACGCTGCGATCCGTACTGACGCTTGCTAACGAGCAGGCTTATTATGTCACTCCATTTGTGCCGACACCGCTGTACGACAACTTACCAACCTATGTCTATCACGCTGCCATCCGCCATCCGGATAATGCCAACACGATAGTAGGCGGCATTGGCATAGTATTCGATGCAGCACCTGAATTCTCCGCCATGCTGCACGGCGGTCTGAATGGCAAAGCAGACACCACGGCTTTGTTTATCGATCGTAGCGGACATATTATTGCCAGCACCGACCCGGATCGTCCAGTGGGTACCGCGCTCGACATTGGCATGGAGATACTGCAGCAGGAAAACGGCAAGAGTACATCTACCATCACGGTTCACGACAGTCACTACACCAGCATGGGCTGCACCGTATCGAATGGCTATCGTGAATTCAAGGTGAGCGACGGCTATAAGGAAGATGTCATCGCCGTGGTATTTGAATACTTTGGTGAGGCCCGCGAACGCAGTACGATACGCAACAAAACCGCGACTATTCTGGACGCTGAATCAACAGAACTCGGCGGCAAACAGTTCGCTACCTTCTTCATCGGCAGCAGTCTGTTCGCCATCCCAGCCGAACGGGTAGTGGAAGCTTTATCAGCCTCAGCCATACTGCCGATGTCCATGAATGGATTTGAAGGACGCATCGGTATGCTTGCCGTCAAGCAAGAAAACGAAGACAAGAAATTCGTCTGGGTATTCGATCTGGGTTATATGATACGCGGCAAGGCGTCTGAAATCACCACCAGCAGCCAGGTCGTCGTGGTGCAAAATGAGGGTAAAAGTTTTGGTTTACTGGTCGACGATTTGCACGGCGTACCCGAGTTCAGCGACCAGCACATCACCGCCACGCCTTTCGCCAAGAGCGTTCAAGGCACACTGGTATCGCAAGTTATCAGAGCCAACAACGGTAATTTATTGATACAGGTACTGGATGTCGGTTACATCTGTCGCACCCTGAAAACGGGTGAAATGCCTAGCCTGCAGGACGAAGCCATGATCGAGCAGGCTGCCTGACAGCCGTAATAAGCGATATCCAACGTGGTGCAGGGACGATTACTGCATCACGCAGGTTACCGACATTAACAATTATGGCAACAGTATCGTGTCAATGGCGACACCCAAGGTCTCGGGATAATCACGGCTCGTATGTAACCCACGGCTTTCATGGCGCAACTGTGCACAGCGCACAATCAGATCAGCGGTAACCACCAGATTCCGCAGCTCTATCAGGTCATTGCTGACGCGAAAATTTTGATAATACTCATCAATTTCATCGCGTAACAAGGTGATACGGTGTGCAGCGCGGGCCAAGCGTTTATCGGTACGGACTATGCCGACGTAATCCCACATGAACCGCCGCAGCTCATCCCAGTTATGCGATAACACGATTTCTTCATCAGCATCAGTCACGCGGCTTTCATCCCACTCAGGAATATGCGCTATCACACTGGGTGCAGTCTCAGTTATCGACATTGCCGCAGCTCGTCCGAACACCAGACATTCCAGCAACGAATTACTCGCCAGACGATTTGCACCGTGCAGGCCAGTGTGCGCTACTTCGCCTACCGCATATAGGTTATCCAAGTCAGTCTGTGCGGATAAATCCGTAATCACGCCACCACAAGTGTAGTGTGCAGCAGGAACCACAGGGATAGGCTCACGGGTAATGTCTATGCCTAAATCCAGACAGCGCTGATAAATATTGGGGAAATGGCTGGTAATGAAATCGGCAGGCTGATGTGAAATATCCAGATAGACGCAATCCAGACCGCGCTTCTTCATCTCACTGTCTATCGCCCGCGCAACAATATCGCGTGGCGCTAATTCGGCACGTTCATCATAAGCGGGCATAAAGCGGGTGCCATCAGCCAGTTTCAATAACCCGCCCTCGCCACGCATAGCTTCCGAAATAAGGAAGGACTTGGCACGTGGATGATATAAACAAGTAGGATGAAACTGCATGAATTCCATGTTGGCGACGCTGCACCCGGCACGCCATGCCATTGCCACGCCATCACCTGTCGCCACGTCAGGATTGGTCGTGTAGAGATAAACCTTGCCTGCGCCACCGGTCGCTAATACGGTATAACCTGCGGCGATGGTTTTTACTTTTGCTGTTTTGTTATCGAGCACATAAGCACCATAACAGCGCTGCTCGTTCAATCCTAACTTCGCACCTGTAACCAAATCAATGGCGATATGCTGCTCCAGCAAAGTGATATTAGGATGCTGCCTGATTTGCTGACACAGAGTTTGCTGCACGGCGCGCCCTGTGGCATCAGCGGCATGAATAATACGCCGCGCGCTATGCCCGCCTTCGCGGGTAAGGTGAAAGCCAGTATCGCTCGCTGCATCCGCAGTAAACGGCACTCCCATCTCCACCAGCCATTGCACAGCTTCACGCCCATGCTCAACGACATAACGTACCGCATCTTCATCACACAAACCTGCACCTGCAACTAAGGTGTCATGGATATGCGCATCGATGGTGTCATCATTTGCCAGCACCGCTGCGATACCACCTTGCGCCCAGGCACTCGCAGAATCTTGCAGCGTTTTTTTGGTAATTACGGTCACCCGTTGGGTTTGCGCCAAATTCAAGGCGGTCGTCAACGCAGCCAAACCGCTACCTATAATTAGAACATCGGTATTTATCATAGGCTGAAGAATACCACTCACCTGCCCATCTCGTCCAAGCATCCCATAAAAAACGGGCTGTCTAAACAGCCCGTTGTTCAATTAAGATACCTATTACCCTAGTCTTTCAAGCGCGTGATGCCCATCGCCTTCAGGGTGTATTTTTCATAAATAGGCTCTGAATGTCCTGTTTTCATCTTGTACAGGAAGTACTTTTCGAACGCGACTTTGGCCAGGTGCACCCACTTGCCTTTTTTCGCCCAGGTCACATTGCGTGGCGGAATTTGTGGCAAAGCGACAAATGCTGCACCGGTGTCGCCCATGTCAGCAAGGCAAATCGTGTTCCATGTACCTGTGGTGATAGCTGGTTTGCCGGCAAGTTCATCGGCGATGTTATGAACAATAGCCGTACCCATGGATTCAATCATGTAGCCTGTTTTCGGTGTGCCTGTAGGCACAGGCGTTTGCTCAACTGGCGGTATCGCGATACAGACACCGAGTGAGAAGATGTTCTTGTACGCTGGACTACGCTGATGTTTATCAACAATGACGAACCCGCCTGGATTACACAGGTTAGGAACATTGGCAACGACTGGCACGCCACGGAATGGCGGCAGCATCATGGAGAATTTGAATTCGATGACATGGTCTTTAATCTTTGCACCCTGGTCATTGTATTCTTCTACATACATTTTACCTGGTTCAACTTTGACAGTTTTGGCATTGGTGATCCATTTGATGTGACGACTGCGCATTTCGCCTTCCAGCAGGCCTTTAGAGTCACCCACGCCACCCAAACCCAGGTGACCAATATAAGGCTCTGGGGTGATGTACGTCATGGGTACCTGATCGCGCATTTTGCGGCGACGCAGATCAGTTTCCAGACCCATAGCGTATTCATAGGCAGGGCCGAAACAGGAGGCACCAGGCAACGCACCGATGACGACATGACCTGGATTTTTGAGAAATTCTTCGTAGTCAGCAAAAGCTTTTTCGGCATGGTCAACTGAGCAAACCGATTGTGTATTACCAGTTTCAGGACCTGAGCCTTCGATAAGATCAAAGGCAAGACGCGGACCAGTAGCAATGACCAGGTAGTCATAATTGACGACTTCGCCGTCCTGCATGGTAATGGTGTTGGCGACAGGGTCAATGTTATCAGCGCGTTTGGCGATGAAATTTATGCCTTTTTTCTCGAGATAAGGGCGAATTTCTATCGTAGTTTCCGGGCGCTTGCGCCAGCCTAATGCTATCCAGGGATTTGAAGGAACAAACTGGAAAGTTTCTGATGCATTAATTAAAGTCACGCTGTGTTCTTTACCCAGCATTTCACGCAACTCGTAAGCTGCCGGAGTGCCACCTGTACCTGCGCCCAATACAACGATATGTGCCATATTATTACTTTCTGAGTAAGTGACTTTTGCACGATAAATCAGCTATATCATGCAAAAGTCTCAGTTATTAATTAACCACCAAAATTAGTACTGTCTTTCAACACGGTTTGTCCGTTTGTTGCCCAAGCCTCAAAGCCACCCGCGATTGATGCAAGTTGCGTATAGCCTAAACGCTGTAAATTAAGCGTTGCTAATGCTGCACGACCACCAGTTTTACAGGTAACCAGAAGCTGCGCGTCCTTGTTAGCCAAAGCTGGATGCTCACTGGTTTTGAACTCCAGTACGCCACGCGGAATATTCACTGAATTAGGCAAACGGCCTGCTTCAAATTCAGCCGGTTCACGCACATCGATGACCACTGTACCCGCTGCTATCTGGGCAGCTGCAGTCGCAACATCGACTTCTTTAATCTGTGCCTTAGCTTCAGCAACTAATTGTTGAGGTGTCATACTCATAGGTTTCATCTCCATAAAAAATAAATAAATTAATGTTCAGCCTTGTTACGCATGTGATCAGCCACCTTGGCAAACGCTGCGGATAGTTCACGACGCAGTCCTGTATCCTCAACCACTTCAGCTAACGCTTTATCCATACACATCAGCCATTGGTCACGTTCGGACATTCCAATTGGAAACGGCAAGTGCCGTCGACGCAGCATAGGATGTCCGTACTCCTGCACATAAAGCTGCGGGCCACCCATCCATCCAGATAAAAACTTGAAAAGCTTATCCTCTGAGCCTTGCAAGCTTTCTGCATGCAATTTTCGTATACCATAAACTTCTGGAAGTTCGTCCATGATCTCATAAAAACGATGAACAAGTATACGGATTTTATCTGTACCGCCAATGCGGTCATAATGACTAGCAGGTAAATTAGCCTGCATAAGCAACTTCCTTTCCACACTGTTGATTTACTGGCACAATCACACTGATTAGCCTGGGCACAGGCAAATTCAGCTGATTCATAATCGCGATGAACTCATCACGACTTTTCCCTGATAAACGCGAATTGGTTTCACGTTCCTGAGCCACGCTGGAAACATGTTTATGATGGTAATCATGCCCAGGATAGATCAGCGTCTCATCAGCTAATGGCCAAATTTGACGGGTAACGCTATCATATAACGTACCGGCATCGCCACCTTGAAAATCTGTGCGACCACAACCGCCAATTAACAGGGTATCACCGGTAAAAATACGATCACGCCATAACAAAGAAATACAACCAGTGGTATGCCCGGGTGTAGCCAGGACTTTAATTTGTTCATTACCAAAAGTCAGCACATCCCCATCATGCAACTGTATCTCAGCACAACTCGCCCCTGCCTGCGCGCTAATCGCGGCCTGCGCACCGGTTGCCGCCCGCAAAACTGATGCCCCAGTAATATGGTCGGCATGCAAGTGGGTTTCAAGCACATATTTCAGACTTAAATTTCGCTCGTTTAACAATGACAAATACAAATCGCTATGCACCTGCACCGGGTCTATCAATATGGCTACGCGAGCAATTACATCACCTAATAAATAAGTATAAGTCGAGCTGGCTGCATCAAATAACTGACGAAAATACATACCACCCTCCTCACCCCGAAAAATACGGTTTGGCGATAAGCAACAACCCCATCCCCATCAGCGACCAGGCACTGATGGGGCCAAGCACCACACGCCAGAAACGTGTGTCAGGGTCGAAACCTATACCATGAACGAAGCCCGCGCTGACACCCCAAATCACCAGAGTAATCAGCCCATGACTCAGGCGCGCAAGCGCGGGTGGATAGAATGTAATCACCGCTGCCAGCCCAAGCGCCAGCAGCATTGACAGTACACGTGCAGGGGTTGAATACACGATGCCTACTTACCTGATTGACGTGATTCTTCGTCGCGCAACTCGTGGTTTTCACCATACACTGCATTTACTATTGCCAGCAATACAGCGGCAGTCAGACCCAAAATCCATGCAAAATACCACATTTTATTCTCCTAGCTTAGTAAGCGGAATGATCGTTGCTCTTGATAAAATCCAGGGTAACCTTGCCTGACATCACCTTGTATGCCCAACTGGTATAAACAATAATCAGCGGCAAGAAAATCAGCGTAGCCCAGAACATCAAGCCCAAAGTCATATGCGACGAAACACTATCCCATACTGTTAAACTGGAGCGCGGGTCGGTTGACGAAGGCATGATGAATGGGAACATCGATACGCCAGCCGTACCGATAATCCCCAGCATACTTAAAGACGAACCAATAAATGCCATGGTCGGTTTATTCATCAGCGCGAACATAATTGCCAACGCGCCACCCACAAAAGCGGTCAGCGGCACCAGTTTTGACCAGCCATAGACACTGTAGTTATGCATCCAGGCACCGGCTTGTACCATTACCGTTTTATCCAGTGGATTAGGCAAATCACCAGGGATATTGCCGCTGGTAATCACGTAACCGGAAATACCATTCATCACCCACACACCCGCAGCGGCGAAAGCAACCAGCGCCAACCCGCCAAATATAATCGCGGCAGTACGGCTACGACGATAAACATCGCCCTCGGTTCTAATCATCAAATAATTAGCACCATGTGCAGTAATCATCGCAGTACTGACCACGCCGGCCAACAACGCAAACGGATTCAGCAATTGCCAAAAAGTGCCGGTGTAATAGGAGCGTAATTCATCGTCAAAATGGAACGGCACGCCCTGCAATAAATTGCCGAATGCAACACCAAAAATTAGCGGCGGAACTGCACCGCCAACGAACAAACCCCAATCCCAGCTACTACGCCAGGTTGGATTGGCAATCTTGGAACGATAGTCGAACCCCACTGGACGGAAGAACAATGCCCACAACACAGCCAGCATGGCCCAGTAAAAACCCGAGAATGCAGTTGCATAAACCAATGGCCATGCCGCAAAAATCGCACCGCCACCGAGTATGAACCAGACCTGGTTACCTTCCCAGTGCGCACCGACAGTATTGATGACAACGCGACGCTCATCATCGGTTTTGCCAACGAACGGCAGCAACGTACCCACGCCCATATCATGACCGTCCATGATGGCAAAACCTAACAGCAGCACACCAACGAATAGCCACCAAATCACTTTGAGTGTTTCGTAATCTAACATCATTTTCTCCTGAGTATTTGCAAAGGCTACGTCACTATCCTGCAGCGACGTAGCGCATTTCCATTAAGCCTTAACAGTTTCGCCGTGATACCGTCCCGTGTGCAAACTGCTAGGACCTTGCCGTGCAAATTTCACCATCAAGTACATTTCCACAATCAACAAACCCGTGTAGAAAAACACGAAACCAGCAATTGATCCATACACACTGCCTGGTGTCAGTGTTGACGCCGATAAATGGGTCGGCAAGACGCCAAAGATAGTCCAGGGTTGGCGACCGTACTCAGCAACGAACCAGCCTAATTCTGCAGCTATCCACGGTGCAGGGATAAAGAACAGCGCCCAACGCAGCAACCATTTCTGATTACCACATTTATTGGTAATGGACATATACAACGCAGTGGTAAACAATGCCAGCAAACCAGTACCCAGCGCCACCATCAAACGGAATGACCAGAACATAGGCGTGACGCGCGGCACAGTATCATCTACCGCTTTTTGTATCATTTCAGGCGTAGCCAGACTGACATCTTCGGTATATTTTTTCAGCAACAGCCCATAACCCAAATCCGCTTTGTATTTATCGAACTCAGCTTTCAAAGCCTCATTTTTCGTATCTTTGCGCAACGCAGCCAATGCCGTGACTGCTTTAGCACCATTAATGATGTGCTCACGATTGCGTGCCTTGATCTCATAGATGCCGGGAATCTCCTTGGTCAGGGAACGCGTACCGATTATCCCCATCACATAGGGTATCTCGACAGACCAGTCATTTTTCTGCTCTTTCTCATTGATACCCGCGATCAAATTAAATGAAGCAGGCGCAGGCTCGGTATGCCACATTGCCTCAATAGCCGCCATCTTGGTCAGCTGGCTTTCACCCACGGTGTAGCCAGATTCATCCCCCAGTACGATCACCGACATTGCAGAAGCGAAGCCAAACGCTGCCGCAATACGGAACGAACGTTTCGCGAACTCTATGTCACGGCCTTTGAGCAGATACCAGGATGAAATACCCAATACAAATGTCGATGCAGTCACATAACCGGCACTAATGGTATGCACAAACTTGGCTTGTGCTTGCGGGTTGAAGACCACATCCCAGAAATCAACCATTTCCATGCGCATGGTAATGAATGAGAATTCCGAACCCACAGGATTATTCATCCAGCCATTTGCCACCAGTATCCACAGCGCAGACAAATTGGAACCCACAGCCATCAGTATGGTAACCATCAAATGTTTGTTCTTGGACAGCTTATCCCAGCCAAAGAAAAACAGGCCAATGAAAGTTGACTCCAGGAAAAACGCCATCAAACCTTCGATTGCCAAAGGCGCACCGAAAATATCACCAACATAATGTGAGTAATACGCCCAGTTGGTACCGAACTGGAACTCCATGGTAATACCCGTAGTCACGCCCAAAGCGAAGTTGATACCGAACAACTTACCCCAGAACTTGACCATGTCTTTATAAATCGGCTTATTGGTGATCACATAGGTGGATTCCATAATCACCAGAATAAACGTCATACCCAAAGTAAGCGGGACGAAAAGGAAGTGATACAACGCGACAATGGCAAACTGCAATCGCGACGCATCGACTAATTCTGTACTTATCATTTCAACGACTCCTTATCTTGGGAAGGTGGATTTACTATGGGTTTAACGCCACTTTGCTGCTGCTTGCCAAGTATAGCCATGCTCATTTGTGCTGCGTCCAGCGGTTGATGCTCGCCGATGGGACGGAAAAAAAACCACCAAATCGCAAATACTGCGAGCAATTTGATAATCAGCACAACGATAATGTCTCTACCCAGCGGGGTATTCCAGAACTCTCGCACCGCTCACTCCTTAAAACCACAATACAAACCAGCCAAATAAGCTGTTATCGCATAGCGTTAAACCCATGTTACGGCTATTACATTGCAAAGCACGTGCCAAGTTATCACACCAAAATGACACATTCTTTGCAGTGAAAATATTATTCTTTAAAAACATAAAGATAAAATTCAAAACCTATCTACACAACTAAAGTTTAGTGGTCTATTTTCAAGCATGAAGATATTGATTAGTAAAAAAATACCAAAATAACTTTAATTAATGCCAATTTTGACAAAAAAATCATCTCATTTCACTGTAGACTGTCATTTTTGTCAGTGAGTTGCCATCATGACTATCCATACCCAGCTTGCGGAACTGCTGTCATATCTCGATAGCCAGGCAGAACCCAGAATACTGCTAGACAAGGATTACACGATTATTGCGGCGAATCAGGCTTATCGCGCTGCCTATGGCGGCGACAATCGCCCGCTGGTCGGACGGCACTGCTACGAGGTTTCACATCACTACACCCGGCCTTGCGATCAGGCTGGCGAAGCTTGCCCGCTCAAATCCGCCACCCTGACAGGCAATCCGCAGCGCGTACTGCACCTGCACCACACCCCTCGTGGTGAAGAACATGTTGATGTCGAGCTCAGCCCTATCCGCAATGCCGATGGCGAGATTGTCTATTATGTGGAAATGATGTGCACCGTTCGCCAAGCCAGCACTCGCCCTGACAAACGCGGCCTGGTCGGTCGTTCAAGCGCATTTAACAAAATGTTGGGACTCATAGAGCGGGTTGCCCCATCCGGTGCGGCAGTGGTGTTATTGGGGGAATCCGGCACAGGAAAAGAATTAGTCGCACAAGCGATACACGATAACAGCCCGCGGAAATTAGGGCCTTTCGTCCCTGTTGACTGCTCGGGCGTCACTGATACGCTGTTTGAAAGTGAATTATTCGGCTACGAGAAAGGCGCATTCACTGGTGCGAATCAGCGTAAACAAGGCCTGGTCGAGTCTGCCAGTGGTGGCACCCTGTTTCTCGACGAGATAGGTGACATCCCACTCAGCCTGCAAGTCAAATTATTGCGCCTATTGGAAACAGGCACCTATCGTCGGGTCGGTGGTATAGAGCCGCTACGCGCAGATTTCAGACTGGTATCAGCAACACATCGTGATCTGAAGAGCATGGCAGCGCAGGACACTTTTCGCAAAGACTTGTATTACCGCATCAGCACCTTCCCCATCCACCTGCCTGCCCTGGTCGAGCGCCGCGAAGACATCCCGCTACTGGCAGAAACCCTGCTCGCCCGTATCCGTCCGGACCGCCCCTTCAAGCTCAGTCAGGACAGCCTGAATCTGCTTGCCATCTGTGATTTTCCGGGCAACATCCGCGAACTGCGCAATATTCTGGAACGTGCCAGCCTGCTTACTGATGGAGATACCATACTCCCGGAACATTTAGACACAGAACTGGCCACCCAACCCGACGCCACTGCCGCTACTTTTATCGGTCAGGACATTATTACATTGGAAAAACTAGAGCAGCATTACCTGCAATGGGCGCTGGCGCATTTTGGCAGCGACAAGAAAGCGCTGGCGTTGAAACTTGGCATTAGCGAACGCACTTTATATCGAAAAATCCAGTCCTAATTCAGACTTATACGATGATATGAAAAAGAGTCTTGGCAACAAAAATCCTTACGGCTCCTGGTAGAAACACACCTGATTTCTGCCCTGATCTTTAGCCTGATACATAGCCTTATCTGCGCGCGTAAGAATATCATCCCGACTCAACTCATCATCCAGAAATAACGATATGCCTATACTCGATGTGCACTGATGCTCAACAATCACATCCGCTTGGCCGGATCTCGCCTCTCTGAGCACGTAGACCCGAGCCAATGTGACACGAACCTTATCCGCGATTAGCGCCACCTCTTCGGCGGAGACAATCGGATCCGTAGATAACTGTCCGATCAAGATCACAAATTCATCGCCACCAAACCGTGCTACCGTATCTATTGCACGCAAACAGCCGGTAATACGTCGCGCGGCTTCCATCAACAGCAAATCACCACAAGCATGTCCATAACGATCATTCAGTGGTTTGAAATTATCCAGGTCGATAAACATAATCGCACCATATTTTCCAGTACGATTACTCACCGAGATCGCTTGCGCCAATCTGTCTTCCAACATGCGCCGATTGGGTAACTGGGTCAACGTGTCATAAAAAGCCAGCGAGCGTAACTGTAGCGTGGCATCGTCTATCCGCTGCTGCAATATTGCCCGTTCATGCTGCAATTGCGCAGCCATATCATTAATACCTCGTGCCAATGTCGCCAGCTCATTAATTTTAGTGTCGATATTCACCCGCACATTCAAATTGCCTGAACCGATTTCACGTATTGCGGCACTCAATTTACCTACAGGCATGGCGATGCGCCGACTGCTTAAATACACCAGATAAAATGCCACAACCAGGAACATTACCGTCGCCAAAACTGCGAACCAGAGTAACTGCAATTTCAGCGCATGCGTACGCGCCCAACTCATTTCTACCACCACGGTTCCCACTTGTTTAGGCGGCGCTTTAGTTTCCAAATCATCCAGAACTACTTGCGTAGCATTGATTGCCTGATATATTTGCAAATAACCACTCGCGCCCTGCCGCACTTGTGAGTTTTTGGAAAAGTCCAGTCGGGTCAGATCTGCACTTGTTAATAAACCCACAGGATCAGCATTTTTCCTGGTTGATGGTACGTCTTTGCGTAGCGCAACCAAAGGAGCCGCATGCTCATTCAAAATCATCACCGCGCTCACATCATCCTGCTGCAACACACCCTGTGCTATATTTTGTAAAAATTCCCGGTTATTCGCATAGACGCCATATTCGCTACTGGAAGCAAGCTGATGCGCAATCAAATTGCCACGTACCACCAAATCCTGATCCAGGCTGCGGAAGCGGTCATGCAGAAAGAAAAATGCCATACTGACTGCCATGACCAACAACGGTACCAGCGTCAACCATGCTACATAATTACGTATATGATAGGTTCTTCGCATCACCAACCTCTTCCTTTAGTGCTATCCATCTGCAGCTTCACCATTTCAGCTGACTGTATGGGCACAGATAATGTCCGCGCGACGTCCTGATTAACCGCGACTTTGAACAATGACGGGTACTGCGGTTCAGGTAATTGATGTGTTTGTGCAAAGGCCAGCGTTTCTGCACTTGCCTGTGCTGCAATTTGCTCAGGAGTAGAAAACACCGCACTCAACGCCCCGGCATTAACATAGGCTTGTGATAAGCCTATCAACGGGATACCGCGACGATAAGTAGTAAGGAGAATATTTCGAATATTGTTGCTGCTGTAAATCTCGCTATCAGGAACGGCCAGCAGAACATCACTGCTATCCAGCAACGTATCCAAATTAACAAATAATGCATCTGGTATCTTAAGCAATTGAAGACCCAGTTCCAGGCCACGCCGTGATAATGCTTTGCCCAAACCCACTGTATCAAGACCCATCGCTGCACTGTGTAGCACACCCACTTTGTTCGCACCCGGCAAAACCACACGAATCAAATCAACCTGACGCTCCCATGGCTGATCCAGATAAATAGCGGAAATTTCTTTACTGTGAGGAGTCCTTAACACCGAATCTTCATAGCTACGCTTAGGCAACATCACCGCCAACACTGGCGTCGCTGTCCTCGCAGCAACAAACTGACTGGCTTTCACCCCGACAGTAACAACTAAATCAAATTTTTGTGCACGATCATAACTCTCAGCCTGGCCCTGAATCTCGACCCGCATAGTACCTGGCAGGTTTTGCGCATACGCGCCAGCAAATGCCTGATAAGGCGCCGCATTGCTGCTGAGCACAACCAACACACGTAAATTGTCCGCCATCACAGCAACAGGCAACAACAATGCCAGACACAGCAATGTGGATAAAAAGTGGGGAAGCTTAAAAAGCCACTGAGGTCGTAATAAACGCACGGCGATTGAACTGATTTGCAACTACATAATCAACATAGGGATTACCTGACAAATTCTGAACCACCAAAGCAATCTCAGCTTGATGGCCAGCCCTGTCAAATTTGAATTGTTTTGACACCCTGACATCTATACGACGCATAAACTGCTGCTGATCAGTAGGGCCACGGTCGATAGACAACATTTTGCCCTGCTGGTAATAGCCCAGACTGAACGCAACATTATTAGCCCACATTTTTGAATACAAGGCACTGACCATATGCTTGGGCATGGTACCACTGTAATCACTGGCATAAGGGAGTTTCACATTACTACTCATCAGCTGAAATGTGTAATTAAACGTTAACAGATTACGATCTCCCCAATGGTGCTTAGTTGTCACTTCAATGCCGTGATGTTGTGCATCAAACAGATTGCGGAAATCCTTGGGTTCCTGATCAGTTTCATAAATAATATCGTGCAATTGATCGTGATAAATGCGCACATCTACAGTCGTACCATACTGAGGAAACTCGCCCAGATAACCAATTTCCTGTGACAGCAGCCTTTCTGGACGCAGGTGACCTGTCGCCAGATAGAACGTGTAATCAACTGGAGGCGGGAAATAGTAATCAGCACGCTCTTCATACACCGAAGGATTACGATAAGCCTGTGAAATACCAAATCGCAACGTATGTTTTGGGGCAACTTTATAAATCAGGGCCGCACGCGGCGATAGGTTCATCTGCCCCAGACCACTGTCTTCCAGCAAAGCGCCTGTATTCAGCAACCATTTTGGTGTCATACGCCACTCGTCACTCGCAAATAACGTTGCCGAATTGACAGTTTGTTCGGTCTTAAACCTGCTCGGTGCCCATGTCCAGTCACGACGCATTGAAGCGCCCCACACGAACCTGTTAGTGAGTGAGGTATGAATAGTATGTTGCAGCTCCAGATCATCGCGCGTATTACTATAGCTGTCGCTAAGTGGCAAAACAGGTTCCAGGGTATTCAGCACATCCTGATAAATATGGTAGTACTGTAATTTCAACTCATCACCACCGCCCAAGCTACGCAACCAGGTAATTTGCGCAAAATTCTCGGTGTCATGCTTGTCATGTGGGAAATTTGGAGGATTATCGATGGCACCATCGCCTCGAGGACCTTCAGTGTAACCCAGCTGAAAATCAAAGCTATCTATACCATTAGGATGATAATTGCCACGAAAATTAAACAAGCGCGTCTTGTGGCTATCATTGTTATCGCCATGCTCATACTGATTCGCATCGTAGCCAGTATCACTGTGGAAACCCAAACTAACGCGATAGTCCAAAGTCTCACCACGTTTACCTGCGCGAATTGTAGCGTCATTAATACCGCCGTTACCCTTGGTCACACTGGCCTCAAATCCCTGCATATCGCCAGCATCACGAGTAACAATATTAATCACGCCTTGGGTAGAATTACCGCCATACGACGCCGCAGCGGGTCCGCGTATCACTTCTATACGTTCAATATCGCCAATCTGCAATGGCAAATCTGTCCAGTTAACCGCGCCTATCGGCGGCATGAATATCGAACGGCCATCCACCATCACCTGCATACGACGGGCTGAGTCATCAGTAGTGCCGTGATAAGAAACGATAGGGGTGTTGCCAGAATAATTACTGACATACATGCCTGGAACCAGCCTGAATAAATCGGCAACGTTACGAAAACCAGAAGCCTTGATCATTTCCCTATCAATAACCGTCATTGCATTAGGAGCTTCGGCCAAAGGTTGAGACATGCGTGATGCAGTTAATACCACAGGAAAATCTTGCAGAAAATCAGACTCGCTCGGTTCATCACTCGCATGAGCATAATGACTGATTAGGGAGGCGAGCATTATTGTAATGTAGTGTCGCTGTCGGTAATTAAGCATAAGTAGTTAGGTGATCCCTGAAGCACCATTTGGTATTTTTTATGCCAATAGTTTACAACTACTTGAGTGGTTGGTATGTAGGCAGAAACACTACCCACAAAGAGACTGAATCCGTTAAAACGCTGCTTGAAACAACAGTCCCCACTCAACAACATCAAGCGGGGACTGCTAATGCTAGTGCTTAAACGTCAAATCAAATGTCACCGGCACTGCAGCAGAAATTACTGGCAGACCTGCGACTTCACGCAGCTTTTCTATGCCTGCTGTCAATTCATATAAATCCGCATTTAAAATAATCGGCATCTTGGTGGCCACTTGAATTTGATTACCGCTTAACTTCACCATGTGCAACATGGCTTTCATATCCTGTGCCTTGCCATGCATCGCAAGCTTGCCATTTACCGGCATATCCAGCGTTTCACCCACTTTAAGTGCGGCGACTTTACTCATGTCTATTTGCCCATCAAATTCGGCCGTTGGGAATTGGGCAATCTCAAACAACATGGTTTTTAGGCGTTCGTTACGAATGTCGATTTGCGTATCCACGCTAGACAAGTCAATAACCAGATGGATATTGCCCGCATCACTGACTTCCCCCATCAGTTTTTTGAATTGATGCACTTCGGCAACACTGGTTTTTTTGATGCTGATAAAATTCAAGTTGGAATGCTCATTATCCAACTGCCACTGCGCGTAAGCAGGCGTCACTAAAAACGCAGCAATGAGGCTGGTTAACAAACTGAGTTGATGCATTTTGTTCATGTTGATCTCCTGAAGTTATATTGAGCAAAATTTCGAGACAAAGTCTTACGCAGTTTGGTCATTATTACTTACATCAATCAACTTAACAAGCGAGTGCGTAGCATGACTGCCACGCACCAAATAGAGACTAGAACATCCAGCCTACCCCCAAGTTAAATCTGTCTTTTAAATTATTGGTTTTATAATTTTGCCAATCCGCTTTGAGCACCACTTCACTGCTCAAATTGAAGTTCGTACCTAATGTCACCACCGTCTCATCATTCAGCGGATTCGCCGTATAACCTGCATCTACACTGGCTTGTGTGTTGTATTTTTCATATCGCACAAACGGGGTCAAGCGCATTTCGTCTTTTTTCCAGATAGGATAGGCCGCTTGTCCGTACCATCCGTAAAATGACTTAGGAGCAGCATCCAACGTACCACCGGGGACGATACTCAGCGCATTATTAATCGCTTGCGTATCCCCTAACGAGCCACGCGCATACAGCGCCTGCAATGCAAGCTCGCCAATATTGTATTGTGCGTGTACATCCCACAAAGTGAGTCGCGCGTTCACGCCGTTCAAAGCAGCATTGGCCACTTCACCATTACCATTCTGCCCCGTATTGCCCGTAAACAGGCCGCCGCCCAGCAACCAGCCTGGCTGACGATAATTCAAGCCGGCGTAAAATGCGAGATTATTCGCTGCGGCCTGACTGGCTTCACCGTGCATATCTTTGATGCCGTAAGCAGCACTGCCAGCATACTTACTCGCATCAAAACCACTGGAAATACCCACGTTATACTCCAGCGAATTATCCAGTAGCTTACCTTGCAACCCTAGCCCAGCCTCACGCCAAGTTGACGGGATAATCCGTGTTTCTACTTCATTACGGAACACGCCATAGTAAGTTGGCGGTTCATGCTTTTCATTCAATATGCCCAGCGGCATCAGCATCAAACCTGCGCGCAGATTGGCTTGTGGCAACAAGTTATATTCGATATAAGCCTGCTCGATTTCCGCCTCGCCTTTGTCTGTCGAACTAGCGATTGCATGCTCAATCTCGAACTCTGAATACATGCGCAATTTATCGTTAAACTTATGCCCGAAAAACAGCACAAAACGGTTCAAATCTATCTGGTCTTTAACCGAACCATCCTTATAGTTGCTATAGCTCAGTTCGCCATAGCCACCTATACTGGTATCACTTTCACTCGCTGGCGGTGCCGCATCAGCCACTGCAGCTTTTACCGCACTATTAACCTGCTTTTCACGCGCCAATTTTTCATCAGCCAACTGCTGCTTGAGTTCCAGCATTTCCTTTTGCAACTGCTCCAGCCTTTTCTCCAGAGTAGCTGTCGAAGTTTCGGCATGGGCATTCATTGTAAGCATCACCAACGCGGCGATGATACTCAACTTAAATTTATTGGGCTGCATAATACTGACCTTATAGTAAGAATTACTCGGCTGGCTGGCGATATTCTGCACTGGCTTGCGGGGTTAGAATAATCAACTGGATACAGGATGAAACACGGTGACGCGACGCCGACCCCGCCAGATGTGTAGCACGAGCATCAACGGCAACGCCAGGCCCGCGATCCAGTGCAATAACGGTAGCCAGGCATCATTCTCATCGCTGCTAAAGTAATACAGCGCATAACCCGTGAGGCTTAACCACAGCAGCAGCAGACTCAACCCCAGCCCGGCAAACCGGTTCTTGCGCAAATGCCAGGCGCGACGGACATGGTTAGGCAACACCGAACCTATCGCAACCAGCATGGCAAATGCCATCAGACCATGCAGCCGCAACCACCATATCTCCAACGGATGCGCGGCCTCTCCGAATTCCCCAGCGACGCGCAAAAAATAATGGAAACCCAGCCACAGCGCACCAGACGCCCAAAGCAATGCGAATGCCGCATACAAGGCGTATTTATGCGGCTTGGGGAAACGGATGGGTTGGGGCAGATGCGGGATATTCATGCGATTAACCGTGTAGGACTCTGCTGTGCAGCATGGTCTTCAGTATCAAATAATTTACACTCACCCGTCGCCGCATCGGTTTCTATCATGATAGCGCGAGCATTAAATTGCTGTAACACCGGTAGCGCGGCGGCAGGGTCTGCATGAACGACTTTGGTCAACGCATCGGCTGTCATGCAGTCAGCTGCCAGCACTGTCACGCTGCGTTGCACCCCTGCTGCTTGCCGCGTGTGCGGGTTAATCAAAGGTGTGACCCAACGACCTTGATGACGGCGTTGTGCATAATAGCCCGCAGACGTCGCCGCCGCTCCCATGGCAAACTCAACCAGAGGCAACAATTGCACAGGGTCGCCAGGGTGGCGCGTATGTATAGTTTGGGCAACATCGCCAAATACTCGCAAATCGCCACCCGCATTCACCCGACCGCTCACCATTCCTGCGGATTGCAATGCCGCTATGGCGCGATCCACCGCGTAACCTTTTGCGATGCCCGACACGTCTATGCGCAATTGCCGCGTGAGCCGCACCTGATTATCAGACACGACAACATGCTGCCAATTGCCCTGCCCTGAGATACGCGGCATTCCCTCACGCTTGGGTAAAAATCCCAGTTTAGTCAACGTTGGCGCGACGCTAATGTCGAACAGTCCTGCGCTGGCCTTTGCAAATTGATATGCTGCCGCCAGTACTTCAGCAGTTTGCGCATTGACTGTGACTGCACGCGCGTAAGCTTCACGATTAATCAGCGAAATATCGGAACCGTCGGCATGATAGCTCATCAGCTGATGCACTTGTTCGACAGCGTCAAACGCCTGGGATATCGCGCTTTGCACTGCATCGACATGTCTGCCCGTTGCGGCGATTTCCACCAGCGTACCCAACAATGGTCGCGCACGCACGCACTCAACAGGCTGATTTACGCCAGCGCGGCCATTCATTTTAGGACTGCCGCGTAAGTTGCCAGCAGGCGCTTAACGCCATCCGTCATGTGCTTGCAAGAAAGCGTCGCACCACTGATGTTTTTGATGTCTTCGTCGAGCTTGAGTGTATCCCCCGCTTTTTTGCCGACAAATTGCGCCCGCCATTTGGCATTATTTACCTCACTGCCGTGTGTTTCACGATAATCCAGTATCTCCACACCTTTGACAGCGCCATCCATACCTATCGCTACGGTATAAGTAATAAACTCATGTTTGCCATACACCTCGTCAAGCAAAAACCAGCCTGCGGGTTTGCCCGCCTGGCTCACCATCCAGGCTTTCACTTCATCCACCCGAACACGTACGCCCGAACTGGCCTCGATTGCCGCCTTTTGCGCGGCGCTCAAGGTAATGACTTTGGCCTCAAATTTATCCGCGCCGGGAAACAGTACCTTCTGCGCTTGTTCGACAGTCATATACTGCATCGCAAAAGCCGGTGCGGAAACCGCCGCAGGGATAATCAATGCAGGAACCAGCAACCAACGGTTTAAATTACTCATCATCTATCCTTAGAAATTAAAGCCCACTTTCACCCGAAATTCTTGCTTGGTCTTTTCTATCAAATGCAAACTGGTGTCAGTTTGTCCCGGGTAAGTCTCAAAGCCACCACCCACTAATTGGGGCAGCCAGGTCGCCGTCGCCCACCAGTCTTTTGCGCCATAATGCACACTGGGGCCAGCCTGCACAGACCAACGTTCACGCCCTACTGCCGTCTCATATTCAGAATCATACAAAGCTTCAGCACCCACGTACCAGTTAGCTGCAACGCGGTAAGACAAGCCCGTTCCAGCCAGGATACCAATTTCCATTTCCGGTGTAGTTGGCCACTGGTCTTGCGTCAACGTCATTCCGTCTATCGGCAAGCGCACAGCATAAGTCGATTCCAGCCCAACGTTACCTACCCAAATCAGTTGATCATCCAAAAAATTCTTTTGTGCCAGCAGCCAGGTTTCTACCGTGTATTTATCTTTCCTTTGCCCTGAATGCGGATCACGTTGCGTATAGGCCCCGGAAACATATGCCGCCAAACCAAAACCATCTTTCACCGGGCTGAGGAAATTATATTTAGCCGACAATTCCACCCCGGAAAACCGCATCCCCGTATTGTTATCTGCGGGGATATAGCCATCGATATTCAAACCTTGCGTGTTCACTGACTGCGCCAAAATATAACCCGCAGTGGTGAATCTATCTGTCACGCCATATTCGATTTCGGTTTTACTATCATAAGCGGTATAACTACCCGCACCTTTATCCGAGCGTCTGGTCAGATGTTGCACCACTTCCGTCGCGCCTTTAGGCAGCGTTTCCGCACCTTTCAGATAGCCGAATAAAGCTTCATCTGCCTGTGCACTCGCACCAACCATACCACTCACGCCTACTGCCACTATCAATACTTTTTTCAATACCATCATTGCTCATTTCCTTTCAAATCAGTCGGTTTTTTGGCTGGCTTGCTCGGCAATGAGCTGGCTGGCTATCTGTATTTACTTCGTTAAAATCAATTTTCCATTTCGTGTACGCCGCAAGCGATATTGTTCACCCTGATGGATGATCAACACCTCATCTTGCTTATCAAATAACAAATCACTCGCTATCACAGATGGCGCCCGCTTGTGAGCATCCTGCCAACGATGGCGAAGTTCAGATTGAGAACTTACTGTTTCCATAGTGTTTTGAATTTGTAATTGATAATGATTCGCATTATAAAGATAATTAATATTTTTGCAAGAAAAATCAAAAATACAAATTATGCGTGGATTGAATTCGATAATGCTGAAAAATTACAGGACTACGAGTGCAGCCTGTTTTATGCGAATATCAATCGGCATCACACGATGCCCCTCATCAACCCAGAGTTGACGAACAAGGCCTTGCCTGAAAGCCGATTGACGGTTAAGACAACAGCAATTACTTAGTGACTTCGTGGCCAATAACACCACCAACAGCCGCACCACCTACCGTACCGATTGCGCTACCGCCAGTCAGAACAGCGCCGCCCACCGCACCAACACCGGCGCCGATTGCGGTATTTTTATCCTGATTCGACATGCCGGCACAACCAACCAGACCCAGCATCACAGTCGCTAGTACACCCGTTACTGTTAATTTTTGAATAGCGTTCATTTTGATTACCTCTATATTAATTAATGCCAGGAAAATTCCTGAGTTAAACCTTATTTACCGTATTTCATCTTGGCTTCACTGGAGCACATATCCTTAGCGTTGCCAGCCAGTGCATCGCATTTTTCTTTAGCTACCGCGTAATCCGCATCACGTTTGTTTGACGCTGCGTCCTGACGGGCTTCGCTCCCAGCTTCCTTTGCTTTAATCTGCGCATCATTTGATTTCTCATCGGCGGTTGCATTGGCCTGTGAGGTGGTCAATTGCGCTTTAGCATTAGATTTTGCGGCGACAAGGGCGGCTTTCGCTTCCTTGACGCAGACATCCTTGACGTTGCCGGACTTGTCATCACATCTTTCATCCGCTACGGCGTAATCCGCTTTTGCCTGCGCAATGAGCACTTCATAACGAGTCTGCTTGGAGGGTTTATAGTTAGCTTCAAGCTCAGCTTCCGCTACGTTTTTCTTGCCCTTAGCATCGACCATGCAGATATCCCTGGCATTGCCTGCAAATGAATGGCAACTCAATTGGGCAGTTTTATACTCTGACTTGATGCTTTGTTCTGCAGCTTTATATTCGGTCTTCGACATGTTCTGAGCAGCCATTGCACCAACACTATAAACCAGGCTGATTGCGAGCGTAATTGCACTGATATTGATTTTATTCATAAATAGATCCCCTAAATTAGATATTACTTAATACACCTTACCAACTGCAGTAAGCGTTTATTGAAGATGATCTTTTTGACTGGCTTGCCAGGCTGAAATCTGCTTTTCAGTCTCATCTTTGGTAATACCGTAGAGCTCCTGTATCTTGCCAGACAGTCGCTCGCGCTTGCCCGCAATCACATCCAGATGGCTGTCATTAAGCTGGCCCCACTGCTGTTGCATGCTGCCTTTAAGCTGTTTCCAATTACCTTCGATACGATCCCAGTTCATATGCGTCTCCTTTTCATAAGTTAAGTATCGCGACCGCCGCAATGTGCAAAATTGCACTACGATATTGCAATCTTCCAGTCTCAATGTGGCTCAGTGTATGACGACAGTTTCAGCATGTCTGTGCGCTGCCGCACAAAAAAAACCCTGCCTGAGCAGGGTTTTAAATTGAAGATGTACATTAGTATTGCTACAACGAATATCAATTACTCAGATCATCTACGACACCGCTTACTTGGTTCCTTTAGTAGCGTCAACTTCAACTTCCACGCGACGGTCAGGCTGTAAGCAGTCAATTAATACCTTGCTTGCAGTCTTACCTGATTTAACATTATCACAGTCACTAGGCTTAGTCACAGGCTCTGAACCATCCACTCCTACAGCTGTAATCTTTTCAGCTGGAATACCTGCAGACTCAACCAAATAAGCTTTGACTGTATCGGCACGTTGTTGCGAAAGCTTCATGTTGTATGCATGTGTACCGATACGGTCACTGTGTCCCGTCACTGTAATCATCTCGAACTTGGCACCTTGCAGATCAGCAGCAAATTGATCAAGTTCCTGCTTGCCCGCAGATTTCACTGTAGCCTTATCAAAATCAAACAGCGAGTCTGCCGAAAACGAAACTTTCTTCGGCACGGGACGACGTACGACAACAGGTTCAGGTACCGGTGCAGGAGTCACAACCTCTGGCACTGGTGCAGGAGCAACAGCGACCTGTTCAGGTGCTGGTTTTTTGGCGCCGAAACGATAGACCAGACCAAGCGAAAGAAGATCAATGTCACCATGGTTACCAACAGCGTCATTAATAATGTAACGCTCGGCTTCAACGCGCATAGCCATAGATTCATTGAATGCATACTGAACGCCCAAACCAAATTTCAGATTCGTATCACGTTTGCTAGGATTTGGGTTGGTAACGATAACCGCCCCTGTACCGACAAAGCTGTCTTTGGCTTCAGCGTAATTAGCACCCAATCGGCCGAACGCCGAAAACTTTTCAGTAATGGGCCAGATACCAACTGCGTCAAGATTCAAGCCCTGAAGCTTGATCGTACCGTTCAACGTTCCCGCAGGGACTGTGGTCGCTGTATAACCAAACTTGCCCAGATCAAAATAGCCACCTTCAAGTGCAAAATATTTGTTGAACTGATATCCAGCAAAAACTTTATAGCCGATATCACGATCGTCATCGCTAATCGTCACCGAAGTGAAACCGGCACCGATTATATTGTTGGAAATGCGTTCGTCGTCAATTTTTGCTCTGGATTGGCCGACATTGGCACCGACATACCAGCCAGCATCATCTGCTACTGCAGATGGACTGCCAATTACCGCGAGTGCAGCCAGCCCCAGCGTTCCCGAGACTTTTGCTACTTTGGCGCTTATTAATTTCATGATGTTCTCCAAGAGAAATTTTTATCCGTAATAAAGTGATTACATTACGGTGAGTTATGACTGGAAATCTACCTTGTAAGGGGCCACATCAAAGGTCGGCATTTTAAAACACTGCCGACCTTTTAATGGTTCAAACCTTAAGGAGCTGGTACGTTGATTACGGTATCAGTCATCGTAACCGATGCATTCAGACCCACCGCTCTGCCATTCAGAGTAACTATTGCAACGTTACCTACGGTAGAGAACGATACACCGGCGTTCGCAAGAACAGTTCCAACCATGGTGCCACCACCAGCGGCATTAATCGTAGCCGAACTACCAACCTGCCAGAACACGTTCTTAGCTGCAGCACCATTGATCAGATGTATGGTGCGGGGTGCACCTGGTCCGCCTACAGTGAGCGAACTCGCTGTCTGGAATACCCAAACGGCATTAGCATCACCCTGACCATCAAGGGTAAGATCCGACCCTGTTATCATGAACGAACCACCTGCGGCTTGATACACCCCAGGAGCAAGCGTAAGACCACCCAACTGACCTGCACCTGGATCCGTACCACCTGGAAGCGAGGCGGGTGTCAGGCTGTTATAGGTAGTTTGTGCAGCGGCCAGCGCATTAGTAGCTGTCGTACAATTAGCCGCGTTTGGAGTAACCGAATTTGGACCAGTTGTTGAAATGGTACAGGTATAGATTAAACCATTTACCAGCCCGATGTTAGAACCAGTTTCTGTATAAATATCAAAGGCATCATGGAATCCCGTCACGGCTGAGGTAACCGTAGCTGTCGTTCCGATATCACCATTAATAACAGTCAGGGTTCCCTGGTTCGTGGTTCCAGCAGTACCACCCAAATTACCGAATGGTGCAGCTACGCCTAGTGCAATTGGTGCTATAGGTGAACACACCTGAGTTCCAGTCGTAAAGCTCCATACCTTATTACTTACCAGTGCATTACCGGCCAAATCCTTAACGCCCGTTGTAACCGTAGCGGTGTAGTTGGTATTAGCCAACAATGCAAGACTAGGCGTTAATGTTGCAATATTAGTCACCGTATCATAAACAACCGTTCCACCCAACACTGGACCTAATGGAGGACCAGACAACTGCAAGGTAAAGGTGCCAGTAGTAATAGTTAACGGATCCATCGCTTCACTAAAGGTAGCATTAACGGTCTTATTGAGACATACACCTGTGGACAGATTCAGCGGATTAACACTGGTCACAGTAGGCGGGATAGTGTCCGCAGCTGCTGCTGTAGTAAATGTCCATACATAATTACTTGCTGCAGGCAAAGGCGCCTGATTACCTGCCAACGCATTACCAGCCAGATCCGTAACAGCTGTCGTAATAGTAGCTGTGTAGGTAGTTCCTGCTGCCAACGTAGTTGGTGTAGAAGGGGTGAAGACGGCTGTTCTGCTGCCTACGGTATAACTCACATTACCTGCAACAGGCGTCAAGCCAGGACCGGTCAGCGTAAAGCTGGATCCGGTAAATGTCGACGGTGTCATATCTTCGGTAAATGTCGCTGTAATCGCTGTGTTAGTAGCGACTCCGGTTGTCGGACCAGGCACGGTTGTAGCCGGAACAGTAACAGTCACACGAGGTAAAGTGGTATCTGCCACTAAACCTGTAGTAAAGGTCCATACAAAATTACTGGCAAGTGCAATGCCTGCCGTATCCTTGGCCGCAGTTGTAATCGTTGCAGTACATACCGTGCCTGCTGGAAGCAGAGTGCCAACTGGCAATGTCAGCGAAGCCACATTACCAGTTGCCTGATAACTAACCATACCAGTAAACGGCGTTCCAACAGGACATGCCAGCGTGAAGCTGGATGCAGTTAATGTTGCAGGATCCATTGCCGTACTGAACGCTGCTGTAATGACTGTCGTGTTAGTTGCTACACCGGTAGCATTTGGCAATGGGGACACCGCTGTTACAGTAGGTGCCAACGCAACAGGTGCGCCCAAGATTGCACCTTGCCCACCACCACCGCCGCACCCAGCCGTCAATGCGGCAAGCAGCAATGCCGTAAACCACATCAGTGGCTTAGTAATGCTTACGAATCTGTTCATTTGCTTCTCCTCTTTAATTTACTCTAAAAAAACTGCTGTAATCAACCGATCCCTCACCGATATACGCACCGATGCTCTAGTACAACATTCACTGCTGACATGCTGCGTGGTTATGGGAATTTCAGTCTGGTCTGCTGCATTTAGAAATAGCATCAACCAGAACCGTAACAATTTCTCACACCTTCCGCCTTTATCCTCTTTTTGTCCGCGATGCTCTGTGCGCTAACACACATTAAGAAATTTTATTTTTAACATCGCAGACATACGCCTTCCAGTCACATATAACCACTCCCGGCAATGCGCGAACATCTACTGAGAAAAGGCTGAGGATTAATGCACTAACTGGTTGATTTCTATAATAGGCAGCAGAATCGCAAGCACGATCATCAGCACGATGCCACCCATCACCAGTATCATCACCGGCTCAAGCAGCGTCAGGAACACTGTCAGGCGTCGCTCCAGCGAGCGTGTTTCCAGTTGCGCGGCGCGCTGCAGCATCTGCTCCAGCTTGCCGCTCACCTCGCCGCTCGCGACCATATGTATCAGCAGCGGCGGAAACGCCCGTGATGCGCCCAGCGCACGTGCCAGACTCGCACCTTCACGCACCCGCTCTATGGCTTGCTCGACCGCTTCCCGTAACACCATATTCGTCATCACCCTGGCACCAGAAGCCAATGCAGATAGCAACGGCACACCGCCACCAACCAGAATGGCGAGCGTACTGGCAAAGCGCGAAGTATTAATGCTGCGAATTAACGGCCCCAGCCATGGCGTACGCAACAATAGTGCATGCCAGCGACGTCTGTTCACATCACTACGCAATGCCATGCGTGCGGCAGCAATCGCACCACCGATAATAACCACCAGATACGGCCAGGTCGCCCGCAAAAAATCACTCAGAGCTATCAGCGAGCGCGTCAGCAACGGCAGGCTCTGCCGCGACTGTTGAAATACTTGCACCACCTGCGGCACCACATAAACCAGCAAACCGGTGACTATGGTGACCGCCACGATGGTCACCAGAACGGGGTAAAGCAGCGCCAGGCTGGTTTTCTGTTTCAACGCCTGACGAGCATCAAGATAATCGGCAAGATGCTGCAGCACGGTCGGCAGCGCGCCTGAATCCTCGCCGCCATGCACCAGCGCGCAATAAAAGTCGGGAAAACTCTTATCAAAGGCACCCAGCGCCTCAGCTAACGACAAGCCGGAAGTCACTTCAGTTTTGACGCCAGTCAGCACCTCACGCGTCATCGGCTCCGCCGCTTCTTCGATCAGCGCATTGAGCGTCTGCTCCAGTGTCAGGCCTGAGTCGAGCAAAGTGGCCATCTGCCGAGTCAGCAAGCTGAGCTCAGTCGCCGAGATACCCCGTGCCCACACCTCACGGGCGCGCGCACGTGCATGTACCTGACTGACCTCGACTGGCAGCATGCCCTGCGCGCGCAGCTGTAAACGCGCCTGACGCGGGGTGTCGGCCTGCACTACGCCTGATACGGTACGGCCGGCGGCGTCTAGTGCCTGATATTGAAATGCTTCCATATTGGGGGGTTACTCGCGCGTGACGCGCACGACTTCTTCAAGGCTGATTAACCCCTGAGCAGCCAGACGCATGCCATCATCGCGCAACGAGCGCATGCCGCACGAAACCACATGGGCACGCAGCACCTGCTCGGAAGCCCGATCATGCACCAGACGGCGCAAGTCGTCATCGACAGTGAGTAATTCATAAATACCAGTACGGCCACGGTAGCCGGTGTGATTGCAGGCAGGGCAACCCTGCGCGGAATACAGCGTGCCATCGGTAGGCGTGAAACCGAGCGCGCGCAATTGTGCGGCATCGGCAGAGAAAGGTTTGCGACATGCCATGCACAGACGGCGCACCAGACGTTGTGCGCCCACGCCGATCAAACTTGAGGACAGCAGAAACGGCTCCACCCCCATGTCAACCAGCCGGGTAACCGCACTGATGGCATCATTGGTATGCAGCGTGGCAAATACCAGGTGACCGGTCAGACTGGCCTGAACGGCAATTTGCGCCGTCTCCAGATCACGGATTTCACCGATCATGACCACGTCCGGATCCTGCCGCAGGATAGTGCGCAATGCCCGCGCAAAACCCATCTCGATGCGCGAATTGACCTGAGTCTGACTGATGCCATCAAGGTCATATTCAATCGGGTCTTCCACCGTCATGATATTCAGCGCAGATGCATCCAGTCGTGATAGTGCCGCGTAGAGTGTAGTAGTCTTGCCCGAGCCAGTTGGCCCGGTGATCAGGACAATGCCATGCGGCTCCAGTATCAGTTTATCAATATGCGCCAGCGTAGCATCGTCCATCCCCAGCTTGGTCAGATCAAGACGCCCCGCCTGCTTGTCGAGCAAGCGCAGCACTACCCGTTCGCCATGCCCGGTTGGTATCGTGGAAACACGCACGTCAACCGGCTTGCCCGCCACGCGCAGGGTGATGCGACCATCCTGCGGCAGACGCTTTTCCGCGATATCCAGCTGCGACATAATTTTAATACGGGAGACGATGGCGCCATGCAATGCACGCGCAGGCTCGATCAAGTCGCGTAGCGTCCCGTCTATGCGTAACCGCACTACCGACCGGGTTTCAAATGGTTCAATATGAATATCCGATGCACCATCGCGTAGCGCCTGTGTGAACAGCGCATTAATCAAACGAATAACCGGCGCATCATCCTGACTTTCGAGCAAATCTTCAACCTTGGGGATTTCCTGCAACAACCTGGATAGATCCAGATCCTGTGCCAGATCGTCAGCCAAAACTGCTGCACCCGCATTAGCCCCGTTGTATGACGCGCTGACCAGTTCGTCAAATTCCGCACTACCAATACGACGCGCGCGTAGCGGCACACTTAATATCCGTCGCAACTCGGCAAGTGCGCCTGACTGCGCGTCGCTGCGCACCGCCACCTCAGCGTAACCATCATGCAGCGCAGTAACCACCACCCCGTTACTCTTGGCAAACGCATAAGGAATCTTGAGTGCAGCACGGTTCATGGTTATGCCCCGCCAACAGGGGCTGGCTGCGATTCAGCGGGCTGCGGAGTGAAAGATAATGGCCGTGGCGGCAAAGTTGGTGACACCATGTCTGGCAGAATTGCATCATGTGCAGGTTGTGCCTTGCGCTGTTCGCCGAGGATGTAATCATAGCGTTCACTGGTGTATGTATTTGCGCGCTGGCTGTCACGCACCAGTGTCGGCCGCAGGAATATCATCAGATTAGTCTTGTGATGTGAGCGCGTTTTGTAGCGGAACATGCCCCCCAGCCACGGAATATCACCCAGTACTGGCACCTTCTGTTCGCCATCGCTGACAGTGTCCTGGATCAGACCACCGATCACCACAATCTGCCCGTCATCGACCAGCACTGTCGATGACACTGCGCGCTTGTTGGTGGTCACACCCGCAGCATTGCTGGCATTCTGGTCAACACTGGAGACTTCCTGATAGATTTGCAGGCGTACCGTGCCGCCTTCGGAGATTTGCGGCTTAATCCGCAACGTCAAGCCGACATCGCGACGTTCTATGGTCTGAAACGGCGTGGGTGTAGTGGCAGCACCAGACATCGCATACTGACCAGTAATAAAAGGGACGTTCTGACCAATGACGATTGCGGCTTCTTCGTTGTCCATGGTCAGCAAGGTTGGCGTGGACAGAATGTTGGCATTGGCATCCGACTCCAGCGCCCGCACCAGCATGCCAAGATTAAGGATCTGGCCGATGCCGGGGATACTGATCTGACCTTTGACGATGCCGATATTCAGCCCCGGTGAAACACCAGTTGGATTCTTGGAAATGCCGACAATATTCTGACCAGGTGTACCAAAATTGGTACCGCCGAAAGCCTGGGCACTGGTGCCACCCAGACCGCTCAGATCCTGCCATTGAATACCAAACTCCGCCGCCTTGTCAGCCGTTACCTCGGCAATCAGTGCTTCAACATAGACCTGTGCGCGGCGCACATCCAGCTTGTCCAGTGCTGCCCGCAAATTATTATAAACCGCATCTGACGCGGTAATAATAATCGAGTTGGTGGCAGCATCAGCCTGAATAATGCCAGGCATGGCTGGCGCATTCGACGTCTGATTTGGACCCAGCGAAGCCGATGCGCCCTGCGCCTGCATTGCTACAGGTGCCCCAAGTGCAGTAGTCGCACTGGCTGTGCGTGATGTCACGGTTGAACTGCCGGTATCACCCTGATAGATAGCCCGCAAGGTTTCAGCCAGCTTTACCGCTTCGGCATTTTTTAAATAGACAACGTGTATATTGCCGCCCGCATTAGTTGGCGAATCCAGCATTGCCACAAATTTACGCAACTGGGTAAGCCGGGCCGGGTTGTTCGAGCGCACCAGCAGGCTGTTTGAGCGCACATCCGCAATCACGGTGATGCGCTGTATCGGTTCTACGCCAGTGGTTCCCTGAACCTGTGTAGCTTCGTCGAACAGACGATTAACCGTGACCGCGACATCAACCGCAGAAGCATACTGCAATGGAATGATGACGGGATCGCTGCCGTTCGGCCGATCAATTGAGTCGATGATCTTTTCCAGCCGCCTGAGATTGTTTGCATAATCAGTGATCACCAGCGTATTGCTGTTGGGATAGGCGGTAATGGTGTTACTGGGTGCAATCAACGGACGTAAGATCGGCACCATCTGTGCTGCAGATTCGTATTTCAGGGTAAATATTCTGGTCTGGATGCGGTCACCACCACCCCGTGCCTGTTCTGACGCACCAAAGGTAGGGCTGGAATTCAGCTTGGCATCGGCCTCGGGTATGATTTTCACCAGACCATTGTCTTCGACTACAGTAAACCCCTGCAAACGCAACGCTGACAGAAACACATCATAGACAGCGGATCGCGGCATCGGCTTGGCCGAGTAGATGGTAATCACCCCTTTCACTCGCGGATCGAGGACAAAGTTTTTACCAGTAATATCGCTGATAACTTTTACCACACCCTCAATATCGGCATTAACGAAATTGAGGGTGACCGCATCTGCCCCGGTAGGCAGACCAGATTGCTGAGGCTTGCCGACTGTAGCCATAATGATAGGCGGGACAGATTCATTGGCGGCCCAGGTCTGCCCAACAGGCATCATTATCCCCATCCACAAAAATCCAGTTTGTAACCAGCTATGCTTCATTTCTACCCCTTACACGGCACCGTTGATAATGCCGATATTTACTTGTTGATTTGTGGGGAAACGAGTCCCGTAGTTATATGTTTTTCAGGCCAGGCCAAGGTTTCACGAGTCCCACCACGCACCAGCACGAGGTGATCGGTATCTACCTCATCGAGCCGGATACCCGGGGCAATATCCTCCCCTTCCTGTACCGTCAATACCTGCCTGGGCTCAAGCTGCACCACAGCATATCCGCGCCGACCCGGTGTCGCTGCAACTATACCCAGTAACCTGATGGCGATTCCCGTTGGCGCCGCCTTGTTACCACCCCGCTCCGGCGTACCAAACAAACCGCTAGCAGATTCCGTATGCGTGGCCACATTCACCGTAGCCAGCGCATGTGGTTCCGGCAGTGGCGCGAACCACTGCCAGGTCCAGTACGCTGCCACCAGGGCGAGCACAGCCGAAGCCGTCACTGTCACTGAAGTGACTGCGGCAGTTTGTGCAAAATTTGATCTATCTAATGAGGACAGTTGCTTCTTTCAATGTGAGCGCACGGTGCGCAATTTAATTGATCCGGCACATTCCCATCTGGCAAGACGAGATATCACCACGTGCTGCGCATGGTAGAGGAAAACATTTCCGCCGTATGTGCGCTAACGCACAGAGCGAATTCTAGCCAAAGTGGATACTCTGGTTTATCTCGCGAGGGCAGCATTGCTATGCTCTCAGCACATGAAAACACTGGGGAGTCTTGATGAAAACAATGAAATGGCAACGTGGCTTTACGTTGCTTGAAGTGATGATAGTGGTCGTCATTCTGGGCATACTCGCCGTGCTGGTGGTTCCGAAAATCATCAGCCGGCCTGATGAGGCGCGAGTCATGGCAGCCAAACAGGATATTGCGAGCCTGATGCAGGGACTCAAACTCTACCGCCTGGATAACCAACGCTATCCAATTACCGAACAGGGTTTGCAGGCACTCGCCGTACGTCCAACTACTGCACCGCTTCCACTTAACTGGAAAGCAGGTGGTTATGTCGAGCGTCTGCCCAAAGACCCCTGGGGTAATCCTTACCAATACCTCAACCCGGGTGTGCATGGCGAAATTGATATTTTCAGTTTAGGTGCCGACGGTGCGCCGGGCGGTGAAGGCAATGATGCAGACATAGGCTCCTGGGCACTCTAGGGTGGAATAATTGATGATATCCGTAGCTGGCTGCAGTGTAGATGTCTGAGCATAAGCGCTACACAAGCGGTTTCACGCTCATAGAGATGCTGGTCGTGTTGCTGATTATGGGCATATTGGTCGGCATGGTGAGTACCATCGTGCAACCGGACGATAGCGCCCTGTTACGCGTCGAAGCCGACAGACTGGTACAGCTGATGAATATTGCTGCGACAGAATCGCGCTTCAGCGGCAAACCTGTTGCCTGGACGGCGGACAGGACCAGCTACCGGTTCTGGCAGTTCAGCGATGACAAGGGCTGGTTCGAAATCAGCAACAATAACCTGCTACGTGCACGCACGTTGCCAGCAGGTATGGCAATAACTGACCTGCGCATAGAAAACATGCGCTCAGCCCTGCCCATGCGGGTGGAATTCACACCCTATGACTCGACGCTGGTGTTCAGGGTTGCGATGTCGCTGGGTAATGCACATATCACAATAGCTAACTCCTTGGTCGGTGATGTACATGTATTGCCAGAAACAGGAGGCGCGGATGATAAAACGGTGCGACCTTAACCACAGCGGTTTTACCTTGATTGAGGTGCTGGTCGCGCTTGCCATCATTTCCATCGCCCTGCTCGCATCGTTGCGCGTTGCAGGCGGCGGTACAAACAGTGTAGGCGAATTGCGCACACGCCTGCTCGCAGGCTGGGTCGCCGAGAATGTTCTGGCAGAACAGCGCGCACGTAACATCTGGCTGCCGCTCGGCATGCAGCAAGGCTCTGAACGCCAGAGCGGCATAGCCTACAGCTGGCGCGAGGAAGTCATCAGCACACCCAATAGCGTATTTCGTCGAGTCAATATCAGTGTGTACACCGTAGCCGATGAAACACACGTGGTCGCACACCTGGTCGGATTCATCAGTCAGCCACCGAGTATCGCCAAGTGAAAACAGCTACACGTACCTCACTGCGCGGATTTACCCTGATCGAGCTACTGACTGCGCTGCTCATACTCTCGCTGCTGGCGCTGATGTCATATCGTGGACTGAGTGCGGTGCTTGATGCGCGCACCCACATACAGCAACAGACCGATAAATGGCGGCACATAGCTGCTTTTTTCGCGCGCTTCGAACACGACATTCAGCTTGCCGCGCCACGTTCAGTACGCACCGCATCCGGCAGCGCGCCAGCATGGCTGGGCCAGGCCGATGTGGTGCGTGAACCACGCCTGACCTTCAGCCGCTTTGCATCATCCGAGGGGGTAGATACGCCACGTCGAGTTGGCTATCGACTCAACGAAAAACAACAGATAGAACTGTGGTTATGGCCGGGACTCGACCTGACACCCAGTACGCTACCCGCACGCTATCCCGTGCTGAGTGGCGTTACCCTATTTGAACTGCAATATCTCAATACGGATTTTTCTTGGGTAAATACATGGCCGTCATCGCCACGTGACACGCCTATTCCTAGAGCCGTACGGCTGCATATTGCGCTCATTTCCGGCGAAGATATCGTGCGCATTTTTGCGTTAAAACCATGAGAACACAACAGCGTGGTGTCGCCATCGTACTCGCCATGGGTGTGGTCGCACTTGCCGCACTGGCAGCAACGGCAATCATGACCATGCAGAGCAGCTGGTTACGCCAAAGCGAACTGACTGCCGACCACGTTCAGGCACAGCTATTGACCAAAATCGGAGTGGACTGGACGCGCGCACTACTCAGCGATGATCGCCGTGCCAGCGATGTCGACTATCTCGGTGAAGCCTGGGCATTACGACTGCCACCTATGCCGGTCGAAAATGGCAGCCTGACCGGTCAAATCGAAGATCAGCAGGGCAAATTCAATCTCAACAATCTGGTGAAAGATGGCAAAGTCAATCTCACCCAGCTCGATAATTTCAAACGCCTGCTGTCCATACTTGGATTATCACCCGCCCTCGCCGATGCCACTGCTGACTGGATCGATGCCGACAATGAGCCGCAACCGCAGAGCGGCGCCGAAGACAGCTATTATCTGGCATTACCCCAGCCTTACCTTGCGGCTAACCAGCCCCTGATTGATGTGGCTGAACTGGCGCTGGTACGTGGCTTTGACGATGGGGTGCGCGCACGACTGCGCCCCTATGTGACCGCCTTGCCGACTTTTACTGCCATCAATATAAACACGGCATCGCCTGAAGTCATTGCTGCGGTGATTGATGGCCTGGGTCTGGACGGCGCCCGTGCTCTGGTCGCAAAACGCAACCGCACCTATTTCCGTGACCGTGCTGATTTACTCAACCAGTTGCCCAAGGACACTCAGCTTGCCGCTGAAAACATCGCCTTTGGCAGTGACTATTTTATGGTGCAGTTGCGTGTCACCATCGGCAGTGCCCAGGCGCGCAGCACAGCACTACTCGCACGAACAGATGCCAATTGGCCAACCATTCTTTGGAGAAAAATGCTATGAACTTGCTCCGCATCTATGGCTCCCTACTCGACCAGCAACACTGTGCATGGGCATTGATCAGTGACGGACGCGAACCGATTACCGGCACAGGCCGACTCACCGATCTGCCGCAGCGCGCTGAACGCGTGCAACTGATACTCCCCGCGTCTCAGGTATTGATCACGCGCGCACGCATACCGCATAGCGCAAGACGCCGTACCGGATCGGTACTGGCCTTCGCGGTTGAAGACCAGACAGTGGGGGAACCAGACGCTAATCAGGTGAGCTGGCTCGGGTCTGTGGATGACGAAGATGCGCTCGCCGTTGTCGACAAATCAGGACTCGCACGCTGGCACCTCGCACTCAATGCCATCGGCATACGCATCGATGAAGTACACTGCGAAACATTATTATTACCGATACAAACCGGCGAGTGGAGTATGGCCTGGAATGGTAGCGAAGGTTTTGTACGCACCGGGACATTCGAGGGTGCGGCAACGGACAGTGGCGACCAGACTACGCCACCATTATTTCTGCGCCTCATGCTGGAAGAAGCAAAAACGCGTAACGCCAGCCCGACATCGATCGCGCTGTATACGACCATGCCCGACACAGCGCCAGATATCGCAGCCTGGCAACACGAACTCGGAACCAAGCTGCACACCGCCGGCACCTGGGACTGGCGCACCGCCCCACCCCATGCCGGCATCAGCCTGGTGCAGCAACAGGAACGCTGGCGCGGCTTTACAGGCATGGCTGCACGGCTACGCCCGGCAGCCTGGATACTGGGTGCCGCACTCGCCCTGCATGCCGTCGCGCTCATCACCGACTGGACGCTGCTCGCCAGTGACCAGCAGGCATTACGCAAACAAATGGAAATGCAATTTCGCGGCAGCTTTCCCGATGCAGTTGCCGTAGTCGATCCCGCCCTGCAAATGCGCCGCAAGCTCGCTGAAGCACGGCATAGTGCGGGTGTAGCTGACAGCGGCGACTTTTTGCCGATGATAGTACAAGTGGCCGCAGCGACCAAAACCCTGCCTGCCGGAACAGTCAGCGCCGTGTCCTATGAGAGCGGCCAGATGACACTCAAGCTGGCCAGCAACGAAAATACCATGGTGCAAACCATCATGGCGCGCTTACGCCAGTCCGGTCTGAGCGTTGACGCGGCCCCTAACAATGACACCAGCACCAATACCCTCCTGATCATAAGGGCATCATGAAAACACAACTACGCAAAGCATGGGAATCACGGGCGCCGCGAGAGCGCACTATCATCGTTATACTCAGCATTATCATCAGCGCCACATTGTATTTGTGGCTGATACAGTCGGGTAGCACGGCGCATCAACGATTGCGCGCCAGCGTGACGACGCTGCGGGCGCAGGCGACCCAGCTCGAACAACAGAGCATTGAGCTTGGACAGTTGCGGGCTATCCCCATCGCCCCTGCGTCGCACACTGATCTGCGTACGCTGGTACAAGCGCAAACCGATGCCGCAGGATTAACCCATGCCCTGATTAAAATGGATGCCCCTGATGCTGATCATGTGCAAGTGGTGTTCAACGCTGTTACATTCAGCGACTGGCTCAACTGGGTCACCAGCCTGAAAGCACAACAAATCCGACTGGATAGCAGCCAGATTGAAGCATTGCCTGCACCGGGCATGGTCAGCGTGACTGCAACGCTGCAACGCAGTCAGCATTGAACATGAAGCGCTTACCTATCTTCGCCGTCGGGCTTGCAGTTTATACGCTGACTATTATCATTACCGCGCCCGCAACATTGATGGATACGGCCTTGCAGCGCATCAGTCAGGGCAAATTGCGTCTGGTTGAAACACAGGGCACGCTATGGTCAGGGACGGGACAACTTGAGATACGGGATACCAGTGGACGAGCTGGTGGTGCACAAAGTCTGGCCTGGCATATGCAGCCCGCGTCGTTACTGCGCGGACATCTGGTTTACCTGCTCAATCTGGCGCAATCGACCCAGCCGGTTACCGTGACAGTATCCGCATCTCAAATTGAGATTACGAACGCCGACATCAGCCTGCCAGCCACAGTCCTGGGTCTGGCCATACCCAAGTTAGCGCCGCTGGGTCTTAGCGGTGATCTATTACTGCACGTTGCCAACCTGTCTATCGCTTCCGACCGTATGCAGGGCAATACCAGCCTGCAATGGCACGATGCCGGATCAGCATTTACCACCGTCTCGCCACTGGGAGACTATGAATTGACACTTAATGGCGACGGCGCCACCACCCACGCATTGCTGCGTACCCTGCAAGGGCCGCTAAAGCTGGATGGCAAAGGCAGTTGGGCAAACGGGGATAAGCCGAATTTTATGGCAACTGCCCAGGTTCCGCCGCAACAACAGCAGCAACTTGACCCGTTGTTGCGCCTGATTGCAGTAGAACGTGGCGCAGGTAGCTACGAATTACAGCTCAAATAAATCGGCAACACGGGGGAAATTTCACTGCCCGAACGACCAGAACATGGCGATCACGGCTATCGCCATGACCGCCGTACATACCCAGCCCAGCACTTTCAGTCTGCGCGAAATGACGAATTGCCCCATGATATCCGCGCGTGCCGCCATCAGCATCATCACCGCCATAATCGGTACAGAAATGACACCGTTGATGACCGCACTCCAGTACAGGGCCTTGATGGGATCGATAGACGTAAAGCAGAGCCCGACGCCGATTAAGGTGGAAATGACGATAATGCTATAAAAACCCTTGGCCTGATTAGGCTTCAGTTCCAGGCTGTTACGCCAATTGAATGCACCTGCCAGCGCATAGGCAGCAGAACCAGCCAATACGGGAATGGCCAGCATACCAGTACCAATAATGCCCACGCTAAATAACCAGAAAGCAAAGTCCCCTGCAATCGGACGCAGTGCAGACGCGGCCTGTGCCGACGTTTGTATCCCGGTGACGCCGTGCATGTTGAGCGTCACGGCTGTCGTCAAAATGATAAAAAAGGCAACCAGATTGGAAAACCCCATACCGATATAAGTATCAACCTTGATGCGCCGGAAATTGGCGTTTGCCTGCTCAGGTGCGACCTTCAGCGCCCTTGCCTGCGGATTACCACGTTGCTCCTCAACCTCTTGCGAAGCCTGCCAGAAAAACAGATAGGGGCTGATAGTGGTACCGAACACCGCAACGACAGTGGTAATGTACGCCGGCTGCCACGATAGATGTGGCAACATGGTATTGATCACTACCTGCGTCCACGGTATATGTACGACGAATGCAGTGGCAACGTATGCGAGCAATGACAAGGTAAGCCATTTCAACACCCGCACGTAACGGCTATAAGGAATGAATATTTGCAGCAACAGCGATATCACGCCGAAACCGACGGCGTACCAGTGCGCAGGACCACCCACCATCAGTTTCAACGAGTCTGCCATGGCAGCGACGTCGGCAGCAATATTGATAGTATTGGCCACTAACAGCAAGCCGACAATACTGTATAACAGCTTGGCCGGATAGTGTTGGCGCATATTGGTGGCCAAACCATGACCACTGACTCGGCCAATCCTGGCACTGATAACCTGGATACCAACCATCAGCGGATAAGTCAGCCACACCGTCCACAACATGCTTAAACCAAACTGCGCGCCAGCTTGTGAATAGGTTGCTATCCCGCTGGGATCATCATCTGCCGCACCTGTAATCAAGCCTGGACCGAGCTTTTTTAACCAGGACTCCGAGCGGACGCCTTCATCCTTTTCCGCTTTGCTTACATGTGGCATGCTGTTCCCTATTAAAATTGATATGTGCTTGCTCGTTTGATTTTCAGCGTAACCATACGCACTGAGAAGATACTATGTTACTACCGAACTGGCGGCGAGAATTTGTCTATAGCTTATTTCCGCATCAGTTCCAGACGGCGTACTTCCCAATCTGCAAGCCAGGTCAACATATCATCGGCCGACATAGGCTTGGCAATGAAATAACCTTGAGCCAGATCACAGCCCTGCTGACGAACAAAATCCCAATCTGCCTGATCTTCCACGCCTTCTGCCACTGACTCCATCCCCAGCTGTTTGGCCAGCCCAAGGCTGGCGGCAAACATTGCACGCTTCGTATCATTGGCCCATGCACCGTGCACAAAGCTTTGGTCAATCTTGAGTTCTCCGAAAGGTATATTCTGCAACTGGGTTAAGGAAGAATTCCCAGTACCAAAATCATCAATTGAAAGTCGAAAGCGTTTCAGATGCAGTCGCGTCAAAATCTCAAGCGGCACGCGCTGATCATGCATCAAACGGCTTTCCGTCACTTCTAGCACCATATTCTGCGGTGACACGCCGGCCTTGGTTGTGAGATCAACGACATAATCCAGAAAATCCAGTGATGTCAGATTATCCATAGACAAATTAACCGCTACCCGTAAACCCAGCCCGGCATCCTGCCATATTCTGGCCTGTGCCAGCGCAGCAACCAGCACCACTCGAGTCAGCTCGTCAATCAGGCCGTATTGTTCCGCTATACTGACGAACTGATCGGGAAATATCATTTCTTGCTTAGCGTTGCGCCAACGTACCAAAGTCTCCACACCAATTACGGCACCAGTGCTAAGTGCCACCTTGGGTTGATAATAATTGATCAGCTCACCGTTAGCGATAGCGGCACGCAACTCGTTCGCACCATAAGCTTTTTTTGCAGCGATGATGGCATCCCGCGATGGTGGCACCCAATTTTCCATCAGCTTTGCCAGTCGCTCAGGTGTCACGGGCTTAGTCAGATAACCCAACTCGGTAAGCTTATGCGCCTGCACCAGTTTCTGGACGGATTGCAGCACACGCTCATCCTCACCACTCACTAAAATGAGTGCGCCCACATAATGATGTTCAACCAGATGCCGTACGAACTCGACGCCGTCCATTTCCGGCATGTTGATATCCAGCAGTATCATATCCGGATGGCTATCCGGGTTATCTACCAATTCCAGCGCAGCGCGTCCGCTGTCGCGGGTGGTGACCGAGGAAAATCCCAAATTAACCAGCATACGCGCCAATAGTTTGAGCATGAATGACTCATCATCAAGCACCAGAATTTTAATTGCGGATTTATTTACCATAACGGTAGCCTTCCATAATTTATTAGTCCATGCACCACATGACAGCTATGGTTAAACCGTTACGAGTAATTGATGGTGTGGCATCGCGCTTCAGCCACGCGCTATGCTGCATGCGCTGTTAGCCTAGTATGCCGCAAGAAAACCGTCAACACTCGCCAGCTCATGTTCAAACTTGGGCAACAGCTCCGCCAGCACGTCCATATCGCCAGCTTTGCCAGCCGCTTCCATTTTGGCACAGAGTTCGCCCAGCGCCAGCGCCCCCACCGAGCGTGCAGATGACTTGAGCTTGTGTGCCAACGCACCGGCTACAGCTGTCTGCTCTGCCCCACAGGCAATACGCAACTCCGCCGCGATCTTGGCTGTGCTAATCTGGAAATCGTGTAAGAACTCACGAACCATGACCTCGTCGTCACCTATTAATACCTTGAGCACATTCACATCCACCGGTATCAGCGCGCCTTCGGCAAGCTGTGTGGGCATTGCTGATGCAACTGATATTGGTTCAGAAGTCAAAGTCGGCAGCCATTTCCTCAACATCGCTTTCAGATCGGCAAGTTGCACGGGCTTGCTCAGATAATCATCCATGCCAATGACCATGCATTGCTCGACCACCCCCTTAAGCGCATTAGCAGTGAATGCAATAATCGGTATATGTGTCCTGCTGGCTTCAGCAGTACGAATGGCGGTAGTCAGCTCATAACCATCCATCTCCGGCATATGCAGATCGGTGATCAAAATAGCATAATCGCCGCTTTGCCAGAGCGCCAGCGCTTCCCGACCATTGTTGGCAATATCGGCTGTGTAGCCGAGCAGCATGAGCTGTTGCACTATGACTTTCTGGTTTATCTCATTATCTTCAGCAATCAGAATCAGGCGTCCCTGCTGACGAGTCTCCTCGCGGGACAACGGTGTTGGTGCTACATTGACATCAACAGGTAGATTGTTACCTACACCCGACTTAGACCGACCAGCCGCTATCGCCACGGTGTTCAGAAAATCCCTGCGGGTCAGTACATTGCCATCTATCAAAACCAGATCAGCTTTTTTAAAATAGGGCTCACGACGCGGTCCACGCCCTATTGCTACGAAATGGATCTCCTGCTCAGGATGGGTACGGGCTGAGGTGCGCAAGCCATTCAGCAACAGATTGCTGCCATCGGTGTCAACGATGACGATACACGGACAGGATGGATGCTTGACTAACCACTCCCGGGCCGCCGCCAAATCAAATGCCCGCTCGACCAGCGCATGATCATAGATTAGATAGGTAGCTAAATCATCGACCAGGTTCCCGATTCCGCCCACTACCAGACAGGACAAGCCGGAAACCAGTGCAGGTGTCATATTGGTTTCGGAACTTAACTGCCCGCGCTGGAAAGGGATACGCACATTCAAAGTGGAACCTTTGCCCAGCTCGCTATGTAGCGTAATCTCGCCACCCATAATTCGTGTCAACTGGCGGGAGATGACCAAACCCAACCCGGTTCCACCGAAATTTCGTGTGGTAGAGGAATCAGCCTGAGTAAAGGGCGCAAACAACCGTGCCTGAGTTTCTTCATCCATGCCAATACCGTTGTCGGCCACACTAAATTCCAGCATTACTGATTCCGTATGACTTTCAGCCAGGACGACGCGAACCGACACTTGACCTGTGTGCCGTTGCCCACTTGAAAATTTGATAGCATTGTTGGTCAAATTGATCAGTATCTGGCGCAATCGGCCCGGATCACCCAGCACATCGGCGGGAATAGCCGGATCGGTAAATAACGTTAACTCCACCATTTTTTTAAGCGCCATGCGATCCATAGTTTCGCACACACTCTCAACGATAGCGGCAACACTCATGGGTACGAATTCAATCTGCAGCTTACCTGCCTCAATCTTGGAGAAGTCGAGAATATCGTTAATAACGGCAAGCAGGGCAAAGGCCGAGTCGTGGATAATATTAGCCATTTCCATCTGCGGGCCATTGAGACTGCTCTGTTGCAGCACATCTATCATGCCAATTACACCATTCATAGGCGTGCGTATTTCATGGCTCATCGTGGCAAGAAACTCCGATTTGGCGAGGTTGGCTTTTTCCGCGATAGTTTTAGCATTCTCCAGTTCGATATTCTTATCCTGCAACACCTGATCCAGGCGTTTACGTTCAGTAACGTCGCGTGCGGCAGCGAACACCCCTTGCAGGCGTCTGTCTCTGTCATAGAAAGTAGTCGCATTGTAGGACACCACCGTTTCCTTACCGTCTATGGCACGTGCGGTGAGCTCGTAGTCGGTAACCTTTTTTTCGCTCAGCACCAGTTTGATGCCAAACTCGGCCCGCTCCGGATCGGTGAAAAAATTCTTGAATGGCGCACCTATCAGTTCGTCACGCGTACAACCAGTCAGCGCCTCCATCTGCTTATTGACGTCAGTAATAATACCGGCTGGATTCGTCGTCATAATCGCATCAGTGTTGGCTTCGATGAGTGACCGGGTATAGAACTGATAGTCACGCAACCGCTGATCCAGCAATCGCTGTTCGGCTTCAACCTGCTTACGCGCCGTATTATCGGTGCCGATCAGCAGGTAGCCGATAATTCTATTTTGCGCATCACGCAATGCCGTGACCGACACCACTGCGGGGAAGCGGCTGCCGTCCTTGCGGACATAGGTCAATTCATAAATATCCTCAATACCGCGCGAGGCCTTGAACACCAATGCCTCAAAACCTGGTGTAATCGGCGTTTCAAGCTCAGTGCTCAACGCCTTGGCACGCGCGATCAATTCATCCGGATCGGAAATATCGGCTGGGGTAATCTTGTTCATGACGTCAGCGGCAGCATAACCCAGCATGCGTTCGGCACCAACGTTAAAAATCTGAATAACACCCTCTGCGTCGGTAGCGATACTGGAAAAATTAGCGCTATTGAAAATCGCTGTCTGCAATGCGCCGGCCTTCAGCAGTGCCGCTTCCGCCTGCTTGCGCGCGGTGTTGTCAGTACCAATCAGCAAGTAACCGATAATGGCGTTTTCAGCATCGCGCAACGCCGTAACCGACACGACTGCCGGGAAGCGGCTGCCGTCCTTACGGTTGTAAGTCAGTTCATAGATGTCCTCAATACCACGGGATGCCTTGAATACCAAGGCTTCAAAGCCAGGCTCAATCGACGTAGCGAGTTCAGCACTCAGCGCCCTGGCACGCACTATCACTTCCAGTGGATCAGAAATATCGGCCGGCGTAATTTTGTTAACGACTTCGGCGGCGGTGTAACCCAGCATGCGCTCGGCACCAATATTGAATAATTGTATGATGCCTTTTTCGTCGGTAGCGATAATCGAGAAATTGGCGCTGGTGAGGATCGCGCTCTGTAACGCCCCGGCTTTAAGCAGAGCCTCCTGACGTCGAACCTCAACAATACCCTCTGCCATGCCAGCAGCTAAATTATGCGTAATAGCATTACGAGTTTTTTTTGGCATAGCTATTTTCATCCCGCGCAATATAGGTATATTTTTATTTGCAGACATCAGCCATAAATTAAGCCGTTGGTTAGTTTTATAACAGCTGAACTTAATCCTAATGATTAAACCTGTCATTCTCTGTGCGCTATCGCACATAGAATGAACAAATAAGCATGTAAGCTTAGAGCAGACATACCCCAAAATGTTGCAGACTGGCTTGGCAAACTGAAACTATGCGGATTTATCTCACTTCTACATCTTGAACTACATACGTCACTAGCCGCCAGATCGGCATCCCAACTCGAATAACAGCACTGATATCAGCATGTGCTGAATTCAAGTATTTTTCAATATGAAATATTTTCCAGAGGGATAAATCAGGTGCGACTTACCCAAAGAAAGCTGGCAAAACCATGGTACCGGACATCTGCCCTAGTGCTTTTTTGCAGTATAGGATTAGTAGCAGAGCAGTCATTTGCCAGCGAGTCCAATCTGTCCGTCGTGCCACTACGCGCCAAGTACACAGAACTAGGCAAACAGCTGTACAACAATCAGTTCAATCGAGCGCTCTATCTGAATTCTGCAGAAACAACCCATGATTTAAAAGGTGACATCTATGCTGTGGTCGATTATCCGTTCCCCACGGTTAACCTGGCCCTCAATAACCCAGCGCATTGGTGTGATGTGCTGATACTGCATTTTAATATCAAATATTGTCATGCCACCGACAATAAGCACGACACTATCCTTAACGTAAACCTGGGCAGAAAATACTTTCAGCCATTGGCGGATGCCTATCGTCTCGAATTCAGTTATCGCGCAGTCATCACCACACCGGATTATTTCGCAGTGGAACTCAATGCTGAAAATGGCCCATTAAGCACGCGTGACTACCGCATCTGGATCGAAGCCACGCCAGTGACAAATGGACGCACTTTTTTACATATCACCTATGCCTATAGCTTTGGGTTAACTGGTCGTCTGGCCATGCAAGGCTATCTGGCCACCCTGGGCAGGGATAAGATTGGGTTCACGGTCACAGGCAAACAGCCGAATGGCTTACCTGTTTATGTTCAAGGCGTACGCGGCTTAGTGGAACGCAATACCATGCGCTACTATCTGGCCATTGATGCTTATCTTGCTGGCTTGAATACGTTGCCTAAAAATCAGCTGGAGCAGCGTCTACTGCGCTGGTATCAAGACACAGATCGATATCCCCGCCAGCTGCACGAAATAGAACGGGACGATTATCTTGCGATGAAACACAAGGAATACCTGCGGCAACAGTTAGCCCTCTAAATTATATAAACGGCACGAATATCGCCACTATCGACTGCTTGTTGGAAGCGGATGGGTAATGTCATGTATGAGATTAGTAACGTCCCTGCCCACGCCACGAAAACCGGTAAAGCGGCCAATCCCATCAAACATCGGCTCCCCACTCACCTGAAAAAACTGATGGCCACCGTCGGCATTAACCCGACTGCAGACCAAATCCAGAAATGGACGACGCGCTGCGATGTTAGCGGTGAGTACTGCCTGCTCGGTCTCATCCCACCTTACTGGATGGGCATCCCTGACATCACAAAGCACGCTATCAAATGGAATACCCAGCATGTCCTGCACGGGGCCATAAACCTTAGTAAAATTTCCCTGCTCATCCTGCTCCCAATACCAGTCTGATGACAACTCAGTCAGACGGCGGAAGCGGGCTTCACTTTTACGCAATTCAGCAGTTCGTTCCTGCACCATCTGTTCCAGCGTCTGGTTATAGGCCTTAAGTTTTTTATACAGCAAACGCACTTCCAGCATGTTATGGATACGTGTCTGCACTTCGATCAAATCCAGTGGTTTGGAGATGAAATCTTTCGCACCCGCAGCCAGTGCACGCAATTTATGATCAGGTTGAGCCGTAATGACCAGCACCGGAAGGTAAGCCGCGGTTTCAATTTTCTTCAGTTCTTCCATCACCTGAAAGCCGTCCATACCAGGCATTTGCAGATCAAGCAGAACAAGATCGTAATGATTGCTGCGATACAGATCAGCAACAGCATATGGATCTGTCGTCGACACAATGGAAGTATATCCAGCATCACGCAGCATTTCTTCAAGCAGCAGTACATTGGATGACTGATCATCAACGATCAATATGCTCGCATTAAGAATTGTTTGATCACTTATCATCGTATTTTTCCAGTTTCATCAAAATTTGCATTGGCACTGCGTGCGACACGGGAAAGTGCCCATGGATGATGTCAGTTTAAACCATTACTTAAATCAACGCGGCACCATTCACCGATTTAACACCAGCAATGTCGCATGCAGATTCAGTCGCTTTGCGTATTGCACCAGCAGGTGCTGATAAAACCTGGTATTTTAACCAAGCAAAAACAGACACTCTGCATCTGAATACGCAATTATAAAAACGCCTTAATGATCACGACCATGCCCGTTGCCGTTGCCGTTGCCACGATGGTCATTGCCATTATCATTGCCACGGTGATCATCCCGCTGATTGCCACGATTATCACCCCCGCGCTCGTCACGCCCATTATCATGGCGATAACGCTGCTGATTCTGGTAATACGGTACGTAATCATGTCGATACCAGTTGTCTTGTACAAAATAGACGCGTTCACCGCAGGCATTGTATTCGCGACAATGCTTTTCCCAATGCTTGGCATGCCCTGGCGGTACGCGGAGATATATAGGTGGGCGATCCCTTGGCACTTGCTGGACTATCATAGGTTGACGATAAATCACTTGCGGCGGCGGGTAGCCACCAATATCAAGTCGACCATAAAAGCCGGGTTGACCAATGCTGACCGAGACCCCAACATCGGCAGCGAGGACGGGTGTAGCAATAGCCGCAGTGGCGAGGGTTACTGCAATTAGTAGGCGTTTCATATGTTATCTCCTGTGGTAAATGTAACTAATTTACGAAATCCTGATCGATTGGTATTAATCCTTACGATCACGACTTCGTTCCTGCGCTTGTCCCTGTGGAACCAGCGCCCTTGGTGTCAACTGTTCCTGATAGCGTTGACGTACGATGGAATCATGTGGCCGATAACGGTAATTCTGCCGTTGTAATTCCTGCTGCTCCACGCGCTGGGGATAACGATCCTTAGCATACTGTCTTTGGTATGCAGGTAGCGGTGCAGGTGACGGTGCAGTACCGTAGGTCCACCTATCCCAACCTTCTCTATGTCGTTCCCAGCCACTCCCCCAATGCTCACCCCAACGTGGTGCCAAATCCGGCCACCATCCGTAAAAATAAGCGGGCGGCTGACGGTAGTAACGAACCGGGACACGCAGGATGAATACGGGCACAAGTTCTGGATCAACCATGTCCCAAGGCCCGTTGTACCAGATACTGGCATACCAGTTATCATCCTGATAAATCCAATACATACCATCATAAAAGAAGTAGTTAGTATTCAGTCGCGGTGCATAATAAACAGGGTAGCCAGGCACGACAACGAGTTCAGGGTAGGTCGGCAGGTTAATGCCTGTGCTTGCATCAGGCAATCGAACACCAACGTTACTCTGGGCTGAAGACACAATAGAATAGAGAAAAAGGCCTAAGGCAATGAATAAATATCTATTTTTCAGCATTTCTTGATCTCCAGTGCAATAATCACAGGTCAGTATCAGCTATCAACGAGATGTGATACCAGCCTTCGCTATTGATACATTATCTGCGCCTACCTGGAAACTTCAGTGCGTTAGCACACACAGCACTAACGTTCACCCTTGTTAGGTCAGGGTACATCAGCATAGTTCAGTATAGGCTATTAAACGTCGAAAATTGCTGATTTTGCTTTCATTCATCGGATGAATGGGACATGATGTTTTTTTCGAGGAATGTGGGTGCATATGACACAATTCAAATATTTCAGCATCGCTAAATTTGCCGCCACATTGGGTCTGTTGCTACTTGCCGGGTGTAGTTCAATTCCCACGCTAGTGCCGGATATGGCAATGACGCCATCTCATCCCGTACAGCTGGACGGCGCACATGGCCCCTTGAGCGCCAAGCAGAGCAAGGCGATACTCGACAGACTGAAAAGTCATAGTGCCGAAACCAATATCTTTGACCGACATCTGGTGCTGGAATCCGAGATTGTGGGCAGTCCGCTGGTGGTAGGTAACAAAGTAAAACTTCTGGTAGATGGCCCGACAACGTATAACGCCATGTTTGATGCCATAGAACATGCTAAAGACCATATCAACATGGAGACTTACATCTTTGAAGATGATGAAGTCGGACAACGTTTCGCTGCGCTGTTAATGAAGAAACAACAAAGCGGTGTGCAGGTAAATCTTATTTATGACAGCGTGGGCTCAATCAACACGCCAAAGGCGTTCTTTGATGCGCTAAAAGCAAGTGGCGTAAATGTACTTGAATTCAATCCGGTTAATCCGCTCACCCTACGCAAAGGCTGGAACGTCAACCGTCGGGATCACCGTAAACTCTTAATCGTGGATGGGCGGGTTGCATTTGTTGGCGGCATCAATATCAGCAGCGTGTATTCCAGCGGTTCATTTCGCAGCCTTAAATCGACTAAAAGCAATCAGGCATGGCGTGATACGCATTTGAGCATGGCCGGGCCCATAGTCAGCGAATTCCAGAAACTGTTCATGGCAACCTGGGTCGAGCAAAAGGGCGAGCCACTGGCACCCAGAGATTATTTCCCCGAGCCTAAATATCAAGGCAATGAAGTTGTACGTGCCATAGGCAGTTCACCTGAGGAGCCTTATAGCCAGATCTACGTCACTTTACTGTCGGCTATTAATAGTGCTGAAACCCAGATATTTTTGACCAACGCCTATTTTGTCCCAGACCCACAACTACTGGCAGCACTGAAAGCCGCTGTTCAGCGTGGTGTTGACGTAAGGTTATTATTGCCAGCAACAACTGATTCCTCATTAGTGTTCTATGCTTCGCGTTCGTATTATGATGAGTTGCTGAGGAGTGGTCTAAAAATCTATGAGCGAAGAGACGCGCTGTTGCATGCTAAAACCGCACTTATTGACGGCGTATGGTCAACCGTGGGCTCAACCAATCTCGACTGGCGCAGCTTCCTCAACAACCAGGAAATCAATGCCGTCGTACTGGGTCAGGATTTTGGTGAGCAAATGCAGGCGCTGTTCGAGCAAGACCTGGCATCATCCACACTAATCACCCTTGAAAATTGGCGGAAACGCCCTATCAGTGTGCGGATCAAAGAAAGCGCGGCACGTTTATGGGCGCGCCTGTTATGACCAATCCCAGGAAAGGCCTAACGCTTACGCACATCACTCAACAAGCGTTCGAATTCCTTTTTAACTACGGCATAACATTCACACACCCGCGACTCCAGTCCAGACTGGTCGAGTACGGTAATGTGACCGCGGCGGTAGCTGATGCACCCTGCTCGTTGCAAATGTCCGGCCGCCTCAGTAATACCTTCCCGACGCACACCTATCATCTTGGCGATCAGCTCCTGAGTAATCGTTAATTCATTCGATGGCAATCGATTGAGTGTTGATAATAACCAGCGACACAACTGCTGCTCGACCGAATGATGCCGATTGCAGACCGCAGTTTGTGACATTTGGGTCATTAATGCCTGCGCATAACGCAACATCAGGTCCATCATAAACCCACCTCGCTGGAACTCGTCCACCAGTAATGATGCCGGCAGTCGATAGCCATAGCCGCCGGTCTGAACAATAGCCCGGCTCGTCATAGTCTGACCGCCCATGAACAGTGCAACACCGATTACACCATCATTGCCCACCCCTGAAATCTCGGAGAATGCACCATTTTCCATCACATAATGCAGAGAAACTATCGCAGTCGTTGGAAAATAGGCGTACTGCAAACAACCACCAGACTCATGCAGAACCTCACCAAGTGGCATTGCAACCAGCTTCAGATGAGGTGCAATTCGCTCGAACTCAGGCGCGGACAGCACGGCAAGAAGATGGTTTTGACTGGGGGTTGAATCCACAAAGATCACCGAATAGTTGCCGAAATGGCGTGAAATTGATATCTACTGCAAACATACAGGGTGTCAATCGCGGGGCTGCATCTGTGCTATTCGCCGAGTGCTAGCACACGTGTGTGCAATGGCTATTAAGGTGAATGCCGTCACAGTGACGGTGAGCACACCTTTGTGCTCTCGAGATACAGCACCTGTCACAGCAGCAGGATTAACGACGGCCAATGAGCAGGCCTATCGCCACGCCAACACCTGCGGCTGCACCGATAGCTTTCCACGGATTTTCATGAACATAGGCATCGGTGGCTTTAGCTGCCGCTTTGGTTCTGGCAATCAGGGCTTCCTGAGCTTCCATCATGCGGGCCTTGGCGACCTTGAGTGATTCTTCTGCCTTGGCGCGTATCTCTGTGAGCTTTTCACCACCTTGACCAGCCGTCGCTTTAAGCAGTGCTTCAGCATCTTCCACAACTACTTGAAAATCTGCGATCAGTTGTTGTTTATTAACTTGCTCTGATAATGCTTCCATGCCTTTTTGGGTTGTTCGTTCAATTGCATTCATTAGTGTTTTCCTATCATGTAATGGGGTAAGTGATAAAGTAGCCGGCCAGTAGTAACTACGTTGCTAGCCGGCCGGGAATGTTAGTTGCGTGCAAAAGCAGACTGCTACAGGCTGCGCCCTTGTATGACCCGGATCAGTATCACGACAATTGCGATAACCAGAAGTACGTGAATAAATCCACCCAGGGTGTACGCGGTGACTACACCAAGCAACCACAGGATGAGCAAGATAACGGCAATGGTTTCAAGCATGTTTGGTACTTTCTATTAAGTTGGATTATTGACGATGCTTAACCTGCATGTCATTCTTGATGGAGGTCACGCCTTTGACACTACGTGTGACTTCAACCGCTTTGTCGATGTCTGCCGCAGTCGCGACAAATCCACTCAATTGCACTTGGCCTTTGTAGGTTTCAACGTTTATTTCTGCAGATTTGAGTGATGTCTCATGGAATACTGCAGCTTTTACTTTAGTGGTAATGACACTGTCGTCCAGGTATTCGCCGGTTCCTTCATGTTTGGAAGTTGACGCACAGCCCATGACGGTGGCCAACGTGGCAGTAAGGATGATGACGGATAGGTATTTAAATAGTTTCATGCTGTATGCTCCTGATTAGTTCAATCTGCGGTTTCATGCTTAAAATCATCCAGCGACAATTTCAGGTTGAATAATCTGCTTATTTTCAAGCAGCCTCCGTGCGCGACCGCACATAATCAGCAGAATATTAAATTCACACGCGACTTCACAGTAAGAACATGCTCAGGATAAGCACCATCAACCAGAATGCGCCACTTGAGCCATAACCAGCTGTGAATATTGTTTGAAAAAAATAAGAAAATTTATATGTACTGCGCATAACGAGATGAAACCAATCCCATTATTGGCAGTAATTTTAGAATGCAGCTTTTTTACTTCACAAGATTACTGCAATGATCTGCAATATTTAACGACAGCGAGAACTAGGCTGATAATTTGGTGAAATGAGTAGACATAAAAAAAGCTTATAACCCTTGCGGACTATAAGCTTTTTAATTTGTTGGCGGAGCGGACGGGACTCGAACCCGCGACCCCCGGCGTGACAGGCCGGTATTCTAACCAACTGAACTACCACTCCTTAACTAGCCCTAAGGCTAGAAATTAAACGGGTTGCATCACTGCAACCCGTTAAGATTGGCGTCCCCAACGAGATTCGAACTCGTGTTATCGCCGTGAAAGGGCGGTGTCCTAGGCCTCTAGACGATGGGGACCGTATTTACTGCAGCCTCACATTGTATCAGAATTTTCTGACTTTGAAAACTGGGTCATGGTGACACCCACTAACAAAGCCGCAAAACCTGCTGGTATTATCGCGATCCAGATACTCGGTTCGCCATACTTTACCAAATCAATAAAACCAAAAATCAAGCCAACTACGGTTGAAATCAAACCCAGCCAGACCATCATTACACCGATTTTATGCATATGCTAACCCAATGTTTTAGCTATCTTGTGTAGCGCCAAATTTCCAGCGCCACCACATGAGAAGCAAGATTATACCTGCTTAAATATAGGTGTCAAGGCTTATCGCGGTGCCAACGCAACTGTATGCGTAAATGGCGATAATCATCCACACCCAAACTATCCACGAGCAAAGTCAGATGGTACGACTCGCCTTGCTCACCTTTAAACCATACCACGGTCAACGGCGCAGTAATAAATGCAGACTTCAATTTAACTGATCGCCATACGCCACGATCCAACAATTGATAACCTGAGTCAGTCACTTCAATTGCAGTCACCAGTGGTGATGTTAGTCGTGCGTAATAAAAGCCAGCACTCAGCAACACGACCGCAGCACCTAACCACGCCCACCATGCATGCAACCACGCTAAAGCAAACATAGCTACGATATGCGCCGCCATTACCGCCACTCGCAACCGCAATGAAGGCTTGAGCGGAATATTCAGCGTTACGCTAATCACTCACCCCATCGATATTGATGACAAAATTGTGGCAAACGCTCAACCATTTCATGCCGATCAAAGAACCGGTCAGCACGATTCAACCGCGCCTGGTCGCGCTCATCATCCGATCCACCAAAACAGAATATGGCAACATTCAGCATTAACTCCATGCGTATTTTACGTATTGCATCCTGCGGATCAAAATCATCGGTCAGCGTATCCAGATCAAGAAAAATAAAGCGATAGAGCAATATATGCTCAAATCCGCCCAATGCGTCCAAATCCAAGGTAGTGACCATTTCCCAGCCCTCAGGAACGGCTGCCTGCATGCTGGCTTGCAGAGCCACATCATTCGTCATCAGAATAAATTTACGTTGCAGCCTTGCTGCGATTGTCGGTGATGTCATATAAGCTACTCTTCAGCAAAATAAGCGGTCAATAAAATCCGTTGCGCCCACAAATGCGCATCAACTGAAGTAACTAACTGGTTTAACCTGTTGGTTAACGCAGCCAAAGTCGGTGTAATCTCAATGCATGCCTGCTCAGGCAAATCAGGCGCCACTGACAAAGCAATCCGCACAATCACTTTGTCATGAGTCAATATACGTACCCAGTCACCATCAAACTCGCGCTCGGTTAAGTAGGTGCGTGCGTTAATTTTAATACCATAAGGAATAAGTTTAGCTTGACGATCAGCATCAGGGATTAATTCGGCGCGATATTCCTCACGCGCATCACGTTCATCATCGCGTAAACGCGCCTGCTCCCAGCGCCAATCAAATATACCTGCCGCTGCCCGCCGATAAACCAGGGACAACCATGCCAATTCGGGTACATCGGCATAATCAGACCAGGTCGTCAGTGATGCCTGCAAAGCCACTTCCAACCACTCACGAAAGCCCGCAGAAGGCGAAGCAATCAGCTGAGTAAACGCCTGGACAGGAAATTTCAGCAAGAAGCTGGTCCCGACCAATCCGGCTTCACCTATGCTAGCTGCGCCTGTACCTGCAAGTTTTTTGCCATTAAACCAGACATCCTGACCCACCAATGCGGTTTCCCAGCCCATTTCTGCATACACTTGCAGCATGGGGGATAACACATGAGCGTACCAGGCATGAGTATGTGTAGGAAAAAAATCACGCGGCGCCACCAGCACCAGACAAACCTGATTCCGGTCCAGCCACACACCGCCGCCGCCCAAGGGGCGACGTATCACGGGAACAGGTACATCAGCGACTAACTCAGCCGCAATAGACTGATGCTGTCCTAAACAAAAATGTGCTGCCGGCTGCCCCCAGATTAATACGGGGTCGTCCCCCGCACGCATGACCTCTGCCACCCCCGCGTAAGTGGCATGAAAATCTTCTGGGCTACATTCGCCTAAATCTATCCAACGGGCTTTTAGTTGCTGGATGGTGTATCTCCCACAGGTGCAGGAGCATCATCTTTGAAAAACTTGCCGAAGTAGAAATCTCGGCGATTCAGCAACTCTAATTCCCGCGCCCGCGCTGCCAAACCCTCACGCATGATTTCAGCCAGGTATTTCCCTTGCTCTGCATCCAGCACATGGATTTCACTAATCAAATCTTCGTCCACATCGACAAAGTGAGCAATAAAGCCTTCAGGTGGTTGCACGTGAAGCAACCATGATTGGCAAGTTTCGTCTTCCGCATCCAGCGGGCTCATCGTGATTTTACCCAACCAGGCCAAACGTGCTGCCTGATTGAAATAACGGATGTCCAACTTTTTACCTTTTTTATACTTATTCAGCTCATTTTTTAACGAACCCACATCGGTAACTTTAATTGATTTCATTTTTTATTCCTTAACAATTTAGCGGTGCAACACCACTTCTAAAACAAAACGACTGCCTACATAAGCTAGCAATAGCATCACAAAGCCCAACCAGGTCCAGCGTACCGCGAGTTTTCCACGCCAGCCACGCAAACGTCGACCACCTAATAAAACCGCATAAATAGTCCAGGAAAGTACGGCAAATATGGTTTTATGATTAAACTCGGCAGGTTTATGAAAAATCTCCTCAGAAAATACCACGCCCGTTACCAAAGTCAGCGTCAATAAAGTAAAACCCAAACCCAGTAAACGGAATAACAAACTTTCCAATGTCAGCAATGGCGGTAAATTAATCGTAAATCTCGTATCTTGTACATGATGCAAACGTCGTTCAACCACTGACATGAGTGTCGCGTGCAATGCCGCGATCGTGAACAGGCTGTAAGCGAGAATCGCAATCAGCAAATGCATGCGAAACGCCAGCAACTCGGTATTCGCAAGCAAATGTGTGGATGGCACCCACAGTGGCAACCACACCACCACAGCGGCGATCCCCGCCAGCGGGGCATTTAACGCTTCCATGCGCGAATGGAAGCTGCTTAACCAGTAAATCAATATCGCAAGCGCAACCACCATGGAAACCACATTACCCATACCCAATTGCACACCATCAGGCATAACGGTAGATGCGCCTAACAACATGACATGCGGTACCAGCGGCAACAATAATGCATAAGATTCCCACGCTGCTGCATGTCCAACCCCGCGCCAGCGGGTACGCCAAAAATGCCAACCAACAACGGCATAGAGCAAACTTACAAGTGGATAAAGCCAGTTGATACTCATCTGAGGTAAAATAGGCGAAATGCGAAAAGCAAAGTTTACATCATATCCTCAACATTTTGGCGAACTATGGAACATTACCCATGTTAGAAAACCTTACTACACGCCTTGCCTCAGTCATTAAAAACATACGTGGCCAAGCCCGTTTAACTGAAGACAACATCCAGGATGCACTGCGTGAAGTACGCATGGCACTGCTCGAAGCAGACGTCGCACTCCCCGTCGTTAAAGATTTCATCAACGATGTGAAACAAAAAGCATTGGGGGTCGAGGTGTTGCAAAGCCTCACGCCAGGACAGGCATTCATCGGCGTAGTACACAATGAGCTCACCGCGCTCATGGGCACAACACATGTAGGCATCAACCTGGCCACCACGCCGCCTGCGATTATTTTAATGGCAGGCTTGCAGGGCTCAGGCAAAACCACCAGTAGCGGTAAACTCGCCAAATTGCTCACTGAGCAAATGAAGAAAAAAGTGCTCCTGGTCAGTTGCGACGTGTACCGTCCTGCCGCGATAGAGCAGTTGAAAACGCTCGCAGCCCAACTTGGTGTGGATTTCTTTCCTTCCACCGATGCACAGAAGCCGTTAGACATTGCACTGGCAGCGCAAGATTACGCCAAAAAACATTACCATGATGTGCTCATCGTCGATACCGCCGGTCGTTTAGGTATAGACGAAGCCATGATGAACGAGATTAGCGAACTACATCGCTCGCTTAATCCTGTCGAAACGCTGTTCGTCGTTGACGCCATGCAAGGACAGGATGCTATTAATACAGCGCGCGCGTTTAATGACACCCTGCCCCTCACCGGTATCATCCTCACCAAACTGGATGGCGATTCGCGCGGCGGCGCGGCGTTATCGGTACGCCATATCACCGGCAAGCCGATTAAATTCATCGGCGTGGGTGAAAAACTCACCGGCCTGGAAGCTTTCCACCCTGAACGCATGGCTTCACGCGTGCTGGGTATGGGTGACGTACTCTCCCTCATTGAAGATGCACAACGCAACGTCGATCACGCTGAAGCGGCGCGCTTTGCCGATAAAATCAAGAAGGGTAAAGGCTTTGATCTGGAAGATTTCAAGGCACAAATCCAGCAAATGCGCAAAATGGGCGGCATCTCCGCGCTGATGGACAAACTCCCGGGTGCGGCTGGCGCAGCAATACCTGCAGGCGCCGATGAGAAAGCGGTCAACCGTATCGAAGGCATTATTAACTCCATGACACCGCAAGAGCGCAGCAAGCCAGAAATACTCAAGGCCTCACGCAAACGCCGCATTGCCGCTGGTGCAGGTGTATCCGTACAGGAAGTCAACCGCCTGCTCAAGCAATTCGAACAAGCGCAAAAAATGATGAAGATGATGTCTAAAGGCGGCCTATCAAAAATGATGCGCGGCATGAAAGGCATGATGCCAGGAATGTAATGCTCAACTATTATATCTACTACCGCGTGCTGACTGATGACCTCGACACCGAGCGACAAATACGCAGCATGCAAGCCAAACTAGGCTGCCGTACTGGTGTGTATGGCAGCCTGCTTAAACGTCAGGATGATGCGTTCACCTGGATGGAAATCTATGCCAACATCACTGATCAAACAGCATTTGGTCGGGCTCTCCATCAGGCGCTAAGTGAATTTGACATTGAGATGTTTATCAATGGCAAGCGTATAACCGAATGCTTCATTGGTGAATCAGAGCAACCTCATCACTGCCGTGCGTGACGCAAGTTAGGCGGCAAGCCCCCCACACTAAAATTGGTTCGCCAAGGATTAATATCCAGCCCGCCACGTCGCGTATAGCGTGCGTAAACTGAGAGCTTCAGCGGATGACAGTTGCGCATGATATCGACGAATATGCGCTCCACGCACTGCTCATGAAATTCATTATGGTTGCGAAAACCAATTAAATAACGCAACAAACCCGCAGGCTCTATGGGCGCACCGACATACTGTATCTGTACCGTTGCCCAATCTGGCTGGCCTGTCACCAGGCAGTTCGATTTTAATAAATGCGATACGTAAGTTTGCTCTACTGTTTCCGCTTCAGCCTGCACCCTCAGCAAGTCCGGATTTGGCGTATAGCTCTCAACATCAATATCCAAACGATCTAACAACTCCCCTGCCAGCTCACCCATAGCCAACTGGGCAAAGTCCTCCGGTAAAGTTAACCGCACCTGCACAGGTGCGCCCACAACAGCACTGATATCGGTACGCAATTGCGCCACCAGCACCTCGTGACTGACTAATCGCGTTTGATTATATGAATTCAAATACAGCTTAAACGACTTGGATTCAACAATATTCGGCGAATCAGCAGGTACGATAAAAGTCGCAATAGCCACCTGAGGTTTACCCCGCAGATTCAACCAGGACAGCTCATAAGCATTCCAAATATCTGCGCCCATAAACGGCAAATCGCCAACCAGACCGATTTCATCACGCTTGATCTGCCGGGGAATCGCAAAGAGCAAACTTGGATCGTAATCCACTTGATAACAAGTGGGTTTGCCAAGCAGCGTATCAGTTAAGGAGGTATCAGTCATAATGAGTAAAGTTTTATAACGCGTAAGGCAGGTCTTGCAGGCTAAGCAAGGCGCCATCTAACGACTTCAAGTGGAGCGGCTGCGTTGCTACGCTACTAATCTGCATCACTACCAAGGCATCCCAACCGCCGTCGAGCGCTGGTTGCGCATTGACTACCATGCCCATCGCCTGCCCCTCCATATCAGGACTATAAACCTCATCACCTGCAGCCATGGCCACATCACTATGCACCAGATACATGCGCCGTTTGAGCTTACCCAAATACTGAGTGCGGGCGACGATTTCTTGTCCGGTATAACACCCTTTTTGAAAATTCACACTATTGGTCAAATCAAAGTTAACCATCTGCGGTACGAATTGTTCTTGTGTTGCCAGGGTAATAGTAGGTACACCAGCATGGATTTCCAGCCATTGCCAGTACGCTTCATCTACCAGGACAGCATGCTGTTGCGACAGCTGCGCCAACAAATATTCTTTATCGGTAGCAGGCGCAATAATTTGATAACGCTCAGCGCTAAAACGAATAACCAGATTCGATCCTGCCTCAGCTGTTTTCATGTCGGCATCAGGCAGACAGCCAGCAATAACCTTAACCAGCTCTGCAGCACGGTGACCCGCGACCCCGATACGCACAAGCTCTTCGCGCGCATCACGTGCTTTAACTTTTGCGCGCAGAATATACATGGATAAGCGTTTTTGCAAAGAGGGCTGTAATTCCGCAGGTAGTTGCAAATAAGTGCTATCTGCCTGCCCCCACAATAAGAAACTACCTAATAGACGCCCTTTAGGTGAGCAAAAGCCACTAAATTGCGCTTGCTGCTGCGCTAATTGGCGTGCATCGTTGGTGAGTTGCCCTTGCAGAAAAGTAGTGGTGTCGTCGCCTTGAAAGGCAATTAATCCAACATCAGAGAGATCGGCATAAACGGCCTGTGTAGCGAGTGCATCAGTGTATGCGTGTGACATTTTAGGTTTTTGTAGAATATGATGAAGATAAAGCATTCTACCTAAAAACCAGGCCGGAAAAAATTCAGGCAATAAAAAAGCCGACCATCAGGTCGGCTTTTTTGCAAATAAGAATGAATTCTTATTATTTAGCAGCAGCGTCAGCAGCAGCAGCTGGAGCAGCAGCTTCAGCAGCGGCTGGAGCAGCAGCAGCAGCAGCGTCAGCAGCAGCAGCTGGAGCAGCAGCAGCAGCAGCGGCTGGAGCAGCAGCAGCAGCAGCGTCAGCAGCAGCAGCAGGAGCAGCAGCTTCAGCAGCAGCTGGTGCAGCGTCAGCAGCAGGAGCAGCAGCTTCGTCTTTTTTACCACAAGCAGTTAAAGTTAAAGCCATCAAAGCAGCGATCAGTAAAGAACGGGTCATTATATGAATCTCCAAAAATTTTAAAATACAACAAAAAATCCAAATGCACACACCCTGTATAAAGCGTGAGCGTGGACAAACGAAGAATCTTATTCGTTCGTAGCAAAATTATACGCAATATTTTTTGTTTGTGTACATCAGTTATTAATTTTTTTCGCATATTAGCAACACTACACCATGATAAAATGGGCGCAGCTGCTGCAATTAGCATTTTTCACTCGAACACTCTAAGGATATTTGACATGTTTAGCGCAAAAAACACGATAGCTGTTACCGATCCCGATTTATGGAAAGCCATGGAGGACGAACGTGGTCGGCAAGAAGACCATATCGAACTCATCGCTTCAGAAAATTACACCAGCCCTGCGATCATGGAAGCCCAAGGTTCTGTGCTCACCAACAAATACGCCGAAGGCTACCCTGGTAAGCGCTACTATGGTGGCTGCGAATATGTAGACGTGGCTGAGCAATTGGCAATTGACCGCGTCAAACAATTATTCGGTGCAGAGTACGCCAACGTCCAACCACACTCCGGCTCACAAGCGAATGCTGCGGTTTATTTATCTGTGCTCAAACCCGGTGACACCATCCTGGGCATGTCACTCGCGCATGGTGGCCACTTGACTCATGGCGCATCGGTCAATTTCTCAGGTAAGCTCTTTAACGCCATTGCTTATGGCTTACACCCGGAAACCGAAGAAATCGATTACGATGAAGTCGCTCGTTTGGCACTGGAACATAAACCAAAAATGATCGTTGCAGGTGCGTCCGCGTATTCACTAGTAATAGATTGGCAGCGTTTCCGTGACATCGCTGATAGCGTAGGCGCATACTTATTTGTCGATATGGCGCATTACGCCGGCTTAATCGCTGCAGGCGTTTATCCTAGCCCTGTCGGCATTGCCGATTTTGTCACCTCTACCACACATAAAACCTTACGCGGCCCACGTGGCGGTTTGATTTTATCGCGTGCCGAATTTGAAAAACCGCTCAATTCCAGCATCTTCCCTAATACTCAAGGCGGCCCATTGATGCACGTTATCGCGGCCAAAGCCATTGCGTTCAAAGAAGCTATGGGTGACGACTTCAAAGCTTACCAGACCCAAGTGATTGCTAACGCCCGCATCATGGCTACCACTTTGCAAGCTCGCGGTTTACGCATTGTTTCTGGCCGTACCGATTCACATTTATTCCTGCTTGATTTGCAATCTAAAAATATCACAGGTAAAGATGCAGAGGCAGCATTAGGCTTGGCACATATCACCGTCAATAAAAATGCGATTCCAAATGACCCGCAAAAACCATTTGTAACATCAGGCATCCGTATCGGTACTGCCGCGATGACTACACGTGGATTTGGCGCACAAGAAGCGGAACAATTAGCGAACCTGATTGCGGACGTATTAGATGCACCTGCCGATCAAGCCGTTATTGCTCGTGTTGCGCAAGATGCCCAGGCCATGTGTAAGCGCTTTCCTGTTTACGGCTGATGAAATGCCCGTTTTGTCTATCGTTTGATACCCATGTCCTTGACTCACGTGTCACGGACACGGGTGATGCTGTGCGCAGGCGGCGCCGTTGTGCGGCTTGTGACAAGCGCTTTACTACCTATGAAACGGTGGAATTACGCCTGCCCCAAGTAGTCAAAACCAACGCCAGCCGTGAAGAGTTTTCACCCGAAAAGCTCCGTGAAGGCTTCCGTCGCGCACTGCACAAACGCCCTGTCCCCACTGAATATGTCGACCAGGAAATCAACCAGATCGTCCAGCATGTACTTGCGCTGGGTGAGCGTGAGATTCCTGCTCGCCAGGTCGGTGAAATGGTCATGCACGCGCTCAAACGCCTGGACAAAATCGCCTACATACGCTTTGCCTCGGTTTACAAAAGCTTTCAGGATGTCGATGATTTCCGTGACGTATTAAGAGATCTGGACAAAGCAGAAAAATAACCATGTGGACGAGTGCAGACTACGCCTACATGGCACATGCTTTACAACTCGCCGAGCGCGGTCTTAACACCACCTCACCCAATCCCCGCGTAGGCTGTGTCATCGTCAACGCTGGGCATATCGTGGGCGAAGGCTGGCATCAACGCGCAGGCGAAGCTCACGCAGAGGTTCATGCCTTGCTCACTGCTGGCGAGCAAGCACGAGGCGCAACGGCTTATGTCACATTAGAACCATGCAGCCATTTTGGGCGTACGCCACCGTGTGCGGATGCGCTGATACATGCAGGAGTGAGTCGCGTTATTGCCGCCATGCAAGACCCTAACCCGCAGGTCGCAGGCAGCGGCCTGGCGCGCCTGCAAACAGCAGGAATTGCGACCAGTAGCGGCTTGCTCGAAGCACAGGCACGACAACTGAATCGCGGTTTTATCCAGCGCATGACGCTCAAACGGCCTTGGCTCACCCTTAAAACAGCAGCTAGCCTGGATGGCAAAACCGCGCTGTCTTCTGGCGAAAGCAAATGGATAACAGCCGCACCTGCACGCCTGGATGTACACCGCTTACGTGCGCGCTCGTGCGCCATCCTCACCGGCATAGGTACCGTGCTGGCTGACGACCCCAGTTTGAACGTGCGCGACATAGCGACCACACGCCAACCGCTCAAAATCATCGTCGACAGCCAATTACGCACGCCGCCACACGCCGCAATTTTGAAACAGCCAGGCACTCTCATCGCGCATAATTGCATCGACACGAGCAGACAAGCTCCATTAATCGCGGCCGGCGCGGAATTAATACATGTCGTCGATGAGTCAGCTCAAATCAATTTACCCGCGCTCATGGCTTTGCTCGCCCAGCGCGGTATTAACGAAATCATGACCGAAGCCGGTGCCAGACTCAACGCCGCATTGATACAAGCTGATTTGGTTGACGAATGGATGATGTATATCGCACCGGCACTACTCGGCAATGATGCTCGCGGCTTATTTACCTTGCCGCAGCCTGATACAATGGCCGCACGTCGCAAATTAAGCTTCACTGACACCCGGCTCATCGGTACCGATTTACGCATCACAGCACAATTTATAAGGGATTAACAACATGCTTTGGATAGAATTATTAGGATATTTAATCATCATCCTCATTGCGGCTGAGGTTTTTGTGAATGCACTGGAGCATTTAGGCGAGAAACTCAATATCTCGGAAGGCGTGACAGGTTCACTATTCGCGGCTGTTGGCACCGCGCTGCCTGAAACGCTGGTTCCCTTGCTGGCAATATTCGCGGGTACAACCGATGCTGCAGTCAATCAGGAAATCGGTGTAGGCGCCATTTTGGGTGCACCACTGATGCTGTCGACATTATCACTCTCATTACTCAGCTTTGCCGTGTTGGCTAAACGTGGTGTAGCCGGAACTTATACCCCAGAACGCACAGGGCTGACGCGTGACCTTAATTTCTTTCTGATGGCATTTAGTCTGGCCTGCGTCGCCATGTTTGTACCGCACACCAACAGCGCCATGCGGGCAACACTCTCATTTGGCATGGTCTTCATCTACTTTATCTACATTATGATGACCCTGCGCGCATCGGCTGAACTGGTCGAAGACGGTCATGGCACTGAAGCTGAAGGCGCAATGTTTTTAAGTCGCATCGGCATCCCCACCAATATCATCACTATCATGGTACAACTCTTATTGGGCCTGGGTTTATTGGTCTTAGGTGCCGAAGGTTTTATCCACGGCATACAACAAGCCGCGCCTATCCTGGGTATCACTGCGCTGATGTTGTCACTGATGATCGTACCAATTGCCACAGAACTGCCTGAGAAAGTAAACAGCATCTTGTGGATACGTCGAGATAAAGACACGCTGGCATTTGGCAACATCACCGGCGCAATGGTGTTTCAAGGCACTTTACTACCCGCAATTGGTATCAGCCTGACACCATGGACACCACAGCCCGCGGTGTTCTTAGGTATCGTCATCACCTTGATTGCGGCAATGTGGCTGCGCATTATGCTGGCACGCGGCGATCTGAAAGTGTGGCATTTATGGGTCAATGGCTCACTCTATGTGCTGTATTTGAGCCTGATGTTATTCTATATTTAACCGCTCCAAACGATACCGCAGCGCGCGAAAAGTAATACCTAACAATTTCGCCGCTGCGGTTTTATTGTAACGCGTCTGCACTAAAGCCTCTTCTATCGCCTCGCGCTCAATACCGTCCAGATAATCTTGCAACGGCCATTTCGCACCCGCTACACGCTCAGGCAACAACTCGTCTACCGCTGGTGTTAAATGCAAATCTGCCGCAGCGATAACTGCACCAGAAGTCAGTGCTAATGCACGCTCCAGAATGTTCTCCAGTTCCCGAACATTACCTGGAAAATCATACTGCGTTAATGCCGTTAAAGCAGAAGTATTGAGCACAGGAGCAGGCATACCGGCCTCCTGCGCCAAACGCGTTAACAGGGTTTGCGCCACGCTGGCCACATCTTCACGCATATCGCGTAAAGCAGGCATTTTCAGACTGATCACATTCAACCGATAAAATAAATCCTGGCGAAAACGACCCGCTTCCACACATTGCGCCAGATTTTGATGTGTAGCACTGATAATACGCACATCAATAGGCTCTTCCACACTGCTGCCCAACTTACGCACTTTCTTTTCCTGTATCACGCGCAGCAACTTCACTTGCATAGCCAATGGCAAATCGGCGACTTCATCCAAAAATATCGTACCGCCTTGCGCCGCCTGAAAGAAACCGTCACGTTCACTGTCTGCACCAGTAAACGCGCCCTTTTTATAGCCAAAAAATTCAGACTCCATCAAGTTTTCCGGGATAGCGCCACAGTTAACGGGCACAAATGGCAGTGCTGCACGGTTACTTTGTTGATGTATCAAACGCGCAGCCAGCTCCTTTCCACTACCCGACTCTCCCGTGATATATACAGGTGCCTGAGTGCGCGCCAGCTTGCCTATTAATTCACGGGCCTGCTGCATCGCCGGAGAATTCCCCACCAGACCCTGCATTGCCAAGGTGGTTTTTTCAGGCATTTTCAGCGCCGACTTCACCAGCGCTCGCAACTGATCCAATGTCACCGGTTTATTAATGTAATCAAACGCACCCGCTTTCAACGCTGTCACTGCGTTATCGGTATTACCATGCGCAGTCAACACCGCCACCGGCAGCGTGGGTTGTGTTTGTTGAATAAAACGTACAATTTCCAAACCATCACCATCAGGCAGGCGCATATCAGTTAAACATAACGCAAACTGCTGCTGTGTTATGGCAGCCATAGCCTGAGCAACTGTTTCGGCTTTAACCACATCCAGGCCCATACGAATTAAACTCATTTCCAGCAATTCTAAAATATCCGACTCATCATCAATGATGAGCACTGTACGATCTAACATCGTGCCTCCAAACAACTTATTCTAAAATGGCCGCCATCACCTGACACATAATCAAGGCTGGCATGATTGGCCAGACATAATTCTTTTGAAATATACAGACCCAAACCGGTACCGCTACTTTCTGTGGTGAAGAATGGCTCAAACAAACGTACCTGATTCGCCTCTGAGACGCCTGGTCCATCATCCTGCACATGTATTGCTACGCCATGCTTCACCTGCAAAATACTGATCCGTACACTGCCTGTCTGTTGTTGCGAATGCCTTACTGCATTTAATATCAGGTTGGTCATGACCTGCCATAAATGCGCGTGATCAAAGCAAACTTCTGCGTGATCAACGCAATACAGGTGAAACAGTGCTGGAGGCAACCCCTGGTCATGCACAAACTCCTCAACCAATTTAGCCACAAAATCATTTAAACCGATACGCTCAAGCTGAGCCCGATCACGCCGATTTAACGCCATCACATCAGTCACCAGATGATTGATGCGCTGAGCATTCTTAAACACAATTTCCAGCAAACGTTGCTGTGACTTATCCGCCAGCGTATCTTCCCGCAAAATCTCAGTGGCGTGACTGATTGCAGCGAGAGGATTACGTATTTCGTGCGCAATATTAGCGGTTAAACGTCCCAGGGCTGCTAATTTGATTTGCTGCGCCTGCTCATGAGTGCGCGTCATATCCTCCAACACCAATACCGCGCCCATCACCCGTTTATCAGTCACCGCAATAAAACGCGGCAGATAGTGTCCGCCTTCGCTACCCAGTTTAATCGGCGGGAATTCAGCCCAGGGATTTTTACGCCAGGTCTCAAGAAACTCAGCCAGCACCGGTATGGTCAGTAACACGCCAGTTCCAGACCCCATGCTACCTGCGTCAGCGTGGCGCAGCAGGCTTAATGCACGCTGGTTAGTCTGGCGTATGCGTCCTTCACCATCCAGCACCACTACACCATCCTGCATATCATCAATCACCAATTGATTGATTTGTGCCATGTTCTCCAAATCAACAGCTCGCGCTTTGGCTAATTCCTCACTCACCCGTATGCGCTGTGACAAGGCATTGGCAACTGCCGCTGTGGCAAAAAACACCATCCCCAACAAGCCTGCCTGTGCGTAATCCCCAACCGACTGCTGTGCATTAAGTACATTCAAAGTTTGCACAATGAGCACACCAAAAGCAGCCAAGGCCGCATGAAACATGACTATGCGGCCTTGCGCCACTAAACCGCTGGATGCAATTGACACCACCAGCAACAATCCCAAACCGCTGCGCACACCGCCACTGGCAGCCATCATCAATAAAATGATGACCACATCAATCACGATTTGCAAATTCAATTGAATATTAAATGCAGGTCTGCGCCACGTTATTATCACCGCAAACAATACCGCAAACGCGAGATAAATCCCTGAATAAACCGTGAACACAACAGTACTAGCTTGTCCAAACATAGGTTGCCCGCTATCCAATAGACTGGATAACAAAAACACACCCGCGACAATTAAACGGTATAAATTAAGATAATGCAGGGATTTCCAGCTACGTGTCACGCGGTCGTTGGCTGCTGACTGGAGGGGAGATGCGGCGTGATTCACAACGCGATAACTAAGCTTGAAAATCGCAAGCTTGCGCATGAATCCGGCATTGCATGACGCTTTTTAACCAAGCATGTCATGAATAAGATGATATTTTTTTGCATGGATTTAATCCGTCTATGCGCGGCAAACTGCCGCTGCTAATCTTTATTCTTAGTTCGAAATTCACGCTCATGCTCTGCGCAACAAAACCATGCAGACGCATCACCGCATGCGTCACTCTGTGGCAAATGCACACCACATTGCTTACAACGCACCATGTTTTCGACAGGCTTAGATCGTGCAACAGTGCGATCAACGGCGTGCTGATTGCGCCACCACCAGTAGACTATCCCACCCACCAAAATCAGTAATAAGAGTTTGGCCACGACTAATACGCCCTGTCGACAGAATATTCTGCCAAACGGATTAACTGTTGCTTGTATGGCGTTTCCGGCAGGATGGTCAATGCATTCAGTGCCAGATCGACTTCAGCGCGAGCCTGAGCACGGGTGTAATCCAATGCGCCACTGGAAAGAACAGCAGACAACACTTCGTCAAACACCGTCAAACCGCCATTTTCAATAGCATGACGCGCTAACTTCATCTGATCATCAGTACCATATTTCAACAAAAACAACAGTGGCAATGTTGGCTTACCCTCAGCCAAATCATCCCCTACATTTTTGCCTGTCGTTTCATGATCACCAGAGTAATCCAATACATCATCGATCAACTGAAATGCCGTTCCTACATGCATGCCATATAGCGCCAAAGCCTGCTCCGTACGTACATCAGCCCCACCCAAAATACCACCCAAGCGTAATGCAGCTTCAAATAATTTCGCTGTTTTATAGCGAATAACACGTAAATAATCAGCTTCACTGATATCAGCATCATTGCAATTCATCAACTGCAACACCTCGCCTTCAGCGATGATATTAGTTGCGTCTGACAACACCTCCATTACGCGCATTTGCCCAACACCAACCATCATCTGGAACGCACGTGAATAAAGAAAATCACCGACCAGCACGCTTGCCGCATTACCAAACAAGGCATTAGCTGTTTCACGACCACGGCGCAGAGCAGATTCATCCACCACATCATCATGCAGCAAAGTCGCGGTATGAATAAACTCGACTACCGCAGCCAATTCATAATGGTACTCACCCACATAACCCATTGCACCCGCAGACAACAAGACCAAAGCAGGACGTAAACGCTTACCACCACTGTTAATGATATATTCTGATACTTGACTAACCAGCACCACCTCAGAATGTAAGCGCGCGCGTATCACTGCATCGACACGCTGCATGTCTGCTGCTAAAAAAGCTTGAATTGCCTGCATTATCACTAACCGATTATTAAAATGAGTTAATAGTAGGCAGGGCAGACAGCTTAGTCAAGCACGCGATTTGTCTTGTTATCAACTAAGGTTTGACGTTTCCTCTTGATTTCTTTATAATTCTACGCTTCTCTCTAGTTATAGAAATTTGGAGTTCACTATGTATGCGGTCATAAAAACCGGCGGTAAGCAGTATCGCGTTATCGCAGGCGAAAAAATTAAAGTAGAACAGATCACCGCGGACGTAGGCAGCGAAATTGTGTTGGATCAAGTGTTTATGGTTGCCAATGGCGACGATATCAAGATCGGCGCACCGCTAGTCAACGGCGCTAAGGTTACTGCTACTGTGTTATCACACGGTCGTCACGACAAGGTTAAGATTTTTAAAATGCGTCGTCGTAAGCATTACCAAAAGCACCAAGGTCATCGTCAAAATTACACCGAAATCCAGATCAGCGGCATTTCAGCTTAATAGGAGCTAAAACATGGCACATAAAAAAGCAGGCGGTAGTTCGCGTAACGGTCGTGACTCCCACTCGAAACGCCTAGGCGTTAAACGTTACGGTGGTCAATTGGTATCCGCTGGCAACATCATCATTCGTCAACGTGGTACTGAGTTCCACGCAGGCGAAAACGTAGGCATGGGCAAGGATCACACTTTGTTCGCTACGATAGAAGGCACAGTACAATTTGCCATCAAAGGCGCATTTAAACGCAGAACAGTTAGCATCATTCCTGTAGCTGCTTAAAGCACTTAATGGCACATTTTAGCCCTATCCCTAGGATAGGGCTTTTATATTTTTACAGCACACAAACACCTACACCATGAAATTTATAGACGAAGCAAAAATCGCAGTATTCGCTGGCACCGGCGGCAACGGATCGGCTTCGTTTCGCCGTGAAAAATTTGTTCCGCGTGGTGGACCTGACGGCGGCGATGGTGGACGTGGTGGCAGCGTCATCGCGGTTGCCGATCGCAACATTAACACCCTCATCGACTTCCGTTATACCCGCGCCTATCGCGCTCGTAATGGCGAAGGTGGTCGCGGTGCTGATTGCAACGGCAAAGGCGCAGACGACATTATTTTGCGCATGCCTGTTGGCACCGTCATTACTGACCTCAACACTGATGAAATATTGGTAGACCTGGCAGTAGATGGTCAACGCACGGTCATTGCTAAAGGCGGCAAAGGCGGCTTAGGCAATCTGCATTTCAAATCCAGTACCAATCGCGCACCCCGCCAGACTGTTCCACCTGAGCCTGGTGAAGAACGTGAATTGAAATTAGAACTGAAAGTATTGGCTGATGTGGGCTTGCTAGGCATGCCTAATGCAGGCAAATCCACCCTAATACGTGCGGTATCGGCTGCCCGCCCTAAGGTTGCAGACTATCCGTTTACTACACTCGCACCTAGTCTGGGCGTAGTCCGCGTCGATATTAACAAAAGCTTCGTAATTGCGGACATCCCGGGCATTATCGAAGGTGCAGCTGAAGGCGCTGGACTGGGACATCGTTTCCTGCGCCATTTATCGCGCACCCGATTGCTGCTGCACCTCGTTGACATCGCGCCGTTTGATGACACCCATGACATTGTCTATGAAGCGCATGCGATAGTTGAAGAACTGCGTAAGTACGACGAAACGCTGTACGATAAACCGCGCTGGCTGGTGCTCAACAAAGTTGATCGTCTGGATGAGTCTGAGCGCGCGCAAGTGGTTGCTGATTTCGTCAAGGCTTACGGCTGGACAGGGCCTGTTTTCACCATATCTGCGTTGACTGGTCTTGGTTGCAAAGAACTTACTTATGCCATCATGGCGCATGTGGATGAATACCAGGCAGCAGAAATCATCACTACCGACACCACACCATTAACGACAGATTTACCGCCGCCAATTATAGAAGAATAACTATGAACTCGGTCTTGCAATCCGCCCGTCGCATCGTCATCAAAGTAGGCAGTGCCATTGTCACTAACGACGGGCGCGGTTTGGATCACAATGCACTGGCTAACTGGTCATACCAAATCGCGCAACTCATGACCATGGGTAAAGAAGTAGTGCTGGTGTCCAGTGGTGCAGTGGCCGAAGGCATGCAACGACTGGGCTGGGAACAACGTCCTAGCAGCATACATCAACTCCAGGCAGCTGCGGCTGTCGGGCAAATGGGTCTGGTTCATGCCTATGAAACCAGTTTTCGCGCGCACCAAATCGGTACTGCACAGATACTGCTCACCCACGAAGATTTAGCCGATCGCACGCGTTACCTCAATGCGCTATCCACATTACGCACCTTGCTATCCCTCAAAATCGTTCCTATCATCAACGAGAATGACACTGTCGTTACTGAAGAAATTCGTTTTGGTGATAACGACACGCTAGGCGCACTGGTGACCAATTTAATTGAAGCTGATGTATTTGTGATTTTAACCGACCAGTCCGGCTTATACACTGCCGATCCGCGTGTGGATCCATCTGCAACACTGGTGAGTGAAGCGCAAGCCGGTGACATCAGTCTGGAAAAAATGGCAGGTGGTGCAGGTACAGGGATTAGTCGTGGCGGCATGCTTACTAAAATCCTCGCAGCTAAACGCGCCGCACGTAGTGGCGCCCATACTATCATCGCATCAGGTCGAGAAACCAACGTTCTGCTCAGACTTGCCCAGGGTGAACGTATCGGCACACAACTGATTACCACCAGCACACCGCTATCTGCGCGCAAAACCTGGCTGGCAGATCACCTTCAAGTCCGCGGCAAACTCATCATAGATCAAGGGGCGGCCAAAGCCATTAACAATGAAGGCAAAAGCCTGCTACCTATCGGCGTAACTGCGATCGAGGGAGATTTTAGGCGCGGAGAAGTCGTTGCCTGCGTGACTACAGAGGGCAATGTCATTGCCCGTGGCCTGGTCAATTATGCTGCGAATGAGGCGCGTAAAATCATAGGACTAGCAACAAATCAGATAGAAACGGCGCTAGGCTACATTGATGACGTTGAGTTAATCCACCGCGACAACCTCGTCACCCTCAGTTAATTACCTGCTACTTTCACCGATTGCAATGAAGCGCGCTGTACCATCTGCTCTCCAGGTGCATAATCCCAATGTTTTTTCCACGCAGCTAATACCATATTTGGATACTCAGGCTTGCCAAGGCTGCCGTTATAACGACCCAACGCACGATATAAGTCCCCGTGCTCGATATTCACATACAACCGTAAAATATTGCAGCCATAGCGTAAATTAGTACGCAAATGGAACAAATCATGATCAGGCGAGCCTATGGTCTGGGTCCAGAACGGCATCACTTGCATGTAGCCCCGTGCAGCAACGCTGGACACCGCATATTTCTTGAAACCTGATTCAACTTCGATTAAACCTAGCACCATTTCAGGATCAAGCCCGGCACGCGTGGCCTCATAATAGACAGTCTTCAAAAAATCATTACGCTGACCTTCATCGGGGAAACGCTTAGTAAGCCGCTTAGACATCTCAGCCAACCAAGCCTGCCCTGCGCTGTCATTCAACACACTGGATTGCGTGACGGGCGTATCTGAAACCGCTTTGCTTAACGCAGCACGAACGCTAGCCGACATCGGCTCATAGAGCTGCTGTCCCGCTTGCGCTGATGTTACCAACAGCGCCGCCACACTGATTAACAAAGCTGAAATTTTCATTTTGACAATATTTGCATAATATAAGCCGGAATATCTGCCAATGATACTCCAGTTGCCTCGGTATCGGTACGTCCTTGATATTCCACCATACCGTCTTTTAATCCGCGCTCGCCAATCACTATACGATGCGGCATACCGATCAGCTCCATATCCGCAAACATGACCCCGGGGCGCTCATTTCTGTCATCGAGCAGGACATCAACACCAGCAGCTACTAATTCAGCATAAAGCTTATCAGCGACCTCGCGTACCTGTTCACTCTTCTGGTAACCAACAGGCACAATAGCCACACTAAATGGCGCCAGCGCCACAGGCAAGGTCATGCCGCGCGCGTCACAATTCTGCTCTATCGCTGCCGCCACAATCCGCGACACACCGATGCCATAGCAGCCCATTTCTGCGACTTGTGATTTGCCCTGCTCATCCAGATATTGACACGCCATCGGTGCAGAATAATTAGTGCGCAATTGGAAAATATGCCCGACTTCGATACCACGACACATCGCCAACACACCCTTACCATCAGGACTCGCATCACCCGCCACTGCATTACGGATATCAGCTACTTCAGGCAACGGCAAATCGCGGTTAAAATTCACGCCAGTAAAATGATACCCCACATCATTTGCGCCACACACAAAATCGGCCATCACTGCCACACTACGATCCGCCACCACACGCACATTCAAACCCACAGGGCCGATAGAACCAGGCGCACAACCCGTCACGTCACGCACCACTGCATCACTGGCAAAACGAATCTCGTCTACACCCAACAATTTCGCAGCTTTAATTTCATTCAACTGATGATCGCCACGCACCAATAACGCTACGACACCATCGCCCTGCTCGACCAACAAGGTTTTAACCAATCGGGTAACAGGCAAATCTAAAAATACAGCGACTTCTTCTATGCTGTGTTGATTCGGCGTTGCCACTTTGGTTTTATCCTGGCCAGGTGCTGGCATGGTCGTAGCAGGTGCAACCGCTTCAGCCAATTCCACGTTGGCGGCATAATCAGAATCCGGGCAATACGCAATCGCGTCCTCGCCTGAATCTGCCAGCACGTGAAACTCATGAGAACCTGAACCACCGATCGCACCTGTATCTGCTGCAACTGCACGAAACTCCAGCCCCAGGCGAGTAAAAATACGACTGTAAGCCGCATACATCACCTGATAGGTTTGCTGCAAGCTGGCGAAATCAGTATGAAAAGAATAAGCATCTTTCATCATGAATTCGCGTGCACGCATCACCCCGAAACGGGGGCGGATCTCATCGCGAAACTTGGTTTGTATCTGATAAAAATTCAGCGGCAACTGCCGATAGCTCTTGATCTCACGCCGCGCCATATCAGTAATGACTTCTTCATGCGTTGGCCCAAAACAGAATTCACGTGCATGCCGATCTTTAATTTTTAGCATTTGCGGACCGAATTTATCCCAGCGCCCGGTCTCTTGCCACAATTCTGCAGGCTGTACCGCAGGCATCAGCAACTCCAATGCGCCTGCGCGGTTCATTTCCTCACGCACTACCGCTTCAACCTTACGCAACACACGTAAACCCAATGGCATCCAGGTGTATAAACCAGAACCCAGGCGTTTAATAAAACCCGCACGTAACATTAAACGGTGACTAACTAACTCTGCTTCAGTAGGTGCTTCCTTCAGCGTGGAAAGAAAAAATTGTGAAACGCGCATGACAACATCCAATGACTATTCTAAACTACCTATTTTAACCTGAATTGCTGATAAATCAGCCTAAAATTCACAGACCACGCAATTCGCGTATTAAGGCGTTTTCGAACATCATGCGTTTCTTTAACCGCCGCATCCATAAAGCCGTCTCCGAATTAGACACCGTAGAAATCAGTGAACAAGATGGCGTACGCTACCTGCATTTAGGTAATGATACCGTGCAGTCCGCCATGCGTATCTCCGCTCCCAACGCCCTGGAATTAAGTTACACACAAGCCATGCTGGGATTTTTGCTTTTCACATCCACACCACCCGAGCGTGCGCTATTAATCGGTTTAGGCGGCGGCTCTCTGGTTAAGTTTCTGCACCACCAACTGGCTGATATCCACCTTACCGTTGCAGAAATCAATGCAAAAGTCATCAATGCCGCACATCAATTTTTTCAGGTACCGCCGCCCAGTGAACGATTAGAAATAACCTTAGCCGATGCAACCGAATTTATCATCAACCAAACCGATCACGACTGTATATTACTTGACGGCTTTGACTCGGGATGCCAAGTCTCCAGTCTCGCCACGGAAAGTTTTTACAGCGATTGTAAAAATGCATTAACCGATGATGGGGTGCTCTCTGTCAATTTCTGGGCCAGCGACCCACAATTTGATATTTATCGACGACGCCTTGCCGATGTATTTGATCAGCAGATTATCTATTTACCCGTAGAAAAGCGAGGCAACATCATTGCCTTTGCCTTCGCCAGCCCCCCGCGTTATCAAACCCTGCGAACATTACAACAACGGGCTCTGCAATTAACTACGCAACTTGGTCTACCCTATACTGACTTTTTGGAACGCATGCGGCTCCATCCGAACAACGCAAAACTTATCCCCTGAACCGCCCCCAAATGCGTAAATTTCTGCTATATTCTTCTGATAATAAATTGAGGAAGATAATATGGAAAATCTGTTTTCAGAAGACTGGGCAAGCCGCTTTACCAAAAAGTGGAATAGTACTAACGAAATGGTCAGCCAGCTGGCAGCAGCCAATTTTGATTCTGTAGTCGCGTTTGGCTATGCTGACGCCCCAACCCCTGAAGTGTTCATACATATCAACCAGGGCCGCATCACCGAGGCTAAACCCTACGCACTCGCACCAGACACTACAGCAGACTGGGATTTACGTGCCAAACCAGAACAATGGATAAAGTGGCGTGGCAATGGCCCAGGCATTACCGGTTTGGGCGTTGCTGTAGCAAGCCGTCAATTACAATTCGTAACGGGTGATTATCGCCGCATGATACGCCAACCCCTGCTCGCAGGACCCTTCCTCAAATTCTTTGCATTTTTGTAAGAATTACAGACAATAAAAAAGCCAGATTAATCTGGCTTTTTTATTGTCTGTCACCTTAGAAAATCAGGCTTTTTTCTTGGCATCTATCATTTTTTCTATCATAGGGCCTAGTATCAATTCCATCGCATAGCCCATTTTAGGACCTGGAACGACCAAGGTATTGGAACGTGACATGAATGAATTCGGTATCATGTTCAGCAAGTTAGGGAAATCAACGCCCTTACGTTCCTTGAAGCGAATGATAATCAGGCTTTCATCAGGTGTAGGAATATCACGCGTAATAAAAGGATTAGACGTATCTACAGTAGGCACACGCTGAAAATTCACGTCTGTACGTGAAAACTGCGGAGTGATGTAATTTACATAATCCGGCATGCGACGCATAATGGTATCAACAATCACATCCGCTGCATAACCACGCTCTGCGCCGTCGCGGTGTATCTTCTGGATCCACTCCAGGTTCACAACTGGCACTACACCTACGCCCAAATCAACATATTTCGCGACATCGACTTTACCGTCGGTCGCCAAACCATGCAGACCTTCGTAAAACAATAAATCAGTACCTGAAGGCACATCTTCCCAAGGGGTAAATTCGCCAGCGGATAATGCTGTGCCCAACCGCGCATTATGAAACACCGCTTCTTCATCACTATGTATGTAAAAACGTTTTTTGCCTTTACCATCTTTACCGTAGCTTTTGAACAACGCTTCTAATTTATCAAAATGGTTAGCTTCTGGACCAAAATGACTGAAATGCTTATTGCCTGCCGCATCCGCTTTCGTCATTGCCGCTTTAAATTCGTTGCGGGACAAGCTGTGGAAACTATCACCTTCAATGACTGAGGCATTAATATTTTCACGACGGAAAATGTGTTCGAACGCACGTTTAACGGTAGTTGTACCCGCACCAGACGAACCAGTCACCGCAATCACAGGATGTTTTTTAGACATAAAAGCTCCATTTGAATTAAAAAATATAGGTTTATCCTCGTAGTATAACTTTTATAGCCCCCCCCTGTCCACGAACCAACGTGTAGCAGAGTATAATATGCCTCTTTCGTATCAATCAGATTGCATACAGATGGACGCTCACTACCAACCCCAAATCATTGAAACTCAAGCGCAGCAAACTTGGGAAAACCAACGCACTTATAAAGCAGTAGAAACCACTGATAAGCCTAAATATTACTGCCTGTCGATGTTCCCCTACCCATCGGGCAAACTGCACATGGGTCATGTGCGCAATTACACCATTGGTGACGTGCTTGCACGCTTCCACAAGCTCAAAGGTTACAACGTCATGCAGCCTATGGGCTGGGATGCATTTGGTCTGCCAGCGGAAAACGCCGCGATCAAAAATCACGTCGCGCCTGCCGCATGGACCTACGACAACATCGCCCACATGCGCACGCAGCTAAAACGCCTGGGCCTGGCAGTTGACTGGGATAGGGAAATTGCCACCTGCACACCCGAGTATTACCGCTGGGAACAATGGTTATTCACCGAGCTATTCAAAAAAGACCTGATCTACAAAAAAACCGCCTCAGTCAATTGGGATCCTGTAGACAACACCGTGCTGGCAAACGAACAAGTCATAGACGGACGTGGATGGCGCAGCGGCGCACTGGTAGAAAAGCGCGACATCCCCATGTACTTTATGCGCATTACCGCCTATGCCGATGAACTACTCAGCGGCCTGGACGAGTTGCCACAGTGGCCAGAGCAGGTCAAAACCATGCAGCGCAACTGGATAGGCAAAAGCACAGGTTGCGAAGTGCATTTCCCCTATGATGTAACATCTGTCGGCAACACAGGCGTACTCAAGGTCTACACTACCCGCCCCGACACACTGATGGGCGCGACTTATGTTGCTGTTGCCGCTGAGCACCCATTAGCCACACTGGCCGCAGCCAACAATCCTAAGCTGGCTGAATTTGTTGCCGAATGCAAACGCGGCAGTGTCGCTGAAGCTGACATTGCCACTCAAGCCAAGTTAGGCATGGCAACGGGATTGTTTGTACACCACCCACTGACCCAGCAAAAGCTGCCAGTATGGGTCGCCAACTACGTACTCATGGGCTACGGTGAAGGTGCAGTGATGGCCGTGCCAGCGCATGACGCACGTGATTTCGAGTTTGCGCTGCAATATCAGCTACCAGTGAAAACTGTTATTTCTGCCAATCTCGACCATCCAGCCCCTGTTGGTCCTGAATGGCAAGATAGCTACGGTGAACATGGCGTATGCATCAATTCAGGCAAATACGACGGCATGGATTTTGCGACGGCATCAACCGCTATCGCATCTGATTTATCCGCACTCGATTTAGGCCACAGCCGCACCCAGTTCCGCCTGCGCGACTGGGGCATTTCACGCCAGCGCTACTGGGGCTGCCCTATTCCCATCATTCATTGCCCAAGTTGCGGCGATGTACCTGTGCCAGCAGATCAACTCCCTGTCATTTTGCCCGAAGATGTTGTGGTCACTGGTGCCGGTTCGCCATTAGCCAAAATGCCCGAGTTTTACGAATGCGCCTGCCCGCAATGTGGTGGCGCTGCACGGCGTGAAACCGACACCATGGATACCTTTGTTGAATCCTCATGGTATTACGCCCGCTACGCCAGTTTTGACAGCCACAACGCCATGCTCGATGAACGCGCACAACACTGGCTGCCTGTGGATCAATACATAGGCGGGATAGAGCATGCAATTTTACACCTGCTCTATGCACGCTTTTTCCACAAACTCATGCGCGACCAGGGCCTGTTCACCAGTAATGAACCATTCACCCGCTTGCTCACACAAGGCATGGTCATCGCACCTACCTTTTATCGTGACTTGGGTGAAGGCAAAAAAGACTGGTTCAATCCCGCCGAAGTCGAAGTTCGCAGCGATGAACGTGGCCGCCCATTAGATGCAGTGCTCAAATCCGATGGCCTGCCCGTTATCATCGGCGGCACTGAAAAGATGGCGAAATCCAAAAATAATGGCGTTGACCCACAAACCTTAATAGACATCTACGGTGCAGACACCGCACGACTATTCATGATGTTTGCCGCACCGCCCGATCAAAGCCTGGAATGGTCGGATGCAGGAATAGAAGGCGCACATCGCTTCTTGCGCCGCTTGTGGAAACTCTGTGCCGAGCATGTTAACGCAGGTGCAATCAGCGCCTATCAATCAGGGGATCTCACATCTGAACTCAAAGCCTTACGCCTGCAACTGCATAGCGCTATCAACAAAATCACCGATGACTATGCACGTCGCCAAACCTTTAATACTGCAATTGCTGCCGTTATGGAGTTGCTTAACAGTATGGGCAAAACTAACACTGACAGCGCCGTTGCGCGTAGCATAATTCAAGAATGCCTGGAAAACATCAGCATTTTACTCGCCCCTATCGTGCCGCATATTTGTGGCGCGATGTGGCACGAGTTATGCCCAGGCACGGATTTAGCGGCACAACACTGGCCGCAAGCCGATGAGTCGGCGTTGGTACAAGATGAAGTGACCATGATGATACAAGTTAATGGTAAATTACGTGGTGAAATGACCGTCAGCAAAACTACCGATAAAGCCACGATAGAACAAATCGCCTTAACGCATGAATTAGTATTAAAATTCACTGCGGGTGCGACGCCGAAAAAAATCGTCGTTGTACTAGGTCGGTTAGTCAATATCGTTATCTAAACCTAGAGGAACACACAATATGAAAACCACCTATCAATTCTGGCTAATTCTAGCGCTGGCAATCAGCAGTCTCACTGCCGGCTGTGGTTTTCAATTGCGTGGACAAGCTGACATCCCTTACCGCTCGCTATACGTTGATGGCAACCCAGGTTCAGGATTGGTGATTAACCTGCAGCGTATCATTCGTGCCGGGGGACATAAGGAACGCCTTGCTGCGTCCAGCGCGCAAGCTGAACGCAGCATCCAGATCATGTCTGAGGTCAACAACAAGATCATCCTCTCGCTCTCAGGCGCAGGACGCGTACGCGAATATCAATTGCAATACCGAGTTAAATACCGCTTGCTCACGCCACAGGGTAAGGAAATACTGCTCCCCACCGAAATCGTGCTTTATCGCGATATGAGCTATAACGACGCCTACATCATCGCTAAAGGTGAAGAAGAGCAACAACTCTATCGTGATATGCAAACCGATGCCGCACAGCAAATCCTGCGCCGCATTGCTTTGCTGCACGGTGCGTGATTCTTAAGCCTATATTCCTGTGCGCATCAAACCAGAACAACTCTCAGCACACCTCGCTAAAGACCTGCGTCCGCTATATTGTATCTACGGCGACGAACCACTATTAATACTGGAAGCTGCCGATCAGATACGCCAGGCCGCACGTCAACAAGGTTATAACGAACGCGAAACACACCAGGTCGAAGGCCGTTACAATTGGCAAAACTTACTCAGCAGTGGCGATAACTTGTCTTTATTTGGTGACCGCCGTTTCATCGACATCCGCATTCCCTCTGGCAAACCAGGCGTGGAAGGAAGCAAAGCCTTAATCAATTACAGCGCCACCCTGCCTGGCGACAGCATCAGCTTAATCACACTGCCTAAGCTGGATCGTCAGGCAACCAATGCCAAATGGTTTAGCGCCATTGATCAGGCAGGCATCATCATCACTGTTTATCCCATCAGCCTGGAACAACTTCCGCGCTGGATAGGGGAACGCCTCGGCCGTCAGCAACAGCAAGCCGATCACGATACCTTACAGTTCCTCGCCCAAAAAGTAGAAGGCAACCTGCTTGCCGCACAACAAGAAATCAATAAATTAGGCCTATTGTTTCCCGCAGGTCGCCTGGACTTCGCAAGCGTACGTGATGCCGTTCTTGACGTGGCACGTTACGACGTATTCAAACTGGCCGACGCCATGCTCAATCGCGATGTCGCCCGTATTATCCGCATGCTGGAAGGCTTGAAGCAGGAAGGCGAAGCACCCACTCTCGTACTGTGGACGCTCACCCGTGAATTGCGCATTCTTGCCCGCCTCAAACAAGCTCAGGATAACGGCATACAACCAGCCAGAATGATGCGTGAAGTCGGCGTATGGGAAAACCGCCTGGGTCTGGTCGAACGCGCACTGACCCATGTTAAAACAGATACCCTTACCCATGCTTTGCACCAGGCAGCCAGTATAGATCGCATGATTAAGGGCTGGGAACAGGGTGAGCCATGGGCAGCATTACAACAACTGGCATTAACCGTGGCTATGCCAATGCCTGTCAAAATTTAACACAGCCACCCGAGCGTGCCAAACCTAGCCACTGTATCAGGTGGGTAGCATTTAACGCTTGCGTAAAAAAGGCAACATCCGCGCCAGCACATCATCACGCTGAATAATATGATGCTTGAGTGCAGCCGCAGTATGCAATGCAATTAAGCCCAGTAAAACATTCGCAACCGTTTCGTGTAAACCTTCCATCGTTTCATGCAAACCATCATCCTGTACCACTATATTGGGTACGCTAAACAGGCCAAAGAATGAAACCGCATGACCGCCCGCCGATACCATAATCCAGCCTGTAATCGGGACAGTAAACATCAGTGCATACAAAGCCAGGTGAATAGCGCCAGTTAGCTTACGCACAACGGCAGGCGTATTAGCCGGCGCTGCTGGCGCGCCACTGAAGAGACGGTTAATCAAGCGCAACGCTGCAAGCATGAAAACAGTCAGTCCTATCGACATATGCACAGCGAACCATGAAAGCTGCTCAGGACTATCATCTTGCATATCAACCATAACCCACGCAATCGGAAAAGTTACCGCAATTAACAACGCGACCAACCAGTGCATAACAATCGCAGGTACATTATAAGACGCAGTATGATTCATACTTTATTGCTCCTGAATGATGAAGCATTATATTTTAACTGACAATTAACTGACTCAAATTATATTTTTAACATGTCGACCAGTCGCACTAACCAGGCCTAGCAAGGCTATTACTGAAAAAACAGCCCCCACGTAAAACGTCATCGCCGGTCCAAAATACGTCCACAGCCCACCCGCAATTGCACTCGCCACTAGCATTGCCAAACCACTGATTAAGTTATACACACCAAATGCTGTGCCGCGCAAATCCGGGGGTGCCGCATCCGCAACTAACGCCGAAAGCAAACCTTGTGTAGCGCCCATGTGCAAGCCCCATATCACCGCCCCTAACCCCACCAGCCAGACATTGCTAGCATTCGCCAATACCAAATCAGCTAGGATTAACAGCACCACACCCGTCACTAACAAATAGCGACGATTACCGGTATCGGAATACTTTCCAAATGGATAAGCGCTGGCGGCATACACCACATTCATGACTATCAATATCATGGGTATCCAGGTCACTGCCAAGCCCACATTTTCAGCGCGCAATAACAAAAAAGCCTCAGAGAATCGTGCCAAGGTCAGCACCGCTGTAAAACCCATTACCGCCCAAAAATGCACGGGTAAACGTCTCATGTCAATCCGATTCAACGGCATCCGTCGCGGCGTGACTACGCGCGGAACTTCAGTCTCCTGCACGCCAAACATGATCAACAGCACACATATCATCGCAGGCACAACAGCCACCCAAAATACCAGCTTGAAATTATCATGGCTCATTGCCATTAATCCCATTGCCACTAACGGCCCGGCAAATGCTCCTACGGTATCCATAGATTGGCGCAAACCAAATGCCGCACCACGTTGCTCGGCTGGCGTAATGTCGGCAATCAGCGCATCGCGCGGAGCCCCGCGTATACCTTTACCAACACGATCCAGAAAACGCGCTGTCAGAATAGCTGTCATTCCCGTTGCCAATGGAAATAGCGGCTTGGTAAATGCGGCCATGCCATATCCCAGCAAGACTAGTGGCTTACGTCGCCCCATCCAATCTGAAATCACGCCTGAAAACACTTTGGTAATTGAAGCAGTGGCTTCTGCGACACCTTCAATCAACCCTACAGAAAGCACCGATGCACCCAGCACCACCACCAGATAAACAGGCAGCAGGCTATGTATCATTTCGGACGACAAATCCATGAACAAGCTGACAAACCCCAAAGCAATGACGCCTTTGGGTAACTTAACTCGCGCCATAATATTGCCTCTTGTGCGTTTTTTAATTAATGTAACGGTTAGATTAACATATGCCCAGAATTATGACTTACCTCGAACTGATCGCTGCCCTCCAAACCCGTACAGGTTATCGCTTATTACCCGCGCCTGACGATACTTTCCTCGCCCAGGTAACACAAATGATTTACGACTGGTGTGCATTGTCTAACCAGCAGGCTGTAGTGGAACGATCTGCTGTAGTAAATAGCCTGGGGCCGCTTAGACGTGAATTCATGGCAGGAACAGGCTCCGCGCAGGACTTTCGTAAGTTGAATCAACTCATCGAAGCTATTGACGCGGAATTTGATGATGCATCCTATCGTCAGACATAAAAAAAGCAGACCATGAAGATCTGCTTTTTTGTTGTACCAACAGTAAATTAAACTGTTTTAACTTTACGTGCTGGCAATTTTTCTTTAATACGTGCAGATTTACCTGAACGATCACGCAAGTAATAAAGTTTAGCACGGCGTACATCACCACGACGCTTCACTTCTACAGTTGCGATTAATGGTGAATAGGTTTGGAATGTACGTTCCACACCTTCACCAGCTGAAATTTTACGCACGGTGAATGCAGAGTTCAGGCCACGGTTACGCTTAGCGATAACCACACCTTCGTAAGCCTGCAAACGCTCACGTGTACCTTCTTTAACTTTTACGCTAACGATAACGGTATCGCCTGGCGCAAAATCAGGAATAACTTTTGCCAAACGGGCAATTTCTTCCTGTTCCAATTGTTGTATCAGATTCATCGCGTACTCCTAAATAAAATTGAGGTCTTAGACCTTACTGTACGGAGCAAGCCGCCGCTTGACGTACAGGGTTTGTTGTTACCAGATTTAACTATCTGGTGTATTTTCTTGCTGGCAAGCTGCCAACAAGTCAATTTCTGCTTGGCTCATACCACGCCTTGCTAATAAATCTGGACGACTATTTTGTGTCGCCAACAAAGACTGCTGCAATCGCCATTGCTGTATCTTGGCATGATTACCACCGAGCAACACGGCTGGCACAGACACGCCTTTATAAACTTCAGGCCGCGTGTAATGCGGATAATCCAGCAAACCATTCACGAACGAATCCTGTATTGCCGAATCCGCATCCCCCAACACACCAGGTAATTGCCGAACAATCGCATCTATGACGACCATCGCAGCCAATTCACCACCTGACAACACATAATCGCCGATGGAAATCGCCTCATCTACCCGGCTATCAAGTAAGCGCTGATCAACGCCTTCATAGCGCCCTGCCAAAAAAACCAAACCAGGACGTGCCGCTAATTCCATCACCAATGCATGATCTAGTGTACGACCTTGCGGTGATAAATAAATCACATGTGGGATCACACCACATTCACGCTGGCGGGCTTCGGCAGCATCAAGCGCAGCATCCAGTGGTTCTGCCAGCATCACCATACCCGGACCACCGCCGTACGGCCTGTCGTCTATAGTACGATAATTATCGCTGGTAAAATCTCGTGGATTCCAAATTTGCAGATGAGCATGCTGCCGTGCAAATGCCCGGCTACTGATACCGAATTCACTAATCGCCGCAAACATTTGTGGGAACAAACTCACCACATCAATTTGCAAAGGCATTAGTAATCCAGCTCCCAATCCACAGTAATCAATTTCGTGCCCAAGTCTACCTGCTGCACGACCTTGCCGACAAAAGGTATCAAATACTCACGTTCACCACGCACCACCAACACATCATGCGCACCAGCTTCAAGGATCTGCGCTACTTCACCAAAAGCTTCGCCACGCAAATTGACTACTGACAACCCGATTAAATCAGTCCAGTAATACTCATTATCAGCTGGTTCAGGCAATGAATCAGCGGGTACCGCTATTTCACAACCTTTTAGTGCCAAGGCCTGATCACGATCATGCACGCCGACCAATTCAGCGACCAAGCTATTGGTATGTAACTTTGCATTAGCTACAGTATAAAGCTGCCAGTCGTTACCACGCTTCACATACCATTCAGCGTAGTCAGCCAAAGTATCCGCTGCTTCGGTGAAAGTCTGAATTTTCATCCATCCCTTAACACCATACGGGATCGCTATGCGACCCATAATCACCAAATTATCCAGCGACTTTTGCACTTTCAGTCTTAACTAATTTAGCAACAGCGTCGCTAATTTGTGCACCTTGGGATACCCAATGAGCCACACGCTCCAAACTCAAACGCAAACCTTCTACACCTTCCTTAGCCAGCGGGTTGTAAAAACCAACGCGCTCAATGAAGCGACCGTCACGACGATTGCGTGAATCAGCAACAACTACATTGTAGAAAGGGCGGTTTTTCGCGCCACCACGTGCAAGACGAATAATAACCATCGTGAGTGCCTAACCAATTGAATTAAAAGAGCGCGATTATATGACGAAACGGCTTGCTTGACAAGTTAGCCGTGAAGCAAATCCATATTCACAGAACATTAAAATTTTTTTGACCATTACCGTCCCATCCCTTATCCTTAGACTTCTTATCTATTTGTCCTATTACCACCATGTCAGTTAGCATCAAATCCCCAGCAGATATCGAAAAAATGCGCATCGCAGGCCGCCTAGGTGCAGAAGTGCTTGATTTCATCACACCCCATGTCGTTCCCGGCGTCACCACTGACCAGCTTGATAAGTTATGTCACGACTATATGGTCAACGTGCAGCATACTATTCCAGCGCCGCTCAATTATGCGCCCGGTGGCCACACACCTTATCCTAAATCAATTTGCACCTCTATCAACCAACAAATTTGTCATGGCGTACCTGGAGACAAACAACTCAAAGATGGCGATATCGTCAATATTGACGTTACTGTGATTAAAGATGGCTGGCATGGCGATACCAGTCGCATGTTTTATGTAGGCGAGCCTGTCGCCTATGCTAAACGTTTATGCGAAATTACTTATCAAGCCATGTGGCACGGCATTGTGATGGTACGTCCTGGCGCTACCTTGGGTGACATAGGTCAAACCATACAGAAGTTTGCTGAAGGGCAAGGTTACAGCGTTGTACGTGAATTTTGTGGACATGGCATAGGCCAAAAATTTCATGAAGATCCTCAGGTACTGCATTATGGTCGTGCTGGAACCGGTTTGAAACTTGCACCAGGCATGATATTCACCATAGAGCCCATGATTAACGCAGGCAAACGCGACATCCGCCAGCTTAATGATGGCTGGACCATCGTCACCAAGGATCGCAGTCTGTCAGCACAATGGGAACACACAGTCTTAGTTACTGAGACTGGATATGAAGTCCTTACCCTTTCCAAGGGAACGCCGCCCGCACCTGATTTCGTCAAATAACTCATGCCCGCCACAACAACGACATCTATATCACAATGGCGGGAACGACTCAGTGCAGGACGTGGGCAAATCAAGCAGCTATTCTTTAGTGGCAAGCCAACCCACGCCATTCTGGCGCTTAATAAACAACTAATTGATGCCCTGCTGATTGAAATCTGGCACACACTGAATCTGCCTGAGACCGCCACACTGATAGCGGTCGGTGGCTATGGTCGTGGTGAGCTTTATCCATATTCAGACGTTGACCTACTTATTTTACTGGCCCATCCGGCAACATCTACAGAAGAACAAACGTTAACACAGCTCATTGGTGTATTTTGGGATATTGGGCTGGAAGTGGGAACCAGTGTGCGCACACTGGAAGAGTGCATTACTGCTGCACGTGATGACATTACGATATTAACCAACTTGCTTGAGTCCCGCTATCTTGCGGGCAGCCACACGACGTTCACTCATTTCAAACAACATTATCAACAACAATTTGACCCACGCAGTTTTTTTGAAGGTAAATTACTCGAACAAGATCAGCGCCATGCGCGTTATAACGACAGCGCCTATCAGCTTGAACCTAATATCAAGGAAAGTCCTGGCGGATTAAGAGATTTACATAATTTGCGCTGGTTAGCCATTGCTGCCGGTGTTGGCAACACTTGGACTGACCTGGTGCATGCAGGCTTACTCAGCAAAACCGAACTGCGTCAAATCCAGAACCTTGCCCGTTTTTTGGCAGAACTCAGGGTACGTTTGCATTATTTGGCAGGACGGCGCGAAGACCGATTACTGTTTGATTACCAACATAGCTTGGCTGAACAGTATCAAATAGCAGCCAATGAGACCCGGCGTCCCAGTGAAGTTTTGATGCAGCGCTATTATCGTAATGTCAAAGCATTAGCCCAGCTTCGCGATATTCTATTACCGAACTTGCGTGCATGCATCATTGCCAGTCCGCCCAACAGCATCCCGTTAAATCCCCGTTTCAACAACAATAATCAACTCTTGTGTGCTGTTGATCAGACGCTATTTGAACGTGAACCCAGCGCTATATTCGAGAGTTTTTTATTACTGCAAACTCACCCCGAGCTCACCGGCATGAGTGCACCTACTTTGCGCAGCCTTTGGCGCGCAAGCAAATCCATTAACGCCGAGTTTCGCTGCAACCCTGTTCATCAAGCGCAATTCATGGCTATTTTGCGAGCACCCTCAGGCGTCACACGCACCCTGCTCAGCATGAATCATTACGGTATCTTGGGACGATATATCCCCGCCTTCGGTCGCATCGTTGGACAGATGCAACACGACTTGTACCACATCTACACAGTTGATGAGCACACACTAACTGTATTACGCAATCTGCGTCGCCTCACTATTGCCGAACTCGCTCACGAGCACCCGCTTGCCAGCCGCCTCATCGCAAGCTTTGAACGTCCTGAAGTACTTTATCTTGCCGCATTGTTTCATGACATAGCCAAAGGCCGAGGCGGAGATCACGCCACACTGGGCATGGTAGATGCCCGTAAATTCTGTCATCTGCATCGATTGTCCCATGCCGACACCGAGCTCATAGTATGGCTGGTCGGTGAGCATCTGAATTTGTCCGCAACAGCGCAAAAGCAGGATTTATCTGATCATGATGTAATTGCAAGATTTACTGCACATATCCCTGATGAGCGTCATCTCATCGCCCTGTATTTGCTCACCAACTGCGATATACGCGGCACCAGCCCCAAGGTATGGAACGCATGGAAAGCCAAGCTACTGGCTGATTTGTTCTACGCTAGCCAGCGCTTATTGCACGGCAACACCGACACAGGCAATCACTTATCCAGCACTCAACAGCAGGCCGCAAATTTATTGCGCCTGTATGGCTTGCGTCCGCATACCGAGGATGAACTGTGGGCTCAACTCACCGATGCGTATTTTCTCCGCCACGATGCCAAAGAAATTGCCTGGCATACTCGCCACCTATGGCATCGCGTCAATACCGATAGCGCAGTCGTGCGCGCACGCTTAAGTCCGGTTGGTGAAGGCATACAAGTTATGATTTATGCGCAGGATGAAGCCAGCTTATTTGCACAGATTTGTGGATTTTTTGAAGAAGTGAATTACACGATTGTTGACGCTAAAATCCATACCGCACGTAATGGCTACGCGCTGGACAGTTTCGTCATACTCGACAAATATCAGCGCAACATGCCTTATCGTGATTTCCTCAGCTACATCGAACACGAACTTGCTAACCGGCTCAACATTCATGCACCACTCAAGAAATCGACTCGAGGTCGCATCAGCCGCCAACTCAAGCATTTCCCTATTACGCCAGAGATCAGCTTGCGTGCAGACGAAAATAACAAATTCTATTTGCTCAATCTCGTAGCCGGTGACAGACCAGGTCTGCTGTTTGCCATTGCACAGGTGTTATACCAGCATCAAGTCAGCGTTTATGCTGCAAAAATCAGTACATTAGGTGAGCGCGCAGAGGACACATTTACCCTGAACAGCACTGCATTAAATCAAACACAGCAACGCTTGCGTCTGGAAACAGATTTAATGCAGATCTTAAATACTTAGTTCAGACTACGACATTTCCGCAACGCCCATCCAAATAAGCCTGGAATTCAACTGCAACCTCAGGATGTTTAAGCGCGTGCTCTACCGTTGCTTTGAGATAACCTAATTTGCTACCACAGTCATAACGTACGCCGTCAAAAGCATAAGCCAGTACCTGTTGCTCTTGCAGCAACTGCGCAATACCATCGGTCAACTGCAACTCTCCACCCGCACCGAATGGGATATTTTCCAGATGATGGAAAATACGCGGTGTCAGAATGTAGCGACCGACCACACCCAACGTTGATGGCGCATCAACTGGCTTAGGCTTTTCAACAATAGCATCAACCTTACTCAAGTTAGCGGTCACAGGTTTCGCATCAACAATACCATACGAACTGGTTTCTTCCAGCGCCACTTGCTGCACACCCAAAATAGAGCACTGATAATAACTATATAACTCAGTCATTTGTTTCATGGCTGGCACTTCAGAATCTATCAAATCATCAGCCAATATCACTGCAAATGGTTCATTATTAACCACAGGCTTCGCACACAAAACGGCGTGACCTAAACCCAATGCTTCTTCTTGACGAATATAGATACAAGTAACACCAGGTGGAATGATGCCACGCACCAGATCCAATAATTTTTTCTTATTAGCAGCCTCTAATTTATCTTCCAGCTCATAAGCCTTATCAAAATGGTCGGGTATCGCACGCTTACTGCGACCAGTGATAAAAATCAAATCGGTAATCCCAGCAGCAATAGCTTCTTCAACTGCATACTGGATTAATGGCTTATCCACGATGGGCAACATTTCTTTCGGCATTGCCTTAGTCGCGGGTAAAAAGCGCGTCCCCATGCCAGCGACTGGAAACACCGCCTTTGTAACTTTAATCATGCTCATATTTCCCCAATATATTAATCAGTTCTGCTTCATCGATTATCTTAATGCCCAATTCTTGCGCTTTGATGAATTTGCTGCCGGGATCTGCACCCGCAACAACGTAGTCAGTCTTCTTAGATACACTACCCGCCACTTTTCCACCCAGAGCCTCAATTTTTGCTTTTGCTTCATCTCGACTCAAATTAGGCAAAGTACCGGTAACGACAAAAACACTACCATTTAACGGACTATATATTACATTGTCAGCAGACACAACAGCAGGCCAGTGCACACCCGATGCAATTAACAATTCGATTACCGTCCGATTATGCTGCTCGGCAAAGAATTGTAAAATGGAGTTCGCTACTACATTACCCACCTCAGGCACGAGCAATAACGTCGCCTCATCAGCACCCATTAGCGCGTCCAGATTACCGAAATAACGGGCTAAATCTTTGGCGGTTTGCTCACCCACATGACGTATACCCAATGCGTAAATAAAACGCGCCAAGGTCGTATGTTTGCTTTTTTCGATTGCCGCTAATATATTGTGTGCGGATTTTTCTGCCATACGTTCCAGGTTCACCAGACTTAATAAACCTAAACGGTACAAATCTGCCGGATGATGCACCAGATTCGCATCAACCAATTGTTCTATCAGCTTTTCACCCAAGCCATCAATATCCATCGCACGCCGACTGGCAAAATGCCAGAGCGCCTGTTTACGTTGCGCAGGGCAGTATAAGCCACCGGTACAGCGTGCTATCGCTTCATCTTCGGAACGCACGATGTGTGAACCGCACACTGGACACTGCGTTGGCATGACAAATTCACGCGCATCAGATGGGCGACGCGACAATACCACAGACACCACCTCTGGAATCACATCACCTGCACGACGCACATTAACGCTATCGCCTATCATGATACCTTTACGCCGTATTTCATCTTCGTTATGCAGCGTAGCATTGGTTACGGTCACGCCACCAACTGACACCGGCACTAGCCGTGCAACCGGCGTAATCGCACCCGTGCGCCCTACCTGTACGTCTATATCCAGCACGACTGTCGTTGCTTCCTGTGCAGGAAATTTATGGGCAATAGCGAAACGTGGCGCACGCGCCACGAAGCCTATTTGTGTCTGCAGTGCAAAATCGTCCACCTTGTACACCACACCATCAATATCAAAAGGCAGCTGCTCGCGTGCTACACCTATGCGTTGATAATAACCCAGCAAACCATTGACACCCCGTGTGGTGTCAATCTGCCTGGCAACAGGTAAATGCCACTCAGCTAATTGGCGCATCATCGCGCTGTGTGTAGCTGGCATATCATAGCCCTCACACAGCCCAACCCCATAAGCGAAAAAATGCAAACCTCGCGTTGCGGTAATACGCGGGTCTAATTGTCGCAACGATCCAGCCGCCGCATTACGTGGATTAGCAAACTCCTTCAAACCTTGCTCACGCTGAGCCAAATTTAATGCTTGAAAATCCGCTTTTAACATCAATACCTCACCACGGATTTCTATGCGACTGGGTGGTACGGTTGTTGCGAGGGTTAAGGGGATGGCACGTATCGTGCGCAAATTCACCGTCACATCCTCACCGACGTAGCCATCCCCACGAGTCGTACCCATGGCAAATTGCCCATGTTCATAGACCAGGTTGATCGCCAGACCATCAAATTTGGGTTCAACAGCATAAGTCACTTCAGCCACTCCGGCGGCCTCACGTACGCGTCTGTCAAACGCAATGACTTCATCATCACTAAACGCATTGTTAAGCGATAACATCGGTGTGCTATGGGTAGTCTGGGTAAATTCACTGACCGCCGCCCCACCTACACGTTGTGTGGGCGACGTTGATGTAATAAATTGTGGGTACTGTTGCTCTAAGTCTTGCAGTTCGCGGAATAATTTATCATATTCTGCATCACTGACATCAGGCGCATCCAGCACATAGTAAAGGTAATTGTGATATTCCAGCTGCTGCCGTAACGTATCGATACGGTTTTTGATTTCAGCCTCGTTAGTCATAGTGGGGTAATTAGTTAAATAAACGCAGCGCTCGCCGTCCACCCGCAGGTATCTCGTTAGCTTCCATCCGTTGATACAGGTGAACTAATTGTAATTGGATTTTTTCTATCCCTGCAGGAGAGAGCGGACGAATATTATCATCTACCAGTTTGCCGCCTAGCGCTTGTGCCAATTGCTGACCGAATTGCGCCATCTCAGCAAAGGCTGCCAGACCATTATCAACGCGCGGCACCTCAAACATTAACGTCACGCCATGAGTTTGCAAAGCAGACATTTGTCCAGACGAAAAAGGTGTATCTTCGTGATTACATAATGCAAAAACCACTTCACCACGCTCGTTATGGCGTTGATATACACCCGCACTGTTCAATACCAGACCAGAATCCTGCGCCACTTCAGCAATTTTTTCGCCTGCGAAACTTGCACCATCGTTACTCACAACATTGAGTCCGATAAGCACATCGACTTCAACACAAAACTGATCCAGTTTATTGGCTTTAACCAATGCCGGCGCAATATCTTGCCAACTGGCTATACCGTTAAAGCGGCCAGCCAACTGACGTGTAATTTGTGTAATTCCTTGCAACTGCGATTCCGTAACAGGCCCTGCCCGATCCGCCAGTTGCACAGCCACCACAACATCTGTAAACGCCATATCTCGCCAAGGTGCAATATCAACCCAGGCAGCCGATTGATCTACATAACCCAACCAGCGCACGGGTTTACCTGCATCGTGCTCAGCATCTATCAATGCGGCAAAAGCCGCACTGGGTATCTCATCTGCTGTTTGTATGGTAATCACAAACTCTAATTGCGCATCTGTAGGTGCGGGTGGTAACTCATGCGTCACCGGAGCTTCCTGAAGCGCTTCAACGGAAGCAGCTGAATCAACCTGAACATCCCCGATCTCACTTGGCTCATCCATCATAACCGGCTCAATGCGTGACTCGGCGATCTCTTCTATGGCGGGCTGGAACAGTACGTCGTCATGCTTGGTAAACATCTCTACCGATTGCTTACGATATTTTCGTTCCTGAAACCAGTTATAAAACAATATCGCAACGATGACGACAACAGCGAGTACGATGAGACTAATTTGCAATGAATTCATCTTGTCGTTCCGTGGCTAGTAGCAGTGATGGGTGTATTAACGGTGGCTATGCTGGATATTGGCGGTGGCGGCACGTCTAAGATTTGATAAAAAACTTCGTTCTTACGCACCATCCCCAACTCGTTGCGGGCTCGTTCTTCAATCGCGCCCAAGCCCTGTTTTAAATCACGCACTTCCGCATACATTGCAGCATTTCGAGCAATGAGTTTAGTGTTGATTTGTTGTTGCTGAAGCAATTTCTGTTGATTATCCCACACCTGAAACCAGCTCCCTTTGCCTAGCCAAAGCGGATACTGCACGAGCAACAACAAGCCCAGCAATATGCCTGTCAATGTACGCATCACGCTTGGCCTTTAAAAGGAATTAGCCGATGGAGTAAAAAGCAGCACGACCTGGGAAGCGAGCTGACGCGCCCAACTCTTCTTCTATGCGCAGTAATTGGTTGTATTTCGCCATACGGTCTGAACGTGACAACGAACCTGTTTTGATTTGCAAGGCGTTGGTTGCCACCGCCAAATCAGCGATAGTCGTATCTTCAGTCTCACCTGAACGATGTGAAATAATCGAAGTATAACCAGCACGCTTGGCTGTTTCTATCGCATCAAACGTTTCTGACAACGTACCGATCTGGTTTACTTTAATCAAAATCGAATTGCAAATGCCGCGGCTAATACCTTCAGCCAAAATTTTCGCGTTGGTCACAAACAAATCATCACCGACCAATTGGATAGATTGCTTCAAACGTGCAGTCAACACTGCCCAACCTGCCCAGTCGCCTTCAGCCATGCCGTCTTCAATACTGACTATAGGATATTTATCACACCAGGCTGCCAGGTAATCGGTGAACTGTTCAGCTGATAACGCCAAACCTTCAGATTCAATTTGATACTTGCCATCGCGGTAAAACTCGCTCGCAGCGCAATCCACACCAATCGCGATATCTTGCCCAGGTACATAACCTGCTTTTTCTATCGCTTGCACGATAAGCTTCAACGCAGCTTCGTTGGATTCCAGGTTAGGTGCGAAACCACCTTCATCACCTACTGTCGTGGTCATACCTAAGCCATCCAGGATCTTTTTCAAGGCATGGAATACTTCAGCGCCATAACGTAAGGCTTCGCGGAAGCTAGGTGCGCCCAACGGGATAATCATGAATTCTTGCATATCGATATTGTTATTCGCATGCGCGCCGCCGTTGATGATATTCATCATTGGCACCGGCAGATTCATCGGACCCGCACCACCCAGATAACGATACAGCGGCAAGCCAGATTCTTCAGCTGCAGCACGTGCCACCGCCATCGATACAGCCAGAATCGCATTCGCGCCCAAGCGTGACTTGCTTTCAGTACCATCCAAATCTATCATGGTCTGATCAATAAACGACTGGTCTTCTGCATCCAGACCAATAATCGCTTCGCAAATTTCAGTGTTCACATATTCAACTGCTTTTAACACGCCTTTACCTAAGTAACGCGCTGCATCGCCATCGCGCAACTCGATGGCTTCACGACTACCCGTAGAAGCGCCAGACGGCACAGCGGCACGACCTAATACACCTGACTCCAGCAACACATCTGCTTCGACAGTTGGATTGCCACGTGAATCCAGAATCTCACGGGCGATAACATCAACGATTACACTCATTCTTTTCCCCTCAATATATCTACTAACCAATAGTTAGAGCGTATGTTCAATAAAACCACGCTGTTTAACCAGCGCATCAATTTCTTTTAACGTATACAACAATTCTTTCATCCGTCCCAACGGCCAGGCATTAGGACCGTCCGACAATGCGCACGCAGGGTCTGGATGAGTTTCTGCAAACACGCCCGCCACACCAGCTGATACCGCAGCACGCGCCAACACAGGCACAAACTCACGCTGACCACCTGATACGTTACCTTGGCCACCAGGCAACTGTACTGAATGCGTCGCATCAAACACCACTGGACAACCCGTATCCCGCATCACCATGAGTGAACGCATATCTGACACCAGGTTGTTATAACCAAACGACACACCGCGCTCACACACCATGATGTTATCTTGCCCACCATTAGCAGTTTTAGCTTTATCAACGACGTTTTTCATATCCCAAGGCGCTAAAAATTGGCCTTTTTTGATATTCACTGGCTTGCCTGAACATGCCACCGCATGGATAAAATCAGTCTGCCGACACAAGAAGGCAGGTGTTTGCAACACATCAACTACCGCCGCGACTTCAGCAATTTCATCAATGCTATGCACATCAGTCAATATAGAAACGCCAATTTCCCGTTTCACATCCGCCAAAATCTGCAAACCCGCATCCCGACCTGGGCCACGATACGATGTACCCGAGCTGCGATTGGCTTTGTCATATGACGATTTGTAAATAAATGGAATGCCTAATTCAGCGCAAATTTCTTTCAACTGCCCGGCAGTATCCATCGCCATCTGACGCGATTCAACTACACATGGACCGGCAATCAAAAACAAAGGCTGATCTAAGCCAACTTCAAATCCACATAATTTCATGCCTGCGCTCCTAAATGCTGCACCGCAGCCGTCACAAATGACTTAAACAACGGATGACCGTCACGTGGTGTAGAAGTAAATTCGGGATGGAACTGACACGCCATAAACCAGGGATGATCTGGCAACTCTATCATTTCGCACAAGCCGTCTGTGGCAGAATGGCCGCTCACGCGCAACCCGGCCTGCTCAAGTTGTGGCAACAAGGCGCCGTTGACTTCATAACGATGACGATGACGTTCAACAATCTCATCCGCGCCGTAAACTTCACGCGCCAACGAGCCTGCCAGCAGATCGCATGCCTGACCGCCTAAACGCATCGTACCACCCAAATTAGAATCTTCAGTACGTGTTTCCACTTGCCCCGCAGCGTCTTTCCACTCTGAAATCAACGCCACTATAGGGTGTGTCGTCGCAGGTTCAAACTCGGTACTGTGAGCATCGCTCATACCCGCTTTATGCCGCGCAAATTCGATCACAGCCAATTGCATACCCAAACAAATACCCAAATACGGTATCTTGTTTTCGCGCGCATATTGGATAGCCAATATTTTGCCTTCCACACCGCGCTTACCAAAGCCACCAGGCACCAGTATCGCGTGCATTCCCGCCAGCGCACTGACACCATCTTGTTCCAGCAGCTCAGAATCAATATAGTGGATGTTGATTTTGGTATGCGTGTGGATGCCCGCATGAATCAAGGCCTCAGATAATGACTTGTACGATTCGGTCAGCCCCACGTACTTGCCCACCATCGCAATATCAACTTCATGCTGCGGATGCTCAAGTGACTCAACCAACCCGTTCCACATACTCAAATCAGCAGGCGGCGGATTGATACCGAATTTGCGACAGACAATTTCATCCATGCCTTGCTCGCGCAACATTTCCGGAATTTTATAAATACTGTCTACGTCATGCACAGACACTACGGCATTCGGTTCCAGATTGGTAAACAGCGCGATTTTACGACGCTCTTCATCTGGCAAAGGCCTATCGCCACGACATAACACCACATCAGGCTGGATACCGATTTCGCGCAATTCTTTAACCGAATGTTGCGTAGGCTTGGTTTTCACCTCGCCCGCTTTACCCAGATAAGGCACTAAAGTGAGGTGGATGTAACAAGTATTATTACGGCCTTCCTGTAAACCCATCTGACGGATAGCTTCAAGGAATGGCAACGACTCAATGTCGCCCACCGTGCCACCGACTTCAACGATGGCAATCTCCGCTCCCGCTGCGCCAGCGCGTATATGCAGCTTAATTTCATCGGTAATATGTGGAATAACTTGCACTGTACCGCCCAGATACTCACCGCGACGTTCTTTCTTAATCACGGATTCATAAATCTGGCCAGTAGTGAAATTGTTGCGTTTGGACATCTTGGCATGAGTAAAGCGCTCATAGTGCCCGAGATCAAGGTCGGTTTCAGCCCCATCTTCGGTCACAAACACCTCACCATGCTGAAATGGACTCATGGTCCCGGGATCGACGTTGATATACGGATCCAGTTTCATCATAGTGACTTGCATACCGCGAGATTCGAGGATAGCAGCGAGAGAAGCGGCGGCGATTCCCTTGCCCAGGGAAGACACCACACCACCAGTAACAAATATATAACGAGTCATGTTGAATTTACAGCGCAGGTAATGCTGAATTTTAGCCTAAAGCGCCCTCGCAGACAATTAGCATGGGAAAATTTTCAGCACAAACTCACAACTTATCAACCCTGGATCAGGAAACGATATCAACGATGCCATTACGGAGGTACAAAAAAGAGTAAACATGGCAATCATGCTCAAGTACAACACAAAAGCATGTACACAGATTTCCTCACCACCCTGCCTTGATATTTTGCAAAGCCTGCTCTTTACTCCACACGACAGTACCTACTGGACAAAAATACTCATCTGCTAATGCACGATGATAAGAAAGTAACGAACGGCCTGCTATACCTTGCCATCGACTATTCGTAGCACGCGCCCAACTTCCGTCTTCACGGCCTGTGGCATAGATCTTACGTTCGCGAGTTTCACAACGTATACCCTCAAAACTGATATTTTTCGCCCCACCCTGGCTTTTAATAACCAGTACATAACGCACAACACCATCTTTGCCAACGTCCAGAGTAGACTTGTCAATAGCATATTGATTACCTGCAATACCACTGACATAAAATGGCACCAGATTTTCATCTTTAGGCGCAGCAGGCAATTTCGCTTGCAACTCTTCCCAGTCAGGCGCATCTTCAACTTGATTATTGACCATGCCATCCTGATCAAATATGCCAGCATAGACAGGCGTTAGCCACACCATACTCAAAACCAGACTGCCGCCCAACCAGCGTATTATCGTCATTGCTTCAATCCTAAACACAAAAAAACACACTATACCGCTTTGCCAGCCCTCATGACTAGCGTAGAATACACAGCGGCGGGTCTCCCCGCATTGCAAGGCGGTGAACTTGGTCAGGTCCGGAAGGAAGCAGCCACAGCTGTTTATTGCAAGTGCCGGGGGTTGGGCTCGCCACTTCTTATTTTTACCACGCCTCACGTTATTTCTTCGCTTTAATCAGTCCACGCCATGTCGTTATCGGTTATGATTTAGCTTCTTCATATTAAAGTCTGCACTATGGATAACACCACTCACTTTGGTTATAAAACAGTTGCCGAATCCGATAAAGCGGGCAAGGTTGCCGAGGTTTTTCATTCTGTCGCTGCGCGCTATGATGTAATGAATGACCTTATGTCTATGGGTCTGCATCGTGTCTGGAAACAATTCACCATTGCCACCTCAGGCGTGCGCCCAGGCAATCGCGTGCTCGATGTCGCTGGCGGCACGGCGGATTTAACCCGATTATTTCTGAAAAAAGTGGGTCCTACAGGGCAAGTCTGGCTGACCGACATTAACAGCTCCATGCTCACTGTCGGGCGCGACCGCATGCTGGACGAGGGACAAGCTATCCCTGTCGCGCAATGTGATGGTGAAAAGCTGCCGTTCCCCGACAACTATTTTGATTGTGTCAGCGTTGCTTTTGGCTTGCGCAACATGACCCACAAAGACGCCGCCTTGCGCGACATGTACCGTGTATTACGCCCGGGCGGACGTTTATTAGTGCTGGAGTTTTCCAAGGTATGGAAACCGCTTGCGCCGATATATGATGTTTACTCATTCAAGCTCCTGCCTGCGATGGGCAAGCTGGTCGCCAAAGATGCGGAAAGCTACCAATATCTTGCCGAATCCATCCGCATGCACCCTGACCAGGAAACACTAAAGACCATGATGTCAGAAGCTGGTTTTGCCAAAGTTGATTACTTCAATCTGACCGGTGGTGTCGTCGCATTACATAAAGGTTACAAATACTGATGCTGGACACGCTCAACGCGCGCGTGCTCATCCCGCTGCTAAATCATTTGCTGGATGCTGCACCCAGTGCGCGCTATAAGCTCGCCCAACACGCCGGCAAACGAGTCACTATCCAATTATCATTAGTCAGCGTCAATATAGCGCTGGATAACGACGGTCGTTTGCTATCAGTTGATGACACTAATAGCGATGCGCAATTCCATCTCAATCCGCTGATACTTGCTCGTATTGCGCTGGGTGACAAAACGGCTACTCATCGCATCAACATTACCGGTGATACGCAACTCGCAGCGGATGTTGGTAACACCTTAATGGATTTGGACTGGGATGCCGAAGCCGACCTGGCGCGTTTTATGGGTGATGCCGCCGCACATCAAGTCGTCAAGATTGCCCGCAACCTGATTAAATGGAAACGCAGCAACGTCGCCAGCAGTGCATTAATGCTGGTCGAATATGCGCACGAAGAATCAGGCATGATCATCAAGCGCAAGCCATTGCAGCAATTCATCACCGATGTCGATAACGTGCGTGATGACACGGCACGGCTTGCCAAACGCATAGACCTGCTTACCAGCCAACTCAAATCCAAGCTCTAAACACCACATGCGCATTTTTCGTCTCATCACTATTTTATGGGTCGCGGCTCGTTTCGGACTGGATGAATTTTTCTTAGGGCATGAACGCGTTCGCGGCTTACGCTGGCTGGTCAATGTCACCCTGTTTTGGCGAGACTTGTCTGAACCGCGCGCAGTGCGATTACGTCGCGCACTTGAGGCACTGGGGCCGATATTTGTCAAGTTTGGGCAAATGCTTTCTACCCGCCGCGACTTAATGCCATTCGACATAGCGGAAGAGCTGGCACGCTTACAGGATCGCGTGCCTCCGTTCCCCGGCAGCGAAGTGCGTATCAAACTGGAAGCCATTTATGGTAAATCGCTGGAAGCCGTTTTCACTCAATTCGATGCGGAACCTGTTGCCAGCGCATCTATGGCACAAGTGCATTTTGCCATTTTGCGTGATGGCACAGAGGCCGCAGTCAAAGTGTTACGTCCTGGCATAGGCGAGATCATCGAACACGATTTAGGCTTGCTCGAAGCCGCCGCCATTCTCGTTGAAAAGCTGTTTTCCGATGGCAAGCGTCTGCATCCGCGCGAAGTCGTAGGCGAATTCCGCAAAACCTTAACCGATGAGCTGGATCTGATGCGCGAAGCATCGAATTGTTCACAATTACGCCGCAATTTTGAGCATTCTGCTCTGCTCATCGTCCCTGAAGTCTATTGGGATTACTGCGAAGCTGGGGTGATGGTAATGGAACGCATGAAAGGTGTTCCCATCAGCCAGACAGCCAAACTCCGCGAAATGGGAGTCAACATCCCCAAACTCGCGCAAGACGGGGTTGAAATCTTTTTTACCCAAGTTTTTCGTGATGCTTTTTTTCACGCTGACATGCACCCAGGCAATATCCAAGTCAACCCGCAAGGACAATACATCGCGCTGGATTTCGGCATCATGGGCACGCTGACTGAAGTGGACAAAAACTATCTGGCGCAAAACTTCCTCGCGTTCTTCCAGCGCGATTACCGCGCCGTTGCCCAAGCCCACGTGGATGCGGGCTGGACACCTGCGGATACCCGTGTCGATGAATTTGAAGCAGCTATTCGTGCCGTTTGCGAGCCCATCTTCGACCGCCCATTAAAAGAAATTTCATTCGGCAAAGTATTATTGCGTCTGTTCCAGACCTCGCGTCGCTTTAACATGGAAATCCAGCCGCAGTTAGTGTTGCTGCAAAAAACCTTGCTCAACATCGAAGGCTTGGGCCGTGACCTCGATCCTGATCTGGATCTATGGAAAACCGGCAAACCTTTTCTCGAAAGCTGGATGAACGAACAGTTTGGCTGGCGCGGTGCACTGCGTAACATCAAACACGAAGCACCGCGCTGGGCAACACTGCTGCCGCAATTACCCCGCCTGGCACACGCATATCTGGCACAAGACAATGCCAATGCCATGCGCGAACAAACCACCCTGCTACTCGCGCAACAGCGCACCAACCAACGCTGGTTAATCCTGATTGCCATACTTTTGAGCGCAGGATTGGCACTGGCAGGCTACGCCTACTTTCATCCCAACTAATTTACTCACGCGCAATTTGCAAACAAAATGCCATCTCCACCACCGCGCTTTGGCTTAGGTGTCACCCTCGCCATCCTGGCTGCGGTAGGCTTTTCGGCCAAAGCCGTATTCGTCAAACTTGCCTACCTGGTCGCGCCCATAGACGCGATTACGCTGTTGGCGTTACGCATGGCTTTTTCTTTACCGGTATTTATTGCCGTCGCAATATGGAGTTCGCGCCAACGACACGTCAATTGCTTGCATCGCCGTGACTATGGCCTGATCATCGCACTGGGATTTGTCGGCTACTACATCTCCAGCCTGTTTGATTTTATGGGGCTGCAATACCTGAATGCAGGGCTGGAACGGCTAATTTTATTCCTCTATCCCACCATGACTGTGCTGCTCTCCGCTGCGCTATTCAAACACCGCATCACCCGTCGCCACATCGTCGCTCTCACCATTAGCTATGTGGGTATAGGCCTGGTATTCGCACATGAACTAAGTCACCAATCTGCCAACATGCTCCTCGGCGCCAGCCTCGTCTTTGCCAGCACCCTGAGTTATTCCGTCTATCTGGTCGGCGCAGGCCACGCCATCCACAAACTGGGCACGATACGCTTTACCGCACTCGCTATGATAGCTGCCAGCGCATTCACACTTATCCACTTTGGCCTCACACATCACATCAGCGCGTTACAACTTCCAGCCAGAATCTATTTACTCAGCGTAGCCATGGCAGTGTTTTCAACCGTACTTCCCGTATTCATGCTTTCAGCCGCCATCCGCCTGATTAATCCAGGTCGCACTTCGCTCATCGGCTCGGCAGGTCCCGTCGCCACTATCTTCATGGCGTATTTATTTCTGGGCGAAACCATAGGTGGCTTGCAAATTGCAGGTTCGATACTGGTATTGTGCGGTGTGCTGCTGATTAGCTGGCGCGGTTCGCGCTAACTGTATAAATAAAGCGGAATTGAAAATGCCGCCTGACTATATACGTACAGCTTAAATATATAGATCAGAGCGGCATCTTTATGAAGCAAATCACAGGTAGAACAACAAAAGCCCCCCTACTTGTTTTTATCTTCCTTACAACTTCTGTCTTCCCCATCCACCTTATAATTATTCATGTAGGTCAATTTCCGTACGACCTAATGGTCAAAATTCTAACACTTACCCACTTAAGTATCAAATTTAATTTAGCTTTTACCCTATTTCAGCAGCTATCTTTTCCAACGCTGCCATCACCACAGCACGTGGGCTGGCAAGATTCAGACGCATAAAACCGCCGCCCCCCTGCCCAAACGACACACCTGAATTCATGCCTATCGCGCATTGATCCACAAAGAAGTCACGCAATTCAGCATCGGTCATATTCAGCTCTCGACAATCCAGCCACATTAAATAGGTACCCTCTGGTGCAACTGGGCGTATCTGAGGGATATGTTGTGCCAAATACACCATCACCACATCACGAGTATCACGCAAATACAACATCAATGCATCACGCCAGACGTCACCATGCTGATAAGCGGCGGTGCAGGCCGTTAAACTAAAAGGATTTAATGTCTGAATATGTAATTGCGCAAACACATCAACCATGTGGTTGCGTATCGCTGCATCAGGAATAATCAGTGCAGACAAACCCAATCCCGCGAGATTAAAAGTCTTACCCGGAGAAACCGCAGTTATCACTGCATCGCCCTTACCAGCCAATGTCGCCAGTGGTAAATGCTTAAATTCGGGATAGACCAGATCTGCATGTATCTCATCAGCAAAAATCGTAAGTTGGTAGCGCTGGGCAACATCGAGCACCGCCATCAGTTCATCATGCTGCCAAACACGGCCCACCGGGTTATGCGGCGAACACAGCAGCAACAGTTTTGCGCCCTGTTGTGCGCACTGCTCCAGCTGCTCGACATCCATGCGGTAACGCCCGTTTTCAAGGCGCAACGGATTCCCCAGCAAAGTACGCCCAAGTGTCTTTACAGCACTAAAAAAGGGGGGATAAACCGGTGGCTGCACGATAATGCCTTGATGCGACTGCGTCAAAGCCTGTACCGCTGCATAAATGGACGGCACAACACCAGGCGTGAGTACTATCCAGTCACGTTCAACGTGCCAGCCATGTTGCCGAAAAAGCCAGGTGATCAAACTCTCATACACCGCCTCGTCAGCCAGTGTATAGCCATAAATCGGATGCTGAGCCCTTGCCAGCAGCGCTTCAGTTACAGCGGGTGGCGCAGCAAAATCCATATCGGCCACCCACAATGGTGTAACATCCGCGCGTCCGAATGTCGCTAACCGACCATCCCATTTCTCGCTCGCTGTGCCTGAGCGTGAAATAATCTGGTCAAAATCGAACATCAGCTAACCCTCTCCCACAGCGTCACTTCGGATAAGGTATGCTGGAATTTGCGTCGGGTTTCACGAATCACAAACGGCACATCCTGCGGCGCATGCATCAGGCGGAAATGCTCACCGAGTTGTGCTTTCAATCCATCCAGTGTGGTGTAATTTTCGCCATCTTTTTTATAACCACCTACCCAGTCCTGGCGTGGCGTATGCTCTTCCAGCCAGGTATACGGGGAAGCAATCAGCAACACACCACCGATGTTCAGACGCTCATGCACCATGGATAAAAATTGTGCGGGGTCATATAAGCGGTCGATCAAGTTTGCCGCCAGTATCAGGTCAAATCCGCTCAATATGGGTTTGAGATTACACGCATCACCCTGCTCGAAATGCACTTTATCGTGTACCGCATCCAGTCCCAAACTGGTTAAATCACGCATTTTGTAGGAAACTAGTTCGCCTTCATCGATCAGGGTATAACGTATGCTGCCCGTTTGTGCCAACTGCACACCCAGATTAATAAAGCGCGCAGAAAAATCCACGCCAACCACAGCATCAAATGCGCGAGCGAGCTCAAATGTCGCCCGCCCTGTAGCGCAGCCCAGATCCAGTGCCTTATGTCGCGGCTTGCCCTCGGTTGCCGCTACCGCGATTTCCGCCAAGGCCTTAGGGAAATTCGCCACGCCGTAATACTCGTCGCCATAATGAAATTCGGCATATTCGGATAGCTGCTTGTCACTCTCGTAATATACATTCGGCGCAACCGCGGCGGCATCACTCACCACATAGCGGAAACCGGCATGCTGGAAAAAATGGCGCCGAAAAGCATAACGCGCATCGCGGCGCGACTCGTTACCGCAAGCGATAAACGAACCGCCTTTAATCAGGTTGTGACGTCCGTCAAAGGTCGGCGTAGTGAAATCATCGTAAATCGGATGCACCTCAAATCCCGCAAACGGATAGATGGGTGTTTCCGTCCACTGCCATACATTACCCACCACATCAAATAAATCCCCGTGTGCGAATTGCGTAACCGGGCATGCAGATGCCCAATAGTCCAAATGCAGATTCGCCTGTGCTGCACTATTCGCAGGCACTTCAGCCACACCACTCACATCGTACAAACGACACCATTCATCTTCTGTAGGTAGCCGCACCGCCCAACCAGTCTGCGCAGCTTTCCAGTTACAGAAAGCCTTGGCTTCGTGATAATTCACTTCAACCGGCCAATCCCAAGGCATAGTGATCACCTCGGTCATCAAACGTAATTGCCATCCTTGCTCAGCACGCAACCAGAATATGGGTTGTTGCGCTTGTGCATATTGGCGCCAGCCACGACCTTCTTCATCCCACCAGCCATCAGCCGCATAACCGTCAGCCTCGACAAAACCCAAAAACTCACGATTAGTCACTAAATAGCGACTAGCCTGAAACTCAGCAACATCAGCCACATGCTCGCCGTACTCGTTATCCCAGCCATACACGGTATCAGCACGATCTTTGCCCTGCTTCACTGTACCTGCGACTATGCTTACCAATTCATTAAGTGGTGGTTCAGCCGTCAACGTGCATGCAACCCACTCAGGATGCGAACGCACCCAATCCAGACGTTGCTGACGGATGAGCACCGAAGACGTTTCCAGATGGATACGTTCGTGCTCTATCCCCATCACTATCGTCCACCAGGGATGGCTCCAGCCTATGGGCAAAGTCAGCGGCGCATGCGCAATCACATCATCAACTACGACGCGAACCTGATTGCGATATTGTTGCACTTCGGCCACCGTCGGCCATGGGTAATGTTTGTCGTTGAGATCATCCCAACTCATTTCATCCACGCCAACCGCAAACATCGATTCAAATTGCGGATTAATCCGCTCAGTCACCAATCCCGCCAACAGCAATTTATTGATAAAAAATGTAGCGGTATGACCAAAATAAAATATCAACGGATGGCGCAAACTAATCGGCTTTTCAAAATATGCTTCATCACACGCCAAGGTCTCAAACAACTGCTCATAACGGCTAAACGTCGCATGGAAATAATCCCGCAACGTAACACGCATCGCCGCTACATCGGCTCCTTGCAAATCGGGTGTACGCGGGAATAAAGGAGTATGGGTTAAATCCACAGGCAAGCTCACTTAAAATTGATTAGTCTAAGATCATGACCAAAACTGGCAGATTATGGAAGCGTTAATTCCCTGGTGGGATGACTTAATGTGCAACACCATCTCGGCGCAGCACCTTAAATGCAGTACTCAGCATGATTTTCATATCCAATACCCAAGATATTTGGTGTAAATACTCAACATCCAATTCCACTTTTTGTGGGATAGGAAGCTCATCACGCCCATTAATTTGTGCCCAACCAGTCAAACCGGGTATTAACTGATGCACACCACGCTTGGTGCGCAAATCAATCAAATCGTCCTGATTAAACAAGGCAGGTCGCGGCCCCACCAGACTCATGTCACCCACCAGTATGCTCCAAATTTGTGGCAACTCATCCAGACTGGATTTACGTAAAAATCCACCTATAGGCGTTAAATACTGTTCTGGCTTGCCCAGCAAATGGGTTGCAACAGCGGGGGTATCAATACGCATAGTTCGAAACTTAGGCATACGAAAAATCTTATTATCCCGTCCCACACGATCCGACCAGTAGACAATGGCGCCAGGCGAGGTCAGCCTCACCAAAACAGCCACTACCAGCATCGGCACACAGGTCAAAACCAACGTTAGCACGGCAATCGCCACATCCATACTGCGTTTGCCTCGATAACTCACAAGCGCTTTTTGTTCTCGTTTAAACAAACACTATTCCCATGATTTAACCTGCCAATGCGGTCATATTTAATATTAAAACACAAAATACTGACAGCAAATTATGCCATACAAATGAACAATGCAACGTTAAGTGAAGACCCGCTAAAACTAACCTTGAGCATGCATGATGGAACGGCAATCAATTCAGCGCAGCTTTTGCCTCTTCACGCAGACGTTTGGATTCACTCAACAGATAACGCTGGTAATCATCAAGATCACCGTCAAATGGCTCTACTTTGCCACGTCCGACTAACCAGAATTCATCGCACACTGAACGCAATAACGCTCGATCATGGCTGACCAGCATGAGCGTGCCTTCAAACTCGTTAAGCGCCATGGCAAGGGCTTCGCGGGTGACCAAGTCCAGATGGTTAGTTGGCTCATCCAGCAACAGCAGATTAGGGCGTTGCCATACCATCATCGCCAGCACCAAACGCGCCTTTTCACCGCCGCTCATGGTACCGACAGCTTGTTTAACCATGTCGCCACTGAAGTTAAAGCCGCCTAAATAGCCGCGTAATGCCTGTTCACCGGTGCGCTCTTTAGACTGCGTTTGCGCTTCCCGTGCTAATCGCACCATATGCTCTAACGGATTATCTTCCGGGCGCAACACATCGAGCTCCTGCTGCGCGAAGTAGCCGATATTCAGCCCCTTGCCTTCGGTTATCGTGCCGCCGAGTGCCGCCATGTCGCGTGCAATGGTTTTCACCAAAGTAGATTTACCTTGTCCGTTTGCACCGAGTATGCCGATGCGTTGCCCTGCTTGCACAGACTTACTGATGTGCGTCAGAATAACTTTAGGTGGCAAATCATCACCATTTTCATCTTTGGCAATATAACCAAAGCTGGCATCAGATATCGATAGCATGGGATTGGGAATATGGGTAGGCTCTTTGAATTCAAAAGTGAAATCTGCGCTGACCAGCATAGGTGCAATTTTTTCCATACGATCCAAAGCCTTGACTCGGCTTTGTGCCTGCTTGGCTTTACTGGCTGACGCTTTAAAACGATTGATAAATTTTTGCAAGTGCTCAATTTTATCTTGCTGCTTCTCGAATGTCGCTTGTTGCAGCAACATTTGCTCGGAGCGCAGTGTTTCAAACAAACTGTAGTTACCGCCATAACGGGTCAATTGCGCGCAATCAATGTGCACTGTGGTGCCTGTCACTGCATCAAGGAACTCACGGTCATGGCTGATGACGATCATCGTACCTGTATAGCGTTTCAACCATGCTTCCAGCCACACCAGCGCATCCAAATCCAAGTGGTTAGTCGGCTCGTCGAGCAGCAACAAATCCGATGGACACATTAGTGCACGCGCCAGTTGCAAACGCATACGCCATCCGCCGGAAAAACTGTTCACGGGGCTATCCAACTCATGCATCTGAAACCCAAGACCCAGCACCAGAGATTGCGCGCGCGCATTGGCATCATGCTCACCCGCGTCACCCAAATCTATGTAGGCTTGAGCGATTAACATGCCATCATCGGTTGCTTCGGCAACGCCTAACGCTTCCCGCAACTCGGCCAAACGGGTATCGCCACCGATTACAAAATCTGTCGCCGACTCTTCGGTCTCAGGCATATCCTGCGCAACTTGCGCCATACGCCATTGCTTAGGGTAATAAAAATCACCGCTATCTTCATGCAACATGCCATTGAGCAAGCCGAACAGTGTCGATTTTCCTGCGCCATTGCGCCCGACCAGTCCAACTTTTTCGCCTGGGTTGATGGTTAGGGAAGCATCATTCAGCAAGACTTTGGCACTGCGTCGCAAGGTAATATTTTTTAGGGTAATCATTTAATTTAGATAAGGATAGCGCCCATAGTGAGTAATACACACTACATAACGGGCTGAAATGTAAAAAAGGCTTGCATTGCTGCAAGCCTTTATTTACTGGTGGGTCTGGAGGGACTTGAACCCGCGACCAAAGGATTATGAGTCCTCTGCTCTAACCAACTGAGCTACAGACCCGAAGAGGCAGGATTATAGCGGCTTTACTGTCACTTTGCCAGTAACTTATTGATTGCCGTTATCTATAAAGCTCTTGAGTCGATCAGAGCGCGACGGATGACGTAATTTACGTAAAGCCTTGGCTTCAATTTGACGAATACGTTCACGCGTAACATCAAACTGCTTACCGACTTCTTCCAGGGTGTGATCGGTGTTCATCTCGATACCGAATCGCATACGCAAGACTTTAGCTTCACGTTGAGTTAGACCATCGAGTATTTCTTTGGTGACATCTTGCAAACTGTCATAAATCGCCGCATCCATAGGTGCAAGCGTAGAAGTATCTTCGATAAAATCACCCAAATGTGAATCTTCATCATCGCCAATTGGTGTTTCCATGGAAATCGGCTCTTTGGAAATCTTGAGAATTTTACGAATTTTCTCCTCAGGCATTTCCATTTTTTCAGCCAATACCGACGGATCTGGCTCTTGCCCAGTCTCTTGCAGTATCTGCCGAGCAATACGATTCATCTTGTTAATGGTTTCTATCATGTGCACAGGAATACGTATCGTACGCGCCTGATCAGCGATAGAACGCGTAATCGCCTGACGTATCCACCATGTAGCATAGGTAGAAAACTTGTAACCGCGACGATATTCAAACTTATCCACGGCCTTCATCAAACCGATATTGCCTTCCTGAATCAAATCAAGGAACTGCAAACCACGGTTGGTGTACTTTTTCGCAATCGAAATCACCAGGCGCAAGTTAGCTTCGATCATTTCGCGTTTAGCGCGCAAGGTACGTGATTCACCCGCAGTCATCTGACGATTGATTTCCTTTAAATCCTGAATAGGAATACCAATCTTTTCTTGCAATGAAATTAAATTATTCTGCCGTTCCAGAATAGTATATTGATGGCGTATCAGGTGCTCAACATATGGCTTCTTAGCCGTGATTTGCTCAGCCAGCCAATCCAAATTGGTTTCGTTACCAGGAAACACTTTAATAAAATGTTCACGTGGCATACCCGAACGGCGCACGACGACATCCATGATATCGCGCTCTTGAATACGTACGGTTTCTACCATCTCACGGATCAGATTACATAAAGCTTCGACTTGTTTGGCAGAAAAACGGATTTCCAACAGCACGTTGGACACATCGGTCTGCAATTCATTGTATTGCTTGCTGGCATAGCCATACTTTTTCTGGGCTGCTTGTAAACGCTTAACCAATTTACGCAATACATCAAAGCGCTCCATTGCATCAGCTTTAAGCTGTGCAAGGTTGGCAGCAGCCATGGCACTACCGTCGTCTTCATCTTCTTCATCAACGTCAATATCGACTTCAATGATTTCTTCTTCAACCACTGGCAAAGCCGCTGCCGCAGCAGCTGCAGCCTCAAGCTCAGCCTCAGTGGCCACAATACCATCGACAAAATCATCAATCTTGATCTCATCGCGCTCAACTTTATCTACCAAAGACAGAATCTGATCGATAGTCACCGGGCAAGCTGAAATCGCCTGCACCATGTTACGCAGACCTTCTTCGATACGCTTGGCAATAACAATTTCGCCTTCACGCGTGAGCAATTCTACCGTACCCATTTCGCGCATATACATACGCACGGGATCAGTAGTGCGACCAAACTCAGAGTCGACTGTCGACAAGGCGGCCTCAGCCTCAGCAACCGCGTCTTCATCAGCTACGGCAGGCGCTGCATCAGACATGAGCAAAGCTTCGGCATCGGGCGCTTCATCATAGACCTGGATGCCCATGTCGTTAATCATGCCAACCACGCCCTCAATCTGCTCGGCATCCAACATATCATCCGGCAGATGGTCGTTGATTTCAGCGTAGGTCAGATAACCACGCTCTTTACCCAATATAATTAAGATCTTAAGGCGGGAACGGCGCAATTCTGCGTCAGTTTGTTTTACATCAGTTTTGTCTTGATCGATCGCCATAATGAAGATTTCCAATATTGCTACTGAGTATGCAGCCTAAACAGCACAACATACCCATTAAAAAAGATAATTATACCAGCCAACGCGCTATTTTTGACGCACAATAGACGGTTACTTAGCGTAATTGCTGTAATTCCAGTTTTTCTGCCGCACTTAAATCACGTAGCGATTTTTGTGCCAATGTTTGTAAACGCTGTTGGCGATATGTATTTTGTAGCTGCGCTACCGCCAGTTCAAAATCAGGCAGCACATCCAGATCAGCATCCCAATCCATCATCTCAGCAGCACACTGCTCAACCATATCTGCATTCGGCAGATTTTTTGCCTGTTCAATCAGTGAAGTTGTACTCAATTGGGGATGAGTATGCATAATTTCAACCAACACGCGCAATGTTTGCGTTTCAGCATCGCTTTGTGGCAACAATTCATGTTTTAATTGCAGCAGCAACGCAGGTTGAAATAACGCCATACGCAACAGTTTACGACTAATTGAAGTCGGCGCTGGACGTGGTGCGCGAGCTAACGCCACATTGGGTTTACGGTAAGTTTTAAGTTGCCATATGGTCGCCAGATCAGCCATGTCAATTTGCGCCAATTCTGCTGCACGTTTCCGCAACATTAAAGCCAAATTAGGCGCTTGCACTTGTGCGATCAGCGGCTGCAATGCTTTTAAAAATGCACTCTTACCTTCGTCTACCGTCAAATCATGTTGCTGCGCCACTTGCTTGAACAAATAGGCAGACAACGGCATCACCGCTTCCGCCAGCATGGCTTCAAATCCATCCTGACCAAACTCTCTGATATAACTATCCGGGTCATGACCATCAGGCAAAAACAGAAAGCCTAACCGGCTGCTATCAGTCAGCATACCCAAACTATGCTCCAACGCCCGCCAGGCTGCGCGCTGCCCCGCACTGTCACCATCGAAACAAAACACCAGCTCTTCAGTATGACGCAACAATTTCTGTATGTGGATGCCAGTAGTAGCAGTACCCAGTGTTGCCACTGCATAACCTACACCATGCTGCGCCAGCGCCACAACATCCATGTAACCTTCAACAATAACAACTTTGCCCGCATCTCGAATTGCACGACGGGCCTGAAATAACCCATACAACTCGCTGCCTTTTTGGAATAATGGCGTTTCAGGAGAGTTCAAATACTTGGGCTCACCCTTATCCAGTACCCGCCCGCCAAAGCCAATGACATCGCCCTTCTGGTTGATAATCGGGAACATAATGCGTTCACGAAAACGGTCATAACGCTGCCCCGCATCGTTCACCACCACTAAACCCGCCTCATGCAAAGCAGGATCAGCATAATGGGGGAATACCGCTTGCAAATTCTGCCAGCCATCTGGCGCATAACCCAAGCCAAAACGCGCTGCAATTTCACCGGTAAGCCCACGTCTTTTCAAATATGCAATTGCTTCAGGGGAGGCTTTTAACTGCTGCCGATAATATTGTTCTGCCTGATGCATAACATCAACCAGACTCGCAGTTTGCTGCGCACGCACGGGATTAACCACCGCCGACTCAGGCACTTGCATACCAGCCTGATCAGCCAACGCTTTAATTGCATCGACATAATTCAGGCCCGCATACTCCATCATAAAACCAATGGCAGTACCATGCGCACCACAACCAAAACAATGATAAAACTGTTTAGTCGGTGAAACGGTGAATGAAGGAGATTTTTCGTTGTGAAATGGACAACAGGCTTGATAGTTTGCGCCTGCTTTTTTGAGAGGAACCCGCTTATCTATGACATCAACGATGTCAACACGATTTAACAGGGTTTGAATAAAATCCTGCGGAATCATGGCTTGTCCTTATCGGTGTGAGTACATCAACTCACGCAAGATTTAACCAGCTAATTGAGCCTTGATACGTGTAGAAACTTGCGCCATATCAGCACGTCCAGCCAGCTTAGGCTTGACTGCCGCCATGACTTTACCCATATCTTTAACGCCAGCCGCACCTGTTTCAGCGATGGCAGCAACGATGACGCTATCAATTTCAGCATCATTCGCCGCTTCTGGCATATAAGTTTGCAATACGCTAATTTCAAAATGCTCAATATCCGCCAGTTCTTGACGACCAGCCGCTTCATACTGGCTAATCGAATCGCGACGCTGTTTGAGCATTTTATCGATAATAGCGATAATTTGCGCGTCATCCAGCTCTATGCGCTCATCCACCTCGATTTGCTTAATTGCAGCAAGCAACAAGCGTATCGCACCCAAACGCGCCGTTTCTTTGGCACGCATGGCTGACTTCATATCTTCGGTAATGACTGCTTTTAAGCTCATGACTGGGTGTTTTAGTACATTTTTGGAGGTAATGTTTGGCTACGGATACGTTTGAAATGACGTTTAACCGCTGCTGCTAACTTACGTTTACGCTCTGCTGTAGGCTTTTCATAAAACTCACGAGCACGCAATTCTGTCAAAAGACCTGTTTTTTCAACAGTACGTTTAAAACGACGCATCGCGACTTCAAACGGCTCATTTTCCTTAACACGAACACTAGGCATGTAATCTAAACTCCAAAAGAGGGCAATAAAAACGAAGATTATAACCCTTATTTTGCTTTTTACCAATACAAAACATCAGCTTTACATTTACGCATTGTTATTTACAAGCTTCTGCTAAAATGTGCGCTATGGCATATCAAGTATTAGCGCGTAAATGGCGCCCCAAAACTTTTACCGAGCTAGCAGGACAAGCGCACGTAGTGCGGGCGTTGAGCAATGCGCTCACCCAAAACCGCCTGCACCACGCTTACCTGCTCACAGGCACACGCGGCGTTGGTAAAACTACCGTTGCGCGTATATTAGCCAAGGCGCTTAACTGTGAAACCGGCATTACCGCCACACCATGTGGCGTGTGCTCAGCTTGTACGCAAATTGACGCTGGGCGCTTTGTTGATTTACTGGAGCTGGATGCAGCATCGAACACGGGCATAGACAATATGCGCGAAGTGCTCGATAACGCACAATACGCGCCTACAGTTGGCCGCTACAAGGTCTACATTATCGACGAAGTTCACATGCTTTCCAAAGCGGCGTTTAACTCCATGCTCAAAACGCTGGAAGAACCCCCTGAGCACGTCAAGTTCATACTGGCGACCACCGACCCGCAAAAAATCCCGATTACCGTACTCTCGCGCTGTTTGCAGTTCAACCTCAAGCAAATGCCGCCTGAACTGGTGCGCGAACACCTGACTAAAGTGCTCACAGCTGAAAATGTCGAGTTCCAGCCTGCCGCATTACCACTTATTGCTCGTGCCGCTCAAGGCAGCATGCGCGACGCACTGTCGCTGCTTGATCAGGCAATTGCCTACGGCAGTGGCGTGGTACTGGCTGAAACGGTGCAAAATATGCTGGGCACGATAGACCAGCGCTATCTATTCGACATTTTGTACGCCCTGATTAATCAGAATGGCACCGAACTGCTCAATCTCGCCGACAATATGGCCACGCGCAGCATCGACTTCGATGCCGCCTTGCAAGATTTAGCCGCGCTATTACAACAAATCGCTCTCATTCAGGTCGTGCCCAATGCCCTCAGCGAAGACACGCCCGATAAAGATACGCTTACTGATTTAGCCAGCCGCATTCCAGCGCAAATGGTGCAACTCTATTATCAGATCAGCTTACACGGTCGCCGTGATCTGGCGCTCGCACCTGATGAATTTGCAGGTTTCAGCATGACTCTGCTGCGCATGCTGGCGTTTTATCCGCAAACCACAACAGCACCCATTGCGGCACCGCGCCCCGCTATCAAGCCGGTCGTCGTAGCGGCGGCACCCACTACCGTGGCAACAGCGGCACCTGCAGCAACGCAAGCAGCGCCCGTCACCATGGCCGTGCCGGAGATAAACAGCATGTCGACCAGCAGCACAGCTGCTTTTGATGGCAACTGGAGCAGTCTCGTCAGCCAGCTCAAATTAGGCGCATTGGCACGTATGCTGGCGGTGCAATGCGAATTAACGTCTTTTGACGATGACAGCATGCAGCTCTGTGTTTCCGCTGAGCATAAACATCTGTTGGACAAGCCTTATCACGACAAATTACGTGAAGCGCTGGTCGCACATTTTAATCGCCCCGTCCGCTTAAACATCAGCGTCGCCGCAGCCGCTATTGCCAATTCACCGATACAACAACAGAATGAAGCGCGCGCGGAACGCCAGTCGCAAGCAGACACCAGCGTTAATACACATCCATTTACACAGGACGCAATCAATTTACTCGATGCACGCGTCGCCAATACACAAGCTATCGATCAATCAACCAAGGAGTAATACTATGTTAAAAGGCGGTTTGGGCAACATGATGAAACAAGCCCAGCAAATGCAGGAAAACATGAAAAAAATGCAAGACCAGTTAGCGCTGGTTGAAGTTGAAGGCGTCGCTGGCGCAGGCATGGTTAAAGTGCTGATGACCTGCCGTAATGATGTACGCCGTGTCACCATCGACCCTAGCCTGATGAGCGACGACAAAGACATGCTCGAAGACCTTATCGCCGCAGCCATGAACGACGCAGTACGCAAAGCAGAAGCCCTCACCCAGGAAAAAATGAGCGGCTTCACCGCAGGCATGAACTTACCTGCAGGCTTGAAACTGCCATTCTAAGCCGAGCATGAAATCACCCACACGCCTCGCTGATTTAATCTCTGCCTTGCGCACCTTGCCGGGCATAGGTCCAAAATCAGCGCAGCGTATGGCGTATCACTTATTGCAACGTGACCGCAAAGGCGCAGCCAAATTAGGTACGGCCATAGACCGTGCCCTCACTGAGCTTCTGCATTGCGAGCTATGTAATGATTTTAGCGAAACGCCCATCTGCCCCGTGTGTGCGTCCAGCACGCGCGATACCAGCCAACTCGCCGTGGTCGAAATGCCTACCGACTTGCTGATGATGGAGCAAACACAGAATTATCAAGGCTTGTATTTTGTACTGATGGGGCGACTCTCGCCATTAGACGGTATCGGCCCACGTGAAATCCACCTGGATCGACTCATCCAGCGCGCCAGCAACGGCGTTGTGCAGGAAGTCATCCTCGCCACCAATTTCACCATGGAAGGTGAAGCCACCGCCCATGCGATTACCGAGCTCCTGCATGCACGAGGCATCGCCGTCAGCCGTATCGCACGCGGCATTCCAGTGGGCGGCGAATTGGAACATATTGATTCAGGCACATTGGCACAGGCACTTACTGACAGGCGACGTTATGACTCAAAATAGCTGTGATTTATGCCAAACCGCCGGTGGTGAAATACTCTGGCAAGATGCCTACTGCCGAGTGATACTGGTTGACGACCCAGCCTACCCTGGCTTCTGCCGGGTGATTTGGCGTGAGCACGTCAAGGAGATGAGCGACCTCACCCCCACCGAGCAAAGCCGCCTGATGCGCACGGTATTCGCGGTTGAATCCGCCATCCGAGAAACCCTTAAGCCCGACAAAATCAACCTTGCCAGCCTGGGTAACATGGTGCCGCATTTACACTGGCACGTCATTCCCAGATTCAAGCATGACAGCCATTTTCCCAATCCGATTTGGGGACAGGCGCTGCGTGAAAATACGCCGCAGCTAAATAACAACCTGATTGCTAGTGTATTAAAAGTGACGTTGGCGCAACAACTGTCTTAACTACACGAGATGTAGGGAAACACGCACGGAAACAGCTACCGTGCCCAACTTTACTTTCTATGACCAAACGAGCCTGATGACGGGTGAGCACATGTTTTACGATAGCCAGGCCTAAGCCTGTCCCACCCGTTTCACGTGAACGCCCTCGATCAACGCGATAAAAACGCTCAGTCAAACGCGCGATATGGTGTGCCTCTATCCCGTCACCGCTATCCTGCACACTAAAACAAAGCTGTTCGTCACGCCATTCCCAGCGCAAATCTATTTTGCCGCCTGCGGGCGTATAACGCACCGCATTACTCACTAAATTACCCAGTGCGCTGGTTAGTTCATCGGCATTACCCATAATATTATCGCTACTGTTAAGCGCTAAAGTAATCGTATGCCGACCCGCACTGAGACTTTGCGCATCCTGATATAAACTCTCTATCAATGTGGTCATATTCACAGGCGCATCCACCAGCTTATTTTGCGCACTTTCCAGGCGTGACAACGTCAACAAATCATCCACCAGACGCCGCATACGCTCAGTTTGCTGCTGCATTAAATCGCAGTATTTGTGAAAAGCCACGGGCTCAATAGTGCCCATATCAAGGAACGTTTCTAAAAAACCGCCAACCACAGTCAATGGCGTGCGCAACTCGTGCGACACATTAGCCACGAAGTCACGGCGCATCGCCTCAACCAGCTCCAATTGCGTCACATCGCGCGAAATAAGCATTTTTTGCTTATCACCGAACGGCACCATTTGCACCGACAGCGTAATCTCTTTGTCATTCGGCGACTTCATTACCAGCGGTTCGCTATAATTATCACTCGCCAGATAATCAGCAAACGCGATTTGCCGTATCAAATAACCGATAAACTGGCCTCTGTCCGTTTTATCATCCAGGCCATAATGGCGACTGGCTGCTGGATTAAACCAATCGATTTGGTCATTACCATTAAGCATCACAATACCATCCGGTATCGCTTGTGCGGCATGCTCAAAGCGCTCAAGCACAGCTGAAATTTTGGACGTACTGCGTTTTTGCCGCCGCAACATTCTATCCAGCCCATAAAAAATCTCATCCCATGCCCCACTGGCTGTCGGGATACGGGTGCGATCACCATGCTCCAGCCATGCCACTAATACCGCCATTTGCCGCAAGTTATAGCCGATATATAACAACAAGCCGCCGACCAACACCAGCAAAGCCGCAGTTGCGCCCCAGAACAACGCCGCCACCAACGCCGTAAATAACAGCGCTGATAAAGCCAATATAGGTCGCCACCAAAAATCCATCGTGTGAAATTCCTAAACTTGTGCCGACAAACGATAACCTGCGCCACGCACCGTGTCGATTAAGTTATCATGCCCCGTGACTTCCAATGCCAGACGTAAGCGGCGAATATGCACATCCACAGTACGCTCTTCCACGAACACATGGTCACCCCACACATGATCCAGCAATTGGGCACGGGAATAAACCCGTTCAGGATGCGTCATCATAAAATGCAACAAACGAAATTCGGTTGGCCCTAATTCCAGTGGTGAGCCGTTACCCATGACACGATGACTTACAGGATCCAGACTCAAGCCACGCACTTCGACTTTATCTTCAGTCATTTGTGGCGCACGACGACGCAATACGGCTTTAATCCGTGCAGTTAACTCACGCGGTGAAAATGGCTTGGTAATATAATCATCCGCACCGGTTTCCAGCCCCAGCACTTTATCACGCTCATCCCCACGCGCAGTCAGCATAATAATCGGCACAGTTTTAAGTCGCGTATCCGCACGAAATAACCGCGCCAATTCTATCCCGCTCATACCTGGCAACATCCAGTCCAGCAGCACCAGATCTGGCAACACATCACGCACGATGGTCAATGCCTGCTCTGCCGAATCCGCGCACAATACTGCATGTCCAGCCTGCGTCAGATTGAACTTAACTAATTCCTGTATACCTGCTTCATCTTCCACCAACAATATCGTTGCAGCCATCATGCGCTCCTTTGGACTTGGATTATAATACCGAGCGAAGCGCATCGCGCCCACGCCATCTTAACCATGTTATGACGAAGATGTGACAAAATAATGACAGATGCAACTAAAAAACAATTAAATTGGAAATATTAATGCTGGTATTGGGAATAGAATCTTCTTGCGATGAAACTGGCGCTGCCTTATTTGATACCGAATTAGGCTTGCTCAGTCACGCGCTCCATTCCCAGATAGCCATGCATGCTGAATATGGCGGCGTAGTACCTGAATTAGCCTCGCGTGATCATATCCGCCGCGTGTTACCACTTACCCGTCAGGTGCTCACCGCAGCCCAGCGCCAATTAAGCGACATTGATGCCATTGCCTATACTGAAGGTCCGGGTCTGGCTGGCGCGCTGCTAGTCGGCACCGGCTTCGCGCACGCACTCGGCGTGGCGTTAAATATTCCTGTGCTTGGCGTACATCATCTGGAAGGACATTTACTCTCGCCACTATTATCCGCCGAACCGCCCGAATTCCCGTTTGTCGCCTTACTCGTATCAGGCGGCCACAGCCAGCTCATGCACGTCACTGGCGTGGGTGAATACACACTGCTGGGCGACACGCTGGACGATGCCGCCGGCGAAGCTTTCGACAAAACCGCGCAATTATTGGGATTGCCCTATCCGGGCGGCGCAGCGCTATCAAAATTAGCCGAATCAGGCGACGCGCAACGCTTCCGCCTACCGCGCCCCATGCTGCACTCAGGCGACTTGAATTTCAGCTTTAGTGGCCTTAAAACCGCTGTACTCACCTTAAGCCAGAAGCACCCGCAACCTGAAGACTATGCTGACATTGCCGCTGCATTTCAGATAGCCATGACCGACGTACTCAGCAGCAAATCACTCGCCGCCCTCAAAGCCACACGCAGCAAGCGTCTGGTCGTTGCAGGCGGCGTAGGCGCGAACAAACAACTGCGCCTGGCACTCAACAACGCAGTTAAAAAAATTGGTGCAAAAGTATATTTTCCAGAACTGGAATTCTGCACCGACAACGGCGCAATGATCGCTTTTGCAGGCGCGATGCGTCTAAAGCATGGTGGCAAAACCGCAGGCGCATTTACGGTACGCCCGCGCTGGGATTTGGCGACTGTAGCTGCACCGCAGTAAGCCTAAAAACGAATATGCGGGAACATGTCCTGTATGGTTTTTATCAATCCGGCGCCGCCAGGCAGATGCAGCAACACTGTAGGGAATGCCACTATCCCCATCAACAGCCCCAGCACCATGATTAGCACCACATGGGAAAACACACTGTCCGGGCGCAGTACCCCCCAGTAACGCATCGCCAGGAACATCACATCCTTGCGATGTTCTTTCATCCGCCGCCAACGCAACACCAGACGCACCAGCAGATACACAACATAACCACCCGTCAATGCCGCCAGCACTACACGAAACACGGCAAACAGATCCATCTCACCGCGCGCCAAATTCTGATAAAACCACGACACCACGCCGACCGACACTGATGCCAGTACTGCAATCAGCACATTCAATAACAGTCGCCGCCGCTCACGCGCCAAATCCTGCTGGCGCTGCACAAAGAAACTATCCACCTCAGCTTTGAAATATTCGACTTTTTCCTGTACTAACGATGAAATTTCCGACTTGGCATTGGCGACACGCTCATCCAGCACAACGGACAATTTGTCCGCCGCATAATCCACCAGTTCACGTACATCATCTTTGGTGAACTGCCGCTGGTTGTGCAGTTCCGCTGAAATCTTGTCGAGCTTGACATCAATTTCCTGACTCGTCGTTTGCACCACTTCGCGCAATTCAGCGCCAACTTCTGCCGCGCCTTGCTTCACCACCTCACCGAGCTTATCACCCGCTAACGCAATCGAGTCACGCGACACCTCAGTCAGCTGCGTGCGCGCATAGTCCATTTCTTTTTCAAACCAAGCCATATTCGACCTCCGCTAGATTTGCTTAACTACTAGGGCTTCTTGAAACCGCCCTCTTGCCCTGCCAGCAATCGCTTAATATTAGCGCGATGCCGCCAGAATATCAGCACTGTCAAAACAGTCAGTGCCACAACCGCCGCATTATCCATCATAAAGTAGGCAAATACCGGCGCGACTAATGCCGCAACCAATGCCGCCAATGACGAAATCCGCGTCACCGCAAATACTGTAGCCCATGTCAACACGCACACCAGCCCAAGCAAAGGCGACAAGGCAAACAACACGCCGACCGCCGTTGCCACACCTTTACCACCCTTAAAACCAAAAAACACCGGATACAAATGTCCTAAAAACACCGCCAGTGCAGCGCCATAAACAACCTCGTGTGGCAAACCAAATCGCACTACTGCATAAGCCGCCAGCCACACCGCCAGCCAGCCCTTGGCCATGTCACCCAGCAAGGTCATCACTGCCGCTGATTTACGCCCTGTGCGCAACATATTGGTCGCACCAGGATTACCCGAACCATGACTGCGTGGATCAGGCAAACCCAGCGCCCGACTCACCAGCACCGCAAACGACAATGAACCCAATAAATAAGCCAACACTAACACTGCAACTATCATGCGTACTTCCACAAATGCAAAACTAGATTGTAAACCATACTCACCCGCAAATCCTGAATAGTCACTGAGACCTTTGCACGATTACTGCGCTTGTTCATATTTCGTTGGAAATCAGCTCAAAATGCTCATGTACTGCTTGTACACTCCGCTTTTTCGCTGATTTCCTCCTCATCTGAACCGCGCTCGCTACATCGTGCAAAGGTCTCTCACTGTCACACGCCCGTCACTTAACTTTGCTACAAAGTCAGAACATTTAATTTAATGAGCCTGGCACATGAATATTTTAATGATATCGGACGTATATTTCCCCCGCGTGAATGGTGTTTCCACCTCCATCATGACCTTGCGGCGCGAATTAAAAGCCCTGGGGCATACCGTCATCCTGGTTGCACCGGCCTACGGACAGGGTGAAGCCGATGAGGTGGATATTATTCGGATCAAAGGCAGCCCAGTATTAATGGACCCTGAAGACAGACTCATGTCACGGCGTGAACTCAAAGCCTTGCCACAGACATTGGCACACTTCACTTTTGACCTCATCCATATCCACACCCCATTCCTCGCTCACTACTCCGGTATAGCGCTAGCGAAAGCCTTTAATATCCCCTGCGTAGAAACCTATCACACCTTTTTTGAAGAGTACCTGTACCACTATGTACCTTTCCTGCCAAAAGCCATAATGCGCTACACAGCACGTTACTTTTCACGCCAGCAATGCGCACAAGTGGACGGCTTAATCCTGCCCTCCATCGCCATGGATGAAGCTCTTACCCGCTATGGGGTACACGCATACAGCCACATCATTCCTACGGGCATAGAGCTATCCGACTTCAATCAATGCGACCCGGCAGGATTTCGCCAGCGCCACGGCATCGCACCCGACCGACCCGTTGCCGTCTATGTCGGACGTGTTGCTTTTGAAAAAAATATAGAATTCCTGCTGCTCATGCTCTCGCAACTACGCCACAGCCTGCCTGATGTGCTGCTCATCATCGCCGGCGAAGGTCCCGCAGAAGCGAAATTAAAGAAAACCGTCGCAGGATTAAATTTAACCAACAATGTCCTGTTTGTCGGTTACCTGGAACGCTCAACTGAATTACCCTCGTGTTACTGCGCAGGCAACGCATTCGTCTTCGCCTCGCGCACCGAAACTCAGGGATTGGTTTTATTGGAGGCCATGGCACTGGGCGTACCTGTCGTCTCAACCGCCATCATGGGGACTCGTGACATACTCGCGGCTGAATTAGGCTGTCGCGTCGCAGAAGACAACCCTGTCGCCTTCGCCGCCACCCTGCATGAAGTATTGATTAATCCCGCACTCCGCGCACAACTGAGCATAGAGGCCAAACAACATGCTCTGGACTGGAGCGCCCCACAGATGGCGCAAAAAATGCTCGCGTTCTATACCGAGGTAAGTGACAAACATATCCCGGCCTATACAACTGCAGTAGTAAGCGCGGCCAATCCGTAGCATAGCGGTCTAACTACAGACAACCCATTTAACCTTGAAAAACGCCAGAAACTTACTAAGCTTGTAATGGACTATAACAAGGAGGGAATTAAAAAATGACTACGACATGGATATTAGTTGCAAATGCAAGCAGAGCAGATCTATACGTGAATCAGGGGCCGCACACCGGACTGGAACTGGTTAAAACCTATCTGCATGCTGCAAGCCGTGAAAGATCTCAGGAGATGATATCAGATCGTCCAGGGCGTTATGAGACTGACGGTGGAGCACACGGTGCATTTTCTCAACCCACCGACCCCAAACAACATGAAGAAGACAAATTCGCCGCAGAGCTTGCACACGAGCTGGAAACAGGCCGTACCAGCAATCGTTACACGCGACTGATACTGGTGGCCTCAGACCCTTTTATGGGTAAGCTGAATAAGCATATTTCAGCACATGTACGCGACCTGACCACGGACACCATAGAAAAAGATTATACAAATCTGGATGAAAAGGAGTTGGCTGGTCACTTGGAGGGTTGTTTGTTTGTATAGACCAAGAACAGCAACATACATTTTTCACTGTGCGTCACCAATCCGCCTGAATGGCAAACCAGACAGGCGGTTTCACAGCCTGTCGTAGCGCTCATCATGTCTGCGTGGCTGGCAACAAAGGCCACCGACCTATGATTTCATAGTCGGAGCCATGTTCAGCCACTGCCGATTTCACCAGCACAAAATCCCGTGCCACCCACTGCAAGGCAGCCATCGGAGTCAATTCTGGAGGGCAATTGGCTTTTCTGAGCAAAGTCACATGTGGTGCATATGCCCGCCCATCAACTGCGAAACCTGTATTTTTTAACTGAGTCTGCAATTCACTTACCAGAGCAATCAATCCCAGCGGCATCGTTGCCGGCGCCACCCATGCAACATGATTTTGCTGCCACCAGCCGGTGCGCGACAATTCGAAATCAAACTCAGCACACTGTAGTCGTGCTGCCAATGCCTGTAGCTCAGCAATCCGCGCCGCCTCCACCTCCCCCAGAAATACCAGGGTCATATGCATAGACTCGGCACGCGTAAGTCGTCCACCGCACAGTGCGTGCATATCATTACCCAGTTGGCTGAGTGCCGCGCGCATCCCCGTATCTGGCCATAACGCAAAAAACACACGTACTGTGTTACGCCTGCCAGCGACGCTATTTTCAGCAGACGACATCATCTCGCCGTCAGCACTTGAATTCTGACGTAACACCCTAATTTAAATAGCATAAATATTCCTATATGGAGAACCCTACTATGCACCAAATTCGTCAGCCTGCAGTCGCAGGCACCTTCTATCCAGGCGCGCCAGTGACACTCGCTCAGGATGTAAATGACTTGCTGGCAGCAGCGCATCCCGCGCCGCTCAGCAAACTACCCAAAGCCGTCATTGTGCCTCACGCCGGCTATATCTATTCTGGCGCTATCGCTGCCGCCGCCTACGCCAGCATCGCTGCCGGGCGCGACCGGATTACGCGCGTGGTATTGCTTGGTCCGGTACACCGCGTACCCGTGCGCGGATTGGCTCTGCCTGGCGTTGATGCCTTTGCCACCCCGCTGGGCAACATCCCCATCGATCAGGCCGCAGTCGAATTACTGGGTACTATGCCACAAATAGTCACCAGCGCGGCTGCCCACACATGGGAGCATTCGCTGGAAGTGCAATTGCCTTTCCTGCAGGCGGTATTGAATGATTTTAGCCTGATTCCTCTGGCGGTAGGCGACGCCACGCCAGAAGAAATCGCCGAAGTGCTGGAAGTACTGTGGGGTGGCCCGGAAACCCTGATCGTCATCAGTTCCGATCTGTCACATTTTCTGCCTTATCCCACGGCCCAGGCTGTCGACAGGCAGACCGCGCAACACATACTTGAACTGCGCGGTCCGCTGACTCACGAACAAGCCTGTGGTGGCACGCCCATCAATGGCATGCTGCTGGCCGCCCGGCGTCACCACTTGCAACCATTGTTGCTGGACTTGCGCAACTCGGGCGACACGGCTGGCGACAAAGATCGCGTAGTCGGCTATGCGTCGTTCGCCTTTATGGAGGAAACAACCGATGCACACTAACCCAGGTCAGGTTTTACTGCCGATTGCACGCGCAGCTATCTCACAGAAATTCGGCCTGATACTGCCAACGGATGAGGATAGCAGCTGGTTGCAGGAACACAGGGCATGCTTCGTCACACTCACGCAACGCGACCAACTGCGCGGCTGTATCGGCACGTTGGAAGCACATCGATCACTGTTAGCGGATGTCAAAGCCAACGCACAAGCAGCTGCATTTCACGATCCACGATTTCCTCCTTTAACAAAAGCTGAGCTGGACTATACTGAGGTGGAGATCTCGCTGTTGTCGATCATGCAGGACATGCGTTTTAGTAACGAAGAGGATGCGCTGGCGCAATTGCGGCCTGAGGTTGACGGCATTCTGTTTGAATATGGGCACTACCGCAGCACTTTTTTGCCGCAGGTTTGGGAACAGTTGCCCGACCCTGTTGAATTCATGGCGCACCTGAAACACAAAGCCGGACTCAGTCCCAGCTTCTGGGCTGAGGGCGTCAGGCTATATCGCTATACGGTAAGCAAGTGGAAAGAAGAGGAACCTGTCAAATGACTGCTCAAACAATAACAGCGCACCACCCGGGTAAGTACTGGCACGCCATCGACGATGGCCGCATTCAGTGCGACCTGTGTCCGCGTGACTGCAAACTGAATGAGGGTCAGCGCGGAGCCTGTTTTGTACGCATGCGTGAGGGCAATCAAATCGTATTGACCACTTACGGGCGCTCATCGGGTTTTTGTATAGACCCGATAGAAAAAAAACCGCTCAACCACTTTTACCCTGGCAGCAGCGTACTGTCATTCGGCACAGCAGGCTGCAATCTTGCATGCAAGTTCTGCCAGAACTGGGACATCAGCAAGTCCAAAGATATGGACAAACTGATGGATCAGGCATCACCCGAAACCATCGCCATTGCCGCAGAACAAAACGGCTGCAAGAGCGTAGCATTCACTTATAACGACCCGGTGATTTTCGCCGAATATGCAATGGACACTGCGGATGCCTGCCACGCCCGCGGCATCAAAACTGTTGCGGTAACGGCCGGCTACATACACGAAGCAGCGCGCCGCGATTTTTTCAGCAAAATAGATGCATCCAATGTCGATCTCAAAGCATTTACCGAGGACTTCTATTTCAAGCTCACTGGCTCGCAACTGCAACCCGTACTGGATACGCTGGTGTATCTCAAGCACAAAACCGATGTCTGGTTTGAAATCACCACCCTGCTCATCCCTGGCAAGAACGACTCCGATGAAGAGCTCACCGCCATGTGCCAGTGGATCATGCAGAACCTGGGGCCGGATGTGCCGCTGCACTTTTCCGCGTTCCATCCCGATTACAAAATGCCGGATATTCCGCAGACACCCGCATCCACGCTGATCAGGGCACGCAACATCGCCTTGCGCGCTGGCTTGCATTACGTCTACACCGGCAACGTGCATCACATCGAGGGTGACACCACTTTTTGTCCCGACTGTCACGCGCCACTTATCGTCCGTGACTGGTATCACATCAACGAATACCGCCTGACCCCGGATGGTCATTGCCCCGATTGCAACAGCCTGATCGCAGGCCGATTTGATCCCACAAAGGGACATTTTGGCCGGCAACGCATTCCGATTGCGATCAACCGGGTAAGAGTTTAGTACGACAAATAACAGGAGACTGATTATGACTAGCGAACTGACACAACTCGTCCGCATCCCCAGCGACCACGTCCACATCGAAGGCATGCTGGAATTGCCTGCAAACGCACAAGGCATTGTGCTGTTTGCCCATGGCAGTGGCAGCAGTCGGCACAGCCCGCGCAATAACTATGTCGCTCGAGTATTGCACGGCGCGGGTATTGGCACCCTGCTGATGGATTTGCTGACGGTGGAGGAAGACATGATTTATGAAACCCGGTTCGATATTCCACTGCTCACCCGGCGCCTGCTGGATGCAACAGCATGGGTCAGTCAGGCACCCGCCACACGACACCTGCCCATCGCCTATTTCGGCGCCAGCACGGGTGCGGCAGCTGCACTGCAGGCGGCGGCCGTATCCACGCACGCCATAGCAGCCGTCGTATCGCGCGGCGGCCGGCCTGATCTTGCCGGAAGCGCTGCACTGCAAGATGTACGGGCACCCACACTACTGCTGGTTGGCAGCTTTGATTATCAGGTTATCGAGCTTAACCAGAGCGCTTACAACCAGCTGAGTTGCGAAAAATTATTGACCATCATTCCCGGCGCGACTCATCTATTCGAAGAAACGGGCACTTTGGAACAAGTTGCGCATCAGGCAGCAGCGTGGTTCAAGCAACATCTGGCTGTCTCGACACTGAATCCACAACCCGGATAAGCGCTACCAGTTGCCGCTTTCTGGATATACAATCCGGCACAGCGGCACGATTTGCTATAAAAAATAAAAATGGCGTGCGATACTTGCGCACAGCCTAGCGGATATCACTTCAAATGCAAACACATCCAGATACCGTCTTTATCGCCCACAACCTCACCAAAACCTACCGCATGGGCGAAGTGGAAATCCCGGCGTTACGCGGCGTTGATCTGGAAATTTATGCTGGCGAGTTTGTCGTTCTGCTCGGCCCTTCCGGCAGCGGAAAATCAACACTACTCAATATATTAGGCGGCCTGGACACCCCCACCGCTGGCGAAGCACGCTGGCGCGACCACAATCTGTCCACCGCCAATGAACGCGAACTCACCAGCTACCGCCGCGAACACGTGGGCTTTGTGTTCCAGTTCTACAACCTCATTTCCAGCCTGACCGTACGTGAAAACGTGGCGCTGGTCACTGACATCGCCACCAACCCACTCACACCGGAAGCTGCACTACAACTGGTCGGACTGGATCAGCGCATGAATCACTTTCCATCGCAGCTGTCGGGCGGAGAGCAGCAGCGCGTCGCCATTGCCCGCGCCATTGCCAAGCGCCCGGACGTATTGCTGTGCGACGAACCTACCGGCGCGCTAGACTACCAGACCGGCAAAGTGGTGCTGGACGTCATCGCCAGAATCAACAAGGAACTCGGCACCACCGCCATCGTCATCACCCACAATGCCGCCATCTCCGGCATGGCTGACCGCATCATGCGGCTCGCCAACGGACAGATCATTTCAGTAGAACAAAATCAGCACAAACTCACGCCAGCGGAGCTGTCCTGGTGAAAGCGCTCGATCGCAAACTGCTGCGCGATCTGGCCAACATGAAAGGCCAGGCCTTTACCATCGCGCTGGTGGTGGCGGCAGGCATAGGCGCGTTTATTTCCCAGGTTACTACCTATGACTCACTCAGCTGGTCGCGCCAGTCCTATTATGAAACCGCACGCTTTGCCCATGTCTTTGCTGATGTAAAACGCGCACCTGAATCAGTCACCAGCCAGATAGCCGAGATTTCAGGCGTGGCGGACGTCGAAACCACGGTGATGTTCGATGTCACGCTGGACATTCCCGATGTTGTCGAACCGGTGATAGGTCGCATGATAGGGCTGAGCGATTCTGAGCAGCCCCGCCTGAACAAACTCAGCCTCCGGCGGGGACGCATGGTAGAACCGGATCATGGCAACGAAGTAGTCATTTCTGAAGCCTTTGCCAAGGCGCGCAAGCTCAAGCCCGGCGACCGGCTTGCCGCTATATTGAATGGCAAGCGCGAACAATTGACTATCGTCGGCGTCGTGCTCTCCCCGGAATACGTCTATGCCAGTCGCGGCGGCGTGTTACCGGATGATCGCGGTTTTGGCGTGTTCTGGATGGACAGAGAGCGGCTGGCCAGTGCGTTTGACATGGATGCTGCGTTTAATCACGTCGTGCTGCGCATGATGCCAGGAGCAAACGAACGCGCTATCATCGATGCACTGGACAGACTGCTGGAGCCGTATGGCGCGCTTGGTGCACATGGCCGCGACGAGCAACTCTCCAACAAGATGCTGAGTCAGGAAATCAACCAGCAAAAAACCATGTCGACGGTCTTTCCCACCATCTTCCTCGGCGTCGCGGCATTCCTGCTCAATGTCGTGCTGTCGCGCCAGATTGCGACCCAGCGCGGTGAAATTGCCGCACTCAAGGCCATCGGCTACACCAACGTCGCTATCGCTGCGCACTACTTCAAGCTGGTGATACTGATAGTCGCCCTCGGCATTATCATGGGCATAGCACTCGGTACCTGGCTGGGTTACCAGCTTACCTCGATGTATACGGCTTTTTTTCACTTCCCCAAACTGATCTACCGCGTCCAGCCCTGGATACCGCTCGCTGCTGCCAGTATCAGTCTGATTGCAGCCCTGGGCGGGGCGCTCAACACTATGCACAACATTATGCGACTGGCACCGGCCGAAGCCATGCGCCCGCCCGCACCCACCCAGTTTCGCCGTATGTTGCTGGAGCGCATGGGTCTGGAAAAATTGCTGTCACCCCAACTGCGCATGATTATCCGCACCCTGGAACGTCGCCCGTTGCGTACCCTGCTGACTGCATTCGGCATTGCCTGTTCGGTTGCCATTATCGTCTCGGGTACGTTCTGGCGCGATGCCATCGATTACCTGATTACGGTGCAATTTACTCAGGCGGAACGCGAAGATGCCCAGATTGCGTTTACCAATCCAGTGAACAACAGCGGGCTGTACGCCGCTACCCACCTCCCCGGCGTGCTGTTTGCCGAAGGTTCGCGTGCTGTACCTGTACGTCTGCGGGCTAGACATTTAACCTACCTTACCGCCATTTCTGGCTTGCCCGATAATTCCGAACTGCGCCGACCCCTGGACGCCAATCAGCGCCCTATTATTGTTCCACCCGATGGCGCGCTGCTTACTGACCGGCTTGCGCAAAAACTCGGCATCCATCCAGGAGACCATATCCAGGTCGAAGTGCTGGAAGGCAAGCGCATAAAAACGGACGTGGTGGTAACGGGTGTTGTTAATGACCTGCTCGGCCTCTCGGTGTACATGAATTTACCAACCCTCAGCCGCTTGTTGGGTGAAGGCGATAACATTTCCTCGGTGGCAGTCACGCTGGATCGCAGCCAGCTGCAGGCATTCAACGCTGAAACCAAGGCCACACCCAAAATCGCCACCGTGACTTTCAAGGCATCTGCCTTGCAAAGCTTTGAGGAAACTTCCGCCAGAAATATTCTGGTATTTACCAGCATCGTTACCGCATTTGCTGCAGCCATGGCTATCGGTGTCGTTTACAACAGCGCCCGCATCGCCCTGGCAGAGCGGGCATGGGAGCTCGCCAGCTTGCGCGTACTCGGTTTTACCCGGCGCGAAGTATCCACGCTGCTGCTCGGCGAACTGGGGATAGAATTAATGTTGGCGATTCCGTTAGGTCTGTGGTTAGGCTACTGGCTTTCACGCCTGCTCGTTAGCCTGACTCACAACGAAACCGTCTCAATACCAGTTATCATACAACCGTACACTTATGCTTATGCCGCACTCATCACGCTGGCCGCAGGCATATTGAGCGCACTGATAGTACGACATCGCGTTGACCAGCTGGATCTGGTCAGCGTTTTGAAAACAAGGGAATAACATGAACTGGAACAAACGACTTCTCAGCCTGATCGCCGTACTGGGTATTGTTGCCATCGCGATCTGGGCATTACTGCCCAAACCGGTTACGGTGCAGCTTGCCACGGTAACGCGCGGCAGCTTTCAGCAGATTGTTGAGGAAGACGGCAAGACCCGGGTGCGCGAACGCTACGTCGTATCTGCACCGCTGATGGGAAAGCTGCAGCGTATCAACCTGAAAGCAGGCGACCCGATTCAGGCCAATCAGGTTATCGCAGCCATCGTACCCAGCGCCCCGGCACTGCTGGATGTGCGCTCGGCAGCCGAACTGAAGGCACGCGCAGACGCAGCCCAAGCACACCAGGCAGCTGCCGCAACCACAGTTGCGCGCGCCCAGGCAGCGCTGGACAAATCCAGAACTGACCTGACTCGGGCAAAAGCACTCGCAGCCATCCGCTCTATCTCGCTGGCACAACTTGAAGACGCAGAACTCGCAGTCAAACTCAATGCCAAAGAACTGGAAGCCTCAAAATATGGTGCGATAGCCGCACAACACGATGTCACCACTGCTCGTGCCGCACTCATGCAATCCAGCAATAGCGCTGCCGCGGGCAAAGCATGGCAGATTATCTCGCCAGTAACGGGTAAAGTGCTGAAGGTGGATCAGGAAAGTGAAAGCGTGGTCACCATGGGTGCACCACTGGTGGAAATTGGCAATGCTGAAGATCTGGAAATTGTAGTAGATGTACTCTCCAGCGATGCCACGCTGATCAGGCCTGGCGCAATTGTGAATATCAGAGACGGTGGTCAAGCTACCAGCTTGCAGGGCAGAGTACGCCGCGTCGAGCCTTCTGCCTTTACCAAGATTTCTGCCCTTGGTGTCGAAGAGCAGCGCGTCAATATCATTATCGACCTCACCTCGCCAGCAGCATTATGGAAAAATCTCGGTGACGGTTACAAAGTCGATGTCAAAATCATCGTATTCAGCACTGACAATGCGATCAAAGTTCCGGTCAGTGCACTATTCCGTAATGGTGAACAATGGGCAGTATTCGTTGCTGAAGCTGGGCGAGCAAAACTGCGCCAGGTACAAATTGCACGACGTAGTGGTTTGGAAGCGATGCTGGTCAAGGGTTTGCAGCCAGGTGAAAAAGTCATCATCTACCCGGGTGACATGATCAAGCCAGACGTGCGCATCAGCACAAACTAGCCTGCCGCGCTGTCTTGCAGAATGGAGATGACTTCTTCGTCCTCTATCTGTGGAAAATCCTGATAGAACTGCCCCACCGCCTGAAAATTCCCCGGCACCTCCAGACACACCACTTCATCGGCATACTGACGCACTTTGATTAAAGTATCTGCTGGCGCTACCGGCACCGCACAAATCAGCTGTGCGGGATGCTTGGCACGCAAACTATGCAATGCAGAAATCATGGTGGAACCCGTTGCCAGCCCGTCATCGATCACAATAACGATACGCCCACCGGGATCGATAGGGGGACGTATCGGCGTGTATTGCGCACGGCGACGGCGTATAGTGTCCAGTTGCGCCTGCTTTTCCGACGCAATGTAATCAGGCGTGCCGCCCACTGATGCCGCGTAATCCATAACAAAACTCCAGCCACTTTCATCCACCGAGCCAATTGCAAACTCCGGATTGAACGGTGCACGCAGTTTGCGCACCAGCACCACATCAAAATCACCCTGTAAGCGGTCTGCGATCAACTTCGCCATCGGCACCGAACCACGTGGAATAGCGAGTACCAGCGGGTTTTTTCCCTGATATTGCATCAGACTGTCGGCTAGTCGTTTTGCTGCATCATCACGATCACGAAACATGGTTTACCCTCCTAATAAGCCTCATCAAGGTTTAAACAGCAGTTTAAATACATGCTGGTTCCGCTCACCCACAAATACCCCAAATTCCTGCTTGAACGATTTGCGTAATTTACGCTGGCGTTTTTCCAGTCTGCACAGTATCGAATCAACCACGACTGACGTATGCTGCAACGCAGGACTGGCGGCGATGCTGAATTGCTGAAATGTGGCCAGGAATGCCTGTTGCACCTGTACATCCTGATACTCACCCAGCATATCCTGTAATTTTTTTAATATCTTGATCGGTTTTCTGATACTGGTAGCCGGATAAAGGCTGGCAAAAAATTCCATCAAGTAACGCAATTTTTTACAGGATTTACGCAACTCGTGCAGCGCCTGTGGTGGGCTATTCGCATCAACTGCTTTGCCTTCCCTGAGCACACGACGCAACATACGCCAGATGCGCTGGTTCGCCCAGTCGATGACAGGTAACCGGGCATAGCACAGACTGCTGCGGGCGGCGACTGGGGAGGCAATGTAAGTTGCACAAGCTGCGATCAGCTGGGTATAGCGTGCTGAACGCAAACAGGCCACCAGATGCTGATGAGCCTGTTGCTGTTCATGCCGGAAGAATTCATATAGCGGGTCAAGCGCCTGGCTACTGGCTGAATCCAGCCGGTTTTTATAATCCTCGATATCCTCCAGAAAAACATCCAGATCGCGTGACAGGCGGGTGACTTCGCCCAGCCAGACAAAGCCGCGATTAAGTCGTACCCCGCTACGCTGTGGCATCACGCCACGAATTTGGCCAAGCAAAACACGATGGCGACGCACCGCTATACGAAAATCATGCAGACACTCAGTATCGGTTCCTAGCAATACCCCTGCTTCACTCGCCTTCATCAGCGCCAGCAAGCGCTGCATAATAACGTGCACAGCTTCATCTGCCCGCATATCCGGAGCAAGACTCAAATCCAATCTGGACATCACTACCTGTAACTCAGCTTTCCCCATAATCGGGCTCCCTATAGTGGGACAGAAATTAAACTGTTCAGCTCATTATGTCAGATTAAACAGCAAGCCACACCTAATTACAACGAGCATAATCATCCCGGCAACCAAGCCCAAATAGCTACACTTCCGCATCAGATTCATAGTGCAATTGGAAAAATGAGTAAAGTTCGATGTTTCAGATAGAATATGGACACAAGCAGCGCTATACTGTCACGGCATCAACGTTACACCACTCTTTACTTGAAAAAAACTTACATAAGTAATTATTAAAATAAATAATGGGGAAACTGGTGATATGAGCTTTCAAGATCAAAACTCTTCGGATTTATTCTTTGCGCCAGAAGACACAGAAGCAGATTCTGTCAATCAACAGGAAGACGCGGCAGCCTGGCTTGTACTCATCGTAGATGATGAACCAGGCGTACATGAAGTCACCAAACTGGCATTATCCGGATTTAAATTTGACGGAAAATCGCTGCGGTTTCTTGATGCATATAGTGGTGAAGAAGCCAAGCAGCTGATGCTGGAACATCCCAACATCGCCGTTGCGATGATAGATGTGGTGATGGAAACCGAACATGCGGGTCTTGATCTGGTCAGATACATACGCAATATTGCCAAAAACCAGCTGGTACGCATCATCCTGCGCACAGGCCAGCCAGGACAGGCACCCGAGCGCACTGTCATTCTTGAATACGACATCAATGACTACAAAGAAAAAACCGAACTCTCTGCACAAAAACTGTATAGCGTAATCTTGACCAGCTTACGCTCTTTCCGTGACCTGTCCGCTCTCCAGGCTAATCGTCACGGACTGGAACGCGTTATTCGCGCTTCTGGCAATGTGTTCCGCATGGGCATGCTTAATGGCTTCGTACAAGGAGTGCTGGAGCAATTGATTGCCCTGCTTTACCTTGATCAAGACTCCATTTATCTCAACTGCGACAGCATCGCGTTAGAAAATAACGAAGAACAAATACTGATTACTGCAGCCACAGGGCGCTTTGCGGATCTGGTAGGAAAAGAAGCGCACTCCACACTGGAACCGGAAGTGCTGGATGCCATACTGGAATCACTCAAAAGTCGTGAACCAGTAATCAAAGACGGCGTGTTTGTAGGTTATTTTCGACCTAATGCAGGGCGTGAGGATGCCATTTACATCAGCAGCTCAAGACAATTATCGGAAGACGATGCCGGCCTGATCAAACTGTTTCTGCACAACGTGTCCATCGCTTATGAAAACGTCTTATTGCATGATGAAATAGAAGGAACGCAACGCGACATCGTCTACATGTTAGGCGAGTCGATTGAAACCCGCTCTAAAGAAACCGGCCAACATGTAAAAAGAGTAGCCGAGTATTGTCGCAAAATAGCCCTGGGCCGTGGCTTGCCCGCCGCTGAAGCGGACATATTACACATGGCAGCACCGCTGCATGACTTCGGCAAGATCGGCATCCCGGATCACATCCTGCATAAATCAGGCAAACTCGATGCAGAAGAATGGGAAATCATGAAAACCCATGCCCAGTTAGGGTGTGACATGCTGGGAAAATCAAAACGGCACATACTGCAAACCGCCTCTCTGCTGGCGGGACACCATCATGAAAAATGGGATGGCAGCGGCTATCCGCGTGGTCTCAAAGGTGATGAGATCCACATATATGGCCGCATCGGGGCACTGGCTGACGTATTTGATGCGCTGGGCAGCAAGCGTTGCTATAAGGATGCATGGTGCCTGGAAAAAATCATCGATTACCTGACGGTCCAACGCGGCGTACATTTCGACCCTGAATTGGTAGACTGGGTCCTGGATAACATGGATCTGATGCTGGAAGTCAGACAGCAGTTTCCTGATGACGAACACTGAACAACAGACCTTCTGAATTGATGCTAACCGCACTCATATTCAGAAGGAACAACTAACACCCTGTCAGTTCGGGATCAAAATCTTGAAGTAGGCGCCCTGTCCTACCGTACTTTGCGCAGAAATTGTCCCTTTTAGCGTAGCAGTTACCAGATTGTAAACCACACTCAGACCCAACCCGCTGCCACCCGAGCCGCGACGTGTAGTGAAAAACGGATCGAAGATACGCTTAATATTCGCAGGATCTATGCCTTTGCCATCATCCTGATATTCCAGCACCACATTTCCCGCATCTTGGTATGCAGCAATTTTAATCACCCCCTCTTGTTCAGCGTCGTAAGCGTGCAATAAAGAATTCAGCAGCAAATTACTCAATATCTGATAAATAGCACCTGGTGGCGTATTTAATTCAATATTGGCATGGCACTCGTTGACGATGGAAATCGCCCGATTTTTAAATTTTGGTTTCAGACTGGTTATGACATCATGGCAGTAACGATGCAGATGTATCACGCGATGCTCTTCCGAAGCCTGATCGACAGCAACTTGTTTGAAGCTGCTGATCAGGTTGGCGGCCTGACCCAGATTCTGCATCAGAATAGAACCCGCCTGATCGGCATGATCCATAAACAGTTCCAATTCAGAACGCTTTAACTCCCCACTCGCGAAACGCTTGCGCACTTCCCTGACCTCTTCCTGCAGAGTAGATGCTGCCGTTACACCAACGCCGACCGGGGTATTAATCTCATGCGCGATTCCCGCCACCAGGCTACCCAAAGAAGCCATCTTCTCGGCTTCTATTAATTGCTCCTGCGCTGCACGCAGATTAGCCAGGGTCTTTTGCAATTCACGGTTTGCCTGCTCACGCTCTACCACTGCATGTTCCAAATCCTCAGCATATTGTTCCAGCTGCTGCTTGGAGTGTTCCAGTTCTTTATTCAAATAGTGCAGCCGACTCATGTCCCGAATCGTGATCAGTATATCTTTGACCACACCTGTCTCATCCTGAATGGCCTGCACGTTCTTCGAAATATGCACCATAGTGCCATCGCGGCGCTTGAATATTGTCTCCTGATGGTCACATCTTCCCGTCTCTTCCACCGACTTCATGCACACACCAAGGATATCAAGGTCGCCCAGATATTCAGTAATAGAAGAGCCAACCAATTCCTGCTCTGTATAGTTAAGCATCCGACAAAAGGCGGGATTAACATAACGAATATAAAGCTCAAAATCGATAGTGAAAATCCCGTCTGGAGAGTTTTGCAAAATCTGCTTCAGGTAGGTCTGCTCTTGCGCATTGGAATTTATCATGACAGATTTTCTATTAGTATTCTGAGTATCGGGAAGAATATGCCTGAGCAGCGTGTCCGTCAATATGCCGGCACTACGAATCCAGCCCGTAACAGCCCCCCATCAATCCCGGCTCAACCTGGACAGCACTTATCCTGCTACACCGCACCCTTTCAAGAGCAAAACTGACTTTGTAACCGACTGGTAACAAATCGTCACATGATAGAGCAAGCTGGAAACAATTCTGCAACCACTCAGGTTCATGATGAACACCATGGAACGCAGCACTGAACGCTAGTCTGCACTCCAGTTAATCTTGTAATTTAAAAGGAGTTAAATATGCGAAATTCTTTATTAACAGTAGCTATGCTTGCCGTAGCCCTGGGTACCAGTTCGGTTGCTTTTGCACGCGGCGGCGGTGGGGGTGGAGGCGGCGGTATGGGTGGCATTGGCGGTATGAATACACCTAGTCACAATAGCTGGCAAGTCAGGGAGCAGAACCGCATTCAGACCCAGCACCAGTACGGTCACCAGACCTACAGCAGAAACCAGTCGCAGTATCAGACACAAAGCCGTGACCAGTACAGAACTCGGATCGAAACTCGATACTAGTAATATCAGTACACAGGCAACCCAATTTACATTTAATTTTTATTAAGGAATACACTATGAAAACAGCAAGCTTAATCATGACCATGTCATTTGCAGCCATACTTTCTGCGCCAGCTCTGGCAGACCATAACAGCAATTTCGGCGATAACACCGGGCACACCGTCGCTGGTGTGCACGACAACCGCATAGACAGCAATCTCAAGAGCTCGGACAATACAACCGCGATGGGCGATGCGTCTTTTCAGGTCGAAGCCGACGGTGATCTGGCCGCGTACCAGCAAGCTGGATATCCGCTGACTGTCACGCCTGGATCAGGTGGCAAGAAATAAACATCAGGCTGTTAGTTAACAATATCTGAAAACCATGGCCCGCGGCATACGCCCGGGCCATTTTTTATGATGATCAGGAACAGCGACTGCCATCATGCATCAAGCTTTCAACAACCCCTAACACATGCACTCTACTTTGCCGCAAAGCCCACGCTGCGATTCGGTCATACCCATGGATGAGCGCACGATGCCCTTGCTGCCGTCAAACAGCACATCGAAGCGCGATAATTGACGTAGCTCGTTGCAATAGCGCCACTCCCACACCAGCTCATCGCGCCGCGCATAGTATGTTGTCCAAGATGGCTCCGAAGGCCCGAGGATGCGCAATACCTGATCTTTGGTCATACCAGGCTGTATCTGTGCGAAATGCTTTGCATCCAGTACGTTTTTCAGGCTTTTGAGCTTGCCATCTGCAGCTATCACCGCCATAAAAGTTTGCACGCCCATAGGGCCGCGAGGATAGGCCAGCTGGCTGGAACCGTCAGCGTTTTGCCAGCGCATTGCCGGCTGCCCCATCACCCGTATCACGTCATCATATCCAGCCGTGCCCGGCTCAAGTCCACGCCCACTGTATGAAGCGCAGGCACTCAGCAGCAGTACCAATAAAATCCCTGACAATATTTTCATATACCCCTCCAAAATCAGCTCTACGGTTTAATACTAGACCAGAAACCATATCATTCAACCAGTATGCGGACATGCAGGAAAGTTAAAACCGCTTCCAGCCACACTATTTAATCTTCTATAGCTCTCGCCGCCGAAACTAAACCGTAGCCCATATTCCTGCTGGCACAATATCCAAGGGGCAGTATAATTCCTTATATACCATACTCATAAAAATCCGTAGCCTATGCCTAACATGCTCGACTTTCCTGCTGCGCCATTGACGACCACCCAAAGTGAGAGTGAGTTGCTGCATCAGCACGTCGTGGCGCATCTGCTTGACGGGCAAAAACTGCATGGCCGCCTGGAAGCGGTCAACCACGGGCAAGGCATGATTCATCTGACCCTCGATGATACGCAAAAGGGAACCGATATCACCTATGCGACGCTGCGCTATATGGTTTTTTCCACACCGTTACCCCTCGTCACAGCACCTCACCCGCTTGCGGAAACCAACTTGAGTGTCACCCTGCCGGAATCCTCGCAGACATTTACTATTTCATTTATTGATGGCAAACAGGTTACTGGCAAAACGCGTGGCTTGCTGGTGGTCAATGACGGACTTCATCTCTTCCCCATCGCTGCCGGTGACCAATGCCTGCGCATGTTTGTGCCACGCAGCTCAGTCAAAAGTTACCAGCTAGGTAGCACCATACCTGACGCCCTGTTGCAGTCTGGCGCAACCACACCAGACAAGCTCGATGCAGGAATCAAGGTACATGAAAAATTGCAGGCCAAGCGTATTGGCGACTACTTACTGGAGATCCAGCCAACTTCGGTGGAAATGCTTATCAAAGCACTGGAACAGGCACCGCCTAAAGCACCCGAAAAAATCGGCACCGCACTACTGAACCAAGGCTTGATCACCCAGCAGCAGCTTGATCTGGCGTTACACAATCAAGCAACCAATCGCGCCAAAAATCTTGGAGATGTACTGGTCCAGATGGGCGTCATCACCCCCGAAACCTACCAGTCTGTTCTCGCCCAAAATCTTGGCCTGCCCTTCGTTAAATTGCAAGGCATGAAGCCGGATACCCGTGCGCTGGCGTTAGTCGATCCAGAATGGGTGGCGCATCACCGCATAGTGCCCATCATGATGCATGGCGATCGACTGGTGGTCGCCATGGAAGACCCTACCGATTATGAATCCATAGAGCTGTTACGCTTTATAACCGGCCACAGTATTGAAATAACCGTTGCCACCAGTGCCGATATAGCATTGGCTGTGAGCAATGCCTATAGCAATAGCAGCGCAAAGGAGACGCTGGCGCAATTGGAGTTCGAACCCATTGTGGCCGACAAACCAACTATCGATGCTGACCATCTGGCTAATGAAAAGCCGCTGGTGCGCCTGGTTCAGGAACTGCTACTCGAAGCCATACGCCGACACGCATCGGACATCCACATCCGACCCGGTGAAGATCACTTCGACGTACTGTTCAGGATAGACGGTGAACTAACCGATATCAAACATCTGCCCAAGGCACTGTTACCCGCGCTTATCAGTCGTTTAAAAATCCTGTCGAATATGGACATCTCGGAGAAGCGCCTGCCGCAAGATGGTCAGATGCGCGCCGTATTCAAAGACAACATTGTAGACATGCGGGTTTCAGCCATGCCCACCGTCAATGGTGAAAGCATGGTTATTCGCGTACTCGACACGAAAACAGGACTCAAGCCCATCTCGGCACTGGGTTTCTCGCCACGCGATGAAGACAAGATCATCGCCATGCTCAATCGCAGTGCTGGCCTGATTCTGGTCACAGGGCCAACAGGCTCAGGGAAATCCACCACCCTTTACGCCGCACTCAATGAAGTACGGAAACGCAACCTCAACATTATTACCGTAGAAAATCCCGTCGAATACCACATTGACGGCATCATGCAGATTCAGGTCAAAGCCGATATTGGCTACACCTTCGCTGAAGCCCTGCGACATATTTTACGCCACGACCCCGATGTCATCCTGATAGGCGAAATCCGCGATCAGGAAACCGCGCACATTGCGCTAAAAAGCGCATTAACTGGCCATCTGGTACTCAGCACCCTCCACACCAACGATGCCGCTTCCACTATTTCACGCTTAAAAAATATGGAAGTAGAGTCATACTTATTGGGATCAACTCTGGTGGGCATACTGGCACAACGACTCATACGCAAGAACTGCGAATACTGTAAAACGGTAGAAGTCGTCGAAAGCTCGGTACGCACCACGCTCAACATCCCACCCGAAGAAGTCTTTTACCGTGGAGCGGGATGTGAACGCTGCAATGGCACCGGCTATAGCGGACGCATGGCCGTATATGAATTACTCGAAGTGACCCCCGCAGTACAAAAAATGATCACCGACGAGGCATCAACTGAAGAGATTCAGGCACAAGCGGTTCTGGATGGCATGGTGCCACTCACCGCCAATGCCCTGGCATTCGCCCGCCAGCGCAGCACTTCACTGGCAGAGGTATACCGAGTACGGTTGGAATAGATTGGCCTAACGCTGATTATTAAAGCCCGTCTCAGGTTAAGCCGAATGTATGAATATTAGAATTGCCCCCTTTAGTTGAGACATTCAGACAAAAAAAGTGGGCGGTTGCCCGCCCACTCATATTCAACTACTGCCCGACAAATCAGGATTGATGATGGTATTGGCCCATATGGTGACCAGACATCCCTTCAGCGTCAAATACACTTTGCTGCTCAGGCGTCAGCTGAGCATAAAAAGCCTTGACCACCTGAGTCCGCTCAACCATCTTGGTGCGACGCATATCTGACATGGCAAGCATCTTGTCCAGACGTTGCGGCGTATTCAGCTTTGCAAATTCACTGCGCTGAGTCTGCCTATCCGCGTCCGAGCGCACTCCAGACTGGCTGGCCTTGGCAAAGGTATTCCATGCCGCCTCTTGCCCTGGCTTCAGTTTGAGTTTTTCCTTCAGCGCTGACAGATGCTCGGCACGACGTTCTTCCCACTTGCCGTGACCATTTTGCCCATGCATGGCTTCGCAGCCCACATTGCTTTCAGGACCAGCAGCAGACACGGCAAAAGCCGATGCAGCCAGAATGCTGCTGCCAGCAATCAAACCCACCATCACAGCACGTTTAGCAAAAGAGCCTTGTATCAATTTCATTGTGATCTCCTTCAGAGTCATAAATAAAATGCCGAGCCAAAACGGGTACGGCATAAAACCAATTCTGACGGGAACATGTATCTGACTGATGTCTAAGATAAGTGAAGATGTTGCAAGTTGTATCTGGATACAACCAGCGCAGCCTGCAAAAAAGCGTGACTATATTGTTAACATGAGGGGCCGAGGCAGCCCGGCAGCTGCGGAACTCGGCCTGCGGCCTCAAACAGTCCTCGCCGACTACTCCCGACTACTCCCGGCTAGCCTCCGCTACTCGGCGGTGCAAGAGAGGATAAGATCAAAAACGAAATTCAAAACCACCCACCTAACTTTACCCTTGTCTGGGCATAGCCCAGACAAGCAAAAAAATAAAGCTATCACGCGCTTGCGCGTAACTTCGCGCTGTTAAGGCTTTTATCCCTTCTGCATCGCTTCGTCTGGGCCGTTCAGGCGGGAGGGGTAGGCGAGCACTGTTTAAGCTCCGCAGCAGCTTGCGGTTTGTGCAAGCTGCCAGGGCGAGTTGCGCAGCCCCCGGCTGAACGGCTCAGACGAAGGAACCCCGCAGGGGCGAGGCGGCAGGGTGCCATTCTCTTTGGTTACTTTCTCTTGGGCAAGCAAGAGAAAGTAACTTGCCGCCGAGCAACCCTCGGCCTGACATGACGTTTATTTGCTACGTAGCTAGAGCAGACCCCGATAATTCGTTGATTGAGCAGATTTTTCACGTTCAATTATTCATTCTTTGTTTGGCATGACCATCTTATTACCTTTAGCTGTTACGTTATTGGAATTCCTAATATCCATGGGTGTATCGTAACCAACAAATGTATTTCCCTCCATATACAAACCATTTACACCATCCGCCTTTATCCCAACGGAACCTTGCTGTTTCGCTGATGCTACCGACATCACTTGGGGTGTTTTCGATTTTACTTCGGAGTCATTTTTCTGAATTGAAGTTTCATGTGACGGCATCGGAATTGTATTAATTATATTGATTGTTCCTGCAGTGACCCCACCGACTTGATTTGATGATGAAACTGAACCATCACCCGATTTCATTGAATCTGACAAGCCATGACTCGGTTGCTTATTTACTTCTTCGTGATATTGGTTTCCTATGGCCAACCATCCGACACCAAAACCGAAAGCACCAAGCAAGCTAACTATTACTAATGAAATTAATGGGTATGGCTCTCCTACTGCAGCATAAATTGCTTTTAATACAGAATAAGTTGATTCCATAAATTTATTTCTCATTTTCACTTCCCCATTTTAAGTAACTTAGGGAACTACAAGTATTTGTTGGGCATAGGACGTAAGTCATGAAGCAAGACAGCTAACTACATCAAGCAGCTACTCTATTAGCATGTGTCCTATCCCCTACCCCCAACAACAGATACTCCACACTAATATCCTCATCCAACTCATCCCAATGCAAACCAGTACCACCACCACTTATTTCGTAATGAGGTAATTGTTCTGGTGTTGCGCGCAGCAAACGAGGGAAATAAGCGAGTGGCACGCCGAGTTTGCGACCATCGACCAGATCGACCCACATCATGTCTTTATCAAAATTGACTGCTTTAGCTAAAGAACTCATTCCATGCCCTTTCTATCATTTCCCGATTATCGCGCACAACTTGTGCAATTTCATTCAGCTCTGTCGCCGACATACCATAACTGCTGGCAAGTCTTACATCTTGAGCAACCCAGAATTTTGCCACTGCCTCACCTTTACGCACGTGAATATGCAGTGCTTCCAACGGATTACCTTCGTTGGAGTAAAAAAACAGCTTATAAGCTTTGTAACGCAAAACCACTGGCATCGTCAATCAACCCTGATTATTTAATAAAAAAGGCGTAGTTGCCTACGCCTTAATCTTGTTATCAATCCCAACTCAACGCCCCACCCGTCTGATACTCGGTCACCCGAGTCTCAAAGAAGTTTTTCTCTTTTTTCAAGTCGATCATCTCAGACATCCACGGGAATGGATTTGGTGCATTCTCGAACAACTCGTCCAAGCCGATCTGCTGGCAACGGCGGTTGGCGATGAAGCGCAAGTATTCCTTGAACATGCTGGAATTCAGCCCCAGCACGCCACGTGGCATGGTGTCTTCGGCGTAGCGGTATTCCAGCTCTACACCTTTGAGGAACAAGGCTTTGATTTCAGCGCGGAATTCAGGCGTCCATAGCTGTGGATTTTCCAGCTTGATAGTGTTGATCAAGTCGATACCGAAGTTGCAGTGCATGGATTCGTCGCGCAGGATGTACTGGTATTGCTCTGCGGCGCCGGTCATTTTGTTTTGACGGCCGAGTGCGAGGATTTGCACAAAGCCGACGTAGAAGAACAGGCCTTCCATGATGCAGGCAAATACTATCAATGACTTCAACAGCTTCTGGTCATTTTCCAGCGTGCCGGTTTTGAATTCAGGGTTGGTGAGCGTCTCGATGAACGGAATCAGGAAGTTATCCTTGTCGCGGATGCTTTCAACTTCGTGATAGGCGTTGAATACTTCGGCTTCATCCAGACCCAGACTTTCAACTATATATTGATAAGCGTGAGTATGAATCGCTTCTTCAAACGCTTGGCGCAGCAAGTACTGGCGGCATTCTGGTGCGGTGATGTGGCGATAGGTGCCGAGTACGATGTTGTTCGCAGCCAGGCTGTCGGCCGTCACGAAAAAGCCCAAATTACGCTTTACCAGACGGCGCTCGTCTTCGGTCAACGCAGTAGGGTCTTTCCACTGCGCGATGTCGCGGCTCATGTTGATTTCTTGTGGCATCCAGTGGTTTGCGCAACCCGACAGGTATTTATCCCACGCCCATTTGTATTTGAACGGAACCAGCTGGTTGACGTCGGCAGTGCCGTTGATGATGCGCTTGTCTTCCGCACGAACACGCAATGCAACGCCGCTCGGAATCGCGCCATCATCAGTCACGCCCGCATTCGCCGCGCCTGCCGGCGGCACGGGTTTGATGGTGTCGGTAAAAGTATCTTCAAAATTTAGCATATTTATCCTTTATATTATTATTGGCAAGATTCGCAAGTTGGGTCATCAATCGCGCAGAACTTCACCTCGGTTGCAGGGGCGGCTGCAGCGGCAGCTGGGCTAGGCGCACCAGAACTCACTGCGTTTAGCTCGCCACCTTTACCGGTGGATTTCTCTGCGCTGGTTGCACCCAAAGTACGCAGGTAGTAAGTCGTTTTCAAACCACGTACCCATGCCAATTTGTAGGTTTCATCCAATTTCTTGCCTGATGCGCCCGCCATGTAGATATTCAGGCTCTGTGCCTGATCTATCCATTTTTGACGGCGTGATGCGCATTCCACCATCCAGTGCGTATCTATTTCAAATGCTGTCGCATACAAGGTACGCAATTCAGCAGGAACGCGGTCGATTTTAGCGAGTGAGCCATCGAAGTACTTAATATCTCCGACCATCACTTCGTCCCATAGTTTCAACGCTTTCAATTCACGTACGAGGTAAGAGTTGGTCATGGTGAATTCACCTGACAAATTCGATTTAACGTAGATGTTTTGATATGCAGGCTCGATACATGCAGATACGCCAACAATATTGGAAATCGTTGCTGTCGGTGCAATCGCCACGCAGTTCGAGTTACGCATGCCGTGCAGTTTGATCTGCGCACGCAATGCATCCCAATCCAGTGTGCTGGAGGTATCAACTTCCAGATAACCGCCACGCTCTTGCGCCAGCAATGCCAGGCTGTCTTGTGGCAGGATACCGCGATCCCACAATGAACCCGCGAATGAAGAATAACGACCACGTTCTGCTGCTAATTCAGTCGATGCCCAGTAAGCGTAGTAGCAAACGGCTTCCATCGAACGATCAGAGAACTCAACCGCTGCTTCAGACGCGTAAGGTACGCGCATGGTATGCAGGCAATCCTGGAAGCCCATGATACCCAAACCGACTGGGCGATGTTTGAGGTTGGAATTGCGTGCTTTACCAACAGCGTAGAAGTTCACGTCAACGACGTTATCCAACATGCGCATCGCGATTTTGATAGTGCGCTGCATTTTTTCCAGATTCAGCTTTTTGCCGCCCTTGCCGTCATCTTCCAGATGCGCAACCAGGTTGACTGAACCCAGATTACAAACCGCGATTTCGGTATCCGATGTATTCAAAGTGATCTCTGTACACAAATTGGAGCTATGCACCACGCCAACGTGCTGTTGCGGGCTACGGATGTTGCATGGATCTTTGAAAGTAATCCAGGGATGACCTGTTTCAAACAGCATGCTTAACATTTTGCGCCATAGCTGAGTGGCAGGGATGCGCTTGAAGAATTTAATTTCGCCTGCATCGGCTTTGGCTTCATAGTTGGCATAAGCCACTTCAAAGGCTTTACCGTACAAGTCATGTAAATCAGGTACGTCAGATGGGCTGAACAGTGTCCATTCAGCATTTTCCATGACACGCTTCATGAACAAGTCTGGTATCCAGTTCGATGTGTTCATGTCATGCGTACGGCGACGATCGTCACCTGTGTTCTTGCGCAATTCCAGAAACTCTTCAATATCCAGATGCCAAGTTTCCAGGTACGCGCATACCGCGCCCTTACGCTTGCCACCCTGATTAACTGCCACAGCAGTATCGTTCACCACTTTCAGGAACGGCACCACCCCTTGTGATTTACCATTGGTGCCCTTGATGCGCGCACCCAATGCACGCACTGGGGTCCAGTCATTGCCCAAACCACCTGCATATTTTTGCAGCATGGCATTTTCTTTAATCGCTTGATAGATGCCATCCAGATCATCTGACACAGTGGTCAAATAGCATGATGACAACTGGCTGTGACGAGTACCTGCATTGAACAAAGTCGGGGTAGAGCTCATGAAATCAAAACTCGACAATACGTTGTAGAATTCAATCGCGCGAGCTTCACGGTCGATTTCGTTCAGCGCCAAGCCCATCGCCACACGCATGAAGAAAGACTGCGGCAACTCAATACGACGCTCTTCGATGTGCAAGAAATAACGGTCATACAAAGTCTGCAAACCCAGATATTCAAAATTGTCATCGCGGCTGGCAACCAGTGCCTGACCCAGCTTCGCCAAGTCAAACTGCGCCAAACGCGCATCCAGCAATTCTGCATCTATACCCTTTTTGATATAAGCAGCGAAATACTCCGGGTACAAGCCAGCCATTTCAGATGGCAATATGCTGCGTCCCAGCACTTCATGACGAATAGAGTTCAACAATAAACGCGCAGTCACAAAAGCATAATCAGGATCTTGCTCTATCCCCGCACGCGCTGCCAATACCAGAGCCTTTTCCACTTCAGCCATAGGCACGCCATCATACAAATCACGCGTCACTGCATGCAAAATTGCATCCACGCTGACATCGCTGTGCAAACCTTCACACGCAGTCGCTACCAAGGTACGCAACGCGCCCATATCCAGCGGCTTACGCTCACCATTGTCCAGCACATGCAACACAGGTGCAGCGGTGGTCGCATCATGCGTGGCACGCTCCTGGTTACGTTTTTCACGGTAAAGCACGTAGGCACGCGCAGTATCATGCTCACCTGAACGCATCAACGCCAATTCAACCTGGTCCTGTATATCTTCGATATGACAAGTCCCGCCATGTGGCTGACGACGCATCAACGCCTGCACCACACCCGCCGTCAACTGTTCAACCAGCTCACGAATCCGCGCAGACGCAGCCGCTTGACCACCATGCACCGCAATAAACGCCTTGGTCAGCGCAATAGCGATTTTAGATGGCTCAAACCCAACAACAGTACCGTTACGTCGAATGATTTTATAATCACTCAACACAGCGGCATCATTTGAATAAGTATGTGTCATCGATTGAGGTGGCACGGTTGATTCAGGCATGGCAGATGATACGGTTTGCATAAATAGTCTCCTAGACGCTATATATTGTGGGGTGATACCACTTTTATTCACAACTTATGAACAGGTTAATCACCGAGATATACACAACATCTAGTGATAGCAAGCTCATAAATGACTAATTGTAGTAACTAGCTGTCAGTACCGCAAGCACTAAATGATGACTTTTTGAATATACTTTACGAATCGCTTACAAATCAATTTGATAGTTAAAACATCTTAGGTAATCTCTATCAAAAGCATATCGTGAGCACAGAATTTTGGATTTGTAGGCAAGTCTTGACTATCACTTGCCAGATGCGGTGCTCTACATTTAACTACGGTTATTAATGGGGGGATTACCCTTTGACTCACGCACTTCTTTGATATTTTGCTTGAATTGCGCATCAAGCTGTTCATCCAAACTAGATAAGGTGGGGATTGAACAAATCATTTGTTCAACTTTTGTAGATGCTCTAGCACAATCGAAACTAGCGGCAGATGCATATCCAAATGACAGGAGTGCAAAACAAAAAACAATTCTAAACAACATCAAAGCTCCCGACTAAAAATAATAAAACCACATTGTAAAAATTAACACTTACATCTTCATATGCAGCTTAATCCTCTAGCATCAGCAAACTTACTCGGCTTTATTTGGGATTTTTTCTCCTTCACCTTCCAATAAAACAAGCGAACCTTCTTGCGACTTCTTTAAGCCATTTATAGAAAATGTTTTACCTCTAGCATTTGTTACCGTGACGCCAATATTATATGTACCATCTTCATCACTCCATTCCTGGAAGACAGTGTATTCAGAGTTGTTATTTTTAAACATAATAGAGTAATCACCAAAGCCTGCATTCATCTTCCCCCCTGATCTCCCCATACCAGAAAACTCAAACTGCCTCCATGAGGTATCATCTAATTTTTCAGGAAACTGCAATTCAATTTTATTCAACGTTCCAAATCTATACACCAGATAGGAACCGTCTATACTCTTACATATGGAAAGATTTTTATTAGACTTCGTCGCAAATGTGAAAACCGTTTTTTCAGTTGAAAAACATAAATTCCCAGCATTCACACTAAAATTAGTTGCAAAAAACAGAATAAAAAATAATAACTTGTACCTCATGCGTCACCTTTCATTGTTGTAATAAATATTCGTTATAAAACTTTTCCAAGTTTGATGCATATTCTGGATTTATATTTTTCCAGTTATCCCCATTATGCCCTCTAGCAATTTCTTCGAATTCTTTATTTTGCAGACCGCTCAGCAGAACTTTATTTGATTTGGCAAATTTTAAAAATGCCTTTATATGTTCCGCATCGCTTCTACTCATCGCCCTAACAAAACCCTTAACGTCCTGAAATCCAGAATTTTTGTAATTAAAACCCATTATTTGGAATTTCCCCCAAGAACATGATTCTAATGCGGCATCCTGATTTAATTGATAAGCTTTTACCAAACGCTTATATTGAGCCACGCCACCAGAAGCATAAATATCATTTTCAGAAACAGCCCTACCTGACTTTATTTCTTTCCATTCCCCTTTTTTATTCTTTCTAGCCCGTTTATAGGCGATCCCGGATATGTCTGGGTAACGCTTGTCATATTCATGATTTGAATGCTTAGCGAACTGATGCCTCTCGTAAAGTATCGTTGGAACGATTCGATTTCCAATTTTAATAAATGACGAATGCGCTGACTCCTGTCTGGCAATCGCATAAATCAGACCTGGCTCACATTTCAATTCGTGTGCGGCAGCATCAATATCAGCTTTCGAAATATCACCACCCACATACTTATCCAAGAACAAACCCAAATCCGGAATATCCCCCTCAACCTTGGTCAACGGTTTCCCATCTGGGGTTTGAGTTGGGATTGTTTTGGGTCCCAAGTCTTTTTTGTCAGATGTAGGTGGCTGTTTAGTTTTCGGGTCATGAATCGGTTTGGGTTTGTCATGTTTATTAGGCAACTGCCCTGGCTTTACATCAGGGTGCGACTCAGTATTCGCCTCGATTTTAATGCTGGGACTAATAAGCGTAACGAGCTTGTTACCGTAACCCGAAACAATACAGACTATTTCTTTAAGTGACGTGTCCATGCGTTGAACTAATATACGCACTTTGTCTTGCGGACTTGCTGTCATAACTTGATGGCTTAGTCCATCTATCCCTGTGATGCCTTTAATCATCAAGCTTACCGACTCAAGACGATATGCCAGTCCTTGTATGGGGTTGCGGTCTTTATCCAGAATAAGAACCTGAAATCCGAGTACATCCTCTTTTTTAAGCATGATACGTTGCCCAACATCAAGTTTATTTGGATCGGGCAATTCATTGATATTTTTTAAATCACTAACGGGTACACCATACATAATAGAGATTTTACTGAGTGTATCGCCTTCGACGACAATATGAACGTTACTCATATATCTACTCCCGCATCAACTTCTGCATCTGTTGTTTCGCTATCTTCAACAAAATACTCTTCCACGTGCCAATTTCCATCGTCAATCAGCATAACCAGTTCTGTAGCTACGTTGGTGAGCACGCGATCGGTCAACCCATTTTGATCGGTGTTGCCTGCAGCAAGAAACCTTCCTGTTTTTTCAAAAATACGATAAGGCAGGTTTTCGGAGGAAAAGCCAGTTTCATCGTTATAGACGAGGTGAGATAGGTCAAACTGCTGGCTATAAATAGGTTGATCAGCCAAGACGACAGGTGCGGCTTTGGGTAAACTAATTCCATTAGCGCTACCCCCTCCCGCCCCCGCCAACTCCGTCAAACTCCCCTTAAATGCCATTACCCCAGGCCCATGAACTTCGATGTTACCGCCTTCGAGCTTGATGTACGCGCCGCCTGAGGTGAGTAATACATGCTGTGGCGCGGCTATAGTGATGGTTTGCTCGGTGCTGGCGATAACGACGTCCTTGCTGGCGTTAATGTGCGTGTTACCCGACTGGCTCTGGCTGCTGAGTTTGCCCTGGACGACGTGGATCTTGATGCCTGTTTCCTGGTTGGGTTTGGTTTTGTTGGTGGCTACACCCTGGGTGAAGATGCGTATGCCGTCCTTGACGATGTGGTGCTGTTGCGCCTGACTGCTTACGCTGAGGTCCTGTTCTGCGCTGAGGTTGCTGGTGTTGCCTGCGGCTATGATGGCGTCAGTGGCTGTCGCGGCTATGATGCCTGCCGGGCTAGAGAGTTGCAGGTGCGGTTCGCTGTAGCTGGCGATGTCGTTGCTGCTGCCTGCCGGCGTTTGTTGACTGATGACTTGCTGGCTGTGATCTAGCTGCGTGATGGCAGTCAGTTTGTCGGCAGCGGGATCATTGGCACCTTTGGCCTGATGGGTGTCGGCAGCCTGCGCGAGAGCGGTGTTGAGCTCAAACTGACGGCTGATGATGGCTTGTGCCGGTTTGCTGTCCATTTGCATGCCGTTGACTGGTTGCTGGTCGCTGCTGATGAGTAAGCCGCTGCCTGCTCGAATGGCGGCGCTGTGGCGGGTTTTGAGTTCAATGCCGAAGCCTGTGGGGTTGAGGCGCTGGTTATCACTTTGGTGGGTGAGCTGACCGAGGTTGAGCTCGCTGTCGCCTGTATGCTGGGCTTCGTGTTGTTGCAGGCTGATGCGGCTCTGGTTAGCGGTGTCGTCGAAGACGAGCTGGTTGTAGCCGCCCTGCCCATCCTGGCTGTTGGACAGGTTTTGGGTTTTGATGCCTGAGAGGCTGGCGGCGTGACTGTGGCCGTCAGCACTGCCTGCAAACCATGATGGGGCGTTGGCTGTGGCGGTGGGGGCGGTTCCTGCTATCTGGTTGTGAGCGGCGTTGTCTTGTCCTAGGCCATTGTAGAGACTGCCGATGATGACGGGGCGGTCGATGTCGCCATCGATGAAATCCACTAATACCTCTTGCCCGACTCTGGGCCGGTGTACGCCGCCCCAGTTGTCGCCAGCGGTGGGGGCAAGGCTGGCGAGTACGCGTACCCAGGTGCCTGTGCTGGCATTGCCGGGGGCGCTGGTGTGGTCGTCCGGATACGGATGATCAAGGCGGCTGTGGCTTTGCTCGCCACGTTGCCAGTGAAACTGGATTTTAATGCGGTGGTCGCGGTCGGTGTGGAGGGGATTGCCGTCACCCACGACAATGGCGGTTTGCTGCCCGTGGACTGTGGGTTTGGGGTGCAGATGCCGACCCTGGCCGTCAGTGGTTTGCGGGCGATAAGTAGTGGTGTTGGGGATGAGGGTCAGGGTGTTGTGATAGCGGCTTTGCTGGTTGTTGTAAGCGCCCTCTGCACGTCGATGGGCAATGAGGTTGTTGTAAGCTTGGTGGATAACTCGGGTAATCAGGAATGTTGTGGTGGCCTTATTATCGCTGGTGTCGATATTGGCGTGGGCTGGATGATCTGCAAGGGCAATGTAGCTACCCGGTGCTGCGGTGCGTAATGTGCCTGCGGCGGTGATGTAATGACGACTGGTGTGGATGGCGTCCATGGCAATGCGGGCATAGCGTTCACCTTGGGTGCTGTCGCTGTAAGCGTATTGGCCTGGCGTGTCCTGGTGTGTGAGGGTAAGGCCAAGGTTTTTCTGGTTGTCATTGGCGCTGGTGCTATTGTCCTGATATTGGCTTTGATGAATTTTGTTGGCGCGATAATCCCAAGTGACGGTTTCTACTCGATGTGGGGCTGAACGATAGCGTTCATGCCAAAGGTCTATGCTGTCTTCACTTAAAACAGTGCCCGCTTGCGTGTAGCGTACAACGGCTTGGGGATTGGCAGTGAAGGCGCCGTTATGGTCACTGATAACCAGGGTATGGCTGCCAAGATGCGGGCTGTTACTGTCGCCTTCGTGGGTGAACCAGTAATACAGACCTTCTTCGCTCATCAGGCGGTTGATGAAGTCGAGGTCGGTTTCGTTGTATTGAGTGGTGAGGGAGCGTTTGGGATAAATACTGGTGTCGGCGAGGTTAAACTGCCATGCAGGAATATATGCGCCCTCACCTGCGCCGTCTTTGAGGACGGCGCTGAGAATGTCGATGACGCTCATGTCCTGGAAAATCGCGCTGTCACGACGGTGACGCAGCAAGCTTAACCAGGGTTCTATGGTGAGTTGGTAGCGGGTAAGACCGCCGTCGCTGCCTATGCGCTCGAAGCGAGTTATGTGACCGTGGAATGGCCGTAGCTCAATGCGTGACTGAGCGGTGAGCAGTTCGAGCAGCACTGGCTGGCCTAGTGCTGGCATAAGCGGAATATCCGACTGATAGCTCAACGCGGTGAGTTCAAAACGGTAGCCAGTAATAGGCGGTTGCGTTAATAGCTCGTCCGCTTGCGTGCCGATAACTTCGCTGCCGTGCAGTGTTTCGGGAATAAGTGTATCGAAGCCATAATCCGCATCCAGCGGGGTATGCAAGCGTAGCAGGCGATCGGTTTGGCGCCCGGCAACAAGGTCAACAGCGAGACTGGCAAGCTCAGCAAGGCTTTGCATGGGGAGGTCTGACGCACTCATGCTCAGACTCCGCTCATTTGATATTTGAATTGACCAGACTTGAGGCTGCTGACTTTGATGCGGTCTATCTGCTTGCCTCCAGCCATGTGCGTGAGCAGATGATGAGCCAGCTCGGGCAGCAAGCTGCCATTGAGTATGCTGTCTACATTGCGTGCGCCTGAATCCACCTCAGTACAGCGATTGAGCACGGTATCGATGACACTGTCGCTGTAATCCAGCCTGATCTGATGCTGGGTCGCAATGCGATCAACCACGCGTTGCAGTTTCAGGCGGATGATTTCGGCCAGGTCGATGTCATCAATAGGATAGAACGGAATGACCTGTAACCGCCCAAGGAATGCGGGTTTGAACACTTTAACCAGCTGTGGACGAATAAGGCTGTCAAGTTCGTCCACGGAGGGCAGCTGCTTGGCTGTTTTGTTCAAACAGGCCTGCATCAGGCTGGATGCACCCACATTACTGGTCAGGATGATGAAGGTGTTACGAAAATCGATTTCACGACCCTCGGCATCTTCCATGCGACCTTTGTCGAATACCTGAAAGAACAGTTCGAGTACGTCGGGATGGGCTTTTTCTGCTTCATCGAGCAACACCACGCTGTAAGGATTGCGGCGCACAGCTTCGGTGAGGATGCCGCCAGCGCCATAACCAACATAGCCTGGTGGCGAGCCTTTCAGGCCGGATACGCTGTGCGCTTCCTGATATTCGCTGAGGTTGATGGTAATGAGCTTGTGCTCGCCGCCATACAGCGCATCTGCGAGTGCCAGTGCGGTTTCGGTTTTACCGACACCTGAAGTACCGGCAAACAGGAATACACCTTGCGGCTTGTTGGGATCGTCCAGCCCTGCACGGGAAGTACGGATGCGCTGTGCAAGCATGGCGATAGCATGACGCTGACCGATAATGCGTTTATGCAGACGAGCTGGCAGGTCGAGCACTTGTTGCATGTCATCCTTGAGCATGCTGCCCAAAGGAATGCCAGTCCAGCTGGAGATGACCTGCGCGACGGTATGACCATCCACCTGCACAGCCGTCAGCGGGATTTCGCCTTGCAGTTGTTGCAGCTCATGTACCAGCTTACTTAACTGTGCCTGCTCACTGGCTTCCAAAATATGCTCACTGTTCTCCAGCTTTGTACGCAAGGCTTGAATCTGCTGGGATAGCACTTGCTCCTGGCGCCAGCGGGTAGTCAATGCAAATTGCTCCGCAACCAGACTCGTGCGCAGACTGCTGCACTCTGCCAGTCGCGCCTCATGCTGATTACTGACACGATGCTCACGACTAAGCTGGCTGATTTCTGCCGCCAGATGTTCCAGCCGTTTGGTAACGTTTTCCAGCGGCGCAGGGGTGGCATTCTGCGCCAGTGCGACTTTGGCACAGGCAGTATCGAGTACGCTGATGGCTTTGTCTGGCAGCTGACGACCACTGATATAACGATGCGACAGACGTACGGCATCTATAATCGCCTGATTCTGTATGCGCACATTGAAGTGCTGTTCCATATGCGGCAACATGCCGCGCAACATAGCGCAAGCAGTAACTTCGTCAGGCTCTTCGATCTTGATGACCTGAAAGCGGCGCGCCAGCGCAGCATCTTTTTCAAAATAGGTTTTGTACTCGCTCCAGGTAGTGGCGGCGATGGTGCGCAGTTCGCCTCGCGCCAGTGCGGGCTTGAGCAAATTGGCCGCATCGTTCTGCCCTGCCTGCCCGCCTGCGCCAATGAGCGTGTGGGCTTCGTCGATGAACAGAATAATCGGGCGCGGGCTTTTTTTGACTTCGTCGATGACGGATTTAAGACGGTTTTCAAATTCGCCCTTGACCGATGCGCCCGCTTGCAACAGCCCCATATCCAGCGTGTGTACTTCAACATTGTCCAGCACTTCGGGTACGTCATGCGCCGCAATGCGTAGCGCCAAGCCCTCTACCACGGCGGTTTTACCCACCCCTGGCTCACCAGTGAGGATGGGATTGTTTTGCCGACGACGCAGCAAAATGTCGATGGC
>JBAZJP010000003.1:0-260251 GCA_041651255.1 Sulfuriferula sp. | reverse complement strand
TCTGGTAGGTCGTCAGTTTGTTGGCGGTGGCTATGTAACCGTATTGGTGCGTGGTGAAACCGGTGCGGTAAACGCAGCAGTTCGTGCAGGTGCGGATGCATGTGAGCGTGTGGGTGATGGCCTGGTGGCTGCGCACATCATCGCTCGCGTGCACTCTGAGGTAGAAAACATTCTGCCTAGCACACCCGATGCCAGCATTGGCGGCCGTGATGGCGACATCAGCTGATACCCGCTACTAATGGAGGTATGTCCATGCAGTCCGACCCACGTTTAAACGGATATCTGTCGCGCGCCCTTAGCCACGAACTGGCGGCTGTGCAACAGTATCTGATGCAAGCCACACTTGCCGGTTTGTGGGGTATGACAGACATGAGTACCCGATTGCGTACAGATGTAAAAGAAGAGCTGGTGCACGCTGAACGACTGATGGCGAGGATGCTGGTTTTGGGCATCCCGTCCAATGCTACGCAATTGCCCCCAGCCCGTACGGGTCGTAGCGTAGACGAAATGCTGCTGATTGACCGTGTGCTGGAGATCGAAGCAATTCGATTATATGAAGAAGCAACAAATTATTGTGCACGAATACGTGATAGCGAAACTCAGGCTTTGCTGACAGCCATTTTACAGGATGAGCTAGGCCACCTGGATGAGTTAGATCGTATGCTGACGGAAATTCATAAAGGAGTAGAGCGATGAGTGAAGCGAATATTGCCAAAACAGACACGGTTTTAGTCGGCAAGGTTCTCGAGCCAACGATGAATAAACGTTTTGATTTTAACAGCTATGCCGACACACGGAAATTTCTGAATGAACTGGCAGCATTATCAAAACGTGAAGATTACTATCCCAATATTAATTTTGGCAAAACTTATGCCAACGTCAGTATTGATGGTGAAGGCCTGGCTGCACTGCATGAACGCAACTCCAGTTTTATCGTCGATATGCACGCGCTGGTTCCCACTGCAGCCGTTTAGTTGTTAGCGCCAGGAAGCGGAGTTAACCATGACCAATCGTATTATTGCAGTCATCAACCAGAAAGGTGGAACCGGTAAAACGACGCTGGCGTTGAATCTGGCGGCGGGTCTGTCGCGACGTGGTTCTACACATCTGGTTGATGCTGATCCACAACGCTCGGTTACCCAATGGGTGGGCATGGGCGGTGGTAACTCTGGATTGCCAGCTGTTGCCCAGCTGGGAGGCAACCCGACTGCGATACTGACTAAATTGATACGCAATCATCGTTATGTGGTGATTGATTGTCCACCAACCGTACAAGGTGAAACCGTCGCCGCCATTATGCGTATAGCAAACCTGGCACTGATCCCCGTTTTACCTTCGCCTATAGATTTATGGGCGAGTGTGGATATGGCGAATGCAGTCAAAAAAGCGCAACAGGACAACCCCGGGTTGCATGCCTGTCTGGTACTTAACCAGCTGGAATCACGTAACGCCTTATCACGCGAAATGCGTGAAGTCGTCACAGAATTTGATGTGGCCGTACTGGCTTCAGGCATGCAGCGACGTGCGGCCTACCGCACCGCTGCCGTAGAAGGCTTGAGCGTATATGGTTTGGGAAAACGCGGCAAACATGCCGTGGCAGATATTGAAGCAATTATCGAGGAGGTTATATGCCTGTGAAAAATGTTGGATCTAAACTTGTACGTGGTGTCCGCCAGATTAAAGAACATCAGGATAGTCCAGCCGTAGCGGTACCAGAGAATGCTCCCGTTGTAGCTGAGGTAAAACCGGCATCGCCTCGCACCAGCGCCAAGCCTGCGCCAGCCAAATCCGGCAAAGCGGAAATGCAGCATCCAGATCGCGTCTGGCCGGATTAATTTCGACCAGCAGTAGCGCATCGCTGGGAGCAGGCAGGTTATGTTCTGCTGTTAGTGGAGAACTCAATCTACCCAATTAAGGAATAGTCATGAACGACATTATCAATCAATACAGAATCGAAAAACAACCCTACTATCGCAACGTAGCAGATGAAATTGAACTCTACGAAGCAGCTTATTCAGTACGCATGCCCATGATGTTAAAAGGGCCGACTGGCTGCGGCAAAACCCGTTTTGTCGAGTACATGGCATGGAAACTCAACAAGCCATTGATTACTGTTGCGTGTAATGAAGACATGACTGCATCTGATCTGGTTGGCCGCTTCTTGCTGGATGCAAACGGTACCCGCTGGCAAGATGGCCCATTGGCAATTGCTGCACGCAATGGCGCGATTTGCTATCTGGATGAGGTGGTCGAAGCCCGTCAGGATACCACGGTGGTAATACATCCATTGACTGATAATCGTCGTGTCCTGCCACTCGAGAAAAAAGGCGAGCTGATACAGGCTCACCCAGATTTCCAGCTGGTCATTTCCTACAATCCTGGCTACCAGTCCCTGATGAAGGATCTGAAACAGTCAACCAAGCAGCGTTTTGGCGCTTTAGATTTTAATTATCCAGCACACGACATCGAAACTGAGATTGTCGCTCACGAAACTGGCGTGACAGCGGAAGTCGCTGGCAAGCTGGTATCAATTGCAGAGCGCGCCCGCAACCTCAAGGGACATGGTCTTGATGAAGGTATTTCCACACGCATGCTGATTTACGCTGGAAGTCTTATTGCCAAGAATGTCAATCCCAAGGCGGCTTGCCACATGACGCTGGTTCGCCCGATTACGGATGATCCGGACATGCGTGATGCCCTGGATGCGGCAGTGAGTACCTACTTCTAATCGTATCGTTCCGGATGGATAGACTGCAAACGTCATCCATCCAATTTGGGTAGAGAGTCTAATGACGCACCATGCGTCGGACGCATTACGCCCCGCAGATTGCAAATACAACCTACCTTCAGGAGTTGAATCATGGCGGTTGAACTTGAAAAATATCAAGACATATTGGATGAACTTGGGGAGCACGCGGGTGAAGTGTTGCGTGCCTCCTGGGGCGAAGCAGCAAGGGTATTCAGTCCTCGTGGGCTGGAGACCTACTACCTGCAAGGTGCAACAGGACTTAAATCGCTGGGGCGCGGGACAGATCTGGTGGTTTCATTTATCCAGAGTGCGCCTGCTGTAGCACGTGAATTAGGTGAAGATGCAGTCAGCGATCTGCTTGCCGCTGCAATCAAAATGTATTCCAAAACCAGTGCTTCAGTCATTGCCTCGATATTTTCCACAAGCCCGGTAGCTGCTGCACGGTTAGGCGATGCTGAATTGTTTCGTGGCTATTTGCACTTGCTTGATACTCTGTTGGCACAGGCGCCGCGCGGTGTGCGTCCGATGCTGGACCATCTCAGCACATTGCTCGGTCAGTTGACATTAGGCGGATTACGGCGCTGGGCGTTGTGGGGTGCACAGGCACATAAAACCAACTTCGACGGGCAGCTCAAATATTTTAGTCTGGAAAGCCCTGAATCTATCGGCGTGCTGCAAAAGGAACGCAAAGGCACGCTATTTATTGATGTGCAGCGACGCATTGGTATGTACCTGCGCGCGTTATGGGCACGTGATTTTTTCATGCGTCCTACCAGTGGTGATTTCGAGAAGCGTGAGGGATATCGCCCTTCAATTGAGGGTTACATTATCCATCTGCCAGATGCCTATGACGATTTCGTCACCCTGGCAGCAAATGGAGAAGAATTACGCATGTCTGGCATAGAGCTGTACCGTGCGAGTGCAGCGCATGCCGCTTGCCATCAGGTTTACAGCACTGTCCAGTATGACAACACTGGTTTAAGCGCATTACAAATTGCGATGATAGGCCTGATTGAAGACGCGCGCGTGGAATCACTTGCGGTGGCGCAATTTCCTGGCCTGCAGCAAATTTGGCTGCCTTTGCATACTGCAACAGTTCAGTCGGGAGATAACGCGGTTGCACTGATGGCGCGTCTGGCACGTGTACTGCTGGATGAAAATTACCGTGATGATCATAGCTGGGTCAAGCTGGGTCGTCGTTTATTCATGGAATGGCAGATGCAAGATAATGCCGCTGAGTGGGTACGTGCGATTGGCATGCAATTAGCGGACGAAATGCAGATGCTCGGTGCCAGTTATAGCCAGTCTAATGACGTGGTAGATATCGCATATCGTGATGATAACCAATATATCTGGGAATTCGAGGATATTCGCGAAGCGGGTCAGGTCGTCGCAGGTGTAACTAACCAGCAAATTCGCAAGTACGTTAGCGTGATGGAAATGATTAACGCGATTGACGTACCTGGCGCGGGTGACGATGCCAACGAAATATGGGTGCTGAACAGCGAATTCTTTCGTGATGAGGAAAGCACTAGTATTAATGAGCAAGAGGGTCGTGAGCCGCCACCTGATCCCTACCATTACCCGGAGTGGGATTACCAGATGCAGCTGGATCGGCCGGAATGGTGCACGGTGCTGGAAAAACGCGCCAAACCAAGTGACGTAAAAATTATTGACGACATTGTGGTCAAGCACAAGCCGCTGATCTCGCGACTCAAATTCCTGATCGAGGCGATGCAGCCACAAGGTGTGCAACGTTTGCGTAAACAGGAAGACGGTGATGAACTTGATTTGAATGCAGCCGTTAATGCCATGATCGCGATGCGTATGGGTGAGCAGCCAGACCTGCGCATCATGATGCGCAATGTACGCAAAGTACGTGATCTCTCGGTCATGTTGCTGATAGATTTATCGGAATCTACCAATGATGCCGTACTTGGCTCAGAGAACACCGTACTTGAACTTGCGCGTGAAGCAACCGTATTGCTGGCCGATGCGCTCGACAAGATAGGCGATCCTTTTGCTATCCACGGCTTTGATTCCAATGGCCGTCACGATGTTGAATATTTCCGCTACAAGGATTTTGGCTCACCTTATAACGACAAGGCAAAAGCGCGTCTGGCGGGCATGAGTGGGCAGCTTTCCACGCGCATGGGTGCAGCGATGCGCCATGCTGGCTCAATACTCAAGCGTCAACCTAGCAACAAAAAACTGCTGCTGGTGATCACCGATGGCGAACCTGCCGACAACGATGTACGCGATCCGCAGTATCTGCGTTTTGATGCCAAAAAAGCAGTAGAAGAATTAACGCGTAACGGAATATCTACTTATTGTCTCAGTCTTGACCCCAGGGCCGATGAGTATGTGTCGCGTATCTTCGGCGCAAAGAATTACATGGTGGTTGATCACGTTCAGCGCTTGCCCGAGAAATTGCCCATGCTTTATATGGGATTGACACGATGAATACCGCCTTTGCCAAACCCTAAATGGAGATTGTCATGCAAACCCTGCCTAGTCTACTCACGCCCATTCTCGTCCTGTCAGCACCCTTGATTGTGCTGCTGGCGGGGCTGGTACCGACTGGCTGGGCCAACCAACGTCCACAATTCATGGCACGGCTGAACGGTGGCGTTGCGTGGCTCGCCTGCCTGAGCGCGTTGCTGGCGGCAATCATCCATCTCGTGGACGGTAACCGTAGCTGGACGCTCTTTGCCATCAATCTTCCGGGAGACATAGGTGCGCTTTCCATCTCCACCTATGTAAACAGTGTGACGGTCATCATGCTGCTGCTGGTATCCTTCGTCGGTGCCGTGGTGACTCGCTATTCGCGCAACTACCTGGATGGGGATCCCAATCAGGGGCGTTTTCACAAATGGCTGAGCCTGACCCTGGGTACCATCCTGACCCTGATCATATCGGGCAATATGCTCATGTTTTGGCTGGCCTGGATATCAAACAGCCTGTGTCTGCACCAACTGCTGACGTTCTATCGAGAGCGTCCTGCGGCAGTCCTTGCTGCACACAAGAAATTCATCGCCAACCGTATCAGCGACCTGAGCCATCTCACCGCTATTTTTCTGATTGGTTCAACGCTGCATAGTCTGGAGTACGCTGACATGCTGCAAAGCATGGAAATGATGCATGGCTCATTACCAATGACGCTGCAATGGGCATCGGTGCTGATCGTGCTTAGCGCCGTCCTCAAATCCGCCCAGTTTCCGTTCCATGGCTGGCTGATTCAAGTGGTAGAAGCGCCTACGCCAGTATCTGCCTTACTACATGCGGGCATCGTCAATGCGGGTGCGTTTCTGATCATACGCATGAGCCCCATCATGTCGTACTCCGAAATTGCGCTGGGAATAGTGGCTGTGATCGGGCTCACCACCCTCGCCCTGGCTTCTCTGGTCATGCTCACCCAGACCAGTATCAAGGTATCACTGGCCTGGTCTACCACTGCACAAATGGGCTTCATGTTGCTGGAGTGCGGCCTTGGTCTTTACAGTCTGGCGATGTTGCATCTGGTGGCTCACTCTTTGTACAAGGCTCACGCTTTCCTGTCATCAGGTAGTGGCGTTGACAGTTTCCGGGCACCTACCATTACCAGTGGTTACGGTGGTTTTAAGTTGGGTCAGCTCATCATTGCGCTGGGCTCGGGCGGATTCATGGCGATAATCGTGGGTTCTGCCTTCGGCATCACCCCCCAGTCGCAGCCAGCCCTGATCGCTGCAGGCACCATCGTTGCAATCGCGCTGAGCCAGCTGCTATTGCAAACGGCCAACGTAATGAGTAACGGTGCTTTTCTACTGCGCGGCCTCGGGTTAAGCGCCGTAATCTGCACCGCCTATTTCGCCCTGCATGCCTTGTTCGAAATGGCTCTGCAAGGCAGCATGCTGCCCATAAAAGATACCGCTGGTCCTTTCCAGAATGCGTTGGCTGTCGCCATTGTCTGTGTATTTCTAGCGCTGCTCATGCTCCAGAAAGTGCTTAAATATGCCCCGCCGTCACTGGTTGAGGGACTCTATATGCACCTATACAACGGCCTGTACATTGACGTGTATATCACCCGATTGTTGCAGCGGGTGTGGCCAGCGCCTATTCACAGTACACGCCCCAGCCCCTTTGCAACTGAAAAATCAACGGGAGGTTGAACATGAGCATAAACGATAGCATTGATCTGGGTGATCTTAATATCTCAGCCCACGAAGCAACTGCATCCAGAACGATGGATGCTGCTGAACTGAACCAGTGCATTAATGCCGCCTGCGGACGCATAGCACCGCTATGGCCACTGAAACATTTTGTCGCCGTTAATCCCTTTTTTGGGCTATGTGACCACAGCTTCCAAGATGCTTCTGACACACTGGCTCGCATCACGGGTTCTAACCTCTATATGTCCAGAGATTATTACCGTGAACAGCTGGCAAGCGGACGCATCTCGCGCGAGGATCTGCAACAGGCCATCAACCGCTGCGGCAGCCAGCTCGACATCTCCATCGTTGAATGGACACTGGCCGCTGAAGCACCCAAACCAAGACTGGGCATGGCGCCAGTAAGCGAAGTGCTGGAACGGGCGGAAGGTGGCCTCTGGTCCAGCTTTGTCACCGAGCGTATCAGCCTGCACTGTGCAGCTTACTTTGATCTGGGTCAGGCCATCCAGGCCATGCCCTGGCGTGACCTGACACTTTATGCATCCTGGCGCAAGGCTGCTGCCATCGACCGCAGTCCAGCAATGATGGGTCTGCACCACTTCCGTTCAGCAATCAGCCAGCTTCCAGCAGATCCACGTGCCGCCATCGCCTGGGCAGTTTCAGAATTGGATATCCCGGAAGCGGGAATGGAACGTTACCTGCATGCTTCGCTACTCAGCATAGGTGGCTGGGCAGCCTGGGCACGTTACCTGCGCTGGCAAGCGGAACTGACTGGAGGGAAAAACGACTCCATCGTGGATCTGCTGGCAATCCGCCTGATGTGGGATGTGCTGTTATTCAAGGAAAAGAAATCCGTGGCTTTGGTAGCACGCTGGCGCGAAATGCTGGCAGCGAGCATGCGCGCACCATCCTCCAAACGCCAGATTGCTGCAGAGATTGACCGCATCATGCTCAATGCGATGGAAATCGGCTTTCAGCGTAGTGTAATCGCTGGATTAGGCAAATCATCTCGCCCTGACAAATCAGCCAAACCCGCTACACGACCAGCAGCTCAGGCAGCATTCTGTATTGATGTACGCTCTGAAGTGTTCCGCCGCTCACTGGAGACTGTAGCACCGTCGGTACAAACCATTGGTTTCGCGGGCTTCTTTGGCATATTCATCGAATATGTACCTTTAGGCGCCAGCACTGGCCATTCTCATGTACCAGTGCTCTTTAATCCAGCCTATCGCATATACGAGAAGGTCAAGGATGGCGATCAGCAAACTGGTAATGAAGTGACCAAACGTCGCCAGCGTATCGCGCTGTCCAAGGCCTGGAAGGGCTTTAAGTTGTCAGCTTCCTCCTGCTTTTCCTTCGTCGAGGCCGCCGGGCTTATGTATGCCCCGAAGCTGCTGACTGATAGCTTCGGCTGGAGCCGGCCTGTGCCAGACCCGTTTACCCATGGACTCGACAAGCCGGTCATTGATAGGATAGGTCCCTCGCTGGCTCAGGTTCCTGAACAACAATCCTGTCCTCACCATACAGATGCTGGCATTCCGCCATCCGACTGGACAGGCCACGCAGAACGTATCCTGCGCGCCATGTCCATGACTGATAACTTCGGGCGACTGGTGTTATTGGCTGGCCACGGCAGCACCACGGTAAACAATCCGCATGCCACTGGCCTGGACTGTGGTGCCTGCGCTGGACAAACGGGGGAAGCCAGCGCCCGTGTTGTAGTTGCTCTGCTCAATCAGACTATGGTTAGACGCGAATTACGCGAACGCGGCATTGCTATTCCGGAAGATACCTGGTTCCTGGCAGGTCTGCACGACACCACCACGGACGAGGTACGGCTGTTCGACACCGATGATGTACCCAAGCAATTAGCGCCAGACCTGGTGCACCTGCGCGAGTGGCTGGAACAGGCTGGTGACCTGACCCGCATGCAGCGTTCCGCCTTGCTGGGCATCACTGGTCTGCCCGACCAGGCAGTAGCAGCCAATGTGCGGCAGCGCAGCCGGGACTGGTCACAACTGCGGCCAGAATGGGCGTTAGCCAACAATGCCGCCTTTATTGCTGCACCGCGTACACGCACAGCAGGCATGGATCTCGGTGGTCGCGCCTTCCTCCATGACTATACTTGGCGCAACGATAATGGATTCAAAATTTTGGAGCTGATCATGACCGCCCCTATGGTGGTAGCCAACTGGATTAACATGCAGTACTACGGTTCCGTCGTCGACAATGCCCGTTTCGGCAGTGGCAACAAAGTACTGCATAATGTAGTGGGCGGTGCCATTGGGGTATTGGAAGGCAATGGCGGCGATCTGCGTGTCGGCCTGCCTATGCAATCACTGCACAACGGCAAGCGCTGGGTTCACGAACCGCTGCGCCTGAGCGTATTCATCGAAGCACCAGAAGCGGCCATGGAGGATATCATTGCCCGTCACGAACTGGTGCGGCAGTTGGTTGAAAATGGCTGGTTACACTTATTTCGTATCGGTGAGTCAGGTGAGGTTTATCGTCGTGTTGCTGCTGCGCATTGGGAAATGGCAGATACAGCCCTCTCGATAGACACATAACCTTGTAGGCGATGTCTATCTGCTTGAATATACGGTCTAATCATAAATAAAAGTAAAACGTTAATGTAATAATATTTAACTTTTATTAATAGAAAGTTGACGCCATAATTCATTGCATCTGTCGCCTTTGCGAGCGCTACTTTCAGGAGATTTGGAATGCCATTGGTTGATATGAAAAACATGCTTGGCCACGCCTACTATCATGGCTATGCTGTGGGTGCTTTTGGTGTGGCTGGATGGGAAATTCTGGAAGGCGTGGTTGCAGCTGCAGAAGGAATGCGTACACCCATCATTCTGAGTGTATCTAACGCTTATCCAGGTACTGACAGCATAGAATCTTTAGCGCGTGGCATCATCGAAATGGCTCAGCGCGCCACGATACCCATAGCATTCCAGATCGAGGTAGAAGACAGTTATCAGGCTGCTGCTGTCGCTATCAGTATGGGTTGCAACGGCATAGTGTTCAACGCTTCTGCACACGATCTACCCGATAACGTGAAATTAACACAAAAGGTTGTTGAGCTGGCTGCTGCCAGTGGTGTACTGGTAGTCGGGCAAGTGGGTCAGCTTGAAAGTGGCGATGGCATAGAGGAAGTTGAATCTACAACTAACGGCTCTACTACGCCGTCCGAGGCCAAATATTATGTGGAACGAACTGGGGTGGGTTGTCTGGCTATTTCAGTTAAGCGCCTGAACACGGGTGCGAACAAATATGATTTTACTCGCCTCTCTAAAATCAACCAAGCCGTCGGTATCCCTCTTGGAATTCACGGCAGTGCGGGTTTTACCGATGAACAGTTAAAACGTATGATTAGTTTTGGTGCGGCCAAAATCAATTACAGTTCAGTTTTACTCGATGTTGCAGCTCAACGCATGCGAGAAAATGCGCTGGCGGGTGTCGAAGGCTATGCCGCCATCATGGAAGGCGTGCGCGACGCGGTTCGGCTTGAAGTAGAACGCTGTATAAGAGTGTGGGGCTGTGGTGGTCGTGCAGCGGAAGTGTTATTACAGTGTCAATCTCAGGATCGTGATTATGCAAATTCACAAGCCGATCAGCGAGAGATGAGGCGATTAGCTTAGCCAGAAATCTCGGATTCCATTACAGCTTATAGCTTCAGGTATGCCATATATCTATCGCATGCTATTCATATCGCTGCTTATCCGCGCCTCACCAGGAAATGAGGGGCATAGTATGCTGCGATGACTTATGGGTGTGGGTGTGATGTAAAGATCGTTGCAGATTATCATATACACCTCCAGTTAAATTGCTCCACCAGCCTGCGACCGATCCAGTGTTTGCGCAGCTGCATAAAGTAGTTCTATGAATGCCTTGGTGGCCGGGGTAAGCTGCTTAGCTGCAGGATAGACCAGGTGCCACTTTCGCTCCAGCGGTAAACCCCGCACATCGAGTATCGAGAGCTCCCCACTGGCAATTTCAGCGCGTAACGTCGTAGCGGACAGCACGGATATTCCCAAACCGCCAGCCACTAATTGCTTGACCGCTTCATTACTGCCCAATTCCATACGCACTTTGAGTGTTACTCCGTGCTGCTCAAAAAATTTCTCGGCAGCCAGGCGCGTTCCAGATCCAGGTTCTCGCAAGATAAAGGCATCATCCTGCAGTTGTGCCGGTGCGATATCCTTTTTCTGGGCTAGTGGATGATTCGGGCTGGCAACCACCACCAGAGGGTTGTCTGCAAAAGCTTGCATCACAACATTCATGTGTTCTGGTGGCTGACCCAAAATATAAAGGTCATCCTGATTTTGTGCTAATCGTTCTAGTAAATCCTTACGGTTGCCCATAAACAAGGTGGTATCGATGCCGGGGTGCTTCATACAAAACTCACCCAGTAACCGTGGAATAAAGTATTTAGCCGTAGCCAGCGTCGCCAGCTTCAAGCTACCTTTCTCCAGCCCTTGTAGTGCAGCAAGCTCCTGACTTAACTGTTCCAACCGGTTGAGTACGTCCCGACATGTTGCCCATGAAACCACACCAAATGGTGTTAGCGATATCTTTTTACCTATTTGTTCAAATAGTGGCTGACCTATGACTTCTGCAAGTTGTTTGACCTGAATAGAGACGGCAGGAGGCGTCAGATGCAGCTCTTCCGCAGCACGCGCGAAGCTCATGTGCCGAGCTACAGCATCAAAGATTTTTAGTTGATGAAGCGTTGCGTGATGTATAGGCATAAGAAAATTAAATCATAGTCAAAAATGAGTGTAAATGTGCCCAATCCTTATAACCATATTAAGCTTGAACGACCGGTATGCCAATAATACGAGTGCTTATGGATTGCAAAAAACACAGCGCCCAACAGGGGCTTTTTTCTCTAAACTTGGTTCCGTTACCTCATAACTGCATAGGACACAACGATGTATGTCCGCACGTGCTTCTGGAGTCGGGATACCGCAATTCTCACAAGGTAGGCCAAGGATGCGATCAGCAATCTGAAATCCAGGTGAGCTGCAGCTAGGGCACAGAGTACTAAGCTTATGGGCTAGATCCCGCGCCGCTTCGGCAATTACCTCCATCCGTGTAGGGTTCATATGGGCACGCACGTCATTTTCCAGAAAAACACTGCCATTTTCCGCCTCACTACATGCCCACTGGAAAGCCTCGTGCAATGTTTCCCAATCAGCAATTCCCTTACGTATGCGGTTATCGTCCTCATGCTGCGGTCGTACTACCAAACCGTGCTCAGGAAATCCTGCCTTGTATGCAAATTTTTCAGCCTCTTCCCAATCTTTAGTGAGCTGATGAAATAGGTTAGCCTTGCCCGAAGCGATACCAACCACTTCTATACCCAGGGTATCGTCTATCCAGACTATCATTTCCACATTCCAAAGAAACATCCCAGTGTATGGATCTGGTCCAAAACTACCCTCACTAGCGATCCCAAGCGACGCGCCCGCCAGCTCCATACCCATACGTGCTTTTTTTCGTGCAGCTTCGAGCTGTGAGCCAAGGCGCGGGATGTCACGAGTAAAGGTGCCCAACTGGTCAGTATCAAAGCCTGTTACCAACATTACTTGACACTCAACCGCGGCGGCAAGCACAGGGGCAATTACCTTCTCCTTGCCATGTTGGGTAAGCAAAGCAATGGATAAATCGCTATATATCGATTTTTTAGCACTACCTGAGTGATTAGACGCTAATTCAAGCATAGTTAACCCCTGGTCGAAATCGAAAAAAACTCATTACCTTTGTTACCATTACCCGTCCTTGATATGAAAATAAATATCCCCTGTACTCACCATGGTGGTGTTATTCAATGTCGCCCTACCCTTTTACGGTCTGGACGCTATTGAAATGCACCCTCGTTCAACATTGCCACCGCACGACAAAATAAGTACCAGTAGAATAAAATTCGGCTTTGCTGACATGACAAACACCCTATAGCAACATGAGATATTCTCAATTGCTTGCGATGATGCGGATGAAAGCGTTTACAGATGAGATGTATTTTGGATGGGTTTTTTGCTTAATGAAAGTTAAATGTTATTACTAAGATGTTTAACTATTATTTATCTATTGGCCACCCTTACCTTTTATAGGGTAAGGGTATTTAATGCAGTAATCATACGATTAACAGGGGTGCATGCAGCAATCTTGACGCATAACAAAAAGGCTCAGATTGTAATCGTTTAGCGAGCCACAATCTGAACACTTGGTTAGGCCATATCTACAAAGTCTAAAGCACTATTTTGACGAGTCTCAATTTACGACTTTAATTGTGCAGAACAACTAGAGTGCAGACCTGTGCACTACTCCACAGTGACTGATTTTGCTAAATTACGTGGCTTGTCAACGTCCGTGCCTTTCTGTAGCGCTGCATGATAAGAGAGCAATTGCAATGGAATCGTGTGTAATATAGGTGACAACCAGCCCGCATTATTTGCCACTTGCATGACATGCATACCATCACTTGCAGCAATGTGCGTATCTGCATCGGCAAACACATATAACTCACCTCCGCGCGCACGAACCTCTTGCAGATTGGATTTGAGCTTTTCCAGTAGCGCATCGTTAGGCGCAATCGCAACTACAGGCATTTCCTTATCGACCAGAGCTAACGGGCCATGTTTTAACTCACCCGCTGGATAAGCCTCAGCGTGGATGTAGGAAATTTCCTTGAGCTTTAACGCGCCCTCCATGGCGATAGGATAATGCATCCCACGCCCGAGGAATAAAGCATGTTGCTTATCAGCAAAATGCTCTGCCCATTCTGCGATAGCAGGCTCCAGGCTCAGCACGCGCTGCACTTCCGCTGGCAGCGCACGCAATGCCTGAATATGCTTTGCTTCATCCGCAGGTGTCAGGCGCCCACGTTGTTTGGCGATAATCAGTGTGAGCAAGAATAAGGCGGCCAACTGAGTAGTGAAGGCTTTGGTTGATGCCACGCCGATTTCGGGTCCTGCGCGGGTGAGGAAGCGCAATTTGGACGCCCGCACCAGAGCAGATTCAGGCACATTGCAAATCGACAAGGTATGCTCGTGTCCAAGACTCATAGCATGATTGAGTGCCGCCAGCGTATCGGCGGTCTCACCTGATTGCGATAAGGTCACCACCAAGGCGCGCGGGTTGGGCACACTCTCACGATAACGGTACTCGCTGGCAACTTCGGCACGACAAGGAATGCCTGCAATCGCTTCTAGCCAATATGCCGCCACGCTGCCTGCATGGAAACTGGTGCCGCATGCCAGTATGGTAACCGCATCAATTTGTGCAAAAACACTTTCTGCTTCAATACCAAATATCGCTGGCGACAATTGCTCGCCCATCACGGCATCTTGCAACGTATCGGTCAGTGCGCGTGGTTGCTCGTGAATTTCCTTTTGCATGAAGTGCCGATAATTGCCCAACTCAGACATTTCCGATGATTGCTCGGAAACGAACACGCTGCGCGTCACTTTTTGCCCCGCTGCATCGTAAATGTCTACAGACAGCAAGCGGATATCGGCGATATCACCCTCTTCCAGATAAATCATCTTTTGCGTAACCGGCAGCAATGCCGATACATCAGAGGCAATAAAGTTTTCTTCTATGCCCAGTCCGATGAGTAACGGACTGCCACGACGCGCGCAGATTAAGCGTTGCGGCACATCAGTGGCAACGACGCCTATCGCAAACGCGCCCTGCAAATCGGCAACTGCACTTTGCGTTGCCGCCAACAGATCAGGTGTTATTTTGTAATAGTGGTGAACTAAGTGAGCAATCACTTCGGTATCGGTTTCGGAAGTAAAAATATAGCCCAGCTCACGCAAACGCAAACGCAGCGCTTCATAATTTTCGATAATACCGTTATGCACCACCGCAATGAGGTCATGACTGACATGCGGGTGCGCGTTAGCTTCGCTAGGTGCGCCGTGTGTTGCCCAACGAGTATGCGCAATTCCCCAGTAACCATGTACGTGCTGCTGTTGGACGGTCGCAGCCAGGGCAGCAACCCGCCCTATGCTGCGCACACGATGCAAACCGTCATTAATGACGACCAGTCCTGCAGAATCATAACCCCGGTATTCCAGGCGACGCAGACCTTCCAGCAATATAGGTACTACATTACGTTGCGCTACCGCGCCGACTATGCCACACATATGTTATCCCTTAGGCTGTTTGACTGGGCGCTGCCAGCCAGTAATGGTTAATTGCTTGCTACGCGACAGGGTTAGCTCACCTGCGGGTGCATTTTTGGTAATCGTAGAACCAGCACCAATAGTTGCACCCTTGCCAACAGTAACGGGTGCGACCAATTGAGTATCCGAACCAATAAAAGCATTATCCTCTATCACCGTGCGATGTTTATTCGCACCATCATAGTTGCAGGTAATGGTTCCTGCACCGATGTTGACTTGTTTACCAACAGTGCTGTCACCCACATACGACAAGTGGTTGATTTTGGAACCTGCATCAACCTGACTATTCTTGATTTCGACAAAATTACCAATATGCACGTCCGCCGCCAATGTCGTGCCTGGACGCAAACGCGCATAAGGACCAATATGGTTGCGCTCACCCACTGCGGCATCAACTAAATGGGAGTAAGGCGCGATTTGCGTACCCGCCCCTATTTGCACATTATGCAACACACAGTGAGCACCCACACTCACGTTATCACCCAAAGTTACAGCGCCTTCAAAGATGCAGCCTATGTCTATGCTGACATCACGACCGCACGTGAGTCGCCCGCGTACATCTATCCGCGCAGGATCGAGCAGGGTCACACCCTGTATCATCAACTGCTGCGCCACATGATGTTGATGCAGGCGCTCCAGTTCAGCTAATTGTACTTTGCTGTTCACGCCCATGATTTCCCACAACGCTGCGGGTTGGCAGGTTTGTACCGCCACACCATCGGCAACAGCCATGGCAATAATGTCAGTCAAATAGTATTCCGCTTGCGCATTATCATTGCGCAACTGCGTTAACCAGGCCGCCAAACGTTTGCTGGGCACAGCCATGAGCCCGGTGTTGACCTCGGTGATCTGGCGTGTCGCTGTATCCGCATCCTTGTGCTCAACTATATGTGTTACCTGTCCTTGTGCATCACGCACGATACGGCCGTAACCCGCAGGATCAGGCAAATTTACCGTTAATAGTGCCAGCTCATCCTGTGCTGCAATAGTCAGCAACGCCTGCATGGTTTCGGCCATCGTCAACGGCACATCACCATACAGAATCAGCGTAACATCGGCATCAGTGAGATGTGGTACGGCTTGCATCACCGCATGTCCGGTACCGTGCTGTTCGGCTTGCAATGCCCAAACCACGTCATCCGCGTCTAAGGTTTGCGGCACTTGCTCACCACCATAGCCATAAACTACACACATTTGCTGCGGCGACAGGCTACGCGCGGTGTCCAGCAAATGCGCCAACATCGGCCGGCCGGCCAAAGGATGCAACACTTTGGGCAAATCCGACATCATGCGCGTGCCGCGCCCTGCAGCGAGAATTACAATATTAAATGTAGTGGCCATATAAATAAGCGATTAAGTGGGTTGCGGAAGTATAGCAAACGCTAAGCGAGGCAGTTACATATGCATCATTTTAAACGTGCATTATCTTCACGCCGATACTCACCCTCTATTACGTCATCATCGACAGGCTGAGACATTGCAGCCTTGCGTCCAAACAAACGCGCGGGGATCAACAGTATCAAAACAGCCATCACATCGCTGATTACACCCGGGAAAATAAATAACCCACCCGCAATCATGGTTCGTCCACTTTCAAATAACGCTCGTATCGGCGAACCGCCACTTTGTACTGTCATCATCATGCGTCCAATGAAAGCCAGACGCTCTTCGGCAATCAATGTCACCCCTACAAAAACTGACGCCAATAATAACGCGATGACCCACCATCCTATGCTTTGGTACACTTTTACCAGTGTATAAATCTCCATCGCAGGGAAACTCAATACTATAATGAAGCCTATTAGAAACCGCATGTTTTCCCTTACTGAACGTTTTAAAAGCGACTAGGTCAGATGACTGCTACATTAAAATGGGTATAACACCCAACAATTACAAGCTTCGGAGATTAAACTTAATTATGCGTATTTTCACTATTTTGCTATTTCTGTTCATGAATGTCATCACCGCACGCGCTGATGAGTTATTGGAACCAGAACAAGCATTCAAGTTTTCTGCTCAAGTGCTCGACAGCAATCACATAGAAATAAAATATCAAATTGCTGACACCTACTATTTATATCGCAACAAGTTCAAGTTTAACTTAAAGGGCGCCACGGCAGGCACACCGATTTATCCAGCAGGCAAAATCAAAAACGACCCTAATTTTGGCTCAGTAGAAATCTACCACCATGAAGTGCATATTAATCTGCCTTTTACCCGCAGTGCGGATAACACAGTTACCCTGACCAGCACCGCGCAGGGATGTGCTGAGGCGGGCGTATGTTATACACCCATTGATAATACGATATCGTTTAACCTGCCTGCTGTAGCAGCACTTACCAAGATTGCCCCAGCACCGGCAACCCCGCTCGGTGCATCTAACGCGAATGACTTTTTATCACCAGAACAGGCATTCGGGGTGAAACTCACGCTGGTTAATCCGACCACGATTTCCGCACAGTTTAATGTCGCGCCACAATACTATTTGTATCAGGACAAGATTCATTTTGCGATTAAAAGTCCTGCTGATATCAAGATCAGCAACATTAATTTTCCGGTTGCTGATGTAAAACAGGATCCTACTTTTGGACAAATGAAGGTTTATCATCAAAGCTTCACTGTTGAGCTGAGTTTAAACCGACCACTTACCCCGACTGAGACACTGCAAATCAATAGCAACTATCAGGGCTGTAGCGAAAAAGGCATTTGCTATCCACCGCAGAATCATAGCGACATGCTGGGCGCGCAACTTGCTGCCAATTCGGCACCAGGTGCTGATGCAGGCGATAGCAGCCAAATCGCACAGGCGTTGCATAGCGGACGTTTCTGGGTGGTGATGGTGACTTTCTTTGGCGCCGGATTATTATTGGCATTCACACCTTGCGTGTTTCCAATGATCCCCATTTTGTCTGGCATCATCGCAGGACAGAAGCAAGTCACGCGCCTGTCTGGCTTTTTGCTCTCTCTCGCTTATGTTTTGGGCATGGCAATTACCTACGCTGCTGCCGGTGTAGCCGCTGCATTATCGGGTACGCTACTTTCCAACGCCCTGCAAAATCCAGTTGCATTATTTATCGGTGCTGGGGTATTCGTTGCACTGGCATTCTCCATGTTTGGCTTCTTTGAATTACAACTTCCTAGCGCCGTACAAAGCAAATTTTCCGATGCGAGCAATAAAGTAAAAGGCGGTAATTTTATAGGCGTATTTATTATGGGCGCGCTGTCCGCGCTCATCGTTGGTCCTTGTGTTGCGCCGCCCCTCGCCGCTGCATTGGCTTATATCGCGCAGACTGGCAATACCACGCTTGGCGGATGGGCACTGTTCTCACTGGCTATCGGCATGGGCGTGCCTCTCTTACTTATAGGCTTATCCGCAGGCACGCTATTGCCGCGCGCGGGTGGATGGATGAACGCGGTAAAATACTTCTTTGGCGTACTCATGCTTGCCATTGCGATCTGGCTGGTTTCACCTTTATTAGCTATTTGGATACAAATGCTGATGTGGGCAACATTACTCATCGTAGCGGCAACCTTTTTGCACGTACTTGATACTTTACCCGCCAATGCGTCAGGCTGGATGCGTTTGTGGAAAGGCCTCGGTATCGTGTTAATGCTCGCAGGTATTGCACTCATTGTAGGTATGTTGGCAGGTGGACGTGAGCTATTGCAACCATTGTCAGTCTTCAAACCCGGTGCAGCTGTAGCCGCTGAAACAAGCAGCAGCTCAATTAAATTTGATCGCATCAAAAACAATGCTGAACTTGACGCGAAAATTAAACAATCAGCAGGTAAAGTCGTCATGCTCGATTTTTATGCGGACTGGTGCGTGTCATGCAAGGAAATGGAACAGAACACATTCAGTGATCCGCGTATCATAGCGAAACTAAAAGATGTGGTGTTGTTACAGGCTGACATCACTGCCAATAGCGCCGATGATGATGCATTGCGTAAGCGTTTTGCGGTATTTGGCCCACCCGCTATAATTTTATTTGATAAGCAGGGTAACGAGTTACGTGAGCACATTATCGGCTATCAAACCCCTGAACAATTTGGCTTAACTTTGGACAAACACCTTAACCCATGATGAAAAAATCCTCACTCGTCGTCGCGCTCATCGGTATTGCTGTTGGCGGCTATTATTTTTATCAGCAAAATAATGCTGTTCGCGACACCTCATCACAGGTGATTAGCAAACCCAATGCAGATGCAATTTTCAAGGCTCGCATTGCTGATCTGGCCGGAGTACGGCAGCCTCTGGCACAATGGCGCGGAAAAATACTGGTGGTGAATTTCTGGGCTACTTGGTGCCCACCTTGTCGTCAGGAGATTCCTGAATTTATCGCATTACAAAAACAATATGGTGAACAGGGACTGCAGTTTGTCGGCATCGCCTTGGACGAAAAAGCCAAGATACAGAACTTTGTGGATGAAGTCGGGATCAATTATCCAATTTTAGTCGGTGACTTGGAAGCCGTTGCGCTTGCGCAAGCCAGTGGTAATCGCATGGGTGGATTACCTTATACAGTAGTTATCGATCAAAAAGGCAATGTCGTTGCCACTGAAATGGGCGCCCTCAGCAGAGAAAAATTAACCACCATTATCACGCCTTTGCTGGCAAAGAAGTCCGCTTTAAATAACCCTATTTTCATGAAACGTCTGGACATTAAGGCTTAATTTCGGCAAACTTGCGCCTATGAATGAGCAAACGACAAATCTGAGTAGACATGTACTCGTGTTGCACGGCCCTAATTTGAATATGCTGGGCGTACGTGAACCTAAGCATTATGGTTCAGATACGCTGGGTGATATCAATGACCGTTTATATCAACGCGCAAAGTCTGCTTATATATCATTATCTGATTTCCAAACCAATAGTGAAGCTGCGCTGATAGACCGCATACACGAAGCGCATGGCAATATTGATTTCATTATTATTAATCCTGCTGCTTTTACACATACCAGTGTTGCGTTGCGCGACGCGCTATCCGCAGTTGCTATACCTTACATAGAAGTTCATTTATCCAACGTATTCGCCCGCGAACCATTCCGCCATCATTCTTATTTGAGTGATTTAGCGGTTGGCGTAATCAGCGGCCTAGGCGCGCAAGGTTACTTACTCGCACTCGAATATGCTATCAACCAACTTACCATCAAGGCTTAAATCATGGATCTGAGAAAACTTAAAAAACTCATCGACCTCGTACAGGAATCTGGTATTGCAGAATTAGAAATCACCGAAGGCGAAGAAAAAGTGCGCATCGCCAGCGTGCATGCTAATCAACAGCCTATGTACATGGCCGCACCATCTTATGCAGCGCCTGCTCCCGCACCGGTTGCTGCAATTGCGCCAGTTACCAATGTTGCTGCTGAACCTGCTGTTATTGATGGTCATACTATCAAGTCACCTATGGTTGGCACGTTTTATCGTTCTTCCAGCCCTGGTGCTAAGGCATTTGCAGAAGTTGGACAGCAAGTTAATGCAGGTGAGACCTTATGCATTATCGAAGCGATGAAACTGCTGAACGAGATTGAATCCGATCATTCTGGTGTCATTAAAGCTATCCTTGTAGAAAATGGTCAGCCTGTAGAATACGGCGAACCTTTGTTTATTATTGGCTAACCCCTTTCTCTTATCAGGTCGCTTATGTTTGAAAAAATTCTTATCGCCAATCGCGGCGAGATTGCGTTGCGTATCCAGCGCGCATGCCGTGAAATGGGTATTAAAACCGTTGCTGTCCACTCTGAGGCAGACGCAGACGCTAAGTATGTAAAACTTGCAGATGAATCAGTTTGTATTGGTCCAGCGGCATCTGCTCTCAGTTATTTAAATGTTCCTGCCATTATCAGCGCTGCTGAACTTACTGATGCTGAAGCCATACATCCTGGCTATGGTTTCCTCTCCGAAAACGCAGACTTCGCTGAACGTATCGAATCGTCAGGATTCGTCTTCATCGGACCACGCGCGGAAACCATACGTTTAATGGGTGATAAGGTCTCTGCTAAAGTTGCCATGAAGGCTTCTGGAGTCCCCTGCGTACCAGGTTCTGATGGTGCACTACCGGATGATCCAGATGAAATACGCCGGATAGCCAAATCAGTCGGCTATCCTATCATCATCAAGGCAGCTGGCGGTGGTGGTGGTCGCGGGATGCGCGTTGTACACACAGAAGGCGCATTATTGAATGCTGTAGCCATGACCCAGGCTGAAGCACAGTCATGCTTTGGCAATCCTGTGGTTTATATGGAGCGGTACTTACAAAAGCCGAGACATATAGAAATTCAAGTTTTGGCTGATGAACACGGCCATGCTATTCATTTAGGTGAGCGTGACTGCTCTATGCAGCGCCGTCATCAAAAAATACTTGAAGAGGCACCAGCACCGGGTCTGGATACAAAGCTACGCGACAAAATTGGAGAACGCTGTGCTGAAGCCTGCCGTAAAATCGGCTATCGAGGCGCAGGTACGTTTGAGTTCCTATATGAAGATGGCGAGTTCTTCTTCATAGAAATGAATACCCGAGTACAAGTTGAGCATCCAGTTACCGAGCTTATTACGGGTGTCGACATTGTGCAAGAGCAAATTCATATTGCTGCAGGTGAACCGTTAAGATACAAACAAAAGGACATTGTATTCCGCGGACATGCAATCGAATGTCGCGTGAATGCCGAGCATCCCTACACCTTTGTACCTTCTCCTGGACGCATTACAGCTTATCACGTTCCTGGTGGCCCTGGCATACGAGTCGATTCACACGTATATCAAAATTATTTTGTGCCACCGCATTACGACTCGATGATAGGCAAAATACTGGCGCATGGTTCCACTCGCGCTCAGGCTATTGCACGTATGCGTACCGCACTGATGGAAACAATTATTGAGGGGGTCAATACCAATATCCCGCTTCATCAAGATTTAATGCAGGATGCTAACTTCATCAATGGCGGTTCTAGCATCCATTATTTAGAACAAAAACTGGCTAAACCCCACTCATAATTAAGGATTATCATGCCTTGGCAATCAGTAACGCTTCCTGCAACTGCCGATGAAGCGGAACGCCTGTCTGACGCTTTAATGGACGTCGGTGCTTTATCCGTTAGTATTGAAGACGCCGCGGCAGGTACAGATTACGAAGCGCCCATCTTTGGGGAGCCAGGCATGCCCATTGATGCTCTCTGGCGTGATAATTTTGTTGTAGCGCTCTTCGAACAGAATGCCGACGTTCATCAAATCCTGAGCATGGCTGCAGAACAGGCGGCTTTCAGTTTGCCAACATACGAGATTGGCACCGTCGCCGAGCAGGATTGGGTCAGGTTAACCCAGTCTGAATTCGACCCCATACAAATCTCCACAAGGTTATGGATAATCCCGAGCTGGCACGATGCTCCAGATAGTAAGGCTATTAATTTAAAACTCGATCCTGGCTTGGCTTTTGGTACGGGCTCCCACCCAACCACCCGTTTATGCTTGCAATGGCTGGATCAAAATATCCAGGGACACGAGTCGGTTCTGGATTATGGATGTGGTTCAGGCATCCTTGCAATCGCCGCAAAAAAATTCGGTGCTGAAACTGTATACGGTGTGGATATAGATCCTCAAGCCGTCATTACTGCCCAAGATAATGCTGAAAATAATGACGTGACTATTTCTTTCTTCACGACGGAAAATGATCGTTCAGCGCCGGTTGACGTGGTGGTGGCAAATATATTAACCAACCCATTATTAGCGCTGGCACCTTTGCTCGCAGAGCGCTGTAAATCACCTGGTCAGATTGTGCTGTCTGGCATACTTGCATCACAGGCAGAGAAAGTCATAGCTGTTTATAGCACATGGTTTAACATTTCCGTGTGGAAAACTGACGACGGATGGGTGTGCTTAACTGGCGAGAAGATCCAGTGAGTTTACAAACTGCATGCCCTATTTGTCACACTGTTTTTAAAGTAGATGATATACATCTCAGCAGTGCGCAGGGCATGGTGCAGTGTGGTGTTTGCGGTATGGTTTTTAACGCCTCTCAGCACATGCAAGTCATTCGGCCCGCGCCACCCCCTGAAACACCATCAATAGACACTACTGCACCCTCAGAGGCCCTGCCTGATGTGACTGCAGGCGAAGAACCGGATACAATCGAGTCAAATGATTTTATAGGACATGAACAGGCAGTGTCTAATGACGCTTTGTTATCAGACAACACCACCGTCGCCAATATTCCCGACACTACCATAGAATCATTGCCAGCCGATGAATCTGAGCCTGAAGCAATTGTACCAATTTATTTCAAAAAACGTCTCAGCCGCAATCATAAAGTTGCTTATTCCGTGGCTGCTGTACTCCTCTCAAGCTCACTTGCGATTCAGTTGAGCATCCCGTATAGATATCAAATTGCAGCAGCATATCCAGCCTTTACTCCGCTATACGATGCGATTTGTCAGGGTCATCTGTGCTCGATGACAACGCCTTATGATGTTAGCCAAATTGAACTTACTAACTCTAGCTTTGAAATTGACCCAAAACATAAGAATTTGATTAAGGTTACGTTAGATATTCAAAACAACGGTGATATTCAACTGCAATATCCGCGCTTTGCCCTAACATTGACAGATAACGAGGATACTATTGTCAGTATTCGTAAAATATACCCATCGAATTATCTGGCAAATATCCATAAAGTATTAGACCCGCATGAAGAACAGGTGATTAAAATTCAAATATCACTAGTTGAGAACAATGTCAGTGGATATAAATTGCGTTTATTCTGATCAATAAAAAAGGCAACCGCAGTTGCCTTTTTTATTGATCAGAATAAATTCAAATCTTAATGCTGCTTGCGCATGCGCTCAATTGCAGCGATTTGTGCAATAGCTTCAGCGAGTTCTGCCTGAGCTTTTGCATAGTCCATAGTTGAAGCATTATTTTTCATAGTTTCTTCAGCACGCTTTTTAGCCTCTAACGCACGATTCTCATCTAAATCCTTACCACGAATAGCAGTATCAGATAGGATAGTAATCATATGCGGTTGAACTTCCAACATACCACCCGAAACATAAATCAATTCTTCTTCAGCAACATCGGGTTTCTTAATACGTACTGAACCTGCTTTAATATTGGTAAGCATCTGTGTATGACGTGGATAAATACCCACTTCACCCATAGCAGCTGGAACAATTACATATTCTGCAGTACCTGAAAACAGTGATGATTCTGCACTTACTATATCAACATGAATGGTCATAGCCATAAATCTTTCTTCCTCGCAAATGGTTAATGGGCGTAACCAGGTTACGCCCTAGCCAGGATTACTGAATGGTTTTAGCTTTAGCAACCGCTTCATCAATGGTACCTACCATGTAGAACGCTTGTTCTGGCAAGTGATCGTATTCACCGTTAATGATGGCTTTAAAGCCGCTGATAGTATCCTTCAGTGAAACATACTTACCAGGGGCACCAGTAAATACTTCCGCTACGAAGAATGGCTGTGACAGGAAGCGTTGAATCTTACGAGCACGCGCCACTGCTAACTTATCTTCAGGAGCCAATTCATCCATACCCAAAATTGCGATAATGTCGCGCAATTCTTTATAACGCTGCAATATAGATTGCACGCCACGGGCAACGCTGTAGTGTTCTTCGCCAACAACTAAAGGATCCAATTGACGTGATGTTGAATCTAATGGATCAATAGCTGGGTAAATACCTAATTCAGCAACTTGACGTGACAGAACTACAGTCGCATCTAAGTGAGCAAATGTGGTTGCTGGTGATGGATCGGTTAAGTCATCCGCAGGTACATAAACCGCTTGGATAGAAGTAATCGAACCTTTTTTGGTTGAAGTGATCCGCTCTTGCAAACGACCCATTTCTTCAGCCAAAGTAGGTTGATAACCCACAGCAGAAGGCATACGACCTAACAGCGCGGACACTTCGGTACCAGCCAAGGTATAACGATAGATATTGTCAACGAACAGCAATACGTCACGACCTTCATCACGGAAAAACTCAGCCATGGTCAAGCCAGTCAAAGCAACACGCAAACGGTTACCAGGCGGCTCATTCATCTGACCATAAACTAGCGCAACTTTATCCAAAACGCCGCCATCTTTCATTTCGTGGTAGAAGTCGTTACCCTCACGAGTACGCTCACCTACACCAGCGAATACTGAATAACCACTGTGTTCAATAGCGATGTTACGGATCAATTCCATCATGTTAACAGTCTTACCTACACCCGCACCACCAAACAGACCCACTTTACCACCCTTCGCAAACGGGCAGATCAAGTCAATAACCTTGATACCTGTTTCGAGCAGCTCATTGGATGCAGCCAATTCATCGAATGCTGGCGCTTTACGGTGGATACCCCAAGAGGTTTCATTACCGATAGGACCTTGTTCGTCGATAGGATTACCCAGCACGTCCATAATGCGACCTAGGGTTTTTACACCCACTGGTACTGAAATTGCAGCCCCAGTATTGCTAACTAACATACCACGACGCAAACCGTCAGTAGTACCCATAGCAATTGCGCGAACTACGCCATCACCAAGCTGTTGTTGAACTTCCAACGTCAGCACAGGCGACTCCATTTTTAATGCATCATAAATCTTAGGCATTGCATTACGTGGAAACTCCACGTCTACAACTGGGCCAATGATTTGTACGATTTTGCCTTGACTCATCGTCGTTCCTCGAAATAAAAATACTTAAACAGCCGCAGCACCTGCTACGATCTCAGATAGCTCTTTGGTAATGGCAGCCTGACGGGTTTTGTTGTAAACCAATTTCAGCTCGCCGATCACATTCTTCGCATTATCAGATGCAGCCTTCATTGCCACCATACGCGCACTTTGCTCACAAGCCATATTTTCCGCAACGGCTTGGTAGATTAAAGCTTCTACGTAACGAACCAACAATGCCTCGATAACTGACGGTGCATCTGGTTCATAGATGTAATCCCAATGATGAACGGGTTTATCATCTTTTGGTGCAACTAATGGCAATATCTGCATACTGACTGGCTCTTGCTTCATCGTGTTTACGAATTTATTGTAAACAATGTGAAGCGCATCAATTTTACCTGCCATGTACGCATCTAACATGACCTTTACTGGGCCAATCAACGTTTCCATATGCGGTGCATCGCCAAGCGCTACGACGTGTGAGACCAAATTTGATCCCGAACGCTGTAGAAAACCCAACCCTTTGTTACCAATTGCAGTGACATCAATACCAATCTTAGCAGCATCCCATTGTTTCATATGGTTTACCACAACGCGCAGAACGTTGGTATTTAAACCACCACACAAACCCTTATCAGTACTAACTACTATCAAACCCACGCGTTTAACTTGCTCGCGTTTAATAATGAAAGGATGTTTGTATTCTGGGTTGGCTTGAGAAAGATGAGCGGCTACATTTGCAATTTTCTCTGCATATGGTCGTGCTGCACGCATGCGCTCTTGCGCTTTACGCATCTTCGCTGCGGCAACCATTTCCATAGCACGAGTGATCTTCCGCGTATTTTCTACGCTTTTGATCTTAGTCCGTATCTCTTTACCTGAAGCCATGATTGTTATCCAATCAATAAACGGCTGAGGACTTGAATTCCTCAATAGCCTTAATTAAAGTAGCTTCAACGTCAGCAGGCATGTCACCAGTGCTTTGCATTTTATCCATCAAATCGCCATGCTTAGATTTTACGAATGAGGCCAAGGCCGCTTCAAATGCAAGCGTTTTCTTAACTTCTACATCATCCATATAACCCTTGTTTACAGCAAACAATGTCAACGCCATTTCAGCAACGTTCATTGGCGCATACTGATTTTGTTTCATCAGCTCTGTAACCAGCTTGCCGCGCTCTAATTGTTTACGTGTCGCTTCATCCAAATCAGATGCAAACTGTGCAAACGCAGCCAATTCACGGTATTGCGCCAACGCTAGACGTGTACCACCGCCCAGTTTTTTGATAACTTTAGTTTGCGCTGCACCACCAACACGTGACACTGACAAACCAGCGTTAATAGCAGGACGAATACCTGCATTAAACAAGTCAGTTTCCAAGAAAATCTGACCATCAGTAATCGAAATTACGTTAGTTGGCACGAAAGCGGAAACGTCACCAGCTTGTGTCTCAATCACTGGGAGTGCTGTTAACGAACCTGTTTTACCTTTTACAGCGCCGCCAGTTAATTTCTCAACTTGTTCAGCATTAATACGTGAGGCGCGCTCTAACAAACGTGAGTGCAAGTAGAATACGTCACCCGGATATGCTTCACGACCTGGTGGACGGCGTAGCAACAATGAAATTTGACGATATGCCCAAGCTTGCTTGGTTAAGTCATCATAGACAATTAGCGCATCTTCACCGCGATCACGGAAATATTCACCCATTGTGCAACCAGCATAAGGCGCAATGTATTGCATAGCAGCAGATTCAGATGCTGTAGATGCAACAATGATTGTATGACCTAATGCACCGTGCTCTTCCAACTTGCGAACTACGTTTGCAACTGATGATGCTTTTTGACCGATCGCAACATAGATACAGATTACACCGGTACCTTTTTGGTTGATGATCGCATCAACCGCAACAGCAGTTTTACCTGTTTGGCGATCGCCAATAATCAATTCGCGCTGGCCACGACCAATAGGTACCATCGCATCAACAGATTTCAAACCTGTTTGTAACGGCTGAGTTACCGATTGACGTTCAATAACGCCTGGAGCGATTTTTTCGATTGGTGAAGACAGTTTTGCATTAATCGGGCCTTTGCCATCGATAGGCTGACCCAATGAATTAACAACGCGGCCAATAAGTTCTGGACCAATAGGCACTTCCAAAATACGACCTGTACATTTTACTGTATCGCCTTCGGTAATGTGCTCATATTCACCCAAAACAACAGCACCAACAGAATCACGCTCCAAGTTCAGCGCCAAACCAAATGTATTGCCCGGAAATTCTAACATTTCACCTTGCATAACATCTGACAAGCCATGTACGCGAACGATACCATCGGTCACGGACACTACTGTACCTTGAGTACGTAATTCAGCAGCAACTGCTAAATTTTGAATTTTACTTTTTATGAGATCACTGATCTCTGTGGGATTGAGTTGCATTGATAGCTCCTAACGGAATCTCTTTAACGTTTTAACGCGTACGCCATGCCTTGTAATTTACCTCGCACAGAAGCATCATACACTTCATCGCCAACAGCAACGATCATCCCGCCTATTAGGGCTGAATCGACACTCACTGTAGCACTTACTTTGCGATTAAATTTTTTCTCAAGACGGACGGACAGTTCCGCAATTTGTTCTGCAGTCATGGGGTAAGCACTGATTACTTGCGCATCCAGTACACCACCTTCTTTTGCTTTAAGCACTTCAAATTGATGCACAATTTCCGGCAGAACTTCAATACGATTGTTCTCTATTAACAATGTGATGAAGTTTGCAACATTTGCATCAATTTCGCTGCCTAAAACACCAAGAAACAACTCAACTAATTGAGCTGCCTCGACCTTTGGATCACTCGACAAACGTTGCATCTCAGCATCAGACGCGACCATTTGTACGTATCCTAACTGCTCAGACCAAACATTGACGGCATTTGCTTCTTTTGCCAAGCGGAAAACTGCTTCTGCATAGGGACGAGCGACGGTTGCAATTTCAGCCATGATTAAAGCTCGTTCTGAATTGCGATTAACAAGTCAGCATGTGCTTTTGCATCAATTTCACGACGCAATATTTTTTCTGCACCAGCTACTGCCAGGTCAGCAACTTGGCCGCGCAACGCTTCTTTTGCACGCACTGTTTCTTGCGCAACACTCGCTTGTGCACTTGCAATCATGCGATCCGCTTCCGCCTTAGCTGCTGCTTTAGCTTCTTCGATTAATTGCATCGCACGTTTATCTGCCTGTGCAATAATTTCGGTCGCTTTTTGCTTAGCTTCATGCATGTTTTCGCTAGCACGTTTAGATGCAAGCTCTAACTCGTGTTTACCGCGTTCACCTGCAGCCAAACCATCGGCAATCATTTTTTTACGCTCATCCAGCGCATTCATAATCGGTGGCCAAACAAATTTCATGCAAAACCAAACAAACACGAAAAATGTTATAGATTGACCGATTAGGGTAGCATTAATATTCATGCCATTACCTTTCTACGGTGTACGGTTATTTAACCTGCAACCGCGAACAATACATACATTGCCAAACCAACAGCAATCATAGGTACCGCGTCAACCAAACCCATGACGATAAAGAATTGGGTACGCAGCATAGGAATTAATTCTGGTTGACGAGCAGCGCCTTCCAAGAAACGACCACCCAAAATACCAATACCGATAGAAGCACCTAAAGCACCCAAACCCATCATCATTGCACCAGCTACATACAGCACTGCGTGAATCATATCCATTTACTACTCCTTTAATAAAAAACCAACAATTAACAAAAAAACAAATTTATCAATGATGCTCTTGGTGAGCCATATCTAAATACACTATGGTTAGCGTCATAAATATGAATGCCTGCAATGTAACAATCAGAATATGGAATACTGCCCAACCCCATTGCAATACGCCGCCAAACAGACCCACTCCAATACCGCCACCAAACATAAGAGCTATCAAGATGAATATCATCTCGCCTGCGTACATATTTCCGAACAAACGTAACGCCAATGATACTGGCTTAGCGATCAGGTTAACGCCTTCAAGGAATATATTTGCTGGCAGCCCTGCTTTGCCAAACGGCTGCAAAGTTAACTCACCAACAAAACCGCCAACACCCTTCATTTTGATGCTGTAATACAGCACTAGGAAAAATACCGAGATTGCCATACCAAATGTAGCATTTGGATCTGTACTTGGAACAACCTTAAAGAATGGCAGTCCCAAATGATGCGCAATCTGTGGAACCCAGTCCACTGGCAGCAAATCCATCAAATTCATCAACAATATCCATACAAATATTGTTAATGCCAAAGGTGCAACCAAAGGATTTTTGCCACTAAATGAACCGCGCACACTGGTGTCTATAAACTCAACTATCCACTCTACAAAATTTAGTATGCCATTTGGCACACCAGCAGACGCTGAGCTTGCTGCCGTGCGAAAAACCAGCAAAAACAACAAACCTAGAAATATGGACATCCCCAGCGTGTCTAGATTGATTGCCCAGAAACCCATCGCCTTGGCCTCCGCAGCCGTATGCGCCAAGCCCATAGTTCCATCTGACAATGTGCCATACGTGAGGTTTTGTAAGTGATGTTTAATATATTCGGAAGAAGTTATTGCTTCAGTTGACATGTTTTACACTCTAAGTTTCAGTTTTTTATTTTTGTTGGGTGACTAATGCTCAAGGCACCTAACAAAAACACCAATTGTTCTAACATAAATCCAATTAATACGATCAACGGTACTAGATGTAACTTCGCCATCATTCCCATTGCTAGCAATCCTGCCATTAGCAAAAATCGTTCTAATCCAGATCGATACAACAACGCCAATTCTTGCTCTTGCGGTTTTACTGGCCTTTTTTGCGATCGATATAATCGCCAATACAGCATGCCAGTATTTATTAACGCAGTTACTTCACCATACAGTAACGATTTTAGCCATTCTGGCTTCATGTACCCCACTACAAGCAACGTCACAATACCAATTATTAATTGCAATTTAATAACAGTTTTTATTTCTGCCGTTGCTGTTTCGGGTAAAGCCACTTATCGCCTCATGCCATTTTGCTGTTTAAATTGCTCACGACAGGCTCATCCCTAACGGTGATATCCCAGCATATTACAATACTCTTATGATTTTATGCAACTTATTGCTTTAATCGACTATCTGGTCAGCGCCTTTTATTTTCTATAACTTATTGATTAGGCTATCTAATTGCTCTAAATTGCTATATTCAATGACCAAACGACCAGATCCATTTTTTTTACTGCTTATTGTCACTTTTGCTCCAATTTTATCGGATAGCGTTTCTTCTAACGCTATTACATCACGATCTACTTTTTTTTCTATTTGCTGCTTAGGTTCCAATATCTCTTTAACGCGACGCTCGACTTCACGTGCAGTTAATGTCTTGCTAACAATTTCTTTACTGAGCCCGACCTGCTGCGCCTTTTCCAATACCAGTAATGAGCGCGCATGACCCATTTCTAATTTCCCCACTATCACCAAATCCTGCACTTCTGACGCAAGGTTTAACAATCTCAACAAATTTGTCACCGCACTACGCGATCGCCCCACAGCATCTGCTGCGATCTGGTGGGTCATCTTAAACTGCTCGATCAAACGCTGTATGCCCAGCGCTTCTTCTATCGGATTAAGGTCCTCTCTTTGTATATTTTCTATTAATGCCATGGCTAGTGCAGCTTCATCCGCTACTGTTTTTATTAAAACAGGCACTTCGAATAAGCCAGCAATTTTTGCCGCCCGCCAGCGGCGTTCGCCTGCAATAATCTCCCATTTTTCATCGGCAATTGCGCGCACAAGAATTGGCTGCATTAACCCTTGCGACTTTATTGAAGCCGCAAGCGAATTCAGACTTTCTTCATCCATATACGACCTGGGCTGATATTTACCTGGTTGCAATTTATCCAGACTCAATTGTTGTAGCTCACCTTGATTTTCTGATGATGCATTATCATCGCCCAGCAATGCATCCAACCCTCGCCCTAACCCTCTTGTTTTCTTCATTACCATTACCTTTTTATAACTTAGTACGCGCCAACATTTCCTGTGCCAACGCGATATAAGCCTGAGCACCCTTTGAAGCTGCATCGTAGACCAATACTGGCTGACCATAACTCGGCGCTTCCGCCAATCTCACGTTCCTTGGTATTACTGTCTCATACACTTTGTTTGTGAAATGATTTTTCAGTTGTGTGGAAACCTGTTGTGCCAATGTGCTGCGCGGATCAAACATTGTTCTTAGCAAACCTTCTACCTCTAAATAAGGATTCAAATTTGCTCTGATTTTTTTAATGGTATTGACTAAATCTGACACCCCTTCAAGCGCATAATATTCACACTGCATCGGGATTATGACCGCATCTGCTGCGGTCAGGGCGTTCACTGCAAGCATATTTAAAGCTGGCGGGCAATCTATCAGGACATAATCGTACCCATGACTAATACAGGCCAGCGCCTCTTTCAGACGAGTCTCGCGCCCCTCGACATCAACCAGCTCAACTTCAGCACCTGCCAAGTCTCTATTTGCTGGAAGAACATCAAACTTTCCCGCAGGGCTATATTTCAATACAGCATCAGCACCCACCAAACCCAGCAATACATGATATACGCTACGTTTTAACTCACGTTTATTTATTCCACATCCCATGGTTGCATTGCCTTGTGGATCCAAATCCACTAACAACACTTTACATTTAAGGCTTGCAAGACTAGCCGCCAGATTAACCGCCGTTGTGGTTTTACCCACCCCACCCTTTTGATTCGTAATTGCTAATATTTTAGTCATTTTTTCTTCATTACCAGCAAATGACGTTGCGCATTCAACATCGGAACCTCCAGTTCATGCACAGCTTCTATCTGTACGAAATCGGGTAAATTTTCCAGCTCTTCAGTTGGATACATACCCTTCATTGCATACCAGCGCCCATCATTAGTGAGTAATTGCTGTGTTAAATTGGTAAACAATGCCATTTCAGAAAAGGCTCTAGAAATAATTCCATCAAATTTTTCTGTGGTGGGCAAATCTTCTACCCTACCCGACTTTACAGTTACATTTTTCAAACCTAATTCGATTTGGGCCTGCTGCTGAAATATTGATTTTTTATTGTTACTATCCGATAGTGTAACGCGTAATTCAGGACGCAATATCGCCAGCGGGATTCCAGGGAGTCCTGCTCCCGTTCCCACATCCAACAGACTCTCTGCATTCACCCACGGACTAACTGATAAGCTGTCTAACAGATGATGCGACAACATATCTTGCTGACTCCGTATGGCCGTTAAATTATGTATACGATTCCATTTAACTATCAACTGCAAGTACTGGATTAGTGTTTCCGCCTGCTCATTGCTGACATTTATCTGCATCTTAGCGGCATGTTTAATAAGGATTTCTCTCATTCAACTTACCAGCTTTTTACGACCATCGCCGTGTCGTTTCAAATAGACCAACAGGATTGAAATTGCAGCTGGTGTAACACCCGATATGCGCGAAGCCTGACCGATACTTTCAGGTTTATGTCGATTCAACTTCTGCTTCACCTCTATTGAGAGACCTGGCACATCGCTATAGTCCAGTTCCGCTGATAAAGACTGCTCTTCTTGGGTTCGCGCCTTATCAACTTCATCTTGTTGCCTATCTATATATCCCTGATATTTTGCGCGTATTTCTACTTGTTCTGCAGCAATTAAATTTTCCAACCCTTGACCAAATTGTGGCAAACCCTTTAATGATTCATAGGTAACATCGGGCCTGCGGAGCAAGTCATGCAGATTATATTCGCGTTCGATTTCTTTACCCAGAACACGAATAGCATCTTCCTTACTCAACGTATTGGGCTGTACCCACGTTTGTTTTAACCGCGTAGATTCCAGATCAACCATTTCGCGTTTGGCACAAAAAGCAGCCCAGCGCACATCATCTACAACACCCAAACTACGACCAATTTCAGTTAAGCGCATATCTGCATTATCTTCACGTAACGATAAACGATACTCCGCCCGGCTAGTAAACATGCGATACGGCTCTGTTACTCCCAGCGTCGTCAAATCATCAACCATAACCCCCAAGTAAGCCTCATGCCGTCCCGGATTCCAGCTTGGTTTATCCTGTGCATATAATCCCGCGTTTATACCTGCAAGCAAGCCCTGTGCAGCCGCTTCTTCATAACCCGTTGTTCCATTAATTTGCCCAGCAAAGAAAAGCCCATTAATCGCTTTGGTTTCTAAGGATCGCTTCAATCCACGCGGATCAAAGTAATCATATTCAATTGCATAACCAGGCCGAACCAAGTGCGCGTTTTCAAAGCCTTTTATCGACCTTACTAAGGCCAACTGTATATCGAATGGCAGACTAGTCGAAATACCATTAGGATAAACCTCATGGGTTGTTAAACCTTCTGGCTCAACAAATATCTGGTGTGATAATTTATCAGAAAAACGCACTACTTTGTCTTCTATGGATGGACAATATCTTGGGCCAACACCTTCTATCACACCCGTATATAATGGTGACCGATCAAGCCCTGAACGAATAATGTCATGAGTTAGTTCTGAGGTTTGCGTGATCCAACATGGCAATTGTTGCGGATGCTGTTCACGCCTGCCTAGAAATGAAAATACCGGTTCAGGATTATCGCCAGGCTGGATCTGCATGACAGAATAATCGATAGTTCGTCCATCTATGCGTGGAGGCGTGCCTGTTTTCAAACGGCCTACAGGCAGATTCAACTCCCTTAATCGATGTGCCAAGCTAACTGCAGGCGGATCTCCCGCACGTCCTGCCGCATAATTTGACTGCCCTACGTGTATTAGCCCTGCTAAGAAAGTTCCAGCAGTTAATATTACTGACTTTGCATTAAAAACCAAACCTAGTTGTGTTTTAACCCCTACAACCTTATCACCGTCCAATATCAAATCATCTACCGCTTGCTGAAATAACCACAAGTTTTTTTGATTTTCCAGGCGACTTCGGATCGCTTGTTTATATAACAATCTATCAGCTTGTGCTCGTGTCGCTCTTACTGCAGGACCTTTGGATGAGTTTAATATCTTAAACTGTATGCCACCTTCATCTGCGGCTGCCGCCATGGCCCCGCCCAAGGCGTCAATTTCTTTCACCAAATGCCCTTTACCAATTCCACCAATGGAAGGATTGCATGACATCTGCCCCAGCGTTTCAATATTGTGGGTAATTAACAATGTACGCAAACCCATCCGTGCTGGTGCAAGAGCTGCCTCAGTCCCGGCGTGTCCACCACCAATTATTATTACATCAAAACGTTCAGGGAAATTCATACTTAGGCACTCAGTTAATTACGACGATATTCATTACAGCTTCTCATTGTATCAAACACAATGGTTGCTTTAATTAATTTTTGGATAATCTTGATTGTTTCACGTGAAACATGTTTTTTGCTTAAAAAATAGACAGCTCAAAATCGTCTATATTCAATTTAAATTGAACCGGCCTTACGGGAGGGTTAAAATGTGAAATCAGCCGCTCTACGAGGCTTATAACGCATTTTTTACTTGCCGATACAAAATCGGCTAAATATTTCGCCCAATAAATCATCAGCACTAAACGCACCGGAGATAGAGGCCAAAGCTAACTGAGCTAAACGCAAATCTTCAGCCAGCAATTCCAAAGAATTTGTTTGCGTACTAATGGCGCACTCTAAATGATGTTTTGCCAAACGGATGGCATTTAGATGACGTTCACGGGCAAGAAATACGCTACTCATTTCCGTTTGCCAACCCGCAACTGATAATAACAAGGTTTTAAGCTCCGCTATACCAGTACCCAATTTTGCCGAAACATAAATATCCCCTTCTATTGTTTCCGGACATTCCAAGTCGATTTTATTATGTAGTGTATATAAAGGTAAATTAGGCGGTAACCTGGCTATGATGTCATTTTCCGCAGATGTTACACCATGCTTCGCATCGACAAGTAGCAAAGCCAGGCTGGCTTGTTCAATAGCCCGCCATGTTCGCTGTATACCAATAAGCTCAACTTCATCATCTGTCTCGCGCAAACCTGCGGTATCGACTATGTGTACAGGCACGCCTTCTATTTGTATAGTTTCCCGTACAGTATCTCGAGTCGTTCCCGCAACCGCGCTAACAATGGCGACCTCTTCCCCTGCTAAACTATTAAGCAAACTGGACTTGCCTACATTGGGCTGTCCAATTAATACAACACTAATGCCATCTCGTAACAAACTGCCTTGCTTAGCGCTTTGTTCAACCTGACTTACTTGCTGACATATGCTCGCCAACCTGTCGAAGGCTTTCGCAGATTGAAGAAATTCAATTTCTTCTTCTGGAAAATCCAAGGTAGCTTCAACCAGCATACGCAAATCAATCAGAGCCGCAACCAATGTATCAATTTGCCTGGAAAACTCGCCAGTTAAGGAACGCATCGCCGATTTAGCGGCTTGTTCAGAACTGGCATCTATTAGATCTGCCACACTCTCAGCCTGAGCCAAATCTAATTTGTCATTGAGATAGGCACGTAAAGTAAACTCACCAGGATCAGCTAAGCGCGCACCTAACTGCAGGCAACGTGCTAACAGCATGTTTAAGACTATAGGCCCACCGTGTCCTTGTAACTCAATGACATCTTCGCCAGTGAATGAATGCGGGGCTGGGAAATATAGCAAAATACCTTCATCTATAATTTCGCCAGTAGCATCAAGGAATTTTACAAAATGTGCATGACGCGGTATAGGATTAATACCGCTGATTTGAAATGGGTATGTACTTAAATTAACACCAGAAATACGAACTATACCAATACCACCGCGTCCAGGCGCGGTGGCAATTGCAGCAATAACATCACGTTTAGCGCTTTGCATTACCTGCTTGTGCAGCCTCATATTTACGCGTAATAACCCACTGCTGACTGATAGATAATATGTTGTTAACAACCCAATACAATACTAAGCCAGCTGGAAAGAAGAAAAAGAAAACACTAAATGCAACAGGCATAATCATCATTACTTTCGCCTGCATCGGATCCGGTGGTGTTGGATTCAGTCTAGTCTGTAATATCATCGTTAAACCCATAATGATAGGCAATACGTAATATGGATCTGGCGCAGATAAATCATGTATCCAGCCAATAAAGGGTGCCTGACGCATTTCTACACTACCCAATAACGCCCAGTATAAAGCGATAAATACAGGTATTTGTACAACTACGGGTAAACAGCCACCTAAGGGATTTACCTTTTCGGTCTTATACAAATCCATCATGGCCTGATGAAGTTTCTGCCTGTCATCGCCAAATGTCTCTTTTAAACGCTGTAGTTTAGGTGCCAGTCCACGCATCTGCGCCATAGATTGATAACTTTTGGCAGACAATGGAAAGAACATCAATTTAATAAGCATGGTCAAAATAACGATTGCCCAACCCCAGTTTCCAACCACGCCATGTATTTTTTGTAGCGCCCAAAATATAGGCGCAGAGATAGGAGTCAGCCATCCATAATCAACTACGAAATCCAGACCCGGTGCTAAAGCTGTTAATGTCTTTTGTTCTTGTGGACCAGCATACATAGGTACAGTAAACGATGTGCTTGCACCTGGCTTTAATTCACCTTCAGGCACAATCACACCAGTGCGATACAAATTATTACCTAAAGCTTCGGCATAAAACTCTCTTTTAGTACCATTGCTAGGTAACCAAGCAGATACAAAATGGTGTTGTACCATCGCTACCCAACCATCATTTGCTGTTTTTGGATAGGTTTGTTCAGCCTTATCCAGTTTATGAAAATCCAGTTTGGTAAACTTGCTTGCTTCAGTATAAATTGCTGGCCCAGTAAATGTATGAACCATTTTAGATTCACCTTCGGGTATATTTCCATCACGCAATAATTGAAAATATGCCTGCAATGATATTGGTTGAGTGCCAGTATTTGTTAAATGATAAGTTAAATCGATTTTGTAACTATCGCGGTAAAAAATGTATTCCTTAGTAACTTGAACACCAGACTGCGCATCAACCCATGACATAGGCACAACTAATTTATTGTCATTATTGGTCAAGGTATAATTGTTAGCAGAAAATGAATAGACAGATTTATGGTTTGGTAAATTTGCACCTACCAAACCAGACTGTGCAACATAGACATGATTAGCTGTCTGTTCAAATAAATGCAGATGCTTATTTACATCAACTGGGTCACGATAACGTAATATTGCCAAACTTCGTATATCACCACCATTTGCATCAATTACCGCATGCACTAAGTCTGTAGTTACATTAATTTGTGCACCGTTTACTAAAGCGCTATCTACTTTTTTAATATCCTGACTTGCCGCTGGTTTATTTGTAGTGGGTACTATTGGAGCATTAATATTTGCAATGTCACTTTTTGCAGTAGCTACAGTATCCAATGTTTTTGGCGCCGTTTCCTTTTGCCAGTTTTCCCATAACATTAATAGGGAAAATGAGAACACCACAAACAATATGAGTCTTTTAATATCCATGAAATAAATCGCTAATCTTAAAATTAAGGTACAGGATCATAACCACCAGGGTTATGTGGATGACAACGAGTTATACGCCTAACCGCTAACCAACTACCTTTAAATGCACCATGTTTTGCTAATGCTTCAACAGCATATTGAGAACATGTGGGCGTAAATCGGCAACTAGGCACAAGCATAGGACTTATAGTGTACTGATAAATTCTTACAAATATAATTAAGATTCGAGACATCGTTTACTTTGTTTAAACAAAAGCATGAGTTCATTGCGAACTACGTTAGATTCGTCTTTGGTAAAAGGTTTATTAATGCGAACGATATAATCTAAATTAGGTAATTCATTACGGTGTAGTCGAAACGCATCACGTATGATTCGTTTGGCAAAATTACGCGCAACAGCAGTGCGTAATTGTTTTTTACCTACAACAATCCCTAATCTTGGAGATAAATTTTCTACATTTGGTTTTGCATAAATATTAAGGTATCGACCCGTTTTTCCACAACGGAAATTAAAAACGGATGAATACTCATCCGTTTTTAATAATCGGCAACTTCTTGGAAAAGTATACCTAATATTCATAATACTAGCGATAAACTACCTTGACTCACCTACAGCAAGGCGAACACGTCCTTTTGCACGACGTCTGTTGATCACTGCACGACCGCCCTTAGTTCTCATGCGAACTAAAAAGCCATGGGTACGTTTACGACGGATAACCGAAGGTTGATAAGTACGTTTCATAACAAAATCCTAATAAATTAATTCCGTAGAACATACTATTAAACTATTTTACTACCCCTATTGTCAAGCTAAACCTTTTGTTTTTATAGAAGAATCATTTAATTTATAAACAGTACACGATTAATGTTTTTCTTTATATTTGATATATATAACTTTAATAATAATAGTAAGAGTCAGTAAATATACCTTATAAGTATAAATTAATAAAATAAATCAATATGTTACATACACTATATTTATGCGTATAAATCAATTTTTAAATGTGCTCAGTATGTGGATAAATATTGTGTTGGTAAATAATATCGACTTATCCACAAATTATTATTAAGTTATTCAAACTCTATGTGTTTGAATATCGCTATAATACTTGGTATCAGTAAATGGTTTTCTTATGCTTTAAAGTACATATAAATCTTTCTTAAATAAAAATTTATCGTGCTTTGTTGTAAACAATCTTAATGGCCCTTGAATTTAATCTATGAATGAATTTTGGCAGGACGCTTTATCTAAACTGGCACATGAATTACCTGTGCAACAGTTTAGGACGTGGATTAAACCGCTAAAAATCAATGAATTAGATGGTTATTTAGAACTGGCAGCGCCAAATCGTTTTGTACTTGATTGGGTTAAAGATAAATATCTGAATCGGATCGAAGAATTAGCACTGGATTATTATGGTGTTTCTAAAGTTATTAATATGGCAGTTGAAGTTAAAACTGCAGCTAAAGATCGTCGAGTAGAAAAGCCACATATCGTACCCATTGATGTAATTGCGCCCGCTATCAAAAAAGAAGCGCCTAAAAGACTTAATCCAAATTTTACTTTTGATACTTTAGTTACCGGTAAGGCAAATCAATTAGCGCGCGCTGCGGCCATACAAGTGGCAGAGAATCCAGGTGTTGCATATAACCCATTATTTATTTATGGCGGAGTGGGTTTAGGTAAAACGCACCTGATTCAAGCTATTGGTAACTATGTACATACACATAATCCTGATGCGAAAATCAGCTATATTCATGCTGAAAATTATGTTTCAGATGTTGTTAAAGCATACCAACATAAAACATTTGACGAATTTAAAAAACATTATCACTCATTAGATGTGCTCTTGATTGATGATATTCAGTTTTTTAGTGGTAAAAACCGCACCCAAGAAGAATTTTTCTACGCCTTCAATGCATTGATCGAAGCCAAGAAACAGTTGATCATTACCTGTGACACTTATCCTAAAGAAATTGCCGGAATGGAAGACAGGCTGAAGTCAAGATTTAGCTGGGGATTGACTGTTTCCATTGACCCGCCTGAACTCGAAATGCGAGTTGCTATCTTATTAAAGAAAGCACAGGCTGAAAAGATGCATTTAGAGGAAAATATTGCGTTTTTTATCGCTAAACAAGTTCGTTCTAATGTGCGTGAACTTGAAGGTGCTTTGAAACGTGTATTTGCTTTTTCCAGGTTTTCAAATAAAGCGATAACATTAGAGTCGGCAAAAGAAGCATTAAAAGATTTGCTAGCAGTGCAAAGTCGTCAAGTATCAATAGAGAATATTCAAAAAACTGTAGCAGATTTTTATAAAATAAAAATCATAGATTTGCATTCAAAGAAAAGAACCCGAGTTTTAGTCAGGCCGCGCCAAATCGCTATGTCTCTGGCAAAGGAATTAACGAATATGAGCTTGCCAGATATTGGCGCATCATTTGGCGGTAGAGATCATACGACGGTGATACATGCGTGCCGTAAAGTAGTTGAATTAAAAGAAGAAGACTCAAATATTAATCGTGAATATGCTTTGTTGTTGCAGGTATTAACCAGTTAAAATACTACAGGTATAAGTTCCAGGTAACTTGTGCATAACACGCATATTTAAATAATATAAATACTTATCCACAATTCGTTAATAAACTATCAGTCTTTTGTTAACGTAGTTAGTATGAGTATAGTTAATTGATTATTAACGGTATATTTTACTTATTAGTTAAAAACAAGCACTCTTATTATTGTTATTAAGGTTATATATGTTATTACTAGAAACTAATCGAGATACATTACTAACGCCCTTACAAACAGTAATGGGTGTTGTGGAAAAACGTCATACATTGCCTATTTTGTCTAATGTCCTGATTGAAAAAACAGGTAAACGTTTATCGATGTTAACAACAGATTTAGAAATACAAATTAAAATCGAGACAGAAATTGTTGCGCCTGAAGGTGATTTTGCAATTACTGTTGCGGCAAAAAAAATGGTGGATATCTGCCGTGCATTTAATGCAAATGCAGTTATACGTTTGGAAACAGCTGATAACCAATTGCAAATCAAATCAGGTAAAAGCAGATTTAATGTACAAACCTTGCCAGCTAAAGACTTTCCTACTGTCGATACCAGCATTGAAGCTAACAACCATATCAAGATCGAACAAAAAAAATTAAAAAATCTGATTGCTATGGTTCAATACGCTATGGCGCAGCAGGATATACGTTACTATTTAAACGGTATGTTGTTGGTTCTGGAAGAGAAAACAATTACTGTAGTTGCGACCGATGGGCATCGCCTGTGTTTAGCGGCGGATAGTTTAGCGGAGTCTGTCAATAAGCAGGAAGTTATCATTCCGCGTAAAACCATACTGGAACTGACTAAATTACTCGCAGATACTGATGAATATGTCACTCTGACGCTGTTTAAAAATCAAATCAAATTTGAACTCGGTAACATCCAGCTTATCTCGAAAATTATTGATGGTAAGTTTCCAGATTACAATCGAGTTATTCCAACGACGCATAAGAATATTCTCACTGCTAACAGTGCGTTATTACAACAATCGCTTCAGCGCGCATCAATATTATCGAATGAGAAATTTCGCGGTGTAAGGCTGGTGTTGTCGCAAAATGAATTAAAAATCGTATGTAACAACAACGAACAAGAAGATGCGCAAGAAGAAATCGAAGTGGAATATCAGGGAGATCCTTTGGATATAGGCTTTAACGTCTCATATCTGTTAGATGCGCTCAATCATATAAGCTCAGAAAAAATATTATGTCACTTTGGTGACGCAAATAGCAGTATGCTTATGACTATTCCAGATAATGAGAATTATAAATACGTCATTATGCCAATGCGTATTTAAAATCTGCATTACCTGCCTTTTAGGCAGGTAATCACTCCCGCAGACGAGTAAATAGAATAGTGCTACGCAGTTGTTTATATTAAATAAATGATTAAGTAAATTTGTTTCACGTGAAACACTAGGAACTGAGTATAAAACATGAATAAAGAATACGATTCAAATAGCATCCGCATATTAAAAGGCTTGGATGCCGTGCGTAAACGCCCAGGTATGTACATAGGTGACACATCCGATGGTACTGGTTTGCATCACATGGTGTTTGAAGTGTTAGACAATGCGATTGATGAAGCATTGGGTGGTCACTGTGATGACATTAAAGTTATTATTCATGCAGATAATTCAATTTCCGTAGCAGATAATGGTCGTGGCATTCCTGTCGACATAAAACAGGATGATGAATTTAAGCGTTCTGCGGCTGAAATCGTTATGACTGAGCTGCATGCAGGTGGAAAATTCGATCAAAACTCATATAAAGTTTCTGGTGGTTTGCACGGCGTAGGCGTATCTGTGGTCAATGCATTGTCTGATTGGCTCAAATTAAAAATTTGGCGCAATGGGCATAGCCATCAAATGGAGTTCAGGCAAGGTGTTGCTGTTGCGCCATTGGTTGAAACAGGCAAGTCAGATAGGCATGGCACGGAAGTACATTTTTACGCATCGAAAGAGACATTTGGTCTGGTCGAATATCACTATGATATTTTGGCCAAGCGTATCCGTGAGCTCTCTTTTCTTAATAATGGCGTAAAAATCGAGCTGATCGATCAGCGTGATGGTAAGAGTGAAAACTTTGCGCTTTCTGGTGGTGTTGCAGGTTTTGTGCAATACATGAATCGGGCAAAAACTTCACTGCACCCACATGCTTTTTATGCAATTGGCGAAAAAGATGGCATGACGGTAGAAGTTGCTATGCAATGGAATGATTCCTATGCGGAAACTGTGCAATGCTTTACCAATAATATTCCACAGCGAGATGGCGGTAGCCATTTAACAGGCTTACGTACGGCAATGACACGTACGCTAAATCAATATATTGAGCAAAATGAATATGCTAAGAAAGCTAAAATAGATACCACAGGTGACGACATGCGCGAGGGGCTAACTTGCGTATTATCGGTAAAAGTACCAGAACCTAAATTCTCTTCACAAACCAAAGACAAACTGGTTTCATCAGAAGTTCAGCCTGTTGTATCAGAAGTCGTCAGCCAAAAACTCAGTGAGTTTTTATTAGAAAATCCTAACGATGCCAAGATTATCGTTAACAAAATCATCGACGCCGCCAGAGCGCGTGATGCGGCACGTAAAGCAAGAGAAATGACGCGACGTAAAGGGGTGTTGGATGGCGTGGGCTTGCCAGGTAAGCTGGCCGACTGCCAGGAAAAAGACCCTGCCCTGTCTGAAATCTACCTCGTTGAGGGAGATTCTGCGGGTGGATCAGCTAAACAAGGCCGGGATCGCAAGTTTCAGGCGATTTTGCCCCTCAAGGGTAAAATTTTAAACGTAGAAAAAGCACGTTTTGACAAACTGGTTTCCAGTCAGGAAATCGTCACGTTAATCACTGCGCTGGGCACAGGGATAGGCAAAGACGAATATAACGCTGACAAACTGCGTTATCACCGCATCATTATCATGACTGACGCGGACGTAGATGGTTCGCACATCCGTACTCTGCTACTGACTTTCTTTTATCGTCAAATGCCAGAATTGGTAGAGCGTGGGCACATCTATATCGCTCAGCCACCATTGTACAAAGTAAAATATGGTAAATCCGAGCGTTATCTCAAAGATGAGCATGAGTTCAAGGCTTATCTGCTCACAGAAGCTACCAAAGATGCTAAGTTAATAACTGGTGCAGAAAATGGCAGTGAAATAAGCGGCGTTGCGCTAGAAAATATCGCTCAATCCTATCTGCTTGCAGAAGCTATCATCCAGCGCATGAGCCGTGTTATTGACGGCGCTGTAATGCATACGCTTATGGATATCGAACCAATATCGCTGGATACACAAGCACAAGCCGAGCACGCTAAAGCAACCATCACCACGGCGATACATGATAAAAATGTCAGCATAGAAGTTGATTATAATGAAGCACAAGAAACCTATTCATTAAAAATCTTACGCCAATATCATGGCAATACCCAGATTACTCGCCTGGATAGCAGTTTTGTCCAAAGCGTAGACTACATTCAAATAAGGGATACTAGTCAGGTTCTCCAAGGCCTGTTAAGTGCTGGTGCACGCGCTCAACGTGGTGAGAAATCACAACCGGTAAGCTCGTTCAAGGATGCGCTGGAGTGGTTACTCAACGACGTAAAGCGCGGCCTGTCCATACAACGTTACAAAGGTCTGGGTGAGATGAACCCAAGTCAGTTGTGGGAAACAACCATGGATCCTAAAGTCCGTCGTTTAATGCGCGTACAAATTGAAGATGCAATAAATGCGGATGAAATTTTCGTCACGCTAATGGGGGATCAAGTGGAGCCCCGCCGCGCATTTATTGAAACCAATGCGATGGGTGTGCGTAATTTAGACGTATAAAATTGTAATCGGCAACAGTCGGCAGTTAGACGGATTATTTCGGATAGCTGCCGTTTTTAATTTCAGAGTTTCAAAATTAAATAAGATTTATAAGCGTACATGGCAATCATGTAAGTTAACTGCAATACAGCCCTCGTATAAATTATGCTTACCAATCTATTTGTTAAAACGTTTGAATGCTTGCAGGCGTGCGACGTTGATTATAAATTAGAGCAGATTTCTTCTTTGCGCGATGCATGGCTGGCTGATGAAGTCAGCTATACGCATGATTCTGCCCCCATTATTCCTATTCCCATTCCAGGTAGGCCACCCAAGCCGGAACTAGTCTCGGCATTGCTGGTTGAGAAGCGTAAATTATCCACGGTGGACGGCAGAGCTGCGTTGTTACACGCGCTCGCACACATTGAATTCAATGCGATCAACTTGGCATTGGATGCGATTTACCGCTTTCGTGATTTGCCGCGTGATTATTATGAAGACTGGTTGCGGGTAGCCGCTGAGGAGGCGTATCACTTTTCACTATTGCGAGCGCATTTGCAAAGCATGGGTTATGAATATGGTGACTTTAGCGCGCATAACGGACTGTGGGACATGGCTGTGCAGACGGCGCATGACCCACTGGTTCGCATGGCGCTGGTGCCGCGAGTGTTAGAAGCCCGTGGATTGGATGCCCTGCCGGCTATTATGCACAAATTGGCTTCTGTTGGGGCGCATGACGCAGCTGCAATATTGGCGATTATCCTGCATGACGAAGTTGGGCATGTCGCAGTAGGAAACCGTTGGTATGCCTTTTTGTGCGCGCAGCAGGGTATGGAGCCAGTAGCGACATTTAGGCGATTGTTGCGTGAATATAATGCGCCCAAGTTACGCAAACCTATTCATGTTGAAGCGCGTATTGCCGCGGGATTTAGTCAAGCTGAAATGGACATGTTTGCAGAACTTGCTAACTAGCTGAATCTACAATATAATGCTCGGTTTCCCCCCTTGTCCTACCGCTTACGCACGGAGGGCTTTAACCAGAAGGAGTTTTGCATGCGTCATTATGAAATCGTGTTTATCGTACACCCTGATCAAAGCGAGCAAGTGCCCGCGATGATCGAGCGTTACCGCACCCAAGTTACTACACGCAATGGTCAAATCCATCGCCTGGAAGACTGGGGTCGTCGCCAGATGGCTTACCCAATCCAAAAAGTTCACAAAGCACACTATGTGTTAATGAACATTGAATGTGATCAAGAAACCCTAGATGAATTAGAGCATGGCTTTAAATTCAACGACGCGGTTTTACGTCATCTGACCATCCGTATGGATGAAGCAGTGACCACACCTTCACCTATGATGAAGGATGAGAAATCACGTTCTTTGACCGCGAACACTGAAGTTGCACCTGAAGCCACTGAAGCTGCTTAATTTATTTGCAAGCTAATCAGGTTGAATTCAGCGGCATTCTTACCCAATGCGATGCATTACGTTACACGCCAGCAGGTTTGCCTTTAATCGAATGCAAGATTCTGCATGAATCGCAGCAAATTGAAGCAAACATGGCACGGCAAGTAAAAGTAGAGTTAGCAGCGTTAGCTGTGGGTGAGTTAGCCAAAAAATTGAGTCAGCTGGAATTGGCGCAAACGTTAAGTGTTACTGGTTTTCTCGCACAAAAGAGTCAGAAAAGTTCACATATAGTGCTGCATATTTGCAGCTTAGAAAACATTTAGATAGGAGTGCATCATGCCTCGTCCAACTAATAGCAAGACCAACACCAAACGTCGGGAAGGTTCCCGTCAGTTGTTCAAACGTCGTAAGTTCTGCCGCTTTACCGTTGAAGGTATCGCTTGGGTAGATTACAAAGACGCTGAACTGTTAAAAGACTTTGTTGCTGAAAACGGCAAAATCATCCCTGCACGTATCACTGGGACTAAAACCCGTTTTCAACGTCAGTTGTCCACCGCTATCAAGCGCGCACGCTTCCTTGCGTTGATGCCTTACACCGACTTGCACTAGGAGATTACCATGCAAATTATTCTTATGGAAAAAGTGGTTAACCTCGGTACTTTAGGTGATGTGGTTAAAGTTAAAGACGGTTACGCACGTAACTTCTTAATTCCTCAAGGTAAAGCTAAGCGCGCAACCGCTGCTAACTTGAAGCATTTTGAAGAGCGTCGTGCTGAATTAGAGAAAGCACAAGCAGCTACATTGGCAGCGGCTCAAGCACGCGCAGCTAAATTGGCTGAGTATGTTTTGGTTGTATCGCAAAAAGCGGGTATGGATGGCCGTTTGTTTGGTTCTATCACCAACATCGACATCGCTGCAGGTTTGAACGCAGCCGGTTTCGAAGTTGCTAAAGCGGAAATTCGTATGCCTAATGGTCCGTTAAAAGCTATTGGCGATTTCCCAGTCAGCATTTCATTGCATACTGACGTGGTAGCTGAAATTACGGTCACTGTTCAAGGCGAACGTTAATCGTAGTTAGCTAGCCTGAGATTCAAATCCCGGGCAGGCTAAAACTATTCAGCATCAACAAAAAGGACGGTTTAACCGTCCTTTTTGCTGTCCGCTCGCTTTTTTGCCCGCGGATGCGCCTGATCGTAGGTAGTTGCGAGGTGCTGAAAATCGAGTTGCGTGTAAATTTGAGTTGTGCTGATGCTGGCATGGCCTAACAACTCCTGCACGGCACGTAAATCTCCCGATGATTGCAACAGATGTGATGCAAAGGCATGGCGTAACACATGCGGATGTACATTGGCAGTCACGCCTGCTAGCGCGGCACGGCGCTTTAAACGTAATGCAATAGCGCGCTGGGTAAGATGTGTATTATTGCGACCGGGAAAGACCGCATCAGTCTGCGCTGGGCGCTGAGCTAACCATGTCTGCAAGGCCGTGAGTGCGACTGTGCCTATCGGCACGATACGCGCTTTGTTGCCCTTACCCACAATATGAATTTCTGCTTGCGCTATATCCAGTTGGCTCATAGTTAAACTGGCAAGCTCCGTCAGACGCAAGCCTGATGAATAAAACAATTCGAACATCGCGCTATCACGTACATCCAGAGCATCATCAGCATGCGTTTCCAGTAACTGTTGCGCCTGTTCTACCGATAAACTGTGTGGCAAAGCGCGGCGGTGTTTAGGCGCCCGCAAGCCATCACAAGGATTATTGCTATAGCCGTGACGCAGGTTGAGATAACGGTAAAATCCCCGCCAGGAGGATAATATACGTGCCAGGCTTTTGCCAGACAGTCCTTGAGCATGCAAACGGGCAACGATGCGACGTATATCATGCGCCAGCGCCTTATCCAGCGTCGTTGAGGTCAAGTGCTGGAACAGTAACTTTAAATCGCGCTGGTAGTTGTCCAGCGTAAGTGCAGCCAATCCACGTTCCGCAGAGATATACTCAAGATACGCGTTCAGCAGGCTATCGTTCATGTCATCCGTTGCACACCTGATGCAATTAACTCACCCAAGCGCTGCAGATACAAAGTACCCATCTGCGGATAAAAGCGTTGAGCATCTTCAGAGGCGAGAATAAGCACGCCCAGTGTTTCATTGTGTTTTAACGGCACCGCCGCATAGGAACGCAAAAGCGGCGTATCGCCAAGCCAGGATAGCGCCTCTTCATGCAGATATGCACCGCATTGAGGATGGGGCATGTTACTCACCCAGTTAATCAAATCCTCAGTGCAGGGAGCAAATTCTGGGCCTGAACCGGTGCCCTGCCAAATTCTGATGAGTGCATGAGGAATATCAAAATCTTCCCGCAGGTTCAAATATAGGGCGTGTATCAGCGTATCAAGGTCACGTGCAGACATTGTGGCACTGGCTATATGGTGCATCTTTTGAGAAATAACATCGTTCTCTTCACCAAACCGAATCAATTCGACCAGTTTGTTTTCCAGCAGGGCGACTTTGTCACGCAGATTCAAGATTTGGCGTTCTGCGATAGGAATCGCCCGCCCATCATGGGGATGACTGAAACGAATATCTGTCAATAAATGCGGGAACTGATCAAAAAACTCAGGATGAGCGGCGAGGTAACGGGCGATTTCTTCAGTTTTCATAACGGGATTTCGGCTTCAAATACATTAACAGTGGGGCCAGTCAGCCATACAGGTGTGTTGCCACCAGCCCAGGAAATAGTCAGCATGCCGCCACGGGTGCTGACGTCAACTTGCTGATCCAATAGCCCCAGGCTTATCCCGGCAACTACGGCAGCGCAAGCCCCTGTGCCGCAGGCCAGGGTTTCACCCGCACCACGTTCAAACACACGCAAGCGGATATGGCTACGATCTACAATTTGCATAAATCCAGCATTGACGCGATTGGGGAAGCGCGGGTGAGTTTCTATATGGGCACCGACTGTGGCAACGGGTGCAGTATCAACATCGTCAACCAGTTGTACTGCATGCGGGTTACCCATGGAAAGTGCGCTTATAGTCAGGTTTTTACCATCGACATCGAGCGCATAAGTGAGCGCACGCTCTGGCGCAACAAAGGGAATGTCAACCGGTTCGAAACGCGGCGCACCCATATTGACGGTAACACGCCCATCGTTTTCCAGTCGTGGCACGATGATACCAGATGCTGTTTCAACCCGAATTTCTCGCTGCTGCGTCAGGCCGTGGTCATGCACAAAGCGCACAAAACAGCGTGCACCGTTACCGCATTGTTCTACTTCGCTGCCATCAGCGTTAAAAATGCGATAGCGAAAATCTGCATCATCACGTGTCGGACGCTCAACCAGCAGTAATTGATCGCAGCCCACGCCCATGTGCCGGTCAGCAATATGACGAATCTGTTCTGTGCTCAGATTCACGTTCTGATTAATCGCATCAATGACGACAAAATCGTTGCCGGCACCATGCATTTTAGTAAATTTAAGATTCATCATTTATATACACTTGGTTCACCCAAAGGTCGTGTTTTGAAACGTTTGTGTAACCAAAAATATTGTTCTGGCATTTCAAGCACACGCTCTTCAATAAAAGCATTCATGCGGGTAATATCAGCCAGCATGTTGTCACTGGGGAAATTTTCCCAGGCAGGATAAAACTTTAGCACATAGCCTTGACCGTTTGGCAGTTGGCGAGTCACTGCCGGTAATATTTTTGCACGGGTAACTTTTGCCAGTCGTGGTAAGGCATTAATTGTTGCTGCCGGTATGCCAAAAAAAGGAGCGAATTCGGCATCTTTCGCACCAAAATCCTGATCGGGTAAATAGTATAAAGCCGCGCCATGCTTGATTTCACGAATAAGTGGGCGCACACCTTCATGTCGGGAAATGAGAATATTAGTACCAAAACGTTTACGCATTCTTAGTATGAGCGCATCCATGAGCGGGTTTTTCAGGCGGCTATACATAGAGACTAAAGTGTGGTGCCCAAGTAATAGTGGCAGACCGCCCATATCCAATCCCACAAAATGGGGCGCGAGCAGAATAACCGGACCATCTTGCACGGCAGTAAAGTGCTCCCAGCCTTCAACTTTAACCAGTTTTCCTGCTCGCGCATGACGTGACCAGGATAAAATACTATGCTCCAGTGCCGCCCGACTCAGAACCTGGAAATGTTTGCGTAATATACGATTACGCTGTTGTTCTGACCACGCAGGGAAGCATAAAGCCAGATTAGTCGCGCCTATTTTGCGGCGTTTGCCAGCAACATAATAAATCACGTAGCCCAAGCCTTCGCCTATCATTGCAATCACGGCAAACGGCAATAAATGCAGCAGCCAGAGCACGGCTATACCCAGGCGCGTCATGAGCTGGGCGATACTAACAGACAAAATTTTAGTAAAGTTATTGGTACGCAAAGTGTATGCCGTTTATTCAGCAGGCGGTGGTTCTACACCACCTGGACGTTTGTAACGGTTATAGCTCCATAAATATTGCGTAGGGAATTTACGGATGAGCTGTTCTAAAGCGACGTTGAGCGCAATGCTGGCAGCCTGTTTATCACCGCTCATATCGGCAGCCAGTGGTTCAATGTGAATAATATAACCCTTACCATCTGGCAGGCGTTCACCAAACATCAACAGTGGCACAGCGCCTGTCGATTGATGTAAGCGAGCAACGAGAGTCGGCGTGTAAGCAGGACGACCAAAAAAATTTGCCCATACCCCCTCTCCTCGACTCGCAACCTGATCGGGCAACACACCAACCGCCTCACCTTTTTTCAACGCAGTCAGTAATGCACGTACGCCTTTTACATCGGTAGTCGCCAGGCTGATTTGTCCGCGCGCACGCCCTGCCCGCATAATATCTTCCACCCAAGCCTGGCGTGGTGGCTTATACATTACCGTCATCGGGCGGCGGGCTGCATAGTAAAGGCTGACGATTTCAAAGCAACCCAGGTGTGGGGTCATCGCCAGGATACCTTTACCTGATTTAGCAGCGGCTTCTACGTGTTCCCAGCCATGACAGGCTTGCACCAGTTTCAATACATCCTGATAAGGGCGCAACCAGATAGGCAGAATTTCAGCTGCACCTTTGCCGATTTCACGAGCCGTCTGCTGGAGTAATTGCTGGTACTCTGCGTCATTGGTCGCGATATGACTTTGTGCAAGATTCTGCTGAATTTTGGCGGCGTAACGTTTGTCGCTGCGATACGTCAGCCAGCCACCAAACGCACCGACGTTATGCCAGAATCGCAGCGGTAACTTTGCCAATAATCGAAGAAAAAATAAACGCATGCAGTCAGGAATGATCAAACAGTAGCGACTATTTTAACTCAAGACCCATAAATACATGGGACTAACATCAAAATTCCGGCACATATATACATGGATGCAATAGTTAGCTAAAATACGCGCTTGGTTTGAGGAGCGTTGCGACGGGGAAACCCTGCCAGGCTCAGACCGTTTATCTAGCAACGACGCTCACGTCTTACTTTTTGGTCATTTAATTACAGAAAGGCGTGTGTGCCATGCAAGATTACATTTTTACCTCAGAATCCGTTTCCGAAGGTCATCCCGACAAAGTCGCTGACCAAATCTCCGATGCAGTCCTCGATGCCATCCTCACTCAGGATCCACATGCGCGTGTCGCTTGTGAAACACTGGTTACTACCGGCTTAGTCGTTATCGCGGGTGAAATTACCACCCACGCGATGATAGATTACAACCAGATCGCCCGCCAGACGGTGAAGCGCATAGGTTATGACAGTTCTGATATCGGCTTCGATTACAACACCTGCTCCGTGCTTACCACTTTCGGCAAACAGTCCGCTGATATCGCGCAAGGCGTGAATGAAGGTCAGGGCCTGGATCTGGATCAGGGCGCTGGCGACCAGGGCTTGATGTTTGGTTATGCTTGTGACGAAACCCCATCGTTAATGCCTATGCCAATTTACCTTGCGCACCGTTTAGTCGAGCGCCAGGCTGAATTGCGTAAAGACGGTCGTTTGCCATGGTTGCGTCCAGACGCAAAGTCACAAGTGTCCATCCGTTATGTTGACGGCAAGCCGCAGCATGTCGATACCGTTGTGCTGTCTACCCAGCATCATCCTGATGTTTCCCACGCGCAAATTCAGGAAGCCGTTATCGAAGAGATTATCAAGCCAGTGATTCCTGCGGATATGCTCAAAACTGACGTGCGTTACCTGGTCAACCCGACTGGCCGTTTCGTTATCGGTGGCCCTATGGGTGATGCCGGTCTGACAGGTCGTAAAATCATCGTTGATACCTATGGTGGTGCAGCGCCTCACGGTGGTGGTGCTTTCTCGGGTAAGGATCCTACCAAAGTCGATCGTTCTGCTGCTTACGCAGGTCGTTATGTTGCGAAGAATATTGTTGCCGCAGGTCTGGCGACCAAGTGTCTGGTGCAGGTTGCCTATGCGATTGGTGTTGCACGCCCTGTTTCATTGATGGTGAATACTTTCGGTACTGGCAAGATCAGTGACGAACGTATTGGAAAGTTAGTCGAAGCGCATTTTGATTTGCGTCCTAAAGCCATTATTCAAACCTTGAATTTACTGCGCCCTATCTACACTCGCACAGCAAGTTACGGTCACTTCGGTCGCGATGAGCCAGAATTTACATGGGAAGCCACTGACAAAGCAGAAGAGTTGAAATCTGCAGCTGGTCTGTAATCCATTACCCAAACTATTGAAAGGAGATCGGTATGAATGCCGTTACCTCAACTTGTAATACCACTGATTATGTAATTGCCGATATGTCGCTTGCTGCATGGGGACGTAAGGAACTGAACATCGCGGAAATCGAAATGCCAGGTTTGATGGCAATTCGTGAAGAATTTGCTGCGACCAAGCCACTCAAGGGTGCGCGCATCACCGGCAGCTTGCACATGACCATCCAGACTGGTGTGCTGATAGAAACCTTGCAGGCACTTGGCGCAGAAGTGCGTTGGGCTTCATGCAATATTTTTTCCACTCAAGATCACGCAGCAGCAGCCATTGCAGCGACAGGTACACCTGTATTCGCGGTCAAAGGCGAGTCACTGGTTGATTACTGGGATTACACTCACCGTATTTTTGAATGGACGGATGGCGGCTATTCCAACATGATTCTGGATGATGGCGGCGATGCGACTTTATTGCTGCATCTGGGCGCGCGTGCAGAAACCGACATCAGCGTACTGTCACACCCTACCAGCGAAGAAGAGCGCGTGCTCTACGCTGCGATTAAAGCTAAATTGGCTGTTGCACCGACCTGGTATTCAGTTCGTCTTGCACACATCAAAGGCGTGACTGAAGAAACCACTACCGGCGTACATCGTTTATACCAGATGCACGAACGTGGCGAATTGAAATTCCCGGCGATTAACGTTAATGATTCTGTTACCAAATCCAAATTCGACAACCTGTATGGCTGCCGTGAATCTTTGGTTGATGGTATCAAGCGCGCAACCGACGTGATGGTCGCGGGCAAAATTGCTGTGGTTGCTGGTTACGGCGACGTGGGTAAAGGTTCAGCTCAAGCGTTGCGTGCGCTTTCAGCACAAGTATGGATTACCGAAATCGATCCTATCTGCGCACTGCAAGCAGCGATGGAAGGCTACCGTGTTGTGACTATGGATTACGCTTGCGATAAAGCGGATATCTTCGTTACGGCGACAGGCAACTACCACGTCATTACCCATGACCACATGGTAAAAATGAAGAACCAGGCTATCGTTTGCAATATCGGTCACTTCGATAATGAAATCGACGTTGCTGGCGTGGAAAAATACCAGTGGGAAGAAATCAAGCCACAGGTTGATCACATCATATTCCCTGACGGCAAGCGCATTATCATGCTGGCTAAGGGTCGTCTGGTAAACTTGGGTTGCGGAACCGGCCACCCATCGTATGTCATGAGCTCTTCATTTGCTAATCAGACTATCGCGCAGATAGAATTGTATAGCCGTACAGCGGATTATCCAGTGGGTGTTTATACCTTGCCTAAGCATCTGGATGAAAAAGTTGCCCGTTTGCAATTGAAAACACTGAATGCAGTGTTGACCGAGTTGTCGGATCAACAGGCAGCTTACATCGGCGTGGACAAAACGGGCCCATATAAAGCGAACCACTACCGCTATTAAGCTAATCTAAGGGAATATTGTCATGACCGCACGCACGTTTAGTTTCGAGTTCTTTCCGCCCAAGACCCCCGAAGGCATGGACAAGCTGCGCGACGTGCGTAGCCAATTGGCTACGCTGCATCCCAAGTTCTTTTCAGTGACATTTGGCGCGGGTGGCTCCACTCGCGACCATTCCTTGGCAACTGTGCTCGATATCCAGCATGCGGGGCTAGAAGCTGCGCCGCATCTGTCATGCATAGGCTCCACTCGTGACAATATCCGTGCGATATTGGGCGAATACCAAAGTAACAACATCCGCCATATCGTCGCCCTGCGCGGCGATTTGCCCTCAGGCATGGCCAGTGCTGGCGAGTTTCGCTATGCCAATGAATTAGTAGAATTTATCCGCAATGAAACCGGTGACTGGTTCAATATCGAAGTTGCCGCTTACCCAGAAGTTCATCCACAAGCTAAAAGTGCACACGATGACTTGATGAATTTCAAGCGTAAAATGGACGCAGGTGCAAATGCTGCGATTACCCAGTATTTCTTCAATGCTGATGCCTATTTCGCCTTTGTCGATGATTGCGCCAAGCTAGGCATTACCGCACCTATTGTGCCAGGCATCATGCCTATCGGCAATTTCTCCCAGCTTGCACGTTTCTCTGATGCCTGTGGCGCAGAAATCCCGCGCTGGATGCGCAAGAAGCTGGAAGCGTACAATGATGATATCGACTCCATCCGTGCTTACGGACTAGATGTCGTCACTAACCTGTGTGAACGCCTGCTAGCCAACAACGTACCAGGCTTGCACTTTTACACCATGAATCAATCTGTTGCCACCACGGAGATATGGCGTAGATTGGGGTTGTGATTTAGTTGGGACACGTCCCAACTAAGCTTAATCGTCGCCGAGCGAGTCTATTCCACTCTCAGTCGTACCCAGCGTCGTCACTGTTTCGCTTGCCAAGGCTAGCATCGCTGCACGGCTGCTTGGGGTTTCCAGGCTGATGCGCCCCAAAGTACCCAGGCGATAATCCTGCAACAGTGTCATGCACGCTTTTTCAAAGTCCACTGCACCGCCTTTGAGTCGATAACCACGTTTGGCAGCGATGGCTTCGATTACGCCTACAGCATCCTTGTCAGCAGTATCAAAGCCGTAGCGTTGAGTAATGAGCGGCGCATAGCTCTGTAACAGGTTCTCCGCCAGGAAGGTGGCAACCTCTTCATCTATCACTGCGTTGCGTCCAATCGCGTGACTGGCGGCGAGCATCAATCCATCACTCTGGTGCGCGATGCGTGGCCACATCATGCCTGGCGTGTCGATCAGTATCATGTGGTCATTCAGCTCTAATTTTTGCTGACTTTTGGTCACCGCTGGCTCATCGCCTACTTTTGCCACGCGGCGTTTGAGTAACGCGTTCATCAGCGTTGACTTGCCGACGTTGGGGATACCCATGATCATCATGCGTAAGGGTTTGAGTGTAGTACCGCGATGCGATGCGAGAGCTAAACACATGGCTGGGATTTTGGCGACATCGCTGGGCTTTTTGCATGACAGCGCAACCGCTTTCACGCCTTTTTGCTTGTTGTAATAATCCAGCCAGGCTTTGGTGGTTGCCGGGTCGGCCAAATCAGCCTTGTTCAGAATTTTTAAGCACGGACGCTGGCGGAATACACGCAGCTCTTCTATCATCGGATTACTGCTGGCTTCAGGCAGCCGCGCGTCGAGCACCTCGATGACTATATCGGTCAATGCCATGGTTTCGGCGGCTTTTTTGCGCGCCGAGGTCATGTGTCCTGGAAACCACTGTATCGCCATGTTGTTATCTGCTTTAAATCAAACGACTATTTTACATGAAAGCTACCAAGAAAATCATTTGGTTAGCATCACCAGCGGCGGTAAAATAGCACTTTGTTGTTCACTTTGCCGTCCACTATGCTGCGTATTACCGAAATCAAACTACCTCTGGACCATCCTGAGTCCGCTTTGCCTGCGGCGATTTGTCAGCGGCTGAAAATCATGCCCGATAAATTGGTCAGCTATACCGTGTTCAGGCGCGGACAAGACGCACGTAAACGCTCGCAGATTTTGTTTGTTTATACCGTTGATGTCGCAGTGCAAAATGACGCAGCGGTATTGGCGAAAGTGAAGCAGGACAAGCATATCAGCATCGCGCCTGACATAGGTTATCACCAGGTTGCCAGCGCACCTGTTGATTTGACACAACGTCCTGTGGTCATCGGCTTTGGTCCCGCAGGCATATTTGCTGCGCTGATACTGGCGCAAATGGGTTTTCGCCCTATAGTGCTTGAGCGCGGCAAGGCAGTGCGTGAACGGACTCAGGATACCTGGGGCTTGTGGCGCAAACGCAAGTTGAATCCCGAGTCCAACGTGCAGTTTGGCGAAGGTGGCGCGGGGACGTTCTCCGACGGCAAGCTCTACAGCCAGATTAAAGACCCCAAGCATTACGGGCGCAAAGTTATTGATGAATTCATCACCGCCGGCGCACCACCGGAGATAGCCTATGTCAGCAAGCCGCATATCGGCACGTTCCGTCTAGTGGGCATGGTGGAGAAAATGCGTGCAACTATTGAGTCCCTGGGCGGCGAGATACGTTTTCAGCAGCGCGTCGTTGATATCCTCCGCGAGGGTGATGCGATACAGGGCGTGGTGCTGGCAGATGGTGAGCGGGTGATGAGCAATCACATCGTGCTGGCTATCGGTCACAGCGCACGCGATACCTTTACCATGCTGTATGAGCGCGGCGTGTATATCGAGGCCAAACCATTTGCCATCGGTTTGCGCATAGAGCATCCGCAACATCTTATCGACCAGTGTCGCTTTGGCGACAGTGCAGGTCACCCCGAATTGGGCGCGGCGGATTATAAATTAGTTCACCACGCCAGCAATGGGCGTGCGGTGTACAGCTTCTGCATGTGCCCGGGCGGTACAGTGGTGGCGGCAGCATCGGAAGAAGGTTACGTAGTCACCAATGGCATGAGCCAGTATTCGCGTAACGAGCGCAATGCCAACAGCGGCATGGTGGTAAATATCAATCCTGAAGACTGTGGCGAGCACCCATTGGCGGGGATGGAGTTCCAGCGCCAGTGGGAACGCCGTGCGTTTGAGCTAGGTGGCAGCAACTACAATGCCCCTGCGCAGTTAGTCGGGGACTTTCTGGCGCAACGCCCATCCACCCAGCTGGGCGAAGTCGTGCCGTCTTATACCCCGGGTGTGACCATGTGTGACCTGGCGACCGCCCTGCCCGATTACATCATCACCGCCATGCGCGAAGCCCTGCCCGCATTTGACAAACAGATACGCGGCTTCGCCCTGCCCGATGCTGTGCTGACCGGCGTGGAAACGCGGACTTCCTCGCCTATCCGCATCAAACGTGGTGACGACTATCAAAGCCTGAATACACGCGGTTTATACCCCACTGGAGAAGGTGCCGGTTACGCCGGCGGCATATTATCGGCGGCAATAGATGGCATCAAAGTGGCTGAAGCGCTGGCGCTGGATATGGTGGCGCAGGCTGCGTCGGTCTAATCAGGCAACCCTGACCTGGTTCGGGATTAGCCGTGCCAGCCAGGTCAGGTTGTTCAACATAAGCCCGTTAAGGATCCACCGCCGGTATTACGCAAGGTCGAAGCGATCCAGATTCATCACCTTGTGCCAGGCCGCGACAAAGTCACGCACAAACGCTGGCTGCGCGTCGTTGCAAGCGTAGGCTTCCGCGATAGCGCGAAGCTGGGAGTTAGAACCGAAGATCAGATCGACGCGGGTGCCAGTCCATTTGACTTCACCCGTCTTGCGATCGCGCCCTTCGAACACATCCTCGCTGTTCGCAACAGGCTGCCACGCCGTACTCATATCAAGCAGGTTGACGAAAAAGTCGTTGGTGAGCACCCCTGGCTGTTGGGTGAAGATTCCGTTCCTGGTCTGACCAACGGTCGCGCTCAGTGCACGCATACCGCCGATTAGCACCGTCATTTCGGGTGCGGTAAGTGTCAGCAGTTGTGCCTTGTCGAGCAGTAGCTCCTCGGCCGAGACTGCGTACTTGCCTTTCTGGTAATTGCGGAAACCATCGGCAACCGGTTCGAGCACGGCGAAAGCCTCTACGTCGGTCTGTTCTTGTGTAGCGTCCATGCGCCCTGGTGTGAACGGTGCGGTTACTGCATGCCCCGCTTGCTTTGCCGCCGCTTCGACAGCTGCGCAGCCAGCCAGCACGATGAGATCGGCCATCGAGACCTTTTTGCCACTCGCGTTGAACTCAGTCTGGATGCCTTCAAGTTTGGTCAGCACTTTGGCCAATTGCTGCGGCTGGTTGGCTTCCCAGTCTTTTTGCGGTGCAAGGCGGATGCGTGCGCCGTTGGCACCGCCGCGCTTGTCGGAGCCACGGAACGTCGATGCCGAGGCCCAGGCGGTCGAAATCAGTTCCGCAATACTCAACCCGGACGCCAGTACCTTAGTCTTGAGTGCGGCAACATCCTGGTCGTTGATCAGAGGATAATCGACGGCGGGAATGGGGTCTTGCCAGATCAGTTCTTCCTTGGGCACTTCGGGACCCAGATAACGCGTACGTGGCCCCATGTCACGGTGGGTCAGCTTGAACCAGGCACGTGCGAAGGCATCGGCGAATTCTGCCGGATTTTTGTGGAAGCGACGTGCAATCGGTTCATAGATCGGATCCATGCGCATCGCCATGTCCGCAGCTGTCATGATGATGGGCACGCGTTTCGATGCATCCCCTGCGGCGGGGGCCATATTACTGTCGTTGGGCACTTTTGGGGTCCACTGATGGGCACCCGCCGGGCTCTTGGTCAGCTCCCATTCGTTGCCGAATAGCATGTCGAGATAGCTCATGTCCCACTGCGTCGGGGTCGGCGTCCACGAGCCTTCCAGACCGCTGCCGATCTGATCGCCACCTTTACCGCTGGCATAACTGCTCTTCCAGCCCAGCCCCTGTTGTTCGATAGGTGCGGCTTCCGGCTCAGGTCCCACATGCGTGGCTGGACCCGCACCGTGGCATTTGCCGAAAGTGTGGCCGCCGCAGGTGAGTGCTACCGTCTCTTCGTCGTTCATGGCCATGCGCGCAAAGGTTTCGCGCACATCGCGGCCAGACCCGACTGGATCCGGGTTGCCGCCCGGACCTTCCGGGTTGACGTAAATCAGCCCCATCTGCACCGCGGCCAGCGGATTTTCGAGGTCGCGTTCGCCGGTATAGCGGGCCTTGTCATCCAGCCATTTTTGTTCATTGCCCCAGTAAACGTCAGTCTCTGGTGCCCAGATATCCTCGCGTCCGCCGGCGAAGCCGAAGGTTTTGAAGCCCATTGATTCCATGGCAACGTTGCCTGCGAGCACGATGAGGTCGGCCCAGGAAATTTTCTTGCCATACTTCTGCTTGATCGGCCACAACAGCCGGCGTGCTTTGTCGAGGTTGACATTATCTGGCCAGCTGTTGAGCGGGGCGAAACGCTGATTGCCGTGGCCTGCACCGCCACGACCGTCACCGGTGCGGTAGGTCCCTGCGCTGTGCCATGCCATGCGGATGAAAAAAGGACCATAGTGACCGTAATCTGCGGGCCACCATTCCTGTGAGTCGGTCATCAGGGCGGTAAGGTCATGCTTCACGGCCGCGAGGTCGAGGGTTTTGAATTCTTTGGCGTAGTTGAAGTCCGCGCCCATCGGGCTGGACTCGGGGATATGCTGATGCAGGATTTCGAGCGGAAGCTGGTTCGGCCACCAGTCCCGGTTTGACGGACCACTTCCAGCTTTATGAACAAATGGGCATTTCGCTTCTGATGTCATGTGTTTCTCCTTCGGTAGTTGGTTAATCCGTATTTTTAATTATTATGGATACCATAATAGATGGGGGATTCATAAACCGCTAATGAATTATGACTATGCTGTTGATAGATTCTTGCTATATTTAACAGGTTTGGGTGCTACAGCCTGCGGGCGTTAGTTTTTGGGTTTATTAGGCGCAAGCGCAACAATCGCAATATCGTCATATTTTCCAGTCTATAATAAGATGACATCATCTGGAGAAAGTCATGACGCAAGTGCTTACTGCTACAGAACTCGATCTTATCGACCGCTATTGGCGCGCTGCCAACTATCTCGCGGTTGGGCAAATTTATTTGCTGGATAATCCCTTATTAAAACAGCCGATCAGTCTTGCGCACATCAAGCCGCGTTTGCTTGGGCATTGGGGAACGACACCCGGGTTGAATTTCATTTATGCGCACATGAATCGGGTGATACGCCGTGATGATTTGAATATGATCTTCATTGCCGGCCCTGGTCATGGCGGTCCCGCAGTAGTGGCGAATACCTATCTGGAAGGGACTTACAGCGATTTTTATCCTAATGTTACCCAGGATGAAATCGGCATGAAACATCTGTTTCGCCAGTTTTCGTTCCCCGGTGGCATACCCAGCCATGCCGCACCTGAAACCCCAGGTTCTATTCATGAAGGCGGCGAGTTAGGCTATGCGGTATCGCATGCTTATGGTGCCGTGTTTGATAACCCGGATTTGATTGCCTGCTGTGTGGTCGGTGATGGCGAGGCGGAAACCGGTCCACTGGCAACCGCATGGCATTCCAATAAATTTCTGAATCCCAAAACCGATGGCGCAGTATTGCCGATTCTGCATCTGAATGGCTACAAGATTGCCAATCCAGCGGTGCTGGCGCGTATTAGTCATGAGGAACTGCGGCAGTTGTTCGTGGGTTATGGTTATCAGCCGTATTTTGTCGAGGGTGATGATCCCGCGCTGATGCATGAACAAATGGCGGCGACCATGGATACGATCATCGCCGAAATCAAACAAATTCAGCACCGTGCTCGCGTTGAGGGCAACATTGAACGTCCAATCTGGCCGATGATCATACTGCGTTCGCCTAAAGGCTGGACCGGACCGAAGGAAGTTGATGGTTTGCCAACTGAAGGTTCATGGCGTTCGCATCAGGTGCCGTTATCGGAAATGGCAACCAAGCCTGAGCACGTAGCGATGCTGGATACATGGATGCGGCATTATCATCCTGCAGACCTGTTCGACGTGAATGGTAAATTGCTGCCCGAACTGGCTACGCTCGCTCCCGTTGGCGCACGGCGTATGGGCGCGAATCCGCATGCGAATGGCGGCATATTGCTGCATGACCTGCGTTTGCCTGATTTCCGCGATTACGCAGTGGCTGTGCCGCAACCGGGACGGACAGAGGGCGAGGCGACGCGAGTGTTGGGGACTTATTTGCGTGATGTCATGCGCCAGAATATGGAGAATTTCCGCGTATTCGGGCCAGATGAAACGGCATCTAATCGGCTGGGCGCGCTGTTTGAGGTGACTAATCGTAGCTGGATGGCGGAACGTATCGGTGCAGATGACCACCTCGCCCCAGACGGGCGAGTGATGGAGATTTTGTCTGAACATACTTGCCAGGGTTGGCTGGAAGGCTATCTGCTTACCGGGCGGCATGGGTTCTTTTCCTGCTATGAAGCGTTTATTCACCTCATCGACTCCATGTTTAACCAGCATGCGAAATGGCTGAAAGTGACCAGCCAGGAAATCCCCTGGCGCAGGCCGATTGCCTCGCTGAATTATCTGCTCACTTCGCATGTGTGGCGGCAGGATCACAATGGCTTTTCCCATCAGGATCCCGGTTTTATCGACCATGTGGTGAACAAGAAAGCGGAAATCATCCGCGTGTATTTGCCACCAGACGCAAACACCCTGCTCTCGGTGGCGAACCATTGCCTTAACAGTCGCAACTACGTTAACGTCATCGTTGCCGGCAAGCAGCCCGCGCCACAGTGGCTGAGTATGGACGCGGCGATCAAGCATTGCACTGCAGGCATAGGCATCTGGGAATGGGCAAGTACCGATCAGGCGGATATGCCCGATGTGGTGATGGGATGTTGCGGCGATGTGCCGACATTGGAGATTTTGGCGGCGGTGGATATCCTGCGGCAACTCGCGCCGGAAATTAAAATCCGCGTAGTGAATGTGGTTGATTTGATGACCTTGCAACCGAGCGAAGAACATCCGCATGGCCTGCCTGACCGAGATTTTGACAGCTTATTTACTACAGATAAGCCTGTTATTTTTGCTTACCACGGCTACCCCTGGCTTATTCATCGCCTGACTTATCGCCGCACCAATCATGATAATTTGCATGTGCGCGGCTATAAAGAAGAAGGCACGACCACCACACCATTTGACATGGTTGTGCTCAACGACCTGGACAGATTCCACCTGGTTATAGACGTGGTGGATCGCGTGCCCAAGATCCAGCATCGTGCGGCGCATATCAAACAAGCCATGCATGACAAGCTCATCGAGCACAAGCAATACATCGAGCAGCATGGTGAAGACATGCCTGCAATACGCGATTGGGAATGGCCTTACTAATGCCCGGCATTCTGGTCATCAATAGTGGTTCATCATCACTCAAAGCCAGTTTGTTCGATGCTGATGGCGCACGGCGGGATTTTAATTATCCGCATATAGGCCGGGGTTTGCTACATGATCAGCGCGCCGCTTTTGATACGCTCATGCGGGATCTGGGTACCGATAAGCCCGCTGTCATCGGGCACAGGCTGGTGCATGGCGGCGCAGTGACCGAACCTGCACGCTGGATAGACGCGACTGAGCGCGCCAGATTAAATAGCATTATCCCGTTGGCGCCGTTACATTTGCCGAGTAATTTGCTGGGTGTCGATGTGTGTCATGAGCATTTTGGTGTGGCGCAAATAGCCTGTTTTGATACCGCTTTTCACGCCACGCTCCCCCCCTTGGCGCAACGCCTGCCGATACCGCAGGATCTGGGGTTGCGGCGTTATGGATTCCACGGCATCAACTACGCCTACATCGCCCAGCAGTTGCCAGCCATCTTGGGTGATGCGGCAACAGGCAAAATCGTCGTTGCACATCTGGGTAATGGCGCGAGTCTGTGCATGCTGGATAAACTCAAGTCAGTTGATACCACCATGGCGTACACCCCTGCAGGCGGCGTACCCATGGGCACGCGTAGCGGAGATTTGGATCCTGGGGTGATGCTGGCGCTGGCTGAGCGTTATACAACTGAACAACTCAGCGATCTGATTTATCACCACATGGGCTTGATTGCGCTATCTGATGGTCTATCCAGCGATATGTCCCAGCTGCTTGCCAGTGATACCGATGCCGCACGCTTTGCTGTCGATTATTTTTGCCAGCAAGTGCGCGGCGCGATCGGCGCACTGGCAGCCAAGGCAGGCGGTATTGATGCGCTGGTATTTACTGCCGGTATAGGTGAGCATGCCGCACTGGTGCGCGCCAAGATTTGCGCCCCGTTGGCATTTCTGGGGTTTAATCTGGCTGCCGAGCGCAATGTCAGCCATCAGCCGCAAATACAGGCGGCAGACAGCAAGCCCGTGTTGATAATACCTGCGGATGAGGCAGCGATGATTTGCAGTCTGGTCAGCACGCTGATGTCGTATCAGGTAAACTTATCGTCTTAGTCATTTATCACCCGTCTGCCTTATGCTCCATCTCACTCTTCGTCAGCTTCAGGTGTTTGAAGCCGTCGCCCGCAACTTGAGCTTTTCCAAAGCCGCGCGTGAGCTGCATTTGTCGCAGCCTGCGGTGTCCATGCAAGTGAAACTGCTGGAAGAAAGCGTGGGTTTGCCCCTGTTTGAGCAGCTCGGTAAAAAAATCTTCATGACTGAAGCCGGGCGCGAGATGTTCCACTACAGCAAGACTATCGCCGAACAGTTGCAGGAGGCCGAAGCTGTATTCACGCAAATGAAGGGCCTGGATAAAGGCGAGCTGCGTATTGCCGTTGCCTCTACCGCCAATTATTTTGCCACTCAGTTGTTAGCGCATTTTTGCCAGGCGCATCCCGATATAGTGGTGCATCTGGATGTGTCGAATCGTGCGGAATTGCTGGCACAAATGGAACAGAACAGCCTGGATCTGGCGGTGATGGGACAGCCGCCAGAGGGCCATGATCTGGTTGCAGAGTCTTTCATGGAGAATCCGTTAGTGGTGATCGCCCCGCCCACGCACCCGTTGATGGGACAGACGCAGATCCCTGCATCCAGGCTCGCCAGCGAAACCATGATCGCGCGTGAAGCGGGTTCGGGTACGCGCAGCGCGTCAGAACGTTATTTCCAGCAACATCACATCAAGCCGCGTACGGGGCTGGTGATGAACACCAACGAAGCCATTAAACAGGCGGTGCAAGCGGGCATGGGGCTGGCGGTGGTGTCATTGCATACCGTCGCCCTGGAGTTGCAAACCCAACGGCTGATTACCCTGGATGTGGTTGATTTCCCCATCCGCCGCCACTGGTTTGTCGTGCACCGACAAGACAAGCGCTTATCAACAGCAGCATTGGCGTTCAAGCAGTTTCTGCTGGCTCAGGGGGCGAGTGTACAACCCTGATGGTTTAATCCGGCAATGATGCGGGCTGGGTGGAGTTCAGATTAATTGCCGGCGATGCGGTAACAGTTTTTTCCATTATGTTTTGCCAAATACATCGCAGCATCAGCAATTTTGATGAGTTGCTCTGCTGTTGCTCCGTGATTTGGGTAGATAGCGACACCAATACTTGCGCTGACAGAACACTCTTTCCCGTTGATCAAAAATGGCTGGCCGAGAGCATCTATGATTTTCATGGCCACCTGTTCGCTGGCATTGGGTGTTTGTAGATTGCAAATTATCACGGTAAATTCATCACCACCAATTCGGGCGACAGTGTCAGTGTCACGAACACACCCGGTGATACGTTTTGCGGCCTCGCGCAGCAGCACATCGCCTGCATCATGTCCAAGACTATCATTGATCAGCTTAAAACCATCGAGATCAAGATACAGCGTCGCCATTGATGTCCCATGTCTGCGCGCCAATGCTATTGACTGATTGAGACGGTCGTAAAACAGGATGCGGTTAGGGAGTCCGGTGAGGCTGTCGTGGTGCGCAAGATTGGTAATTTGTTCATTGCTCTTTTTAAGGCGGGTAAGCAAATTCCAGATGAATCTGGCTTGAAAGCCCCCAACCACATTGTCATTGCCCAACTGAGATGCGGCTTCTGTGGTGACGCCGTCATTTCCCGTGAGGTTAAATGCGAGACAGGGACGACTGGCTGCAATGGCCTCAGTGAGATCAGTGAAAATTTGAATATTTGCCTGTTTGGCAATTTGCAATGCGGGTGCTTGCGAATTTGCGTCAACAATACCAACAATCTCAACTAGCGGATCATCGATAAAGATTTCCAGCATTGCTGTTCCACCCAGCCCTGCGCCGATAACAAGTATTCTTTGCGGTGTGATTTTCATTATGATAGACGTCGAGACTATATTATCTGTGTATTATAATCAACAAACACTTAATATCCCTAAATTAATGCGGGTCACTCTACGCTAGCATCAGGTGATGAACACCAAGGTAGCATTTAAGCCGTGCTTATTGGCTCAGGGTGCAATCGCTACTTGACCCATGCTAATTAAATCAGTGTAAGATTGTCGAATAAAAAGCTGCTCTGGCAATCAGGGCCTCATAAGTCCTCATTTCGACAAGGATCGCTACAAGTCCCATGCAGATAATCACCCTGTCTAAAAAAACGATGTCCGCCTGGGCGATACTCGGTATGAGCCTGCTGGCGACTGCTTTTATCAGTTTGCAGGTCAAGCAGTCCACCGAACAAGATGCGGTCAGGCAGTTTGCCTTTACCAGTGATCAGGTTACGCTCAAAATTCAGGAGCGCCTCAATGCCTATGCGTTGACGCTCCGCGGTGGTGCAGCTCTTTTTGCGGCGTCGATTAGTGTGGATCGTCAGGAGTGGCATGCGTACGTTGAGACACTGCGAGCAGACTGGCATATTCCCGGTGTGCAGGGCATAGGATATGCGCAAGTCATACCAGCCAATCAGCTGGCCACCCATATCGCCCATATTCGTGGGGAAGGCTATCCTGAATACAGCGTACGCCCAACTGGCGCGCGCGCCATCTACACGGCCATCATCTATCTTGAGCCTTTTCGGGGTAACAATCTGCGGGCATTTGGTTTTGATATGTATGCCGAACCCGTCAGACGCGCAGCCATGGAGCAGGCGCGCGATAGCGGCGAGCCGACGCTTTCAGCCAAGGTCAAACTGGTGCAAGAGGCTGGTGCCAAAATTCAGGCAGGGGCGCTAATGTATGTTCCCGTTTATCGCAATGGCATGCCTGCGAACACGCTCGAGCAGAGACGAGCCGCGCTGGCTGGCTGGGTCTATAGCGCATACCGCATGGATGATCTTATGACGGGCATACTTCGTGACTGGGAGGGTCACGAAGGAAAAACTATAGCCCTGAGCATCTATGATGGTGCTCAGGCAACATCTGCCAACCAGCTGTTCAGCAGCAAAGCTGCCAATGTGCCCAATTTACCTACACTGCTCCATCAGCAGCGGATGATAAATTTTAACGGCCATTCGTGGCTACTGGTGTTTGATCGTGCTACGGCAGCTTCTGGCATCAGCTATGCAGATGCATGGGCGACATTGGTAAGCGGCCTGGTGCTGAGCGGTCTTTTGTTCTGGTTGATGTTATCGATAATCAACACTCGGACTAACGCTGCCCGCATCGCTGACAAGCTTACTGAAGAAGTCAGGAGTCGCGAAGCCGCATTACAGGAAAGTGAACTGCGCTACCGTACCATGGCAGATTTCACCATGGATTGGGAGTATTGGATACTGCCTGATGGCACACTCCGCTACACCACTCCCTCTTGTGAACAGGTCAGCGGATACACTGCAGACGAGTTTTATGCCGACCCCAGTTTGCTGACCCAGATTATTCACCCGGATGATCGGCATCTCTATGCTGGACATACCCATCCCCTGTCGGCCCAGGGAATGCCCGAACCAATAGATTTCCGTATTTTGACTAAAAATGGAGAATACCGATGGATGGGTCACGTTTGCCGACCTGTATATGATTTGGATGGACGTCCACTGGGAAGACGTGCCAGCAATCGTGACATCACCGAACGGAAGCAGGCAGAATATCAAGTGCATCAACTGGCGTTTTATGATGCGCTGACTAAGTTGCCTAACCGCCGTCTGCTGAATGACCGTTTGAATCAGAGTATGGTTGCCAGCAAGCGTAGCGGTCGCTATGGCGCACTGATGTTCCTTGATCTGGATAATTTTAAGCCGCTGAATGACACGCACGGGCATGTGGTAGGCGATTTGCTGTTAGTCGAGGTAGCCGAGCGGCTGAAACACTGTGTACGCGAGATGGACACGGTATCACGCTTCGGTGGCGATGAGTTTGTGGTCATGCTCAGCGAATTGAATACGGACAAAGCTGCATCCATTGCGCAGGCGGGTATCGTTGCCGAAAAAATCCGTGTCATGCTAGCCGAGCCTTATCTGCTGACATTCAAGCAGGACGGGGTGTCAGACAAGCTCGTCGAGCACCATTGTACGGCGAGTATCGGGGTGGCGCTGTTTATCAACCATGAAGCCACTCAAGAGGACGTTTTGAAATGGGCCGATGCGGCAATGTATCAGGCTAAAGAGGCCGGGCGCAATTTGGTTATATTTCATGACGCTAATACTTGAGTGCATACTTGCAGGGGTTGGCAGTTGCAAATAGACTCATATCCGTTGTCGCGTTGTTCAAATACATAGTCTATATAGTTAGTAGGGTTTAATATGAACGCCGTATGCTATTTTCGTCTCAACATAAGCATATTTGCCTGTTTAATAACTTTAATAACCGGTGGGCGCGAATGAAATATTGGGGATTGTTGATTTTGGTTTTGTTGTTGGCGGGCTGCGGAAAAACGCAGCAGGCTGTCTATGAGCCCAATTTTAGCGCTAAAGCTGCGACAAACGTCAAAGAGTATGTGATTGGCATACTCCCGTTACATAATCCTCAACGCTTGATGAATATATATGGGCCGATACTGGAGCATATCAACGCTACTATGCCTGACGTACATTTCAGAATCGAAGCTTCACGCAATTATGATGAGTTTGAAAAAAAGCTCTATAGCGGGCACTTTGATTTTGCGATGTCTAACCCCTATCAAACGATTTTATCCCTCAAACATGGCTACCGTGTGTTTGGCAAAATGGGTGACGATGATAATTTCCGTGGCATCATACTGGTGCGTAAGGATAGCGGTATACACACGGTGAACGACCTCAAAGGTAAAAAGGTTGCCTATCCCTCCGCGACTGCGTTGGCGGCGACCATGATGCCCCAGTATTACCTGCATACTCATGGCATTGATGTAAATCGTGACAATGAAAACATTTACGTAGGCTCGCAAGAATCATCCATTCTCAATGTTGTCCGTGGACACGTGGCGGCTGGCGGCGCCTGGCTTTTACCGTGGCTGGCATTTAGTGCTGAGCATCCTGATCAGGCCAGCCAGCTTGAAGTAAAATGGCAGACGGTATCTTTGCCCAACAATGCCTGGGTAGTGCGTCAGGATGTGCCGGCGGCATTGGCAAGTCAATTCGCAACAGCGCTGTTCGGGTTGAATGATAGTGTCCAGGGCAGAAAAGAGTTGGCACTGCTACCCATTTCTCACTTCGAGCCCGCCACCGAGGCAACGTACGCTCCGGTGCGCAATTTTCTTGCTGTGTTTTCACGTACAGTACGCCAGGTTGAACAATGAATACCCCACCACTCATCCGCTGGTTGCCTGAAGCGATTCGCGCTTATTGGCAACGCTCCATCCGTCGGCAATACGTTATCGGGTTTGGCGTTACTGCTCTGATTTTTATACTTATTTCTGGATATGTTCAGCATAATCTGCAGCGGGATGCGCTTTATCGTGAAAGCATGGCACACGCCACTGCACTGGCCAGTGCTATGGCAAACAGCTCGTCCTCGTGGGTGCTGGCGAATGATCTGGCGGGGTTGCAAGAAGTTGTGTCGGGTGTATCTAGTACCGCAGATTTGAAGCGTGCCTTTGTCCTTACCCCTGAAGGTGAAGTGCTCGCTTCCACTCAAGTCGACGAAATTAACCTGTATGCAAACGATGCCATCAGCCGTGCTTTGTTGAAATCACCTCCGCACAAGCAGGTGTTGGTAGATCAACTCAACATGCTCGACGTTGCGGTGCCTATCTTGGTAGGCAATCGTCATATAGGCTGGGTGCGCGTGGAGCTGACGCGCGAATCTGAAAATAAGGCATTACACCACTTAACCCTGGTGTGGCTGGTTTTTGCTTTGATTGCAGTGCTGCTGGTGGTGCTGGTTGCGTGGCTGCTGACGCGTGGCTTGTTACGGGAGCTTAGTCACCTCATGGCTGTTACCAGTGCGGTGAGACTCGGCAATAAAGCAGCGCGAGCCAATATTTTGCACGAGGATGAAGTGGGTATGTTGGCGCGTGATTTCAATCACATGATGGATGCAATCGCCCATGAAAAGGCGTTGTTACGCGGCGTCATCGATGCGACCCCTGATCTGATTTTTTTCAAAGATATGAACAGCATTTATCTCGGCTGTAACAAGGCCTTCGCGCTGTATGCGGGGCGTTCGGAAAGTCAGCTGATAGGCAAGTCTGATTTTGATTTCTTTGATCAGGAAACGGCGCAACTTTTCCACACTAAAGACCAGCTCATGATGGCAAGTGGGCATGCTGTCCGTAATGAAGAATGGATTACGTACCCCGATGGGCGCAGGGTATTACTGGAGACTCTGAAAACGCCATATCGTGCTGTGGATGGCAAGGTGTTGGGGTTAGTCGGTATCAGCCGCGACATCACCGAGCGTAAGGAAAGTGAAGTAAAAATTCAGCGGTTGTCCCGCTTCTATGCTGCCTTGAGCCAAGGCAATCAGGCCATTGTGCGCTGCGTCAATGAAGATGAATTATTTCCGCAAATTTGCCAGGCGGCTGTGCAGTTCGCCGGGTTGCGGCTGGCATGGATCGGCCTTGTAGACTCCGACAGTCAGATGATTCACCCAGTAGCCAGCTTTGGTATTGGTGCCGATGAGTATCTGGTGGACATCCAGGTTTCTACTGATGCGGATAGTCCGCTAGGGCAAGGTCCGACCGGGATATCTATCCGTGAAAAGCAGGCTTACTGGTGTCAGGATTTCCAGCATGATCCTGTTACTGCGAGCTGGCACGAGCGTGGAGCGCGTTTGGGGATTAATGCTTCAGCCTCGTTACCTTTGTTCCGGGACGGCGAGGTTGTTGGTGCCTTTACCATCTATGCCAGCGAATTAAATGCCTTTGATGAGGATGTGCGCAAGCTGTTGGTTGAAATGACGGGAGACATTTCTTTTGCGTTGGATAATTTCGCCCGTGAAGCAGATCGCAAGCGGGCGAATGAGGCACTGAAAACAAATGAACAGCTGCTGAAATCCAGCCTGGAAATTCTGCCTGTGGGCGTCTGGATCATGAATGAAAAGGGCGAAATCATTTTTGGTAACCCTGCTGGGCAAAAGATATGGGCAGGATCGCACTATGTGGGCATCGAAAAGTTCGGTGAATACAAGGGCTGGTGGGTGGCAAATGGAAAACTGATAGAAGCGCATGAATGGGCAGCAGCACGGGCTATTGAGAAAGGCGAAACCATTATCGAAGAGGAGGTTGAAATAGAGTGCTTCGATGGTACGCACAAATTCATCCTCAACTCTGCATTACCCATGATAGTCAGCGACAGCCGCAGAACCGGTGCAATTATTGTCAACCAGGACATTACTGAGCGTAAGGAAGCCGAGGAGCGTATTCAGTGGCTGGCGCACTTCGATGTGCTGACCGGGTTGCCCAACCGGGTGCTGTTCACTGACCGTATCGATCATGCTATCAGCATGGCTCAACGTGCACATACGCAACTGGCCGTCCTGTTTCTTGATCTGGATCATTTCAAGAATATTAATGATACCCTGGGGCATCGCATCGGTGATCTGTTGCTGATTGAGATGGCAAAGCGTCTGAAAAATGTGATTCGCGATGAAGATACCGTATCGCGCCAGGGCGGTGACGAATTCATTCTGGTGTTGCTGGATACTGATGCCGATGGCGCTGCTCACGTGGTAGAGAAGTTGTTGTCGGCTGTTGCTCAAGTTTGCCAGATTGAACATCATGAACTGGTAGTTACTGCCTCTGTCGGCATCGCCATCTACCCTAACGATGGTGATGATTTTGCGGCACTTTCGCAGAGCGCGGATGTTGCCATGTATCGCGCAAAGCAGGACGGTCGTAACAGTTACTGCTTTTACACCTCAGAAATGCAGGCGCGCTCAGTCCGTAACTTGCAACTGGAAAATGAGCTGCGCCGGGCCTTGGAGCGTGACCAATTACAAGTCTATTATCAGCCTCAGGTTGCATTGGAGGACGGGCGCATTGTTGGCGCGGAAGCACTGCTGCGCTGGCAACACCCCGAGCTCGGGGCGGTTTCGCCGACGGAATTTATTCCGGTGGCAGAAAATAGTGGCCTGATTCTATCAATTGGAGAGTGGGTGCTGCGCACGGCAATGAGCCAGTTAAAAATATGGATGGATGCGGGTCTTCCACCCATGGTCATTGCCGTTAATCTTTCCGCGATACAGTTCCGTCATCACAACTTGCCAGACTTGGTCACGCAGGTACTTGACGCAATCCAGCTGCCGCCAGAGTATCTGGAACTGGAGCTGACCGAAGGCGTTGCCATGGACGATCCGCTAGGGGCTATCGCAGTGATGGACAATCTGCATGGTCGCGGCATACGGATGTCGATAGACGACTTTGGTACGGGTTATTCTTCGCTGAGTTACCTGAAACGCTTCCAGGTTTACAAGCTCAAAATCGACCAATCCTTTGTGCGCAACGTGGTCGAAGACTCAGAAGATAAGGCGATTGTCAGGGCTATTATCAGTCTTGCGAATAGCCTGGGTTTGCAAACTATAGCTGAGGGTGTGGAAACGGAAGGACAGCTGGCATTTCTGCAGGAGCAAGGCTGTGATGAAATACAGGGTTATTATTTCAGTAAACCTTTGCCCGCCGAGCAGTTCGAGGCATTCGTGCGTGGGGCGCAGGGGAACAAACTGCCTTTTTAGATATTACTTCTCGTTCTTTAATGCCAATGTCGCTACTTGTACCCGGTTTTTCATGCCTAGTTTTTGCATGATGTTGGAGAGGTGGTTGCGCACGGTGTTTTCAGACAAATTCAAACGCGTACTAATGGTTTTGTTGGGTAGTCCTTTTGCGACCAGATCGACGATCTCACGCTCACGGTTGGACAGTTTGCCCAGGACATCTTGCAGCAGTTCACCACGCGCCAGTTTCTGCATGATGTGGGTGGGCAACATGCTGTTGCCTTGAGCTACTGAATGTATGGCGTGGATAAGCTGATCCGGTTCGGTGGTTTTGAGCAGATAGCCTTCGACGCCGTGATTAATGGCTTCGGCGATGTCGTCATCGGTGTGGGCGCTGGTAAACATAATGACGCGGATATTGGCACGCTTGAAGCTGTCGATTAAATCCAGGCCATCGCCATCGGGCAGGCCTCGATCGAGCAAGGCGATATCAGCACGTCCACCTGAGCTAAGCCAGGCCCGCACTGAGGCCAGGTCTGCGCATTGCTGGATAATATGCATACCTTCGGTGTGCTCTAGCAAGCGTGCCGTACCTAGTCGAGTGAGAGGATGGTCGTCGATGAGTATGATGCTGATGGTCATGTTATCTCCAGAGAGAAATGAGTTATAGCGGCAATTGGCGCGGCTTATGCGGCGCATGCTTGAATAATCTATCATACAACGGTCTGGGCAGTATGCGCAGAACTTTTGCGACGATAGCCATTTGCCAGGGTAGCGTGGCGTAGGCGCGGCGCCGATGGATGACGCGGGCGATTTTGGCTGCAGCGACATTGGCTGGCATGATGAACGGCATTGCGTACGGGTTGACTGCGGTCATGGGCGTGACGATGTAGCCGGGGCTAATGGTGGTAACGCTAACCCCCGTGGCTTGCAGTTCGACTCGCAATGACTCCAGGTAGGTTATCAACGCTGATTTGGAAGCGGAGTAAGCGCTTCCTCCAGGCAAGCCGCGTATGCCTGCAACGCTGGCGATACCTACCAGACTGCCGCGTTGCTGAGTTCGCATGGCGGCGATAAACGGCTGAAATGTGGTGACAGTGCCGAGCACGTTGGTGTTCATGACAGCCTGAAATACTGCGAGGTCGTCGCTGTGCTCGGTGAGTGTGCCGACACTAATGCCTGCGGCGGCAATGATGATGTCCGGCACGCCAAAACGCGCGATAAAGTCATCGGCGGCAGCTTGCATGGCAACGCTGTCGCAGACATCTAAAGCATAAGCCGTCGCGCTGGGCAGTTCATTGCACAATACTTGCAGTGTATCGGCTCGCCGCGCTACCAGACCCAATGTTGCGCCGCGTGCCGCATAATGGCGGGCAAGCGCGTCACCCAAGCCGCTGCTTGCACCCGTGATAAAAACCCGCATTATTTCTTGGTGGGTTTGGCGTGATCTTTGCGCGCTTTGACGATGAGTTCGTTAATGGTGCTGAATAAAGCCGCTTCGCTACCGGTCATGGATTCCGAAGTGACATATTTGCCATCAATCACAAATGACGGTACACCCGTGATTTGGGCGTCACGGATAAGCTGATTGGCACGCAACACTTTGCTTTGTACGCTGAATGACTGGTAAGCGTTGATAAAGGCTTGCTTGTTCATGCCTGCCTTACCAGCCCAGTCGTATAAATCGCTGTCTTTCTCAACGATCATGTTGTCCATGTGGATGGCATTGAAAAGTGCGTCATGATATTTGTTGACTACACCCATCGCTTCCATGGCGTAATAGGCTTTTGCCAATGGCACCCAAGTGTCGCGCAATACGGCTGGAATGCGGCGGAAGCTGGTATCTTTAGGCATGGTTTTTAGCCATTTATTCAGACCAGGTTCCAGGTGGAAACAGTGTGGACAGCTGTACCAGAAAAATTCAGCGACTTCGACTTTTTTGTCACTATCAGTACCCATAGGGGCACTCAGTACTTGATAATCCTTACCCTCTGTCGCAGCGGCATGGCTGATCAGTGGCATGAATGTCGCAAAGGTGAGAAGGCTGGCGCTAATGATTTTACGTAACAACATATCTACTCCGTTTAGTTAGTCTTGGCCCCAGCTTTTGCTGGAACCTTGATAAGACTGGCAGTTATTTTGTTTTGTTCCAGTGCGTCATGGGTTTTATTTGCTTCATCCAGTTTGTAAGGGCCTAAACGAACGCGGTACCAGGTACCCTTGTCTGGGATTTCTGCAGCTTGTATTGATGCCTCGAAGCCCATGAGTGCGAGACGGGCTTTGAGATTGTCGGCATCTTCCGGGTTAGGAAATGCCCCTGCCTGCACGAAATATAGCACGTCAGGCGCGCTGGTTTTGGCAGAACCTGCGTCAGGTGCAGGATTGTCTTTACCTGGCAAGATTTTATAAAAATCGAATTCTGGCTTGTCTGGCGTATTAGTTGCCTTGGCCAGTGGGTCGATGACTTGGCCAGTGGCTTTTTTGGCATGTGCTTTGTCATCCACCTGTTTGGTTTCGGCAGATTTTTCGCGCGCGTCAAATGGGTTGCTGCGGCTCACCCAGTAGGCAACTGCGACAGCTGCAATCAAGCCCACCGCTAAACCGATAAATATCCCGGACCAGACCGACGAGCCGCCTGATTTGCGGCCACTGGATTTACGCTCGTTGCTGCGTGGTTTGTAGTCGCGTGCCATATTGTTCCTCACATCTGTGTCGGGCTGGATACACCCAACAATGCCAAGCCACTTTGCAAGACAAAGCGTGTTGCAGTAATCAGGGCCATACGTGCATGACGCAGTGCCTCATCTTCGACCAGGAATTGCTCGGCGTTGTAATAACCATGCAGCGCAGCAGCGATGTCCTTGAGGGCATAAGCGATGGCGTGTGGCGCGAGGTCACGCGCTGCCATTTCCAGTACCGCAGGATAAGATGCCAATAGCTGCATCAATTCCAGCTCAGAGCGACTGGTAAGCACGCTGCAATCTATGTCTGCCAGCGCGTTGGCATCGCCGCCCCATTGTGTTAACACGCTGCAAATGCGTGCATGGGCGTATTGTATGTAATAAACCGGGTTGTCGCTGGTCTGTGACTTGGCCAGATCCAGGTCGAAATCCAGATGCTGGTCTGATTTGCGCAACACGTAGAAGAATCGTGCGGCATCATTGCCGACTTCTTTGCGCAACTCACGCAAAGTGACAAATTCACCTGAGCGCGTCGACATCGAGGCTTTTTTGCCATCGCGATAGAGTATGGCGAATTGCACCAGAGCAACGACCAGCTGGTCAGGATTCAAATTCAGTGCCTGCAGTGCGCCTTTTACCCGGGGGATGTAGCCGTGATGGTCTGCGCCCCACACGTCTATCATGATGTCGAAGCCGCGTTCCAGTTTGTTGATATGGTAAGCAATGTCCGATGCAAAGTAAGTGTACTGGCCATTATCGCGTAGCACGACACGGTCTTTTTCGTCGCCAAAATGGGTGGAGCGGAACCACTTCGCACCGTTTTGTTCGTAAATATGGCCATTCGCTTCAAGCTGGGCAACGATGCGCTGCACCACGCCTGAATCATACAGAGACTGCTCGGAGAACCATTCGTCGAATTCCACGCCAAACTCTTGCAAATCATTGCGGCCATCACCGAGTTGCTCGGTCAGCACCAAATCATGCACATAGTGATAATCCGCACCCAGCAGTGCTTTGGCGTTAATGATCAGACCGTCCAGGTGAGCATCGGGCAGTGTTGCAATGTCAGGTACTTTCGCAAACACATCGGCAGCTGGTCGCAGATAGCGAGTGCCATGCTGGTCGAACATGATGCGCGCCATATCGATTACGTAATCGCCTTTGTAGGCATTGGCGGGGAAGGCAACGTTTTCACCACATAGTGCCAGATAACGTAACCAGGTAGAAATGGTCAAAATGTCCATTTGCCGCCCGGCATCGTTGACATAATATTCGCGTTCTACGGTATAACCCGCTGCTGCCAGCACATTTGCCAGACTCGCACCATACGCCGCACCACGGCCGTGACCCACGTGCAAGGGGCCGGTGGGATTGGCAGAGACGAATTCTACTTGCACTTTTTTGCCCACACCCATCTGGCTACGTCCGAAATTTGCACCCAGTGTGAGTGCGTACGGCACAACTTGCTGATGCGCCGCCGGGTGTAAATACACGTTGATAAAGCCTGCGCCAGCAATTTCGGTCTTGGCAACCAGTGCCGAGGTCGGTAATGCGGCCTGGATCAGCGTGGCTAATTCGCGTGGATTGCGGCGTAAGGTTTTGGCCAGTTTCATCGCGATGCTGCAGGCGTAATCGCCGTGTGCCGCATCACGTGGGCGCTCCATCTCTACACTGACATCCGTCGGCTCAGGACAAACTTGCTGTACCGCTGTGGTAAACAAATTTACTAGGTGGGATTTAATCTCTATGTAAGGACTCAACATGACGCAACCAATTGAAAAAGATGCGCTATTATAGCCGGGCGTAGCGTACTTACCAATGATAAGGAGAAATCTAGCATGGAATGGTCTTGCACCCTGACCCCCGAAATCCCTGTTGCCGAGCTATTAACGCGCTGTACTCTGGCGAATCTGCCTGCTTTGTGTGCAGATGTTTATAGTGTTGAACATGTCACCACCGATGGCGCCTATGCCCACGTAGGTTGTGTCTGGGGTGAGTTTGAAATGGAGCGCCGCCCGATCAAAAATGGCGTGCGTTTTGCACTGATTAGCTGTCCGAATGCATTTCAGTGGTCGATCACCAGCCGTAATGGCGCAACCATCGTGCATGGCAGTATCAACCAGATGCAGCCTGATCCTGAGTTTGCTGAGACCATAGTGGATTTTATGCAGAATTTCTGTACGGGCTTGCGGCAGACGACTACATGATTGCGCGGGGTGCGGCGGCGGAACAGGCAGCTGCAGACTATTTAACGCAGCAAGGTTTGCTGCCGGTGACACGAAATTTTCGTTGCCGTCTGGGTGAAATAGACCTCATCATGCGTGATGGCAAGACGCTGGTGTTTGTAGAAGTCCGCGCACGTGCCAGTGGTGAATTTGGCGGTGCGGCTGCGAGCATTGACAGTCGCAAGCAACAAAAACTGATTGCCGCCGCGCAAATCTATTTAACGCAAGTGTCCCCCACCCCGCCATGTCGATTTGACGCGGTACTCATAGAAAACGGCGCGTTGCGCTGGCTGCAAAACGCTTTTCAGGCGTAGGGCGAGTATAATTTGCAGCTTAATTAATACAGACTTATTGATATGGATCTAACTGAACACATCGCCGAACATTTTAACGCCAGCGCGCAATTAAAGTCCGAGTGCGCTTTCAGCCTCGCACCGCAAATTGCTGCTGCGGTTGAGTTATTGAGCCAGTCCTTATTAAGTGACGGCAAGATTCTGTCCTGTGGCAATGGCGGTTCTGCGGCTGACGCACAACACTTCTCTTCCGAATTGATTAATCGTTTTGAGATGGAGCGTCCAGGTCTGGCAGCGATTGCGCTGACGACTGATAGCTCGGCGCTGACATCGATAGCGAATGATTATGATTTCAGTGTGATTTTTTCCAAGCAGGTCACTGCGCTCGGGCACTCGGGTGACGTGCTGCTTGCCATTTCCACCAGCGGTAATTCACGCAATGTGGTCGAAGCCATCGTTGCCGCACAACAGCGTGACATGCGCGTGGTGGCATTGACAGGTAACTCGGGTGGGCTGATGAGTGAATTACTTACGGAAGATGATGTCTTAATTTGCGTGCCGTCAGCGAGTACGGCACGTATACAAGAAGTACATTTGCTGGTGATACATTGTCTATGCGATGGCATAGATAAAATAATTTTAGGAGTCGAGTAATGCGTAAAGCGATATTAGTTAGTGTGCTAGGTCTGTCATTGTTGCAATTGCAAGGTTGCGTACCGCTGGTGGCAACAGGTGCGGGTGCGGGCGTAATGATGGCGACGGACAGACGGAGTTCCGGTATTTATATCGAAGATCAGGAAATTGAACTGCGTGCTGCGAATCGTATTCGTGATGCCTTTCCTGGATATAACGTGCATGTCAATTTCACCAGTTACAATCAGCAGGTGTTAATCACAGGCGAAGTGCCGGATGAAGACACCAAGCAAAAAATAAACACTATCGTGATGGGTGTGGGCAATGTGAAATCCACCTATAACGAATTGCGCGTATCGACTGTGACCCTGTTGAGTGCGCGTAGCAATGACGCCTATATTACTTCGAAGGTTAAAGCGCGTTTCTTTGATGCTCAACGCTTCCCTGCCACCGCAGTGAAGATTGTCACTGAAGCTGGCGTGGTTTACCTGATGGGTATGGTTACGCAACAAGAGGGTACTGATGCTGCGCAAATAGCCAGCACCACGTCAGGCGTAGCTAAAGTGGTCAAGTTGTTTGAATACATCGCTAAGGCGCCGGATGCCTGAACACGCAACCCCCGATTTTGAATCCAAGATAGCGACACCAGCGAGCCTGACTGAGCATCTGGTGCAATTGCCATTGCCGGTGGTGTTTACCAATGGCTGCTTTGATATATTGCATCGCGGTCATGTGACCTACCTCGCGCAAGCACGAGCGCTGGGTGGGAGCCTGGTGGTGGGCGTGAACACTGATGCGTCAGTGCGTAGGCTAGGCAAAGGCGACGACCGCCCCGTTAACTCCTTGGCCCACCGCATGGCAGTGCTGGCGGCGCTGGCCTCAGTGGATCTGGTGATTGCGTTTGATGAAGATACGCCACTCAATCTTATCCGTGCTATTCGCCCGAATGTGCTGGTCAAAGGCGGTGACTGGGCGGTGGCGGATATGGTGGGTAGCGAAGATGTGCTGAGCTGGGGGGGAAGTGTGTTTTCCATCCCGTTTTTGTACGACACTTCGACTACCGCTATGCTCCAGCAAATAAGGAAATAAATGAAATACCACGACTTGCGCGACTTCATCGCTCAACTAGAAAAAATCGGCGAACTCAAACGCATTAAAACCCCGGTTGACCCTGTGCTGGAAATGACAGAGATCTGCGACCGTGTGCTAAAAGCGGGCGGCCCGGCGATATTGTTTGAAAATCCGATTGGGCACAGCATGCCCGTGCTCGCCAATTTGTTCGGCACGCCGCATCGGGTGGCGCTGGGCATGGGTGAGGATAACGTGAGCGCGCTGCGTGAAGTCGGTAAGCTGCTGGCGTTCTTGAAAGAGCCTGAGCCGCCGAAAGGCTTAAAAGACGCCTGGGATAAATTCCCTCTGTATAAACAAGTGCTGAACATGGCACCCAAAGTCGTCAGTCGTGCGCCGTGTCAGGATATCGTCTGGGAAGGCAAAGACGTCGATTTGTCACGCCTGCCGATTCAGACCTGCTGGCCAGGAGATGCGGGACCGCTGATAACCTGGGGTCTGGTGGTCACGCGCGGGCCGCACAAATCCCGCCAGAATCTGGGCATTTATCGCCAGCAAGTCATTGCGCCGAATAAAGTCATTATGCGCTGGCTGGCACATCGCGGTGGCGCGCTGGATTTCCGTGAGTTTCAGCAGTTGAATCCAGGCAAGCCTTATCCTGTTGCGGTTGCTCTCGGCGCCGATCCCGCAACCATACTCGGTGCGGTCACGCCAGTGCCAGATTCGCTGTCAGAATATCAATTTGCAGGTTTGTTACGCGGTGCAAAAACTGAAATCGTCAAATGTCTGGGTAGTGATTTGCACGTCCCTGCTAGCGCTGAGATTGTGTTGGAAGGTGTTATTCATCCAGATGATATGGCTATTGAAGGCCCGTTCGGTGACCACACTGGCTATTACAACGAGACCGACAGTTTCCCCGTTTTCACCATCGAGCGCATCACCATGCGCCGTGACCCGATTTATCACAGCACTTACACCGGCAAGCCGCCCGATGAGCCTGCCGTGCTGGGCGTGGCGCTGAACGAAGTATTTGTGCCATTGTTGCAAAAACAATTCACCGAAATCGTCGATTTTTATCTGCCGCCTGAAGGCTGCTCGTACCGGCTGGCCATCGTCAGTATCAAAAAATCCTACCCGGGTCACGCCAAGCGCGTGATGTTTGGTATCTGGAGTTTCCTGCGCCAGTTCATGTATACCAAATTCATCATTGTCGTCGATGAAGACATCAATATCCGTGACTGGCAAGAAGTGATCTGGGCAATTACCACACGCATGGATCCTGTGCGCGACACGTTGCTGGTGGAGAATACACCGATAGATTACCTCGACTTCGCCAGCCCCGTGTCGGGATTAGGCGGCAAAATGGGCATGGATGCGACCAACAAATGGCCAGGTGAAACCAATCGTGAATGGGGTACACCTATTGTCATGAGCGACGAGGTGAAACAGCGTGTGGATGCGATGTGGGATGAGCTGGGGTTATGAGCACTTTATTGAGGATTTTCTATGAAAATTGAGTCTATCCGTTTAAAAAATTTTAAAACATTTCGTGATGTTTATTTACGGGATATTCCTGATTTTCTCGTAGTTGTTGGTGCAAATGGGTCTGGCAAAACAACCTTATTTGACGTGTTTGGATTTTTGCACGATTGCTTGAAAAGCAATGTTAGACAAGCGCTGGATAAGCGTGGGCGCTTCAAAGAGGTGATTAGTCGTGATAGCGATGACCAAACTATACTCATAGAAATTCAGTACCGTATGGAAATCGCGAGTGTTAGTCGTTTAGTGACCTATTCGCTGGAAATAGCTGAAGAAAATGGTTTGCCTATTGTGAGCCGAGAAATACTCCGTTATAAGCGTGGGCAGCATGGCAAGCCATATCATTTTTTGGATTTTGCGCACGGTGAAGGTTACGCAATTAACAATGAAGAGCAGTTTAATGCGCCTGACGAAGAGCTAGAGCGGGAACAGCAGCGCGTTTCCTCTGATACCTTGGCTATAAAAGGGTTGGGGCAATTTGAACGGTTTAAGGCAGCATATTCCTTTCGGCAGCTCATAGAATCCTGGCACGTTTCTGATTTCCATATTAGTGCAGCTAGAGGTCGTAAAGAGGTTTCAGGTGAATCGGAGCATCTCACCGAAATGGGTGAGAATTTACCATTGGTTGCGCAGCATTTTTATGAACAACACCCTGATATTTTCAATCAAATATTGGCAATAATGGCACGTCGAGTACCAGGGGTGAGCACAATTACCCCTAAGTTACAGGATGACGGTTATTTAACACTGCGTTTTCAGGATGGCTCGTTCAAAACACCTTTCTTGGATCGTTATGTGTCTGACGGCACTATAAAAATGTTTGCTTATTTAGTGTTGTTGTATGACCCTAAGCCTCACCCTTTGTTATGTGTAGAGGAGCCAGAAAACCAACTTTATCCGAAATTAATGGGGGAATTGGCTGAAGAGTTTCGGTTGTATGCTAAACGTGGTGGTCAGGTATTTGTATCTTCACATTCGCCAGACTTCTTGAATGCAATTGAGCTTAATGAGGTTTGTTGGTTAATTAAGGAACAAGGCGGAACTCAAATTAAACGCGCTAAGGATGATGCGCAAATTGCAGAATACATGGCAGATGGAGATAAATTAGGGTATCTGTGGAAGCAAGGCTTTTTTACGGGTGCCGATCCACAATGATTGAACTGGTCTTTTTGTTGGAAGAAGAATCTGCACAAGCAATGTTAATGAGTTTGCTGCCCCGTTTTCTAAATCCAAGCATAGCAGTGAGGTATATTACTTTCGAGGGTAAGCAAGACCTAGATAGGCAGTTGACTAAAAAGCTAAAACATTACCTTAATCCACAAGCGCGTTTTATTGTTTTGCGGGATCAGGATAGTGTGCCTGTATGCACGGTACTTAAACAAGCTTTAGTTGATAAGTGCGTCGAAGCAGGTAAACAAAACGTTAGTATGGTTCGCATTGCCTGCCACGAGCTGGAAACTTTCTACCTTGCCGACTTGGCAGCGGTTTCTCAAGTGTTTAATTTGTCTTTAGTTAAGCAACAGTTAAATACTAAGTTTAGAGCGCCAGATTATTTAGCTAATCCGAAGCAAGAGTTACAGAAACTTACTAGGCAAGCATACCAACAAATTTCTGGGTCGCGTGATATAGCCCAATATTTGGATTTAGAAAATACCAGATCAACTAGTTTTAGCCATTTAATAATGGCTATTCGTGGGATGGAGCAAGAGTTGATCGAGTTTATAAATTGATAGCCACCATTCCCTCCCCTTGTATCCGCAACTGCTGTCTCAACGAAGACGATGTGTGTCTGGGGTGCTTTCGGGCGATTGCCGAGATCGTACGCTGGGGTGAGGCGGGAGATGAAGAGCGCCAGCAGGTATTGTTTAATGCGGCCGAGCGGCGTCTTGCACATACATTAAAATATTCGACTTGAAGTGAGTTTTATCTATGGCTAAGTTGCCTAAGCATCGATTCCATCTGGTTTTTTCCGGCGTTATGAGCGGCATTATGGTGACTGTAATGACGTTTGTGATTACCTGGGTGAATGTGGGGTTTAATCCAAAGTTCCTGTTGCAATGGCTGCATGCGGCAACGATCGCTTTTCCGGTAGCGATGCCGCTGGTGTATTTGGTCGCACCGCTGGCGCGGAAGTGGACCGGCAGGCTGGTTGAGGTTTAATCCCTGTCATTGAATTGTCGCAAAAACTTAACCTAATTCGACTATGCGAGCTTTGTGGTTCTCGCTTATGCTCATGGTTTTTTTGAGGATCTCCTGTGGAAGAATCTCCATTCAAAGGCAAGACTGGCCCTAAGCGCGTGCTGAGTGCGTTTTTTTATTCTATCGACGGATTCAAAGCGGCGTTGCAATTTGAAGATGCATTTCGCCAGGAGATGCTGCTGGCAGTGATATTAATCCCGCTGGCGCTCTATCTGGAACCGGCTGCGATAGGACGCGTGCTGATGATAGCGTCGATATTGCTAGTGCTGATTGTTGAGTTGCTCAATTCTGCGGTAGAAGCTGCGGTAGACAGAATTTCGTTTGATCGCCATCACCTGATCAAGCGTGCCAAGGACATGGGCAGCGCGGCGGTATTGGTGTCGCTGCTGAACGTCGTGGTAGTGTGGGGCTTAATCTTGCTGGGTTAAGTGTGCCATCATGTTATATTTGTACGATGGATACCTTAACAAAATTACAAAACGGCGAGCTGGCGGGCATTAAGCGGCTGGACTTGTCATGCGGTTTGCGCGAATTTCCAGCTGAAATATTCGACCTTGCGGACAGTCTGGAAATACTCAATCTGTCGGGCAATGCCTTGTCATCCTTACCTGATGATCTGCCCCGGTTGCACAAACTGCGGGTGATATTCTGCTCGGATAATCAATTCACCCATGTGCCCGAGGTGCTGGGACGATGCGCGCAATTGCAAATGATAGGCTTCAAGGCCAATCAGATTCAGCACTTGCCTGCCGCCGCCCTGCCTCCCGCCTTGCGCTGGCTGATACTCACCGACAATCAATTAAGCCAGCTGCCCGATGCGCTCGGACATTGCACCCAACTGGAAAAACTCATGCTTGCGGGCAACCAGTTATCGGCGTTGCCTGATAGTCTGGCAGGGTTGCAACAACTCGCTTTGCTGCGCATTTCTGCAAACCAGTTCAGCGCATTACCTGACTGGCTATCTCAGCTACCGCGCCTGGCATGGCTAGCTTATGCAGGGAATCCTGTAAGTATGCGCTCACATTTTCCGTTGTGTGACACGGTTGCCTGGGATGATCTGCAATTGGGCGAGCTGTTAGGCGAAGGCGCATCGGGCAAAATTTACCAGGCGCAATGGCGCGACAATCAGTCCGTGGCGGTGAAATTATACAAAGGCAATGTCACCAGCGATGGTTTGCCAAGTTGTGAGCTGGCCGCGTGTGTTACCGTGGGCGCACATCCACAACTGATGCCCTCGCTGGGTATTATCACTGATCATCCCGAAGCCACTTCGGGACTGGTCATGCCACTCATTGCCACGCATTACATTAACCTTGCCGCACCCCCCAGTCTGGAAAGCTGTAGCCGGGATGTGTACGCACCCGATCTGCAGCTCAGTTTGGCCAGTGTTTTGGTGATGGCGGCGCGCTTGGCAAGTGCGGTGCAACATTTGCATGAACGTGGTCTGACGCACGGTGATTTGTATGCGCATAATATTCTGTGGGATGGTATAGACGATGTGTTGCTGGGCGATTTTGGCGCGGCCACGTTGAGCGATGATGTGCAGGTGCAACGACTGGAAGTATTGGCATTTGCGCATTTGCTGGCGGAATTGCTGGAACGCACGGTGGATGCCGATGAGAGTGTGCTTACAGCTGCATGGCAGATTCAGCAGCAGTGCGCGCAGAGCAATGTGAGCCAGCGTCCGTTGTTTACCGAGATTGCCGCGCGACTCACGGAACTAAGCCAACAACACATCAGTCCGACAGCTGATAATTAAGGAGAGTCACCATGCTAATACGCCGCGCTAACGATATTCCCTCGTCAGAAATTACCCCCGAAGCGATTTATCGGCAGCGTCGTCAGTTTATGCAGGCGAGTGCATTGCTTGCCACGGGCGTATTGTTACCCGGCATGAGCGAAGCTAATGTGCGTCTGGCAGCAGCGGCGAATGCGCGTTACAGCACCACGGAAACCCCTACCCCATACAAAAATCTGACCACGTATAACAACTATTACGAATTCGGCACAGACAAATCCGATCCCGCTGAAAACGCGCAGAATTTCAAAACCCGTCCGTGGACGGTCAGCATAGAAGGCGAAGTCAAGCACCCTAAAGTATGGGATATAGACGCGCTGATTAAGGCTTTCCCGCTGGAAGATCGTACTTACCGGCTGCGCTGCGTCGAGGGCTGGTCTATGGTGATACCGTGGGTGGGTTTCCCGTTGGCGAGCCTGATTAAGCAAGTTGAACCGACGGGCAATGCCAAATATGTAGAATTCACTACGCTGCACGACCCCGCGCAAATGGCAGGGCAGCGCCGCGGCGTGCTGGACTGGCCATATGTCGAAGGCTTGCGTCTGGATGAAGCCATGCACCCGTTGACGTTGATGGCAGTAGGCTTATATGGACAAACGCTGCCTAATCAGAATGGCGCGCCGATACGTCTGGTGGTGCCGTGGAAATATGGGTTCAAGAGCGCAAAAGCCATCGTGCGTATCCGCTTTACCGACAAACAGCCGCAAACCGCATGGGGTCGTTCTGCGCCGAGCGAATATGGTTTCTATTCCAATGTGAATCCCACCGTTGATCACCCGCGCTGGAGTCAGGCCAAGGAGCGTCGTATTGGCGAGTTTTTCAAACGCGATACTTTGATGTTCAATGGTTATGGTGATCAGGTTGCACAAATGTATCGCGGCATGGATTTGCGTAAATATTACTGATGTCCGTCACCCGCCTGAAAATCGCCACGTTTTTGCTGGCGCTGTATCCGTTAATCCGCTTATTGATCTTCGCGGCAACTGATAATCTGGGCGCAAACCCGATAGAGTTCATCACCCACTCAACGGGAACATGGACGCTGGTAGGTTTGATGTTAACGCTTACTGTCACGCCATTGCGCAAAATGACTGGCTGGAATAGTCTGTTACGGATACGACGAATGCTCGGCCTGTTCAGCTTCTTTTACGCCAGTCTGCATTTCATTACCTACATCTGGCTGGATCAGTTTTTTGATCTGGGTGCGATTATTCATGATGTGTACAAGCGCCCATTCATCACCGTAGGATTCAGTGCGTTCATCTTGCTCATCCCGCTGGCGCTGACTTCGAGCAATGCCATGATACGGCGCCTGGGCGCAAAACGCTGGCAACAGCTGCACAAGCTGGTTTACCTCATTGCCATCCTCGGCGTGCTGCATTATGTGTGGCTGGTGAAAAAAGACCTGACCCAGCCGCTGATCTACGCAGCCGTGTTGACGCTGTTGCTGGGCTGGCGCTTATGGCATGCGCGGCAGGCAAAATGAACAGCGCATTAGTCTGGCTGCGCCGTGATTTGCGCTTGTATGACCACGCGGCTTTGTATCATGCCACCCGTCAGGCGCAGCGTGTGGTGGTCGTATTCATTTTTGATACCGATATTCTCGCTGATTTGCCCCGCGCAGATCGTCGAGTGGAATTCATCTGGGCGAGCCTGGCGGCACTCAAATCTGAGTTGGAAACACACGGCAGCAGTCTGGTTGTCCGACATGGGCGCGCAGTCGAGCTGATTCCGCAAATGGCGGCTGAATTTCAGGCTGACGCCGTGTTCTGTAACCGTGATTACGAGCCGCAGGCCATTGCCCGAGATACGCAAGTGAGCGCACAGTTACAGCAGGACGGGCGTGTATTGCACAGCTACAAAGATCAGGTGATTTTTGAATGTGATGAGGTGCTGACTCAGGCAGGCAAGCCGTTTGGCGTATTCACCCCCTATAAAAACGCATGGCTCAAACGCCTCACCCTGTTTTACCTGCAAGCCTATCCCGTTCGCACCGAGGCATTTGCCGCCATGCCCGCGCAACCCATGCCCAGCCTGGCTGAACTGGGCTTTGCCCCGACTAATTTAAACCAGTTGCCCATTAAAATCGGCAGCGACGGCGCGATGCAAACCTGGCAGGATTTCCAGACACGGATAGACAGTTACCAGGACGCACGTAATTTCCCCGCGATTAAAGGTCCATCGTATTTATCCACGCATCTCCGCTTCGGCACGCTGTCCATACGCCAGTTGGCGAATTACGCCTATCATCACGGTGGCGCAGGCGCGGAAACCTGGCTGTCCGAGCTGATCTGGCGGGAATTCTATCAACAAGTGCTGTGGCATCATCCGCAGCTTGGCGCTGGTCAGACTTATAAAGCTGATTTTAATGACATAGACTGGCCTAACCCAGACGGTCATTTTGCCGCTTGGTGCGAAGCGCGTACAGGCTACCCGCTGGTTGACGCGGCGATGCGGCAACTGAACCAGACCGGCTATATGCACAACCGCCTGCGCATGGGGGCAGCCGCATTTCTGGTGAAAGATCTGCATGTAGATTGGCGGCTGGGAGAAGCCTATTTCGCCCAGCACCTGATAGATTTCGACCTTGCGGCGAATAATGGCGGCTGGCAATGGAGCGCCTCCACAGGTTGCGACGCCCAGCCCTGGTTTCGCATCTTCAACCCCATCACCCAATCAGAGAAATTCGACCCGGAAGGCAAGTTCATCAAACGCTACCTGCCTGAACTGGCAGCCCTCCCCGCCAAATACATCCACGCCCCCTGGCAGCTCACGGCGGCACAGCAGCAAATGTACCAAGTCAATATTGGTGCCGATTATCCACTACCAATAGTCGATCATGCCGTAGCGCGAGGAGTGACGCTGGCGTTGTTTAAATCGGTAACGGGAGGCTAATTATTTAGTTTCGATATGCGTAGACATATTCAAAAGCCAACTATTGGTCTTTAATGGAAGCGCTCTTCGGTTTAACCCAATCTCCCCCACCATCCTTGATAGTTTGAAGTTCGGTATAAGTTTGAATCATTTCTAGCAACCCAGAATGACCGTATTTTTTTGGAGAGAAGCCAGGATCGCTCCGTCGCATGTATTGTCCTAGAGCACCTAATCCAACCCTTCCATCAGAAGAATCAGCTGCAAGCAAAGAAACAGCAGACAATATCGACTTGGGACGTTTCTTTGGTATGGGTTTAGGTTGTTCTTTAACTGACTCAACTGGCTGAAATTCAAAAAATTGGTCACTAGCATTTCGTAGCGCATCAGGTGTTTTCGTTTCACCAACGATACATACCTTAGCTCCTCGTTCTCTCAACTTTCGGCAGAGATATGCAAAATCAGAATCGCTTGTTACTAAGCAATACGTGTCAGCCCTTTTATCGAATAAATCTTCAATGGCATCGAGTGCTAGTGCGATATCAGAAGTATTTTTTCCAGATGCATATTGGTATTGAAGGCAAGGTGTAAAGGCTAAGCGGACAAGCGCTTCCTGCCATTTGTTTGCAAGTGTAGAATGATTTCCGTACCCACGTCTAACTACGACCCGTCCAAATTGTGCGACAACGCGAAGCGCATATTCTAAAATTTCAGGGGAAGTGTTGTCACAATCTACGAGGACGGCGACTCTATCCTCTGAGGAATTTTCTGACATGGGATTCACAAATCAAGTTACGGAGTTGAAGTGTAGCATAAGAGTATTTTGCAGAGCAAAAACTAGCAATGACTACTGATGGTACAAAGTGTGAGTCCAAAAAGTACCAAACTTGGAGAGCGCCACGGACAGGTCTAGATATGTGGCGTATCTTATGTATATTAACTCGACTAGACATCAGGTTTCTTAGATCTGGGAAATAGGAATGTACAGGCTACGAGTCAAGATTTTGTACTTCCCATCCAAATTTTCCCGCATACCTGCGGATATAACCGCTATCAATCACCGCAATAATGGCGGAGAATAATTTGCATGTGCGGAGAATATGGCACATAATCTCCGCATGAATAGCGGTGATTACACATATATATGGCAAGCCAGTGATTGGCCGAATTGGCATTATGATCTGGCTGCACTGGCTGGATCTATGGCTGAGGTCAGTCGTGCCCAGGGTTTGTTGATGGGGCGTTTGGCCGATGTGGGCATGGCTTTGCGTGATCAGGCTAGTCTTGCCGCGCTAACTGAAGACGTGGTCAAGACCAGCGAGATTGAGGGTGAGATAGTTAGTGTCGATTCTGTGCGCTCATCTATTGCTCGGCGTCTGGGTGTGGACATCGGTGCTTTGACGCCAGTAGATCGTCACGTTGAGGGTGTGGTTGAGATGGTGCTGGATGCGACTGGCAACTGTCTGGCACCAGTTACTCAGGAGCGTCTGTTCGGCTGGCACGCGGCACTTTTTCCTACTGGTTACTCGGGTCTTGCTAAGATCAACGTTGGTGCCTGGCGTGATGATGCCAGTGGTCCTATGCAAGTGGTATCTGGCCCCATCGGGCGGCAGTGGGTGCATTTCGAAGCGCCGCCAGCTGCAAACCTGACTGTTGAGACAGGAAGATTTCTGGACTGGCTCAATGGTGACTCGAATGAACCCGTGCTGGTCAAGGCTGCTCTCGCTCACTTGTGGTTCGTCACTTTGCATCCATTCGACGATGGTAATGGACGTATCGCCCGCGCCATTGGTGACCTGTTGCTGGCTCGCGCTGATGGCAGTTCGCAGCGCTTTTACAGTTTGTCGGCGCAAATTCAGCGGGAGCGTAAGGCCTACTATGCGATTCTGGAGCGGACGCAGAAGGGTAATATGGATGTCACCGAGTGGCTCGTCTGGTTTCTCGATACCTTACATCAGGCCGTTAATCAGGCACAACTTACACTGGATGCTGTGCTAATAAAAACACGTTTCTGGCAGCGTTGGGCGACAACGCCACTGAATGAGCGGCAAGTGAAGTTACTTAATCGGCTGCTTGATGGTTTTGACGGCAAGCTCACCAGCAGCAAGTGGGCGGCAATCGCCAAATGCTCACCAGACACAGCGCTGCGTGATATTACTGACTTACTGACTCGTGGTGTTTTGCGAAAAGCGGATGCGGGTGGTCGCAGTACTAGCTACGAGCTGAATATCCTGCCTACTCCCCAAAATAAGCCTGCTTAATATCATGATCCTGCGCAAGCTGGGCGGCGTTGCCGTGTTGAGTGATCTGGCCGTTGGCGATGATGTAGGCGCGGTCGCTGTGGGCGAGGGCGAGGTGGGCGTTTTGTTCGACTAGCAGGATGGCTACGCCTTGCTGATGGGCTGCTGCCAGTGTTTCGAATATGGCTTTGACCATTAGCGGCGCCAGTCCCATGCTCGGTTCGTCCAGCAGCAGTAAACGCGGGCGTGACAACAGGGCGCGGTTGATGGCGAGTAGTTGTTGTTCGCCGCCTGATAGCTGCCCGGCTGGCTGTAGCCGGCGTTCGCCCAGGCGCGGGTAGCGTTGATAGATGGTGTCGATTTCACTGGCAACTACGGCTTTGTCTTTGCGTATATATGCACCCATGGCCAGATTTTCAGCGACGGTCATGCGCGTAAAGATGCCGCGCCCCTCGGGAACCAGGGTAATTCCAAGCGGCACGATGTTATGTGACGGCAGGTGCGCGATGTTGTGCCCTGCAAACTGTACGCTGCCACCCGCGTGCGGGAGCATGCCGGCGATGGCTTTGAGTAGTGAGGTCTTGCCTGCGCCATTGGCACCGATCAGGCATACGCGTTCATTTTCGGCGACGCTCAGGCTGACATCCTGTACCGCATGGATTTGTCCGTAAGCGACGCGCAGGTTGTTGACGGTGAGTAACTCGCTCATGCGCCGTCTCCCAGATAGGCGCTGATGACGCGTGGGTGTATGCGTATCTGGTCGGGCGTGTCTTCGGCGATTTTCTCGCCGAAATCCAGCACGGCGATGCGGTCGCACAAACTCATCATCCATTTCACATCGTGTTCGATGACTAGCAGTGTCAGCCCCAGTTTGTCGCGTAAGTCACGAATCAGTTGTTTCAAGGTATCGCGTTCTGCTGGGTTCATTCCTGCGGCGGGCTCGTCCAGCGCCAATACCTGCGGGTCGCTGGCGAGGGCGCGGGCGATTTCGAGTCGGCGCTGGTCGCCGTAAGACAGGTTTTTTGCCAGTGTGTTGCTGTGGCGGCTGATGCCGACCAGGTGCAGCAATTCATGCGCGCGGGCGCGTATGGCGGCTTCTTCTTCACGGCTGCGACGGTGACGTAATATTGCACCGATTACGCCCGTACGGGTACGGCTATGACGGCCGACCATGACGTTTTCTAGTGCGCTCATGTTGGCGAATAATCGGATATTTTGAAACGTGCGGGCGATGCCGTGCTGCAATACTTGATGTGGTTGCAGGCCGAGCATGGATACATCGTTTAGCCATAGCTCACCACTGGTGGGTGTGTAAAAGCCAGTCAGAATATTGAATAGCGTGGTTTTGCCTGCGCCATTGGGGCCTATCAGTCCGAGTATCTCGCCTTTACGTACATTGAGCGACACATCGTTCAGCGCACGGATGCCGCCGAACTGCTTACTCACATTCGCTACTCTAATCAGTTCAGTCATGCTGTAACTCGTTCTTGCGCTGACGTGATGGCAACAAGCCCGCGGGGCGGAACAGCATCATCAGGATGAGCGCAAAGCCGAACATCAACATGCGCAAATCATCGGGATCTATCACCACGTGACCGATCAGATTGCGTTGCAAATCACCGACGTAGCGCAGGGCTTCGGGTAATACGGTAAGCATGACCGCGCCCAGTACCACGCCAGGGATGTTACCCATGCCACCCAGCACTATCATGCACAATATCATTACCGATTCCATCAGATTAAAGCTCTCTGGGCTGATGAAGCCCTGGAATCCTGCAAATAATCCGCCCGCCAGGCCGCCGAAGGTCGCGCCCATGGCAAAGGCGAGCAATTTGGTATTGCGCAGGTTGATGCCGCTAGCCTGTGCCGCCAATTCGTCCTCACGTATCGCCGCCCACGCCCGCCCTATGCGTGAATCCTGCAAGCGCAGAGCGACGAAAATGGCGGCTAAGGTGAGTACCAGAAATAAATAATAATACAGTTGTGGAGAGGAAAAAGTGACGCCCAATATATGCTGAGTTTTGCCTAATGAAAATCCTGCGATACGGATAGGGTCGATCAGATTTACCCCTTGTGGGCCATTGGTCAGATTGAAAGGCGCGTTCAGGTTGTTGAGGAAGATGCGTATGATTTCGCCAAAACCGAGGGTGACGATGGCCAAATAGTCACCACGCAAACGCAAGGTCGGCGCGCCCAGCAACAGGCCGAATATTCCTGCCAGTCCCGCGCCCATAGGTAGCAATAGCCAGAATGGCAGATGCAGGCCAAATTGCGGTGAAGCCAGCAGCGCGTAACAATAGGCGCCCACTGCATAAAAAGCGATATAGCCCAAATCCAGCAGTCCGGCATAGCCGACAACGATGTTCAGCCCCACGGCCAGCATCACATAGAGCAGCGCCAGGTCCATGATACGCACCCAGGATCGGCCCAGGCCGGCTTCCACCAGTAAAGGCAGCAGCGCAAGACCTATCGCCAGGGCGACAAAGGTGAGCCAGGCAGACTTACGCGCGCTCATGGCTGGCTTGTCCTAATAATCCTGACGGACGAACGATGAGGACGATGATGAGAACAAAGAAAGCGAACACGTCCTGGTAATTGCTGCCGAGGAATCCGCCCGTAATGTCGCCAATATAGCCAGCGCCCAGACTTTCGATCACGCCCAGCAACAATCCACCCAGCATAGCACCCGCAAGATTACCGATGCCGCCGAGAACAGCTGCCGAGAATGCCTTTAATCCTAACAGAAATCCCATGTAATAATGCGCAAGACCGTAGTAAGCGCTCACCAATACGCCTGCAACTGCAGCGATGCCCGAGCCGATGATGAAGGTCAGCGAGATGACATGATTGGCATTAACACCCATCAACCCAGCCAGTTGCGGTGATTGTGCGGTGGCGCGCATGGCGCGGCCGAGCTGGGTGCGTTTGACTAATAGCGTCAGCGCGATCATGAGTACGACTGAGGTGATGAGGATGAGGATTTGCACATCGGTGATGCGTGCACCGAGTAGATTGTGGTGTCCCTGCGGCAAGATGGGCGGGAACGAAATATATTGTCGTCCCCAAATCAGCATGGCGATATTTTGCAGCACAATGGATACGCCGATAGCGGTAATCAAGGGGGCAAGCCGTGGTGCGTTGCGCAGTGGGCGGTATGCCAGTCGTTCTATGCCATAGCCCAGTAACATACAGGCGGGTATCGCGGTGAGCAGGCCAAGCAAGGCAATGACCACTCCGGGCAAGTCCACCCCCGCACCCATCAGCGCAGAAATCACTGCCAGCGCAATCATTGCGCCGAACATGGTGACTTCGCCGTGGGCAAAGTTAATCAGTTCCAGTATGCCGTAAACCATGGTGTAGCCCAATGCCACCAGCGCATAAACGCTGCCCAGCACCAGGCCGTTAATCAACTGCTGTACTAAAATATCCATGTGTTATTTGCTGTTGATGGTTTGCAGCGGCTGCCACTGTCCTGCCTTAACTTGATACAGGGTGACTGCGCCACCGGTCAGATCGCCTTTGCTGTCGAAGCGGATATGTCCGGTTACGCCCTGGTAATCGGTCTTGGGCATTTCTGCCAGATATTTTGCCGGGTCAGATGATTTGGCGCGTTTCATAGCTTCGACCATGACATAGACTGCATCATAGGCGTAAGGTGAGTAATTCTGTATCTCGCCAAAGCGGGCGTTGAATTTCTGTTTGAATGCGGCACCGCCAGGCATTTTGGATAAAGGCAAACCTGGGTTAGAGGCAATCACGCCTTCCGCATCGCTACCTGCAAGGTTAATGAACTTGGGTGTTTGCATGCCATCACCACCGAGAAACTGGGCATTTACGCCGAGCTGTTTCATTTGCTTCACCATCGGTGCAGCTTGGGGATCCATGCCCGCAAAGAACACGACTTGCGGTTCGTGGGATTTGATAGAGGTCAGAATCGCCATAAAGTCGGTCGATTTGTCTGTGGTGTACTCGCGCGCTACTACTTCTGCGCCCGCAGCTTTGGCAGCACGTTCGAATTCATCGGCCAAGCCTTGACCATAGGCGGTGCGGTCATCAACAATAGCGATTTTCTTTGCGCCCAGCTGGCTGGTGGCGTATTCGGCAAGCGCCGTACCTTGCTGCTTGTCGTTGGTCATGACGCGATATGCGGTATTAAAACCTGATGCAGTGTAGGCAATTGCTGTTGCAGAGGGTGAAATTTGCGGTATGCCTGCGTCAAAGTAGATTTTTGAGGCGGGTATGGTTGCGCCTGAATTTAAGTGGCCGATTACGCCGACGATACCTTCATCAACCAGTTTTTGTGCAACGGTGGTTGCGGCTTTGGGATCAGCCTGATCATCTTCAGCGATCAGGTCGATTTTGACCTTTTTACCATCTAACGTTAGCCCTGCAGCGTTAATTTCATCTACCGCCAGACGCGCACCGTTTTCGTTATCCTTGCCTAAATGCGCTTGTGGGCCAGTGAGGGGAGAAGCTGAACCTATTTTTACGATATTGTCATCGGTATTACTTTTGCTGCAACCAGTTAATAAAGTGGCACCTATCAGTGCTGTTAATAAGCTAAGGCGAAAAGTGGTTGGCACAGCAAACTCCATGACAAAAATAATGAATGCTTTGTTATACCACAAAGCCTAATCAAGTTGAATGCAATACGCAAAAAAGCCAGCACTAGGCTGGCTTTTGGCTAAGTTTAACGGGTTTATTTAAGGCTAAGTACCCATTTAACTATGGTATGCAAATCTTCGTCTTTAGCTTGTGGGTGAGGAGGCATAGGAATTTCACCCCATACACCAGAACCGCCTTTTTTCACTTTTTCTACCAGCTTGTCTTCGATAGCTTTTTCTGCCGCTACTTTATCAGCAGGTTTCTTGAATTTCATTGCAGATAATTCAGCACGGTATTTGCTGGAAACATCCATATACGCTGGACCTACTATCTTTTTGTCAACGCCATGGCAGGTTAAGCACGCATTCTTTTGTGCCAGGGATAAACCTGTCTCTGCATAAGCATTCAAGCTCAGGGTCAAGCATGTCGCTGCTATGATTTTGAAAGTTGTTTTCATTTTGATACGCCTATAAAAGTGATGTGTTAATTCTATCTGTAATTGACGCGCATCGTAGCAGATAGATGCGCTAATTTAATATGGTAAATAACTACTGTGTCGCTTTCAACCAGTTCAACAGTGGCAACCATTGTTCACGTTCACGTTGGGTTTGGTAAGCGGGTAAATCAAACACGCTTTTGCCGTCAAACGCGGCATTGATGTAGGCCTGAGTGTCCTGGATGTGGGTGAGGACAGGTAATTCGTGTTGTGCCAGAAAGCTTTCCAGTACCTGTGCGACCCGAGTTCTGGGCGTGACGCGCATGCCAACCATGCCGACGAAAGCGCGTTCCTTGCGGATGGCTTTTTCGGTTTTGAGCGCGTCGAGGAAAGTGCGGCTGGCCTCGATGTCGAATAGTGACGGTGCTATCGGCACAATGACACGCTCGACCATTTTTAATGCGCGTTCCAGATTCTTGCCGTGCAAACCGGCGGCTGAGTCTATGATCAACCAGCCTGATTTGTCCACAGTCGAGTGTTCTGGCTGAAACGGCCAGATCGCAGGCAAATCAGCAGTTCGACGGGATAACCAGGCGTTGGCTGATTGCTGTTTGTCCAAATCCAGCAGACGCACGTTTTGACCGCTCGCGGCTAGCGCGCCCGCGAGACTTACTGCCAAAGTGGATTTGCCACTACCCCCTTTGGGATTGGCAACAAGTATCGCGCGCATGCTGGATTTACTCACGGCAATTAACGCTTGCGTTCGACTTGAGTGACATCACGAATCGCGCCTGTTGCCGCCGAGGTCGTCATTGCTGCATAGGCGCGCAAGGCCACGGAAACTGCACGGTTGCGATTGGCGGGTTGCCAGGCTTTATGACCGCGATTTTCCATATCAATACGGCGCGCTGCCAGCACTTCATCGCTCACAGCCAAATGGATGCTGCGTTTGGGGATATCGATTTCTATTATATCGCCTTCTTCTACCAGACCGATGGTGCCGCCTTCAGCTGCTTCGGGAGAAACGTGGCCTATGCTCAAGCCTGAGGTGCCGCCAGAGAAGCGTCCGTCAGTAATCAGTGCACAGGCTTTGCCCAAGCCTTTAGATTTGATGTACGAAGTCGGATAGAGCATTTCCTGCATGCCCGGGCCGCCTTTAGGACCTTCGTAGCGGATCAGCACGATGTCACCAGCGACAATCTGGTCAGCCAGTATCGCTTCCACAGCGCTATCTTGCGATTCAAAAATACGCGCAGGACCGCTGAATTTGAATATGCTTTCATCCACGCCTGCGGTTTTGACGATACAGCCGTCCTTGGCGATGTTGCCGTGCAGCACTGCCAAGCCACCTTCCTTGCTGTAAGCATGTTCCAGGCTGCGGATACAGCCAGCAGCACGGTCAGTATCCAGGGTTGCCCAGCGTTTGTCCTGGCTGAATGCGACTTGGGTTGGTACGCCACCAGGGCCAGCACGGAAGAATTTCTTCACCGCTTCGTCAGTGGTTTGCATGATGTCATATTTGGCTAATGCCGCCGCCATGGACGGGCTATGTACGGTGGGCAAGTCGCGATGCAGCAGTCCGGCGCGATCGAGTTCGCCCAGTATGCCCATCACACCACCAGCACGGTGCACATCTTCCATGTGAAATTGTTGCGTAGCCGGTGCGACTTTGCACAGATTAGGCACGCGGCGGCTCATGCGGTCTATGTCCTGCATGGTGAATGGCACGCCACCCTCATACGCCGAGGCAAGCAAATGCAGTACGGTGTTGGTAGAACCACCCATGGCGATGTCGAGCGCGATCGCATTTTCAAATGCGCCAAATGAGGCAATGCTGCGTGGCAACACTGTGTAATCATCCTGCTCATAATGGCGTTTTGCCAAATCAACAATCAGGCGCCCCGCTTCCAGGAATAATTGTTCGCGGTCAGCGTGCGTTGCCAAGGTCGAGCCATTGCCAGGCAAGCTCAGTCCCAGTGCCTCGGTCAGGCAATTCATCGAATTTGCGGTAAACATGCCTGAGCATGAGCCGCAGGTTGGGCAGGCAGAACGTTCGATCTGCTCGACTTCAGCATCGGTTTCTTTGTTGTCTGCGGCAGACACCATGGCGTCAACCAGATCCAGCTTCATTACTTTACCGTGGATAGTGGTTTTGCCTGATTCCATCGGGCCGCCGGAAACGAATACCACGGGGATGTTCAAGCGCATCGCAGCCATCAACATGCCGGGGGTGATTTTGTCGCAGTTGGAAATACACACCAGCGCGTCGGCACAATGGGCATTGACCATGTATTCCACACTGTCAGCGATGAGTTCGCGCGACGGTAATGAGTAGAGCATGCCGCCGTGACCCATGGCGATACCGTCATCGACAGCAATGGTGTTGAATTCCTTGGCAACACCGCCGGCTTTTTCGATTTCACGCGCGACCAGTTGTCCCATGTCTTTGAGGTGGACATGGCCCGGTACGAATTGGGTAAATGAGTTGGCAACAGCGATGATAGGTTTTTCAAAATCACCATCTTTCATGCCGGTGGCGCGCCATAATGCGCGGGCTCCAGCCATGTTGCGACCTTGGGTAGTAGTGCGTGAGCGATAAGTGGGCATGTGCAACCTTTAATCTAGTGCGATAATAAGCTTAATTTTATCTCATTCCGTCTTGCTATGCTTATACATCCTCAATTTGATCCTGTTGCGATTGCTATTGGTCCACTGTCTATACGCTGGTATGGGCTGATGTATCTACTGGCTTTTACTTTATTACTCGTCCTTGGGCGTATACGTATCAAGCAGCAGCCGAATTCTGGCTGGAATGCCAAACAGCTCGACGATGTGCTGTTTTATGGCGTGCTCGGCGTGGTGCTGGGCGGGCGACTGGGTTATGTGTTGTTTTATAAATTCAGCTACTACCTGGCGCACCCGATAGAGATTTTCTATGTGTGGCAAGGCGGCATGTCCTTCCACGGCGGTTTTCTCGGTGTGGCGTTCGCCCTGTGGCTGTTTGCGCGGCGGGAGCATAAACCCTGGCTGGCGATTGCCGACTTTATCGCGCCACTGGTGCCGCTAGGCTTGGGTGCGGGTCGTATCGGCAACTTCATCAATGGTGAATTATGGGGACGCGCGACTGATTTGCCTTGGGGTATGGTATTTCCGCAGGTCGATTCAATACCACGCCACCCTTCCCAGTTATATGAATTTGGTCTGGAAGGTCTGGTATTGTTTGCGCTGGTCTGGTTCTACTCTGCACGGCCTCGCCCGGTTGGTGCGGTATCGGGATTGTTTCTGGTGGGCTATGGTACGTTCCGTTTTCTGGTTGAATTCTCGCGTGAGCCTGATGATTTCCTCGGTTTGCTGGCGATGGGTTTGAGCATGGGGCAGTGGTTGTCGTTACCTATGGTGATTGCCGGGGTAGGCATGATGATTTGGGCGTATCGTAAAAAACCGGCTTAAATCATGACCCTGACAGAATTGCGTTATATCGTCGCCGTCGCCCGTGAACGTCATTTTGGACGCGCGGCGGAAGCCTGCTTTGTATCGCAACCTACGCTGAGCGTGGCGATTAAGAAGCTGGAAGAAGAGCTCGGAGTGGCGTTGTTTGAGCGGGGTAATAATGACGTCAGCGTCACCCCAGTGGGTGCCCGTATCATCGAACAAGCGGCGCAGATACTGGAGCAGACGCAATCGCTCAAACAGATGGCGCAACAGGGCAAAAATCCGCTGATAGGCACATTCAAAATAGGTGCGCTGTTTACCATCGCGCCGTATTTATTACCGTATCTGATACCTGCGCTACAACAAATCGCGCCACAGATGCCGCTGCAACTGGAAGAAAATTTCACCCGCAAATTGACCGAAAAGCTGCGGCTGGGCGAGCTGGATGTGATTATCGTGTCGTTGCCGTTTGACGAACCGGGCATGGAAACCTTGACGCTGTATCACGAGCCATTCCGGGTGGTATTGCCAGCCCATCATCCGTGGGCGAATAAAACCAGTATCGCAGTAAATGAGCTGACTGATGAAAACATGCTGTTGCTAGGTGATGGTCACTGTTTCCGGGATCAGGTCTTGCAGGCTTGTCCAGCGCTGAATCGTTCCGCAGCAACCTCAGGCACAATACAAAAAACGCTGGAATCGAGTAGCCTGGAAACCATACGTTACATGGTCGCGTCAGGTACAGGGATTACTATCATGCCCTGTACCGCAGCCACCAGCGCGACGGTGAATCAGGGTTTGCTCAAATTCATCCCGTTTGAGCACCCCGTCCCTAGTCGTCCTGTGGCACTGGCCTGGCGTAAAAGTTACCCGCGGATGGCGGCAGTTGAAGCCTTGCGGCTAGCCATACTGCAATGTTCGCTGAGTTGCGTGGATTTTGTGCCTAGTGCCGCGCTCGATAGTTAATTGCTATCAATGTTATTGTGACAATCAATTGGATGCATCGATATGTGTTGCGTACTATGTGAACTGTGAGCACAAGCTCTCAGATTAATTAACCACAAGGACATTTATCATGACAAACACAGATTCAGTCACCGTTAAAAATATCGAAGCCGCTTTTGCAGGCGAATCGATGGCGCATATCAAATATATGTACTTCGCAAAAATGTGCCGCGCTGTAGGCGACGAGGCTACGGCAAAAGTATTCGAAGAAACTGCTGCGCAAGAAGTCATGCACGCTTTCGGGCATTTGGATCTGCTCTACCCAAAAGATACCATGAGCCCGGCGCGTTGCCTGGATATGGCAATTGCGGGTGAGACTTATGAATACACCGAAATGTACCCTAACTTCCGCCATGCTGCAGTAGAAGAAGGCAACCATGCGGCAGTAGCTGAAATGGATGAGCAAATCGCAGAATCCAAAGAACATGCAGCGCGCTTCCAGTCTATGCTGGAAAAAGCCGCGAAACGCTTTGCTGCGCTGGCAAAAGTTGAAGAAAAGCACGCGAACCATTACCGCGACACCTTGGCTAAAGTCCAGGCTGCGTAAAAATCACTGATTAATTAATTTAGGAGTATGAACATGAAAACTTGGCAATGTGTAGTATGTGGCTTTATCTATGACGAAGCAGCAGGCTTACCTGAAGAAGGTATTGCAGCGGGTACACCGTGGGCTGCAATCCCGGAAGATTGGGCTTGTCCTGATTGCGGCGTAGCCAAAGCTGATTTTGACATGATAGAGGTTTAATTATGAATACGTCCCCCATCATCATTATTGGTAGCGGCATGGCGGCTTACACCCTGGCGCGCGAGTTTCGCAAACTGGATGCCGATACCGCCCTGACCATAATCACCGCTGATGCGGGGGACGCTTACAGCAAGCCCATGTTATCTACTGCATACACGCAAGGTAAATCGGCTGCACAGCTGGTGAATATGCCAGCGGATAAAATGCGTGAACAACTCAAAGCCACTATTTTGACCTATACCCGCGTGATGGCAATAGATGTCGCAGCTAAGCAAATCCAGTTGGCTAATGAAACATTGGATTACAGTAAGTTAGTGCTCGCACTCGGTGCGGATACTGTTAAACCTAAGCTGGAAGGTGATGCAGCAGATGCTGTGTATTCAGTTAATGATTTAGAGGATTATGCGCGTTTCCGTGCAGCCGCAGAGGGCAAGCAGCGCGTAACCATATTTGGTGGCGGCCTGATCGGTTGCGAATTCGCTAATGATTTGGTCAATGCAGGCTACAGTGTCGATATTGTGCACCCGCATCACTACCCGCTGGAAAGGCTGATGCCCGAAGCACCAGGCATGGCGATTAAAAACGGCTTGGCACAGCTGGGTGTGCGCTGGCATTTAGGCTTTGCCACAGCGGTAAATCACGTTGCGGGTGAGTTGGTTGTCACCCTCAACGATGGCACAACCATTAACACCGATGTTGCGCTGTCTGCAATCGGCCTGCGCTCACGCATCCAGTTAGCAAACGCTGCGGGTATCAACACCCAGCGCGGCATAGTGGTCGACAGGCACTTGCGCACCAATGCGCCAGACGTATACGCCCTGGGCGATTGTGCTGAAGTAGAAGGGCATGTCTTGCCGTATGTCTTGCCGCTAATGGCGCAAGCCCGCGCACTTGCGGCAACATTGTCAGGCACCGCCACCGCAGTCGCCTACCCTGCCATGCCCGTCGTGGTCAAAACCCCTGCCTGCCCGACCGCTGTTGCTACAGCGAACCCGCTGGATGGCGGTACTTGGCAAGTCAATTGTACCGAGGAGGGCGTCTGCGCACTGTATCAGGATGCGGAAGGAAAATTGCTGGGCTTCGCCCTGACTGGCAAAGAAACCGCACAACGGCAAACCCTGGCAAAATTACTGCCACCGATATTGGTTTAGGCCGTTATTTCCGGAAAGTATTGATGGGGCAGATGGTTGGATGCCCCCATTTATTTGATCGCAACCACCATCGAGTCAGGTCCCAACAGGTGTTCCATCCATGTGCTGGCGAATCCCGCTTCTTTCATCCAGGATACGCAATCACTACCCGAGTAATCAAAGCCCCCAGGTGTTTCAATCAGCATATTCAGGCTCATCATTAATCCGAAAGCATTTTTAGATCGATCATCGTCAATGATAGCTTCATAGACAATGAGCGCACCGCCAACCGGTAAAGCATCAAAAGCCTTCTTAATCAGCATTTTTTTGGTGGGCAGATCCCAATCGTGCAGGATATGAGCCATTAGCACTACATCGGCTTGCGGAATGTTGTCATTAAAGAAATTGCCTGGCTTAAATGTAAGTCTATCGGTGATGCTATTGATCGAGACATATTCCTCAAATATCGGTGCGACTTCTGGCAAGTCAAATCCAGCACCGTGCAGGTGTGGGTTAGTCAGTGCTATTTGCACGGCAAGATCACCTTGTGCCGCACCCACATCAACGAAAGTTTGGTAATTCTTCCAAGGGAAGTTATGCGCTATGGTCATATTGGCGCCATGGCTTACACCCGTCATGGCGCACAAAAATTCCTTTAAACGTGCAGGGTCGCTGTAAAGGGTTTCGAAAAGTCCTGCCGCCCCTGTTTTCACTTCGTTTTGTGGTAGGCCAGTACGAAGCGCTTCGGTCAGATGCCCCCAGAATGGGTAGAGGCGATGATTCGCCATCTCCAGTATGCCGCCCACATAGGAAGGCTTATTTTTGTCGAGGAAGAGGCCCGTTTCAGGTGTGTTCGCGTAAGCACCTGCTTTTCGTTCCAGGAATCCAAGTGCCACCAGCGTATCGAGAAAATCACGGGCTGAGCGAGGGTGCAGAGCGAGTTGTTCACTCAGGGAGTCGAATGCTGCAGGGCCCTTTGCTAATTTAGTGAAAACACCCATTTCGACAGCGCTCAACAAGGTCTTTGATGCCCAAAAGGCCATGCCTGTTTGCAGAATTTTTTCTGGACTGAGTTGTTCGTTCATGCATTGCTCCTTTTGTGTGTTTTCGATTGTTATGAGAAAAAACGGTAGGCTCCGTAAGCTAAACTGGCAAATCCCGTCATGCCTATGCCAAGAATCCCATAGGCGCCTCGAGTGAGCTTATTCAATGTCTGTTTGATGGCTGCACGATCGTTGACATTGGGGAATTTTGTTTCTGGCACAGGCACGCCAAGAAAATCGCACAATGGCGTCCAGCCCTGCTCAGCTGAAAATACCAGCAGTTGATCTGCAGGCACTGTCGCTTTCACATCTCCAATGTGCTGGTTATAGTGAGCGATAGCCTTGTCGCGATCCTTCATCGTACCTTTGTGTGAGCGCTCCCAGATAAGCTTGTGCGACATATCGCCGAATTTTCGTCCGAAAGGCGTAGTAAATTGAAGTACCTTGAATTGCCACATTGTTTCCGTGAAGTAGATCGTGTCCATCGTGCTTTCATACCAGGCTTCAGCACCGCGTGGGTGTACAGTCAGTACTACCTTGGCATCCGGATAAGCTGCCAGCAGTTCACGCCAAACACAACAGGCCGGGTTATCCAGCGTCGCAGTGTATTTCGCAAAGACCTGTTCCCAATCGTGCTGCGTATCTGGTGCGCTGTTCGCCACCTTGCGCCAAAAATCCAGGTGCGATTTATTTTCCTTGTTCTCCAGCACTTCGAACATGTGATAGCACGGAAATCCCAGCTGATTGAGCGCTGTATAAACTGATAACGTACCAGTGCGTCCGAAACCTGCACCGATAATTTTTAATGTCATGGTTGTATCTCCTTTAAATCGATGCTTAAAGTGTCTGACTTAGGAAAAAGGAAGCTACCTGCTGGCGCACCATCTCATCCATAACAATAGATTAAAAATATAACAATACACTGACAAAATGGCGTGTGAAATGCATGAATGTTAGAACTGTCCCCTCTACACTTTGATATTAGTATCCATGGAGTTGGTTGGGTTATGAGTTTAGATTACCTGGCTATATAGCTGGATGTTGTTACGGCCCTGAGATTTAGCGAAAAACAAGGCCTTATCCGCCCGCATCAATAAGTTATTGCTGGTGTCCGCATCATCGGGAAAAATCGCAGCCCCTATGCTTAGCGTGACCAATTTGCTTATATCATCGTCCATATTTTTTATTGCGTGCATTAATTTCTCGGCAATGTGGTAGATTTCGTCTACCTGCGGCGTTCCTTGCAACAGCACTACAAATTCATCACCTCCCCAGCGAGCCAAAGTATCGCTGGTACGTAAATTCGCTTTTAGACTATGGCTGATTGCAATAAGGAGTTGATCCCCCGCCTCGTGACCATGAGCATCATTAACCTGTTTGAAATTATCAAGATCGATAAATAATACCGCCACTTTGAATTCAGTACGCTTGGCCTGGCTAATGGCTTGTTCCATTCTTTCTTCCAGCAGAACACGGTTAGGCAAGTTGGTTAATGCATCATGCGTCGCCATGTGGGCAATATGTTTTTCTTGTAAATATGACTCAGTTACATCCCTCAATACGCCACGAATCACCGATTTCGTATGGTCACTACCATACAATGTAAATCTCCCTTCCACCCAATGTTCAGCACTGTCTTCGCGTAGCATGCGGAATCGCACAGTATTTATTTCATTGTCTTTTAGTTGATTTAGCAGCTGTTCCAAAACAGTACGGTCTTCAATATTCACGAAATCGGTAAATGGCTTTCCCAGGCAGGGACAGCTGGATACGTTAATTGTTTCTATACCTACCAATTTATTCCAGCTTTCGGTCAACCGTACGATTCTGCCGTCATAGGAGAGCTCAACCACAACTTCGCTCAGCATGTTTAATGTTGCAAGGTGACCGGCATTAATTTCATTTAAGTTCTTGATCTCGTCCATTTCGCTGCGAAACCCAAATTTTTTAAGTATTTTTTCCATTAAACAGAAACGGGTAAAGCTGGATTGAAGCAGGTTCAGACTGACAAAAAACAATATCGTAAGCCATATCAACTTCAGCTCTGGCTTGAAATACAGCAGAACTCCAGAAGCAGTAATGAGCCCGCCTGCTATGGAGCGAATAGACGGTTCAATATAAGGGAGTTTGGTCATAAAACCAGTTCTTGGATGCGTGTAAGAATGATAATACGTGAATCGTTTCTGCTTTAATAGGCTTAGTACAAGTTCAATCAACAGAGCGCGTTCTCTGGCTGAATTTATCTCGCTGAGAGGCAGTAATGATGTTGGTTGTTCCTTATTATTCAACATCAAGCGGCGTCGTGATACAGGCTATGTCCGGTAACGTACAGACGGGCGTTGCGCATAAAACAACAATCCACTTGTGGTTTTGAAATGGTGGACTAGACTTAATGGATAACGAAGTGACCCCATTTCACATCATTCGAGGTCGACACATGTGATGGCCGGATGTAGTACCAGTTTGCCAACAGATCGGTGTAGCTGGTCTAAATGACAGTCACGGCGAAGACCGTTTATAAATTAGGAGGATAAAATGCGTTACAAAATTATTGCATTGTCGATGTTGCTTTTCCCGCTGGCCTCAACCGCAGTTCATGCTTCTGGTAGTCGACCTAGTCAAGTGTCGGTTGGTATTAGCACTCCTGGCGTCAGTATCGGTATTAATATGCCAGCGTATCCGCGGCTGATCCCAGTGCCGGGCTACCCCGTCTACTATGACCCATACGCAACTTCGAATTACTTCTTTTATGATGGTCTGTACTGGGTGTTTCATGGCGACAACTGGTATGCCAGTAGCTGGTACAACGGGCCGTGGGATATGATAGGTTACGATTACGTGCCGCTATATGTGCTGCGCGTCCCTGTGCGCTATTACCGCCAGCCACCAGCGTATTTCCGCGGCTGGCGTGACGATGCACCACCACACTGGGGTGAGCATTGGGGTCGTGACTGGGAGCAGCGTCGCAGTGGATGGGATCAGTGGGATCGCCGCGCCGCGCCTGCCCCAGCGCCATTACCAGCCTACCAGCGGGAATATTCGGGGGATCGCTACCCTCGCGAAGCAGAGCAGCAGCGCTCTATCCAGTCTGAGCATTACCGTTATCAGCCGCGTGAGCCTGTAACGCAGCAGTATATTCAACGGCAGGGGCAGCCAAATCAACAACGGCAGCAAGAGCAGATGCGCCAGCAAGAACAACAGGGTCAGCAGCGGCAGTTAGATCAGCAACGGCAACAGGATCAGGAGCGCCAGCAAGGTCAGCAGCGACAGCAAGAGCAACAGCGCCAACAGGATCAGCAGCGTCAACAAGAGCAGCAAGTGCAACAACGACAGTTGGATCAGCAGCGGCAACAGAACCAGCAGCGCGAGCAGGGTCAGCAGCGTCAACAGGAGCAGCAACGCCAGCAAGACCAGCAACGTCAGCTGGATCAACAGCGCCAACAGGACCAGCAGCGCCAGCAAGGTCAACAGCGTCAGCAAGAGCAACAACGCCAACAGGACCAGCAGCGTCAACAACAGCAACAAGGCCAACAACGGCAACTAGATCAACAGCGACAGCAGGATCAGCAACGCGTACAGGGCCAACAACAGCAGAAGGATCAACAGCATCAACAAGGTCAGTCACAGCAACGTTCGCAAGCGACAGATCAGGGGAATCAAGGTGGGCCGCAAGACAAGGGTCGGAAGTATCAAGACGGGGAGGGTGATCAGAATCGCTAGTAATTACAGCTAGTTGTATTAAGCAGGGCGGCCAGTTTTAATTGTTTCAGAAATTGTTGAGGTGTCAGGGCTGGCCAGTCCTTGCTATTCCCGAAAGTGCTTATTGTGGATACTGGCGGTAACAAATATGGTTTAATTGGTAGCTGCGGAATTTAATGGCTTGTTATGCGTGACTCTGTTTGCGCTATAAATTAGAGCCACTGATAGCAATTTCGGCTGCTGAATTAAGATAGGGAAAGGAACCTTTCATATCCGTTACATGTCTTATTTTCGCAGTATGAAGTTGGCCTTACCAAGGCGTTTGACCTCGGTCTCATTCACTTCACCGTCTTGTCGCAAGGCTATTTGCAAACCTATTCAGTAGGAGGCTGCCATGCAACTCACTCATTTACCCCATACACACCAACCCTTGTCGTTTGAGATGTTGACCCGCTGGGTTCATCAACATCACGTGCGGAGCATAGGCTTGTTCGCGTTTTATGTGTTGCCGCTATCAGCCATTGCACCGTTGATGCTGTACTACGCGGGAACGCATTACGATATCGTGTTGTTATCGACGCTGAATGCAGATCAGCTCACAGTTCTCAGCTCAATGTTTTTTGTAGCCGAGTTGGCGATGACATTTATTCTGGCTGGCTTTATCCAATGGCTGGGCAATGCCACTTTCAGAATCATACATACAAAATATGAAATGCTGTCCTATCCGACCCCCGCTGTAACCAGCGCAGGTACATTGATGAAACGGCGCGAAGTTGACTTTCAGGATGCTTATGCTTTGGCGGCAATTGGACCCACGCCACTTTGGCTGGTGTCACTGGCCTTGTTCATCCCCAGTTTCGCAGTCGTGGCAACTCTGGGGGTCATTGCGTTAGCTATGTCCTTGTACATCCTCTATGCTGCAACGCCTGCTATCCTCGAGATTGAGGGCAAAGGTGAAGGTGTACTGATGGGTTGGATATTATTAACCATAGGGATGGTAGGCTGGGCGGCGATGATGTATTTGACCTTGATGACCTGGTCTTATATTACCAGCGGGGCTTTCATGTAACGCTGGGCTTGCTATTTAGCTGAACGACCAGCTTGCCGTTTGAGTTCTGCGACGGCAAGCTGTTTTATTGCTAGCACATCAGGTATCAGAAAATGCAGCGATATCCCCAGGCTTACGTAGCATCTTGTCTACTTCCCCAGCATGCAATTCTTCCTGATAGATCAGCTCTCTGGCGTATTCCTCCAGCATCACTGAACGGTCTTGGGTCAGTTCAAGCAGTTGCCTGTATTCCGCCAGCGCCCCGCGCTCGTGCTCCAGTGACTCATGCAGGATGTCAGCGATATTGTGCTTGTGTGTTTCCAGCAAAGGGCCTATTGCTAACGAGGGATGCCCACCGAGATGAGTCACCAACTCGCCTGCACGTTGGGCATGAATAAGGCTCTCATCAGCCTGCTCACGTAGCCAGCTGACTATAGGGATGCGACTGTAACCAAAAATCAGCAGGGAATAATGCGTATAACGCACCACCCCCGCCAACTCCAGTTCCAAAATCTTGTTAAGCACGCCAATTACGGCCGCCTTGTCCAGCACATCTGCTTGCTTTGCCTGTTTTGCCACTGCCTTGTCTGCTTTCTTCATTCTCGTCTCCTTAATAAAGTGCTGCGGCCTGATTGCATCAGCACCTGGTACGCGGTTCGTTTTAATCAGCCTCCATGGCCAGAAGATATTTGCCCTGCCGTGCCAGACTGTTCAGGTGTGCACGTTTAAGCAGCGCCTGCTGCCCTGCTGCCACATTGGCGGCCTCACCATGCCAAGCCCTGAGCGCAGGCGCCTGTAATGCACGACCATAAGAAAAACTCAGTTGCCACGGCTTCTGCCCAGAACAGGCATTAATGGCGTTGAGATTGGCAGTTGCCGCTTCATCGCTTTGTCCGCCGGAAAGAAAATTGATACCCGGCACAGCGACAGGTATCGCGCGCCGGAAACAGCGCAGGGTTGCGCTGGCAATGTCTGCTGGCGTTGCCTGTACGGGACAGTCTGCACCCGGAAGCACCATGTTGGGTTTCAGTAGCATATATTCGAGTGCCACACGATGCTGGTGCAAGGCGTGGAATACCGTCTCCAGTACCGCCTCGGTCACGCTGGCGCAGCGCGCTATGTCATGACTGCCATCCATCAGTACTTCTGGCTCCACGATGGGGACGATGTCGAGCTCCTGACATATTGCTGCATAACGCGCCAGGCTGTCGGCGTTCACTTCTATCGCGCGGCATGAAGGTATGCCCTCACCTATGGTAAACACCGCGCGCCATTTAGCGAAACGCGCACCAAGCTGCTTATATCCAGCCAACCGTTCGGCCAGACCATCCAGCCCCAATGTAAACTTGTCACCGGGAAAATTCGTCAGTACCTGCGTGCCTTTGTCTACTTTGATGCCAGGCACTATACCCTGCACTGCCAACAGTTGTGGAAAAGCGATGCCCGCTGCACTGCGCTGATTCAGGGTTTCCTCAAACAATATTATGCCGCTAATATAATTATTAAGCCCGGGTGCAGTAAACAGCGATTCCCGGTAACTGCGGCGCGTTTCCTCGGTGGACTGCACACCAACATTTTTCAGGCGCTTTTCCATTGTGCCAGTACTTTCGTCCATGGCAAGTATGCCCTTGGTCGGCGCGGTCAATTCTGCCACTGTCTGTTCCATTACTGATATTCGCATGGAAATTCCCTTGGTAAATTAAAGCTGACAAGGTTTGTTGATTTTTGCGTAGCGGTTCAGCCCGTGTAATCAGCGTAAACAATTGCTCATGCACTCGCTGTTCATTGTTCAGCGGGCACCAGCTTCCTGAATACGGCAGTATCTTAAAACTAGACCATGAATCAGGGAATGTCAAACTTAATCATGGGGCGATAACAAAGGGGGCAAACTTTGTCGACACTTCGAGTATGTATGGCGCAGAATGACTTAGAAATGAGCTCGGCTCTTGTATTCAAGCGGATTGTTGAGAATATTTAGAGAAACCACGTTTTCCCGTGGTTTCTGGCTAGGTTGTTCAATTTGCTGAGATCACTTTTCTTCAATTACGAAAATAGCTACTCCACTTGCTTTTTGGCCTGTTTGGGCGCTCATGGCACTAGTGGTGATGACAGGTACGCCACTTTGGGTGGATGGGATCACGACGACACCAGAAGAGCCGGCATAGAAATCCCCAATACGATCCAACAAAATACCATTGGCGCCAACTTTTGCAGCTTCTTTCTTGAGATTGGCAATAGAAGTGTTCATCAAGTCTTGCTTGGACATGAAGGCATGTACGGCATCGGCAGACACAATTGCGATTTCCTCATATTTCGCTGGGGGCTTGGTGTAGAGCTTGATTTGATCCGTAGTTGTCGGTGTTCTGGTTTTTCCGACTACTAGTGAGGTCTCGTTCGTGACAGCGCAACCACTGATAGCAAATATCACCACTAGCAGTGGAAATAAGACTCGAAATTTTTTCATGGTATTTCTCCAAAAGCACAAGGGCCGAGACATAATCGCAAAGGCGGGTGCCAGTCTTGCAATCATTCTTTTAGCTTGATGTTAAATTAATGGGTGCAAGTTAGCTCAGCATTTTGCTGATGAGTTAGGCACTACATCGGTGTCCAAGGCATGAGTTGTTATAGAGAGTTGAGAATGTCTTTTCTCTTGCTCTCGTATTCATCTCTAGAAATGGTACCGGATTTGAAAAGTTGTTCTAATTTTTTGAGTCGTTCAGAAGCTGTGGGTAGGATTGGCTTTTCATTAACAGATTCCGATATTCTTGCCGGGCACCCCTTTATGCACACATCATATGTGTCATTACATTGTTTTTGAACCACAACTGGGAACAGTTTGAAACCGCTCGAGCATGTAGTAAGGTTGTTTGAACATTGCTGAGCGCAAGCCTGTTCGACTGTCGAAGGGTCAGCGGTTGGAGACGAAGCGCAGCCTGTGATAGCAAAAATAGAAGAAATAGTGATGAGGCGTAGTAATGCTTTCATTTGGTGCTCCTGTTAATAGGACAATGGTTCTGTGGCGTCTAACTAAGTTGTAGAAAAACTACTTGGGCAATCAAGCAAGTCAGGTTTCGAGGGGGGGGGCTTGACCCTTCCTGAATTGAATATCGTTGAATATGGCGTGTTCTGAGAGGGCGATTTGTGTTCAAAATGATTCCACTTTTTTGAAATTGAGCTTTTCTACAGCCTCAACGCATGACATAAGGGGTGCGTTTCGGCACATCCTTCTGGAGAAAACGGGTTGAGGCCACGCATCGAATCCTGCATCATAACCACACAGCAATAATTTGCACAATGGTTCCGAGTACGATGAGCCAGAAGCCAGTACCTACGTTGAAATAGCAAATGTTTCGAAGCCCTGTGAGAAAAGGCTCCTCGGGGTTGTCAATAATTTCCTGAGAGACATAAGAGGGCGGCCCATATGGATATTTATCTTCATCGCCGTAATGTTCTAAAATATTTTTGAAAAGCCCACTGACTTCAAGTTGGACCATGCCTGCAACTGTAGCAAGTGAGCCAGATGTGGCAACCCACTTTGCACCGTTAGACCAACTACCAAGTACGCAATAGATGCCGAAAGTGCCAGTGCCCATGGTGAGTAGAAGGAGCACGATAAAGGCGACACGCTCATAGCGCTTGAAGTAGTTGCGAAGTCTCACTCTAGCCCCCAACATTCAATAAACACCGAAATTAGTGTCTATATTAATTACTTGATGGATCGGTACACATCACTTTTTTGCACCTGTGACCTGTAGTTATCATTTCAATTCTTTAGATAGCTAGATGTATATAACACGCGATCACCAGCCAAGCATACAACAGTAAGCTTACAAAATGACTGCAGGGTGGTAAAGATTCTGAAAAACTGAGGCCGGTTCTAATATTGATGTATTCGCTTGGAGCCTAGGGGCTGGTCTTGCATTGACGCATTTTACCTACTTGTTTTTCATTCACTACTTAGCTAAGTGGTGTAGGGAGGTCGGGGTTGCCCGACGGCAAGTCACTTTCTCTTGCTTGCCCAAGAGAAAGTAACCAAAGAGAAAGGCACCCCGCTGCGCCAGTCCTGCGGACTTCCCACGTAGCGACTCGCCAAGCGGGCGGCTGCGGAACTCGCGCTGCGCGCTCAGACAGTCCTCGCCGACTGCCCCCGCTTGGCGAGTCGCTACGTGGTGACGCAGAAGGGGAAGGTGCCGAGTTAGTGTAGTGTAGGTTTGAGTCTAAATATGGCTGTATGTGACGCAATTACGTCCTGCCAAAATGAAAAAACTCGCGCCATTTGGCGCGAGTTTTTGGGGTTGCAGACGGAATTAAGCTTTGTCTGCTTTTGCCTGTTCTTCAGCGATTTCCTTGTGGACTGCTGCCATGTCCAGTTCGCGAACTTTGGCGATTAATTCATCCAGACCTGATGCAGGCAATGAGCCGGCTTCTGAATAAATAATTACCTTTTCGCGGAATATCATCAAAGTTGGGATCGAGCGGATCTGGAAGCTGGCTGCGATACCTTGTTCTACTTCGGTGTTTACCTTGGCGAACACAATGTCAGGATGCTTTTCAGCGGCCGCTTCAAAAGTTGGCGCAAAAGCACGGCAGGGGCCGCACCATGGTGCCCAAAAATCAACAATAACGAAGTCGTTGTCGAGGACGGTAGATTCGAAATTCTCTTCGTTTAATTCTAAAACAGCCATGAGATGCTCCTAATAAAAAGTGCCGTAACAATATCACGAGATTTACACGGTGTCACTTTGTGGTGACAGGCATTCTATGCCGTTTTCACTGGCTTGCAGCCAATGGCCATCGCGGATGCGCTGTACACTCACGACTGGCATTACCCAGATCAGGCCGTCGCCTATCTGGCTGGTTCGACATTCGTCCATAATAACTTGAGTGATGGTGTCGACCATTTCATCGCGGGCGATAACGGACACTAATACTTTATCGGTGAAATCGGTTAATTCTGCACGCAGGCTGCTGCGGTCAGCCGACTCTGGCGCGGTAAAGCCTTCACCCCGAAAAACGGTCACGCCAGGAAAGTGAGAAATATCCCGTAACGCCTCGCGTAATTGCGACAGGCGTTTGGGGCGAATAATGGCACGGATTTCTTTCATTGCATTTTCCTATTCAAAATTAGGCTTCAATTGGTGGCTCATCGAACCATTTATAGAGCGAAGGCAACACCACCAACGTTAGCAATGTCGAGGTAATCAGCCCGCCGATGACGACGATGGCCAATGGGCGCTGTATTTCTGAGCCGGGTCCTGTTGAAAACAGGAATGGCACCAGTCCCAGCATCGCCACCGTGGCAGTCATCATCACTGGACGGAAGCGCGCAGTTGCACCCTCGACCACGGCTTCTGCGATTGATTTTCCCTGTTCGCGCAGCGAGCGTATATAGGTCACTAATACCACACCGTTGAGCACCGCCATCCCCCACAGCGCGATAAAGCCGACGGAAGCCGGTACGGAGAGGTATTCACCCGTCACGAACAAGCCGATCACGCCGCCGATAGAGGCGAATGGTAGCACCAGTATGATCAGGCTAGCCAGGCGCAACGAGCCGAACAGCAGGAAAAGCAGGAAGAAAATAGCGCCGATGGTTATCGGGATAATCACCATCAAATGCCCCATAGCGCGTTCCATGTTCTGGAACTGGCCGCCCCATTCCAGATAATAGCCCTCTGGTAACTTGATTTGCGTATCAACTTTTTGTTGCAGCTCCGCGACAAAGCCACCGAGGTCACGGTCTTTGACGTTGACGCCAACCACGATGCGGCGTTTGCCCATTTCACGGCTGATTTGCGCTGGGCCTTCGACGATATTAATCTTCGCCAGGTTGCTCAGGTTGACTTGCGCGCCAGACGGCGTAGTCATCAGAATATTACGGATAGACTCCAGATTGTCGCGGAAACTTTCTGGTAAACGTACGGTGGCCTGGAAGCGCTTTTCGCCTTCAAAGATTTCCGTTGCGACTTTGCCGCCGATCGCTGTTTCGATGAGGTCTTGTACATCGGCAACGTTGAGTCCATAGCGCGCAATCGTGGCACGGTCAATGTCTATCACCAGATATTGTTGCCCGGTGACCCGCTCCACCCGGATGTCTTGCGCGCCGTTGACGGTGCGTGCGACTTTGGCTATGGCATCGGCTTTGCGTTTGAGTTCATCCAGATCATCACCAAACACCTTGATCGCCACGTCCGAACGCACGCCGGTGAGCAGCTCATCCACCCGATCAGAAATCGGCTGAGCCATCACGATTTGTACGCCTGGCAAGGCGGACAGCTTGTTGCGGATCGCTTCGGCGATGGTGTCCTGAGTCCAGCCCTTGGGCCACTCATCGCGCGGTTTAAGACTGACGATAGGGGTAGATTCGTTAGGACCTTGTGAGTCAGCAGGGCTTTCCCCACGACCGATACCCGAAACCACCGATTTCACGCCCGGTACTTGCATCACCAGGCGCATGCCTTCTTGCTCCATGCGCAATGACTCTTCCAGCGAGATGTTAGGCACGCGGTTGATACCTGGCACGATAGAACCTTCTTTCATCTCCGGGATGAAGCTGCTACCCAGAAACGGCACCAGCAAAATCGCGCCGACAAACGCACTGGTGCTGATGATGAGGGTTTTACGTCTATGCTGCAATGCGGTATTAAGCAAATACAGGTAAGGTCGCTTGATTGCTGCGATCAGCCGTGTGTCATGTTCCGCACCGCCTTTGAGCAAATACGAGGACAGCACCGGGGTGAGCGTGAGCGACAGCAGCAGTGAAATCGCCAGGGCGATGGAAATGGTGAAAGCCAGTGGGGCAAACATCTTGCCCTCCATGCCTTCCAGCGTCATCAGCGGCAGGAACACCAGGATGATGATGCCCACACCAAAGATCACGGGTGTCGCGACCTCGGTTGCTGCACTGAGGATAATCCGTGCCTTGCTTTCATTGGGCTTGGCATGGCCGAGCTTGCCAAAGGCGTTTTCTACCATCACCACCGAGCCATCGACCATTAAACCAATAGCAATGGCGAGACCACCCAATGACATCAGGTTAGCGGAAATGCCCAGCTGATTCATCGCCAGAAAAGTCAGCAATGGTGTCAGTACCAGTGTCGCCACCACGATCAGTGACGAGCGCACATCGCCCAGGAACAGGAACAGCACGATGACAACAAGGATCACACCCTCTATCAGCACTTTCGTTACTGTATGCAATGCGGCATCAACCAGCTCGGAGCGGTCGTAATAGGGAACGATTTTGATCCCGCCGGGCAACATGCCTTTAGCGTTGATTTCGGCGACGCGGGCTTTAATACGCGTAACAACTTCTTTCGCATTACCACCTCGCGCCATCATTACCACGCCGCCTACAGATTCGGTAACGCCATTCTTGACGACGGCACCATAGCGGACTTCACTCCCAATTTGTACCTCGGCTACGTCGCGCAGAAAGATAGGTACATCTTCTTTTTCTTTGACCACAATGGCGCGTATATCATCCAGATTTTTGACCAGGCCGATACCGCGGATTAAATATTGCTCAGTACGTTGCGGCAGAATACCGCCGCTGGCATTGGCGTTGTTGCGTTCAACCGCCTGATAGATATCCGCTATGCTGAGTTTGTAGTGACGTAATTTATCCGGATTGACCAGAACTTGGTATTCCTTGACATAGCCACCCTGTGAATTGATTTCTGCTACCCCGGGAATAGAGCGTAGCAGCGGGCGCACTACCCAGTCTTGCGCGATGCGGCGGTCAGTGAGTTCGGTTTTGGTCAGTTCTCGATTGCCGTCATCGGGACGATCCAGCGTGTACTGATAGACTTCACCCAGCCCCGTAGAAACAGGCCCCAACACAGGGGTGATGCCCTGCGGCATTTTCGGCTGTACTTCTAGCAATCGCTCCATCACCAGCTGACGTGCAAAAAACACGTCAGTCTGTTCGGTAAACACGAGGGTAATTAATGATAAACCCGGCTTATTGAGCGAACGCATTTCGACCAGACCGGGCAAGCCTGTCATGATGACTTCCAGCGGCACGGTAATACTGCGCTCGACCTCTTCAGGCGAACGTCCTGTAGCGTCAGTCGCGATTTGTACTTGTACGTTGGTCACGTCTGGGAATGCGTCCACTGAAAGCTTACGCGCAGCATCCAGCCCGAATAACAGCAGAGCAACGGCGACAACGACGATAACCAGACGTTGTGCTAGTGCGTTTCTAATTAATCCAGCAATCACGACTATGCTCCTTCCAGGGCTTGGCGATTACGTTCGTTATTGAGGTGGAATGCACCATCAATCACCACGTTGTCACCCAGCTTCACGCCTGACAGCACTGGGCGTAAGCCATTCACCTCAGGCGCCAGACGCACTTCTGTCAATTTGAATTGGCCAGGTTTGACTTGGATAAATACATAGTCCAGATTGTTTTCACGAATCACTGCGGTGACGGGAACCGCCAGGCGTGGCACAGCTTCGGTTGCAATCAGCATGGTGGCTAACATGGCGGGTTTTAATCTACCATCAGCATTGTTTACCACTGTGCGTACCAATACTGTTCGTGTTTCAGGATTGACGGTATTGCTGATGTAGACCAGATGCCCTGCAACATGCTCGCCATTTAACGCAGGGATTTCGATCGCTACCTCCTGACCGACTTGAACGTTGGCTGTCTGTTGCTCAGGTACTTCGGCAATCACCCATAAGCGTGATAAATCGGCGATGGTAAACATAGGGTCAGATGGCGTCACCACTTGGCCTTGGGTCACATCGCGTTCCACGATAACGCCGGCGCTGGTGGCAGTCACCGGCTTCACTGAATCAATGCTGCCGGTTTTGGCGATGCGTTGCAGACTGGCACCGCTCATGCCCAATACTTTTAATTGATCAGCGGCGGCACGCATTTCTGCTTGTGCCATTTCCAGCGCATTTTCACGGCGCTGCAATTCAGCCGCACCGATCACATCAGCGGATAGTAATAATTTTGCGCGTTCTACATTCCGCTGTTCCAGCGCGGACTGGGAGCGCGCCTTGAGGTAGGCTAATTGCGCCTGACCCAGTTCTGCGCTATTCAATATTGCCAGAATATCGCCGGCTTTCACGGTATTGCCCAAATGCTGGCGTACTTCTACCACGCGCCCAGTGACAGTGGAACCGATGCGCGCGATGCGCTGCTCATCGAAATCTACCTGCCCCGCTACACGGAGCACATCGGCTATCGGATGTTCAGTCAGAGGTGCTACTTTAATCCGTGCAACCACGGTAGCAGGCGGGGTGACCAGGCTGGGGTCAACCACGACTGCAGCGGCGGGTGCCGGTGCAGCCTTTTTTTCTTCGCCACAGCCAGTCAGGCCGAATGTTAACGCACTGGCTACGCACAAACTGATAAATTTGGATGATGTATTCATGGTGCAGGGCTTTCTAAATTAAGGGCTGTGTAGCGTTCTAGTTCGACTAAAGCTGCGCCTTGCTCATAGCGGGCGGCGATCAGGTCATTGCGGGTGGTGCGATATACGCGTTGCGCATCCAGATAATCCAGAATGCCGCGCTCACCAAAGCGGTACGCCGCCTCAGCGACTTTTAATGCAGCTTCGGCCTGGCGCATCACGCCTTCTTGCAGAGCCGACACTTGAGTGGTGGCAATTTCATATTCGTTCAACGCGGTGGTCAGCGTCTGTTTGACGTTGTAATCCAGTGCGTCATAACGGTTGCGTGCTTGCGCCAGCTGGGCAGCAGCTACACCTATCGGGCCCTGGCGCTGGTTCCAGATGGGTAATGTGACTTGTATGCCGATACGTGCCGCGTTGATGTCAGGTTCTCTATCCCAGTCTGCGCGCAGGCTTATGTCAGGAGTGCGCAAGTTGCGTTCCAGTGCGAGCTGCTGTTGGGCGCGTATCACATCGGCTTGGGACTGACGCAAATAGGGGTTGTTGGCAATGGCGGCTTTCAAGTCTGCACCCGCTAACACCAGACGTTTTACGCTGTAATCTGCCACATTAAACTCTGCAGGTAATGCGCCACCAACCTCTCGGCTGAGCGCGGTTTTGGCCTGGATGACGCGCAGTTTCGCGGCTTGTAATGCGCGCTGGGTATTCAGCAGTTCGGTTTCTGCTTTAATTAGCTCATAGCGCGGCGCCTCGCCAGTATCTACCCTGACTTTTACGCGATTGAATATTTCCTGTACCAGTCTGTTATTTTCTTCAGCTGCTTTTGATTCTTCCTGGCGGCGTAGCACGTTGAAGTAGGCCAGTTTGATGCGCGCCCGCACTTCGCTGGTGACTACGGTTTTTTCGCTGGTTGCGTAGGCGACATTGGATTGCGCTACGCCCTCACGGGCATTGCGTACATTGGGCAGATCCAGGCGCTGGATCAAACCCATGGTCACCGCATTGCCTTCAGGTGCGCCCGGCTGACGAGCACGGATTTTACCCGTACTGGCTTCCAGCTCTGGATTAGGGAAGGCACGCGCGCTGGTAATTCCAGCCTGTGCCGCTACGACACCAGATTCGGCAGCCTGTATAGACTGATTATTCGTCATGCCCAGCGCGATCAGTTGCTCTACGCTATAGCTTGGTAAATCCGCTGCCCATGCCGAAAACGGCAGTAGCAGTGCGGCAATTGCAGTATGTTTGACTAATTTCATCTTGTGATTATCCTTGGCGCAATGCATGTATGCGTTCCTCCAATGGTGGGTGAGTCATAAACAGGCGACGTAAGCCTGATGTGCCGTTGCCGCCAGCGATACCAAAAGCGGCCATTTTTTCAGGCAATGCAGCCGGTTCATGTGCGCGCTGCAGCGCTTGTAATGCCGCAATCATGTTCTGACGACCAGCCAGTTGCGCGCCGCCAGCATCTGCACGGAACTCGCGCTGACGGGAGAACCACATGACGACTGTCGAGGCCAGGATGCCCAATACCATTTCAGCGATAAAATACGTCACAAAATAGGCAGTACCCTGTTCGTTTTCATTCTTGAATATAAATTTATCTACAGCATAACCGACAATACGGGCGAAGAAAATCACGAAGGTATTGACCACGCCCTGTATCAGTGCCAGCGTTACCATGTCGCCATTGGCAACGTGGGCGATTTCGTGACCGATAACCGCTTCGGCTTCTTCACGGCGCAGTTGCTGCAATAGTCCCGTTGATACGGCGACCAGTGCGCTATTGCGGTTCATCCCTGTGGCAAATGCGTTGATTTCAGGTGAGTCGTAAATCGCCACTTGCGGCATGCCTATGCCAGCTTCCTTGGCGTACATCTGTACTGTGGCAAATAACCAGGCTTCCTGATTGTTTTGTGGTGAGGTAATGACTTGCCCACCCACCATACGCAATGCGCTCCATTTGGAAATCGCCAGCGAAATAAATGCGCCACCCATACCCATCAGCGCTGCAAATCCGAGTAAGCTACCGAGATGCAAGCCATTGGCATCTAAATAGCGATTCAATCCAAACACCTGGGCCGTTACCGACAGCACCAGAATAATGCCCAAGTTGGTCAATAAAAATAAAAAGGTACGTTTCATGTTAAATGCTCCTAAAGTAGAGAGAGTTGATAACATCCATTTTACGCATTCCCATTGCACATGAATAATCGAATATAATTGAATAATCGTTCGTAAAAAACTTACTATTATGAGTCAGATCAATTACAAACATTTGCATTACTTTTGGGTTGTCGCCAAATCAGGTGGTGTCGGCAAAGCCGCTCAGCAATTGCACCTCACACCCCAGTCCATTAGTGGGCAGCTCGGCATATTGGAAGAGTCGCTAGGCGTACAACTATTCCGTAAAAGCGGTCGCAAATTGGAGCTGACCGATACCGGGCGCTTAGTGCTCGGCTATGCAGAAGCAATTTTCGTGCTAGGTGAGGAAATGCAGGATGCGCTGCGTCAGCATCCAAGTAAACGAGCGTTGCAATTCAAGGTGGGTATTGCTGATGCTGTGCCTAAAACCATGGCTTACCAGTTACTTGAGCCTGCTATCCGCATGGATGAACAACCGAAAATGCTATGTCGTGAAGGTCGATTGGCGAGTTTGCTAGGCGACTTAGCGGTGCACAAACTGGATTTGGTCATTGCTGATAGAGCAATGCCCAGCAATCTGAATGTGCGCGGATTCAGTCATTTGCTGGGCGAGTGCGGCATCAGCTTTCTTGCGAGCGCTCGGCTTGCTGAACAATATCAAGGGCTGGCATTTCCTGCGCTATTAGCTGAAGTGCCATTGCTTCTGCCTGGAGAAGATGCGTCCATGCGACCACGTTTGATGCGCTGGTTTGATAGCTTGCACATACGTCCGAATATTGTCGGCGAATTTGACGATAGCGCGCTGCTAAATGCGTTTGGGCAAGAGGGTGTGGGTGTCTATCCGGTGCCAACTGCAGTGGTCAAACTGGTGCAACAGCAATCTGGCAGCATACTGTTAGGTGCGACCACGGCGGTTACTGAGCAGTTTTATGCTATCTCCACCGAGCGGCGTTTGACCCATCCTGCGGTTTTGGCTATCAGCCAGGCAGCACAGCGGGTGATGATAGCGGGTGCGTAAAAGCGATCACAAACCAAAATTTACACCAAATGACGCGTTCCAGCGTGGCGCGAGTTGCAAGCCTTCTACATATTGATAAACCGGCAATTGTACAAAGCCATACACCTTGACCTCGTCGTTGATTCTGACAGTAACCCCAGGGCTAATGTAAGCCAGCTTGCCGCCAGTATTCAGCGGGTCGGCGTTCAGGCCGCTGTCACTCAGGCGTGTTTGCGCGTTAAGCTGCAATTGCGGCATCACGTCGCCGAATCCCGTGTAGCGCATACCCAGATTGAGATTGATGGTATTGCCGGGCCGATAATCATTACGCGTGCTCATCGCGGTTTGATACAGACCTTGTACAAACCAGTCTATGGTCGGGGTGAGTGTGTCGAAGTGGTATGCGCCTACGATTAAATCGGTGCTGCCTGTCCCGGGTTGCAGGCTGGCATCCAGTGGCGTGCCAGCACCTGGACCGCTACTGAAGGTGTAATCTTGCTTGCCCGTAGCGAATTTCATGCCTAGCATTAGCCCGGTTTTGGCATCAGGAAACAGTCCTTGATAGCGCCCGATAAGCTTGATGTCGCCCAGGCTTTGTGTGTGTGACGAGGTGATGTCGGTATCACCCGCAGCTAGCGTACCGTGATCACGGTCTATGTACGGTACTTGTAAATTCACGCCCCAGTCACGATTCACCAGGTAATCCAGTCCTAGCGTGTAATAGTGATTTTGGGTGTATTGCTCGGTTTCGCCCACGCTGCCATTTGCCAAAGCATTGGCTACATCTGCGCTACTGGCGACACCGCTGCCATGACGCAGTTGGTTCTGATTAACATAATCATAGCGTAAGTCCACGCGTAAACCAGCTTGTGTGGTCATGCCCTGATTTTCCCAAACGGGGCTCAACGTACAGCCGCAACTGGAACAGGCGAAAGCGGGAGTGGAAAGTAGCAAGCTGCTGCTGAGAAGTAGATGTCGCGTTTTCATGTTGTTTTTCGACGCAAAAACCAACATTATAGACAAGGAGCTGAAGCGTAAGCTGCGGCTAATTGTCGCAGCTCAAGTGGTTGCATGAGGGTATTATGAAGATGGGCTGGCTTTGTATTCCAACCCTTATTTGGCGTATGGGTACAGGGAAATTCCGCGCTTGCAATGCAGTTATTTCGATACGGCTATCGCGGTTTCAGGCACTGATATTAATAACACCACCTACAGCTGCGCCTAATATAGGACGATTCTGCGCGCTAGGGGGAACGCTGTTGGCCTGTTGTGCAATTTGCTGCTGTACTTCCTGCGCTTTGGTAGCTTGTTGCGTGTCATTGCTGCGTTGAGATTGCGCGGCTTGTTGATAAGTCTGTAATGCATTTGAACTGCTACCTGGTTGGCAGGTTGAACATCCGCTAGTACTCATCATAATCTCCAGAAAACGTACAGCTAAATAAAATAAACTACTTCGTAGCCTGTTATCGGCAGCATTTCATGAATATTTAGGCTTGTTTAATTAAGAATAGTATATTTTTTGAAAATAGTTCGTTTAATCAGGGCGCCAACGTTTTAATAAAAGCGCGTTACTAACCACGCTTACGCTACTCATGGCCATGGCGGCACCTGCAATGACAGGGTTAAGCATGCCAGCTGCCGCAAGCGGAATACCGATAAGATTGTAGACAAATGCCCAGAACAGATTCTGGCGGATTTTGTTGTAGGTGCGGCGCGAAATATCCAGCGTGGCAGGAATGAGCATGGGGTCGCCGCGCATCAGCGTTACGCCTGCAGCGTGCATGGCGACGTCAGTGCCTGTAGACATGGCGATACCGACATCGGCGGCAGCGAGTGCGGGCGCATCGTTGATGCCGTCACCCACCATGGCAACGATGGCTTTATTTTGTTTGAGCGCGAGCACCTGCGTGGCTTTGTCGGCGGGCATGACTTCGGAGTGGTATTCGTCTATGCCTAATGCCAGCGCGACGGCAGCGGCACTCGCGGCGTTGTCACCGGTGAGCATGACGCTACGCACGCCTAAATCGCGCAATGCACGTACTGCTGCTGCCGCGCTGGGTTTGATTTCGTCGCCAAACACCAGCATGCCTAACAACTCGGATTTGTCACCGCGCTGCCGTGCTAACCATGAAATCGTATGCCCCGCAGCTATATCTGTTGCGGGTAGTGCTGAGAGAGCATCGTCACTGATGTGTAATTCTTGCAATAAGCGCGCATTGCCAAGATACAGCGTGGCATCGTTGATTTGTGCGGATATGCCCAGGCCAGGCCGTGCAGTGGTTAGCGTGGACGCTATCGGCTGAATGTGGTGCGCTTTAGCTGCTTGTAGGACGGCGCGTGCAAGTGGGTGCTCACTTGCTTGCTGTACGCTGGCGGCTAGTTGCAATAGTTCATCTGCGCTGATTTGATGAGGGATGTATGCGACTAAACTCGGGCGACCCTGCGTAAGGGTGCCGGTTTTGTCAAAAGCAATGCAAGTCACGCTGTGTGCGACTTCCAGCGCTTCGGCATCTTTAATCAATATACCATAGCGTGCCGCCACACCCGTACCTGCCATGATGGCGGTGGGTGTCGCCAAGCCCAGCGCGCACGGGCAGGCAATTACCAGCACAGCAACTGCATTTAATATCGCCACTTGCCAATCACCACCGAGCAAGCCCCAGGCTAATAAGGTGATGAGCGCAATCACCAGCACCACGGGGACGAAAACTGCACTGACTTTATCGACGAGATGTTGTATCGGTGCTTTGGCCGCCTGGGCGGATTCGACTAACTGGATAATGCGAGCCAGCAGGGTGTCGTGACCGATGGCCGTGGTACGTATGACTAATACGCCATCGTAATTCACCGTGCCGCCGATGACTTTATCGCCCAACGCTTTATGCACGGGCACGCTCTCGCCTGTCATCATGGCTTCGTCGATCAGGCTCTGACCTTCTATCACCTCGCCATCTACCGCGACGCGCTCACCTGGGCGGGTGACGACTACGTCGCCTATGCGCACACTGGCTAACGGGATTTCGCTGTCTACGCCATCACGGCGTACGCGGGCAATGTCAGGGCGCAGCGCAATCAGCGCACGGATAGCCGCTGCGGTTTCGCGCTTGGCGCGTGATTCCAGCCATTTGCCGAGCAGGACCAGGGTAATCACTGCGGCAGATGCTTCAAAATATAAATGCTGGTCTTGTCCCTGAGTGAGTAAATACAGTGACAATCCATAAGCTGCGGACGTGCCGATCGCGACCAGCAAATCCATATTACCTGCACCTGCCTTGACCGCTTTCCACCCCGCACGATAAAAGCGTGCACCCAGCCAGAATTGTACAGGCGTCGCCAACAACCATTGCAGCCAGCCAGGCAAGCTCAATTCCGCACCGAACAGCATCGCAACCATGGGGATCGTAAGCGGTATTGTCAGTATTGCTGCGAAAGCGACTGGCAACCAGTCGGGTGTGCGTGGTGCTGGTGCGGGTTCGTCGGTCAGCGCCACTAATTCAAACCCCGCTGCTGTGACTGCCGCTTGTAATTCACCGAATATGATAGGCGTGAGGCTCACCACATGTGCGCGCTCAGTCGCCAAATTGACTGCGACTTCGGTCACGCCCTCCACCTTGCGCAGTGCCTTTTCCACTCGCGCTACGCATGAGGCGCAGGTCATGCCTTTGATAGCGACATCCGTGCTGAATTTGGCGACTTCAAACCCGGCCGCCGCCACACCAGCTTCAAGTGCGGCGATGGAGGTGTCCGCCTGAGTATGCAGCGTCGCCTGTTCAGTCGCCAAATTGACGCTGACATCCACCACCCCATCGACTTTGGCCAAAGTTTTTTCCAGCCGCGCAACACATGAGGCGCAAGTCATGCCTTTGATGGCGAGTTGATGGGTGCTGAGTTGTGGTTCCATGGTTTAACCTGACAATGTCTGTTTACTTAAAAGACATAAAAAATATTAAATAATTCACCCTGTAACTGTAAGCCGACCAGAACGGCTAAGCCGACTTCAGATTCCAACTGTATATCACTATAGGCTACTTGGTTAGATTTAAGTGATTTCAACAACAATCAGTATCTAACTAAGGCTTGCACAATCCAGGAACCCGAGCATAATAAATACACAAAAGTTTTATCTAAAATAAACAGCTCAACAAAAATATAATAATCGGCAAGCAGTCTGTCTTCCTCATAATGATGTACCTTATGTTAGCGCAGTCATGAATTGCCTGAATGAAGAAAATACAGTGGGGCTGTGTATCTCGAAGGCGCAGGATTGTTTCGTCTGCTTGGGAATTTTGGGTGAAGTCATTAATTGCCGACAATGGATCTAGCGACCGCTCGGTTGAAATCGCCGAAGCCTGCGGGGCGCAAGTTGTATATGTTGCTACCAAGGGTTATGGCGCAGCTCTTGGAGCTGGAGAATTCTGGCAAACAAATTAGTGAGCCCCCTGTTACTATGAAGCTCGCATTTGAATGGACTATTCCAATCAACGTATTGAGCGGAGATGAAGCCTATGCAGGACAGTGCCCAAGTCGCTAACCAGCCTGCGCTCAGGACACTGGATGGGTTGTTGTTTAGCCAGATTAGCCCAAGCGCCAGACGCAATTTTTATCTGGGCCTGGCTGCTGTTGTTGCCGCAATTTGTGTTTGGATCGCTTTGCACCAACCCACAATCACATTTCCGGTTGATGATGCCTATATCACGTTACATAACGCTAAAGTTTTACGTAGTGGGCTAGACAGTAACTATCCTGGCTCACCTGCGCTTGCCGGTGCCACCAGCACCATCCATTTGGCGCTGGTGGCAGGATTGATGACTGTATTACCGGCGGTAACCGCATCCTTTGTCGTCGGCGCAATCGCGCTGCTCTTCTATACGCTTGGCCTCGCCCGGCTCGCTTTTCATCTAGGGGGCAGCCGGCTACTCGCATTCCTCACTGTCATAATGGGCACGCTCTCCGGCTATGAACCATACCACTTGCTAAATGGCCTGGAAACTGGATTAGCTATGGCGGCAGGCACATGGGTGCTGATCTTTGCTTTGTCACAGACGCCCTCCTGGCGACTGGCGCTTCTCTGCGGTTTGCTACCCTTTATTCGGCCTGAATTTTTTGTTTTATCCATTTTGCTGATGGGGCGACAAAGCTGGTTGCGCTGGCAGCACCGGCCTGTATTATCGCCATTGCTGCTGGACGGGATAATACTCATGCTGTCGGCATTGCCATGGCTGCTGTGGATACACTGGGATACTGGTCAATTTATACCCGCCACCATTTCAGCGAAAGCTGCCTATTTCGCCGAGGGAGGGTTGCCTGCTGCGGTAAAACTGATCAACATGTTGTCTGCCATCAATATCATGACAGTTGTCACCGCTCTGCTTGGCTTCCTGCTAATCCCGCGCACCGCGCTGACGGTTATATCGTTCGCGTTCTTTATCGCTTTTATGACCGCCTATTATCTGCAGTTGCCCGGCGGGTTACACCACAACTATTTCCGCTACCTGCAAATCCTTGCGCCATTTTCCCTCTTTGCACTGATTAGCAATGCACGCCATCGATCGATAACGCAATATCTTATTCCCCTAGCCACGCTGCTAGTCGTCTGGACCCTGCCAGTAGCATGGTCGACCTATGTTAATGGCAACGCAAACACTCAGTATAAACTTGCTGCTGTGGCTGTCTGGGCAAATAGCAACCTGCCTGACGATGCCCGCATACTGATTCATGACACAGGTTATTTGGCCTATGCGACCCGGTTTGAGCTTGTTGATGTGGTCGGACTAAAAACGCCAGCCAGCGTTGAATTCCATGAACGTTTGACTGAACCCAGCCTTGGCAAAAATCGCGCAGAAGCCATTAACCAGATAGCTAGCCATTTTCGACCAACGTACGCCATCATTCTTAATGATGACGGGAAGTTCTGGGGAAAAATAGCCTTCGCACTAGAAGGCCATGGCTGGAAGCTGCAATTACTGAGACCCGCCCCCAATATAGGGGATTATGCTGTATACAGATTAGCGGCTCCGTCATGAAACCTGACCAGTGAATTGAATTCACCGTCAATTCTAATGTTGATGGGGTCAATTCTAACATTCACACATAAATTTCTCCATGTTATACTTTCCTCATGGCCAGACCTCTCAGATTAGAATTTTCCGGTGCTATTTATCACGTTACCTCACGCGGGGATCGGCAGGAGGATATTTTCCTGTGCGACGATGATCGCGATGACTGGTTGGAAATATTGGGCATAGTGTGTACTCGCTTTAATTGGGTGGTGCATGCTTATTGCCAGATGAACAATCATTACCATTTGTTGGTGGAAACAGTGGATGGCAATTTATCGCGTGGTATGCGCCAGCTTAATGGGCTTTATACGCAGCGTTTCAACCGCCGTCACGGGATGGTGGGGCATTTGTTGCAGGGTCGTTATAAGGCGATACTGGTACAACGCGAGGCATATTTACTGGAGTTGTCGCGCTACGTGGTATTGAATCCGCTGCGTGCGCACATGGTGGCAGCGCTCGATGACTGGCGTTGGAGCAGTTATCCTGGTGTCACGGGTGCGGCACCTGTGCCGGCCTGGTTAAATACGCAATGGCTGCTCAATCAGTTTGGCGTCGATCGTGGCATGGCCATTGAGCATTATCGTCAATTTGTCATGGCAGGTGTGGGTTTGCCTAGCCCCATGCTGAATACGCGTCATCAGTTATTGCTGGGGGATAGAGATTTTATTGAGCATCACTGGCAGCCCAAGGATAATGATGCGCTGCGTGAAGTCTCCAAGGCTCATCGCAAATCAGTCACTTTGCCGCTGGCTGAATATGAAATCCGTAATGCGGACAGGAATATGGCGATGGCGCAGGCTTATGCGTCGGGGGCTTATACCATGGCCGAGATTGGGCAGCATTTCGGTGTGCATTACATGACGGTGAGCCGAGCGGTGCGTAAGTTTGAAGCTGCGACTAGAGCGTTGTCGTGATGTCTAGATAAGGTTCTGGGTGGATGTCATTTCACTATACGTAAAAAAACCCGCCTTGATATCCAAAGCGGGTTTTTGTTTGCCTGTTCAGTGCACTCACTGAGTGTGCTGAATAGGTTGATGCAAATGATTACATGTCTTTATGATATGACAAGATCACTTCAACTTCATTTTTAGAGCCAAGGATGACAGGCACGCGCTGGTGCAGGCCTTCTGGTTGTACATCTAATATGCGTTGACGACCTGTGCTGGAAATGCCGCCAGCTTGTTCAACGATAAAGCTCATAGGGTTAGCTTCGTACATTAAGCGCAATTTACCTGCTTTAGCTGGATCTTTGGTGTCTTTAGGGTACATGAACACACCGCCACGGATGATGATGCGATGTACTTCAGCAACCATGGAAGCAACCCAGCGCATGTTAAAGTCACGACCGCGTGGACCGGTTTTGCCTGCGATACATTCGCGCACATAACGTTGTACTGGCGCTTCCCAGAAGCGTTCGTTTGATGCGTTGATGGCGAATTCCTTGGTGTCAGGTGCAATCATCATGTTAGGGTGGGTCAACAGGAATTCACCAATGTTTACATCCAGGGTGAAACCGTTTACGCCGTGACCTGTGGTGATCACCAGCATGGTAGAAGAACCATACAAAGCATAACCTGCAGCGACTTGCTGGGTGCCAGGCTGAAGGAATTCAGCAGCAGCAGGCGTAGCTGAATCACCTTTGTATTCTAAAATCGAGAAGATAGTACCAACAGAAATATTCACGTCAACGTTAGATGAACCATCCAATGGGTCGAAAACGATGAGGTATTTGCCACGTGGGTATTGGCCAGGTATGTGATAAACGTCGTCCATCTCTTCTGATGCCATAGCAGCCAATTGACCGCCACGTTCAGTGGTCTGCATGAAAATTTCGTTGGTGATAACGTCCAGTTTTTTCTGGGTTTCACCCTGAATGTTTTCAGTATCCAAACTGCCCATGACGCCAGATAGCGCGCCTTTGTTAACAGCTGTAGCAATGACTTTGCACGCGGTAACAACTTGACCCATTAATTCTAACAAGTCAGTCTGGTTGGTGTTGAGTTTGCGTTGTTCGTCAGCAAGGAATTGCGCGATCGTGGTTCCGATTTGCATGGTTATTACCTCTTTAATTTAAAAATGAATGATTTAAGTATCGCTAAATTATATCATGAGCTGAGCTAGCCTAAGCGCAACTATTCTTTTGTGCTTAATTGGTCGCCTGGTGCAAACGTCCAGGTCCTGGTAATGACCACTACGTCGGCTTTTTTCCGAACGTCTTCAGGGAATGGTGAATAAGGTGCGGCGCGACGTACGATGTTTATTGCGGCGTTATCCAGCACCTTAAATCCGGAGGATCGAGTGACTTCAATATCCGATAAAGTGCCGTCGGCCTTGATGGAAACACTCAATTGCAATTTGCCATAGGCCTTTTCTCGCCGCGCTTCTTCGGGGTAGTTCTGGTTGCCGATGCGCTCGACTTTGATGCGCCAGTCTTCAATGTAACGGGCAAACACGTATTCTTGTGCGCTGGCGCCAATAAATAATTTACGCGGGCGTTTCTGATAGGCATCATATTCTTGCGCAATTTGCGCTTCCAGCTTGGCCATTTCCAGACTCTGTTCCTGCAGCGTGCCTTTGCCTGATCTGGCAACCGGTTGCTCAGTCTGTTCGGTTTGTGGGTGGCCATCATGCAAGCTGTAATTGGATTTTAGCTGGGTCATGATTTTGCGGCTTTGTTCTTCCAGTAACTTCACGCGCTGTTCTGCTGACGCAGCTTCAGACTGCCGTTGATCCTGTGCCATTGCCGGCAGCGGGCTCTTGGCGCGTCGATCTTCATCAGTATTGCCGCCGCCATCCAGATTGGATTGCGCCAGCGCGTCAGCTTTGTGCGGTTTCTTGGTAGATTTGCTGTTGACTAAGACTACTTCCAAGGGCGGTGTAAACATATTCATTTCGCTCACCACCGGAAAGCTGAAATGCACTGCCAATACCAATCCATGTATCACGAATGAAATCATCAAGGCGGATACAAACATCACTGGCAGCCGCAACGTGGCGGCTAGATCATTAAGTAGTTTCATTGCATTTCTCACTCAACATCACACGTCTAATGAAACTGCCTCACTATCAAGCACTTCTATCTTATGATGAAAACTGCACATCAGCTCGACCTCAAATAAATCAATCAGGTCTATGGTCAAGCCTACTCGGGTACCTGCTGGCACCTCTGGCAACGATGGCACACGCGCTACAAATGGCAAACCATCCAGTCGCACCAGGTTTTCTTTAATCACGCTGGCGTTAATTTCACTGACGTTTTCTTGCTGTAACCAGCGCAGGCACCAATAACGCTCCATTTTACGTTGAAAATCGTTGTATGCGTCATGCGCCAATTCAAAATCACGCAGCACGGTGTATAACACACTGGCTTTGGGGGGGTATGGCGGCGCTTCGCCCTGAGTCAAGGCGATCAGCTGACGCTGATTCACCAAGTCGATATAGCGTCGCAACGGAGAGCTGGACCAGGTATATTGCTCGACACCCAATCCCACATGCGGGCCAGGTTTCGCACTCATTTTAACTTTGCCATTTTGCTGGGTACGATAAAGTGCCATGGTTTCAGTATCGGCTAACCATTTACCCCAGTTTGAATTCACGAATATCATCAATTCCGACACGACACGGTCTATTGGATTGCCGCGCAGCCTGTCGGTAATGGTGACGTGGTCGTTTTCTACCTTGAAATTGTAATCTGCGCGCGGTGGCAATTTCGGGTCGGGGGTTTTGCCACGAGCCGCTTCCAGCGCGCCTGAAAAATGCCAAAGCAACGTCAGCTCATCCTGATAGGAGTACGCTGGGCAATCACCTGTCAGGTTGGCGTGATTGAAATCCTGTTCCAGGCATTCATGGCGCAAATTCGCAACGATAGGCACGGCTTCGAGTTTGGAGTGCTGGTTCAGTACTTGATGAGCTGCGTCGATTTCAATGTACATCGAAAGTGCGGGTACTACACGGCCTTCGCTCAGGGTGTAACCGTTGACCACGTCCTCGGGCAACATGGTGATTTTGCCGCCTGGGTAATACACTGTTGATAAACGCTGCGCCGCTACTTTATCCAGAGCCGTGTCAGGCAAGATGCCTAGTGCAGGTGCGGCTATATGCACGCCAATTTGCCAATTGCCGTTGGCCATGCGCGTTACTGAAAAGGCATCGTCGATTTCGGTGGTGGAGGCATCATCAATACTAAATGCCGTCACATCGGCCACAGGCAGGTCAGGCATGGCGGGCGCTGGTTCCGCCTCGGTAAAACCAGTGCCACGAGGGAAATACTCGCGCAAGAATAATTGCAAATGGTAATCATGGCTGGAAGCTATCGCGCCACAACGATGCAGCAATTTGACTGGCGTCAGGCAGGTTTGTTTGCATGCGGCATCGATTGCTTTCCATGCAATTTGATTCTTGTCGGGTGCATAGAGCAGCGCATCAACTTGATCGGATAATGCATCCGGCAGCTTGAAGCTCATTAGCTCTGCCACATAGGCAGCTAATGCCTCGGCCTCACGCTGTCGCCGCTCGACGCCTGCTTTTGCTGCTGTTAGCGCTTCGGCAGGTGCGGCTTTGTACCGACCACGGCCTTTTTTATAGAAATGCATGGGCGATTCATGCAGCCGCATCAATATGCCTGCAGATTCTATCGGCGTGGGCGTATGCCCAAAATATTCAGTACCCAGTTCAACAAAACCAAATTCTTCCTGGCTGGCTACTTCCCATAAAAAATCAGCATCAGTTTCATCACGCACCTGCTGCGCTGCAGCCATCATCTCGGTTGGCGTCGGGGTGGCAAAACGCATCATCACGTTCAGTGCTTTAACCTTTACGCGCTTGCCGTACTGGCTGTCGACTTGCAAAGAGCTGTCGTTGTCGGTGACTATCGTACCGGCCTTGAAATGGCCGTCTTCTTCATAGAGTAAATGCATGTAAATTGCGCGTAATTAAAACGCGATGATAGTCGGAATATGTTGCGGAAATGATAAGAAATTATGATTGCCGCCCTCAACTATGATTTGGCGGCAATTGTGATAATAATTAACGGCGTCGTGGTAATTCAGTAGGGCGTCACCGGTTTCAACCATCAGCAGTATTTTTTCAGGTTGGGTGATGGCAGGCAAATCCAGTGCCGCCAGTTCATCAATATGCTGCTGGGTAAACTGATAAACCTCGCCGGTGCTAAAGTTTGTTTGTTCACCTATTTCGCCCGCCAGCAGTATGTGCGCATGCACAGCGGGGTTAATCAGTACCGACTTGACCCCGAATTGCTCAGTTAGCCAGGTTGCATAAAAGCCACCCAGCGAGCTCCCGATTAAGGTCGCTTGCGGGTGCTGTTTGATTAAGTCGGTTAATGCTGCAATTGCCGCTGCCGGGCGGTGCGGTAAGTCGGGGCAAAGGCACGCATCAGGTTCGCCATGTTCAGCCATGTATGCTTGTAACAAACGCGCTTTGCCTGAAGCCGAGCCACTATTAAAACCGTGGACATAAATCAGCATCAGTTCAGCGCCGTCCTATCCATACGCAAAGCAACCTTCTCTGCAGACTGTTGTTCTAGCCAGGTTTTGATATGTTTTGCATCATTAATACGGCCGTAGCGACCATAGGCATCAAGCAACACAATAATCACTGGTTTTTGTGCGATTTTGGCCTGCATTACCAAGCAATGGCCAGCTTCGTTAATGAAGCCAGTCTTAGACAGGCCGATTTCCCAGTTCTGATCACGGACTAATTGATTGGTATTATGGAAAGCTACGCGTTGTTCAATCGTGCGTACTTGCTTACGATGTTTGCGACCAACCATTATTTGTGCGGTGCGAGTAATTTCATAATTGCCTGTAGTGGTAATCTCATGAATCAACGGATAGCGCACAGCAGCCTGCACCATCTTCGCCAAATCGGCTGCGGTAGACTGATTGTTGCTGGATAAACCCGTAGCGTCTTCAAATGAGGTGTGTAACATGCCCAGCGATTTTGCTTTGCGATTCATGGCTTCGATAAATTTGGCATGTCCGCCTGGATAGTTTTGGGATAACGCTGACGCCGCACGGTTTTCCGAAGCGATTAACGCCAAATGCATTAACTCACCCCGGCTCAAACGCGTACCCACGGCAATGCGCGAGCTGGTATGGCGCAGTTTGTCCACATCGGCCTGAGTAATTTCCAGCATTTCATTCATGTCCAGATGCGCATCCAATACCACCATTGCGGTCATCAGTTTGGAGATGGATGCGATAGGCGTTTCCATATCAGCATTTTTCTGATAAATGGTCTGGCCTTCTTTTTGATCCAGCACTAACACGGATAATGCGCTCAGTCGGGGTGCCGAGGCATCATATTCAGCAGACCGTATAGCTGTTGAACGTTCTCCCGCCTGTGCTACACCTGAAAATAGTACACAAATGGTGGCAAATAACACGGCATGGCGAAAAATTGGTTTCATGATGTTTTATCTCGAGTGCTGAACTTACCCTAAATATAGCAAAAAAATAACAACTTGGCGTAATTACTTAACATAGATTTTAAGTTTATTGCAAATCAAACCTGACATACAGACGTAATACCATCTAAAATAGCACTTTGTTACCTTGTAAATGACAGCGATGCATATGTTTTGATGAGGCTGGTCATCGCTTTTTTGAGTCACCTGTTTGGATAGATCGTTGAAAGAACTCAGTTTATTACTCATCATTATTGGTATTGCTGCAATGTTGCGTGCTTTGTTGTATGCGCGCATATTACTGAACGATGAACATACTCGTAATCTGGCAGGTTGGCGTTTATTATTTGCTTTGCTATGGCTGTTTATCCTGGGTTTTACTGGATATGGCTTTACCCTTCTTGCCCGCGAAGCATCGCCTATTGATGCTGTTGTATCCAGCATATTCTGTGGGGGTGGCCTGTTCACGCTGGTTGCCCTGAATGTCAGTGTCAAAACCTTACGCTACGTGCGTGAAATTATGCAGCGTGAGCGCCATGGCTGGCTGCATGACAGTCTGACCAATCTGCCTAACCGCCGTCTGTTGATGGAGCGAATAGAGCAGGCCATAGACAGTGCGAATCTTACTAAAAAACCCGTCGCCATTCTGATGATGGATTTAAACCGTTTTAAAGATGTGAATGACACCTTGGGGCATCATTATGGTGACGAGCTGTTAATCGCACTCGCACAAAGATTGCGTCACATGACCAGCCTGTCGCGCATGGTGGCACGTATGGGGGGGGATGAATTTGGCTTTGTTTTGGAAGGCTTTAGCAAAAAGGATGCGCTGGCATTAAGCAGGGAAATTTTAGCATTAGTGGACGAACCTTTTGTCATTGATGGGCATCGGCTCAGTATTGGCGGCAGCATCGGCATCGCTATGTACCCCGAGCATGGCGGCATTGCGCAGCAGCTGTTGCAAAACTCTGATGTGGCGATGTATGCCGCCAAGCGTAATGGCGGTGGAGTGACGATGTATGCGGCTGGTATTAATGATGCCAGCCTGAGCAATCTTAACTTGATTGCCATGCTCAAACATCCTGACCTTAGGGACCAGCTGACAATTTGTTATCAACCCAAGGTTAATCTGCGTGATGGCACCGCCTGTGGCTTGGAGGCCCTGGTGAGATGGAACCATCCTCAGCTGGGTAATATTGCCCCTGACCAATTCATTCCTATTGCCGAACGGGCCGGAGTGATGAAAGAAATCACGTTTGCTGTTCTGCACAGCGTTTTGGCACAGCTCGAAGAATGGCACGCGCTGGGGTTGAATGTTAAAGTCGCGGTCAATCTTTCGATGCGTAATTTAAGTGACGAGGGCTTGCCTGATGATATTGCCAGGGCGCTGGCGTCTTATAACACCCCGCCTGCCAGCCTGATACTGGAAGTGACGGAAAGCAGCATGATGCTCAATCCTGAGCTCGCCAATGCCACGCTCACTACCTTGAGCAAGCTCGGTGTGCAATGCTCGATTGATGATTTTGGTACGGGTTTTTCATCGCTGGCCTATCTCAAAAGCCTGCCTGCGTCTGAAATAAAAATCGACAAATCGTTTGTCACCGATATGACCAACGACGAAAACGACGCCATCATCGTCCACGCCACTATCGTCATGGCGCACAATATGGGTTACCGCGTGGTGGCTGAGGGCGTGGAAAATGCAGAAGTGCTGGAGCTGCTGCAAATCCTGGGTTGCGATATTGCTCAAGGTTATTATTTCAGTAAACCTATCGCCGCCGAGGAAGTTGCAGAGTGGATAGTGCTGCATAATAAAAGCAGCCAAAATTACGTCAGTCGGCGTTTAGTTCCCTGATAATAACGCTAGCTGCGCCGCGTTCAGATAGCACCACTCACCCGCAGCCAGATTCAAATCAGCCAGCGTTAAATTGCCGATTGCTGTCCGTTGCAATGCGTCGCAATGATTGCCCGCCGCTGCCAGCATGCGCTTCACTTGATGGTATTTCCCTTGTTCTAACACGATTTCCAGTTGATACTCACCGACTTGCCGGCATGTTACCGCGGCTAACGGCGCAGGCTCATCATGCAGTTTCACGCCACTAAGTAAAGTATTCACTAATTCAGTAGTGACAGGGCTATGGGTCGTTGCCACGTATAGTTTGGGCACATGGCGCTTGGGTGATGATTGCGCATGAATGAAGGCGCCATCATCCGACAATAACAATAACCCGGTAGTGTCATGATCTAGTCGACCAACGGGCTGCACGTCACGCCAGGAAAACTGCTCGGGCAGCAACGTCAGCACGCCAGGATGATGGCTGGGCTTACGTGAACATTCAAAATCAGCGGGTTTGTTCAACGCGACATAAACATGCTCTCGATAAACCCACTCGGTATCGAATAAGTTAAACGTCAGTTCTGTCGTGTCGATTTTCAGTCTGGTGTCGGTAAACGGCGCGCCTGCTATTGTCACCGCACCCTCTGCGACTAATTGCTGACAGTATTTGCGAGTGCCAAAGCCTTGCGATTGCAAGATACGATCTAATGTTAGTTTTTTCATGGTGACACTTTACCAGAATCACCATGAAGTTAACCAGCAAGTGCGACTGGGGAAAATACCTTTAAACTTTGATATAGGACCAGCCGTCATGCAGGCGATGCACAACTTCTTCAGTGGCATTGGGTGTGGTCTGAGTATGAGGTAATAAATTCACCTTAACACCTGTCTTGGTTAAGCGTTGTATGCTCTGATTGCATGCGACGAACTTGATATTGGGATGTTGTTCCACCAATGTGTTTATGCGTTGAGCATAAGGCGTTACGTCAGTTCGCAGCATACCAAGGCCTGAATGACTGGCGATCACTTCCACCTGCACCGACTGCCCCAATGCAGCCTGATGTTGGGTTAAATTATCTATGTCGTCTAATAAGGCTTTAAATTTGGCAGGGTCTGCTGAATCTATATGCATTAATATTTTGTGTGTGTCTTCAGTTACGCCGGCTAAACTGACTGGATAAAAATTTCCTGACTGATGATGCACGAATTGCAGCTGGTTATTCGATGGTTGCAAGTCGTGAACTGTCCAGCCCACACCTAATCCAAGTGCCAGCATCACGCCTGCTACCAAAGTTTTGGGGATATAGAATTTCCGCACCCATTTGTCACGTGTTATTTCAGGTGGTTCTGCATAGCCATGACGCACCAGCTCCTTGATTGCGCGCAGCTCGCAGACCTGATGCGCCAATTTCTCATCGGCTTGAATTTGGGCAAACAGATTGTCCTTTTCAGCTACATCCAGCTCATCATCAATAAAAGCATTTAATTGTTCATTGGATATTTCGGATCTCATTTTACTATCCTTAATGCAAAATTCTTGTTAACAGGAGCCAGCTCTATTAGCGTGTGCTGCAAAGCTTGCCTGCCCCGACATAGTCGGCTCATCACCGTACCCACGGGAATAGCCAATATGTCGGCAACCTGGTTATAACTAAATTCTTCCAGATCGACCAACGTCAGTACTTGTCGCTGCCCTATAGGCAATAATGCAACCGCTGCCCGCACCTTGTCCACCACCTGATTACGTGAATTAATGTGCTCGGGTGTTTCGTCATGGGCGTAGAGATAGTCTTCCATGTCCTCTACATCCTGAAAATCCTTTTGGCAGCGCAAGCAATCACGCCAGCAGTTATGCAAAATCTTGAACAGCCAGCTATCCAGTTGATCAGGGTCACGTAGCTGATGCATGCGTGATAATCCCCGGGCTAATGCCTCCTGCACTAAATCATCTGCCATGGCACGATCGTGAGACCACGCATAGGCGACTCGGAACAATCGAGCGCGCCTTTCTTTGATTTGGGTACCCAACCCGAATATGTGCAATAAATTCATTCTATTTAGTAGTCCCAATTTTATCCATCCACATTAATAAGACGGACGAGCTAAGCTATTTATTCCATAAAAAATATATATTTTTTATGGTGGAATAATCATTGTATGCCCTGCGTCTTTACTTATACGGAAAACAATTACCCCGTACCAGCACTTAAACTTTATTAATTAACCATAATTTAAGGAACAACACATGAATCAACGTCTTATCAAACTGTTATCCGCTAGCATGGCTATTTTTAGCCTGATGTTTGCCCCTTTGCTGCACGCTGCTGATAGTGCCAAGAGTACAGATCCAATTAAGGTGGTTTATCACATAGACGACACTACGCGCGCCAGCGCTTTGCTTAAAAATGTGCAAAACCACTTACAAGGGGCACCGGGGACTAAAATCACGGTCGTGGCGCATGGTAAAGGTATCGACTTTATGCTTAATAATGCCCAGGATGCCAACGGCAATCCATATAACGTCATCATGGAAACCTTGGCACAACAAGGGGTGGAATTCAAGGTTTGTAACAATACACTCAAAAGTCGTAACTTGACCGCCGCCGATGTTGCCTTCCCGGTGACTGTTGTACCTGCTGGCATTGTTGAGATTGCCCGATTACAAGCAAAAGAAGGTTATGTGTACGTAAAACCATAAATTTTCACCTAATTGCTTGACTGTACACACAATAAATTCACAAGGGAATCATGATGAAAAAAAACGTATTATTGCTCGCACTTATTTCTGGCTTCGGCATTGCTAATGTCAGCCACGCTGCAGACTGGATGTCGGTACAGGGCCTGGAGCCTGCAAATGCAGGCGCCTATAAACTATGGGGATTTATACAGCCGACTTATACTTATATCCAGGCTCAACCCATATCAGGTTTGGGTGGCACCATCGCTGGCTATAATGGTCAACAGCAAATCCCCAACTTGGTCGGTCCTGACTTAGAGCACACACAAAATATACAGTTATTCCGTGCACGACTGGGTGTGCGTGGCATCCTCAAGCCGGTTGATAACCGCATCAATTATTTTGTATTGCTGGAAGCCGGGCGCAACGGTGTTACGCGTGATCAAAACGTTGTATTGAGTGATGCTTCCATGACCTTCAGTTACATTCCTGGCATGCATCTGCGCGCAGGTTTGTTCAAACTGCCTACAGGTGAAGAGGCGCTGTCTCCTGTTCACGTCGACTATAACTACATTAATTTTACCAACGTAACCGATGGCATGTTGAACGAACGCGATATGACGCCGATTGCTGGGACTGTACCCGCAGGTCTGGCCGGCGGCACTGTTCATGGTAGTCTAAGCGGATTCCGTGATATTGGTGTAGAAGCATTTAATACTTTCCATCATAATAAATGGGAGTTTGGCTATGCGGCGATGGTGTCTAACGGCAACAACATTAATTTCATCACCGACAATAACCATGCTAAAGACTTTACTGGCAGATTACAGGTTTCGTATGTTTTCAATGGTGCGGGCCCTGCTCGTGAAGATGTCAATGCATTCATCTGGCATCAGGAAGGCAAACGTACATTCGGTTCGGCTGACTACAACCGTGTGCGTGAAGGTTTCGGTTTCAAATATCTGAAGGATAGTTTGCGCGTTTCGGGTGAAGCCATGCGTGGTTCAGGCATGATTTATAACGGACCTAATCCGCCATTTAACGACATTTCTGGTGCTAACACTCCAGCACCAATCGACACGGTGGCATTACAGGATTACAACACTGCGGAAGGCTGGTATCTGGAAGGTGGCTACAAGTTCTTGCCGAAATGGAGAGCTAACCTTAAGTATGATGCATATAATCGTCTCACCAACTCACAGCAAGCTGCTAATGAGCGTGATTTCAAGACTTGGACGATAGGTGGTGAGTATTTGATGAGCAAATCTACCCACTTCACCATGACCTACGAGATACGTTCAGCTACAGTTGCTCATCCGGAGGCGATTACTAACGCAACTAACCGTAACAATGCATTACTTATTGCTGACAACTTGGGCAATCGTATCAGCCTGCAAATGACGCACATTTTCTAAATAAGCTGCAACACTTGCATGACCGTGGCGTTCGCTGTGGCCATGCAAATCTTCCCTGAATTAAATTAATACATCTTCAATCGCAAATAATCGCCGATACTCGCGCATTGCATAGCGATCCGTCATGCCTGCGATGTAATCGGCAATCACCCGTGGAATGTCGCTGTCCGCTTTGGGCTGATGCTCAGTGGGCAGTAATGCAGGCGTGGTTAAAAACGCCTGAAATAATTCCGATACTACGCGTGCAGCTTTGGTGGTCATGCGTGTAACACGATAATGTCGGTAGAGATTTTTACGCAAAAACTGCTTGAGTTCGAGATTCTGTTTGACGATCTCGGCACTAAAGCCTATCAGTGGCGGCATGCTGCGCACCTCGCCCAGGCTTTGCACGCCTGCAGACATAATTGCAGATTGGCTATGTGTGATTAAATCCGATACCAGTGCGTTTATCATGCGGCGTACGGTTTCGTGTACGGTGCGACGTTCACTCAACTTTGGATAGTGTGCACGCACTTCATTGAGATAGCGTGCAAACAGAGTGACTTCTTCCAGTTGCGCTAAGGTAATCAAGCCCGAGCGCAGTCCGTCATCGACGTCGTGATTGTTGTATGCAATCTCATCTGCCAGATTTGCCAATTGAGCTTCCAGACTGGGCTGATGTTTGTTAATAAAGCGTTCACCGACATCGCCTAGTTGCCGAGCATTTTCCAGCGCGCAATGCTTGAGTATGCCCTCGCGGGTTTCAAAACACAGATTCAGACCATCAAATTCAGCATAGCGCTGTTCCAGCTTATCGACTACGCGCAGGCTTTGCAGATTGTGTTCAAAGCCACCGTAATCCTTCATGCAGGCATTGAGCGCATCCTGTCCGGCATGACCAAATGGCGTGTGCCCTAAATCATGTGCCAGTGAAATCGCTTCGACCAAGTCCTCATTCAGCATCAATATCCGCGCCATGGAACGTCCGATCTGCGCAACTTCCAGGCTATGCGTTAAGCGGGTGCGGAATAAATCGCCTTCATGGTTTACAAATACCTGAGTCTTGTATTCCAGCCGTCGAAATGCGCCTGAGTGGATAATGCGATCACGGTCGCGCTGAAACTCTCCGCGTGGTGCGGCCGATAGTTCGGGATGATGGCGACCTCTAGTTGTAATGTCGTGCGCGGCATAGGCCGCCAGCTTAAACGGCGTGGACATAATGCGTCAGTGCGGCGGTTAAATCCGTTTCAGGTACATCGGCGCTGACAAACGCTGAGCCAATGCCGCTTAACAAGATAAAGCGGATGCGCCCGCTTTCGACTTTTTTATCCAGACCCATATAATCCATGTAACGCGCAGCACCCAGATCAGGTGCAGTGTCAGGCAAGCCCGCGCCACGATACAAGGCGCGTATCCGCTCAACCTGGCTGGCTTTTAACAAGCCCATGCGCTGTGACACGTCTGCTGCCAACACCGTCCCTGCAGCCACCGCTTCGCCATGCAGCCAGTTGCCATAACCCATGCCTGACTCTATGGCATGACCAAAAGTATGACCCAGATTCAACAACGCGCGCATGCCGGATTCACGCTCATCCTGCGCGACTACTTCGGCCTTGATTTCACAAGACCTGTGTACCGCATACGCAATGCTGTCTTTATCCAGAGCGCGCAATTTGGCGATATTGTCTTCCAGCCAGACGAAAAATTCGGCATCGTAAATCAAGCCATATTTGATCACCTCAGCTAGACCCGCTGACAGTTCGCGCGCAGGCAGTGTTGCCAGCGTCGCCGTATCTGCCAATACCAGCTGTGGCTGGTAAAACGCGCCTATCATGTTTTTACCCAGTGGATGGTTGATCCCCGTTTTGCCGCCTACGGATGAATCCACTTGCGCGAGTAAGGTTGTCGGTATCTGAATAAACGGTACGCCGCGTAGATAACTGGCCGCCGCAAATCCCGTCAAATCGCCGATGACGCCGCCACCTAGCGCGATTAAAGTGGTCTTGCGCTCGCAGCGATTTTCCAGCAATGCATCAAATATCAGATTCAGGGTTTCCCAGGTTTTATATGCCTCACCATCAGGCAAAATGATGGGTACTACCGCCACACCGTGAGCGGTCAGACCCGCAGTCAATTTGTCCAAATACAAAGGCGCAACAGTCGTGTTTGTCACTATTGCCACCCGTTTTTGGGGCAGATGCGCAACGATAAGTTCAGGTTGATTCAGCAAATCAATGCCAATATGAATAGGATAGCTACGGCTACCGAGGGCGACAGTTAAAGTTTGCATGGTCACGATCATTTACATTAAAGATAATGGAATTATACCTATATTGGCTACTATCATATTCAATATGGGTATATATGCATTTAGTTCGGTGGTTCGATTTTGGTTTGGTATTTGTTCCGTAACGATTGGAATGGTCAAGATGCATTGATTGACGGGTTAGTAAATTGTAATTATTTTAGATAAGATAATTGGCTAGGCAGCTGCATAACATCAGTATTATAAGAATAAATAAGTGCAAATTAAAAAAATAATATAATAAACAATTGGTTGAGGCATAAAGCGCGTTAAAGATGGCTTATTCAATACAGCTATTACCGGACATGGCGATATTGTGTCAGGGCGCAATTGGGCCGTATTTTGACTGAGCGCGCTGTCAGCCATAAATTAGCAAGCGACTTGCTAGCCAAAACTGCTGCAGACAATGTCATCGTTATCAAACCGAATTTACAGCGAAATCTGAACTTGACCCGCATCCGATGACGCATGTATAAGTACAGCAGGTACAAACATTTCAAGTGTCGTTCCAGGGATTGAATCCGCCATGCTTAAATCTATGACTGTTTTGCCTTTGTTTTTATTGATAATTAGCACTATTCTATCTGGATTTGTATACCAAGCCGCCGCAATGACGGGCTTGCTAATGCTGATATGGTTTAGTTTATCCATCAGAAGCTCAGTACAAACCGGTGTCATTTCCCACTACACGCTAAGTTACGTGATGGTGGTTTACCTAATCTGGCTTAATGTTGCTAACTCATTAAGCACAATACCCATTGTCAGCTTCTTAACCATGTGGACATTGGCGGGATTGCCTATTACCTATTTAGCATGGGCTATTACCCCAAATGCAGATGCACTTTGGTTACGCTTACGCACTATACTATGGTTAGGTGGTGTGTTTTTAGCAGCATGGGCGCTCTGGCAAGTTACTAACCATGTGGGCCAGGGTCAAGCCGTTGGCCCGCTATTAGATCGCAATGCATTCGCGGCATTGATGAATGTATTCTGGTTTCCTGCCGCCTATTTATTTTTAACCAGCAAAACCTCAAAAAATCTCTGGATGCCGTTACTATGGGGAGCTGGGCTATTCATTATTAGCGCGGCCTTGTTTGTCACAGCTTCGCGCGGCGGAATTGCAACCTGGCTGTTATTGCTACCAGTATTATTGTGGGCAGGTTGGCGTTATACCAAAGCCAAATGGTGGGTTGCCTGTATTCCACTAATCGCCTTGTTGGCCTATGCTATTAGCGCAAACTTGGGCGTAGATACTAATATTGCTCATCGTAGCTATGCATTAAGCCAAGACCCATCAACTAGCGCACGTCTCCTGCTATGGCAATCCGCCATACAGATGACGCTGGCACAACCGTTCAGTGGCACTGGCTGGGGCACCTTTGTTAACTATTATCCCGCTTATCGCTCACCACTGGAAAGCGCCTCTCATGGCGGATATGCGCACAACGATTACCTGCAATTGGCTGCTGAAGGCGGCATTCTTGCCTTATTACTACAGCTGGGTGTGATGCTGGGATTGTTATTTCAGTTAAGGCGCAGCTTGAAATGCGTGGCTGATGCTGCGAGCTTAGAAAGTGTAGCATTATTGCTTGGTGCATTAGCCTTGTTTATTCATGCGATGGTTAATTTCATTTTTTATTTCGCGTTTATGGACATTCTGGCGGGATTGTATTTAGCGCGGGCAACCCAATTAGTTGAGTCTGCCAAGCTGATGAAACTACCCCATTTTGAGAAAATTAGCCGCCCTATCAAAAACATGCTGGCAGGGTTTGTTTTCTTGTTGCTTGCTGCACCGTTGATAATTTATTTAACCAGACAGTTGTATGCTATCGCGTCATAACCAAATATAAAAACACAGAATGCCAGCGCAGATAATATCTGCGCTGGCTGTGTATGTGCCGTAAGCCCAAGGCACAGTACACTCATCGTTGATTTAGAGGTTTACACCTCCCCACGTAACTTCTCGACGATGGCGCGCACATTGCACGTCGAGTCGCTGATCCACCTGCATATAACCTGCCCACGCACGATGACCGTTCCAGCAATCTGGTCGCACGTTCCGAACGTTAATGACGATCCGCAACTTCTATCTTTAATATTTGATTGAGCATTAATTCCATCAGCTATTATAAAAAATAATAATAATTGACAATTATCAATTGTAAATATAGATATTTAGATTATATTGAGAACAACGGGCTCCCTTAATTTTGGAACAAGGGTGCACCGTTAAGGATTTTTGTGGTGTATTTGTTAATTAAATTAAATAAGGAGAGGTGTCATGCAAAATTTAATTCTTGGGATGCAACGTTTCTGGAACGATGAAGAAGGTGTAACGGCTATTGAATATGGCTTGATTGCGGCGCTAATTGCAGTGGTTATTATTGGTGCAGTAACAACAGTGGGTACAAATTTAAGCGGTGTATTTACTGCTGTAGCGAATAAGTTGGTCTCGGCACCATAATTTCACGGTAGCAGGGTTGGTGAGTGTTAATTAAACTTACTAACCCTCGTGATCAGCACTTTATATTAAAAAATACATACAAAACAGAGCTTGTGCGATGGTGTCAGCAATAATTTAAGCGCCTGCTGAGGAAGCAACCATTGAAGATATGTGAGGAATGTTTATGCAGCGCATCCGATTTTTTGCATGGGTTTTGTGGCGGGATGAATCAGGCGTGACTGCAATTGAGTATGCGCTACTTGCTTCCCTGATCGCCATGGTGATTCTTGGCGCAGTGGTGACTTTGGGTAATACCATCCTGTCATTGTGGAATGAAGTGGCTGGTTGTGTTGCCAATCCTTCGAGTTGTCTTTGAAGAATGGTTCATGTGGTGAAAATAGAGTGTGAATGGACAAGTTGAGTATAGGGTTATTAATCAGCCTGCTAATGGTCGCGGTATGGTATGACGTGCGTAGTCGCCGAATCCCTAATGTGCTCGTGTTAATAGGTTGGTCAGTTGGTGGTTTATTGAGTATTTGGTTGGATGGCAGTGCAGGGATAATAAACGCCGTAGAAGGTGGTGTTGTAGGATTAGTGGTGTTGTTGCCTTTTTACCTGATGCGTACACTCGGTGCGGGCGATGTTAAGCTTATGGCGGTAGTAGGCGTGTTCCTTGGGCCTACTGAAGTATTGATGGTGATATTAGGTACGTTCCTCGCAGGTGGTGTAATGGCACTAGCCGTTGCTATTCACTCAGGAATGCTGTCCCGATTGTTACAGAATGTGAAGTTAATGCTGTTTGGTGCTGTGGTAAAGATAAGCGCAGGCCAGGCGCCACATATGGATGATTTACCAGAGTCAGTAGGTAAGTTGCCTTATGCGGTGGCCATCACAGCAGGAACTCTGGGATATATGGGCTGGAGATATTTAAAATAATTTCTCACTGGTAGTTGGTGGCGTCGGTGATAATGATTGAATAAAAACGAAGTTTGCTGAATAACAACAAATTAAGAGCGGACGGACATGATGATAAACAATACTAAACACGAGGAGTTGCTAGTGGATCGGCGCAAAACGCAGCTTCCGCAGCAACCATATACTGTTGAAGAAACGGGGCTCAGTTTTCAGTTTCTGCTGGAGCTTCTTGCCAAAATTCTATTTCTGCGTGGTCAATTGCGGCTGTTGGATTTAGCCCAACACTCTAGGCTGTCTATAGGGGTGCTTGAGCCGTTACTTGCATTCATGCGTACTGAGCGTTTGTGTGAAGTGACGCGCAGCAGCGAAACAGAAACAGCTACTATTTATAATTTAACTGAGCTGGGTCGTTTGCGTGCGCAAGATTTTCTGCAGAAAAGCCAATATGCAGGCCCGGCGCCAGTCAGTCTTAACGCCTATATCAAACAGGTGCACCAGCAATCAATCTCAACGATGCGAGTCACTCGGGAGAAATTGGCAGAAGCTTTCAGTGGCTTGGTAATTAAGCAGGGCATCCTGAAACAGTTTGGTGCCGCTATGAATTCGGGGCGTGCTATTTTCATCTATGGCCCTGCGGGCAGTGGCAAAACTTTCATTGCTGAACATCTGGTAGGTTTGCTTTCAGATGATGTCGCCATTCCTCATGCTATTGCGGTCGACAATGAAGTTATACAGATATTTGATCCGCTGGCTCACAGTCCTCTATTGCCGCTAGCTGAAACTGGGGTGCAGGAGCTGGATCGCAGAAAGTCTTGCGACAATCGCTGGGTGCTTTGCCATAGACCCGTAATCAAAACGGGGGGTGAGCTGACCTTGTCCATGCTGGATCTGGATTTTGATGAAAGCGCCCGGTTCTATCAGGCACCACCCCAAGTTAAAGCTAACAACGGCTTATTAATCATCGACGATTTGGGGCGTCAATTGGCCCCTGCCATCGATATCATGAATCGCTGGATCGTCCCGCTCGACCGGCATGTTGATTATCTGGCTTTGCATACAGGCAAGAAATTTTCGCTCCCATTTGACGTGATCGTTGTATTTTCCACCAACATGCCACCAAGTAAGTTAGCGGACGAGGCTTTCTTGCGGCGACTTGGTTACAAGATTTATGTTGGTCCGCTTGATGAGGGGGAATACCGCGCCATTGCGCGACAGGTTTGTGACGAGTTGCTGATTCCTTATAACGAAGAAGGCATTAGCTATCTGTTGCGAGAACTTCATTACAAAACAGGCAAGCCCTTAAACGCATGTATTCCAAGGGATATTTTGGAGCAAGTGAGGGATATTGCCCGATATGAAGGTGTACAGCCGGAATTGTCCGAGGAATTACTTGATTGGGCGTGGAATAACTATTTCACTCACGATTAACGGTCTCTTAAAAACGTAGAAATGAAGGGGAATGTGTGATGAAAAATCCAAGAGCGTTAGTAATGATAGTGGTGTCAGTTGCTATCGGAGTAGGTGCGGTGGTGCTGGCATCACGTTGGATGGCAGAGCAGTCCAGCGTGGCCACGACTAAAATAGTTGTTGCCGCAAATGATATTGATCTGGGCACCCCCCTCGCACCAGAAATGCTTAAGTTGCTGGATTGGCCCAACGGCAGCGTCCCACAAGGCGCCATCAAGGATCCTAAAACTCTGGATTCTCGTGTGGTGAAAGTCAGCCTGCAACGAGGTGAGCCAATTCTGGACTCAAAACTCGCACCGCTCGGTACTAAAGGCGGGTTGTCCGCTGTTATTGGTGAAGGTAAACGAGCAATGACCGTTCGCGTCAATGATGTTATTGGTGTGGCAGGGTTTGCTCTGCCGGGTAATTATGTGGACATCATGGTCAATACAGAAGATGACAATGTTAAAGCCCAGGGCCAAAATAAAAATATTTCCAAGATTGTACTTGAGCACATGCTGGTGCTGGCCGTAGCGCAAGAAGCCAGCCGTGATGAAACCAAACCCAAAGTAGTCAATGCAGTTACGCTTGAAGTTACGCCAGAAGAAGCCGAAAAGCTGGATCTGGCACGTAGCGTAGGCAGCCTGTCATTGGTGTTACGTAATCAAATGGACAGCAGCTTGGTAACCACAGCAGGTGCTAACAAGACCAATATGCTGCAACGTCAGAACGAGCCCGAAGTGGTTGCAGAAAAACCTGCACCGGCTGCAAAGCCACCTGTGGTGGTGAAGAATGTGGTGAAAAAAGTGACGGTTTATCGTGCGCCAGTTCAAAGGTCTTCAAAAGACAAGGTTGAAGTAATTAAAGGTGTCGAAGCGACAAAGCATGAGTTTTAACAGGTATGAATTTCTGCGCATATTTGCCTGAATAGCAGGCCGTTAGCAGATTTGCAATCAATGAAATATTACATCATGAAGGGGGTTTCAATCATGAAACAACAAGAAATTCAGCATACTCAACTATCTCTGGCAAATAAACATGCGCTAATGTTGAGCACAGCCTTGTTACTTACCTTGTCGCTATCGACGCAGGCAGCGGAGCTAGCGAAAAAGAAAACGGTTAAACCTGTCGCAGGAAAGCAATCTAAAACTAGTGCCGTTCCAGTGCCAGTAAGCAGCTCGATGGAGTTAGCGCCCCAGATAAATGCCACGATAGGCAAATCGACTTTAATCCGGTTACCTGCTCCAGCCTCCAGAATCTCGGTAGGTAACCCGGCAGTAGCAGATGTGATTTTGCTCAGCCCATCCGAGATATATTTGCTCGGTAAATCGGTCGGCTCAACCAATATTATGATTTGGAATAAAGCGGGGCAGGCAACAGTTGTCGATGTCTCTGTCGGCATGGATTCCGGTGCGCTGCAGGGTAAACTACAACAGTTATTGCCAGGAGAGAGAAATATCAAAGTCAATACCGCGGCTGATTCCATTGTCCTGACGGGTGTTGTCAGTGATGCTGTCCAGGTAGATAAGGCATTAGCGTTGGCTGAGGCGTATGCGGGTAAAAAAGTGGTTAATATGCTGCAGGTGTCGGCGCCCCAGCAAGTCATGCTGGAAGTGAAGGTAGCTGAAGTTTCCAAGAAGTTAGTCGATGAGTTAGGTGCTAAATACACCGCGACACGTGGTGGTCCAAGTTGGAGTCCTAGTGTCCTTTCCAACTTCTTATTTACTAACCCTTTGGCAGCGAGTGTGAATTTCCTTCATAACTCAAGCAACGGTCTGGAACTGCAAGCCCAAAGAGATAATAATCTGGTAAAGATATTGGCCGAACCTACCATCATGGCTATGAGTGGGCAAGAAGGGTCTTTCCTCGCGGGTGGCAAAATATTTATTCCAGTACCGCAGTCTGGCGTAGGTGGTACCACGATTACATTGGAAGAAAAGGAGTTTGGTGTAGGGTTGAAATTTACCCCAACCGTGCTTGAAGGTGGTCGTATCAACTTGCGAGTTACACCCGAAGTCTCTGAATTGTCTGCGACTGGCACTCAGGTCGGCACAAATACTTTGCCAACGATTACCACCAGAAGGGCATCGACGACAGTACAGTTGTTTGACGGTCAAAGCTTTGCCATCGGTGGGTTAATTAAAAACAACGTCACGCAAAACGTCAGTGCATTTCCTGGCTTAGGCGAGATTCCTATACTCGGTGCATTGTTCCGTAGCAGCGCATTCCAGAATGACCGGACCGAGTTGATGTTCGTCATAACCCCGCATCTGGTCAAGCCGCTGCCGGCAGATTACAAGTTGCCAACCGATAACTTCATCGAGCCTAGCCGTGGTGAGTTTTTCCTTGGCGGTAAGATGGAAGGCAAGCCTTCTGATGCTGCCCCGCCAGTTGCTACCACAGCGCCTGCTACAACGGTTGTACCACCTAACCCACAAAGCGGCTCTACTGGCTTTGAAATGAAATAAGAGGGAGAAAACATCATGAAAAGTACACAAATCAAGCTCGCGGCATTGCTGGTGTCCACCGCGCTGATAGCAGGATGTGCAGCACCAACTCCGCATCTGGATGAGAAATTCGGTGAAGCGGTCAATACGGCGAAGGCGCAGCAAGTTATCAATCCTGATGCATCCAAAAATACCAATCCAGTGGCTGGAGTAGATGGTCAGGCGGCTAATGCATCAATAGATCGTTACCACAAATCCTATGAGCGTCCACCTGCACAACCTAATGTATTTACAATTGGTGTAGGTACCGGTACCGGCACAAGTACAACGACAGCACCCTGATATTTAGGCATTTGAATCAGATTCAGGAGAATGGAGAGTTCACATGAAGATCACGACTTGTTTCAGAAATCGTCAGCAAGGTGCAGTGGCCATCATTGTCGGGCTTTCCTTGTTTATACTGATAGGTTTGCTCGGTCTTGTGCTGGACTTGGGGCATTTGTATATTACTAAAACAGAACTGCAGAATGCAGCTGATGCTGCTGCGTTGAGTGGAGCAAAAGAGTTAAATGGCACTGCTGCGGGCGTTACCAGTGCGGTTAATAAGGCTATAGCAACTGCGGGACAAAATAAGTTTGATTTTACGCGGCAAGTGTTAATAGATATCGGTGATATTGCAGCTGGTACTTGCCCAGATGATAGCTGCATGTCTCCCGCCAGTAGCCTCACTTCCGATACCTTGGCCGCAGGCAGAACGTTTTTAAAGGTAACTATCCCTTCAGGAAACCTAGCCACTTGGTTTATGCGTGCAATTCCTAATGGTACGCAGAATACGGCCACCTATGGATTGGCAGTAGCAGGTAAATATGAAGTTGATATTACGCCCATCGCTATCTGCCAATTGCCGAGTGACCCCGATGTAACCAATGAACTGGGCTATAAACGTGGCATATCTTATAGAGTCAGTGATGCCAATCCGATTGGCCCTGGCACCATGTACTGGATTGATCCTGAGTCTGCGGCTCCAGGCACATGCCCTGCTACCAACACCAAAGACACACTGCCTTATGTTTGCTCGGGAAAAGTCGCCTATACGCCCATCGTCGGCCAAACCGTCAACACTAACACCGGCATTTCCGATCCTCAGCTTGCGGCGCTGGATTCGCGCTTTGACAGCTATCCGGCTCAAAGCAAATGCGACCCCAGCACCGCACCACCGGATACCAACATCAAAGAATATAGCGCATGCACAACCACTAATACTAATGGCACTTGCAAAAACATGAACACCTCAGCCGGTTCACCTAGCCAGTGGACAAATCCGGATCCGAACCGGCAAAGCATACTCTTTGGTACTTATAACGGTATTTATCAGCCTATACCGTACGCCAGCAGCGCATCCGGCACGTTTGCTAATAATTATGGCGCGCTTTGGTCAGCATTCCGCCCAACTATTGCAGCTGCTGACTCGACAGACGCTGCAGTAAGTACACGTTGGACTTCGCTGTATAAGGCTCCGGCCAACGCGGCGACTAGCTACCCGCAAACATCGCCTTACGCTACGACCAGTGGCAACTTTTTTCAGGCTCCGTCAGCAGCACATCCGGGTAAACCGGGACGACGCGTGCTTAATATGGTCATTGTCGATTGTTCAACGGCAGGTGGGGTATGCAGGCCGGCGACCGTACTGGGAATTGGCAAATTCTTCATGCAAAAACAGGCAAATCAATCTAGCGATAAGAACATATACGTTGAATTTGGCGGGTTGTTACCGACTCCTTTACCAACCAGTGATATCAAGCTTTACAGATAATCATGAAAACTATCGAGCTAAATATGGGTAGCAATATGAAACGTGCACAGCAACGTGGTGTGGCCGCAGTGGAATTTGCATTCATGCTTATTCTTTTGCTCATCATCGTGGCTGGTATTGTCGAATTTGGTCGGGCTTTCTGGTATTACAACGCGCTGGCTAAAGCCACTCGCGACGGTGCGCGTTATATGTCTACAGTACCTAAAGATAGCATCTATACGGAGACCCAGTCAGGGTCTGCAACACTGCAACTGGTCGTGGCTGAAGCTAATGCTGCAGCACTTGTGCCTGCTATCACTGAGGGCAATGTGACCATTACCTGTCTGCCAAGTGCATGTGCGAATGGTACCGCACCCACGGATGTGTCGGTCGCGATTACGGGATACGACATCACCATAGGTGGACTCATTCCATTTTTCTTGCCTACAGGTGGTACCACGACATACACAAGAACGCTTTCCCCTTATACCACTATGCGTTACATGAAATAAGGATGAGGCTATTATGAATGCAACCCGATTAGTTAGAGGATGGAAACAGCGTCAGTCAGGCGTTGCAGCGGTGGAGTTCGCGCTGATCGCAATCGTGTTCTTTACTTTATTGTTGGGCATCATCGAATTTGGTCGTTTTTTATACGTTCGCAACACAGTGCAGCAAGTGACGCGTGCAGCTGCGCGGGAAGCGGTAGTCAGTGTATTTACTGGCAGCAGCATTACCAGCATGCAAAAGGATGCTGTGTTTCATCCAGGCGCCAGCGGCACACCCGTTTTACCAGGAAGTCCGGAAATTACCAGTGCGCAAATTCACATTCACTATATGTACTCGCCAACACAGGAAATTACTACATTACCCAGTGATCCTGCAGACAATATCTCAGCTTGTCTGGATCCTACCCGTACCAGTAGCTGTATCCGTTTTGTGAAGGCCGAAATCTGCACCGTTCAGGAAATGCCATGTACGCACCCTGTGATATATCAACCTATCATGGGCTTGTTCTCATTTTTGCACATTGATATACCACCGTCTTCAGTAACAATGCCAGCAGAAAGCATGGGATATACTCAATAATCACAATAAAAGAGCGCATAAAATGAAAATTAATATTGTTTCCAAAGACAAAAATCATGCAGCCAGCATCTCCAGTATGCTTATGGAAGGAAACTCGCAACGGCAAATTTCTGTACTTATTGGTGGGTTAACCCTGCTTACCCAAACTTGGGAGGGGGATATCCCCGATCTGATCGTTATTGATGGCATGTGCCCAACTGAGGCAGAGTCCAAAGATCTTGAAAAATTAAGCATGCTTCATTCTGAGCTGGCTATAGTGCTGCTGTGCCAGGATGCTTCATCCGAGTTTCTAATTAACATGATGCGTATCGGGGTGAAAGATGTATTGCCGTTGCCTGTGGTGCCAGAGGCATTGCAATCAACTGTGGCGCGTATTGAGCAAAAAAATGTGCAGACTACCTCTAATCACAAACATGCCAAAATCATTGCATTTATTGGTTGTAAAGGGGGAAGTGGTTCCACATTTCTGGCTACTAACTTAGCTTATGTTCTGGCGGCGAATCAAACTAATAAGGTGGGAATATTCGATCTGAATTTACAATTTGGCGATGCTTCATTGTTTATTTCAGATCAGCTTCCGTCCAATACGTTGGCCGATGTCGCAGACAATTTTTCACGTCTGGATGCCTCGTTTTTAAATTCTTCCATGCTGAATATATTGCCAAACTTGAGTGTGCTGGCGGCACCGGAAGATCCTGAACACGCAACAGAGGTTAAGCCTAATCATATTGACGTATTACTCAAACTGGCGAGGACTCAGTATGACTATGTCATTCTGGACACCGGTCGAATGCTTAATGCGACCACGGTAGTGGCGCTGGATCATGCAGACATGATTTTTATGACGATGCAGGAAACGTTGCCTTTTATTCGTGATGCCAAACGCTTGCTGCACGCGCTCCAGGGGTTAGGTTATAGTAAGGATAAAATTCATCTGATCGTCAATCGCTATGAAAAAGGTGGTGAAATTCAGCTGGAAGATGTCGAACGTACCCTTGGCATGAAAGTATACAAAACCGTTCCCAATAGTTATTCAGCTGTATCAGCATCCGTTAATCAGGGAGTGCCTATTATGAAGATCGCCCCACGTGACCCAGTCACAAAGAGCTTGCAAGAAATTGCAGCTACCTTAGGTAGTAACCCACACTCAAAAAATGGTAGCTGGCTTTCACATTTATTACATCACTAATACTGATTTAATCAACAATAGTAGTTTAGGTGGTTGGGATAAGGTGTATTAACGGAAATTTCTTCGTCATTGCATTAAAAAATGACGATTGTAAAAGGGGTTGAATGATGACACTACGTGATAGGTTAGAAGACATAAAAAATGATCAGACTGTAACACCCGTGGTCATCCCGCAAACGAATTTTGTGGAACACAAATCTTATCGTGAATTAAAAACGCGTATACATCGCAAATTGCTCGACCGTGTCGATTTGGCGATGATGGAGACCATGTCGCCTGATCAGTTGCGTGAAGAGCTGAAGAGCATGGTAGAGCGACTACTCGCGGAAGAAACCTTAGCGATTAATGATGCCGAGCGTAAAAATCTGGTACGTGACATACAGCATGAAGTTTTAGGGTTAGGTCCGCTGGAACCACTGATGGCTGATCCTACTGTTTCCGATATTCTGGTGAACACTTACCGTCAGGTTTATGTAGAACGCAAAGGCAAGCTGGAATTGACTGATGTGCATTTCGAAAACGAAGCTCATTTGCTCAAAATCATTGACAAGATTGTTTCAGGCGTAGGTCGTCGGGTAGATGAATCCAGTCCGATGGTAGATGCGCGGCTTCCGGATGGTTCACGTGTCAATGCCATTATTCCGCCATTGGCGATTGATGGCGCAATTTTATCGATACGCCGTTTTGCAATCGTGCCATTACGTATGGACGACTTTCTGAAAATGAAAAGCTTGACACCAGAAATGGCGCAAATCATTGAAGGGCTGGTGAAAGCAAAAGTAAATTTATTGATAGCAGGTGGTACTGGTACAGGTAAAACTACATTATTAAATATCATGTCGGCTTACATACCAGCAACTGAGCGCGTCATCACCATTGAAGATGCCGCCGAACTGCAATTGCAACAACCCCACGTAGTGCGTATGGAAGTTCGCCCTCCCAATATTGAAGGCAAGGGTGAGGTAACGCAGCGCATGTTGGTAAGGAACAGTTTGCGTATGCGCCCAGATCGCATCATCATCGGTGAGGTTCGCGGTGCTGAGGTTCTGGATATGTTACAGGCGATGAATACGGGTCATGAAGGGTCGATGACGACAGTTCACGCCAACACACCTCGGGATGCACTCACTCGTCTGGAAAATATGGCGGGTATGGCAGGACTCAATCTGCCGCCTAAAGCCATGCGCCAACAGATTAGCTCAGCACTTACCGCTGTGATCCATGTGGCACGGTTGAGTGATGGTAAACGTAAAATTACCAGCGTTCAGGAAATCACAGGCATGGAAAGTGACATTATCACTATGCAGGAGATATTTACCTTTGAGCAGAAAGGTGTAGCGCCAGATGGCACGGTACTTGGTCATTTCCGTGCGACAGGTATACGCCCAAAATTTGTTGATCGTCTACGTGTTCATGGCATTGATGTGCCTGACGAGTTATTCGACCCAACCCGTTTATACGAGTAGGAGGTCTAAGTGGATTATCTCTATTATTTATTCGTGGTCGTGGCATTCCTTGCAGTAGTCCTGTTTTTGGAAGGTGTCTACTTGTCGTGGAATGCTGCAAACGGCCCAGAAGCAAAAAGGATAGCGCACCGTCTGCGGACTATGTCAGCTGGTAGTGCTACAACACCAAACAGTTTGCTGGTTAAGCAACGTTTGCTTGCGCAGACACCGATACTGGAGCGTTTGCTCCTGGAGATTCCGCGCGTACATGTTTTAGACAGGATATTGCTGCAATCCGGACTGAATTTACGTGTGGCAGGTTTCCTGGGCCTGACTCTGCTGATGGTGGTTGGCGGGGCCTTGTTCACCATGTTTCTGGGACTTACCCTGATTGAGGTGGTTGTTATTGCCGCCATGTTCGGCGCTGTTCCATGGCTGTATGTGGTGAATGCCAAGAACAAGCGGATGAACACCATAGAACAGCAGTTGCCTGATGCAATGGATTTAATGGCGCGAGCCATGTTGGCGGGGCATGCATTTCCCAGTGCGTTAAAAATGGTCGGTGATGAGATGCCACACCCTGTTGCCGCTGAATTCCGTACTGTTTTTGACGAAATCAATTATGGCATTTCGATACAGGATGCGCTGACCAATCTGGCCACCCGAGTGCCCAGCACCGATCTGCGCTATTTCGTGATTTCAGTATTGATACAGCGTGAAACAGGCGGGAATCTGGCCGAATTGCTAAACAACATCAGTGCGTTAATCCGTGCACGCTTAAAACTTATGGGGACAGTCCGCGTGCTCTCTGCAGAAGGTGTGTTATCTGCCAAAATCCTGACAGTGTTGCCTTTTGCATTGGCTTTCACCATTAATATCCTGAATCCCGGATTCCTGAGTCAGTTGTGGACAGATCCGATGGGGATAAAGCTGGTTGGTTTTGCATTATTTATGATAGTGGTAGGTGTTTACTGGATGTGGCGCGTAATAAAAATACGAATTTAAAGTTTGATAAAGCGAGGTATCACCGTGAACTCCATACAAGTTCTATATCTGATCATAATTTTTGTCGCCGTGTTTGTGGTGGCTATGGCGATATTTTTCCAGCTGTCACCCGACTTGTTGCGTAATCGACTTCATCAACTGGAATCGGGTGCCAAAGCAGCTAAGGCAGAGGATGAATCGGCTTGGGTGCAGCGTATTGTAAAATTAACGGGTCCGTTAGCTAAGCTCTCCTTGCCCAAGGAAGGATGGGAAAATTCTCAGCTTCGAATTCGTTTCATGACCGCCGGTTATCGTAGCGCCACTGCACCTATGTTGTTTTTTGCCGCAAAAACGGTCTTAACATTTGCGCTTCCTGGTCTATTCTTTTTGTATGGTGCTGTTGTTGAGACCAGTCTGAAGCCACATGCATTTCTTGCTGTTATGTTGTTCCTGGCAACATTTGGCTATTTCTTGCCCAATGTTTTACTGGCGCGTCGCATACGCAACCGCAAGCGTGAGATTTTTGAGAGTTTCCCGGATGCAATCGATTTAATGACGGTATGTGTGGAAGCCGGCTTGGGACTTGATGCGGCTTTGGCTCGCGTCGGAGAAGAGATGAGCTTGAAGAGTCCAATTATGGGTGAAGAGTTGCACCTGGTGAATCTTGAATTGCGGGCTGGCAATACCCGCGAAAAAGCATTACGCAATCTGGCGCTCAGGACGGGTGTGGAGGATGTGGATATGCTGGTGGCAATGTTAGTGCAGTCAGATCGATTTGGTACCAGTGTGGCCGATGCGCTACGGGTGCATTCAGATACGCTACGGACTAAACGCAGATTGCGTGCGGAAGAGGCGGCGGCCAAGATTCCGCTCAAGTTGTTATTCCCGCTGATCTTCTGCATTTTCCCATCCATGTTGCTTGTATTGCTGGGACCAGCGTTTATCAGTATTTACCGTATATTGTTACCTACTTTGACAGGACAACAATAAACATCATTGAATGGAGGTGGATTATGGACATCAAACAAGTGATATTGCCGACAATGTGTTGCCTGCCGCTCTTATGTGGTTGCAGCACTTATCCATCGACCAATACGGCTGCATGGGTTGTTCAGCCGATGACCACTGTCAGGAATTCTACTGATAAACCCGAGGCATATTATCAGCTGGGTCGTTACTATCAGGGTCAAAATCGCTATGATCAGGCGATTTTAGCCTATCGCAAAGCACTGGCCGTTGATAACAATTTTGTGGAAGCGCGTAACGGTCTGGGCGTAATTTACTCGGTACAAGGTAAATATGTTGAGGCTATTGACGCATTAAAACTTGCAGTTCAACAGGCACCTCAAGCTGCGCACATCTACAACAATCTGGGTTACGCCTATTATCTGCAGGGGCAAAATGCTGAGGCAATTGCCACTCTGCGTGAGGCCACACGACTGGATCCGCATAATCAACGTGCACTCAATAATCTTGGCCTAGCATATGCCAAAGCGGGTAATTATCCTGAGGCAATTGTAGCATTGACCCAGTCAATCAAAAAATCAGATGTAACTGTGAACAATGTGGCGCAAATTGACGGTACTCAGCCACTGGCTGTGGCACCTGCACTTGCACAAAATTCGCCCGCTGTGACAGCCGCTCTACAATCGCAGGTATTACCTCAGGGCAAAGGAGTGCCTTATCAGGTCGTAGTGCCGCAAATAGAGAGTCAAGTTAAAGCCGTTCAGGTTTCGCCTAATGTGTATGAATTACATGAGCGCGTTGTGTTATCAGCACCCGTTGCTGAGGTAAGCAATGTCGATACGATCAAGCTTGAAATTGCAAATGGCAATGGCGTAACTGGCATGGCGAAAAAAGTGAAACAGTACTTGCGTGGCCAAGGTTATGCCACTGAGCGGATAACTAATCAAAAGCCATTTAATGTGCAGATTACCCAGATTCAGTATCGTAATGGTCATCAACTGGAAGCAAAGCGCCTGCAGTTAAAATTGGCGAAGCAGTCCAATTTGGTTCAAAACGATGGGATGTACGCAAATGTCAATGTACGTATCGTCTTAGGCAAGAACATTGCCAAAAATGTGGCATTTTTTAATGGCTCGCAGGAGAGTACCCGGATTGCTCTTAATGAGGAATAGCAATAATTGATTCATCACTGAATCGGTGTATTGTTTGTTGGCAGTAGTATGTGGTTGTAGTTTGTTTCTTAACTTTAAATGCAGAGGAGTATAAAATGACTGATCTAAAACACATTATCGAGCCAGAAAGACAAGGGCTATGGATAGCGGTGACGTTTATTATCGCGTTGCTAGCTCTCGTGGTAGCCTTGGTCGGCATCAGCCGTATCAATAACACAGTGGTTGCCACCCAACTGGAAGTATTGGTTCTCAATCAAAGAATTGCGGCTTTACAGGCAAATCAGACAGCTCCAGCTCCAGCGACTCCAGCTGCTCCAGCAACGCCAGAGGCAGCACCAGCACCACAATAAATGGAATGTCTTATCTGGTAATCTGTTAACACTGGCATGATCATTTAATGATCATGCCAGTGTTGTTTCTAGTAGCGTAATACATACCCATTTGAGTAACAGCGCCGTATTACCTGTGAAATGTCACCCGATTGCTTGAGTAATTTCAAGTGCTGTCTGTTTTTCAGACACTCCCCCTGTTTATTTGGCTGCCTTTGATTATTCATGAATGCCATGCGTCATTGCATATCTCCATATATAGGCCCGGCCTAATTACTACTCCATTTGTGGGTGCAGAATCTTTTGGATAGTAGGCCAGGTTTACGCTAAACTGTGACCAAATCGCTCACACTACTAACATAATCGAGACTGCATCATGACGTATTTCAAACACCACGTATTCTTTTGTACTAACGAACGCGATGATGGCGCAAAGTGTTGCGGCGCATCAGGTGGGCAGGCGATGCGGGATTACACCAAAAAGAAAATCAAGGCGCTTGATATGAATGGCGAGGGTAAGTGTCGCATTAACAGCGCAGGGTGTATGGACAGATGTAGTGAAGGGCCTTTGTTGGTGGTCTATCCTGAAGCAGTTTGGTACACCTACGTGGATGAAGAAGACATAGACGAAATTATCTCTGAACACTTACAAAATGGACGCGTGGTTGACAGGTTGTTGTTGAAATGAAACGCTCCAAACTCCGTATCAAATCTGCTATTGGTTATATAGAAACCTTGGTTAACGACCCCGGCGAGCGCCGCCGTGGCTTGGCATTTATCGCGCATCCACATCCACTGCACGGTGGCACCATGGACAACAAAGTGGTGCTGAGTTTGGCGCAAACATGCTATGAGCAGGATTATGTCGCCATCCGCCCGAATTTTCGCGGCGTGGGAAGCTCCGATGGCGAATACACCGGCGGCATCGGTGAAACCGAAGATATGCTGGAACTCATCGCCTTTGTGTGCGCGCATTATGCGGCGGATTTGCCTATCGTGCTGGCAGGGTTTTCATTTGGCGGCTACGTGCAACACCGTGTAGCGCAACAGTTGGACGTGAGCAAGCTCATCCTCATCGGGCCTGCAGTCAATTTGTACGAGTTCGGCAGCGTACCTGCGAATACCAGCGTCATACACGGTATCAATGACGAAGTTGTGCCTTATGCTGACGCGCAAACATGGGCGCACAGTCAGCACATCAATTTCCATACTATCAACGACACTGGGCATTTTTTCCACGGCAAATTAGCCGAACTCAAATCAGCGGTGCTTGCAGCATGTCAATTATAAAAGTACGCCATTTAGCCAAAAAATACGGTGACAACGAAGTTGTGCGCGGGCTGGATCTGGATATCCAGCGTGGCGAATGCTTTGGCTTACTCGGCCCCAATGGTGCTGGTAAAACCACCACGCTGAAAATGCTGCTGGGTCTGGTGCGTCCGGATGTGGGCGAAATTCGTATCCTGGATGAGGATATTGCCAGCCACGCCCGCGAAGCGCGGTTGCGTATCGGCGTAGTGCCGCAAATGGATAACCTCGATCCTGATTTTAGTGTGGCAGAAAATCTGCTGATCTATGGACGTTATTTTGGCTTGAGCGACGCGGTGATTAACAGCCGCATTCCCGCTTTGCTGGAGTTTGCGGGTTTGACCAGCAAAGCCGATGCCAAAATCACTTCGCTGTCAGGCGGTATGAAGCGCCGCCTCACCCTGGCCCGCGCGCTGGTGAATGACCCTGAGCTGATCGTCCTTGACGAACCGACGACAGGGCTGGATCCGCAAGCACGACACGTTATCTGGCAGGGTTTGCGCCGCTTGATACATCAAGGCAAAACCATTTTGCTCACCACGCATTTCATGGAAGAAGCGGAACGGCTGTGCGATAACCTGGTGATACTCGATCACGGCAAAGTGATCGCCAAAGGCAATCCTCGTGACTTAATTGCGGCTGAAATTGAGCCTAATGTGGTCGAAATTTATGGCGAAACCGTTGAAGACTGGGCGCAGCAACATGGCGCGCAATGGTGCGCTCGCCATGAAATCACCGGTGAAACGCTATTCTGCTACACGCATGACTGCATAGGGCTGATTGAGCATTTGCGTGAGCAGCAGGCTTTGCGCTATGTGCAACGCCCGTCTAACCTTGAAGATGTCTTCTTAAAATTTACCGGACGTGAGTTACGCGACGCATGAATTATTTCACTCACCCGCAATTTTCCTGGCGTTTTATCCCGGTTTGGCGACGCAATTTTCTGGTCTGGAAAAAATTGGCCGGTTCCAGCATTCTCGGCAACTTGGCCGACCCGATGTTTTACATGCTCGGTTTTGGTTATGGTTTGGGCAGTCTCATCCCGCAAGTCGGCGGCGCGAGTTACATGACTTTTCTCGCTGCGGGCACGATCTGCTATTCGACCATGAACAGCGCGACATTTGAGGTGCTGTACTCAGGTTTCTCGCGCATGCATGTGCAAAAAACCTGGGAAGCCATACTCAACGCACCACTCACGCTGGACGACGTGATGCTGGCGGAACTCACCTGGGGCGCGTCCAAAAGTTTACTCTCAGGCATCGCCATCCTCGCTGTGATTTGGGCGTTGGGGCTGCAACAAAGCTGGCTGCTGAGTTTGTGGGTGATTCCTGTGGTGATATTAATCGGCTTGACGTTCTCGGCGATGGGTCTGGTGATGACTGCGGTTTCCCCCAGTTATGACTTTTTCATGTACTACTTCACCTTGGTGATTACCCCTATGGTGTTGTTGTGTGGTGTGTTTTACCCAGTAGAGCGCATGCCAGAAATCCTGCAAACAGTCGCGCTTTTCTTGCCGTTATCTCACGCCATTGATCTTGTGCGCCCGTTGATTCTAGGACACATTCCCAGTGCGATTTTCGCTCACGTCGCCGCATTGCTGACCTGGACTGGCGTGAGTTACTGGCTGGCAGTGGGCTTGACGCGGCGGCGGATACTTAAATAAGGCATGGCTTAATCTGTGTCGATATCGTCGTTGGTATTGATGCGGGTGTAGTGTAGTCTGGCGATATCGGTGAATACTGCGGGCGCGCTGGTATTTAATGCGGACACATTGAAGATGATCTGATGGTTCTGCTGTATCAGTAATGGCAGCGCCCATGTCGATGACCAGCAGATGTGGCGGTCATTTTGACCGGGTATGGACAGCTGGTACCAGCCGCACGAACCCCAGTCAGTAGATTGGGGGGCAGTCGGCTCGGCAGTGATGGCGTACGCGCCTTGTGGTCTGGTCAGGATGTGCGCCATGCCATCCCAGTCGGCGAAGATGCCGATGCGGTACAAGTGGCTGCGGTCTGCGCTGATCATGGTATTGCGTCTGAGATCGTAGAGCTGATAGTTATCTTCTGTACCAGCTTTACGACTGATGTTAATCATGACTTTGTGATCGGTCAGTCGCGTCAGTTGTTGCTTACCTTCGCGCCACACTTGCAACAGGTGCGGTATACCTTTGTTATCCAGATAATGCGCTTCCACATAAACCTGCTGCGGTGTCTGATCGACAGGGAATGCCGTGTTCCAGTCCAGCGTGTCTGCCAGTGCTGGAGATGCGAGCAGCATCCCCAGCATTAATCCGCCAAGATTCAATTGCGGATGGCCTTTGCGCTATCAAAATAGGTATAAGGCTTGCCGTGCTGAAACAGGGTTTGCGTGTTCAGCTCGATCTGATAATGCTGTTGGGTACGGTTGATGTCCCTGCCATCCGGGTCGGTCGGGTAGACGATGGTCAGATCATCCGCCCGGGTAGATACCATGACATGCCGGGTTAGTTTGGGTTTGAAACCCGCCGTAGTGCGCAAGGCTTCCAGCAATACGCGACCATCGTGCCCGGCTCCTGCCAGCTTCAGTCCCATGATATGCGCAATGGTCGGCGCCAGATCGACGTTGCCGCTAGGCAATGCATCGCGATAGCTGCGGCGGAAATCCGGGCCGTAAGCGATCAGGGTGTTATGGACGTCTATCGGGCTGAAACTGCCGTGCATGCCGCGATAGTTGCCTGCGCTTTCATATTCCGTACCGGGCATGCCTTGCACTACAGCTTTGTCGTTGAAATTGAAGCTCACGATCAGGTCGGGGTTACGTCCGGACGTATTTTCCAGATGCACCAGCTGCATGGGCAGTGTGCCGGGCAAGTTGCCATAGCGGCTGTCCACGAATATCGCACCGTATTCCGGGCGTGATTGTACAAAGCGCACGGCTTTTGCGACGGTAGCTGCGTCGTGGTCAGGCAGGTACAGATAATCACTGCCGCCGTTGGCGGCGATGACGATGGGGTGCTGTTCCAGCGGCAATGTGGCGGGGACGGTGAAATTGCCGGTAGTGTATTTCTGTCCGGGTTTGCCGCATATGCTGCCGTCCTTGTCCGTCTGTGTGGCATAGACTGGCGTATCGTCGGCGCGGATGCCGGACATCACCGGATCCAGCAGGCAGCCCTTGCCGTCAAACGCAGTGAACCCGGCCCGGGTCAGCAAATCGGCCGTACGCACATCGCCCGACACCGAGTAAGCCAGCTCGCTGGTCTGTCCAGGCTTGCCGTCAGCAATCACGCGCAACGGGAACCAGTTGGCATCGCCAGCCACTGTGCTGTGGCCGTGATCGGATACGATTACGATATCGGTATTGCGTGCCAGCTGCAGCGCTTTGAGTTTGGCCTGTAGCTCACCCAGCAGTTTGTCCTGTGCATGCAGCGCATCGCGATAATTGGCAGTGCCGGGACCGTAATTGTGCTCGGTGGAATCCGGGTTGCGCAGCCAGACCACGCTGAGTCTGGGTTGGTGGGCAGGCAATATATGCTCAAGATATGTGTGCATCATATAGGCGTTAGCCTTGCTGTAAGGCGAGCCGCTGGCATTGGTAGGGTCGGTCGTGACCTTGTCATCCAGTGTGCTTACCTTGCCAGCTGCCGTCGGGTCGCCATTATCCGCGCGCAGTTCCAGCGTATGATTGCTGCCGGTCAACGTTGCGGTTTTAGGTAGCGCCACACCAGCAGCCTGTAATTCCTGCGCCAGACTCAGCGGCATGACGGTACGTTCATCCAGCATCAAGCCGCCGCGCAGATAATCCTGCAAATAAGCCGGGCCGGATTTGCCGATGATGGCAGTCGTCAACCCGCGTGCCTGGGCTGCCTGAAATAATGTACCGACCATGAGCAGCTGGTTGCTGTAATAGGCGTTGATGTTATCCAGTATGCCGTAATCTTCGGTAAAAACAGGTTGCTGAAAATCGACTGGTTTGCCAGAGGCATCATTACCTGCTGCGCCGGAGCGCCAGACTGTATTGCCATAAAAGCCGGTATGCTCAGGGAAGCTGCCAGTCGCAAAGCTGGCGGCATTCATCATGGTAAAAGTCGGGTAAGTCGCATGATTGGCGGTGAAATTTACACCCGCTGTGCGCATGTTATACAGATTAGGCGTATCGGTTCGGGTCACCGAGTCCGGGCGCAGGCCATCCCATACGAAAATAATGACATGGCGTGTACTGGCACTTGTTTTGGCAGGCGTTGCCTGTGCAGGCAGAACCGTCAGCAACAGGCTGGCAGCAGACAGGGCTAAACATATTTGTTTAAGGGCGGGTATTTTCATGATGAGCAGGCTCGTGGCGTGAATTGATGATGGCGTTAGCCTACATAATTCAGGTGACGATATCGTGGCAGCACGCTGACATATTTCTGATAAATTGTTCAGGTCAGCTAACTGTCGTTGATTTGTTCATACCATGCAAAATACAGGTTCTTTGCCGCTATCAAGAGGCTTTATGGCGTGATTTGGTATCGGATTTGGCTAAATCATCCGGATTGCACAGGCGGTGATAACGCATTAGTGTTTTCTGCACGCGGCCGAGCACGCTGTTGTTGGTATAAATACCGGCTTCATCGAGTTCGCCTGCAGGGTGACCCATGAGCAGTTCCAGTCCCTCGCTGATATGGTCGATTATGTGAATATGAAACTGTCCCTGCGCCACCGCATCGATTACTTCCTGGTTCAGCATCAGATGCGGGCAATTACGTGCGGGCAGGATGACGCCATGGCTGCCGTCGAGTCCAGCTTCCTGGCAAACCCGGAAGAAGCCTTCGATTTTTTCATTCAACCCGCCTATGGGCAGCACTTCGCCAAACTGGTTAAGCGCCCCTGTCACGGCTATGCCCTGACGGATGGCCAAACCCGACAGGCTGGATAACAGCGCATACAGTTCGGCACAGGAGGCTGAATCCCCTTCCACGCCGTGATATTCCTGTTCGAAAACCAGTGCGCCATCTACCGATAGCGGGCCGAGATGGGCGAACAGGCTGGCAAAGTAAGTCTGCAGAATAAAAACGCCCTTGTCGTGTATGGGGCCAGACATTTCCACTTCACGCTCGATATTGATTACACCGTCTTTGCCTGGAAAGGTGCGCGCAGACACAACAACGGGCAGGCCAAAACGGTGGTCGCCCAGATCAATCTGGGTAAGGCCGTTAATGTGGCCGACACGCTCGCCCTTTACGGTGATCAGCAATTCGCCTTCGGCGATGGCTTCGTGCAGACGCTGGTCAGGATAATTATGACGCCAGATTTTGGCCGCCAGTGCCACCTCCACATCTGCCCGCTGCACGATTTCACCCTGCGCCAATGACGCACTTTCGACCACCAGCTGCTCCAGATAAGCGAATACGGCATACAAGCGCAACTGGTCGTCCGCTTCGCGGTGCATTTCTTCCAGCAGCCGAGCTACAGCCGCTGCGGAAAAATGCGGCAAACCCAGACGGCGACAGGTATGCGCAATAAAAATGGCGCTGTTTCTATGGGTATTCGCTTCGGCTTTGAAGCTTTCGGCAAAATCAACTTTGATGCGGAAATAGCGGCCGAACTCAGGATCGCCTTCCTGCAATTCGTAATAATGTTCACGCGTACCGATTAGGATGATTTTCACCGCCACATCGACGGCTTCTGGTTCTAGCGACACCGCTGGATTGGGTGAGTACAGAGTGCCTGGCTCTTCAATCTGCAAGCGCCCGCTACGCAGGAAGCGGCGCAGTTTTTCCCATACCAGCGGGTCGCCGAATAAATCACGTAGGTGCAGCAACAAAAACCCGCCATGTGCGCGTAACAGGCTGCCTGCACGGATGCGGGAAAAGTCGGTCATCAGCACATCGTTTTCGACCTGATATTCTATGCTGCCGAACAGTGAGCGGAATAGCGGATTGTCTTCCACCAGCGCAGGCGCACCGCTCAACCCGCTATTGTCTACCACCAGATTGACACGGTACGCCAGCATCACTTCCATCAGTTCTGCCTGCACCGTCACATCTTCGGAGCCGAACAATTCGAGCTGATCCAGCACGTCCTGTGCAACCGCGTCGAGGTAGCGTCCCAGCTTGCCCACATCCATAATCTGCTGCTTCATGGCTAGGCGTATCTGCTGCAGCTCATGATCCAGTATGGGTTTGATCAGATGGCGTTTGAACTGGCTTAGCGCTTCTTTACCCGCGCGTTCTTTGGGCCGCATCTTGTCCAGAAAGCGTGCGATCTCTACGCGTAGCATTTGTTCGTCACGGTCGATTTCGATTTTCCGCTCTGCTGACAGTGCGAGCATTTCCACTTCGGTCACCGGATGTCCGTCGGTATTCAGCAATGTGAAGATCAGGCGGCCATCCTCACGATGCAGGGTGAAATGACGTGCGGCGGCAAATGCTGATAGTTCAGCATACGCAACCGCTTCCTCATCTTTGAACGCTTGCTGTATGCGCTCACTTTCCGTATTGAATTCCGGACCCGCCAGGCGACGGGGAATCTCTACTTGCAGCACTTTCACCAGTTCCGCCATCATGTCGCGCAACACTCGTCCCTGCCCTGCGGGTAAACGCAGGGCAATAGGTTTCTCGGGTACATCAAAATGATGCAGGTAGCATAAATCGGGCGGCGCTGGCCGTTTGGCGGCAGCGGCACGCATGGCATCTGCCAGTAGGGAAGAACGCCCGCTACCTACCTCACCCAGCACGAATAAATTGTAACCAGGCTGATCTATCGACAATCCAAAATGCGCGGCTTTCTCCGCCCGCTGCTGTCCTATCCACGGCACGGCTTCATTGAGCAGTTCCACGGTGCTGACAAACCCGAGATGGGTTGGATCAAGCGTGAGGCGGAGTTGGGATGGCGGCAGTTGGGCAAGCGACATAAATGACTCAATATGAAGAAATGATGTCTATTATTTCACTACTGACTAAAAAATACAGATTAATAAAAGAAAAATGCGGCAATGTCTGGTTACGTGTGGCGCACATGCATCCCAGCGCAAAATTTCACACGTGCGAGATAGGTGCTTTATTGTGGTACATCTATCCTAAACTGTGGCGGACTGGCTTTGCCTCGTCAACATTAGCATTGCCTGATATCGCTTGGACGAGTAGAATTGAGCCAATTTCGCTTTTACTTTTATATAGCCACCAATGGACAGACAGAGCTGGTTGCAAGGGACTTTATACAGTCCTGATTTTGAACAAGATAGCTGCGGCTTCGGGCTGATGGCTCAATTAGATGATCAACCCAGCCATTGGCTGGTTAAAACCGCGATTTCGTCGCTGGCTTGCCTTACCCATCGCGGTGCGGTGGCGGCTGACGGCAAGTCGGGTGATGGTTGTGGTTTGCTATTTAAAAAGCCTGACGCATTTTTGCGTGCAGTGGCGGCTGAGTGTGGCTTTAGCCTCAATGCGCATTATGCGGCTGGCCTGGTTTTCCTTAATCAAGATGCATCGTTGGCGACTATCGCACGCGATACGCTTAACCGTGAATTGGCTGCGCAAGGCTTGTCAGTTGCGGGTTATCGCCTCTTGCCGGTGGATACGTCGGTGTGCGGTGAATACGCATTGGCGACGTTGCCGCATTTTGAGCAAATTTTCGTTAACTGTCCTGCCGAAATGGATGCTGCGGCGTTTGAACGCAAGCTGTATGTCGCGCGACGTTTGACTGAAAAAGCATTGGCATGTGATAAGGCATTTTATATCCCGACTTTGTCCGGCAATGTGATTCTGTATAAAGGTTTGGTGATGCCTGATGCGTTGCCAGTGTTTTATCAGGATCTGAGCGATGAGCGTTTCGCCTCCTCATTGGCGGTTTACCATCAACGTTTTTCTACTAATACCTGGCCAGAATGGCGCTTGGCGCAACCGTTCCGCTATCTTGCGCACAACGGTGAAATCAATACTGTTGAAGGTAACCGCAATTGGTCATTGGCGCGTGAACGTAAATTCGCCACGCCGCTGATTCCTAATATGGATGACGTGCGCCCTATCGTTGGCCGCAATGGTTCGGATTCGTACAGCATGGACAACATGCTCGAAGGTCTGGTCATGGGTGGCGCGGGTTTGTTCCGCAGCTTGCGCATGATGATACCGCCGGCCTGGCAGAATGTGCCGGAGATGGATCCGGAGCTGCGTGCGTTTTATGAATACAATTCCATGCACATGGAGCCTTGGGACGGTCCTGCTGGTGTAGTGTTGACGGATGGTCGCTATGGTGCGTGTCTGCTGGATCGCAACGGTTTGCGCCCTGCCCGTTATGTGGTCACCAAAGACCGCCATTTCACTATCGCTTCTGAAGTAGGCGTGTGGAATTACGCGCCTGAGGACGTGGTACAGAAAGGCCGTATCAAGCCGGGTCAAATGATTGCGGCGGATTTGCACACAGGTAAAATCCTGTTGCCAGCCGATATTGAGGCCGAATTAAAATCCGCTCATCCTTACCGTGAATGGCTGAAACAGTCTCAGCATCTGGAGCTGGGTATGGCGCAAGATGCCAATACAGCCAAATTCGATGCGCCTACTTTATCGGTTTACCAGAAGCTGTTCGGCGTAAGCTTTGAGGAGCGCGATCAGGTGCTGCGTGTGCTCGGCGAAGATGGTCAAGAAGCAATAGGCTCTATGGGCGACGATACGCCTATGGCGGTGTTGTCACAAAAAGTGCGTTCACCATTTGACTACTTGCGCCAGCAATTTGCGCAAGTGACCAACCCGCCGATAGATCCTATCCGCGAAGCGGTGGTGATGTCGCTGAATACCTGTTTTGGTCCTGAGCGTAACTTGTTCGAGCAAACGCCAGAGCATGCACATCGGTTAGAAATACCTTCACCCGTGCTGTCGCACGATGCGTTTGTTTATTTGACTACGCTGAAGGATGCAAATTATCGCAGCACGCAATTTGAATTAAGTTATGACCCTAGCGTCACTAACCTGCAAGCTGCTGTTACCCAGCTCACTGTGGATGTAATTGCCGCGGTGCAGGCCGGTGATGTCATAGTGGTGTTGTCTGATCGCAATATCAATAAAGCACGCTTGCCTGTCCATGCCTTGTTTGCAGTGGGTGCAGTGCATCATGCACTGATTAAAGCTGGCCTGCGTTGCGATTGCAATATCATCGCTGAAACCGCAAGTGCACGCGACCCACATCAGATCGCTGGCTTGCTCGGTTATGGCGCGACAGCGGTTTATCCTTATCTCGCTTACCAGGTGATTATGGACATGGTAGCCGCTGGGGATATTAAACATAAAGTTGAAAAAGCACTGGCTAATTACCGTAAAGGTATAGACAAGGGTCTGCTCAAAGTCTTGTCAAAAATGGGTATTTCCACCATCGCCAGTTATCGCGGCGCACAGCTGTACGAAGCCGTTGGCGTGCATGAAGAAGTTGTGGCATTGAGTTTGCACGGTACGGTTTCGCGTATCTCGGGTGCGAATTTTGCTGACTTTGAAGATGATCAGAAACAGTTGGCGCGCTTGGCTTATAACCCGATGCGGCCTATCGGTCAGGGTGGTTTGCTGAAATTTATCCACGGCGAAGAGTTCCACGCGTATAACCCTGATGTAGTGTCGCAATTGCAACAAGCAGTGCAAAAAGGCGATTACGCGCTGTATAAGGAATACGCTGATTTGGTCAATGGCCGTCAAGTCGCGATGTTGCGCGATTTGATGGGCTTGAGCGAAGACGCGCAGCCTATTTCTATAGACGAAGTTGAGTCGATAGAAAAGATACTTAAACGCTTCGACTCAGCGGGCATGTCGCTAGGCGCGCTCTCACCTGAAGCGCACGAAGCCCTGGCGATAGGCATGAATCGTATCGGCGGTCGCTCCAATTCGGGCGAAGGCGGCGAAGATCCCGTGCGTTATGGCACAATGAAAATGTCCAAGATCAAGCAAGTCGCTTCGGGGCGTTTTGGTGTCACCGCGCATTATCTGGTCAATGCTGAAGTCTTGCAGATTAAAATTTCACAAGGCGCGAAGCCAGGTGAAGGCGGTCAGTTGCCAGGACATAAAGTCTCGGAAATGATTGCCAAACTGCGTTGCGCCAAGCCTGGTATTTCCCTGATTTCACCACCCCCACATCACGACATTTATTCTATCGAAGATTTGGCACAGCTGATTTTTGACTTGAAACAAGTTAACCCTAAAGCTTTGGTGTCAGTGAAGTTAGTGGCTGAGCCTGGTGTGGGTACGGTCGCTGCGGGTGTGGCAAAAGCTTATGCGGATTTGATTACTATCTCCGGTTATGACGGTGGTACCGGTGCATCACCGCTAACCAGCGTGAAATATGCGGGTACGCCGTGGGAATTAGGTCTGACCGAAGCGCAGCAGGTATTGCGCGCGAACGGCTTGCGCGGACGTGTGCGTGTGCAAACTGATGGCGGCTTAAAAACGGGCTATGACGTGATTAAAGCTGCGATACTGGGCGCGGAAAGCTTCGGCTTTGGTACTGCGCCGATGATAGCTCTGGGCTGCAAATACCTGCGTATTTGCCACTTGAATAACTGCGCGACAGGCGTTGCAACGCAGGATGAACGTTTACGCAAACAGCACTTTATCGGCTTGCCAGAGATGGTGGTGAATTTCTTCACTTTCGTGGCGATGGAAACGCGTGAGTGGATGGCCAAGCTGGGCGTACGCACGATAGAAGAGCTCATTGGTCGTATTGATTTGCTCAAACTCAATGCGGGCGATACGCCACGTCAAGGTCGTTTGAATTTGCAAACACTGCTAACTCAGGGTGGTATACCTGAGTCTGAGCCGCGTTTCTGTATTGAGCCATCTAATCCATCATTTGATAAGGGTGAATTGGCCGAGCAAATGGTAGTGGATGCGATGGAATGCATACGCACGAAAAAGCCGACTACTTTGCATTACGCTGTACATAACGTTAATCGTTCCATAGGTGCGCGTTTGTCTGGTGAGATTGCTCGTGAGCACGGTGCAGTCGGCTTGCCTGATGGTTGTCTGACGCTGAAATTGCAAGGTTCTGCGGGTCAAAGTTTTGGTGTGTGGAATCACAACGGTCTGAATTTGCTGCTGGAGGGTGATGCCAACGATTACGTCGGTAAAGGCATGTCCGGCGGTATCATCGCAATTCAGCCATCGCCCAAGGCAGGATTTGTGGCACACGATGCCGTGATTATCGGTAACACCTGCTTATACGGTGCGACGGGTGGTGAATTGTTTGCTGCGGGTACGGCAGGCGAACGCTTTGCGGTACGTAACTCAGGCAGTTATGCGGTTATCGAAGGCGCCGGCGATCATTGTTGTGAATACATGACCGGTGGCTGTGTCACCGTACTCGGTGAGACAGGGATCAACTTCGGCGCAGGTATGACCGGTGGTTTTGCGCTGATTTATGATGCCAAAGGTGATTTTGCAACACGTTACAATAACGAGCTCATCGACATACATCGCATCCACACTGAGCACACCGCTGAATATCGCCATTTCTTGAAACAGCGTCTGGAAGCGCATGCGCTGCATACTAATAGTGCGCGTGCAGTTAGCATGTTAGCTAACTTCACTGACATCGTTGCGCAATTCTGGTTAGTTAAGCCCAAAGCTGTGACTTTGGATAGCTTGCTAAAAGACTGATGCGCGCCGCTATGAAACAAACTAGTCTGGATCAATACTATGTCTGACGTATTTCAATTTATGAACATCGCGCGCCAAGATGGCGCGAAAACGCCCGCTGAAATTCGGCGCATGCAGTACAAGGAAATCTATGCGCCTATGGATGCGACACAAGCGACTGAGCAATCAGGACGCTGCCTGTCGTGTGGTAATCCATATTGTGAGTGGAAATGTCCTGTACATAACTACATTCCGAGCTGGCTGAAGCTGGTTAACGAAGGTAAATTATTCGAGGCAGCAGAGTTATCGCATCAAACCAATTCGTTGCCTGAAGTCTGCGGTCGTGTTTGTCCGCAAGACCGCTTGTGCGAAGGTTCGTGTACGTTGAATGATGGCTTTAGCGCCGTTACTATCGGGCAAATCGAAAAGTATATTTCCGAAGAAGCTTTCAAGGCCGGCTGGCGACCAGACATGAGCAATGTTGTCGCCACCGACAAGCGCGTCGCTATTATTGGTGCGGGTCCTGCTGGCTTGGGCTGTGCGGATATTCTGGTACGTAACGGGGTGAAGCCTATTGTGTTTGACCGCTATGATGAAATCGGTGGTTTGCTGACGTTCGGCATACCTGAGTTCAAAATGGAGAAATGGGTCATGCGCCGTCGCCGTGAGGTGCTGGAGCAAATGGGTGTCGAGTTCCGCCTTGGCATAGAAATTGACCATGCACAGATGCAAACCCTGCTGAGCGAATATGATGCCGTATTCATGGGCATGGGTACTTACACCTATATGAAAGGTGGCTTCCCTGGTGAAGACTTGCCCGGTGTGGTCGAGGCATTGCCATTCCTGATTTCCAACGTGAAACATTGCCTGGATCTGGAAAAAGCAGATGACGTGTTCACTTCTATGGAAGGTCAGCGCGTTGTAGTCCTGGGCGGTGGCGACACTGCAATGGACTGTAACCGTACCAGCATCCGCCAAAGTGCAGCGTCAGTGACCTGCGCTTACCGCCGCGATGAAGCCAACATGCCAGGCTCCAAACGTGAAGTTACCAATGCTAAAGAAGAAGGTGTGCAATTCTTGTGGAATCGCCAACCCGTTGCTATCGTTGGTGATGGCAAGGTAGAAGGCGTAAAGCTGGTGACCACTGAGCTGGGTGCGCCTGATGCGCGTGGTCGTCGTACACCTGTTGTCGTGGAAGGCTCGGAAGAAATCATTCCTGCTGATCGTGTTATTGTTGCATTTGGTTTCCGTCCTAGCCCTGCCCCCTGGTTTGCCGACATTGGCGTGACCACAGATCAGGGTGGGCGTGTCATTGCCAAAGGTAGCAAGCACAAGTTCCAGACTGCGAACGCCAAGGTGTTTGCGGGTGGCGACATGGTGCGCGGTTCGGATTTAGTCGTCACCGCTGTGTTCGAGGGACGCGAGGCTGCAGAGGGTATTCTGGCTTATCTCGGCGTCTGGTAACAAAAAATTTGTTCACAAAACACACGAAAAATCTCGCGGTTTTTCGTGTTGTTTTTTGTAAGCACTGTCTCTACATCTCTGGTAAATCATCATGTCCAAACTTAAAAATGACACCTTTTTACGTGCTTTAATGCGCCAACCAACAGACTACACTCCGGTGTGGATGATGCGACAGGCTGGACGATATTTACCTGAATACAACCAAACTCGCGCCCGTGCCGGGGACTTTCTGTCCTTGTGCAAAAATCCAGAGCTGGCCACTGAGGTCACGTTGCAACCGCTTGCGCGTTTTCCACTGGATGCGGCAATATTATTTTCCGACATTCTGACCATACCTGATGCAATGGGTCTGGGTCTGTATTTTTCCCACGGCGAAGGTCCGAAATTTGAGCGCCCATTACGCGAAGAATGGGAAATTCGTGACCTTACCGCACCTAATCCTTATGAACATTTAGGTTATGTTATTGATGCGGTCAAAGAAATCCGCCGTGCGCTGGACGGTAGCGTGCCACTTATCGGCTTCTCTGGCAGCCCGTTTACCTTGGCTTGTTACATGATAGAGGGTCAGGGCGGAACGGATTTTTCTACCATCAAAAAGATGTTGTACCAGCGTCCGGATTTGCTGCACCATATTCTTGCAGTCAATGCCCGTGCGGTAACTGATTACTTGAATGCGCAAATTGAAGCTGGCGCACAAGCGGTAATGATATTTGATACCTGGGGTGGTGCATTGTCACATGCTGCGTATCACGAATTTTCACTGCGTTATATGCAAGACATCATGAATGGTCTGACTCGCAAGAAAGATGGTATAGACGTTCCTGCGGTTATTTTCACCAAGGGTGGTGGGAATTGGCTGGAAAGCATGGCGGCTACTGGTTGTGACGCGCTGGGTCTGGACTGGACGGTAGATATTGGCGCAGCACGCCAGCGCGTGGGTAATCAAGTCGCATTGCAGGGTAATCTGGATCCGTCGATATTGCTTACTGACCCGGATACGGTGCGTGCAGAAACTGCAAAAGTGCTCGCCAGCTATGGTTCAGGGCATGGCCATGTATTCAATTTGGGACATGGTATTTCACAATTCGCTCCGCCTGAAAACGCCGCTGCAATGATAGAAGCGGTGCACAGTTTAAGTCCGGCTTATCATCAGTAAGGAGTTCCCGGATGGTGCACCCCTGCAATCCGGGCTGTTGGGGTGTGTATTTGTGGAACTATTGGCCGGATTGAAAATGTAGAGTTAGCCGCATAAGTTAGCGCGTATTCTATAAATGGCCACTAAGCTGTTAATGTTAAAAAGAAATTTTGTTATCCACATAATCTGTGAATAACTTTGTGGGTAAACCCAAGATAATCGTCTAAACCCTCGCAAAATATAGACTTTTGCGATTCTGCTTAAAAATTCCGCAATAATTAAATTCATTTAAAAACATATGGTTATGTTTTTTGTGCGCATGAATCAAGTCATAGGCACCACAATAATACAGTTGCACCGTGATTGTGCATAAATGGATGCGTAACAGGATAAATTGATCAATATTTCGTGCATGAATCTATGGTTTAAATCATGCCGCCGTTGATCGAAATAATTTGTCCGGTGATATAGGTGGCTTGCGGTGATGCAAGGAAGCCAATGAGGTCGGCGACTTCATCTGGTTTGCCCGCGCGTTTCATCGGCACCATACGGGCGATGTCTTCGGTGCTAAAGCTGGCATCACTCATGCTGGTGGCAATGATGCCAGGGGCAACAGCGTTGACGGTGATGCCGCGACTAGCGACTTCCAGTGCTAATGATTTGGTCGCAGAGTTAAGTGCGCCCTTAGCTGCGGCGTAATTGACCTGGCCACGGTTTCCAGTGATGGCAGCAATTGAAGACACATTGATAATCCGTCCCCAGCGACTGCGTATCATCGGCATCATCACGGTGTGAGTGACGTTATAGAATCCATTTACCGATACATCCATTACACGCTGCCATTGCTCGATGTGCATGCCGGGGAAAACTGCATCGTCATGGATGCCGGCATTATTCACCAATACTTGTATCGGCGTTTGGTCTATCAGCGGCGTGAGGGTGTCAACAACAGATTGATGATCGGTCACGTCGAAGCACAGTGCTTGGGCGCTGTGACCATTTTGGGTGATTTCATCAGCCAATGCTAGTGCAGCACTCAGATTGCGATTGGCATGGATAAATACATGGTAGCCGTCAGCGGCCAGTCGGCGACATATCGCCATGCCGACACCACCACTACCACCCGTGACCAGAGCATGTTTCATGTGAGTGCGCCTGTGAGTTGAAGTTGATTTTCTGCATTTAATATCACTGCTGCTCGCCCATCCAGTAATAATTGTCCCGCAGCATGTACAGTGAATTGATAAAGAATGTTGTCAGCACTGCTGTGGATGCAGGTTGCTACAATATCAAGATCGGCACTAATGTTGTCTAAACGTGGCGTATGTAAGGTTGTGCCGCGCACACTAATCAAAAATCCTGCGCGAGGGCGCGAACTGTCGCTGGGGGCGAGTAAGGCGCCATGTATCGCCATGGCTTGGGCGGCATATTCAATACCGCAAGCACTACTGAGCTGATCGCGTGAACGTAGCGGGTTGTCCGGTAACGTATGGCTGTTGGCCAGGCAATGAATCTGCTGTGTATCCCATGTGACGACTTGCTCAAGCAGGCACATATCATACTGGTGCGGGATGTGCGCAGCTATCCATGCGTGGTTGAGCTGTGTGTTCAGCATAGGGTGATATCCACGGCAATTTGGAGTGGGGCTAAATAGTCGAGTACGATACGTTCGTTGCGCTTTTGTGCGAGCGCTTGCAGCAAAGGCAAACTCCGCGCTGAGGGTATGCTGGCTCGTAGCTGCTCTAGCGTAGCATCACTCAGGGTGTGCGCAGGCTCGCTGGTCAGACTGACGCTGATTTTTGCAATGCTGAGGGCGCTGGCTACGGGTGCAAGTACCAAGGCTGTCGCAAAGTTATCCGGAATGGGGCGTGTGTGGTGTAATGGTTCAGGATAAGTGGTGTCGCTGGAGATGAGCAGGGTGGCGGTATGGTCCACGATAACCTGAGTCAAGGCTTCTAATAATCCTGCGCCAAAGCTGGCGTCGTATGCGCAGAGCACTGAAATAGGGGTCATCGCGCCAGTGGCAATGCTCCAGTAGCCCGCCGCAGCATTGTGTACCGAGTTGTGGAAACGGGTCGGCGAAATATGCCTGTCATCAGAGGCGAGGGTCAGGCAGATTTCGTGGCAGTTCTGTCCATCACTGCCGGATGCGCTGTATACGCATGCGAGTGTAGCGGGGTCTAGTCCTGCTGCGGCACTTGCCTCCAATCCAGTCGCTAACGTGGTCTTCACAATGGCGCCACTGCGGCGACGTTCAGCAGCAGGAAGCAACATTGGTAAGGGTAATGCCGTAGGGAGCTTGATGTAAGGCCGCTGTCCTGCAAGTATGGGCTCGCTCTCACTCCAGCCGAATAAACCAGGACCGAGCAGGCCGATGCCATTAATATAAGCGGTGAGCGTGGTCATGCTGCACGTCCAAATATCAGGCTGCAATTGGTGCCTCCAAAGCCAAATGAATTGCTCATGGCGCGAGTGATAACCTGTTCGCGGTTTGTCAGCAGGTAATCGAGTGGAATGTCAGGGTCGAGCTGCTGGGTATTGATGCCTGCGGGGAGCAAACCGTTCCGCAACGCCAGAGCACAGATTACTGCTTCTAATGCGCCTGCTGCGCCTAAAGTGTGTCCAGTTGCACCCTTGGTGGAGCTGCATGGTGTGGATGCGCCGAACACTGCGCTGACCGCTTTGCCTTCAGCCGCATCATTGCTGGGCGTTGCCGTGCCGTGGAGATTGATGTAATCAATCTGCTGTGGCGACAAGCCCGCCATATCCAGCGCTGCTTGCATGGCCATGCGTGCGCCCAGTCCTTCTGGATGTGGCGAGGACATATGATAGGCATCGCTGGACTCGCCTACGCCTAATAATAATATGGCATTGTCTTCGAGTTGCGCTGGCTGTTGCTCAAGCAACACAAATGCACCGGCTTCACCGATGGAAATGCCGTCTCGCGTTGTGTCATACGGGCGGCATGGTTGCGCAGCGGTTAGCCCTAGCGAATTGAAGCCGTAAAGCGTGGTGAGGCATAGCGTATCAACGCCACCCACCACAGCAGCATCGATTAGCCCGGCCGCAATCATGCGTCGAGCCGAGCTGAATACTTTGGCGCTGGATGAGCAGGCCGAGGAAACCGTGGCTGCTGGTCCAGTCAGTCCAAAATATAGCCGGGTAAAATCAGCGATAGAGTAAGAGTTGTGCTGGGTGCGGTAGTGGAAGGAGTCTGGCAAGGCACCCGTTTCGGCATCTGTCTGCCGATAAGCCAGTTCAGTCTCCAGTATGGCTGAAGTGCTGGTGCCGATAAAAACGCCGATACGATGACGCCCATATTTTTCAGCTGCCGCGTTGACTGCGTCGGCAAAGCCATCTTGTATCAAAGCTAATTGAGCCAGTCGATTATTGCGGCAGTCGTAGGCAGCGAGATGCGGTGGAATTTGCACTGCATCGATACCCGCAACCTCGCCGACAGAAGTCGCTAGTTCGGCTGTTTCAAACGTGCACGGCAATAAGCCGGTACGACACTGTTGCAGTGCCACCAGTGTTTGATCCAGCCCGCGACCGATACAGCTGGTAGCGGTAAAATGGGAAAGTAACAGCGATTTCAATGTGATCAAATCCGTTCTAATCTAAATTTGCTCGAAGTGGGTGGGTGTACAAACACATATAATTGCATACGCTATATACACTAGTAGCTGTAATCTACAGCCGATTCTGCGATTATCGCACTACCAGTATGGAATTACATAGAAGCATCATAATAATGGCGTAAAATGCCATCATTGTTTGTGTGGTAATGGCTTAATAAAGGTGAAAGAGCAAAGCTCTTGTCAAGTTAAAGGCGCACTGTGTAGTCCAATCGGAGGAGCGCAATGAATAATACTTCAATACCGCAAGACACAAATTGTGTAGATTGTGATGTGCTGGTCATCGGTGGTGGGCCAGCAGGCTCAACGGCGGCTACCTTGCTGGCAGAGCGTGGCTATCAGGTAACTTTGCTGGAAAAAGCGCACCATCCACGCTTTCATATCGGCGAATCCCTGTTGCCGGCTAATTTGCCCTTGCTCGAACGCCTGGGTGTTGCCGACGCAGTCAAGGCTATCGGCATGGAGAAGTGGGGGGCGGAGTTTGTTTCCCCTCAACATGACCATCAGCAGCGATTCGAGTTTGCAGATGCGTGGGATAAATCCATGCCTATGGCATATCAAGTGCGGCGTGCGGAATTCGATGAGATTCTGATTCGCAATGCCGCTGCCAAAAATGCGACGGTTATGGAAGGGTGTCAGGTACAAGACGTGCAATTTTTGCCTGATGGGCAAGGCGCAATAGTTCAGGCGCAGCTGGATGATGGTAAAAAATTGAGCTGGCATGCGCGTTTCGTACTGGATGCGTCAGGACGAGATACGTTTTTGGGTAACCGGCTTAAAGCCAAGCAGCGCAATAAAAAACATAACAGCACAGCCATTTATGCACATTTTTCAGGTGCGCAGCGCCATGCTGGTAAGGAAGCGGGGCATATCACCGTGTTCTGGTTCGAACATGGCTGGTTCTGGTATATCCCACTGACGGATGGAACAACCAGCGTGGGGGCGGTGACCTGGCCTTATTATTTGAAGACGCGCGGCAAGAAATCGTTAACGGAATTTTTTAACGAGACTCTTGCCATGAGTCCAGCACTGACAGCGCGTCTGGCATCCGCAAAAATGGAGACGGCAGTCGAAGCAACGGGTAATTTCTCGTATGTGTGTGATCGCACGCATGGAGAAAATTTCCTATTGCTGGGTGACGCCTATGCCTTTATTGACCCGGTATTTTCATCAGGTGTGATGTTGGCCATGCAAAGCGCTTTTTTGGGTGCGGATACGGTAGATATCTGCCTGCGTCATCCCGAGCAAGCAGCAGCCGCATTGAAAAAGTTTGACCGTAGTATGCGCAGGGGGCCAAAAGCATTTTCCTGGTTTATTTATCGTATGACCAACCCTACGATGCGCGATATGTTCATGGGGCCGCGTAATATTTTGCGCGCCAAGGAAGCCGTGCTTTCTGTGCTCGCAGGGGATATTTTTGGTAAAACACCAATAGGACCCTCCATAGTATTCTTCAAGACACTCTATTATTTGGGATCCATCTTTAATTTGCGTCGCACTTTCCGTGCATGGCGGTTGCGTAAACTGAATATCCGTCCTGTCGATGATGTGGTTGAGCTGGTACGTTAATGGATATAGTGGTTTTGCTTGCTGCGTGGCGCGATAGCTCAATATGATGCGTCGTCTAACCGTGGCTTATGATTATCTGGTGTTGTACCTCGGCCTGATTTGGCTGGGTTTGCTTTGCTTGGCGTGGGCGCCGATTGCCGTGTTGCTTAACCCATTGTTGCCCACACGTTGGGGGCGAGTATTAGGTCGTCGGGTAACCATGTTGGCGTTTCGCTTTTATCTGGCCAGTCTGAGCATCTCACGGCGCTGTCATTTTGATTTGACTGCGCTGGACGCCTTGCGGGATGAGGCGCCATTGATTATCGCACCCAATCACCCATGTTTACTGGATGCAGTCATGGTGATTTCACGCTTGCCCAACATCGCCTGCGTGATGAAAGCAGATTTGATGAACAATATTTTCCTGGGTGCCGGCGCGCGGTTAGCAGGTTACATCCGGAGTGAGCCCTTACGCCAAATGGTACGGCTGGCTGTAGATGATTTTCAGCATGGCAGCCATCTGTTATTGTTCCCCGAAGGAACGCGCACCACGCAAGACCCCGTGAACCGCCTTAAAGGCAGCGTTGCATTGATTGCCTATCAAGCCCAAGTGCGAGTGCAAACGGTATTAATTGAAACTGACACGCATTATCTCAGTAAAGGCTGGTCGTTGTTCCGCAAGCCTGCGATGCCCATTGCCTATCGACTGCGTTTAGGGCGCTGTTTTGACGCGCCGCAAAATACGCAGCAATTTATGGCAGAGCTGGAAGCGTACTTTGCAAACGAATTAGTACAAGGCTCTGCATTTTATCCAACAGGTACACTGGATGTGGCAGCGGAATGTCGCAAACCTGACGATGCCGCATTACACTGAATTAAAATGGCAGCGATTGAACCGTAATGGAGTTTTCAAAGTCGTTATTGTGCTGTAAATAAGCGTGCTTTATTTGCCAGTCTGCATGAAAATCGGCAAACTGGAAAGATAAGCGCAAGCCATACGAATTACAGTTTACATCAATGCCGCTGGTAACAATGCACGCTGTTTCCTGATAAAAATTATGTGCGTGATTTACACGGATTGAACTACTTAGGCCAGTTGCTGGGTGGCAGCATCGATAGCAAAATTAAGCGTAGCAGAAGAGATGTTGATGTTTTGCGGGGAACGACCGCCCGTTTGCCGAAACAGATTAATAAGCTCGTCTAATGAAGTTCGTGTGACAATACAGCGATGATACCTTCCTCACCCAGGCGCACATTGATTTTTCTGTTGCTCAGCTCACTGGCCTTTTATGGCCCGAGTCTGCTGTCTCCGGCTTCCTGGGACAATAATGCGACTTACTCGTTGCTCTCAAGTATTTATCAGGCAGGCTTGGTGATTGTGGGGTTTTGGTATGGGCCGGCAATCTGCAACGCACTCATAGTAAAGACAGTTGTGGCGGGGCCGTTACGTCAAGCTGTTGACTGGAATTTGGCCGAGTTGCATAAGCGCAAAGGACATGTCCAGTTGACCGAAATCCCGGTTGTTTTGGCTGAGTACCCAATTCCATTCATCGTCACAGCGGGCTTGCTACCTCAGCAAAGCCAAATATTTATTGCTTCATCCATGGCGGAGCGCTTGGGGATAAACGGACTTCGTTTTGTCCTGGCGCGAGCCTTGGTACATGGCAGCTGGTCTCAACGCTTGGCAGCCGTGTTGCCAGTGCTGATATTGACAGTGATGCTGCCTGACACGCCGGCAGATACGTTTGCCTGGTTCAGTCTGGGGGGATTTCTCCTGGGCTGGCTGATAGTACACTGGTTTTTTGAATTGCGCGCTGACCATCAAGCTGCTCAGGTAATGGGGGCTGATGAAGCAACGCAAGGGTTGCGGGAACTGCTGGCAGTCACTACAACGTCCGCTAACTGGTTGTCCGTACACCCTCCCGTCCGCTGGCGGTTATATATGGTGACCAGTAGCTAAACCAGTAATTGGTCTGTTAAGCATGTTCGAACAGTGCTAATAATCGATTATCCAAAGATCGTGGCAATATTCGCTTTTCCGGCGTCTGTACTTTACTGAAGCTGGCTACTAGCCAACTCTGGCTGCATGCAATCCATGTCCTTTAACCACATCTATAATGCCTCTGGAATGAGTGCATTTTGGGTCATAGGCAATTAGCATAAGGTGAGGGGTTCTTTCATGAGACGATGCGCTGACAACACAAGCATGATTGCGTACGCTGTCTTCCACCTGTTCAATTTGTTCATGGGCTAGCGACTCGTCAAAATGTACAACGAAGTCGGCGATATGATTAAGCATTTTAATCTCCTTTTCCCGCTGGTTACTCCCTTCTGCGATAATACGTACTCTACTTATAGCTCATGATAATAATTTGTCGAGTTGTCTTTTTTGATTCGGCTATAGTCTTATTAGTCTATCCGTGCTGCTCATGCGCAGTTTGGTCCAGTTTTTCTGAGTGCGTTGGTATGGCGATACCTATTTTGGGTAGCCAGCGGCGCAACATCGGTGAAGTAATGACTGTGCTAAATATTGCCATAATGACCAGTATGGTAAACATTTGCTGGGAGATCACGCCCAGGTCAAAACCGACATTAATCACGATGAGTTCCATCAGTGCGCGAGTATTCATCATGATGCCCATCACTTTGCTTTCCGCATGACTCATGCCAGCTATCCGTGCTGCGATATAGGCGCCACCGAATTTCCCCACAGTTGCCAGCAGCACTATCATGGCGCACCATCCCCACGCAGCAAGTGTATCCAGACTGCCGATGTTGGTGCGCAGGCCGGTGTAGGTAAAGAATATAGGCAGGAAAAACACCATTACAAACGGGCTGATGCGGGCCTTCCAGGTACGCACAAAAGCGAGCTCGTCGTGCAGCAGCACACCCATCATGAAGCCGCCAAATATGGCGAAAATGCCCAGTTGGTAAGTCACCATCGCAGATAAGAAGATGGCTGCCAGCACGATGCCCAGCAAATTGTGCGACAGAGCGCCAGAATGGGCGTCGCAATGATGCAGGATGCGTTTCATCATGGGGCGTATGACAAACCAGCTAAGTGCGAAGAACCCTAAAACCAGCACGACTTTCAGCGCGAAATATCCCGCGTCGAAATTGGACAAAGTGAGGGTGGTAATCAGTGCCAATAACAACCAACCGATGACATCATTAATAGCGGCAGCACTGATGGCTATGACGCCGATAGGGGTGCGTGTCATGTTAAATTCCATCATGATGCGCCCCAGTATAGGTAATGCAGTGATGGAAAAAGCGGTGGCGATAAAGAGTGCGGTGCTAAGTGAGTTGGTATCGGGGGAGAGTAAGTGCGTACTGACCTGACCAACCACAAAGCCCAGTGCAAAGGGCAGGATCAGGCTGGTACTGGCAATGAGCAGCACTGATCTGCGATGCCTGGGGGTTGCTAAGTGGGCGAAATTGAATTCCAGCCCGATCTGGAACATGAGCAGAACCAGGCCGATTTGCGACAGCATCTGCATGGGTTCAGGTGCGCCAGAATGAAAAACATACTGGAAAATATCGGGTGCAATCAGGCCAAACAGGGATGGGCCGAGTAATATGCCGATGATGATTTCCCCGACAACGGCGGATTGTCCGACACGCAATGCAACGCCGCCGCCAATTCGGGCTGCCAGCACGATAACAGTGAGCTGTAGCAGGGTAAAAAACAACAAAGCTTCGGATTTGTGCGTGGCAAGATTAGCGGTAATGGTCATGGTTGTCTGGACAGTTAAGGTATCGTTGATTTGGCTTGTTTGCGTAAGGCATATTGCGCCATGACTGCACCCAGGATGAGCCCGCCTATCACATCGACGATGACATGCTGGCGTGTTGCCAGGGTAGAGTAAATAATCCCGGCACACCATACGCTGTTTAGCACCAGCAGCCAGCCAGGCGCGCGGAAGCGGCGTAACACGTCATGCAGCCACATGGCTGAAAACACGGCGGTGGCGACATGCAAGGAAGGGAAAGCGTTGCCACCAGCATCGACGCTTTTAAGGTAGGCCATGCTGGCATGTTGTGACCAGTCGATACTCGCTGCCGGGACAGCGCTTGGCCAAACGTAAAAAATGATCAGTCCAGTCAGGCAGGTAGCGGTCATGGCACTGGCGTAAGTAAACAATTCGCGCCGTGTGGTGAGCAAGGATGAGGGTAATGAAACGTATACCCACAGTGACAAATACATCGGCATGGTCGATGGCTGATAAGGAATCAGCGCATCGAGTGCAGTAAAAGGCATGATGCTGACGGCAAATGCGGGGTGTTTGAGCAGGTGTAAATAGGCGACAAAAAACAGGGCAATGAATGTGGGTGTGCCGATGGCTTTCAGCACGATATGTTTAGTCAGGGCTGCCCCTATCTGGCGATACCACAGCGGCTGATCGGTTATCATAATAATGCCTGCCGCAAGGTGACAAAGTGTAATTTCGCAGCCAAAGCCGCATCGATTACTTTGGGTAATGCTTTTAAAATAACTGGTTCGCCTGTGGCGGTGCGTGCCGCGTGGGCATCATGCAATAATATAATGGCCCCTGCGCGTAGGCCATGTACCAGCGTACGCGCGACCTTGTCAGCATCGCCGACGCGGGTGTCAAAGGCACGTACCGACCAGGTGGCGAGCTGTAATCCTAGCTTATACAGTACCGGATCGAGAAATGGGTTGCGTAATCCAGCCGGGGCGCGAAAAAATAATGGCGGCTGCCCAGTGATTGCAGTCAGTGTGGTTTGTGCGGATTGAATCTCTCGGGTCAGACCCTTGATGCCCAGCAAGGAAAAATAGTAGCGGTGCTGTTGGCTATGATTTTCTATGGCATGACCGCGACTAATAATGTCGCGGCATAGTGCCGGGTAACGTTGTGCAACATCACCTATGCAAAAAAAGGTGGCATGTACGCCATAACGCGCGAGTATATCCAGTACCTGTGGCGTGACCTCAGGGTCGGGACCATCATCTATAGTCAGGGCGATTTCATTCCGCGCAATTGCCGCGTCAGGTAATTGTGTCCAATTTTTCCCCAGCCATGAGCTGCGTGGCCACAAACCAACCAGAGCCAGCACAAGATGGTTGGCAATCAGGCTGGCCAGCACCCAGCGCCAGTGCTGCGGTGTTGTGAGCAACACCAGCACCGCAGTCGCGTGGATAGCCAGCGTCAGGTAGATGAGGCGGCCAGGTTTCCAGCTAGTTTTCTGCATGGGCGTTACGCGCGAAAATGGCAGAGTAGATTAGCGCTAATATCACACCTGGCGCGACGGTCATGCCCATGGCTTGCAGTATGGACACGTCGGAAAATGCCAGCAGACCAAAACCTGCCACGGTAGTTAAGTTGGCAAAGAACATCGATGCCAATGTGTGCGGTGCAATAGCTGGTGCATTCGCATTACGGTCAAAAAACAAGGCGTAATTGGAGCCGATGGCAACCACGAGTAACAGGCCGATGAGATGCAATATGGTTAATGCATGCCCCAATATGACCAGCCCTGCGGTGACCGTCATGACTGCTGCAGCCAGTGGTGCGAGTATGCGCAAGACCCGCATGGGTGAACGGAACACCACAAACAACAAAGCAATGACAGCGACTAGCCCACCCAGAGACAGCAGGATAGCTTCATGCAAATAGCTGGAATAGAGCTGGTTTGATTCCTGTGTCATATCCACCAGGATGACGTTGGGTAATGCGTGGGTACGCAATGCGGCACGGATGTGTTCGGCATTGATTTCTGTATTGGGTAGCGCGGTCAGAGGCAACAGCGCTCGCCAATCAGTGCCGTGATGGATAAGCAGTGCATCAACCGCCATCGCCATGGAGGTGCCATGTAAATCAGATGCCTGTAGCAGCGGCTGATTTCTGGCACTGGCGACATCGGACAAGAAGGGCGTGAGTCGATTTGCCTGTATCGGCAAACCTTGTACCGCGTTTGCCAGATTTGCCTGCAATAGCTCGGCTGCAGGCAAACTGGCTTGCCGCGCACGTTGGCTGGCCACGCTGGGTAAATAATGGCTAGGGCTATCAAAACTGCCCAGGCCGCCGAGTTCCACTTGCTCTTGCAATACTTTGGCAATCTGTTCACTGGCGCGTAGCACTGCTTCTTGTGTGGTGTCAGAGATGACCACCAGATAGCGCACATCAGGTGCGCCAGAGTCAGCGCGCAACTGGGTATCCAGCGCAATATCCGCTTTTGAGACAGGGCTCAGAGAGGAGATTTTGTCATCCCATATATGATCGTGATTTTGGACGACAATGACTAGCGCGAGCAATAATACCGCTACAGCTGGCCAGCGCAGCTTCGGCGCACTTTGTTCCAGTCGAGATAGTTTATGGCCGATGGCAGAGACATCATGGATGTGGAAATTGTCAGGCAGTAGGTGAGGTAAAACGTAGCGCGTGACTGCCGCTGCGGTGATGAGGCCGGCAATGGAATACAGGCCAAGTTGCGCCAGACCAGGGAAGCCCGAAAATAGCAGGGAAGCGAAACCCGCGATCGAGGTCAGCACACCAAGTCGGATAGTAGGCCAGAAGCGTTTAACCCATAGCTCGTGCTGGCGCTGTTCCGATTGTACAAACAGGTAAATAGAATAATCGACTGCCTCGCCTATGAGTGCGGTGCCAAAACCCAGAGTAATGCCGTGTACCGTGCCGAAACCTAAGCTCACTGCGGCAATACCTGCCAGTGCGCCACTGATCACAGGTAAAAAACCCAGGATGAGTGCCGTCGGCGAACGGTAAACCAGCAATAGCAGGGTGGCAATCAGCCCCACGCTAATGATGGATAGCAAAGAAACCTGGGCCTTGATGGTGTTGCGCGATTTGACCGAGAATACGCCTGGGCCTGTCATTTCCAGTCGTGTCGCCGTGTGTGTGCCTGCGGCTTGCTGATAAGCCTGCTCAATTTGCGCCATGGCCAGCTGCTGTGCATCGGTATCCGAACCCGATGCGCGGGTCTGGATCAGTAATAAAGCGCGGCTGCCATCGTGTGATGCCCAAGCCCCGTCACTCAGTGCGGGTGGGCGACTGTTACTGAATTGGGTGAGGAGTTGTACCATTTCCCCGGTTGGGTCATGTGGCAACATCGCCTTTACCAGTAATCCTGCTGGTGAGGCAAGTAAATCTATGCTGTCACTGATCGCATTATGCAAACCCGCTATAGTGAAACGCTCAGGAGTGATGGTGGCGCTTAACAGGTAACGATGATCAAACCAGTAGGCTTGATCCTGTTTGGCAGTGACAGGCTCGCCATTGTTGATGCTGACAAACTGGCTATCTTGGCGTAATTGTTGCGCCAGCTGCTTGGAGATGCGGGCGCGAGTCGGTGCATCAGCACCCGCTATGCCAACCAGGATGAGGCGTGATGCGAGGCCGTCGTGTATCTGTTCCAGTAATAATTGTTGTGCGGGGGTGGGACTGCGCGGTAAAAAAGCGGATAGATCAGCAGTGAATTGGCTACGGCTGATGATGGCGCCACACCCGAGGATGAATATGAGCCAGACTGTAATGGCGAGACGGCTCGCGGTGAATTTCACGGTGTTGCCAGCTTTTCGATTTGCATGTGCGAACTGTCGCCGTCGGTCTGGGCGATGTCTATGCTGCGTACTTCATCACGCACACCGGCAATCCGAATGCGGCTAATCACTTGCTGCATGCGCGCATTGTTGGGCACAAGCTGTAGCGTCCAGTTTGCAGCGCTGCCTTCCAGACTGAGCTGATAGGTGCGCTCCAATGCTTTGCGGTCTCCCGCCAGAGTGCCGCGTATACTGTCGATAAAAGCGGCCAGCTCAGGATAGTCCTGTAATTGCAGGCGATATTTTTGTTTGCCGCGCTCTATGACCAGATTGTCGCCATCGACCAGCATGTTTTCAGCTTTGGGTTTGAGGGTGCGTTTTTCCAGGCGATCCGGCGCGGTATAAAGCAGTTCGCCAGAAGATTCTATGGGCTGATCGAGCAGGGCTATGGTTTTTTTCTCAACAAAGCTCGCATGTCCCGAACGGCTGAGTGCAAGATTGTGCATGAGTTGGTCTATATCCCAGCTGGCAGCATAGCTCAGGCTGCTGCATAGCAGAAGGGTGAGAGGTAATAAGGCAAATCGGCTTTTGAGTAGTTTCATGTTTTTTCAGTGATGGCGGAGTGAGGCTGTTGCCAGAAATCAAAAAAGTTAAACCAGTTATAGGGGGTATTGCGGCAATGCTGCTCTATTAACGCAGCATAACGCATAACGGCAGCATTGACTAAAGTGCCGCGTTGTCCTGTAGGGATGTCAGTGAAGTCTGCCAGCGGCTCAAAGCTGATCTGGTAACGGTTGGCACCGAGATATACCCCGGTCATAAACACCATGCGTTGGCGCAATAATGCGGCCATGCGGAATGGCCCGGTCGGGATGTAAGCGGTATGGCCCAACAGACTGACTGGCAGGGTAGCGTCTTCACCTAAAGTACGGTCGGCGAGGATGCCAACCATGGCGCCTTGTTCCAGACGTTCGCGCACCTTGAGCATGGTGTCAATGTGACCCAGGCCAATAATGTCGGCAGCGGCTGCAGGATTGATGGCGGCAAGCATGGCGTTGATTTTGGCGGCGTTGTCTTCGTGCATGACCATGCTGACGTGCAAATTGGGGATGCTGCGTCCCATGGCGCGTATCACTTCAAAGCTGCCGAAGTGGGCACCAACCAGAAACACGCCGGTGCCGGATCGTATTGCCTCTTCTATGCATTCCTGCCCGGAGATATTGATATCGAATAAGTCAAAGCGCTGGTTAACGAGGTAGATACGGTCATGTATGGTGCTGGCAAAGCTGTAAAAATGGCGGTACAGGTCACGCCAGCTGGCAGTGCGGTCGAGTGCGCGGGTCAGGTAGGCGCGCGAGGCGCGGCGACTGCCAGGGGAAAATAACAGGAAATAGGCGGCAATCAGATGCAGTACAACACGCCCAGCACGTCGCCCCATGCGCAGGGAAATCCAGGTCATGATGCGCAGCATCAGCATGTTGCTGCGCTCGGGTGTCTGCGTCCAGTGCTGCGTTGGTGTGCTCATGGTAGAAAAGTGACACTGCCGCTGGCAATTTGATGGCTGGCTGTACTGATGTCAAAATGTACCGCACCACTGTCTGCGCGCCTATGCGTAATCGTCAGTACGTCTCCGGGCCGAGCCGGGTGGATGAATTTAACCGTGTTGAGTGTGCACTGACTTAGTACGATATGGTTGGCATCGGTGATGGCCTGCAATGCCAGATCCAGCAAAACCACGCCAGGCAAGATTGGGCTGCCAGGGAAATGCCCGGCAAACGTGGGGTGGTCGAGGGGAATGGTGTAACAGGTCGTATTCATCTAGCAGTCTGACTCAGGTGGCTTTTCAATAAGTCCTGCAATGCCGTACGCGGCAGTTTGCCTGTAGCGTTGCGCGGGAGCTGCTCCACAAATATCAACGGGCGCGGTAAAAATGCCGGATCTATGTACGCGCGCAAAAGTGCGCGTAATTGTGATGCATCCAGTGCCGGCGCAACGACGAACGCCGCGAGACGGGTGATGCTATCGGGCATTATCTCGTCAGGCATGAAAAAGACGCCGTCAATGACGCCAGGCAGGCTGGTCAGTTGGTGATTGAGATTGGTGAGCGAATTGCGTTTGCCCGCGATGTTAATCAGGTCCGCTGTGCGTCCATGCAGTAAAAATGTGTCAGCGCTGGTGGCTTCAATGATGTCATTCAGCATGATGGCGGGATTGATTTGCACACTGGCGACACTGGCATGCGCGCCGTCGATAGTGAGCCTGATGCCTGCAAATAGCTGCCATACGGCGTTATGTGTGGGTTGTCGAGTGGCAATCACGCCCGTTTCGGTGCTGCCATAGACTTCATATACCTGGGTGTGAAACTGGGTTTCCAGCGCGTGCGCCAAGGCTATGGAAAGTGGTGCGGTTGCTGATACGCACCAGGCGACAGGTGCCAGCTGCAGTCCGGCATCAAGTAGCGCGCGCAGATGTACAGGAGAAGAAATGAGTACGCGTGGCGCAGGTGCGGCGGCAATTGCCTGACAGATATCGGCGGGATAGAAAGGTTGCTGGCTATCGAGCACGTTGCCGCTGTGTAATGCCATCAGCACTGTCGACTCCAGTCCATACATGTGTTGCGGGGGAACGGTGCCGATGAGCGTAAATGTTGCATCACCTATTAAACCCAGTTGTTGTGCTTCTGCCCGTGCACTATGCGTTAGCTGCCCCCAGGTCTTGGTGTGAGACTGTGGTGTACCCGTTGAGCCTGAGGTGAATACGACGGCGACACATTGATCGCTGTTTATTTGCGGGATAACAAACGGCTCGGTGACAGGGGCAGGTGCAGCGGGGTACAACGTAAGTGGTAACGTAATCGCGGGTAATGCTTGCTCGTTGAGGCAGAATGTATCCGGTGCAAAGCGCTTGAGCTGGTTAATCATTTCGGGCGTATGCGAAGGCGGCAGCAGGCTGATTTTGTTGCTGATGACCGCGGCGGCTAAGCCGACCGTAAAGTGATAACGATCGGCGCACATATTCAGCACATGTTTGCTCGCAGGAAGGCGTGTGGCCAGTTGCCTCACATCGGCCAGAAACTGCGCTGCGGTGATGTCAGCGCCATGCTGACGGGCAATGATCTGGTCTGGCTGGGTATGGGAGAATAACGGTATGGTTTGCATAGTACGTAATTTAACGGCGATGTGCAGAATGTTGCATAAATGCATGTACTGCATCCATGATGTTAACCTGGGCTAATTCTGGGCGTGCCACCTTGCGTACGGCATATTCTGCAATGAACATGAGCACGACTAAAGGCATGAAAATGAAGTTCGCAAATATTGACCAGACCGCAATCGGTTGCAAGAAGAATAGGCTGGTGGAAATGAGTATCATCAGCGCGAAAAATGCCGTCCAGGCGACGGTCACCTGATAAGTATAGTGTGCATAGGCAGGAGTAAGCTCGCCGTGGACGATAGTTGCAAGCTGGGTACAGAGCGGTTGTCGTTGCTGGCGCAGTGTGCGTGCAAAAGTGAGCAGCAGTGCCCATTGCAGGCTTTCATGTTCCAGCCAGTAGATCCAACCGTAGTGTAGTTTGAGTATCGGCCACACCAGCCAGGCCAGGGCAACGGCAACGAGGAACAGGCTGATCATTAAGCCCCGCCGTGTGGCATGCCATGTCATGATGACGCCTGTTAGAACCAGTGGCGCAAGTGCGACCAGTACACCTAACGTGCCAGTGCGTGTCGATTGGTTGGTGTAGTTTGCCAGTATGGCGTAGCCGATAATGGCGACTGCGATAATGAGTCCGCGCATAAAGCCGGCTTTAGCCATTACTTGCTTCGGTGCGCTGCGATATAGTCAGTCAGATTGCGCAACGAGCTGAATATGTGCTGATTGTCTGCGTTGTCCGCGCGTAGTTGCAGACCATAGCGCTTGGATACGACCAATGCGATTTCTAGCACATCGATAGAGTCCAGTCCCAGTCCGTCGCCATATAGCGGCGCATCTAAGGCTATTTCGTCGGCAGTAATTTCAAGATTAAGCGCCTCGACCATAAGGGCGGCAATTTCTCGATAGTATGAGCTGTTTTCGGTAGTTGCGTGGGTGTCTGACATGGCGGTAATCACTTAAAGTACGATGCGGAAAGGTTGGGTAATTATCGATTGCGCAGATCGATAAATTATTGTGTGCTACGTTGATGATTGTACAGTAATTGTCAGGTGTGCGCCCGTCGCGCCATCATTGCTGGCACGACGGATGATCGTTAACTGCGTTTAATCAGCGTTCCTACCCCATCTTTAGTCAGCACTTCCAGCAATAATGCATGATTTACCCTGCCATCAATAATATGCGCAGTTTGCACACCATTCTTTACCGCATCCAGCGCGCAATGAATTTTAGGTAGCATGCCGCCGTATATCGTGCCATCGGCGATCAGTTCATCGACGCGTTGTGCAGTTAAACCTGTGAGCAAACCACCCTCTTTATCTAACACGCCCGGGATGTTGGTCATGAGGATGAGCTTTTCCGCGCGCAAGGTTTCAGCCAGTTTGCCCGCGACCAGGTCCGCATTGATATTGTAGGATTCACCGTCCATGCCCACGCCGACGGGTGCGATGACGGGGATGAAGTCACGGGTGTCGAGTAATTCTACCAGTTCAGGATCTATGCCCAGCACTTCGCCGACTGAGCCGATATCGAGCTTGTTACCGATGTTTTCCTGATCGTCAATGAACAGTTTCTTGGCGCGTATCATGCCGCCGTCTTTACCCGTCAAACCGACAGCTTTGCCGCCCTGCTGATTGATGAGGTTGACGATTTCCTTGTTGACCAGTCCGCCCAACACCATTTCCACTACGTCCATAGTTTCTTTATCGGTCACGCGCATGCCCTGGATGAACTCGCTTTGCTTGCCGACACGCTTTAATAGCTCGCCAATTTGCGGACCGCCGCCATGGACAATGACAGGATTCATGCCGACTAATTTCAGCAGGACCACATCGCGGGCAAAGCCTTCTTTGAGCTTGTCATCGGTCATGGCATTGCCGCCGTATTTGATGACTATGGTTTTATCAAAAAAACGCTGTATGTAGGGTAACGCTTCCGACAGGATGTTGGCTTTGTCGCCGGGCGTAAAATGGCTGGTAGGCATGGGGCTTCCTTGCGATTTGAGATGCGTTATTTTAACTTAGAAAGCGGCTGTTTTAGGTTAAAATACTCGCTTTAATTTGCGCGCAGATAATTCGATGAGCACACCACAAATAGGCATAGTCATGGGTAGCAACAGCGATTGGGCAGTGATGCAACAGGCAGCGCTGATACTCAAATCGTTTGATGTGGCATTTGAGGCGAAAGTGGTGTCTGCGCACCGCACGCCGGATTTGCTGTTCTCTTATGCCGAATCAGCCCAGTCACGCGGCTTGCGCGCGATTATCGCGGGTGCAGGTGGTGCGGCTCATTTGCCTGGCATGCTGGCGGCTAAAACTATAGTGCCGGTGTTGGGCGTGCCGGTGCCGTCCAAATATCTGAAAGGCATGGACTCATTGCTCTCTATCGTGCAAATGCCCAAAGGTATACCAGTGGCGACGTTTGCGATTGGTGAGGCGGGTGCGGCGAACGCGGCTTTGTTCGCACTGGCCATGCTGGCAGCTGAACAGCCTGCATTGGCGCAAAAATTAGCTGACTTCCGTACCAAACAGGCGGCGACAGTGTTAGCGATGGACTTGCCTGACGTGGTGGTGGAATGAGTGCGATGATATTGCCAGGTGCGACCCTGGGCATGCTCGGAGGCGGACAGTTGGGACGCATGTTTACCATTGCGGCGCGCACCATGGGTTATCGAGTGATGGTGCTGGACCCGGATGCGGCAAGTCCTGCCGGACAATTTGCTGATGAACATCTCTGTGCAGATTATGCAGATATGGACGCATTGGCAAAAATGGCGAAAACCTGCGCTGCGATTACCACTGAATTTGAAAATGTACCTGCTGATACGTTGCGTTATCTGGCCGAGCATTGTCCAGTCAAACCCAGTGCCAGTGCGGTAGAGATCGCGCAAAATCGCGTCGCGGAAAAAACCTGGCTGCAACAGCATGGTTTTGCTACTGCGCCATTTGCGGTGATCAGGCACGCCGGTGATTTGCTCAAAGCGGTTGCTACTGTCGGCTTCCCCGCTGTGCTCAAGGTGTCACGCTTTGGTTATGACGGCAAAGGTCAGACGCGAGTAGCCGATGTGGCGGCGGCACAGGTGGCATTTGCCAGCATGGGCGGCGAAGTGTGCGTATTGGAACGCATGTTGACGCTGGAATGTGAGTTGTCCGTAGTGCTGGGGCGCAATGAAGCAGGCGAAACAGCGATTTACCCGGTGGCAGAAAATATCCACGCCGCAGGCATATTGGATATCAGTATCGTTCCTGCGCGAGTGGCTGAGGATTTAACGCAACATGCGCGAGAAATGGCAACGGCGATTGCGCAGCAGTTGGGTTATTGCGGGGTCATGGCCGTAGAGTTTTTTGTGGTCAATGGCGGGCAATTAGTGGTGAATGAGATTGCACCGCGTCCGCATAACAGCGGGCATTACACTCTGGATGCGTGTTTATCCAGCCAGTTTGAAATGCAGGTGCGTGCATTGTGTAATCTGCCGCTGGGTGCAACCGCGCTGCACACGCCAGCCGTGATGGTGAATTTGCTCGGCGATGTATGGGGTGATAGCCAGCCAAACTGGACTGCATTACTGCAGTATCCGCACGTTAAGCTGCATTTATACGGCAAACAAAGCGCGCGTCCTGGACGCAAGATGGGGCACTTTACTTGTATCGATAATGACCTGGACGTGGCGTTGGCGCTGGCTAAGCAGATACAGGCGGCACTGTAAAAACGGTGTTGCGTGTGTCGCCCGTCAGTCCCTATGAACCATGCCACGCTAGCGCGATCCAAACTCACCAGGTTTGCTCCCGCCGGAGTGTTCATGCTAATTGGGAAAAATTTGAATTAGATATGGAATGGAAATGACTCAAGGATTCGTGCTAACCCTGCTGGCTCTGTTGCTCTACGGTGTATGGGGATTTTCATACAAACTGCTGTCCATCAAGGAAATTCAAGGGGAGTGGGTAGTAGCGCTGGTGATGCTGGTGGGTGCGGTTATCTCTGCATTGATTGCCGTGACTCGTTCAGAACCGTTTCCTTTAGGCAAAGTCAGTGCAAATATTCCCTGGCTTGTTCTCGCTGCCTTGAGTGGCGCCGTGGGCAACATCTTTTTGGTAAAAGCCATGACCTTCCCGGGTCTTAGCTCCGGGCTGGTCCTGGCTATAACTGGCGCCTATCCGCTGGTGGCCGCCCTGCTTGCCTATTTTTTTCTGGGTGAGCAACTAACCGCTATTCAAGCCGCCGGCACCGCTGCGATTGTCTTTGGTGTAGGGTTGCTCATGTTTAAGTGATGCGTGGTCACAATTAATAATGGCGCAATTGAGTAAAAAATCGGAGCCCTGTTTTTTATTTGTGATTTAGGTAGTCGGCGTAGATATGGCGGAGGTTGTCCGATGGCACACCGCTTTCTCTTACTTGGCCAAGAGAAAATGACCAAAGATGAAGGGTGCCTCGCTGTGCCAGTTCTGTGGACTTCCCATATAATGGCTAGTAAAGCGGATGGTTTGTAACATTCCAACAATCTGTACTTGTGCGGCAAACAAACTATGTGTATTGCTGTTTATCTAGACAAGAAGCTTGTTGTTATGTACATTATGGCGTACACATAAGGAGCGTTTATGGATGCGATTACTTACACCACAGTTCGTGCAAACCTTGCCAGCGCAATGGATAGGGTTTGCAATGATCACGAAGCCTTAATTATTACGCGCAATAAAGAACAGTCAGTCGTCATGCTTTCGCTGGAAGATTTCAATGCGTTGGAGGAAACCGCTTATCTTTTGCGCACCCCCGCAAATGCCCAGCGTTTGCTTACTGCTACAGCTCAATTAAATGCCAGTAAAGGTGTTGAGCGCGAGTTGACGGAATGAGGTTGGTTTTTGCTGATGCAGCATGGGAAGACTACCTATATTGGCAAAAACAGGATAAACGCATGGTTGAGCGTATCAATAAGTTAATCCGTGAAACCCAGCGCGAACCCTATTCAGGTATAGGCAAGCCTGAACCATTAAAGCACGCACTGGCGGGCTTTTGGTCACGACGGATAACTGACGAGCACCGTATGGTGTATCGTGTTGAAGGTGATGCACTGGAAATTGCGCAGCTGCGGTTTCATTATTAAGGAGGTCGAGAGAGAAGCATGCGACAATGTTAGGGCTGTCCCCATTTTTCTTTTCTGCTGAAATAACGGCAAATGTCGTTTTGCAAAACCTCGCTGTTTCCGAAAAATATATTGTTTGTAGTACGAGGCTGTTGCAGTAAGTAATATTTGTCATGAGAACTCGTATCACTGAAAAAAAATCTAATTTTATGTTTCACCGAGGTAACCGTAGAAATACGGTGCTCCACTCTATGTTAGGTTGCATACTTACATGTCCCTCTATCGCCTGAGACGACCACTTTCCAAGTATCTATTTTTGGTAGTCATCATAATCATGATGCCGTTCGAAGGTGCGATAGCCGAAACATCCTTACGAGCTACATCCCTCGCATTTACGACTCTCACCGAATCGTCTACAGATACTAACGTTGTCAAATCACCTGATCGAATCGCTAAGACCCACGACTTTGCGGTAGTGCAACGTGAAGTTGAAAAAACTGATGATCATTCTGCGCGAGATCTTGCTGCTCAGGAAGCAATGGCGAAGTGGGCAAGGTTTTCGTTTTTTATTGCGTTGGTTAGCGCAATAGTTAGCGGATTGGGGCTGTTAGCTCTACTTTATTCACTTCTGTTAAATAGAAAAGCAACTGCCGCTGCTCAAAGTGCAGTTGCGGTTGCGCGCGAGACCAATGAATCACAAAGCCGTGCCTGGGTCTCAGCTACTTGCGTACTAGAACAGCCAAAAGTTGGCGAGACTCATGCAGGGATTGAAGGTATTTATTTTAATGTTATTTGCCATGCGAAAAACCATGGACGATCCCCGGCAACTGGGGTAAGTTTTCATGCAGAAATGGCACTGGTTGGGATTGATACACCTTCGCCTGAAGAATTGATGAGGAAATACTGTGATGAGATTCGAGGGTGGGCTGATGGTGATGCAGATGCGATCTTTCCTGAAACAAACGCTACATTTGGGCATATGGTTTTTTTGTCCTTTGAGAATATTCAGGCAAATATAGCCTTGAAGGAATTCAAGTCAGTTACCCCTGTGGTTTATGGATGCCTCAACTACAAGTCAATCTATACAAAAGGGGTAAGGCAGACACGATTTGTTTATCATGTTGTAACAATCAACCAAGAAGGGCAGCCCATGGTTTTGCTTCCAGATCAACCAGGCTGGTTACTGCAACAAATAGTGTTGTTACGGCCTGGTACTCTTACGACAGACTAGGTGTGTGTCGAAAAATTGGGATTTGGTTGTCGTATTATCGCATTTCACCTGCTGTTATTCATTCACGACTTAGATAATTGGCGCAACCCCGTCGGGATTGCCTGACGTCAATCACTTTCTCATTATGGGGGTGGTTCTAATATTCCAATATGTCGTCTTAATTTCCCGGCAGCCGTGATGGATTGCTCATGGGTTTATTCTCCAGTTTTCATGCCAGTAATCAGTTGTTCCACTATCCCGTACTTGCTGTGGTCGATGCGGATTTTGACGGGGGCGAAGTTGTAATCTGTTGCTAGCCACATGTCGATAGCGTCTTCGCCTTCTTCTGCGGGGCGTTGGATATGTAGCGTGTTAATTTCGCCTAGTGCGCTGTTGATGTGTTCTTCACCAACCACAATGGCATGATATGGCTTGAGCGATTTGCCTGAAGTGACGTGTAACAGCATGTCTTCGGAAAAGGGCGAGCGTACGACTAGCTGAAATATCACACTCAGAATATCTTGGGCATTGTCTTCCAGCGGTACCGAATACGCATTGTTGTCTTTGGTTATGGTTACCGTTTTGCGGGCATAGTCGAAGTGTGCTGCAGTGCTTTTGTCGGGGGTGGCGCGGCCGCGCTGGATCCAGAAATCGTCGGGCGCAAGTCCAAATGGAGTGATTTTGCCTTGGCTGATCTGCACCAGATTTCCTGGCTGCAACAGTGAAAATATCCCGGTGCCATGGGTGATGCTGGTGAGTGTGTAACCACCGTTTTTACTCACCCAGATGTAAGTGGCGCGACCAATACCAAAGCCATCTTCGCCCTTGACGACTTTATATTGCAATTCCAGTGTGGAGGGGAGTGAGTTCAAGGTGGGGGTGTCTGGTGCTGACATATCGTCGGTAACGGGTGCGGCTGTATTGGGCTCTGCCGCTGTGGGTTCAACAGCGGCGGGTTCGATAGCTGGGACAACATCGTGGGCAGTAATTATGGTGGGTGCGGGCGGCTTGGTGACGTGGTGTGATTTCTTGGGTGCTGCAGGTTTGAGGACGAGCGGTGGCGCTGGTTTGGGCATAGGCTGTAAACGCGCTTCGATGATGGTGGTGTCATCATCCATGTTCAGCGGCAAGCTGAATTTTACGCCCGTGAGCAGGAGTGCATGTATCAGCAGCGAGACAATAAACGCGATAATTAAAGCACGTTTGCTGGCATGGTTCATTTTAAGTCTCGCTATAAAAGACTGTCTGCTCTGACCCGTTGTTGTTCAATAAGTTTACTTTGCCATCTGTTGATAGCTGTATGCGTCCTGCGATGAACCAGTGTATTGCGGTTGGGTATATCTGATGCTCCATGTGGAGTACGCGCTCACTCAGGCTGTCTGCAGTGTCATGGTTACGCACGGGCACGGCAGCCTGGATGATGATGGGGCCGTGGTCCAGTGTGGGGGTGACAAAGTGAACGGTACAGCCATGCACTTTAACGCCGTCGTCCAATGCGCGTTGATGGGTGTTGAGTCCTGCATAACTGGGCAATAATGAGGGGTGAATGTTAAGTAAACGTCCTTGATAGTGGTTTACAAATTCATCCGTTAATATGCGCATGTAGCCAGCGAGCACGACTAAATCAGGCTGGTAGCTATCGATGAGCTGCATCATGGCGGAATCAAACTCAGCGCGGCTGGCAAAATCGGTATGTGCCAATACTTGCGTGGCTATCCCGGCTGCTTGCGCAACTTGTAAGCCTGTGGCGCCGGGTTTGTTGCTGATAACGGCGACTATGTCAGCTGGCAGGTGCGCGGCTAAAATCGCTTGCAGATTCGAACCACGCCCTGAGATGAGAACAACAATCCGCATTAATTCAGACCGCGACTGGTGAGGAATTCCTCGTAGTTGCCGTTGAAAATATCAGCCTTGTTGTCTTTGATTTCGATTAAGCGTGTTGCCAGTGAGGACACGAATGAGCGGTCATGCGAGACGAATATCACGGTGCCTTTGTACAGCTCGACCGCGGTGTTGATAGACTCGATGGACTCCATGTCCATGTGGTTGGTTGGTTCATCCAGTACCAGCACGTTGGCCTGGTTCAGGGTGAGTTTGCCGAACATCATGCGGCCTTGTTCACCACCTGAGAGTACGCGTACGCATTTTTTCACGTCGTCGCCTGAGAATAGCAGTTTGCCCAGCACGCTGCGGATAGCCTGGTCATCTTCGCCATGCTTGGCCCACTGCTTCATCCAGTCAAACAGGTTCAGGTCAGTATCAAACTCAGCCGCGTGATCTTGCGCGTAGTAGGCGATATTGGCATTTTCTGACCATTTGATTTTGCCGCCCAGTGGAGGCAATTCGCCCATCAGCGTTTTTACCAGCGAAGTTTTACCAGCGCCGTTTTCACCGATAATGGCAATACGCTCACCCGCTTCAATGATGATGTCTAGCTTGGAGAATAGCGGGGTGTCATAACCAACAGCCAGGTCGCTGACTTCAACTACGTTGCGATGCAGCTGCTTTTCTTGCTCAAAACGGATGTAAGGGTATTGGCGCGAAGATGGTTTGATCACGGCCATGTCTTGCTTGAGCTTGTCGATTTGCTTGACGCGTGAAGTTGCCTGGCGAGCTTTGGATGCGTTTGCGGAAAAACGCGAGACGAAGGTTTGCAGCTCGGCGATCTTGTCCTTGGCTCGCGCGTTGGCAGCTTGCAAGCCGTCACGTGACTGCGCAGCAGCGGTCATGTATTCGTCGTAATTACCTGGGAATAACTGTATCTTGCCGTAATCCAGATCCGCCATGTGGGTGCAAATGGAGTTGAGGAAATGGCGGTCATGGGAAATGATCACCATGGTGCAGTTGCGCTGGTCGAGGACTTCTTCTAGCCAGCGTATGGCGTTGATGTCCAGGTTGTTGGTCGGCTCATCCAGCAGCAGAATGTCAGGATTGCCAAACAGTGCTTGCGCCAGCAAAACGCGCAGTTTCCAGCCCGGCGCAACTTCGCGCATCGTGCCTGTGTGCTGCGCGCTGGGGATGCCCAAGCCTAATAATAATTCGCCGGCGCGGGCCTCGGCGGAGTAGCCGTCCAGTTCGGCAAACTTGCCTTCGAGCTCGGCGGCACGCATGTAATCGTCTTCAGTAGCCTCGAGATTGGCGTATATGCTGTCTTTTTCGTGTTTGACAGCCCACAGCTCGGCATCGCCTTGCATCACTACATCCAGCACGATTTGGTCTTCATAGCCAAATTGATCCTGGCGCAACCAGCCCAGTTTGTCACCGGTATCAAGCGCAACGTGACCTGCGGTAGGTGTGAGTTGTCCCGCCAGTATTTTCATAAAAGTGGATTTGCCAGAGCCGTTTGCCCCGATTAAACCATAGCGATTGCCGTCGCCAAATTTAACAGTAACGTTTTCAAATAAGGGCTTGGCGCCGAATTGGATGGTGAGACCTTGAGTAGCTAGCACGGTAGTAACCTAACAAACAAATAAGTTGCTATTCTACACCGATACCCTGGGCTTAGACGAGGGGGGCGGGTTTATGTAAGAAATAGCCCTGCATCATATCCACGCCCAGCTCTTGTAGAATCGAGTAGATTTCGGCAGTTTCTACACATTCGGCGATAGTTGTTTTTCCCAAGCCGTGTGCCACATCAACGATGGCTTTAATAAAAACTCGGTTGTCTGGTTCTTCGCAAATGTTGCGGACAAATAAGCCGTCGATTTTGAGTGTGTTGGCATCGAGGTATTTGAGATAGGCGAATGAGGCGAAGCCTGTGCCGAAATCATCAAGGCTGACTGAGCACCCCATCTTGCGCAGTGACTGTATGGTGCGTTGTGCGTCCTGCAGGTCAGATAGTGCAGCGGTTTCGGTGATTTCAAACATCAGTCGTGCATGATTAATTTGGTGATGGAGCAGCAGGTTTTTGATGAAGATGATCAGGTCGGTATCGTCAAGCGAGCGTCCTGACAAATTGACCGCTATAGCAGGGATTTCAGGGTGCGCCGCCAGAGTCAGGACGCTCTGGGTGAGCACCCAGCGATCGATGGCGATTATCTGTCCCGACTGTTCGGCAACGGGGATGAAATGAGCGGGTGCAATGATGTCAGCATCCGCCGTCTCCTGCATGCGAATCAGTGCTTCGTAGTGTGAAATGGTGTTGCTGATGGATTCATACACGCCCTGGAAATGCAGTACAAACAGGTCGTTTTCAAGGGCTAGTTGAATGCGCCGCCCCCATTGCATGGTTTGTACCATGTCGCGTGAGTTATCTTGTTCAGCCTGATAAATGCGCCAGCTGTTTTTCCCCGCAAGTTTGGCCTGGTACATGGCGGCATCTGCCCGTGACACCAGAATCTCGGCGTTTTGTGCATGAAGGGGGAACAGAGCGATGCCGATGCTGGTGGTGATGCGGATATCCTGATTTTCAAATCGAAACGGAATTTGTGCAATAGCGAGTACAACACGGCTGGCCAGAGCTTGCGCGTCGATTTCGTTGGCGACGTTAAGTAAAATGGCAAATTCATCGCCGCCTAGTCGGTATAGTGTTTCCCCCGCTCGAACGAGGCTGTTCATAATGCCCGCAATGCGTATCAGGGTTTCATCCCCGGCATGGTGTCCAAAAGTGTCGTTGATGTGTTTGAAGCCATCCAGATCTATAAAAAGCAGCGCGCCAGCCTGGGCGGTGCGGGTATGTTCAATAAATGTGTTGCTTAAGGCTTTTTCGAAGCTGTGTCTGTTGTATAAACCTGTGAGTGCATCACGTTCAGCGAGGTAAACGAGCTGGGCTGCGGCCTGGCGTGACTGGGTAATGTCATCAAATATCCACAACTCCCCTATTGGCAGGCCGTCATTATTATGGATGGTGCGAATAGTGTGAGTGACGACGCGGCCATCGATCATGTCGATTTCCAGTGCCTTGGCATAGTTGCTTGGGCGCGCAATGTGTTCGGAAAATGCTGTGGGATTGGTGAGCGCGGCATTGGCGTCATAGAGCGCTTGAGTCGCCAGTTTGCCATGCATTTGGTCCGGGTGATCCAGATGCCATATGTTATTAAAGGCAGGGTTGCTGTATAGAATTGCACCCTGGTTATCCACAAACAAAATGCCCAGACTCATCGTAGCCAATAGTGCGCTGAGGCGTGCCTGTTCAGTCTGAGCCAGAATTAAGCTATTTTGCTGTTGAATTTGCAGTACATGCAATTCGCTGATGTGCTGTTGCAAGGTGCCGGCCATTTGATTGAATGCCATGTTGAGTTGGCCGACTTCATCGTGGCTCGCCTCTGGTAGCCGGATGTCAAGATTGCCTTGACTGAACAATTCACTGGCCAGCGCGAGTTGGCGTAAGCGTTGAGTGATCCATACGCTTAACAATAACAGGAGTGCTGATGCAATGGCTATGGTGACAACCCCAACCCAGAAACCATGCAGCAACAGCGCATTTTGTGCGCGACGTTCAGTCGCGGTCGATACGTCGAACATCAAAGTGCCCAGAGTGAGGTTGTCAATTTCGATAGGCAGTGTTTGGTGGATAGCATCGGGTATGGATGTGCCTTCTACGGCGATGAGCTGCCCGGTGTCATCGACCAGACGTAAATAAGCAATACCATCATCGCGTTGAATTCGCTTGAGCAACAGTTTTATGCCGGCAATGTCGCGCTGGAACAGTGCGCTGGCGATATTGGTGTTGAGTAATGGGCGCAATTCACTGATGCGAGTCTGGCTTTGCTGTAGCAGCGCGGTATTGAATGTGGTGATGGAGGTATAGCCTAATGCCAGCAATACCAGTGCTTGCACCGACCATGCGGCCGTGAGCATTTTTAGCCATAAGGGAATGATCGGCAGCTTCACGGTTTGTCTAACAAAGTCTTGGTGATGAGTGCGTATGGTTTAGTGGGCGCGAGATCCTGTATATTCGCTGCAACAATCGGACCGTGCAGCTGTTTGGCCGCAAAGCTGATGCCTTCTGGGGTTTGGGAATAATTGAGCAAGGCAGTGCGAATGCGGCTACTGATGGCTTTATCAAGCTTGGGTGCGCTCATGAAAAACTGACTGGCGATTCCTTTGGTTTGGCCAATAATATGCAGTGTATGTTGAATTTCATCAGTCATTTGGCTATAAGGCAGGTTGCCGACGATGGCGCAATCGGCTTTGCCTACCACGATGGCAAGTGCGGCATTGGTATGATTGCTCAGTACGATTGGCTGGTAATCTGGCCCTGCCTGCAGCCCTTCTGATTGTAGATAAACCACCCCCAATTGGTACACTATGGAGAGCGGGTCGGTGAACGCAATTTTTTTGTTGCGGCAGTCGAGGGGCGTCTCAATCTTTGCATTGCGTTTGCTGAGCAGTACGCCAGCAACAGGGTTGCTGTAGCGTGCCATAGGCTGATAGTTGGCTTCTGTCATCGCCAGCCAGGCCAGATTCGGCCCAGTAACAATAAAATCAAACTGTTGTGTACGGGTGGCTTGATAAAACTCACGAAAATCTTTTGCGGAGGCTAATCGTACAGGTACCCCCGTCTGTTTTGTTAAATAGACGGCGAGGGGCTGGTATAGGGTTACTATTTTTTGGGCTGGCAGGTTAGGAAATACGCCCAATGTTATGCTGTGTGTTTCTGCCAGTGCTGCCAGGGGGAGGGCGAGCAATATCAACAGGCAGCCAAAATAATGGCGCGTAACGTTCATGACTTCTCCTCGTGAAGCCGGGACTTTGCGTAGCTGCAGCACAGCTAATCCATGCAAAGATTTTGGCTTATATTATATTTTTTACAAACACTTTGGAACGTCTTTGGTAATTGTATAGTAGTTGTTTCTGCGTGGGCAAATCATTGACACTGGCACTGGCGAAATCCCGTTCTATAAACCAATGTGCCGTATGTGTGGTGAGTACGAATAAGCGGTTTAAGTGCATGCTCCGGGCGGCAGCTTCTATGGCTTCGAGCAATGCATCGCCACGAGCCTGGCCGCGATAGTCTGGATGGATGGCAAGACAGGCGAGTTCACCTGCGTTGTCGTCAGCAAATGGGTACAGTGCGGCGCAGCCAACCAGCATGCCGTCATGCTCTAGCACGATAAAACGCTCTATTTCCATTTCCAGTCGTTCGCGGGATCGACGTACCAACATGCCTTCTTCTTCTAGCGGGTGGATGAGCGCAAGTATGCCACCTACATCATCAATGTTCGCTGTGCGCAGGGTTTCCAAACGGCTGGGGGTGAGCATCGTGCCCACACCGTCATGCGTAAACAGCTCGCTTAGCAGCGCACCATCTACGTGACGACTGATCAAGTGCACACGACGTACACCTTGCTCACAAGCACTGATGGCGCATGGTAAATAATAACCCACGTCTTCAGTTAAGCGTTCTGGGTGAGATAATAGTTGCCTGGCTTCTATGACATTCAAGCTGCGTAATAACTCACCTTGCTGATTTTGTACCCCATCGGTTTCCATTAAAAAGATCAGTTTGTCGGCTGCCAATGCCTGCGCTGTTGCGCATGCCACATCCTCCAGCGACAAGTTGAAAATCTCGCCCGTAGGCGAATAACCTAACGGGGAGAGTAGGACGATGTCGTTATTATCCAGCCGTTGGCGTATCGCCGCCACATTGATCTTTCGTACCGCGCCTGTATGCAGCAAATCAACCCCCAGTCGAACACCTAGCGGCCGTGCAGTGACAAAATTGCCTGAGGCTACGCGGATGTCGGCATTGGCCATCGGACTGTTGGGCAGGCCCATGGAGAGCAGTGCTTCGATTTCCACCCGGACTTCACCGACGGCTTCTTTGACGCAAGCCAGCGCATTGGCATCGGTAACGCGTAAACCATCCACATAGCGGATCTCAGCCTGACGTTCGATTAAATGCGCTTCAACTTGTGGCCGTACGCCATGTACCAGAACCAAACGCACACCCAGGCTATTGAGCAAATTGACGTCGTGCGCCAGGCGGGTGAAATGTCCGTCGCTTAATACTTCACCGCCAAAAGCGAGCACAAAGGTTTTGCCACGAAAGGCGTGGATGTATGGCGCTGCAGCGCGGAACCAGTGGACAAATGAGGTGGGTGGCGTAGTAGGCATGGGATTGGGTTTGGTTGACATGTTAATGAGTTTATAAGCTATCGCTGGCGTTGTCCACGCGCTAAAAGTCACCCCATAAGGTTTGCATTGCGCTCAGCGCGGCAAGGGCGGCAGTCTCAGTGCGCAATACGCGTGGGCCGAGACGGATGGCGGTGTGCTGGGTGGCCAGTGCGGCTTGGTATTCGTCTGCGGTAAAGCCGCCCTCGGGGCCTGCAAGTAGCTCTATGGCCGCAGTGGGTGGCGTCAGAGTGTGCAGGGTATGTTGGGCGTCGGGTGCAAACAACAGGCGTAGCTGGCTGGTGCTGGGTGAACTCAGCCATGCATTGAGTGTCATTACAGGGGCGACTGTCGGGACGATATTGCGACCACATTGCTCGCATGCGGCGATAACCAGATTTTGCCAGTGGGTGCGGCGTTTGTCGGCGCGTTCGTCGTTAAGTTTAACTACGCTGCGCGCGCAACTGACCGGTTGAATGTGCATTACACCAAGCTCGACTGCTTTTTGCAAAGTGTAGTCCATACGGTCGCCGCTGGAGATACCCTGCACCAAAGTGGTATTGAGCGGCGATTCGCGGCTTACATTTTGACGGCTTTCAATATGAACGTTGACGCTGCGTTTATCGATAAAAGTGATCGTGGCAGCAAATTCAATACCGCTGCCGTCGAACAAAGTAATGCTGTCCCCGACACTTAAGCGCAATACTCTGGCGGCGTGATGTGCGGCGGCATCTGGCAGGTCGTAATTCAGGTTGGGTTGTATGGCGTTGGGGAAATGAAATCGTGGCATAGCAGCGTAATCTATGGGTGGGCGTCCATGATATGATAACCGTTAATTTAATGTCTGCGGAGTGGATTATGGTTAGTTTGCAAACCCCTGTATGTGATTTTGGCTGGAAGGCGCCTGAGTTTGATTTGCCTGGTGTCGATGGTAAGCGTCATAGCCTGGCTTCGGCTATGGGTGAAAATGGCTTGATGATCATGTTTATCTGCAATCATTGTCCTTATGTGCAGGCAATACGCCCACGTTTGGTGCGGGATTGCCGCGAGTTGCGCGATGTGCATGGCATCAACAGTATCGCGATTATGTCGAATGACCCGGCGGATTATGTCGAGGACAGCTTCGAGAATATGGCTAAAGTAGCGGCTGAGTTTGATTTTCTGTTTCCTTACGTATTCGACGAATCGCAGGCGGTGGCGCGAGCGTATGATGCGGTGTGTACGCCAGATTTCTTTGGGTTAAACCGCGCAGGGGAATTGCAGTATCGTGGGCGTTTTGACGCGTCACGTAAGGAAACTTCGCCGGAAGGTGTGCGGCGTGATTTGTTTGAGGCCATGGTGCAGGTAGCGACTACGCAAAAGGGCCCTGCTGCGCAAATTCCGAGTATGGGATGTTCTATTAAGTGGAAATGAATCCATGTTGAATCAAGTAATTGAGGTCGTTAAGCGTGTCGCGCAGACAGAAGTTATGCCGCGTTATCTAAAAGTGGCGCATAGCCGTAAAACCGATGGCAGTATGTTCACCGAGGCCGATATGGTGTGCCAAAATACATTGGTGTGCGAGTTGCAGAAGATCGCGCTTTATCCTGTGTTGGGTGAGGAAATGACTGATGCAGAGCAGGCGGCGCAATGGGACTTGGGTGATGCGGGTCTATGGTGTATTGATCCTATAGATGGTACGTCTAATTTTGTTAACGGCATCCCTTATTTCGCCATTTCCGTGGCGCTGATGCGACATGGTCGGAGTGTGCTCGGAGTGATTTATGATCCTGTGGCTGACGAGATGTTTTATGCTGAGCAGGGTAAAGGGGCGTTTCTGAATGGTGTTGCGCTGCCGATTTCAACCCGCTCGCCCAATCTGTCACGCAGTTTGGCGGGGGTCGATTTAAAAAGAATTAGTAATAATATCAAGGCGCAAATTGCTATGTGGCCGCCGTACAGTTCGCAACGTAATTTTGGCGCAAGTACGCTAGATTGGTGCTATGTGGCGGCTGGACGCATGGATGTGTACTTGCATGGGGGGCAGAAGCTGTGGGATTACGCAGCTGGCTGGGTGATTATGCAAGAGGCGGGTGGTTATTGCTGCACTTTGACGCATGATGATTTTTGGGCGGAAAAGCCATGGCAGCGTTCGGTTATCGCAGCGTTGGGGGAAGAGCTTTTTAACGAGTGGCGCGACTGGGTGCGTAAGGCTGCAATAACGCCGATATGCATTGAATGAATGCGGTTTTTGTAGCGGCGAAGTGGATTGAGATTGGCTGTTTTTGCTTGCCGAAATGACCTATGTCGGCGATAATCAACAACCTTTGGTTTCTAGTGATACCCCATTTTTTTATTTCTAAGGAAGAAGCATGGCAACTCGTAACGAACTTGCAAACGCCATCCGCGCATTAGCGATGGATGCTGTTGAAAAAGCGAAATCTGGTCACCCAGGCGCACCTATGGGGATGGCGGAAATTGCTGAGGTGGTGTGGAATCACCATCTACGTCACAATCCAGTAAATCCTAAGTGGGCTGATCGCGACCGTTTTGTCTTGTCTAACGGCCATGGTTCGATGCTGATTTATGCATTATTGCACCTGACTGGCTATGACCTGCCTATCGAAGAAATCAAGAATTTCCGCCAAATGCATTCCAAAACGCCAGGACATCCGGAATATGGTTACACGGCTGGTGTTGAAACCACTACTGGTCCTTTGGGCCAAGGTATCACCAATGCGGTTGGTATGGCGATGGCAGAGAAGTTGCTGGCTGCCGAATTTAACAAACCTGACCATGAAATCGTTAACCATCACACCTATGTGTTCTTGGGCGATGGCTGCCTGATGGAAGGTATTTCGCATGAAGCCTGCGCATTGGCGGGTACATGGGGTCTGGGTAAGTTAATTGCATTCTGGGACGACAACGGTATTTCTATCGATGGTCACGTTGAAGGCTGGTTTACTGACGATACCCCTAAGCGTTTTGAATCTTACGGCTGGCATGTGATTGCTGGCGTAGATGGCCACAATGCAGAAGCAGTTGAAGCGGCGGTGCAAGCAGCGAAAGCGGTTACCGACAAGCCAACCATGATCTGCTGCAAAACCATTATTGGTAAAGGTTCACCGAACAAAGAAGGTACGCACGATGTGCACGGCGCGGCTCTGGGCGCGCAAGAAATCGCTGACACACGTAAGAATCTGGGCTGGAATCACGCGCCGTTTGAAATTCCTGCTGACATCTATGAAGGCTGGGATGCCCGTACTAAGGGTGAAGGTCTGGAAACTCTGTGGAATAACAAATTTGCAGAATACGCCAAGGCTTATCCAGCTGAAGCTGCTGAATTCAAGCGCCGTACGGCGAGTGAATTGCCAGCAAGCTGGGATGCGCATTTGGCTCAGGCAGTTGCTGCAATTAACGCTAAAGCGGAAACCGTTGCGACACGTAAAGCATCACAAATCGCGATTAATGCATTGGCACCTGCATTGCCAGAGTTCCTGGGTGGTTCAGCCGATTTGACTGGTTCTAACTTGACCAACTGGACAGGTTGTCATCACGTACACGGCAAATCAACAGGTAATTACATTTCCTACGGTGTGCGCGAGTTTGGTATGAGCCACATTATGAATGGTATGGCGTTGCATGGCGGTTTGTTGCCATTCGGCGGTACATTCCTGATGTTCTCCGAGTATGCACGTAACGCATTGCGTATGGCTGCATTGATGAAACAACGCGTTATCTGGGTATTTACTCATGACTCTATCGGTCTGGGTGAAGATGGTCCTACTCACCAGCCAGTTGAGCAAACAGCTACGCTGCGCATGATTCCTAATATGGATGTATGGCGTCCTTGCGATACTGTAGAAACCATTGTTGCCTGGGGCTTCGGTGTGGCGCGTCATGACGGCCCAACCAGCTTGATTTTAAGTCGTCAAAACTTGCCGTTCATGGCGCGTGATGAAGCGACTATTGCTAATGTTGCGCGTGGTGGTTATGTTCTGAAAGACGTAGCGAATCCACAAGTTGTGCTGATTGCAACTGGTTCCGAAGTCGAGTTGGCAGTTAATGCACAAGCTGCGTTGGCTGAGTCTGGTATCGCTGCTCGCGTGGTGTCTATGCCTTCAACCAACGTATTTGATCGCCAGGATGCGGCTTACAAAGCTAGCGTATTGCCTAAAGGCGTAGTCCGCGTTGCGATTGAAGCGGGTGTGACTGGCTTCTGGCATAAATATGTTGGTTTGGAAGGTGCGGTAGTGGGTATGGATACATTTGGTGAGTCTGCACCTGCGCCAGAGTTGTTCAAGCACTTCGGCTTCACAGTTGAAAACGTAGTAAATACAGTTAAAGGCGTGTTGTAATTCAATACGTAATCCCGGCTCAGCATGAGCTGCTGGCCGGGATAAGATTTTTTATCGTTAGGAGTAGTAATAATGGCAATTAAAGTAGGTATTAACGGCTTTGGCCGTATTGGTCGTATGGCGTTCCGCGCAATCGCTAAAGATTTCCCTAGCATTGAAGTCGTCGCTATTAATGACTTGTTAGATCCAGAATACCTGGCATACATGTTGCAGTACGATTCAGTGCACGGTCGTTTCAATGGTACTGTTAGCGTTGAAGGCAACACCATGACTGTCAATGGCAAAAAAATCCGTTTGACCGCAGAGCGTGATCCAGCGAATCTGAAATGGAACGAAGTCGGCGCTGATATCATTATCGAGTCAACAGGTTTCTTCCTGACCAAAGAAAGCTGCCAGGCACACATCAACGCAGGTGCTAAAAAAGTGGTACAAAGCGCACCATCTAAAGATGACACCCCTATGTTTGTGTATGGCGTAAACCACACCAAATATGCAGGTGAAGCGATTGTTTCGGCAGCTTCTTGCACCACCAACTGCTTGGCTCCTGTAGCTAAAGTGTTGAATGATAACTTCGGTATCAAACGTGGTTTGATGACGACAGTGCACGCAGCAACAGCAACGCAAAAAACCGTTGACGGCCCATCCAGCAAAGACTGGCGCGGTGGTCGTGGTATTCTGGAAAACATCATTCCTTCATCTACCGGTGCTGCTAAAGCGGTAGGCGTGGTTATCCCAGAATTGAACAAGAAGCTTACAGGTATGGCATTCCGTGTGCCAACTTCTGACGTTTCTGTGGTTGATTTGACAGTTGAATTGCTGAAAGAAACAACTTACGCTGACATTTGCGCTGCAATGAAGGCTGCTTCTGAAGGTGAAATGAAGGGTGTGTTGGGTTACACCACCGATAAAGTGGTTTCAACCGACTTCCGTGGACATACTTGCCCATCTATTTTTGACGTAGATGCAGGTATCGCTCTGGATGCTACTTTCGTTAAAGTCGTAGCTTGGTACGATAACGAATATGGTTACACATGCAATATGTTGCGTTTAGTGGAAACTGTCGCTAAGTAATTTGGCGTGAGTGGGTTGGCGATGCCAGCCCACTGTGAGTTTTAAGCTTAGGCAGTCCAAGCCTAAGCTTAAACCTTACTTAAATTTGGAGAATTGCATGGCTGTTATCAAAGTAACCGATCTTGACCTCAAAGGTAAACGTGTATTTATTCGTGCAGATATGAACGTGCCTGTTAAAGACGGCAAAGTCACTTCTGACGCACGGATTACCGCTTCTATGCGCACTATCGAGCATTGCCTGAAAGCTGGCGCAAAAGTCATGGTGACATCGCATTTAGGTCGTCCTACTGAAGGTGAGTTTTCTGCTGAGAATTCATTGCAACCAGTTGCTGACGTGTTGTCTGCCAATATCGGCAAGCCTGTGCGTTTAATCAAAGACTGGATCAACGGTGGTTTTGATGTGGCTGACGGTGAATTGGTGCTGCTGGAAAACGTGCGTTTCAACGTGGGCGAAAAGAAAAGTCTGGATGAGACCGCGAAAAAATATGCAGCATTGTGCGATGTGTTTGTGATGGATGCATTTGGTACAGCTCACCGTGCTGAAGCCTCCACCCATGGCGTGGCTAAATTTGCGCCTATCGCTGCTGCAGGTATTTTGCTGACCGAAGAACTGGAAGCTTTAACTAAAGCACTGTTAAGCCCAGCACGTCCTATGGTGGCAATCGTGGGTGGCTCGAAAGTGTCAACCAAGTTGACCGTATTAGAAGCGCTGTCAGAAAAAGTGGATCAGTTGGTTGTGGGTGGTGGTATCGCTAACACCTTCATCAAGGCAACAGGTAAAAATGTGGGTAAATCATTGTGTGAAGATGATTTGGTTCCAGTAGCACAGGCCCTGATGGTCAAAATGACTGCACGTAATGCAACCATCCCAATCGCAGTTGACGTCGTATGCGCAAAGAAATTTGACGCAAACGAGCCAGCTGTATTGAAAGACGTGGATGATGTGGCTGATGATGATATGATTTTTGATATCGGTCCTAAATCTGCGCAAGAGCTTGCAGATATCATCATGAAGGCAGGTACTGTGGTATGGAATGGCCCAGTTGGTGTGTTCGAATTTGACCAATTTGGCGCTGGTACAAAAACCATCGCTGATGCGATTGCTAACACCAGTGCGTTTACGTTGGCAGGTGGTGGTGACACTATTGCAGCGATCCAGAAATATGATATCTTCGATAAAGTTTCTTATATTTCTACAGCGGGCGGCGCTTTCCTGGAATTCCTGGAAGGTAAAACCTTGCCAGCAGTAGAGATTTTGGAACAACGCGCAGCAGGTTAAAGTAGAGTGGGGTGCAATAGCACCCCTTAATTTAAGTAAGCACTGGTAAATTTCAATGATACGCAGAACTAAGATAGTCGCAACATTAGGCCCTTCATCAAATGATGCAAAAGTATTAGATTTAATGATGGAAGCAGGTTTGGATGTTGTGCGTTTGAACTTTTCTCATGGCACAGCGCAAGACCATATTGATCGTGCAGAATTAGTGCGCTCATTAGCGCGTGCGCGCGGTCGTGCAGTAGGTGTGCTGGCTGATTTGCAAGGCCCTAAGATCCGCGTAGGCAAATTTGAAAACAGCAAAATCACCTTGGCTACCGGGGATAAATTTATCCTGGATGCAAATTGCGCTTTGGGCAATCAGGAGCGTGTAGGTCTGGATTATAAAGATCTGCCTAAAGATTTAGAGCGTGGCGCAACCCTGTTACTTGATGATGGCCGCATCGAAATGTGGGTAGAAGAAGTTAAAGGCGCGGAAATTATTTGTAAAGTCATCCAGGGTGGCGTGCTTTCAAATAACAAAGGTATTAACCGCAAAGGTGGCGGATTGTCAGCTGCAGCCTTGACAGAAAAAGACATGGAAGATTTGAAAACTGCAGCAGCGTTGCAGGCAGATTACATTGCTATTTCTTTCCCCCGCTCTGCTGAAGATATGCATTTGGCGCGTCGTTTGCTCAAAGAAGCCGGCGGTCACGGCATGCTGGTGGCTAAAATTGAGCGTGCTGAGGCAATTGAAGCGCTGGAAGAAATTGTGTTAGCTTCAGATGCCATCATGGTGGCACGTGGTGATTTGGGTGTAGAGGTTGGCGATGCCGCCGTACCTGCATTGCAAAAGAAAATGATACGTATAGCACGTAAACATAACCGCCCTGTGATTACAGCAACGCAGATGATGGAGTCGATGATACAAAATCCGATTCCTACACGCGCTGAAGTATCTGACGTAGCTAATGCCGTACTGGATGGTACTGACGCAGTTATGTTGTCAGCCGAAACTGCTGCGGGTTTGTATCCTGTAGAAGCTATCGCTGCGATGCATCGCGTGTGTATAGAAGCTGAAAAAGAAACTGGATTAGAGTATAACCAGAGCAGCATGAATACTGGTAAAGTCAAAGTTGATGAATCTATTGCGTTGGCAGCTATCTATACTGCTACCCATCTGGAAAATGTTAAAGCGATAGCCGCGTTGACCCAATCCGGTTCTACCTGTCTATGGATGTCACGCGTTAGCACTGCTGTACCAATTTATGCATTAACACCTGAGGTAGAAACTCGTCGCAAAGTGACTTTGTATCGCGGTGTTTATCCTATCAACTTCAAGGTTGAGAGCAAGGACAGGGATGCGTTGCTGATTGAAGCCGAAGAAGAATTACGTCGTCGTGGCGCGGTGCGCGAGGGTGATTTAATCGTGTTAACTATCGGTGAGCCTATTGGTGAAGCCGGTGGCACCAATACCATGAAAATAGTCAAAGTCGGCGAATACAAAACGCGCGGCAAATAATTTTTTTAACCTAAGTAGGAGATTGCAATGGCACTCGTTTCATTACGTCAATTATTGGATCATGCAGCAGAAAACGGTTATGGTTTACCTGCATTCAACGTAAACAACCTTGAGCAAGTTCACGCTATCATGCAAGCAGCAGATGCATGTAATAGTCCTGTGATCATGCAAGCATCAGCTGGTGCACGCAAATATGCGGGTGCAAGTTTCTTGCGTCATTTGATTACGGCTGCAGTTGAAGCGTATCCACATATTCCAGTTGTTATGCATCAGGATCATGGTGCGTCCATGCCTGTTTGTGTACGTTCAATCACCGATGGTTTCTCATCAGTGATGATGGATGGTTCTTTGAAAGAAGATGGCAAAACACCAGCAAGCTACGAATACAACGTAGAAATTACCCGCAAAGTGGTAGAAATTGCTCACTCAGTTGGCGTGTCTGTTGAAGGTGAGCTAGGTTGCCTGGGTTCACTGGAAACAGGTATGGCTGGTGAAGAAGATGGCCAAGGCGCAGAAGGCGTGCTGGATCATTCGCAACTGTTGACTGACCCTGAAGAAGCAGCCGATTTCGTTAAGAAAACAGGTGTGGATGCATTGGCAATCGCAATTGGTACTTCACACGGCGCGTACAAATTCACCCGTCCACCTACAGGTGATATTTTGGCTATCAGCCGTATCAAAGAAATCCATGCACGTATTCCTAACACCCACCTGGTAATGCACGGTTCATCTTCAGTGCCACAGGAATGGCTGAAAATCATCAATGATTTCGGCGGCGATATGGGTGAAACATACGGTGTGCCTGTTGAAGAAATCGTTGAAGGTATCAAGCACGGTGTGCGTAAAGTGAATATTGATACTGACTTGCGTATGGCTTCTACTGGTGCTGTGCGTAAATTCCTGGCTGAAAACCGTTCAGAATTTGATCCACGCAAGTTCCTGATCGCTTCAACTAAAGCTATGCAAGAAATTTGCAGATTGCGTTACGAAGCGTTTGGTTCAGCAGGTCAAGCGGCTAAAATCAAGCCAGTTGACTTGGAGAAAATGGCTGCTAAATACGCTAAAGGCGAATTAGCTGCAATTATCAAGTAATGGTTTGATATTAAAAGAAAAGGCAGCCTAGGCTGCCTTTTTTTAATTGGGGAAAATTACAGCAGCGGCTGTTGCGCAGATTTTTCTATCAGCAGCATATGCACCCGTCGACTGTCAGCGCGCAATATTTCAAATTTAAAACCATCGAATGCAATGGATTCACCACGTTTTGGCAAATGACCGAAACGATTTACAACCAGACCCGCTATCGTATCAAAATCAGTATCATCCAGCTTGCTTTGCATGAAAGCATTAAAGTCAGCGATTTCAGTAGTGGCTTTAACGCGGAACTTGCCAAATTTGTCAGGAATGATGCTGTCCTCAGCATCATCGAAGTCATATTCGTCTTCTATATCACCGACTATCTGTTCAAGTACATCCTCAATGGTGACTAACCCTGACACCCCACCGTATTCATCAACAACGATAGCCATGTGATTGCGACTGGCACGGAATTCCTTGAGCAGTACATTGAGGCGCTTGGATTCAGGAATAAACACAGCAGGACGCAGCATTTCGCGAACATGGAAGCTCGGTTCTGTGTAATAGCGCAATAAATCCTTGGCTAATAAAATACCAATGATGTCGTCTTTGTTTTTATCGAATACGGGAAAGCGCGAATGGGCGGCTTCTATGGCGGAAGGTATAAACTCATCGGGCGTGTTGTCGATGTCTATCAGATCCATTTGCGCGCGAGGGATCATGATGTCACGAACCTGGATTTCTGAGACTTGTAGCACGCCTTCTATCATTGCCAGTGCGTCAGCATCGAGCAGATTGTGCTGATAGGCACCTTGTAATATATCTAGCAGCTCATCGCGTGTTTCAGGTTCTGGGCTGAGTAATGCGCCTAATCGTTCAAACCAGCTGGGTTTAGACGGTTCATCCATGATGCAATTGCTCCGATGTTAAATATGGGTTGGCAAAGCCTAGTTTCACCATAATGGCAATTTCCAGGGCTTCCATCGCGGTGGCTTCATTATCGGTGAGATGGTCATAACCGTGCAAATGTAGCACGCCGTGGACTATCATATGCGCATAGTGTGCCAATACCGATTTTCCTTGTTCAGTCGCCTCACGACTAATCACTGGTGCGCACAGCACCAAATCGCCATGAACTGTCGGCTCGGATTCATAAACGAACGATAGCACATTGGTAGCATAATCTTTATGCCGATAATCAAAATTGAGTTGCTGACCTTCGATTTCATTAACGATGCGCAGGGTAATTTCCATATCACGCATCATTGCTGCACGGGCAAAGCGCATGATTTCGTTACGGGTGGGTGCGTCTATGGCACGGGTGCCGCGTTGGACTGAAATAGTCGCACGCGGCTTGTGTTTTCGGGGTGTGGGTTCAGCGGGCTTGGTCACGTTTTTCATAAGCGTTGACGATGCGAGCAACCAGCGGGTGGCGGACGACATCGTCGGATTGGAAATGGGTAAAAGCTATACCGCGTACATCCTGCAGCACTTCGCCGGCATCGACTAAGCCGCTTTTCTGATGGCGAGCTAAATCAACCTGAGTAACATCGCCGGTGATTACGGCTTTGGAGCCAAAACCGATACGTGTCAGGAACATTTTCATTTGTTCAGGTGTGGTGTTTTGCGCTTCGTCCAGAATGATGAAAGCAGCGTTCAAAGTGCGTCCGCGCATATAGGCGAGAGGGGCAATTTCTATTGTGCCGCGTTCAAACAGCTTGCTCATTTTATCTGAGCCCATCAGGTCATACAGTGCGTCGTATAAGGGGCGGAGGTAGGGATCTATTTTTTGAGTCAAATCGCCGGGCAAAAATCCCAATCGTTCGCCAGCTTCCACCGCAGGACGAGTGAGGATAATGCGCTTTACCAAATCGCGCTCAAGTGCATCAACTGCACTGGCAACTGCAAGAAAGGTTTTTCCTGTGCCCGCAGGGCCGACACCGAAGGTAATGTCGTGCGCTTGAATTTGGCTGAGATAAGCGGTCTGCCGTGGTGTGCGACCACGTAAATCACTACGCCGCGTCATTAACGTTGGCGCAGCATCGGCAATGTTAGCTTCAGTTTGATGGCTCATTTCGACCAGGGCAAGCTGCAGGCTATCCAGCGGAATCGCATTGTCAGCCTGGGTATAAAACTGTTTGAGCAAATTGCCCGCCAGGCGTGTCGCGTGGATCGTTCCGCTGAGATTGAAATGTTCTCCCCGACGGCTAATGGTGACGTCCAATGCGCTTTCAATCTGGCGTAAATTTTCTTCCAGTACGCCGCATAAATTAGCCAGTTTGTGGTTATCAACAGGGCTGAAGGTGATTTGCATTATGCAGGAACCAATTCACCGCGCAGACTATAAGTTTGCGCATGGGTAATCTTAACGTCAACGAACTGACCAATCAGGCTGGCATCGCCGATAAAATGCACACTGCGGTTGTTATCGGTACGTGCGCTTAATATCGTACTGTCTTTTTTGCTCACGCCGGTAACTAATACGCGCTGCAATGTATCCACCATGGCAAAACTGATGCGATGAACATGAACATCTACGGCTTCCTTTAGTGCGGACAAGCGCGCCTGTTTTACGGCTTGGGGCACGTCATCCGGCAAATCTGCCGCAGGTGTGCCTGGACGTTTGCTGTAAATAAAACTGTAGGAAGAATCAAAGCCGACGTCTTCAATTAACTTCATCGTGGCTTCAAAGTCGGCATCGGTCTCACCTGGGAAGCCAATAATGAAATCTGATGAAATCACCATGTCAGGACGTATTTCACGCAAACGACGGATAATGGATTTGTATTCGAGCGAGGTATAGCCGCGCTTCATCGCCGCCAGGATGCGGTCTGAACCTGACTGCACTGGTAAATGCAGCAATGAAACCAGTTTAGGCAAACGGGCATAGCAATCTATCAAGCGCTGAGTAAACTCGCGCGGGTGGCTGGTGGTGAAACGCAACCGCTCTATGCCAGGCATGTCATGGACATAATCCAGTAATAAGGCGAAATCAGCCATTTCGCCATCTTCCATCATGCCGCGATAAGCATTTACGTTTTGGCCCAGCAGGTGGATTTCCTTTACGCCTTGCTCGGTGAGTTTGGCGATTTCAGCCAGAATATCATCGAACGGACGCGAGACTTCTTCACCGCGCGTATAGGGTACAACACAGAACGAGCAATATTTGGAGCAGCCTTCCATAATCGACACAAATGCCGCGCCGCCATCAACACTGGGGGTGGGCAGATTGTCGAATTTTTCAATCTCGGGGAAAGAGATGTCCATCTGCGGACGACCAGTGGCACGACGTTGTGCAAGCAGCTCAGGCAGGCGATGCAGGGTTTGCGGGCCAAACACCACATCCACATACGGCGCACGGGAAATGATGGTTGCGCCCTCCTGGCTGGCGACACAGCCGCCCACGCCGATTAGCAGATTGGGATTGGCCTCTTTCAGTTCGCGCACGCGACCCAAGTCAGAAAATACCTTCTCTTGCGCTTTTTCTCGCACTGAACAGGTGTTGAATAATATGACATCTGCGTCAGCAGGGTTGTCGGTTGGCGTTAAGCCTTCGGCATCACGCATTACATCTGCCATGATGTCCGAGTCATACTCGTTCATCTGGCAACCAAATGTTTTAATATAGATTTTTTTCACAATTTACGCTGTACAGCGAACACTCACGCAAAATTTGACGTAGTGCATTTTAGCATTTTTACACGCATTCCGCGAATATGTGGCTTATGCATGTTCAGTGCAACGCAGGATTTTCCCTTAGTTGTCGTACCATCATATCTACAAAAGCCCGAACTTTCGCCGACGTATGTCGCCCCTCACTGTGCAGGATGTGTATGGGCATGGACGGTGGCTGATAGTCATCAAGTAGCGTGGACAGGGAGCCTGAATCCAAAGATGCGGCAATTTGATAGGAAAGCACACGAGTAATGCCTAGCCCATGGATAGCCGCATCTATCGCGGCATCGTGTGTGGTTACCGATAAACGTGGTTGAATCTGCAGGCGCGTGGCGCTAGATTGATCGCCAAATTTCCAGAGATTGCCGATATTGCTGGCAGTAATCAGGGTATGTGTGGACAATTCGGTTAAGTTCTTTGGAGTGCCGTGTTGTTCAAGATAGTTGGGAGAGGCACAAAGCACCCGCCGTACTTGCCCAACACGGATCGCGTTCATACTTGAGTCCGCCAGTTCGCCAATGCGAATTGCCACATCGACACCTTCATCGAGCATGCTAACTACTCTATCCAATAGCAGAGCAGACACGCTCATTGCAGGATTGCGTTGCAAGTAATCTATCATGCCGGGTAACACATACATTTTGCCGAACAATGCAGGCGCAGTAATCGTGAGGTGACCTCTGGGTTCGGCATTTACACCCATAGCCACCTCATCAGCCTCCACTATTGTCTGGCAAATACGCTTTACATCTTCTAAATAACGTAGCCCCGCTTCGCTAAGACGGACATGGCGAGTCGTGCGTATCAGCAGTTTGGTTTTCAAATGATTTTCCAGCGTGGTGATGGCGCGTGTTACAGCTGGCGGTGACATGCTGAGATTACGTGCGGCTGCGGCAAAGCTTAGTGCTTCTGCAACGGCAATAAATACCTTCATTAGGTGCAATTTGTCCATTTGCATCATCCTCTTTTTGCAATAGTAGCTGATATTTATATTTTATTGTTCCATTTTTTGGAATAGTTAATTGTGCCAAACAGGGATTCTGTTCTTGGGCAGATTCGGGCAAAGTAACGTGACTTTACGGAGGAACCATGAACGAAGAGCGCAAGGTTGAGTGGTTACACGAAGGCGAGTTGATGGCCCAACAGAGATTTGGAGTCGCAGGTTTTTGGCAGGAGCATAATTTGCAGGCAATGATGCGCCAATCAATCCCCGCCAATATGGTGCGATTTTTTGAGTATCTGCCGTTTTTCTTTATTGCCACAGCAAATAATCAGGGTGAGTGTGATTGTAGTTTTCGTGGGCGTGAAGTCGATAGTGCTGGACAAGCTTATCCATTGGTTAAAGTGATAGATAGTCAGACCATGATATTCCCGGATTATCGCGGCAATAAGTTGTACAACTCGTTAGGTAATATGATCGTCAATGGGCATATCGGTATGCTATTTATTGATTTTGAGTCACGCACTAGAGTGCGTGTTAATGGCCGTGCTGAAATTGTTGATAGCGTAGCGGCATATGATGATATTTTTCCGCTGGCACATCGTTATGTGCGAGTGCATGTGGAACAAGTCTATGGTAATTGCAAAGCGAGGATACCGAAGATGAAGTTGCAGCCTTCTTCGGATAGTGAATTACATGATGAGTAAGGGGTGAAAGATGCTTACGTTATATGAGTTTCCAGTATCGGGGAATTGTCACAAGGTCAGATTGCTGCTGTCTTTATTAGGTTTGAAATACCAGAGTATCGTATTGCAGCGGGAGAATCAGGAACAGAAGTCGCCAGATTTTTTGCTGAAAAATCCATACGGACAAGTACCCGTGTTGCAGGATGGTGAGCTGGTGATACGAGATAGCCAGGCAATATTGGTTTATCTCGCCAAGCGTTATGGTGATGCAAACTGGTTGCCTGATGATGCGGCTGAACTTGCACAAGTGATGGGCTGGTTATCGACAGCGGCGAATGAGGTGACGCACGGACCAAATGCATTACGCTTGCTACATAAATTTGGACGCGTTATCAATGAAAGTGAGGCACAACAAATTACCCATAGTTTGTTGGCGCTGATGCAAATGCGCTTGTCACAACACGATTGGCTGGCATTAGAGCATATTAGTATTGCCGATATCGCCATGTATCCTTATATCGCATTGGCAGGTGAAGGGGGGGTGCAAGTCGACGAATACTCATCTGTGACTGACTGGCTGTCACGTATACAAGCACTCAGCGGGTATGTTGGTATGCCAGGGATGTGGTCAGTCACTTCAAGTTAAGAATAGGGGATATTATGTTGTTTATTAAAAAATTCAGGGGTGATGGTGCACAGCTGCCACCATTGGCATCGAGCAAGGCAATATTGTTAGCCGGATTGGGTGGCTTTCTGGCGATCTCGGTGATGGCGATATTTACCGATTATTTTTCAACTGCGCTATTGCTGGGTTCATTCGGTGCATCGTGCGTGCTGGTATTTGGCTATCCCGATGTGCCTTTTTCTCAACCACGTAATGTTGTGCTGGGGCATGTGCTCAGCTCACTGGTGGGGCTGATTTGCTTGAGTGTATTTGGCATGCACTGGTGGGTAGTCGCGCTGGCAGTAGGTGCGGCCATTATGATGATGATGCTAACTCGTACCGTACACCCACCAGCAGGTTCTAATCCGGTTATTATATTTTTAACACAGCCCGCCTGGGGTTTTTTGTTATTTCCGACTTTGGTCGGAGCGATAATGTTGGTTGCAGTGGCATTGATTTATAACAATGTGAGTAGAGATGCAAAATACCCTAAGTATTGGTAGCTACTTAAGCGCGTAATAGCCACCACGGATAGCCAAGAGAAATATCTCTGCGACAATTTGCCACATTCCGTTTATTCGGTTCCCTCAGTATATTGGCGGACTTTAATATGCAGAGGGTATTATGGCGTTCAAACATCACTCATTATGGATAGCAGTTTGCATGACGATGCCAGTTGTGGCCATCGCGGATAGCTATCAGCTTCCTGATCTTATTGTCGTGGGCAAGAGCCCGAAAAATACCAATGTGACTGACATTAATACCGATGGCTTAGCGAGTGATAATGGCCAGGATGTCGCTGAATTATTAAGGCAGGTGCCAGGTGCCGCAGTGGCGCGCAATGGCGCGCAAACCGGTATCGTGCAAGTGCACGGTTTGTTTAATGAACGTGTCAGAGTAAAAGTGGATGGGATGGATATTACCCCGGCTTGCCCGAACCACATGGATCCGCCATTACATTATGCGCCTGTGGATAGTCTGGGCCAGCTCGAAGTTATTGCCGGGATCACCCCCGTGTCACAAGGCGGTGACAGCATTGCGGGTACGGTGATCGCTAACTCTGCGCCAGCTGTTTTTGCCAAAGACGACAAGCTCGCCTCGCAAGTGAAGCTGCACGCGGGTTATGCCAGCGGTAACGATGCGACCAATATCGGTGCGGCTGCAGGCGTGGCTAACCAGACTACTAGTTTTGGCTATCGTGGCGAAAATATACATGCCAAAAATTATGATACTCCGCGCGGCACAGTGGCAGACACGGGTTTTACAACTACACGTCATGATATTTACTGGGCGCATCAGCTTGAGTCAGGACAAATTCGACTGGATGTTGGTCAGCATAATACGCGTGATGCTGGCACGCCTGCGTTGCCTATGGATATGATTAAAGACGACGCAAACAAAATAGCCCTGAGCTACCTGGGCAACACTGGGTTGGGTGCAGTTGAGGCGCGTGTTTATGTCCATGACATTGATCATCTGATGGATAACTACAGCCTGAGGGCAAACACTGGGATGAAAATGTATGCGCCGGCGAATAGTAAAAACATAGGCGTGACACTGGGCAGCAAAATCGGCAATTTTAAATATGGCGCGGAATATCTGACCAACGACTTCAACGCATATTCGCAAGTTGTCGGCGGCGCGCGCAAGGATATGTTTAACAACAGTCGTCGCGACAGATTAGGTCTTTATGGCGAGTGGCTGGGTGCGATTGCCCAAGATTGGACACTGTTAGCCGGAATGCGCGGCGACCGCGTGAGCATGAATACTGATGACATCGTTTATGGCTACAGTGCAACCAGTTCAGTCAGCCAGTTAGTCCAGCCTAACTTCAATGCGTTAGATCATCAACGTACCGACTACAACGTCGATGCCACGTTGCTGGCTAAATATCGGGCCAGTGCTGTACAAAGCTACGAATTCGGTTTGGCACGTAAAACCCGTTCGCCCAGTATTCTGGAACGTTACCTATGGTCGTCGCAACAATCCAGCGCGGGGCAGGCAGATGGTTATAGCTACCTGGGTAATATTAACCTCAAGCCCGAAGTGTCTAACCAGATTACTGTCGCGACCGAATGGAAAACGGCTGTCTGGCAATTTAAACCTACGCTCTACTACAACCGCGTCACCGATTACATCCAGGGCACATCCACTGGGGTGCTTATCAGTGGCAAACCCGTATTGCAATATCAGAATATTAACGCCGAGTTATACGGTATCGATTTAGCCAGTGCGTATGCAATTACCCCGGCGATTACCCTGGGTGGCACGTTGAGTTACGTACGCGGCAAGAATCTGGATAATGGTGATAATTTATATCGTATCGCGCCATTGAGCGCACGCTTGTATGGCGAGCATCAGATCGGCCATTGGACGAATCGTGTCGAGTTAAATATCGCCCAACGTCAGAATGATGTGGCTGCTTACAATCAAGAGTTGCCAACCAGCGGTTACGCCATCATGAATTTGCGTACCCGCTGGCAGGCAGACAAATCATGGCGGGTATCGGCGGGTGTGGAAAACGTATTCGACGCGCTGTATTACGACCATCTGGGCGGCATCAACCGTGTATCCAACAGTGTTATCGCTGTCGGAGGGCAATTGCCAGGGATGGGACGTTCAGCGTATTTGAGTGTGGATTACACCTGGTAAATTGTATGGCCTGGCTAACTGAAGTTGGCCAGGCCATATTGTCGATCATTTAAGCGTATGTGGCTCATTCACCCAGGCTTGTAACAGCGTATAGCTTACCGCCAGAACTACCGGGCCAACAAAAATTCCGACTAGCCCAAAGCTCAATAAGCCACCGATTACACCGGCCAATATTAATAACATAGGCAAATCTGCACCTTGTTTTATCAAGTAAGGGCGCAGGAAATTATCCAGGCTGGTAACGATTACCATCCATACCAGCAAGAAAATCGCCCATTCGGTATCACCCTGCCAATATAACCAGATAGCGGCGGGCAAGAGTACCGGCACGGAACCAATTTGGACAATATAGAGCATGAATATGACCGCGGTGAGTACCGCGGCAAAGGGCACGCCAGTGATGACCAGACCTAGGCCGCTAAGCAGTGTTTGAATGATAGTGGTCACCCCTACGCCTAACGCTACCGCGCGTATGGACTGGCTGGCGGTTACCGTGACTTGCACGCCGCGTTCACCGGCCAGTCTGTGGGCGAATTTTTTAATGCTGGCTGCTGCACTTTCGCCGTAGGTATACATCACCGCTGCCAATGCAGTCATGAGCAGAAAGTGCGCGAATAACATGCCAAAGCTCCCCGCTTCCGCAAGCAGCCATTTGGCGACAACGCCCGCATAAGGTGCAGCTTTGCTGGTAAACTCCTGAGTCCCTGTAGCAGCAATGTTGTGCCAGGTTTGTGCAGCTTGCGCGCCGATGTAAGGGAGTCGTACTAACCAGTCTGGTGGTGTGGTAGACACATTAGACAAGGATTTGGCGGCAGCAGTAATGAGGTCGACATTTTGTACAATAGTGGTAATCGCCATTGTCAGTGGTAGCGCAAACACCAGCACCACCAGGCCCGTCATGACTAACACAGCAAGGCTGCGCCTGTTATTTAACCGCGCCTGAACTTTTATCATCAGCGGCCAAGTGGCAATGACTATCATGACCGCCCATAAGGTCGCGGGTAAAAATGGCCGTAATATCCATAAGCTGGCGGCAGTGAGCCCGACGATAAAGGAAATCGCCAGTATCGTGCGGGTGAGGTCAGTGTTGTGCATAGTGGAACCAAACAAGGGAAATGATGCTTAATGTATATGATTTAAGGTGCTTTGGGTATGTCTGATTTTGCCGACAAATTAATCGGCTGGCAGCGCCTGCACGGGCGCCACGATTTGCCTTGGCAAAATAGTCGTGAACCCTATCGGGTTTGGCTGTCTGAAATCATGCTGCAGCAAACTCAGGTGGCAACAGTCATTCCCTATTACCAACGTTTTGTTGCGCGCTTTCCCGATTTGGTGAGCCTGGCCGCAGCATCGCAGGATGAAGTGCTGGCGCACTGGAGCGGCCTGGGCTATTACTCGCGCGCGCGTAATTTGCATGCAGCGGCGCAACGGGTAATGATTGATTTTAATGGCGCGTTCCCAACCCAGATAGCGGATATAGTCAGTCTGCCAGGTATAGGGCGTTCGACTGCGGCTGCTATTGCAGCATTTTGTTTTGGTGCGCGTGCGGCGATACTCGATGGTAATGTTAAACGTGTGCTAACACGGCAATTCGGCATCGCTGGGTATTCTGGTGAAAAAGCGGTAGAGACGCGTTTGTGGGCGCTAGCAGAGTCATTATTGCCGAGTGGCAACGTTGACCATTACACTCAGTCTCTCATGGATATGGGTGCAACGCTGTGTACTCGCGGTCGCCCGCGTTGTGAGGCATGCCCCGTTGCGAGCAGTTGTGTTGCACTGGCTACGCAACAAGTTGCAACATTACCCACACCGAAACCGAAAAAAGCTATTCCCCACAAAACCACGCGCTTCGTTATCCTGCATCATGCCGGGCGGATATGGCTGCAGCAACGCCCGCCGACAGGTATTTGGGGCGGGCTGTGGAGTTTCCCTGAGCTGGATATGGGTGCTGATGTGCTGACAACATGCCGCGATGAGTGGCAATTGCAAACCACAGCGATACATGAACTGCCTGCTTTTAAGCATGTATTTACCCATTTTAGTCTGATGATTACACCGCACTGGGTCGATGTGGTGAGTCTGCCGCTGACGATACAGGAAAATAGCGGGCGCTGGTTGAGTGTGGCAGATGCATTGCAAGCGGCAATTCCTGCGCCTGTGCGTAGTGTTTTAACGCAAATCAGTCAGTTAAACGCGTAAACTATAGCCATTCCAATTTGCTTAACTATCATGATAGATACGCACTGCCATCTTGATGCGACTGAATTTGATGCCGACCGTGCCGAGGTGGTGGCGCGAGCACTGGCGTTGGGAGTGGAGCGTATTATCGTGCCTGCGGTGAGTGCGCATAACTTTGCTGCGGTAAAGACAACCTGTGCCACCTATCCCCAATGTCTTCCTGCGCTGGGCCTGCATCCGATTTTCGCCATGCAGCATCAGCCCGAAGATTTGAGTGCGTTACGGTCGGCAGTGGTGGCGGAGCGCCCGGTGGCCATAGGTGAGATCGGGCTGGATATGTTTGTGCGTGATGTCGATATGACGCAGCAGTTATATTACTTTGCCGAGCAATTAAAAATCGCGGGTGAATTTGACTTGCCAGTGTTGCTGCATAGTCGTCGTGCCAATGATGAAGTCATGCAGCAGTTGCGCCGATTCAATATCCATCGGGGTATTGCCCATGCGTTTAGTGGCAGCACACAGCAAGCCGAGGCATTTATTAAACAAGGTTTCAAACTCGGTTTTGGCGGCGCGATGACTTATCCGCGAGCGACTAATCTGCACAAACTGGCAGCAGAATTGCCGCTGGGGAGTATCGTGCTGGAAACTGACGCCCCCGATATGTCGCCTATCTGGGCGCATGGGCAGCGCAACAGCCCCGAATACATTCCGCAAATTGCGCAAGTGCTGGCGGATTTGCGAGGCGTGCCATTGGCAACGATAATACAAGCGACCACGCAAAATGCGCGGGCTGTTTTTAATGAGGATAGAGCATGGCAGATTTAACCGAACGCCCACGTACGCTTGCACCACCACCGCTGGTTTATGCAGCAGGGTTGGGTGTGAGCTGGTGGCTGGAGCGCATAGTGCCCTTGGGATTTACAACAGGTGCGGCAATGCAGCAAGGAGCCTGGATAGTATTGGCGATAAGTTTTGCGCTGATGTTGTGGGCGGCATTGACTATCTGGCGGCATCACACCACGGTGAATCCGTATAAAGGCGTGTCGAGCCTGGTGACCACAGGGCCATTTGCTTTTTCGCGCAACCCGATTTACCTGGCCGATGTCATTGCGTATCTCGCGGTGATGATGCTGATGGGGACGATATGGCCGTTGTTTTTTGCGCCATTGGTGTGGGTGGTAATGCGCTACGCGGTCATCGCACATGAAGAGGCGCATCTGACGGCTAAATTTGGTGATGTTTATACTGATTATTGTCAGCGAGTACGGCGCTGGATTTGAGGATGGCAACATGCCATCCTCGTGCTACTTTACTTCATGTTTTCAGGGCCTTTGGCTTTCAGGCATGAACTCATGAATTTTTTGCGCTCGTCGCCTTTTTTGCCATCCGCAGCTTTGTTGCAGGTGGTCATGGCGTTTTGTGGTTTAGCCTCAACAGCTGGGGTAGCCGGGGTGGCGGCAACTGCGGGTTTGTTGGACAGGCATGATTTCATAAAGGCTTTGCGCTCGTCGCCTTTCAGGCTTTTGGCAGCAGCATCTTTATTGCAGGTGCCCATTTTTTCTTGTTGTGCAGTTTTAGCAAGTGCGCCGAAAGAAGTGGCGGATAATACAGCGGACATGATTAATGCTGCGAGAACTTTATTCATAAAACCTCCAGTGGATTAATTAAAATGATGCTGAGTTATGATCCCAGCATGGTCAGTATAACGAATAGCGATTGAGTTTTGTTGACAGGGCATTTGCCGTTACAAAAAGGACTGAATATGAGCTTGGAAAACGCACAAATTATTAAAGACACGCAAGACTGGCTGGAAAAAGCAGTTATTGGCCTGAACCTCTGCCCGTTTGCCAAAGCAGTGCATGTTAAACAGCAAATTCGTTATGTGGTCAGCACGGCTAAAACTGAAGCTGCCTTGCTGGATGATTTATTGGAGGAGCTGGATTTTCTGATGGCGGCGGATCCTGATGAAGTCGACACCACCTTGCTTATCCATCCGTGGGTACTCACGGATTTTCTGGATTACAACGATTTCCTCGATGTGGCCGATGGAGCGGCGGCAGAGCCTGAATTTAACGACGCCTTGCAAATCGCCAGCTTCCATCCGCAATATCAATTTGCAGATACTGAAGCTGATGATATCGCCAATTACACTAATCGCTCACCTTACCCGATGTTGCACTTGTTGCGTGAAGACAGCATAGATCGTGCAGTGGCGGCTTTTCCCGAGGCGGATGAAATCTACGAGAAAAACATGCAAACCCTGCGTGAGCTGGGGCTTGCTGGATGGAAAAAATTAATGGCTACCTAAGATAAAATCTACGCGATTATCTGGAAGTTTTTTCTGTTCTTCGGTTTCGGCTTTCGCGGTAGTAATAAAAATACGGGTAGCTTCGATTGCGCCTGTTTTCAGTAAATATTCTTTTGCACCTTGCACACGTTTAATGGTGAGGTCGCGTAAACCATCCGTACTGATTTTAATGTTGGCGAGCATGAGCTTTTGCACTTTCAATAAGCGCTCAAATGCGAGTTGGCGCAGACCGTTGGCATGATGGAAAAGCCAATGGCTCAGAACAGCAGCGTGGCGATCACCAAACGACGTGACCATTTTTTGAAGCGCGGGGATGAGATAGGGGTTTTCATACGCGCACGCTCCAGAATGGCTGAGATTAACTTGCTGCGTTATTCGACTGATACAAAAACGCATCTGCATAGAATTCTGCTTCAGGCAGTCCATGTTGTAAGCAGCCATTCTGAGCGGCTTCGACCATGGCAGGTGCGCCACAGGCATAGACTTGATAACCCGATAAATCGGGGAAATCCTGCAACACCGCGTCAACCACCAAACCTGTGCGTCCTGGCCATGCATCATCTGCATTGGGCGCTGCGAGCACAGGGATAAAAGTGATATTGGGATTTTCCTGTTGCCATTTTGATGCCAGATGCGGCAGATATAAATCACGCAATTCCCGTGCGCCCCAATACAGCACCATTTCGCGGTTGGCGTGATGGTGCAGTGCGTGATCTATCATTGCTTTGATCGGTGCAAAGCCCGTGCCGCCAGCAATAAAAATTATCGGTTTGTCGCTGTCTTCGCGCAGGAAAAATCCGCCCAGCGGGCCCTCTATGCGCAAGATATCTTTTTCTTTCATGGTGTTGAATACATGTTCAGTGTATTCGCCGCCGGGTACATGGCGGATATGCAGCTGTAATAATGCATCGTCATGTGGCGCGTTGGCGAGCGAGAAGCTGCGGCGGTTGCCATTCTTAAGCAGGATGTCGATATATTGCCCCGCGAGGAATTGCATGCGCTCGCTGGCCGGCAGTTTGAGCGATAGTCCCATGACGTCGTGCCCGAGTTTTTCCATCTTATGTACACGACAAGGCAGCGTTTTGATTTGTATGTCTTTGGCAGCCCCGACTTCGCGGCACTCGATGCTGATGTCGCTGGTGGCGCAGGCGACGCAGAATAACGCCTTGCCTGCGGCAATGTCGGCATCGGTCAAGGCGCTGGATTGAAATTCGCCGTAGTCGATTTCACCTGCGGTGACTTTGCCTTTACAGCTACCGCATGCTCCATTACGGCAACCATAAGGTAACATGAAGCCTTCGCGCAAGGCGGCGGCAAGGATGGTTTCGCCGTCCTCGGCAATTAATGTGTGCCCGCTGGGCTGGATGGTGATTTGATGCGACATAGGGTACTTTCAAGTAAACGTGTATTAATCGTGGGTTGCGGCGATGTCGGAATGCGTACTGCCAAATTGCTTATGCCGTATTATCGCGTATTTGGTGTGGTACGTTCAACTGATGCGGCCATATCATTACGTGCGGCGGGCATTACCCCGGTGCTGGCGAACCTGGACGATAAGCGCAGTTTAACCCGAATTGCCGGGCTGACGGATACGGTATTGCATTTTGCTCCCCCGCCCGGGGCAGGGGAAACCGATACGCGTACTCGGCATTTATTGGCAGTGCTGGCACGGCACGGCGTGCAGCGGCTGATTTATATCAGTACCAGTGGCGTCTATGGCGATTGTGCGGGCTCGTGGATAGATGAAACCCGCACGCCGCATCCTGTCAATGCACGCGCGCTGCGCAGAGTCGATGCCGAACAGCAGGTGCGACAATTTGCCCGGCAAACAGGTGCGCGCGTTTCGATATTGCGTGTGCCTGGTATTTATGCGGCGGAGCGTTTGCCGATAGAACGTTTGCATCGCGGCACGCCAGTATTGTGTGCGGAAGACGATGTTTACACTAACCACATTCATGCCGATGATCTTGCACGAATTGCTGTTGCGGCTTTATATCGTGGCGCAAGCTGCCGTGTTTACCATGCCAGTGATGATAGCGAACTGAAAATGGGCGCGTACTTCGCGCAAGTGGCGGTGGCTTATGATTTACCCATACCTGTAGTTATCAGCCGTGAACAGGCGTTAGCGCGCCTGTCTGCCATCCAGATGTCGTTCATGAGCGAGTCGCGGCGTATGCTGAATCAGCGGATGAAACGAGAGCTGCGCGTGCGCTTGCGCTATGCGACGGTGGGAGATTTTCTGGCAGGGGTGTAGCCTGGCTACTCGCCCTGTAACAGGTATTTTTCCGCTATTGCCAGATTTTCTGGTATGCCGCGCAATACCAGTACATCACCTGCGTGAATTTGCATGTCCGGCTGTGGATCCAGCCCGCGGATGTTGCGGCGGCGGACGACGAGGACTTCTACACCAAATTCGATGATTTTCGTGTCGGCGATAGTTTTACCTGCGGCGTCAGCTTGCTCCGTGATCAATACGGAACGCAGGCGCGGTTGCGCAGTTTCGCTGAGTTGCTCATCTTCATCGGTCGCGCCGCGGAAGAATCCACGCAGTAAACCATAACGTTGTTCGCGGACGTTGCGCAGTTTTTTCAGCACGCGGCTTAATGGCACGCCCAATAATAGCAGCGCGTGCGAGGCAAGCATGAGTGAGCCTTCCAACACTTCAGGTACGACTGCGGCAGCGCCTGCGATTTTGAGCGCGTCTAAATCGGTTTCGTCATGGGTGCGAACGATGACGGGAAGGTCGGGACGGATTTCTTGCACCAGGCTGAGGATTTTCATCGAGGCGTGCAAGTCAGCAAAGGTGATGACCATACCCCGTGCACGGTTTAAACCTGCTGCCATCAATACTTCACGCTTGGACGCGTCACCGAATACCACGCTTTCACCTGCCGCTGAAGCAGCTTTGACCCGGGCGGGGTCGGCGTCGAGTGCGATATATGCGATATCTTCGGATTCGAGCAGGCGCGCCAGATTCTGCCCGCTACGACCGTAACCGCAGACGATAAGGTGGGCATCGGCGTTCATGCTTCTGATGGCAATGTCGTGTAACTCACGTGCGCGTCCTGCCCACTCGCCACCGCACAAGCGACGGGTGATACGGTCACTGTTCTGGATAATGAGCGGCGCTATCATCATCGATAGCACCATGGCGGCAAGCACGATTTGCATAGGCGCGCCTGTGATCAAATTCAATCCGCCGGCTTGTGCCAACAGCACAAAGCCGAACTCACCTGCCTGGGCTAAACCCAGCGCGGTGCGAGTGGCGACGTGCGAGTCGTTACCGAAGGCGCGCCCGATAGCCCAGACGATGGCGGTTTTAGTGACGATGAGTGCGATTAAAATGCTGGTTACGCCGAATAAATGGTTGGCGACTTCGTGCAGATCCAGCAGCATGCCGATGGTGACAAAAAACAGCCCGAGCAATACGTCGCGGAATGGTTTGATGTCGTCTTCCACCTGGTAGCGGAATTCGGTTTCTGAAATCAGCATGCCCGCTAAAAATGCGCCCAGCGCCAATGACAAGCCGGCCTGGTCGGTCAGGTAAGCCAGTCCGAGAGTGATGAGCAGCACGTTTAGCATGAATAGCTCAGATGATTTATGGCTGGCAACCCAGCTAAACCAGGGGCGCATCAGTTTTTGTCCAACGAATAGCAACAGCAACAACACCACCACGGCTTTGCCGCCCGCAGTGAGTAGCGCAAGCCATAAATCTTCGCCACCCGTTGCCAGAGTGGGCGTGAGAATAAGCAGCGGTACGACAGCGAGGTCCTGAAATAACAGCACGGCGATCATTTGCTTGCCATGTTCAGATTGCAGTGCGAGTTTTTCTGCCAACATTTTGCTGACTATGGCGGTGGAAGACATCGCCAGTGCGCCACCGATCGCCAAGCCCGTCGTCCATGGCAAGCCGACGTTGCTGGTGATGAGTATGGTGACCAGAATAAAGCTCAGCACTTGTGCGCCGCCGAAGCCAAATACCGTGGTGCGTATCGCTCTGAGTTTGGGCAGGCTGAATTCCAGCCCTATGCTAAACATCAGGAACACGACGCCGAATTCGGCTAAATGGCGGGTTTCAGCACTGTCGGGCAGCCAGTTAAGTGCGTGCGGGCCCATGATGATGCCGACTAATAAGAAGCCCAGCATGGACGGCAAACGCCAGGCGCGAAACAGCGCCGAGACCACAACGGCAGCGGCTAACAACAGGATGATCAGGCTTAAAGTAGAGTGCATAGCCTCAAGATTAGAGGCAACTGAGATTGCGTGCAAGGGTTTTGCTGATTAGTCGCAACACTAATGCTAAAATACACAATCTATTGAATGATATAACCGCCATGCCTAATTTACCCACCATAAAGATTGATGAATCCGCCAGCCTGGAATTGGCCAAGCGCGTACTGCGTATAGAGGCTGATGCAGTATTGGCGCTGGGTGAACGTCTGGATGGAAAGTTTATTGCCGCGATGCAGTTGATACTGGCATGCCGTGGACGTGTGGTAGTGAGCGGCATGGGCAAATCGGGGCATATAGGCAATAAAATTGCGGCGACCTTTGCCAGTACCGGCACCCCTGCTTTCTTTGTCCACCCTGGTGAGGCGAGTCATGGTGATTTGGGTATGATTACCCATGAGGATGTGTGTATCGTGTTGTCGAATTCGGGTGAAAGCGCGGAGTTGGTGACCATCGTGCCGTTGATCAAACGCCGTGGCGCGCGTCTGATCGCGATGACGGGAAACCCGAATTCAACCCTGGCGCGTGAATCCGATGTGCACCTTGACGCCAGTGTGGCGCAAGAGGCATGTCCGCTTAACCTCGCGCCGACCGCCAGTACCACAGCGGTATTGGCATTGGGTGATGCGCTGGCGATCGCGTTGCTGGAAGCGCGTGGGTTTGGTTCTGAAGATTTTGCCCGTACCCATCCTGGTGGTTCGTTGGGTCGGCGCTTGCTGGTTCATGTGCGTGACATTATGCATCAGGGTGATGAATTACCCACAGTGACTGCGGATGCATTGTTACCAGCGGCATTGCTGGAGATGACCAGCAAGGGTCTGGGCATGACAGCGGTAGCGGATGGGACGGGGCAAGTGTCGGGTATTGTTACTGATGGCGATTTGCGCCGTGTGCTGGCTAAAAATATCGACGTGCGTACCGCAGTGGTGCGCGACGTGATGTCGGCTAACCCTCGCTGTATCGAATCCAGTCAGCTGGCTGTGGTGGCGGTAGAGCAGATGCAACAGCACAATATCAATGGCTTGCTCGTGGTTGATGAGGTGGGTAAGTTGGTAGGGGCACTAAACATGTTGGATTTATTACGGGCGGGAGTGGTGTAAATGAACCCTATCTATCAACGAGCACGACCCATACGTTTGGCGATATTTGATGTCGATGGTGTCATGACTGACGGTAGTCTGTTTTTTTGTGATGATGGCAAAGAATACAAAGCATTTAATTCGCTGGATGGACTTGGGCTGAGAATGCTCAAACAAACCGGCGTGGAAACGGCGATTATTACCGCACGTAATTCCTCTCTAGTGGCTCATCGTGCAAAAAATCTGGGTATCCATCATCTTTACCAAGGCGTGGAAAACAAACTTGATGCATATCGGCATTTGCTGGAAAAACTGGCGTTGACACCGGAACAAACTGCGTACATGGGCGATGATGTGATCGATTTGCCGATATTAATTCGTTGTGGTTTGGCGATTAGCGTACCTGCTGCGCCGCCCGAAGTGCAGCGTTATGCGCACATGGTGACACGGCGTGAAGGCGGGCGTGGCGCAGTGCGTGAGGCGTGTGAGTTCATCATGCGTGCGCAGAATACCTATGCCGATTTATTGGCGACCTATTTGAAATGAACAATCGTCCGCTCTATTGGTTTCCGTTGGGAATGCTGGCAATTGTAGCGGGGTTGACCGTCTGGCTACAGTTTGTGGTGCAGTCGCCGCGTTCCAATTTGCTTTCCAAAGAGCGGCACATAGCGGACTATATTATTGAGCAATTCGTTGTGTCGCGTACCAATCTGGCGGGATTGGTGATTTATACCTTACGTGCCGACCATGCGGAACATTTTCTGGATGATGACACTACCACGTTGCGTCAACCGCATTTGGTGGCGCATGATGATCACCAGGGCAGCGCCGATATACGGGCTAACCAAGGTTTCGTGACAGCCAAGGGTAAACAGGTTAATTTTATGGGTAATGTGGTGTTAGTGCGCGATGCGCATGATGCGCAAGGCCCCCTGACGTTGACTACCGAGTATTTGGAAGCAATCCCGGACGCGCGGATAGTGCGGACTAATAAATTAGTCCATGTGGTAGGTAAATCCATACAAATGACCGCAGGCGGGTTAGAATTGAACAATCAAACTCGTATTTTGCGACTGACCAATAAAGTTAAAGCCCGTTATGAACCTATTAAGTAAACTACCTATTGCCATCATTTGTCTGCTATTGGCGCAGAGTGCCAATGCGGAATTGGCGGATAGAACCAAGCCAGTTAATCTGGAAGCGGATAGCGTGACTGTAGATGACATACACAAGACCAGCATGTATGTAGGCAATGTGATCCTGATTCAGGGTACGACGTTGTTGCGTGCGGACAAAGTTGAAGTCAGCGAAAGTGGTGAAGGGTTTAACAAAGCCGTAGCCTATGGTAATCCGGTCTATTTCCGCCAAAAGCGTGACAAGGTAGATGAGTATGTTGAGGGTTATGCCAGCCGCATTGATATGGATAGCAAAGCGAATATGGTGTATCTGACTGGCAATGCGCAATTGAAAAAAGGCGGAAATGAGCTGCGCGGACATGCTATGACTTATAACACCGTCACAGAAGTGTTTGAAGCCAAGAATGATCCAACACAAGCGGCACGCAATCCAACTGCGCCACCTAGTCGTGTACGCGCGGTCATTCAACCTAAAATAAAAACCGAAACACAGCCAGCAGTCCGTCCATCACTGCCTTTGCAACCCGGACAAGCGCAACCATCGGTGCAGCCATGAGCGAGCTGAAAATCAGCCATCTCAAAAAGAGTTATAAGTCACGGCTGGTGGTGAAGGACGTGTCATTGACAGTGCGTAGCGGTGAAGTGGTGGGGCTGTTAGGTCCTAACGGTGCAGGCAAAACCACGTGTTTTTATATGATAGTGGGCTTGGTCAAGCTCGATGGCGGGATGATACAGTTAGACGATGTGGACATCGGTGTTCTGCCTATACATAAGCGCGCGGGTTTGGGTTTGAGCTATTTGCCGCAAGAAGCATCGATTTTTCGCAAGCTTACAGTGGAACAAAATATCCGTGCAATTTTGGAACTGAAGAACTACAGTGATATAGAAGTTGAGCAGCATTTGGAAAGTTTATTGGCTGATTTGCATGTTGAGCATCTGCGTGATGCTGCAGCAATGAGTCTGTCGGGTGGTGAGCGCAGACGTGTGGAGATCGCGCGGGCGTTGGCGATGAATCCGCGTTTTGTGCTGTTGGATGAGCCGTTTGCGGGGATAGACCCGATTGCGGTGATAGATATTCAAAAATTGATACGGTTTTTGACCGAGCGCGGCATCGGTATTTTGATTACGGATCACAATGTGCGTGAAACCCTGGGTATTTGTGATCGCGCGTATATTATTAACGACGGTACGGTGTTGGCTGCAGGTAATCCAGATGAAATTATCCATAATGAAAGTGTGCGCCGAGTTTATCTAGGCGAGCATTTCAGACTTTAATATGAAACAAGGTTTACAACTTAAACTATCGCAGAGCCTCACGCTTACGCCACAATTGCAGCAGTCTATACGCTTGTTGCAACTGTCGACGCTGGAGCTGAATCAAGAGCTGGAGCTGATGGTGCAAGAAAACCCGCTGCTAGAGCGTGTCGACAGTATCGATGATGGCACGCCACACACGGCTGAGTTTGAGACCACTTCCGCGACGCAGGAAAGCGTGAGTGAAACGCCTGTTGAAGCCGCGCCACGTGAACTCACTGATCTGGATTGGGATGAAACGCCGAATTATGGCTCGGGTGATGACCTTGATGAAGATTTTGAGCCGCAGGCCACTGCGCAGGATGAGCCGCCGTTGCGTGATCATCTGTTGTGGCAATTGAATCTCACCCAGCTATCCGAGCGCGACAAGCGCTTGGTGGCACTGTTGATAGATGATTTGAATGAGGCTGGCTATTTAACCCAGACGCTGGACGAGATACTGGCAATGCTGCCAGAAGAGCTGGATGTTGATTTAGATGATTTGCAGATTGCGCTAAAACAATTGCAAAATCTGGAACCAACGGGCGTAGGTGCGCGTGATTTGGCAGAATGTTTGCTCTTGCAGTTGCGTGCTTTGCCCGCAGATGTTCCACACCTGGCGCTGGCGCAACAAATTGCAGCGCATGAATTGGCGGCGTTGGGCGCGCATGATTATGCCGGGTTAAAGCGCAAACTGCATTGCGATGATGTTGCTTTGGGAGCGGCGCAAAGTCTGATCCAGCAATTAAATCCGCGCCCAGGTGAGGCATTTGGCACCTCAGATACGCGTTATATCATTCCTGATGTCATCGTTAAAAAAGTCAAAGGACGCTGGGTAGCGAGTTTGAACTCGGAAGCCATGCCAAAATTGCGGGTTAATCAAATGTATGCGGATATTTTATCGCGCAACCGCGATGTGAATCATCAACATTTGTCGGGCCAGTTGCAGGAAGCTAAGTGGCTGATTAAGAACATCATGCAGCGTTTTGATACGATATTGCGGGTGACGCAATGTATAGTTGACCGGCAGAAACATTTTTTTGAGCATGGTGAAGTCGCCATGCGCCCCTTGGTATTGCGTGAAATTGCTGATATTGTTGAGCTGCACGAGTCGACTGTGTCGCGAGTGACCACGCAGAAGTTTATGATGACGCCCCGGGGTATCTTTGAATTAAAATACTTTTTTGGTAGCCATGTAAGTACTGATGCAGGTGGCGCTTGCTCAGCGACGGCAATTCGTGCGTTAATTAAGCAACTGATTAGCGCGGAAAATACTAAGAAGCCTTTATCCGACGGGAAGATAGCAGAGATGCTCGTTCAGCAAGGGATTAATGTTGCAAGACGTACCATTGCCAAGTATCGAGAAGCTTTGCAAATCCCTCCCGCCAACCAGCGCAAAGCGCTATAACCAGCAAGTGAAAGGGAATATTATGAACCTCAAAATTACCGGTCATCATCTGGAAATTACCCCAGCAATTCGTGAGTATGTGACTACTAAGATGGAACGCATCAAGCGCCATTTCGATCACGTGATCGATGTCAGCGTTATTATGACTGTCGAGAAGCTGAAGCATAGTGTTGAGGCTAATGTACACATGAGCGGGAAAGATATTTTTGTACAAGCGGAAGATGCGGATATGTATGCCGCGATAGATGCTTTGGCAGATAAGTTAGATCGTCAAGTGGTCAAACATAAAGAAAAACTCAGCTCTACGCATCAACCCAATGGCGGTATCAAACATCAAGCTGTGGTTGAAGCTGAAGAAGAGTAATTCGTTTATTTTATGAATCAGTTAGTGCCATTACTTTCCGTTAATCGCATCCTGTTGGATGTGGAAACGGAAGGTAAAAAACAGTTATTTGAACATGTAGGGCAGTTGTTAAGCGCAGAGTCAGGCGTTGCCACTAAGCTGGTGTTGGATAGTTTGTTGGCAAGAGAGAAATTAGGTTCAACGGGTCTGGGTCAAGGTATTGCCATACCGCATGGCCGTATCAAAGGACTAAAATCTGCTTCAGGCGTATTCGTTCGATTACGCACCCCCATAGAATTCGACGCCCCCGATCAAATCCCCGTACGCTTATTGTTTATCCTGTTCGTGCCTGCGCAAGCAACGGATTTGCATCTGGAAATATTGAGTGAATTAGCGCAATTGTTTAGTAATAAGGCGATGCGCGATGCGTTGTGCACCAGCGCAAGCGTTGACGACACGCTTGCTGTTATCAGAAACTGGACGCCATGATTAATACCATACCCGTAAGCAAAATGTATGCGGATCTCGCTAAACCTCTGGATTTAACCTGGGTGACAGGCGAAACTGGGGGTGACAAGCAGCTTATCGGGGATACCGTACAAAAACCTTCTTTGGCATTGGTTGGACACTTGAATTTTGTTCATCCCAATCGCGTTCAGGTATTAGGCTGTGCCGAGATGGATTATCTGCGTCAGTTAGGTGATGCAGGGTTAACCCAGGCGATAGCTAATTTATTTGCAACTGAACTTGCTGTGGTCATTATCGCCAATGGTGAGGCCGTGCCAGCACAGCTCTTGGCGGCAGCGCAAGGTACCAACACGCCCCTGTTTACTTCCCCACAAGCCAGCCCAGAGCTCATGGCGGTGCTGTCGCATTATTTGACTAATGCGTTGGCAGATTCGGTCAATGTGCATGGCGTGATGCTGGAAGTTAATGGTTTGGGGGTGATGTTAACGGGTAACTCCGCGGTAGGTAAAAGCGAGTTGGCGTTAGAGTTAATTACCCGTGGGCATAGATTGATTGCTGACGATGTGGTTGATTTGTACAAAGTTGCACCCGGTATATTGGAAGCGCAATGCCCGCCAATGCTGCAGGATTTTCTCGAGGTGCGCGGGTTGGGTGTGCTGAATATACGTACGCTGTTTGGTGAGCCTGCGGTGAAGTTTAAGAAGAATCTGAAGCTCATCGTTAATTTGCAGGCGCAAACAGGTGCGCCACAAGAAAAAATCTCACGCTTGGATATGGAAGCTACAGCAGAAACGATTTTGGGAGTGGAAATCAATAAAGTCTACATCCCTGTTGCTGCAGGGCGGAACCTGGCGGTGTTGGTCGAAGTCGCCACGCGTAATTATATTTTGCGGGCGCGTGGCATTAATAGCGCAGAAGATTTTATTGCACGGCAACAAAGTTTTTTACAGGCAAATCAATGAATGCATCGAATGATGACAACATGCAATTGGTGCTCATTAGTGGTTTGTCAGGTTCGGGCAAAAGCATTGCATTAAATGTGCTGGAAGATGCAGGTTATTATTGTGTCGATAACTTACCTGCCAAATTGTTAAATGAAACCATAGACTATCTGGCACAGCACGGCTTTCACCAGCTGGCGATCAGCGTCGATGCGCGCAGTGGAGATTCCTATCAGCATTTGCCGGCACTGGTTGCGGATTTGCGCGAGCGTCTGCATGTGCGTTTGTTGTTTCTGGAGGCCAAGACCGAAACTCTGGTACGGCGCTTCTCCGAAACTCGCCGTCGTCATCCACTGAGTAATGACGATATCACTTTGCCAGATGCCATTGCTTTAGAACGCGACAGACTCGATGATATTGCGCAATTAGCGCATCGTATTGATACCAGTGATTTATCTGCAAACACATTGCGCAGCTGGATACGCGACATGATGGTGCTGGAAAGCGCAAAACTGACATTGTTGTTTTCATCATTCGGTTTCAAACATGGCATACCGCTCGATGCCGACTTGGTCTTCGATGTGCGCTGTTTGCCTAACCCGCATTATGACCCTGTGTTACGCCCGCAAACGGGGAGAGATACGGCGGTGATAGCGTTTCTTGCGGCGTCGACCGAAGTCGGCGAGATGCTGGCTGATATTGGCCAGTATGTCCGCAAATGGTTGCCCTGTTTTATCCGTGACAATCGCGCCTATTTGACTGTGGCAATAGGTTGTACTGGCGGGCAGCATCGGTCGGTGTATTTGACTGAGCAACTTGCCCTGCAATTCAAGCAAGATGTGCAGACCCTGGTGCGGCATAGAGAGTTAAGCTAATTGTTACGCAACCATATCGCCATGATCAGACCTGGAGACTGGTTGGTGCTGGCATCAAGCCTGGTGCTGGTGGTCATGTTAGCTAGCCATTTCTGGTTGTCACCCGCGGGGCAAAAAATTATGATTAAACGCGGTGGTGAGGTGTTTTTGACCGCATCGCTGGTACGTCCGTTTATGGTGGCAGTGCCAGGACCATTAGGCATCACTCAAGTCGAAGTTAATAATCATCGTGCTCGTGTCAGGAGCGATCCCAGTCCCAGGCAATTGTGTGTACGTCAGGGCTGGATCAGCCATGAAGGTGAAGCGGCGATATGCTTGCCTAACCAGGTGAGCGTGGAAATCGTAGGGGCAGTAAGGCGATATGACAGTCTTAACTATTAAACCCACAGCAGAAGATCACCGTATAGCCTACATGGCGGCGTTGGCTATCGTGCTGATGCTGATGGAGGCGGCGTTGCCGTCACCCATTCCCGGGGTTAAGCCGGGCCTGGCAAATATCGTGACTCTGCTGGTATTGCAGCAATATGGCTTGCGTGCTGCGGCGTGGGTTACAGGTTTGCGTGTCGTTGCGGGCAGTATTTTATTGGGCAGTTTTCTCACCCCGGGATTTATATTAAGCTTAAGTGGTGCGTTGGCGAGTTTAGCTGTATTGGCAATTGCACGATATTTGCCGCAGCGCTATTTCGGTATGGTCAGCCTCAGCGTGTTAGCTGCATTTGCCCATATCGCCGCGCAGCTGGCTGTGGTGTCGGTGTGGCTGATGCCTGGCGTGAATGTGTTTTATTTAAGTCCGGTGTTTGCCTTGGCAGCATGGGTGTTTGGTTTAAGCAATGGCTTGATTGCGGCTTATTTGGTAGAAAGTGAATCTAATGCATCCTCCGCCGCGTAGCGTAACTTTAGCCTGGACTGGCGCCTCTGGCATGCCTTATGGCGTACGCTTGTTACAGTGCTTGTTGAGTGCCGATATCAAGGTGCATTTGCTCGTATCCAGCACTGCGCAAATTGTGATTAAGCAAGAGCTGGATTTAGATTTGCCGAGTCGTGCTCATGAGCTGGAGGCGTTTTTAACCCGGCATTTCGGCGCAGCTGAAGGTCAATTGCACGTATATGGGCGTGAAGAGTGGTTTGCGCCTGTGGCATCCGGGTCGAATCCCGCCGATGCCATGGTGGTCTGTCCGTGCACCATGGGTAGCCTTGCGGCTATCGCACAAGGGTTGGCGGATAATCTGATTGAGCGTGCGGCCGATGTGATGCTCAAGGAGCAGCGCAAACTCATACTGGTGCCGCGTGAAACGCCGTATTCAGCATTGCATTTAGAGAACATGCTCAAACTTGCGCGCATGGGTGTGGTGATCTTGCCACCCAATCCCGGCTTCTATCATCATCCGCAAAGCATAGATGATATGGTTGATTTTGTGGTGGCGCGGATATTGGACCAATTGCATGTGCCTCATGAGCTGATGGCGCGTTGGGGAGAGAGCAGATGAGCTGGCTGAAAGAAAAATTACCGTTGGTGTTCGATCGGTTGTATCACACGCCACAATTGCTTATTCCTATATTTCCGTTAAATACCGTGCTCTATCCCGACGGATTGTTGCCACTAAAGTTATTTGAAACACGTTATCTGGATATGGTGCGTACCTGCATGAAAGACAATTCGCCATTTGGCATTTGTTTGATTCAGTCAGGGGAGGAAGTGGGCACCCCGGCGCAGCCACATGCAGTCGGCACCTTGGCACGTATCGCCGATTGGGATATGCCGCAATTAGGTATACTCAATATCACCGCCCAAGGTGGGCAGCGATTTTTAATTGAAGCCAGTGAAGTCGCTAAAGATGGCCTGATCATGGCAGAAGTGCGGTTGTTGCCAGCTGAACCTACGCAGCTGGTTGATAATGAATTTCATATTTGCAGCACAGTGTTTGACACCATCTATCAGGAGCTCGGCGCAGCCCGTTTTTCCAATCCACCGCACCCGGAACAAGCCGCCTGGCTGGGTTACCGCCTGGCGGAAAGTCTGCCCATCAAATCTCGCGCCAAACAGGATTTATTGGAAATGAATGACAGTGCCATGCGCTTGCGGATATTACAGGAATTCCTCAAGCGGCAAGGCGTGCAGGGCTAGTGATTATTTTCCGCCCAAATCGCGCACGCTAACGTCAACTTTGATGCTTTCGTGATGTTTGTCGGCGGTGACGATATCCAGCATCATGGGCAGGGTTTCACCCTGCTTCATCGGCTGTTTCAAATCAAATAGCATGATGTGTAAGCCGCCAGGTGCGAGCTGCACTGTTTTGCCTTTAGGCAGGTCGATGGCTTTAACCTCGCGCATTTCCATCACGCCTTTGTCCATGCTCATGAAATGCAATTCCAGTTTTCCCGCAGCCGGGCTAGTTACACCAACCAGCTTGGCGTTATCAGTGCTGGTGATGTTCATGAATGCTCCTGCGACTTCTTGACCAGGCGCGGTGGCACGCATCCACGCATTTTCGACTTTAATGTCGGCGGCCATTGCGACTTGTGAGAAAACGAGGCTGAGCAGGATACTGAGTTTTTTCATGATGCGACCTTTCAGGCAGTAAAAGTAAGATTGTTACGCAATTATACGCATCGCGCCTGCGGCAAAATGTCGCAGCTATCAATTTTCACGCATGGGCAGGTAAAATACACGCATGTTAATTCCGTCCTCCTCATTTAGTACCGTTCCAGTGACAGGCATGTTGCGCAATTTATTTGTACTGCGCCTGTTCGCTGTGGGCGGGCAGTTGTTGGCGCTGGCCATAGCGGAATTTGGTTTGCATATTGCGCTACCGCTGCCTGCGATGTTGAGTGTGGTGGTGGGACTGGCGATGTTAAATGCGGTGACCTGGTTGCGGCTTCGGCAGTCTGGACCAGTGACAGCGCTGGAGTTTTTTGTGCAGCTGGTAGCCGACATGGCTGCATTGACGTTGCTGTTATATTTTAGCGGCGGAGCGAGCAATCCGTTTGTTTCCTTGTATTTGATTCCGATTATTGTTGCGGCCACGACTTTGCCTGCTGCATACGGCTGGATGATGACGCTGTTGAGTGTATTAGCGTACTCATTATTGACGCAATTATTTGTGCCATTGAGTTTGCCGCCTGGCGCGGTGGAGTTTTCTCTGCATTTGGCGGGGATGTGGCTGAATTTTATTGTAAGTGCAGTTTTGATTGCTTATTTTATAGGCAAGATGGCCGCGTCTATCCGTGAACGGGATCTGGCATTGGCGCGAGTGCGTGAACGTGCGTTAGCCGATGAGCAGGTGTTAGCATTGGCAAATTTGGCTGCGGGTGCGGCGCATGAGTTATCTACGCCATTAGCGACGATGTCGGTGGTTGCGGAGGAATTGCAATATGAATGCAAGGGCGATGTGGTGACGCAGGAATCATTACAGATTTTGCGTAATCAGATCGCAGCATGTAAAACTATTTTGACGCGGTTGACGCATACAAACCAGCAAGGGCGCGTTGATGCAGGTGCGCGGGTTCAGCTTGATGTATGGATGGCGGGTTTGACCAATCAGTGGCAAGTGATGCGCCCACAAGTTACTGTAGCGACGCGCATTGTTGGCACGCTGCCCATGCCTGGTGTATTTAATGATCCGAGTTTGAACCAGGCTATGGTGAGTCTGTGTAACAACGCTGCAGATGCGGGTAATGATCAGGTTGAAATCGAGTTGGACTGGGATGCCGAGTTTGTGCAAATTACAGTATTAGACCGAGGCGCCGGATTTGATGATCCTGCGCTAGCGAGCAAGATATTTTTTACTACAAAACAGGCGCAAGGTGGCTTCGGTGTCGGTTTGTATCTTGCCAATGCAACGATTGAGCGGCATGGCGGTAGCGTGGCGTTGCTGGCACGTGATGGTGGCGGCGCGAGGGTTGTGGTGCGGTTGCCAATAATAAGTGGTGCGATATGAGTCAGGAATTATTGTTAGTTGATGATGATGAGACTTTTTGCATAGTGCTTGCACATGCGCTGACGCGACGTGGTTTTAATGTGCGTACGGCGCAGGATGTGGTAGGTGCATTGGCTTTGGCGGAACAGCTTGCGCCTGGTTACGTGGTGCTGGATTTGAAAATGTCAGGTGAGACTGGGCTGTCGTTGATCGCGCAATTCAAGCGCTTGGATCCTGCAGTGCGCATAGTTATGCTGACTGGCTATGCCAGCATTGCGACGGCAGTGGATGCGATCAAGTTGGGTGCTACCCACTATTTGGCAAAACCTGCCGAAGTCGATGAAATCGTTGCTGCGTTACACCAGGACGATAATCATGTGTCTGTGGTCAAGGAGATACCCACGCCGTCACTGGACCGGCTGGAGTGGGAGCACATCCAGCGCGTGTTGAATGAACATGATGGCAATATCTCTGCCACTGCCAGGGCGTTGAATATGCATAGACGGACGTTGCAGCGTAAGTTGTTTAAGCATCCTGTGAAAACTTAGGCTACTGTGTGTTGGGAGGGTGATTAGCCCGCTATAATAAGTCGTAACTTTATTTTTAATAATGAATAGGAGGGGTTATGAGTTTTATTAGCGAGTTCAAAGAGTTTGCCGTTAAGGGCAATGTGATAGATTTGGCAGTGGGTGTGATTATCGGCGGCGCTTTTGGCAAGATCGTTGAATCCTTTGTCAAAGACATTGTGATGCCTGTGGTTGGGCAGTTAGTGGGTGGCGTGGATTTTAAACAGTTGTATGTAAATCTGGGCGATCAGACTTATGCGACTTTAGAGTTGGCTGAAAAAGCGGGTGCGCCATTGATTAAGTATGGTGCTTTTATCAATACCGTAGTTGATTTTACCATCGTAGCGCTGGCGATATTCGTTGCGGTCAAAGCTATTAACAAATTGAAAAAAGAATCTCCGGCAGCGGCACCGGCACCTGCCGTAATACCTGAAGACATTATATTGTTACGTGAGATACGTGATAGTTTGAAGAAGTAAAAAGGTTGGCTATGACTCACGAAAGGCACAAGGGCACAGTGTTTTTCGTGGTCAACCTGTTACTCACATGCGGTTTTCTTAATTGCTGGCCCACCGAAATCCGTTTGCATTTGCTTGATCTGCTTCACTTCATCGTCGGTTAGATGATGCAGGGCGAAAGTACGGGCGGTTTTGCCTCTAGCCTCAATCTGCGCATTAATACCCTGTTTTTTAAGTTTGTTTATGCGGTCGTTGGCAATGGCTTCTTTACCATACAATCCCATAGAAATAGCATTTTCCCATTTGCCATCACGTACGACGGCTATATCTTTGATTCCCGAATTTTGTAGTTCTACCGCCTTGTTGTCAGCATCAGCTTTGGATTTGAGTGGGGGTAAATAGACCCAGTAGGGTCCGCTGTGTATTGGTGTATCTACAACGTTAAGGCGTTCGCCTAATTTTAGCTTGTTCAGGCGTATTTGTGCATCTTCGACACGTTGCGCGGGTATCGGTCCCCAGGTTGCACATAAAGTGCTTGCCGGTTTGGCAGCTACAATTGCAGGTGCAGGTGCAGGTGCAGGTGCAGGTGCAGGTGTGGGTGTGGGTGTGGGTGTGGGTGTGGGTGTGGGTGTGGGTGTGGGTGGCACCACGGGTTCTGTTCTGGGTGCTGATTCCACTTTAGCCACAGGTGCTTCGGGTTGGACGGGTTCGTTGTCGCGCACGATATGGATTTTATCTGGATCGATTTCTGTGGGCTCCGGCATAGGTGCTGGCTGCCCCCATTGGATCCAGGCGAAAACCAGTGCGTTAGCTATTAGTAGAATTAAAATCAGCAGTCTCAAGTGAATACCTCGTGTGCAATTACTTCCAAACCAGTCAGAACCAGATTGTCCACTAAATGCAGTGTATGGGGAAGTAATGGGCTGAAACTGGCAGCATCACCACCATGCAGCCAGATGTCCGCTGGTGTGGTGTCTCGATTTTGCAGCCTTTCTTGCATCGCGGTAATGGCGCTAGTGAGTGCTAACGTACAGCCGGTAGTCATGGCGTCGGCGGTGTTGGACGGGAAATCGCGGTTGTGTCCAGTCGGTTGAGTGAGCTGCGCCGTGTGCTGGGTGAGTGCTTGATACATAAGCTGGGTGCCGGGCATGATGATGCCACCGAGAAATTCACCGTGGTTTAATGCGTCAACAGTAATCGCGGTTCCCGCACTGACAATAATGCTGTTTGCTGCACCCAGATGATGTGCGCCAATTAGCGCTGCCCAACGATCACTTCCAAGCTGGGTTGCGGGCTGGTAATGGCTGTGTACGCCGCATTGTTGAGCAGATGCAATGAGCGTGTGTTGCGTACAGTGCTGGTATTGCTGCGTGATGCGTGCGCCCAGCGCGTCACCTGCCACGTTGCTGATAATGAGGTGACTGATGCTGCCAGTGTGTTCAACAAGTTGTTCAGCCTGTTGATGGCTGAGATAGCCTCCACGCCGTTCGCCCTCGGCGCCAACGCGCATCCACTTGATGCGGGTGTTACCTGCATCTATCAACAGTAAATTCATGGGACTAATCTCCGCGCACTGTGGACTTCACCACTGTGAACGCTGATTTGTTTGTCATCGTCGGTGTGAAGTAATAACGCGCCATTTTCTGCCAAACCGACGGCAATACCCTGAATGATTTGGCCATTGCTCATATGGATCTTTATGGGTTGATCGGCATAAGCGTGAGCTGCTTGCCATGCTTTGCGTAAATTGTGTAAACCGTTGCGTTCAAATTCGTCCATGACCTCTGCGAGGTGGGTAAGCAGCGTGGCTAGCAGTGCGTTACGTGATAATGGCGTACCAAGTATTTCCTGTACGTCGGTCACGGCCTGGTCAATCTGATCTCGTGCGGCAGCAGGGAGTTGCATGTTGATGCCGATGCCGATAATGGCAATCGAAGGGCCGTTCATATCACCTTGCACTTCGATGAGGATGCCCGCCAGTTTACGTTGTTGCCAGAGCACATCGTTAGGCCATTTGAGCTGTACACCCTCGCAGCCTAATTGCTGCAGGCTGCGTATCAGCGCAACACCGACAGCAAGGCTTAAACCGGCGAGGGTTGCTATACCTTGATTAAAACGCCAGCGGATAGAGCATGTTAAGCTGCCGCCAAGGACGCTCTGCCAGACTCGGCCCCGCCTTCCGCGCCCCGCCGTTTGTTGTTCGGCAACGAGGCAGTGGCGGTGTGGCGCATCGTCAGTTGCGTTTAGCAGGGTGGCATTGGTTGAGGCAATGCTATCGACGATGTCCAGGCGGTAAGGTAAGGTCGTAGCGGGTATGGTCGCGCATATTGTGTCTGCATCGAGCCAATCGGGACGGCTGGCGAGTTGATAGCCGCGTCCGCGTACCTTGTGCACAGTGATGCCCAAGTCAGCTGCACCTGCAATGATATTGCACACTGTGGCGCGTGAGACTTGATGTTGTTGTGCGAGTGTCGTGCCTGAATGGAACTGACCATCAGACAGACTGCGGAGTATCGGCAAAAGTAGCGTATGCAAAGTGGCTTAGTTATTTGTGTGTGATATGGCAATTTTAGGCTAAAACCCGATAAAATGAATCTGGTTTTAATCAGATGACGAAGAATATGGGTTACAAAAGACGCGCCCGGGTGATTTTCCTAAGCGGTTTGCATCCCGCGCCGGCCAATTTGGCTGCGCATTATGTGCACAAGTTAGGCAGCGAATGGCTGGAAGCGCGTGCTGCGGTGCTACCCGATGTGGAGGGTGATGTGCCTGCGCTGGATGAGGCCATGCTGGCCTGGGCGGATTTGCTGGTGACGCTGGATGCAGCGGCATTGGCTGCTAAGCCAGCGTTGCGGGCAGGAGTGCAGCATCGGCATTATCCTTTTGAGCCTATTCCATCCGTCAGTGATAAAGTTGCTTGGCAAGCGTTGGCAGCAAAGGTGCGTGGTCGCGTGGAAGGTATGATAGGTGGTATGCGTTTAATGCAAAAAGCCGCTGATGAATTTAATGTAAAGGAAGAGTGAAATGTTATGTAGCTGTAGTATCCTTACAAATAAGTTATAGTGGAATCATATAACTTATAGAGCAGGTTCTTATGCAGTTAATCAAGTCTACAGATGACTTCAAACTAAACAATCACCCCTATCCTGACTTTCCCATAATCCTGAATAAAGACATGGAGCTGGTGTGGTCTGTTCATCAGTTCTTGGTTTATTTTTGTATCACGCGGGGTCGAGTTGAAAGCGTTAATACTTGGTGGCGTTATGGGCAAGAAGGGAAATACGGGTAACTCAGGCGAAGCCCGTTATTCTGGATGGGTTAAGCCTGGCACACAGAGAATTCCTCGAATTTGTGCTGTTCAAATACATCGACACTGGATTTGAAGAGCTTGACCAATCCAGACTGCCAAATCTAATTGAACTGAAATATCACTCAATGACTGATGCAGCAGAGGCGCTTGGTGGGGTGGATGAAATCAGGAATCTGTTTTTTAACTTCCAGAAGCAGTTGTATGAAAATCAAGGTAATGTGATATAGCCGAACTAGGTCCTTTCATCATGACAAACTATGTTCTGTTTTTTTGTAAAGTTTCTCTTCGCATGAAGATGAGTTTTGGAAGGTTCGTGGAACAGTTTTATGATTTGTAGGTTCGATAGGCACTATTCGAAAATAGGTTTAAAATATGTTTACAACAAATTTAAGAGGTTTTAAAAAAGTGAAAAAGTCTTACAGCGCTAAACTATCATATATTACAACAGGTTGTGCTGTTGTAAGTCTTACGAAGGTTGTATAAAACATGGTCGCAAAACAATTAGCAGAGCACGCGGAATTGGCTCAGTTTATGAGCCAGCAATATTTGTGTGAGTCATTGACGGTAGCAGAAGTGAATACGCTGCTGAATTATTTGAGCGTGTTGCATTTTGATTATGATGATGTCGTATCAGATGTGGGCGACGTCGGTGATGAATTGTATTTCGTGGTAAAAGGCGAAATTGCGCTGATTATTCCTGATGGTCAGAATGAATATGAAGTGGTGCGCTCTGGTGTAGGTGAAATGTTGGGGATGATGTCTTTCTTTGACAAGCGTGCGCGTTCTGCACGCCTGGTCGCCAAAGCTGCTGACACGCAAGTGCTCAAGCTGTCACGCGCCATGTATAAACGGATGAAAGTTGAACATCCCTACATTGCGATCAATATCATCGAGCAAGCGGTATTGAGCATGGATAAGCTGTTCCGTTCAGTCAGCAGTGATTTTGCCCAGTTCTCGCATTATTTATATGGTGCTGGCTCTAAAATTTAAGTCCAGCTCTTTGCACGATGTTTGCGCTCGCAATATCGTGCAAAGGATTTAAGAATTATTTGTTCTCGAGTATTTTCTGATAAACCAAGCTTTGCAAAGTAAGCAGCTCTTGCGTATCTAATTCCAGAAATTGCAATCCATATTTGATAGGGTTAACTTCGTCATCGGTGCTGGTGAGTGAGCGTATTACGCATTTGAGGGTCGGGTGAACCATGATGTCGTGTATCTTGGCACGGAAAGCGATGCGTAAGATATCGTCCTTTTTGCCCAGCGGACTGCTCGCAGCGATGGATGCGCCTGTTGTGCTTATGTCGTTGATGATGATAGCAGTGGGTGCTGCATTGCTGTTTTCATCACGCGTGATATTGCTGGACGCGCCAATAATGTCAAAATTGATGCGAGTAGACGCGCGTATTGGAACTTTTTGCGTCGTTTTTGGGTAACTTAAGTGCAAATAAGTAATCGGCGTGTTGCATGCTTTGAGCACGTCAGCGTTGAATACATAAGCTGCAGTGCCTGAAAAAGCGCGAACAGTTAAGGTCTGACCTTCACGAAACAGCATCACATTGTTATTAAGCGTCGGCGTGGTAATCATGATGGTTTTGCCGGGAAAGTAACCTAGCAGTTTGACCGAGTGCCGTATTTCCTGGCTGTCCGTGCTGATTTGTACCTGAAACACATCACCGATACGGGCCTTGATATCGTCAAAAGTTGATGCGTATCGATTGGTTGCAGCGGGTGTTGGGGGGTTGGTTGCCGTATTCATGTTGTGTCCATGTTTGTTATTAAAACAAGCCTCTGGTAGGAAGCATATATGAATTTATTCGATTTTGCCAAAAAGCATTTGGTGGGCGTCATAATATTGGGCTGAAGTTGACAATAGCCTGCCCGACAGGTATTGCCCGATCATGGAAATGAAAAACTGGAATGTTATGGTTTTGATCCGCCTTACGCTCATCTGAGGTCTATGCGTGAATCGAGCGGTAGCGACTGTCTGCAGTTAACGACAAAAATGTGCTATTTCAATCCGAAATTAATATTAACAATATGATAAATAACAATAAAAATAAATGGCGCGGTATTTGCTAGTTATACATTAGCCGGGTAATTCCACCCGCTTTTTTATACAGGAAAATATCATGACGACGGATTTTAGCCATATTGTCTTTACCCCTAATCTTTATATTGCATGCGTCTTGTTTGTCAGTGTGTTTTATATGGCTAATCGTACTAATCGTATCAAGGCTGTGTTGAATTAAATGCTAACCATTATGCTGGGTGTCGCTCATAAGCGACACCTTTTTTAATTTTTAACACTTTGTTTTTTAATTATTTTATTAATATTAATTAATCAAGTGTCGCCAGATGAAGACAACAGGAGAAATCAGATGCTAAAAAAGTTTATACAAGCGCGTAAGGATTCTGCCAACGAGGCCGCGGCAGACGCGCCTAAAATCAATTTAAAATCGCCATCAGCCCCCCCTTTACTAGCACCCCCGATGGTTAAAGCTGCCCCTAAGGATGAGGGTAATAAACTCATCGTTGGTCCACATATATCACTCAAAGGCTCTGAAATTACAGATTGTGAAATTCTGGTGGTGGAAGGTCGGGTTGAGTCAGCGATGAAAAGTCGTCATATTCGCATTGCACAGGGCGGTGTGTTTGTGGGAACGGCTGAGGTTGATGTGGCTGAAATACGTGGTTGCTTTGACGGTGATTTGATTGTGCATAAACGGTTGGTCATTTATGCAACCGCGCAAATCCATGGGCATATTCGCTACGCCACCATGCAGGTAGAAGAAGGTGCCGTGATTACCGGGACTATCGATATGTTGTCTCTGGAAACGCAGTCACAAGTTGATGTCGTCCCCAGTGATTTAGGCCAGCTCACCAATTTTAATTTATTTCAACCTACCGTCGTTCATAAACATCAACATTAACCAGCCAATAAAAAATGCCTGCTTGATTTAAAGCAGGCATTTTTTATGTGTAGGGCTGAGTGACAAATGCACTGTTGTTATATTAATTACATTTCGGTTTAACCAGGTGGATAGTGCTTGCCATGGTTGCGGTGTTCAAACGTTGAAACATCTTGTAACGGCGCATTCCGCTACAGCCGTTATACTTCAACGTTATTAGCGCAGTAGTATGTGTTTGTCATTTTGAATTTGAGGAGAAGAATGTGGATAAATCGATGTTGATTGGGGCAGTCGCAGGTGCGGTAGCGGTGACCGCTATTGGCGGGGTCGCTGGTTATAAGGTGTTGCATCCTGAGCCTACCTATGCTGAGGTGATTAACGTACAGCCAGTGACTAAAACCATACGTACCCCTCATCAGGTATGCAGGGACGAGGCAGTTACGCGGCAGGCGCCAGTAAAAGACGAAAATCGTATTGCTGGTACTGCTATTGGTGCGGTGTTAGGTGGTGTGTTGGGTAATCAAGTGGGTGGCGGAACGGGCAAGACCGTGGCGACGGTTGCGGGTGCTGCTGCTGGCGGTTACGCAGGCAATCGTGTGCAAAAGAATATGCAGGAGTCTGATCAACAGACGGTCATGAAGACACATTGCAAAACAGAATATGAGCGTCATGAAAAAACGCTGGGTTATGACGTGACCTACCATCTGGGGGATAAGCAAGGTGTGGTGCGTATGGATCATAATCCTGGGCAGCGCATCCCGGTGCAGAATGGCCAGTTGATACTGACGGCGCCGGCTACTGCTAATCCAGCATGATTTGAAGCTGACTGATGTGCCTGGATGAGTTCGAATGCAGGCGCTCGCTTTGTGGCATAAGCATTTCTCAGGATGTTTATGCCAATGTTTTTGCGGTTAATACCACGTACAACAGTATAGCGAAATAATGCATGAGGCTGCCTGCGATAACGAACAGGTGCCAGATGCCATGCCAGTGTCTGAATTTGTAATCGTAGGCATAGAATATGATACCTCCTGTGTAGAATATGCCGCCTGCTGCGAGCCAGATGAAACCTGATCTGCCCAGTGCGTGGAGCAGCGGGTTGAGGGCAACCAGGATGACCCAGCCCATGAGGATGTAGATGACGATGGAGAGTATTCTGGCGTCATTTTTGGGGCGGAATTCTTGCAGTATGCCGATAACTGCGAGTGTCCACACGATAGCCAACAGCGACCAGCCCCACGTGCCGTGGAGTGTGACCAGGCAAAATGGAGTGTAAGTGCCAGCTATGAGCAGGTAGATGGCCTGGTAATCAAGTTTACGCAGGATGTCTTTGCTGCGTCCACGCAGGCTGTGATAGAGCGTGGAAGTGGAATAGAGTATGACTAGGGTGATACTGTAGACGGATACGCCTATGACTGTCCACATATCACCATGCAGCGCAGCAAGTGTGATTAATACTACGCTACCTGCGATGGACAGTATGGCGCCAACTAGGTGGGTGATGGCATTGAATCGCTCACCGTAATACATGTCGATTGTTCCGGCCAGATTGAAAGCTTTGCACGACGGCTGCGGTCAGCGCATCGTGCAAATAGTCTTTATTGTTGTGGTTCTGCTACGAAAATTTCGACACGACGATTTTGCGCACGCCCTACACTGGTGGCATTGGTGGTAACCGGTTCATGTGAACCACGCCCATCAACGTTAAATCGTGAAGCAGCAACACCACGCGCGGTCAGATAATCACGTGTATGCGAGGCCCGTTCCAGCGATAATGGGTTGTTGATCGCATCGCTGCCAGTGTTGTCGGTATGGCCAATGATAGTAACTTGGGTACCTGGGTTTTCGACTAACCCGGCGGCAAATTTATCCAGGATGACACGGAAGTTCGGGCGGATGTCGGCACGATTAGTGTCAAATGAGATGTCGCTGGGGATGTCGAGCTTTAAGCGGTTGTCAGCAGTCTGGCTGACTTGTACGCCTGTGCCTTGAGTAGCCTGTTCCATTTGCTGCTTCTGCTTTTCCATTTTGTTTGACCAGATATTGCCTGCAACCGCACCCGCAATACCGCCTATCGCAGCGCCTGTTGCCGCGCGCCCGCCACCCCCACCTGCCGTTGTTGCGCCAATAATCGCACCTAAACCTGCACCTATCCCGGCGCCTGTTGCTGTGCCACGCTGGGTTGCGGACATATCCGCACAGCCTGTGAGTACTACGCTTAGTGCAAGTGTGCTGATCAATAATTTACGCATGATTACTTCCTTATTAAATTGAGATTGGGTGAATGCTGATTAGGCGCTCAACAAATGGGTGCCAAACAGGCCGACTACGCCAATGATAATGAGATAAATCGCGACGATGAAATTCAACATGCGCGGCATAATCAGAATAAGTATGCCTGCGATAAGTGCGGCTAGTGGCCCTATGCTTAAGTGTAGATTCATGACGTATACTCATTTAAAAACTGGAAAACAGAATACTACGCCTTTTTTGTATTGTCGTTATGTACGCTGGGCAACATAGCGGCAACTTAAGCACCGGTTCGCGATTGAATAGCTTGTGGTAGCGAGAAGGCGTGTCGTTTTAGGCTGATTTTGTCATGGCTAACTTAAATCCACGCAGCCATAGTCTGGATCAGTGGCGTTAAACTGCGCCAGCATGCATTGTCGTACGCTGGCTGTGGCATTGATAACTAATTTGGATGTTTATTTATTCGCCTGTTTCACTCACTACTTTTAATAGGGCGTCTTGCGCTGTCCCACCTGCTTGTGCGTGTTCGTCGTTGATGAAAAAGACGACGATGTAGGTGTGCCCATTGGCGGCATGTACATAGCCTGCCATGGTTTTTACGCCTTCCAATGTGCCTGTTTTGATGTGGGCGCGGCCTGCGACAGGGCTGTCTTTGAGGCGCTTTTTCATGGTGCCGTCAATGGCGACGATGGGCAGGCTGTTGGCAAGTTCGGGGTAATAGGGGCTGCGGTAAGCGTCGTGTAGTAGTTGTGCCATGTGGTAAGGACTGATGCGCTCAAGGCGGGATAAGCCGGCACCATTTTCCAGCACGAGTTCGGGGAAATTCAGTTGCGCCAGTTTGAGCCAGTTTCTAACATTGTCGCTGGCTGATTCGATATTGGCATTGGGTGGCGTAGACAGGCTTAAAAACACACTGCGCGCCATGATGTTGTTGCTGTATTTATTGATGTCGTAAATGATTTGTGCCAGCGGTGGAGAGCTGTAGCTGGAAACTAACTGTGCGCTGTCAGGTGCGCTGCCGACACGCCAGGTGCCAGTCATCGTACCACCGTCGGCTAGCCATAGTTGTTGGAACAGACCTGCAACCAGCGCGCTGGCATTGCCAAGATTGAGAGCAAAAGATTTTTCACCACAGTCGCTGGCATATGAGCCATTTAAGGTGAGTTGGTGCGTATTGGTTTGCCAGTCGGTGTGGATGGCATCGCGCCACTCGCCACAGACTGCGTTGGTGAGGGCGATGTGGTTGGCGATTTGAGTGGTGCTGGGAAGTGGTTCGGCTTGGGCGGCAACACTCGTTGTATTGGGGATGAGTTTGATTTCGCTGCTGTTGAAATTGACCATCATCGCGGCAGGTTCTGCGTTGTAGGCACGATTGGGGTGGTCGTCAAATTGCGGACGCGGATTGAGCTGGAAATAGCTTTGGTCTATGACCAAATCGCCGTTAATGTGGCGTATGCCTTGTAAGTGTAATTGATGTAATAGCATCCAGAACCGTTCCACGGTTATGCTAGGGTCGCCATAGCCTTTGAGATAAAGATTGCCGCTAAGGATGTCGTCATGCACACTGCCATCGTGGTAGATGTCCGTTTTCCAGGTGTATGCAGGACCGAGCAGGTTAAGTGCGGCATAGCTGGTGAGCAATTTCATGGTGGAAGCAGGATTGAAGCTGTGTTGCGGATTGATAACGATACTGGGTTCGGCGTGTGTGCTATCCCAGACAATGATGCCCGTGTTGTCGATTCGAATATGTGCAGCTTTGAGTGCGGCATGGACTTCATTCGGCAAGGGGCTTGCATGTGTCGGGGAGAAAAAAGCAATAAGCAGGATGAGCCAGTAGCGCATGTTGAGGTTTTATCTTGGATGAATTCGCGTTATTCTTGCACAAATTGGCCGAATAAGTGAGGTTGTGATGAATTTAGATGCATTGATTTTGGCGCTGGATAACGGCTTGCGTACCGTGTTAGCCCCTGCGCAAAGTGTGCGTGCTGTGCCTGGCAAGGAATTGGCAGATGCGGCATTAACTGAGGTGGAGAAGAAGCATGCGGCAAGTCTCATGCGTATTAACCATGTTGGTGAAGTGTGCGCACAAGCTTTGTATCAAGGGCAATCGTTGACCGCGCGCAATCCTGAAGCAAAAGCGGCGTTGGCTGAAGCTGCGCGGGAAGAAACAGAACACCTGGCGTGGTGCGAATCGCGGATTGATGCCTTGGGCGGGCGCAAGAGTTTACTCAACCCCGTGTGGTATGCAAGCTCGTTAGCTGTGGGTATGGCAGCGGGTGCGTTGGGAGATAAATGGAATTTGGGATTTTTGGCGGAAACTGAACGGCAAGTAGGTGCGCATTTAGCGGCGCATTTAAGTGAGTTGCCCGTCGCGGATGCGAAGAGTCGTGCGGTGGTTGAGCAAATGCAGGAAGACGAAGCGCGCCATGCTGAGACTGCCATAACTCACGGTGGTGTAGCCTTACCCATGCCAGTGAAAGGGGTGATGCAGCTAATGTCTAAAGTGATGACGAAAACAGCTTATTGGGTATAATGCTCACCATTTGAACGAAAGTATAAGTCATGGCGAATTTTGCAGAAAATCTTGAAAAACTTGAGAACGTAGATGCGTTTGGTTCGATGAAGCTGTTTGACGAAATGGGTAATGTCTGCGGTTTGATAGAAAATAAACCAGGCAGCGCAGGTTCATTCCGTGTGTATTATCATGCCGCGTTGAAGTGGGGTGGTATTGGCCAAAAAGGCGCACAAGAGGCGTTAGAATTGTTCGCAGAACACACCGAAGATGCTCGCCAAAATCCAGGCAAGCACCCTAATATCGATTTGTTGTTTGATATTATCAAGAATGACACCGTTTATTCAGTACGCTGCTATCCAGTTTGATCGCCTAGTCGGGACGTGTCCCGACTATCTGAAAAATCAATTTTGTAGCAATGGATTAAATTTCTACAATTTCAAAATCATGTGTCATTTCGGCAGTTTTTCCCAGCATAATTGAAGCTGAGCAGTATTTTTCAGCTGACAAATTAATTGCACGAGCCACTAATTCAGGTTTGAGATTGCGGCCACTGACTATGAAGTGTAAATGGATTTTGGTGAATACTTTGGGGTCAGTATCGGCGCGTTCGGCTTCAATCTCAGCGACGCAATCTACAATGTCTGCACGCGCTTTTTTCAATATGGTAACGACGTCATAAGATGTGCACCCACCTGCACCTAGCAACATCATTTCCATAGGGCGTGGACCCAAGTTGCGGCCGCCACCCTCTACCGAGCCGTCCATCACTACGCCATGGCCGCTACCTGTTTCGCCCACAAATGCTACACCTTCTATCCATTTGATACGTGCTTTCATGCGTTTTCTCCCTGTGAGTGATAGTTAATTTTAACCTTTAAGTCGATACCAGATAAGTCCTATTGCTTCGTGGATTGCAAAATAACTGTTGTTCAGCCCGCGTGGTTGCGGAATAAAGTCAATTGGACTGATGTGTTGGGTCGGGCTGTAACCTGTGCCAGCGGGAATGACTGTAAATCCCGCATGTTCAAAAGCATAACTGGCACGAGGCAAATGCCATGCGTGAGTTACCAGATATATGCGTTTAACCTGGCTGGGTAAAAGTGCACGACTGGCATGGGCGTTTTCCCATGTGGTGTTTGAATTGGGCTCTACCCAGCGAGTTGTTACGTTAAAGTCCTGTCGTAAGGCGTCACGCATTAAATAGGCTTCGGGTGTTCCGCCAGCAGGATTACCCCCGCTGACCGCAACTGGCAGGTGTGTGGCGCGTTCAAGTCGTGCACCATAGCGCAGTCGTTCTAGTGCGTAGCGGCTAACCGTGTCGCCACCATATTCAGGTGCGTCGAAATAGCTGCCTGCACCCAAAATGATAATCGCGTCCGCATGGGGCGGATGTGCTAAATCGATGATAGGGTAGTGCTCAAATTGAGTCAGTAATCGATCTGAAATAATGGGCATAGATAGCCCGCAAAGCAATATCAAAGTTAATGCTATGATGCTTCTTGCAAGGCGTGGATGATGGTTAAGCAATGCCCAACCTAAGCTGCCGAGCAGGATCAGGCTGAGAGGCGGCAAGAGTAAGGCGCTGATAAAAATAGTAAAAATCCAGGACATATTTGAAGTGAGTGGAACAAATATTGATGGGAGTGTTTGACATGATTAGCTATTTGAATTATTATACTCGGCTTTCCATGTTTAAGAATTAGCAGGGGTTTGAAATGAACACCTTTACCGCAATGAGCACGTTTTCAGCCAAAGCACACGAGATTAATCGTGAGTGGTTTGTTGTTGATGCAACAGACAAAGTTTTGGGTCACGTAGCTGCTGAAGTTGCACGTATTTTACGTGGCAAGCACAAGCCAGAATTTACCCCTCACGTTGATACCGGCGATTTTATCGTTGTTGTTAACGTTGAGAAATTAAGAGTAACCGGTAATAAAGCTGAAGATAAGAAGTATTATCGTCACACTGGTTACCCAGGTGGTATCTATGAAACTACCTTTGCGAAAATGCAAGCGCGTTTTCCAGGTCGTGTTTTAGAAAAAGCAGTTAAGGGCATGTTGCCTAAAGGCCCATTGGGCTATGCAATGATTAAAAAGTTGAAGTGCTACGCAGGTGCAACCCACCCGCACACTGCACAACAGCCTAAAGCTTTGGAAATCAGGGGTTAAGCCATGATCGGAAATTATTACTACGGCACTGGCCGTCGCAAAAACGCTGTTGCTCGTGTTTTCATTAAAGCGGGTAGCGGTAATATTGTTGTGAACGAAAAACCTGTTGATGAGTATTTTTCTCGTGAAACAGGTCGTATGATCGTTCGTCAGCCTCTGGAATTAACCAGCAACTTGTCTGCATTCGACATCATGGTGAATGTGCACGGTGGCGGTGAATCTGGTCAGGCGGGTGCGATTCGTCACGGTATTACCCGTGCGTTGATTGAATTTGATTTGGGCCTGAAGACTTCATTGAAGAAAGCTGGCTTAGTAACACGTGATGCACGTGTAGTTGAACGTAAAAAAGTCGGCTTGCGTAAAGCGCGTCGCGCTAAACAGTTCTCCAAGCGTTAATTATTTGTTACAACAAAAAAGCCGCCTTGAACTGGGCGGCTTTTTTGTTGTCTGTGAGTTATGATGATGTTTTTGCACGTGAGGAAAGTCGCGCATGATTAAGGTTGGCATAGTCGGCGGTACAGGTTATACGGGAGTGGAGTTGTTGCGCTTGTTGGCGCGTCACCCACAAGTCGAGTTGACGGCGATTACTTCACGTAAAGAAGCCGGTATGCGTGTCGCTGATATGTTCCCTAATTTGCGTGGACATGTGGATTTGGTTTTTTCTGACCCAGAGCAAGCTGGTTTGACGCAGTGTGATGTGGTATTTTTTGCGACTCCGAATGGAATTGCAATGCAGCAAGCACGTGAGTTGCTGGCAGCAGGTGTGCGGGTAATTGATTTGGCAGCTGATTTTCGTATTAAAGATTTGGCTGTCTGGTCCAAGTGGTATGGTATGGAGCACGCATGCCCTGAATTGGTTGCGGAGGCAGTGTACGGTTTGCCTGAGGTTTATCGTGAGCAAATTAAAACGGCACGGTTGATTGCTAATCCAGGTTGTTATCCCACTGCGGTGCAATTGGGATTTCTGCCGCTGCTGGCAGCGGGTGCTGCGGATGTATCTTGTCTGATTGCAGATGCTAAATCTGGTGTAAGTGGTGCGGGGCGTGGCGCATCAGTACGAGGTTTGTTCGCGGAATCGGCGGATAGTTTTTCGGCTTATGGTGCATCGGGACATCGGCACTTGCCAGAAATTAGCCAAGGTTTGAGTGATTTTTCGGGGCAAGCGGTTAATTTGACCTTTGTGCCGCATTTAACACCATTAATTCGCGGCATTCATGCGACTTTGTATGCGCGAGTAGCTCACGGTGTCGATATTCAAACATTATTTGAGCAACATTATCAGCATGAGCCTTTTGTTGATGTGATGCCTGCGGGTTCTCATCCTGAAACCCGTTCGGTTCGAGGTGCGAATACTTGCCGTATCGCTTGGCACAGGCCGCAGAATGGCGATATGGTTGTGGTGTTGTCGGTAATAGATAATTTGGTTAAAGGTGCGGCAGGACAAGCCGTGCAGAACATGAATATTATGTTCGGTTTTACGGAAACAATGGGATTGGAATTAATTGGTCTGTTGCCTTGACGTAAGGCATGGGCATGTAGATAATGGTTAAATACTGTTTATAGGAGTTTTAAAATGAATGCAATGACTGAAATGCAACCTGTGCTGGTGTTTACCGATAATGCGGCGAATAAAGTTTCGCAACTGATCGAAGAAGAAGGCAATACTGATTTGAAATTGCGCGTGTTTGTTAGTGGCGGCGGTTGTTCAGGTTTCCAGTATGGCTTTACTTTTGATGAAGTCATGAACGAAGACGATACTGCTATGGTTAAAAATGGCGTAACTTTGTTAATTGATCCTATGAGCTACCAATATTTGGTGGGTGCTGAGATTGATTACCAAGAAGGCTTGGAAGGCGCACAATTTGTGATTAAAAACCCTAATGCAACATCAACTTGTGGTTGTGGATCTTCATTCTCTGCTTAAGTTTGGTATGGTGAGGATGTAAAAAAAGGAGACCTAGGTCTCCTTTTTTTATGCTGGATAGATTGCACCTAATATACATGGGTGTCGCGCTCCAGTGACTTCGGTTAAATTTCCAGGCAGGTTCTGTAGTGTTTGCCAGCCGAGCCATGCAAATGCATGGGCTTCCAGCCAGTCTGCATTGATGCCGATAGCATCGGTACGCTGTACGTTGAGTGACGGCAGTGACTTTTCAAGCGCTTGTGTTAGTGCGTGGTTGTGCACACCACCGCCGCACAAATAAACTTCATCAACATTGGGTGCGCATTGCGTAGCAATCGCATGAGCAATGCTGTCGGCTGTGAATTGTACGAGCGTCGCTTGTACATCAACAGGCGACTCGCTACCTGTTAATAATGATTTTAACCATTGCATATTAAATTGCTCACGTCCTGCACTTTTGGGCGGTGGCAATTTAAAATAAGGATGATCCAGCATCACGGTAAGCAAATTGGGTAGTGATGTTCCTTGCTTCCCCCAAGCGCCATCCCGATCATAGGGTAGTCCGGTATGGGCTAGACACCATGCATCCAGCAGTCCGATGCCTGGGCCGCAATCAAAGCCAGTGATTTTCCCGGTGACAGGAAGGTCAGTAATGTTGGCTATCCCGCCAATGTTAATAATGACACGGTGGCTATCCGGATGCCTGAATGCGGCGGCATGGAAAGCCGGTACAAGGGGTGCGCCTTGCCCGCCGGCGGCAATGTCGCGGCTGCGAAAGTCGGCAATGACTGTGTTATGGGTATTTTCTGCTAGGCGTGCGGCGTTGACCAGTTGAATGGTGTAACTCGCATCAGGGCAATGACGTACTGTTTGCCCGTGACAGGCGATAGCTGTGGGTTGAATGCGTGATTTGGCAATGAGTTTGTTAACGTTGGTTGCGTACAAATCAGCTAGTTCATTGGCAAGTACAGCTGCGCGGTGCATTTCGTCATAATCTACATCTTGCAACGCAAGAATGCGTTTGCTTAATTCAGGTGGATAAGCATCGTACTGTGTTTCAATGAGATAACCTGCAGGGCTTGACTCATCAAAGCAAATCAACGCCGCATCAATACCATCTAAACTGGTGCCGGACATGAGTCCGATAAGGTAAGTTTTATCGGACACAGAGTGACGCTTATTCCATGGCGGTCAGGTTGGTGCCGTCTAGCAGGTTAAGTTGTGCGACCAAAGGTTGAGCTTGCGCTTTGAATTTAGGGAGCTGCTGAGCGGCAATAGGGAATGCAACAGGGATGTTTGCAGTAAGCGGATTGGTTGCAACACCTGCAATACGGAACTCATAATGAAGATGCGGCCCCGTTGCCCAGCCGGTCATGCCTACATATCCAATTAAATCGCCCTGGCTGACTTTTTCACCTTTATGCAATCCTTGCGCAAAGGCTGAAAGGTGACCATACGCAGTGCTGTAATTGCCACTGTGCTTGAGGACTATGAAGTTGCCATAACCATTCTGTTGACCCACGAATTCAACTGTTGCATCAGCTATGGCACGGACTTTCGTGCCCGTTGGTGCTGCATAGTCAATACCTTTGTGCTGGCGCCATTGTTTCAAAATGGGGTGAAAACGCATCTCAAAGCCTGAGCTGATACGTGAGAATTCGAGTGGTGAACGTAAAAAAGCTTTCTTCAGCGGCTTACCATCGGGAGTGTAGTACTCGCCTTTTCCATTTGCGCCATCAAAAAATACTGCGCGATAGGTGTGCCCTGCATTAACAAACTCGGCGGCAAGTAGGCGTCCAGTCATGACCATTTGCCCGTTTAAAGATTTGGTTTCATAGACGACATTGAAACGATCTCCTTGGCGTAAATCCTGATGAAAGTCGATGTCGGCTGAAAACAGCTCTGCCATTTGTGTAGCGATGGCATCAGGTATACCTGCAGCATCTGTGGCGCCAAAGAGTGAGTTGCGTATTACGCCAGATTTCATCACTGTTGCTGTTTCGAGCGGGGCAGTTGTTACGCTGGTGGTAAATTGATTGTTCTGGGCAAGTATGTTCAACATGTTGCCATCAGAAGTGGCGTGTCGTAGCCAGATTAATTTGCCGTCATCACTTACTTCAGCCTGTATACGCTTGCCGGGGGTGATTTGTATCAGTGCGCGCGTTGCATCTGGAGTCTTGAGGAAAGCGCTGATCTGCTCGCTGTTAACATCTAGGCGTTTCAGGATGCTTGCTGCCGTGTCGCCACGTTCAATACGTTCGTCACGTATATAGGTGTTGGATCCCGTATCGGCAAGGCGCATTGTGTCAGGTAAGGCTAAGTTTTCAACAACGGTGGATATGGTAACGTTGGTGGTATCTGTTTGCGGTGCAATACCAAAAGCGGTTACCATGCCGAATAATGGAAGGCTGGACAAGGCTATTAACCAACGTAGGCGAATTTTGCGCGCGTGTAAACGTTCACTGTGCGTTAGTAAATTACTGTTACGTTTGATTCTCGCCATTGTTTCGTTTCCTTCATACATGCTCGACTCGCGATGGTAACAGAATGCGGAAACAATGAGAAGCGTTAGATATTAGTGTATTGATTTTTATGGGGTTAGTGCGATGGTTGCTGGAGTAAATGAAGCGCTGCAAATCATTAAGCGTGGTTGTGATGAGCTGATTGTTGAGCAGGAGTTGGTGGCAAAGCTAGAGGCAGGTAAGGTGCTGCGGGTCAAGGCTGGATTTGATCCCACTGCGCCCGATTTGCATTTGGGTCACACGGTGCTGCTGAATAAAATGAAGCAGCTGCAGGATTTGGGTCATCATGCATTGTTTTTGATCGGTGACTTCACGGGGATGATAGGTGACCCTACAGGTAAAAACAGTACACGTCCTCCGCTCACGCGCGAACAGGTTGTGGAAAACGCAAAATCATACACAGAGCAGGTATTCAAGATTCTTGACCCGGAAAAAACTGAGGTGGTATTTAATTCTACCTGGATGGATCAGCTGGGGTCAGCGGGAGTGATGAAGCTTGCAGCTACGCACACCGTGGCGCGTATGCTCGAGCGGGATGATTTTAGCAAGCGTTATAAAAATAATCAGCCCATCGCGATACATGAATTCCTGTATCCCTTGGTGCAGGGTTATGACTCGGTTGCCCTGAAGTCTGATCTGGAGTTGGGTGGAACGGATCAGAAATTTAACCTGTTAATGGGGCGTGAATTGCAAAAGCATTATGGGCAGGCGCCACAGTGTGTTTTGACCATGCCGCTATTAGAGGGTTTGGATGGCGTCAATAAGATGTCCAAGTCATTGGGTAATTACATAGGTATTACAGAGCCCGCAAACGAGATATTTGGCAAAATCATGTCGATTCCTGACGTATTGATGTGGCGCTATCTGGAGTTGTTGTCGGCAGTAAGCCTGAGTGACATTGCAGGCTGGAAACAAAAAGTAATAGAGGGATTAAATCCACGAGATATAAAAGTGAAATTTGCACAAGAAATGGTTGCGCGATTCCATAGTGCTGCGGCAGCTGAGAATGCGTTGTTAGATTTCGAATCCCGTTTCCGTCAGGGCGGGATACCGGATGATTTGGTAACGATGGAATTGGAGGCGACAGAAACTCATGGTCTGCCAATAGCGCAAATCATGAAGCAGGCAGGATTGACAGCGAGCACGTCTGAGGCAAATAGAATGATAGATCAGGGTGGAGTCAAAATAGATGGGGCTAAAATCAGCGACAGGAATTTGATGTTGCCAGTAGGTAGCAAATCAGTGCTGCAAGTAGGAAAGCGCAAATATGCAAAGGTCGTTATTCTGCCCAATTCAAATTAAATTAAGAATTGGGTTGACATGCCAAAATAGCTCTGTATAATTCGCACCTCGTTGGAAGCAAAGCAAATCGCAACCAACCGGAAGTAACCGCTCTTTAACAAACAGACAATCGATAAGTGTGGGTATTTACTGCGGTGAGTTTGGCGCTATTCTGGGTAACTGGGATGGTGCTGAAACGAAACTAAAAGTAGTAAATACGCATGCTGAAATAGTAATATTGAAGCAAGCGACAGGCGAAAGCTGCATTTATGTGGTGAGTAGCACAACAGGTATTAAACTGAAGAGTTTGATCCTGGC
>JBAZJP010000002.1:0-271075 GCA_041651255.1 Sulfuriferula sp. | reverse complement strand
GCATACACAGCAAGATAATAAGTGTCGTTATGCGCTATCTATCGATATAAACTGCCATACCAGTTAACTAACACGCTAGGTATCCGGAATGAATCAACAATGGCGCCAAATAGTTGTCTTGCTTATGACTGCATTAATCTCTCAGGGATGCGTCACAGTTCATGCGCCGTTGACGACAGACAAGGATTACCCGCTCAGTTGGGGTAATATTTCAGTACTAGGCTCGGAATGTAAATCACTGGAAGGTAATTATCTGAATGAGGGAATCACCACTGTGGCTAATGGTGTGACTCAGCCTTTGTTATTAACATCAGTACTGAATCTGCGCAGTAGTGCACGAACTGTTGCACTGAGTGTTCATACACGCAAGCTGGATCAAAACGGAGATGCCTTCATTACCCTCACTGTCGTTCCTGATGGTAATCTCGCTGACCGACATGAGCTTGCGGGCTGTTTTTGTGTCAAGCAGACTCTAGCATGTACGCAAATTAATGAAAAATATTGGTCAGTGCCGAATCTCGGGCTAGGTGGGTCGCAGAAAAACGTTTACTTTTCCATGTCGCATGATCACGCTTTGATTGCCAAACTGCAGAATTACCATGCTGACGTGATACTCGCGATACCCCTTTTTGGCAAAAAAGAAACTTGGGCCAAATTCAGTCGGGTCGAACAATAACTTATCACCCATAGGATCCATCTCGATTTAAGAAAATCCCACTTTTAAATGCAATTATTTGCAGGGTATTACCTTATGCATGCACCAAACAACAGATACCAAACTCGATGTTTGGTGCAAACCTAATTATTCCCACTCAATCGTTGCTGGCGGCTTGCCTGAAATGTCGTAAACGACACGGTTAATACCACGCACTTCATTGATGATACGGTTAGATACTTTACCGAGCAGGCTATATGGCAGCTCAGCCCAATGCGCAGTCATGAAATCTTGCGTTTGTATTGCACGCAGTGCCACCACATATTCATAGGTACGCCCATCACCCATCACACCGACCGATTTCACCGGCAGGAATACCGCGAAAGCCTGAGAAGTCTTTTCATACCAGCCACTTGCACGCAACTCTTCGATAAAAATCGCATCGGCGCGACGCAGCAAATCAGCAAATTCAGGCTTCACTTCACCCAAAATGCGCACGCCCAAACCTGGACCTGGGAACGGATGGCGATAGACCATCTCATGCGGCAAACCTAACGCCACGCCCAATTCACGCACTTCATCCTTGAACAGTTCACGCAGTGGCTCTAACAATTTCAAATGCAGCGTATCAGGCAAACCGCCCACATTGTGATGCGACTTGATAGCGTGGGCTTTTTTGGTTTTTGCCCCGGCTGATTCAATTACGTCAGGATAAATTGTGCCTTGTGCCAACCATTTCGCATTTGGCAACTTCGCTGATTCACGCTGGAACACCTCGACGAATTCACGCCCGATAATCTTACGTTTTTTCTCAGGGTCAGTCACACCAGCCAGATGCTTCATAAATTCGGCACTGGCATCAACATGTATAACTTTTACGCCCAGATTGCGCGCAAACGTTTCCATCACCTGCTCTGCTTCGTTCAAGCGCAACAGACCATTATCGACAAACACACAGGTTAATTGATCACCTATCGCCTTATGCAACAGCGCTGCAACAACCGACGAGTCGACACCTCCCGACAAACCAAGTATCACCTCGTCATTACCGACCTGCTCACGCACCCGCGCAATAGCTTCATCAACATAATTTGGCATGGTCCAATCTGCCGCTGCGCCGCAAATGTCGTGTACAAAACGCGCAATAATCGCTTTACCTTGTTTGCTATGGGTGACTTCCGGGTGGAATTGCAAGGCATAAAACCGGCGTGCTTCATCTGCCATACCAGCAATTGCTGTCGCGGCATTGCTGGCTATCACCTTGAAACCGTCAGGCAGGGCAGTCACTTTATCGCCATGGCTCATCCATACGTCTAACAAACCATGACCTTGTTCATTAACGCGATCTTGTATATCACGCAATAATGCCGAGTGGCCTTGCGCCCGCACTTCTGCGTAGCCAAATTCACGATGTAATGCGTTTTCCACCGTGCCGCCCAGTTGCGACGCCATGGTCTGCATGCCATAGCAGATACCCAATACGGGCACGCCTAATTCAAACACTATCTGTGGCGCACGCGGGGTTTCATCTTCAGTCACGGAAGATGGTCCGCCCGACAAAATGATTCCAACAGGATTAAATTGTCGTATGAATTCGGCATCCACATCAAACGAATGTAATTCACAATACACATTCGCTTCGCGCACGCGGCGCGCTATCAGCTGGGTGTATTGCGAGCCGAAATCCAGTATTAATATTTTCTGATGTGCCATTTTTTCACCATATAAAAAAACAGCAGGCATAAACCTGCTGTGTCTTAATCTATCTAACCAAAACTCAATCTAAATGATAATTTGGCGCTTCTTTAGTAATCTGTACGTCATGTACGTGTGACTCACGCACGCCCGCGGAGGTAATCTCCACAAACTCAGCACGCTCTTGCATATCAACAATGGTTGCACAGCCCAGATAACCCATGCTGGAACGCAAGCCGCCCATCAATTGGTGTATCACTGCCAACATACTGCCTTTATAAGGCACACGTCCTTCTATGCCTTCAGGTACAAATTTATCCGCCGTTTCGTTATCTTGGAAATAACGGTCACTGGAGCCTTTTTGCATCGCACCTAGTGAACCCATGCCACGATAAGACTTGTATGAACGTCCCTGGAATAACTCAATCTCGCCAGGTGCTTCTTCCGTACCAGCAAACAAGCCCCCCAACATCACTGTATTCGCACCCGCAGCAATCGCCTTGGCGATGTCACCAGAATAGCGCACACCACCATCAGCAATCAACGGCACACCTAGACTACGCAAGGCATTAGCGACATTCTGAATTGCAGTAATTTGTGGCACGCCCACGCCCGCAACGATACGTGTGGTGCAAATCGAACCAGGACCTATCCCTACTTTCACCGCATCCGCACCATGCTCAACCAAAGCCAGCGCCGCAGCAGCCGTAGCGATATTACCGCCGATAACTTGTATATGCGGGAAGTTGGTTTTCACCCACTTCACGCGGTCCAACACACCTTTGGAATGTCCGTGCGCGGTATCCACTACGATCACATCCACACCTGCGTGCGCTAATGCTGCAACACGTTCCTCAGTACCAGCGCCGACGCCAACCGCAGCGCCCACGCGCAAACGGCCTTGACTGTCTTTACAGGCATTTGGATGTTCTGAAGATTTCTGTATATCCTTAACCGTAATCAAGCCGCACAACTGAAACGCATCGTTGACCACCAATACGCGCTCAATACGGTATTTATGCAACAAGCTCAAGACTTCAGTACGGCTGGCACCTTCTTTAACCGTCACCAGACGCTCACGCGGCGTCATGATTTGGCTAACAGGCACATCCAGATTGGTCTCGAAACGCAAGTCACGGTTAGTCACAATACCTGCAATCTGGCCATCAGCGGTCACAACAGGCAGACCAGAAATGCGATATTTGCGCGTCGTTGCCTGCACATCGCGTACAGACATATCTGGGGTAACAGTAATAGGGTCTTTTACCACACCGGACTCAAAACGCTTTACACGCGCCACTTCGGCGGCTTGCGCTGCTATAGTCATGTTCTTGTGAACGATACCGATACCACCCTCTTGCGCGAGCGCAATGGCCAATTTGGCTTCAGTAACGGTATCCATCGCTGCTGACAGCAGCGGGATATTCAATGTGATGTCGCGCGTTAATCGAGTTTGTAAACTCACGTCACGTGGCAGGATGTCGGAGTGAGCGGGGACGAGCAGAACGTCATCAAAGGTCAGTGCTTTTTGAATCACGCGCATAGCTATTGTTCCAGAGCAAAGCAACATTATACGGTAAAGTTTAATTGGCCGCCAATTTGAAACTACAGATTCGTTCAACTGCCTTTTCTAGGTTAAAATATCCAGGCTGAGTGTCGCTCATCGACAGCAGATGAGGACTGTATTCCACCGCTTACTATTACCGCTAATGAAAATCCCAAAAAGACTAATTCCCCTACTAGAAGACGGCTTGATCGATGATGTAATTCGTCAGTTGATGAGCGGCAAGGAGGCGATGGTTTTTGTCGTGCGCTGCGGCGAAGAAGTACGTTGCGCCAAGGTTTACAAGGAGGCGAATAAACGCAGTTTCCGGCAGAGCGTTGATTACACCGAAAACCGTAAAGTAAAGAACAGTCGTATGGCACGTGCGATGGCCAAGGGTTCACGTTATGGACGTGAAGCCCAGGAAGAGGCTTGGCAAAATGCCGAAGTGGATGCTTTGTATCGCCTCGCTGCTGCAGGGGTTTGCGTGCCTAAACCCTATAACTTCCACGAGGGCGTGCTGCTGATGGAGCTGGTCACTGACGCCGAAGGCAACGCTGCACCGCGACTTAACGATGTCGAATTAACACCTGAACAGGCACGTGAATATTTTCAAATGCTGCTGCATCAAGTGGTACTCATGCTCTGTGCTGGCGTGATCCACGGCGATTTGTCGGAATACAACATACTGCTCAGCGATCACGGCCCCGTCATTATCGATTTGCCGCAGGCAGTCGATGCCGCGGGAAACAACCACGCTCAGAGCATGCTGGAGCGCGATGTGAATAACCTGACCCAGTATTTCGGACGCTTTGCGCCTGAATTGCTGCAAACTCAGTATGGCAAGGAAATATGGGGTTTGTACGAGCAAGGCAAATTATCGCCTACCAGCACGCTCACCGGTAATTTTGTCGCCAGTGATACGCCTGTTGATTTGCAAAGCGTGATGCGCGAAATTGATGACGCGCTGGCCGAAGAAGCCGCGCGTCAATTGCGCATGCTGGAAGCCAAATTACCCTAGAGTAACCGGCTACACACCATCAGGTAATCACCGTAGGTTGTTCACGGCCTGTAAGTTGTTTTAACTGGGTGATTTGCAACGCCACCTGTATCAATTCATTCAGCGCAATTTGCGCATCCAGGTGATGATTAGCAACATTGGCGTCATAAGCTTCCAGATAGATGCGCAGCGTTGCACCTTCCGTACCTGTGCCAGACAAACGCACAATAATGCGCGAGCCATCGCTGAACAATACACGTATCCCCTGCCCCGTGCTGACACTGCCATCGACGGGATCGGTGTAGCTGAAGTCGTCGCAGTGTTCAACTGTGTACGAGCCGAATGTCGCCCCCACCAATGTACCGAAGCCACCCAGCAAATGCTGCATCACCGCTTGCGCATCAACAGTAGGCAGTGCTTCATAATCATAACGCGAATAAACATTACGCCCATATTTCGCCCAGTGTTCATACACAATTTCGGCAACAGGCTGACGGCGAACGGCGATGAGATTGAGCCAGAACAAGACTGCCCACAAGCCATCCTTTTCACGCACGTGATTGGAACCTGTGCCGAAACTTTCTTCTCCGCACAGCGTGACCTTACCTGCGTCCATTAAATTGCCAAAGAATTTCCAGCCTGTCGGTGTTTCATAACAAGGAATATTCAGCACCTGCGCAACGCGATCTACCGCAGCGCTGGTCGGCATGGAGCGCGCAACGCCTGCCAAGCCGTTACGATAAGCGGGAATAAGGGTGGCATTAGCAGCAAGCAACGCCAAGCTGTCTGATGGCGTGACGAAAAACTGCTTGCCTAAGATCATGTTGCGGTCGCCGTCACCATCCGATGCAGCGCCGAAATCAGGCGCATTATCTGCAAACATGATGCTCACTAATTCTGGCGCGTAGGTGAGATTAGGGTCAGGATGACCACCGCCAAAATCTTCCAGCGGCACGACGTTCATCAGGCTATCAGCCGATGCACCAAGACGATGCTGCAATATCTCAGTCGCATACGGACCTGTCACCGCGTGCATCGCATCGAACTTGATACGGAACCCACCCGCCAGCAAATCTCGTATCGCAGCAAAATCAAACAACGACTCCATCAGCTCGGCATAATCGTTTACCGCGTCTATCACCTCAACTGTCATCTCACCCAACTGGCTGACACCCAGCGTATCCAACGCGACATCAGGTGCATCAAGTAGCTGATATTGCGTGATTGTTTTACTGGCTGCGAAAATCGCATCGGTGACAGTTTCAGTCGCAGGTCCGCCGTTGCTACCATTGAATTTGATGCCGAAATCGCCATCAATACCGCCCGGATTATGGCTGGCGGATAAAATAATACCGCCAAAGGTTTGATATTTACGTATCACGCATGATGCAGCTGGAGTCGACAATATGCCGCCCTGCCCGACCAGCACTTTGCCGAAGCCATACGCCGCTGCCATTTTCAAAATAATCTGTATCGCCGTGCGATTGTAATAACGCCCATCACCGCCCAATACCAGTGTCGCGCCTATGGGTGCGTTAATACTGTCAAAAATCGCCTGAACGAAATTCTCTAAATAATGTGGTTGTTGAAATACGCTGACTTTTTTACGTAAACCAGATGTACCGGGCTTTTGGTCGGAAAAGGCATGTGTGGCGATGGTAAGTGTGCTCATGTTGTTCCTAATGGTGTGTAATCAATAAAATATAACGTATTACTGTGACGGCGGCGTGAACAAATCCGCATCCATGGCGCGGACTAACGCAGCGGCATCAGTTTCATCTTGTTTATAGAATTCCAGATAAAAACGCAGCGGTACCTGTATAGGGGTTACGCGATGGGGGAGCTGTTGCTCAATAATGCCCGGATGTTCCGCATCTACTGTGTAATGCCGCACGGGATCGGTCATTACTTCATAATCCAGCGCCCCTTCCAGCACGACTATCTTTGCCCAGGCACCGGGTTTGGTATCATGACGACGCGTTAGCGCCTCGGGTATATTGGTATCGGTGAAATCAGGTGTGCGTTTATAGGCAATATAATCTGCTGGCATGGGTTTCATCTGCGCCTCACTGTACTTGCGATAATAATGCGGGTTGCAATATTTGAATATTATCAGCATACACCTCTATCAAGCCATCATCAGCCAACTTTGCCAGAATACGCGACAAGGTTTCTGGCCGTATATCCAGTAATGATGCAATGGCATGCTTGCTCGCAGGTAAGGTCACGAATTGCGTTTTAGCGGTTTTATGCGCGGGCTGAGCAAGGATATATTTTGCTACCCTACGTGCCCCGCTTTGCAAAGTCAGCCTGTCTATTTCGCTCATTAGTGCATACATTTGCTGACCCATGGTAGCCATTAGCGTCAAGCAAAGCTGCGCGTTATTGCGCAACAGGCTCAAGAAAAATGGGGCATCAAACGCGATTAAGCGCGTATTTTTTAATGCTGTTGCCGAGACAGGATAACGGCCGCCCATAAACAAGACAGATTCAGCGAACAGATGCTCGCGCCCTACTATCTCCAGTATGTGCTCATCGCCATCCACTGAAGTTAAATGTAATTTCACCGCCCCCGTCTTTACTAAATAAAAATGCTGCCCTGCCGCACCCTGAGTAAACAGGGTTTCTCCCGCAGCCAGCGTGCGCCAATTCGCGTGCTGGGCAATACGCGCCAAGGCGTCGCGGTCTAAGTCGCGGAATAAATGCGCTAAACGAAAATCTTTAGTTTCAACTTGATTGGACATATTGATCTAGGTCAAGGCGTTAAATATAACCATCACTTACACTCGTCCCAACGACACACAGGAGAACAACATGCATAAACGAAATCGTTGGTTCGTCACCATAGGCTTGGCATATGGTTTATTAGGTGGTTTGGTTGCGCTTACTCACCTGCTTGCGCCAGGCTTTATTCCTGGCAATGTAGCCCGTGCGCATGGCCACATTATGTTATTGGGTTTTATATTGATGATGATTTACGGTGTGGCCTTGCACGTATTGCCACGATTTTCTGGACAAGCACTGTACTCGGAACGGCTGGCCAATTGGCAACTGTATATCGCTAACATCGGCCTGCCCATCATGATAGCAGGGTGGTTATCGTTGCTCAATTGGTTAGTGCTATTAGGGGGCGTGTTCGTTTATACGGGAATAGCATTTTTTGCGTTAAACATCTTCCTCACTGTACGCCCCAAAGGTCCATGGAAATAGGAGAACATCATGTCTGAACATCGCGGTTGTGAATTACCCGAAGATCTTTATTACGATTTAGATTACGTTTGGGTACGCCCAGAAGAAGACGGCATATACACCATAGGCTTAACCGACCCCTCGCAAACCATGTCAGGCAAGGTGCAATATGTATGGATTAAAGACATCGGCGTGCACAGGGAATGGAAAAAACCATTGGCACGAATTGAATCAGGCAAGTGGGCCGGTGGCATTCCAGCACCGTTTGCGGGCGTTATCACCGCCCGTAACGAGCTGGTATTAGCCAGCCCCAACCTGCTCAATATTGACCCATATAAGGACGCCTGGCTGGTACAAATGCGCCCTGATGATCCAGCCACGGCTTTAGCCCATTTGACCACGGGCGCTGCTGCACAGGAGGCGCTCAAAACTTGGATAGATCGTTACGATGTGCAATGTATGCGTTGCCAGCAATAGGAGATCAACATGATACAAGTCGAATTATTAGTCTCAGAATGGTGCGCTTCTTGCCACCAGGCCGAGAAAATCTGGGCGCAAGTAGCCAAGGAAAAAGAGATCAACTTTGCCGTGGTCGATATGGGACAACCCGAAGGCCGTGCGCTGGTGAGTCGTTTACGATTAAAAACCATCCCCGCTGTGGTCATTGATGGCGAGCTTAAAGGCCTAGGTGTACACACGCTGGCAGAGGCGCGCGAGTGGGTAGCTGCAGCACCGGCCAAACTGCAAACAGATATGCAAAATGCAGGCATTGCCTTATCACTGGATAATCGCTTATTCGTCATGGCAGCAATGATTTACTTGATGTTAGGCGGTATAGGTTTACTCGTAAATGGCGCATTGTTGTCCGATGGCCCCGCTCGCCCTGTCGCGCTGCATTTGGTCACGGTGGGATTCATGCTCATGCTAATCTATGGGTTAGGTGCGCACATGTTGCCCAGATTTACCGCAAACCCTATACGCATGGGCTATTGGCCGTGGTTACAAATGGGACTCGCTCATGCAGGCATGATTGCCTATGCCGTGGGATTTTTAGCTAGCTGGCACGGGCTGATAGTCGCCGGGGGAATTTCCATCTGGTTATCGCTAAGCATATTCACATGGCGAATATGGACGGTATTATGGCCTCGTCCTCAGCATAGTGACGGCATTAAAATACCTATCCATGTCCAGTAAAAGCTATCGATTCAATCGCGCCATCAGTGCATCGATTTTTTCTGCATCGGTGGTCTTGAGGATTTTCTGAATAAGAAGATAAGATTCACTGCTGTGTGTAGTCAGTATTTGCTGTTTTACGCTCAGCAAACTCGCCGCCTGCATGGAGAATTTGCGCAAGCCCAAGCCAATTAGCAACCGTGTGAGTTTGGGGTCACCTGCCATTTCACCACACACCGACACAGGCTTACCTGCTTTCTCGCCCGCGCGCAATGTCATCGATATCAGCTGCAACACCGCAGGATGCAAAGGGTTATACAAATAACTCACGCCATCATCGGCGCGATCTATTGCTAAAGTGTATTGAATTAGATCATTCGTACCTATCGACAGAAAATCCATACGTTCTGCAAAAGCATTTGCCATAAGTGCAGCAGCGGGAATTTCTATCATCCCACCGACGGCTATACCGTCATCAAACGGGATACCGTCAGCACTCAAACTGGCTTTCGCTCGATCTATTGCGGCATAGGTTTGCTGGAGTTCGACTAAATTGCTCAACATAGGGATGAGAATCTGAACTTTGCCATAATGCGATGCGCGCAAAATAGCACGAAGCTGGGTGTGGAATAGCGCCAGGTCAGACAAGCATAAACGTATCGCCCGCCGTCCTAATGCCGGATTAAGCGTGTGGTCAGTCAAATCGCCCAATGGCTTATCTGCGCCCACATCCAAAGTACGGATGGTTACTGGCTGCCCATGCATTGCGGCGGCGACTTCTCGGTAGGCTTCGAACTGCTCATCTTCGGTGGGCAAGCCAACGCGATTCATGAATAAAAACTCACTGCGAAACAAGCCTATTCCTGTCGCACCGGATATTTTCACAGCTGCAACATCTTGCGGCAATTCAATATTGGCATGCAGCTCAATCTCCACATCATCCAGCGTAGCAGCACGACTGGTGGTGATGCGTTTTAGTTTCTGGTGCTCAATGCGCCATTGACTTTGGCGGAGCTGGTACTCTTCAAGCTCAGCATCATCTGGATCGACAATGACAACACCATGTTCACCATCGACAATGATGATTTCATTATCACGCATCAACCCCAAGGCATTATGCAGCGCCATCACCGAAGTGATATTCATACTGCGCGCCAAAATAGCCGCATGCGAGGTCGTACCGCCCACATCAGTAATAAACGCAGCATAACTCTGACGCTTGAAATTAATCATATCGGCAGGTGACAAATCATGCGCAACCAGGATGCAATCAGCCACATTACTTTCATTAGAAGGCAGGTTATCCCGATGCCCCAGCAACACTTTTAATACGCGCTCAACAACTTGCACCACATCCGTTTTACGCTCACGCAAATAGGGATCATCAATAGACTCAAATTGCGCAACCAATTGTTCCATTTGCTGTGTCAGCGCCCATTCCGCATTGCACTGCTGGCTGCGTATCAGCTGCTTGGGTATAGCCGAGAGCATGGAATCATTCAAAATCATCAAATGCATATCCAGAAATGCAGGCATTTCGGCGGGCGCATTGACAGGAATCTGTCCACGCAAAGTTTGCATTTCTTGCCGTACCGTATTGATAGCATCATCAAAACGTGCAATTTCTTTGTCTACATACTGCGTAGGTAAAACATAGTGTGCCACCTCAATACGGCTATGCGATGCCAACCGGGCAACGCCAATAGCAATACCAGGAGATACGCCTATGCCATGCAGGGTAAAGCTCACTCGCCTTCTCCAAACTTATCATTGATAAGCGCGACTAATGCCGTCATTGCAGTTTGTTCATCTACGCCCTCAGCATCAAGAATGACCGTTGACCCTTTCGCCGCAGCCAACATCATTACCCCCATAATGCTTTTCGCATTGACGCGACGCTGATTGCGGGTGATCCATATTTCGCTTTGAAACTGACTAGCAGTTTGTGTCAGTTTAGCCGAGGCGCGTGCGTGCAAACCTAATTTGTTAATAATCTCAATGTCCTGTTGCAGCATCGCAAAACTCCGTGGTGATATATAAAATTCCTTCTTGTCCGCCGGTAACGGTTTTAGCAATCAGCTCTGACAGTGGCAGGTGTCTATAGGTAATGGCGCGCATCAGCATGGGTAGATTCACGCCCGCAATCCCCTCCACACGGCCAGGCTCCAATATACGACACATGGTATTACAGGGCGTTGCGCCATAAATATCCGACAGCAGCAACACACCCTCACCCTGATCCAAATCCTGTAATAATTGCCGCGCATCATCCAGCATGCACAATTGCGTTTGCGCTGTTACATCCAAAGCCACCACTTGCTCCGGGCGTCTGCCCAAAACATGCGTTGCACACTGTATCAAGCTTTCGCCTAAGGTACCGTGAGCCACGATGAGTATGCCTATCATTGCTACTCCCTAATTAACCTTGAAATTCAACCGCTGCTGCATCGCTGCCGTCATATGCACTTTTCCGTTGGCGTCAATCAGCATGACTTTATCCACACCCATCTTTTGCGCGGCCACTTGCCAACCTGCCACACCTGCAATAAATATTGGTTTACTTGCCACATCAGATAATGTCCCTGCATGCGACCCTGGCGATATCAGTACGGTGACTGCTTGTACCCCTTGCGCAGGCCAACCTGTACGGGGGTCAATAATGTGGCAATAACGTTGTCCATTCAGCTCAAAATAACGCTGGTAATCGCCCGAAGTTCCTACCGCTTCACCATCACGCAAATCCAGCAATGCAATCGGCGCAGGTTTGCGTGGGTTTTGTATGCCCACCCGCCAGGGTCTATCGCCATGCTGTCCTATGGCAATAATGTTACCACCAATATTTATCAATGCATTTTTAATCCCTTGCGAACGCAAATACGCCGCCGCCATATCCAGCGCATAACCTTTAGCATAGCCGCCCAAATCCAGGCGCACAGCAGGATTATTACTGTGAAACATAATGCCATCAACAACGATATCCTGCATTTTCGGGTTGGCTGCGACCAACTGCTTAATAAGTGCAGGATCAGGCAGCTTTGCTTCAAAATGATCCGATTGAAAACCCCAGAGCCTGATCAAATTTCCAATTGCAGGATTAAACAAGCCGCCAGACTGTGTCGAATACCGAGTGGCATCCTGAATAATGGGTATCATGCCAGGGGCAATGGCAGCTTGCGCAGGTGCAAGTGCAAAAATGCCATTCATGCGCGACAATGCACCTGGCTCCCAGGCGTGTAAAGTGTGGTGCATCTGGTCAAAATCACGCAACACCTGCGTGGTGACCCGCTCTGCCAACGCCTGTGGCGCATCATATATCGTGATTTCAACACGCGTCCCAAACACATAGCTTTCCTGGCTATAAGTTTGTGGCTGACTACAACCGGCCAAGGTGAACAACCACAGCAATGTCAACCAGCGCATCGACACTCCAGCGCATCAACAAATATGCTTGCCACATCACTATCAGTCTGCTGACTGATTTCAACAAACCCAGTCGGGCTAGTGACGTTGATTTCAGTCAGATAGTCACCGATGACATCCAACCCCACCAGAAACAGGCCCAGATCTCGCAACACTGGACCTAAGGTATTGGCAATTTCACTATCCCGTTTCGTCAATGGCTGTGCCACGCCGCGCCCACCTGCTGCCAAATTACCCCGCGTTTCACCTGCTGCTGGAATCCGCGCCAGCGCATAAGGAACGGGCACACCATCTATCAGTAAAATCCGCTTATCTCCCGCACTAATCGCGGGAATATAACGTTGCGCCATGATGGTACGTGTACCTAGCTGAGTCATGACCTCGAGGATGACATTCAAATTCACCTCGTCCGTGCGCACGCGGAATATACTGCTACCCCCCATCCCGTCTAACGGTTTTAGTATCACATCTCCATGTTCGGCGATAAACGATTTAATCTCGTCCATGCGACGGCTCACCAAGGTTGGTACGGTGAATTGAGGAAATTTAGCAATGGCTAATTTTTCGTTAAATTCACGTAGCATGTCAGGTTTATTCAGCACTCGCGCACCCTGCTGCTCGGCTAGACTAAGCAAATGAGTAGTGTATAAATATTCCGTATCAAATGGTGGGTCTTTGCGCATGATGATAGCATCCACATCACGCAAACACAGCCGTGTCTTTGCGCCTAGGGCATACCAGGCATCGTCATCATCACTGACTTGCACGGCTTTCACATCCGCCTGCACCACCCCATCACGCAGCAGTATATCCACCGGACGCACCACCGCCAGCTCGTGTCCACGCCGTCCTGCTTCGTGCAACATAGCGACGGTGCTGTCTTTATAAGCCTTGAGCGTGCTGATGGAGTCGATAATAAATAAAAATTTCATTGTTCCAACTCTATTGCTGCCGCCAGCATCGCCAATCTTGCCACTACGCCGTAAGTATAAAATCGATTCGGTATCGCATCAGGATTCGCCATTTGATTGGGCGTGCAGCACGGCGTTTCAAATGCCAAGGGCACAAAATGCATGCCAGGTGCGTTCAAGTTCTCATCCACACCACGTCCCGTATGCACACGGTAAAACCCGCCGATGACAAAATGATCCATCATATACACTACCGGTTCGGCGATGGCATCATTGATGCTCTCAAAAGTATAAACGCCCTCTTGTATGATGACTTCCGATACTTGCAAACCTTCCTTGCCCACAGCCATTTTATTACGCTGCTTGCGATTCAGATCACGTACATCAGCTGGACTTTTCACCGTCATAATACCCATACCATATGTTCCCGCATCAGCCTTGACGATAACAAACGGATCCGCCTCAATACCATATTGCTGATATTTTTCGCCAATTTGTTCAAGCATGAATTCCACGTGCTTTTCCAAACATTCTTCACCCTGCCGCGCGTGAAAATCAATTTCGCCACAAGTTGCAAAATACGGATTTATCAACCAGGGGTCGATATCAATTAACTGTGCAAACTCATGCGCCACACGCTCATAGGCGGTAAAGTGCTGCGATTTACGGCGCACATGCCACCCTGCATGCAATGGTGGCAATATTTTCTGTTCGATCCCCTGCAAAATCGTTGGAACACCTGCTGACAAGTCATTGTTCAACAGCACTGCACACGGGTCATAGTCTACCAAACCGACACGATTTCCTCGGCGTACCACAGGCTCTAAAGTCAGCTGCTCATCATCACCGATATCTAACGTGAGCGGCTCAGTTAAATCCGGCATCAGGCTGCCTATGCGTACCTCCAAACCCGTTTGCCGCAAAATACTGGCCAGTCGCGCGACGTTTTGCAGATAAAACACATTGCGCGTGTGATTTTCAGGAATTAACAACAATTGTTGCGCATCAGGACATATCTTTTCCACGGCGCTCATTGCGGCTTGCACTGCAAGCGGAATGAAATCAGGATTAAGATTATTAAACCCACCCGGGAATAGGTTAGTATCAACCGGCGCCAGCTTAAATCCACTATTGCGCAAGTCAACCGATGTATAAAACGGCGCTTCATGTGCATGCCACTGGCTGCGAAACCAACGTTCAATTTTGGCCGTATTACCTAAAATATGCCGCTCTAAATCGAGCAACGGACCTGTTAAAGCAGTCGTTAAATGGGGAACCATGCGTTACCTCTTATTTTATTTAACCTGTCATAATAACGCTTTCGCGTCATACTAAATCAATACTATTATGTTTCACATCGTACTCTTTGAACCGGAAATACCACCGAATACTGGCAATGTCATTCGCCTTGCTGCAAATACTGGCTGTACTCTACATCTGGTCGAGCCACTGGGATTCAAGCTCGAAGACAAACATTTACGCCGCGCCGGGCTAGATTACCACGAATACGCCAACTTGCATGTTCACGCTAACTGGGCTAACTGTTTAGCCGCCTTGGGCAATCGCCGCATTTTCGCATTAACCACCAAAGGCTCGACACCGATTGCAAAATGCCAATTTCAAGCTGAAGACGTCTTCGTTTTCGGTCCAGAAACACGAGGACTACCCGCTGAAATTCTGGACAGCCTTAGCACTGAACAGCGTGTACGCCTGCCGATGATGCCTAACAACCGCAGCCTCAATTTATCTAACACTGTTGCCGTTGTTGTATTTGAAGCCTGGCGACAAAATGATTACTTGGGTGGCGCGTAAACCTGTCAACGCCACTCTTTAGGTAAATAATAATCCCCATAACCATCCTGCTCCATCGGCACTTCTATCACGCCGCTGGACAGCGTTTGTGGTTTAGCACTGCTAGCGATATCAGGGAAAGCGATCACCAGCGCAACCATCACCAGCTGTATCAATACAAATGGTATCGCACCACGATAAATATCTGTAGTTTTGATTTCCTTGGGCGCGACACTGCGTAAGTAGAACAATGCAAAACCAAAAGGTGGGTGCATGAACGAGGTTTGCATGTTAATTCCTATCAACACACCAAACCATATCAAATCGATACCCAGCTTTTGTGCCACGGGCGCTAATAGCGGAATAATAATAAAAGCAATTTCAAAGAAATCAAGGAAAAATGCCAGCACAAACACCAGCAAATTGACCACGATCAGGAATCCCAATGCGCCACCAGGTAAGCCTGTCAGCAAATGCTCGACCCATAAATCACCGTTCACGCCGCGAAATACCAGACTGAATACCGTCGAGCCTATAAGGATGAACATGACAAAGCTGGATAAGCGTGTCGTGGTATTCAAAGCTTGTTTGAGCAACTCCAATGGCAAGCGTCTGCGTGCCCATGCCAGCAGTAGCGCACCTGTAGCCCCCATCGCACCGCCCTCGGTCGGCGTCGCCCAGCCAAGGAATATTGTTCCCAGCACCAGAAAAATAAGTAACAACGGTGGCACGATAGCGCGTAGCGCACTGCCCCACAATGCTTTACCACGTAACGGCCTGGCCGATAACGGCAACGCCGGCGCAGCTGCAGGCTTGAACATGGTCACCAGCCATACAAACAACACGTACAAACCTGTTAGCACTAGGCTCGGCACTAGCGCCCCTTGATACAGCGCACCCACAGAAACGCCCAGTTGATCCGCCAGTACGATCAGCACCAGGCTAGGCGGAATGATCTGCGCCAGCGTGCCTGAAGCCGCAATCACCCCTGTTGCCAAACGCGCGTCATAACCATAACGCATCATGATGGGCAAGGAAATCAACCCCATCGCAATCACAGAAGCTGCGACTACACCCGTGGTTGCCGCCAACAAGGCACCCACAAAAATCACCGCGTAAGCCAAGCCACCACGTATTGCACCGAACAGCTGCCCCACACTTTCCAGCAAATCCTCGGCCATCCCGCTACGCTCAAGAATTAAACCCATAAAGGTAAAAAACGGTATCGCCAATAAAGTTTGATTAGCCATGATACCCAGCACCCGCTCAGGCAAGGCCTGCATCAGACTCATGTCTAAAAAGCCAAGCTTTAATCCGATGATACCGAAAATCAGACCATTGGCTGCCAACGAAAATGCGACGGGGTAACCTAACAACAACACCAGAACCAAACCCGCAAACATGGCGGGCGCCATCCACTCCATGCTCATGCCGATGGTTCCTCACATAGCGCCGCGGCATGTTTAATCAACTCGGCCACCCCTTGCAAAGCAAGCAAGCCAAATCCGACAGGTATCAATAATTTCACCGGCCAACGCAGCAAGCCGCCTGCATCAGGTGACATCTCACCTGACTGCCAGGCCAGCATGAACATGGGCCAGGAAAACCAGATTATCAATGCAGAAAAAGGTAACAAAAATAGCAGGGTACCGAAGATATCGATTAATATCTGTCCACGTTTTGACATTCTGCCATAGATAAAATCTATCCGCACATGGCCGTTGTGTTTCAGCGTATCACCTGCCGCCAACAAAAACACAGCGCCAAACAAGTACCACTGGATTTCCAGACCAGCGTTGGAGCTTTCGCCAAAAGCATAACGCCATAACGCATTACCCGCAGAAATAAGCGTTACCAGCAATATTAACCATTTCACACTGCGCCCTACCCAGTCATTCAATGAGTCGACTGCATGCGCAAATCTTAATAAAACCGTCACCATTACTCTCCAGCTACAGTCATCTGTGCAATCAGTATAGAACCCGTCTGCTTGGAGCCACGTATTTCAGTATCAGTGCCGATGGCAACGATATCCTGATACATTTGCTTGAGATTACCTGCGATGGTAATTTCTTCCACTGGATATTGAATCACGCCATTTTCCACCCAAAAACCCGCTGCACCACGCGAATAATCACCTGTAACCATATTCGTGCCGTGCCCCAGCAATTCAGTGACCAACAAGCCTGTACCCATTTTCCTCAACAGACCGGCGAAATCTTCACCCGTATTATTCACCAGCAGATTATGGCTTCCACCCGCATTGCCCGTAGTTTGCATATCTAATTTGCGAGCACTGTAACTACTCAAGAAATAACCCTGCAACACGCCATCCTTGATCACTTCTCTATCCACCGTCGCTACACCTTCATTATCAAAGGGGCTGCTTGCCAAGCCGCGCAATAAATGTGGACGCTCGGTGATTTGCAGCCACTCTGGAAACAAGGTTTGCCCCAGGCTATCCATCAAAAAAGAGGATTTACGATACAAGCTAGTGCCACTGGTCGCGGACACAAAACTACCAATCAAGCCTGCAGCGATAGGCGCTTCAAACAACACTGGAACCTGGCAAGTTTTAACTTTGCGTCCATCCAGACGGCGCACTGTGCGCTCACCTGCACGCCGACCGACTTCGGCAGCCGACATTAAATCAGCCGCCCGCCGTGCCGAGGTGTACCAGTAATCGCGCTGCATACCTTGTTCAGATTCAGCAATCACCGCACAGCTAATGCCATGCCTGGAGGTTGGATATCCAGCCAAAAAACCCAGGCTGTTGCCATATACAAATAAGGAGTTTTGCGTGTTGACACTACCGCCTTCAGAATTGCTTACGCGCGCATCTGCGGCCAAAGCTGCGGCCTCACATTCAGCTGCCATCGCAATCGCTTCATCAATAGATTGCGTCCAAGGGTGATATAAATCCAATTCAGGCAGGTTAGTCGCCAAACGATCAGCATCGGGTAAACCAGCGAAACTGTCTTCAGCTGTGTAACGTGCAATAGTCAGTGCCTTATCAACAGTATCGCGCAATGCTGTGCGACTAAAATCGGAGGTCGACGCATTACCACGTCGCTGCCCGATATAAACTGTTACACCTATACCCTTGTCACGATTATATTCTATGGTTTCAACTTCGCCTTTACGCACCGTGACAGATTGCCCCATCCCCTCTGAAGCCTCGGCAGCGCAAGCACTTGCGCCCTGCTGTTTAGCATAATCCAACATCTCTTGCACGAGGGATTGCAACTCGTTTTTAGTATGGCTAAATTGATCAGACACGAAAACTCCAGACTAAGTAAAGCGAAAACCGTTATCATAACAACATTTACAGCATATCTGAGTACCATGGAAGAAATTGAAGACGAAATCCCCGTCATAAGCAAAAGCGAAATCAAGCGGCAAATGACGGCATTACAAAAACTGGGCGAAGAGCTTATCGCACTGCCTAAAAGCAAACTCAACAAACTTGATTTGCCGGAGACTCTGCGTGATGCAATTGATGCTGCTAAGCGTATCACCGCACATGGCGCATTGAGCCGACAAAAACAGTACATCGGTCGTCTAATGCGCATCATTGATGCCCAGCCGATTGCCGATCAGCTGGAACAATGGCGTAATAACAAGAGTGATGGCAACGTGGTTTTCCACCAGATGGAAAATTGGCGCACGCGATTAATCGAGGACGATACGGCAATTACCCTGTTTATCGCAGACTATCCCAATGCCGACGTGCAACAACTGCGCACACTGATACGCAATGCTCGCAAAGAAGCGAGCTTGCAACAAGCACCGAAAAGTAGCCGTGCTTTGTTCAAGCTACTACGCAGCATTGTCGAGCAAGCGCATCCAGAATTAGCCGCTGCCCCCGATGATGAAGACCTAGACGACGAATAGCTTCATCATGCACACTTAGTCGTTTCGATTTATAATGTGCGGCTGATATGCTCCATAATTAAGGTCGAATTTAGATGCAAAGAATCATGTTGAAATCCAAGCTGCATCGTGTCACCGTCACGCAATCCGAGCTGCATTACGAAGGTTCATGCGCAATAGATGATACGTTGCTTGAGGCGGCTGACATCCGCGAGTATCAGCAAATTGATATTTACAATGTCAGCAATGGCGAGCGCTTCACCACCTACGCTATCCGTGCTGAACGTGATTCCGGCACTATTTCTGTCAATGGCGCAGCTGCGCACAAAGCAAATCCTGGTGATATTTTAATCATCGCCACATATGCTAACTACACTGAAATTGAACTGGAAAAGTTTGCACCGCAGTTAGTCTATGTCGATCAACATAACCGTATTAAAGATACACGCCATCACATTCCGGTTCAGGCAGCCGCGGCTTGATTGTCCACAATTAACCTTTCAAAAGCACCAGGCAGTAGCGGTCTGGCATAAATACAACAAACGACTGCCCTATTTCAGGCAATCTATTTAGCATTTAGCACAATAACTTACTGTTACTCGAATAAATAACACTACAAATCTAATATCGCTTTAATATTTGCTATGATGGAGCTACATGGCATTTTATGTTGTATTAATCAGAATTAAAGTACAAATGTTTGAATCACACCTCACAAAAATACTAACTCGCTTCAACACGTTATTACACATGGCATTAGCAGTGGCCTTGGTCATAGCCAGCATGATGGTAATATGGCAATTCAGTGTGGACGTTGTACACGCAATCGTTCATGGGCACCTCATCAAGGGGTTTTTACAATCCCTGGGTACGCTATTTCTGGTTTGGACCCTCTCCAGCCTTATATCAGCTGAAATTAGCTTTTTGCAAAATGGTGTACTGCACGTCAGAGTGTTTATTGAAGTTGTTATTATTACTCTGCTTCGACAAATGTTAGTCGAACCAGTCCAAATTGCAACTGTAGAAACTAATGCGCCGGAAAGTTTTGACCCATACCATTATGGCTTGATACTGACGGCCTTATTAGTAATAGGAATTTTACATTGGCTGGTTGGCAATGCATCCATCGCCATCAAAAACACCAAGCCCTGATGAAATGTTAGTCAACGCCGACCACAATCTAGCAGTTAGTATTCATCCTGATACCCTATCATGGGTATCCTCACCGATTGCAGGTATAGAACGCCGCTTACTGGAGCGCAACGGCGCAGAGCAAGCTCGTGCCACCTCGATTGTACGTTACCAGGCTGGAACGCAGTTCAGTTCGCATACGCATGACTTAGGCGAGGAAATATTCGTACTTGAAGGTACTTTAAGAGATGAGCACGGTGTTTATCCTGCTGGCACATACATCAGGAACCCACCTGGCTCTACCCACAGTCCATCAAGTGAAACAGGCTGTACGATCTTCGTCAAATTGCGCTATATGCAACCCAATGATACACAACGCATCGTGATTAACACTAACACTACACCGTGGTTGCCAGGTCTAACTGATGGGTTAAGCGTCATGCCATTGAGCGAATTCCAAGGAGAACATACCGCATTGGTACGCTGGCAACCTGGCACTTATTTCCAGGCTCATCGACACTATGGTGGTGAAGAAATCCTGGTGTTGGAAGGCACGTTTCAAGATGAACACGGTGACTATCCATTAGGCACATGGCTACGTAGCCCACATCTGAGCATGCATCAGCCATTTAGCAAATCAGGTTGTACCCATATTGGTTAAAGTCGGTCATTTAGACATTCCCACCTAATAAAAAGCCCCTTGCATTGTAAAATGCAAGGGGCTTGATGTTCGACACCAAACTTAAACGGCTTCGAGTTTCCGCATAAAGGCAGGTAGCAATTTAAAGTCAACCAGACTACTAAATAATGCTTTCATAAAACTCGCATCGGCTTCATAGACCAGCTTGTAATATTGCATACGCATAGTCATCGCACTACCAAATACAATACTGATCAACGCCAAAAATGAACCCAATGCTAATGTAGACATGCCTGTAATACCTTGACCTATGGTACAACCCATCGCCAACACACCACCAAAACCCATTAATATCGCACCAAACACATGATTACGAAAGTCCACAAAAGACGCAAACCACTCAATACGGAAATTACGGCTTAGCAGCGACCATAGCAACGAGCCAGCAATAACACCCGCCAACGCCATCACACCAAACGTTAACAGACTACTATCAAACTTACCTACAGCGTAGCCTAATGTTTGCCCCATGGGATTGATAAAAGTAAAGGATTGTGGACTTAAGGGACGACTGTCTGCAGGTTTGATATCGTCCGGACCTGCAGCAAAATCCCACTCCTGGACATATGACTGCAATGTATACACCGTGCCATCAGGGGTTTTCACACCCACCACAGTACTGATATACCAAGCACCTAATACAACCAACCCCACTACTAAACCACCAATAATGTTGTCTTTGCTTGCACGGAAATCTCTGGACTTGAACACAAACACAGCGATTAATAATGCAATCAACACACCCAACACCAAACGGGCTTGTTTCACGCTCGCATCATTCACCAGGAACGAAGCCAAATCTTGATGCGTGCCCACATTGATTGCCAATGGACGCAACCAACCATTAAACAAAACGGTAAATAGCGTTTTATCAGTCCCAGGGAAAGGATTCACCATGTAATAGGCAATCACAGCGATAATCAGCAATACGACTATCGATTTAATATTGCCGCCACCGATACGAATCAAGGTCTTGTTACCGCAACCAGAAGCGTAAGTCATACCGATACCAAACAACAGACCACCAAAAATATTCTCCGCCCAAATTAACTGTGCGCCACGATATGGCGGGAACGAGGCATCTAAATTCGCCAGACCTAAATACTCTAAAACTGACACGCCTAACATGGCAACGGCAATGGCCAATAACCATGCACGCATCCGTCCTAGATCACCCATGTTAACCCAATCAGACACTGCACCCATGGTACAAAAATTGGTTTTATTCGCCACCAAACCTAACACTACTGCCAAGCCAAAAGTTACCCACAACAAAACAGATTGCGCCTGACCAAAACTTTCAAATAACATCGTTTATCTCCCGTCGCTCATTAAATTATCCCGATAGTATGTGCCCAACACAAAATCCGAACAATAAGCGGTATGTACTAGTGAATTGCTCTCACCATCTGAAGAAGTTAATGAGCCGACGCTGGCTGGGCATTATCCAGCCCGGATTTGACTTCTGCGCCATCCTTGGCATTTAGCACGCTACCATCTTTAATAACAGCATCTTCCGTTTTTTTATTCATTACAATAATACTGATACGCCGATTAATCGGGTTCATAGGATCTTGTTTATCAAAGGGAATAGCCGAACCTAAACCCACTACACGTAACATTTTGCTGTCATCCATCCCACCAGCAATTAATTCGCGACGCGAAGCGTTGGCTCTATCCGTCGACAACTCCCAGTTACTATAAGACGTGCCACCGTTTGCATAAGGCGTGGCATCGGTATGACCTGACAGCGTAATTTTATTTGGCACTTCATTTAAAGTTTTGCCGATTTCATGCAATATCTCTTTTGTATAAGGCTGCAGCTCGGCTTTGGCTGATGCGAACATGGGACGATTTTTTTCATCCACAATTTGAATACGTAAACCCTCAGACGTAATATCCAGCAACAATTGCTTCTTAAATTGCTTAAGCATAGGATTTGCATCAATTGAAGCTTCAATCCGCGATTTCAGCGCTTTTAAACGCACGGCCTCTAACTTGGCCAAATCTGCCTGCGCCGCTTTTAGGTCATAAGTTTTTTTCTGAACTGGATCTGTAGCTTTGTTTACTTGACCCTCTTTGCGCGTCAAGTCTTTACCACCACCCTGAATAACACTCGAACTGTCTCCACTACCTGAACCACCCGCCATCGCAACTTTTAACGGAGTAGAAAAATAATCTGAAATTCCTTTCAAGTCACCTTTTGCTGTTGATCCTAACAACCACATCAACAGGAAAAAAGCCATCATTGCTGTCACGAAGTCAGCATACGCGATTTTCCATGCACCTCCGTGATGACCACCAGCAACTTTTTTGATTCGCTTTATAATGATGGGGCGTACTTCAGCCATATTAACCCCGCTTATTTAGACTTAGCTTGTTTAACATGCTCTTCGAGTTCAAGGAACGTCGGGCGCTCTGTTGAATACAGCACTTTGCGTCCAAATTCGACGGCCAATGCAGGTGCATAACCATTCAAACTCGCTAACAGCGTAATTTTTGCACATTGAAAGGTCTTGCTTGATTCATCCAATTTCTGCTCAAGCAAACCCGAAAGTGGACCAACGAATCCATAAGCCAACAAAATACCCAAGAACGTCCCAACCAGCGCATGTGCAATCAACATACCCAGTTCTGCGGGCGGCGCACCTACTGATTCCATGGTGTGAACAACCCCCATTACCGCCGCAACGATACCAAAAGCGGGCAAACCATCACCTAGTTTAGCGATGCAGTGCGCACCCACGGAACCTTCATGATGGTGAGTTTCCAATTCGTTGTCCATCAAGTTTTCTATCTGCAATGCGTCCATATTTCCTGAAACCATTAAACGCAGATAGTCAGTCATAAACTCCATAAGATGGTGGTCATTAACAATGGAAGGATATTTACTGAACAACGGGCTGGCATCGGGAGTTTCAATATCACCCTCTATCGACATCAAACCCTCTTTTCGCACCTTACTCAATATCTCAAACAATAACGCGAGTAAATCCATGTATAGCGCTTTGTTATAACGAGAACCTTTAAAAATTTCAGGCAAGGATTTTAACGTTGCTTTGACCGCTTTGGCATTGTTACCGACAAAGAAAGCTCCTCCTGCACCACCGCCAATCATCAGCAACTCCAATGGCTGAAACAATGCCGCTAAATGACCACCAGCCAAAGCAAAACCACCAAAAACCGAACCGAGAACAACCACATAGCCAACGATCACTAACATTTGTTGCTCCCTCCCACTTTGGGAAAACCATCCAACTTCATTATTATTAAGGCGAACTAAACGAAATAACGCCCAACTTCAATCCTATGAATAAACGCACACATTAAAATGTCGTCAAATATACCACGCATAAAGTGGCGTGCGCATCTGTTCTGTTTGAATTATTAAATCTGCAGGGTGCTCTGGCACCACAAACTCATTACTCAATAAAATAGTACCTGGCCGCATTTCAGCTCGCGCCTTATGCCACAAGGACGGCATCGCCACAGGCGACAAATAGGCAAACACCACATCAAACTGGGTGAAATCCAGCCCCATGTAATCAACATGCAGGAATTGAGCGCTACTGTTAGCTAGACGACCACGCAACCAACTAAACAACCAAGGTAGCCAGGACAACTCCACCCCTACAACCTGATGAGCAGGATATCGTTGAGCCAGATACAGCACCAAACCACCCAAACCACTGCCCACATCAATAATATACAAAGGGCGCTCCTTGGGCAACACACTTTCCACACCGCGCCACGTAGACTTACTCGATGGATAATAGGGCACTTGAGTACGAAAAGTATGCCCATAAAACACCACAAAGAATAAAAAAGCCCCCAGATAAATGCCGGCAGGCAGCTGCCAACTCAACGCAGCAAGCAATGCAAATGGCATCGCAAACTGAATTCCCCACCACCAAGTAGCCAGACCTATTTTTTTCGACAATAGCGCAGCAATGAACGCTTGTGACAAAGCAATCCAGCCAATAGATAAAAATGGGATTTGAAACCAGCGACTCCAAAACTGGAATACCAGGACGATTAAACCAGCAGTAACTATCTGAACGATCAGTGCTTTAACTGCTGGCAAGCGCAATAATGAGCGCAAGGCAGGTGAGTTGGTCAATGTGTTTATTTATTGGGAAACTATATCAGCCACATGAGCCTTCTTATTGGTTTTTCCTGCACGCGACGGCAAATGGCATAATCCACACACGTAATGCTGATTCAAATCATACTTATCAATCACAAAATTTCCGCCACATTGTGAGCACGCTGTAGACGCAAGCATTTTATTATCAATAAACCGAACCAATGTCCAAGCCCGCATCAAGGACAATACGGCTTCCTCATCAGGCTTCACTTCAATCTGCTCAAGGTACAACTGATACGCTTTCATAATGGCGCGAACACCATCCATCTCAGCGTGCTGAACTAAATAACGATAGATATTTAGAAATATAGACGAGTGAATATTGGGTTGCCATGTCAAAAACCAATCCGTAGAGAATGGCAACATGCCCTTGGGTGGAGATACCCCTTTAACTTCTTTATACAGTGTTAACAAACGCTCACGTGATAGCGATGTTTCTGACTCAAGCAACTGACAACGCGCGCCCAGTTTAATAAGTTCTGTTGCTAGATGTATGTCCTGTGCCTCATTAAGGACACTTTTTTTAGTCATGATACAAACACCTCCGCAGTAACTACCCCAACGCGCTTAAACGAGTTCCTCAACTGATTGACCAGCCATTAATATCGCTGCATGAGAATGTCCTAAAGCACGATCTTTCGTATAATTTGTAAGCATACCCAAAATAGCGCTATCGTCAAAGCGAAAACGAGTAAGCATCATATTATTACTTGCAAGCTTGAGTACTTGCGCATTACTCAAGCTTTCCAATATATCTGCGATTTGAATATCAATACCCAAACGAAAAATTGCAGCGGCCTTATCGGCACGAATTAACTGCTGTGCCAACATTAAATAGTTCAAATTAGCATCACGGATTTCAGCCAGCATATCGTCTATATTCATTTTAATTCCCCTCTGTTACATCGCTAATCTTCGTATGGAAACTACTGTTTCCCCTGTTAGTGACTGTATATTGGAACGATAAGAACAAAACGAAAAGCAGGCTTACGCTGTTTTTTAAGTAATGAAGTGAGGACTTGAATAGCAGGGAAATGTCTTACAGGCGCAACTAAACAAAACCTAAAAAAGGCCCTGTCAAAATATATCACATTGAATTCTCTGAATTTATTATAGGAAACAACTTAAAATAAACTTCAGAAAGTAAGACGAAAACTACTGAACAATGAAATTAATATAAGAAAATTTTCATCTCATTTCTGTTATCGGCAGCAATTTACAAAACTTTAGGATTTTTTTCATAAAAAATTAAATATTTTTATGACTTAACATTAAATAACTGATTAATAATGAAATTTATTTTTAAATAAATTTCATTATTTGTTTAAAACGCCCAATATCCATTTTTCAGCAATTATTGCGTTGCATTAAAACAACAAACAAACCACTTCCATATTTAATGATCTTCGATGAATTAAGGCCTACTGCACAGCACAGGAACATGTTTAAAACAAATATATGCACATAGGCCAATCAAGATTTAACCACCTTGATATGCACATCCCCCAAGGTAACAATTTGACCAGCACGAATTTTGCAAGTTTTACGCAGTTCTTGCTGACCATCGACTTGCACTACGCCCTCGGACACCAGATGTTTACCAGCTCCCCCACTATCAACTACCCCAACTAATTTGAGCAATTGGTTTAACTCAACAAACTCACCCTGTAACTCAAATTCAATTTCCTGACTATTCTGCATTTTCTATTCCCTCTCTATCGCGCTGACTACATTAGCAAGCGCTGCAATTTTCCCCAACGCTCGTTGAATTTGTTGAGGCTGGCTCACCAATACACGAAATGCCATAGTCGCCATCTCGCCTTGGGTTTCAGTATTCACCCGAGTCACCGCCATCTGCGCTTTGGTAAAGATATCGGATATATCACGCAACAAACCATGCCGATCATAAGCGACTACTAAAATATCACAGCTAAACTGCTCAACATCACCCGCCCAGCTCGCTGCCAGCAACCGCGCTTTGCGCTCACCCTGGACTCGCAATACATTACTGCAGTCCGCCCTATGCACCGTCACACCACGACCTTGAGTCATATATCCCACAATGGCTGCCGGTGGTGCAGGCTGGCAACAACGCGCCAAGGTCATCGGTAAACCGCCAACACCCTCTATTAACACCTCATCAGGCTTGTGCTTTGATGCATTTGGCAAACCACGCTTAACTGGAGCAGCTGCGGGCACAGGTGTACGCAGTGAAATAACCGCATCACTTAACTGCTTAACGCTCACATCGCCACGGCCTATCGCTGCAAAAAACTCATCACCTTTAGGCTCATTCAGTTTTTGCGCGATTTTATCAATATTGGTATCAATCAACCCCAAACGACGCAACTCGCGATCCAGAATCTCTCGACCTTGCGCAATATTTTCAGTGAAATATTGATAACGAAACCAATGCCTGACTTTGGCTCTTGCGCGGGGTGTGACCAAATATCCCAAAGTTGGGTTCAGCCAATCTCGGCTGGGCGTACCTTGCTTGGCGGTTAAAATCTCAACACGCTGCCCATTTTTTAATGGCGTATTTAATGTCACGATTACACCATCAACCTTGGCACCCCGACAACGATGTCCCAAATCAGTATGTAAGTGATAAGCAAAATCCACTGGACTAGCGCCTGCAGGCAAGTCCACTACCCGCCCCTGCGGCGTCAATACATATATCCGGTCCTGGAATAACTCGTTCTTAAATAAATCCGCTAACGCCTGACCATCCGCCAAGTCATCTTTCCACTGCAGTATCTGCCGTAGCCAGCTGATTTTATCCTCACCCCCCGATGCCTTAGTCGCGCCCTCTTTATAACGCCAATGCGCCGCCACACCCAATTCCGCATGGTTATGCATATCAAATGTCCGTATCTGCACTTCCAGCGCCTTGTTTTCAGGGCCTATTACGCCTGTATGCAAAGAGCGGTAATTATTCGTTTTTGGATGCGCAATATAATCATCAAATTCACCCGATATAGGCTGCCACAAATGATGTACCAAGCCCAGCGCGGTGTAACAATCCTTCAGCTCAGGAACTAAAATTCGTACCGCACGAATGTCATATAATTGCTCGAACGCCAAATGCTTGCGCTTCATTTTATTAATGATGCTTACAATATGTTTAGGTCGCCCCGTGACGTCAGCCGCAATGCCAACTGCCGCTAATTCCTGACGCAGCATGGTCAACACATCTGCAATATAACGCTCTCTGTCCAGGCGCTTTTCATCCAATAAACGCGCAATTTGCTTGTAATGTTCGGGCTCCAAAATTCGATAGGAAAGATCTTCCATTTCCCATTTTATTTGCCAGACACCCAAACGATTCGCCAGCGGCGCAAATAATTCACGCACTTCCTGAGCGACTTGCCAACGCGCATCTTCATCCTCACTGGGCGTCACCAGTCGCAACGCATGCGCGCGTTCGGCCAGCTTAATCAGCACCACACGCACATCTTCAACCATAGCCAGCAGCATTTGACGCAGATTCTCTACCTGATTACGCCCTTCAGCCTGTCCAGTAATCAACTGCGCGACACTGTCCATCTTGGCAACACCTTGCGCCAACTTGACCACTTCAACAGGCACAGGCGTATGCTCATCCAACACCAGCTCAAGCAGCAACGCTGCAGCAACGCTGTATGCATCCAAATGCAAATCGACCACTTGCAATGCCGTACCTAATGCATGCTGCCAACGACTATATCCAGCAATGAACGCTGTATCAGGCAGACTACGTGACCATAATGCAACCTGCTGTACCAGCTCAGCATCAGTCGCTGTCATGCCAAGCACTAAGCGTGCAATCGCCGCATCTGTATCCTCATCTTGCGATGTATTATTTGTTGTAACCATCATTCCACCAATAATGCTGTTGCTGTTGTCGCCAATATTGCACTTGCATGGCCTGATCAGGTGCAAACTTAACTGCAACCAAACCATCCCTGTCCGAACGCGCCAGCACGCTGCCAACTTGCGCATAACGCGCCATCACATCGCCACGCGGATGCCCGAAACGATTCTGATACCCCACTGTAAATACCGTCAACCTGGGCGCAACTGCGGCGACGAACTCTGCTGTCGATGATGTACGACTACCGTGGTGCGGCGCAATCAGCAACGTCGCCGCCAAATCACCCGACGCATTCGCCAACAGATAGCGTTCATCTTCAGTCTCTATATCAGCCGTTAATAATACACTACCGCCCGCGCTGCTGATTTTTAGCACACAACTACGATGATTGTCTTTACGATCCAACTCAGAATAGCTCGCTGCATCTGGATACAACACCTGAAATGCCACACCATCCCATTGCCAGGACTGTCCAGGCTGGCAATGGCTCAAACGCGCAGTGACACCCGTAAAAATCACATGTGTAGTCGGTAATGAAGTGTAGATATGGGCAACAGGTATACTTTGCAACAGTGACACCGCTCCGCCGGTATGATCATTATCATCATGAGACAATATCATTTCATCAAGTTGCATCACCCCCTCACTGCGCAAATACGGTGCAAGAATACGATTGCCTGTATCAGCCGTACTGTTATATTGTGGCCCGGCATCAAATAACAATGCATGATGTACCGTACGCACCAGTACTGATAAGCCCTGCCCTACATCTATTACATCAACCCACAGCTCACCATGCTGAGGTTGGGACGGACTCACCAGCAACGCAGGCAACATCCACACCACCCCCAACCAACGCGCAGGAAAGCCACGCGGCAGCAATAACCATAATGCACCCGCCAATGCCAGCAACACCTGCCATAGTGCTGGCTGTGCTTGAGTCCACAAGGGGAAAGCGGCGAGCTGCTGCAACCACCATGCGCATGCTGCCATCAACGCATGCGCGCTATGTAACGCCCAATCCATATGCGGCAGACTACCCAGTAACGCCAGTGGCGTGACCAGAAAACTCACCATCGGTATCGCCAGTGCATTCGCCAGCGGAGATATGGTAGAAACCTGCCCGAACAGCAGTAACAGCACAGGTGCTAACGCCAACGTCACTGCCCATTGCGACTGCCACCAGGCTTGTAACCAATGCAACTGCGCGTCACCGACTCGCGCCCCGGTGGCAAACAACAATACCCCCACCGCACCAAATGACAACCAGAATCCCGCTGCCAGCACCGCCCAAGGGTCAAGCAACACCACCACCAGCAACGCCCACGCCAGTATCCGCGTTGGTGCTAAAGTCCGCCCCGACCACAACAGTAATGCCACCACCCACAACATATATAACGTCCGTTGCGCAGGCACACCCCAACCTGCCAGCAATACATACCCAGTTGCCGTCACCACGCCCGCCAGCACCGCCGCACGACGTGCAGGCAGCCGCAATGTCAACCACATACTGCGCCGCCAGCCCGCGTAAAACAAAGCAAACATCGCCCCCGCCAGCATAGTCACGTGCAAACCCGAAATCGAGATTAAATGCGTAATACCTGTACGCTGGTACAGCTGCCACTGCGCCACGGGAATGGCAGATTGATCGCCTATCGCCAAAGCCTTGAGCACGCCGACATAAGGCTGTTGCACCAGCACAGCATCAAACCGCATCGCAATACGCTCTCGCAAAATGTCAATGACATAGGGAAACTGCCAAACTTGCTCATTCAGCAGCAAATGCGGGCTACGTTCACGCACTGCACCTAGCGCACGGATGTCACGCGAGAACCACACCGCTTCCATATCCATCACATGCGGATTTTGATTCGCATGTGGACGGCGTAGCCGCGCCGTTAATTGCCAGCGTTGACCCGCGTGTACAGTAATCGCATCGGGCAAAGCCTGCCCGGTAAAATCACGAGTATAAGTAGATAATTGAACATGAGGCGGCACAACAGCGCCCGAAGTCGGCACCTTTTCTATATCGAATTCAAACCGCTGACCGCGCTCCCCTACCACAGGCAAGCTCGCCACTACACCAACGACGCTGACATCCACGCCTTCCCATACTTTCGGCAATTGCTCAGCCAAACGCTGTTGCGCCCAAAATGCGGCGTAGAAAAACCCCAGACTCAGCCAAAAACCCAACAACAAACCACGCCGCAACCATGACCAACGTCCCACCCGTGGCAACCCCCAAGCTGAAAGCAGTAACGGCAAACCCCATGCCCAAGTTAGATCTGGCAATGCCGATTGCTGCTGTAAGCACAAAACACCTGCAACAAAAACTAAAATGACTAGCCGCACAGCTTAAATCTCGTCGTGCCCAGCTGTACCAAACAGTACCGACTTCAAACGTTTCAGCTCATCACGCAATTCCCCCGCACGTTCAAATTCCAGATTTTTCGCAGCAGTGAGCATGTCTTTCTCCACCTGCTTCAATTCCCGCGTCAGGGTTTTTTCATCTTTGGCATGATAGCTCGCCATCTTTTGCGCAACTTTGTGGTTCGCCTGGGCACTTTCCATATCGTATGCGCCTTCGATGATATCTTTAATGCCCCTGACCACGCCACGCGGCGTAATCCCGTGTTCGAGGTTGTATGCCGTTTGTTTAATACGGCGACGCTCGGTTTCATCCATTGCCTTGCGCATGGAGTTGGTAATGCGATCAGCGTACAAAATCGCGCGTCCGTTAATATGCCTAGCGGCGCGTCCTATGGTCTGTATCAGCGAACGCTCAGAACGCAAAAAGCCTTCCTTATCCGCGTCCAGAATCGCCACCAGCGACACTTCGGGGATATCCAGACCCTCACGCAGCAAGTTAATCCCGACCAGCACGTCAAACACACCTAGCCGTAAATCGCGAATAATTTCGACGCGCTCCACCGTATCTACATCCGAATGCAGGTAGCGCACCTTCACGCCATGCTCCGACAAATAATCAGTCAAATCCTCGGACATACGTTTAGTCAGCGTCGTCACCAGCACACGCTCATTGATGGCCGTACGCTTGGTAATCTCTGACAGCACATCGTCAACTTGCGTCGCCACAGGACGCACTTCGATTTCAGGATCCACCAGTCCAGTCGGACGCACAACCTGCTCGACCACTTGCCCCTGATGCTCCCGCTCATATTCGGCAGGCGTGGCAGAAACGAACACAGTTTGGCGCATAATGCGTTCAAACTCGTCGAACCGCAGCGGGCGATTATCCATCGCCGATGGCAAACGAAAACCATAGTTCACCAAATTTTCCTTGCGCGCTCTGTCACCCTTATACATCCCGCCAATTTGGGGAATGGTGACGTGCGATTCGTCAATTATCATCAACGCATGCGCAGGCAAATAATCGATTAAAGTCGGTGGCGGCTCGCCAGGCTTACGACCTGACAAATGCCGAGAGTAGTTTTCAATACCCTTACAGAAACCCATTTCGTTCATCATTTCCAGATCGAAGCGCGTACGCTGTTCCAGTCTTTGCGCTTCAACCAGCTTGTTGTCACGGTAGTATTCTTCCAGCCGCTCGCGCAATTCGATTTTAATCGCTTCTATCGCCCGTAACGTCGTGCTGCGCGGAGTGACATAATGACTGGATGGATATATCGTACAGCGGGGTAGTTTTTGCAGTAAATGTCCCGTCAGTGGGTCAAACAATCGTATGCTTTCGACCTCATCATCAAACAAGCTGACCCGAACCGCGTGTTCCGCATTCTCAGCAGGGAAAATATCCAGCACATCACCGCGCACGCGAAACACGCCGCGCTTGAATTCAAATTCGTTCCTGTCGTATTGCATGGCTATCAGTCGCTGTATCGCCTCACGCTGCGACAATTTCTCGCCCTGATGCAAATGCAAGATCATCTGATGGTAATCACTCGGGTCACCAATACCGTAAATCGCAGAAACTGTCGCCACGATGATGCTGTCTTTGCGCTCCAACAAGGCTTTGGTGGCTGACAAACGCATCTGCTCGATGTGTTCGTTAATACTGGAGTCTTTCTCGATGAACAAATCCCGCGCAGTCACATAGGCTTCAGGCTGATAATAATCGTAGTAGGAAACAAAATATTCAACTGAATTTTCAGGAAAAAACTCGCGCATTTCAGCATAAAGTTGCGCCGCCAAGGTTTTATTTGGCGCCATGATCATGGCAGGGCGACCCAACTGCGCAATCACATGCGCCATGGTATAAGTCTTGCCTGAGCCCGTAACACCCAGTAAAGTCTGGAACGCTAAACCATCATTTATCCCCTCCACCAGCTTGGCAATTGCCTGCGGTTGATCGCCATCAGGTAAAAAAGGCTGATGCAATCGAAATGGACTATTGGGAAATGTAGCAATCACGGGTAAAATCTCACTGTTTTTAATCTGTTAATCTTACCACGCTGGCGTTATCGCCTTAGCCTCATTCAAGGATGTTTAAGTTGGAACTCTCAAATCGCGTTCAGGCCATCAAACCCTCCCCCACCCTTGCCGTCACCGCACGCGCAGCTAAATTAAAAGCAGAGGGCAACGACATTATCGGTCTAGGTGCAGGCGAGCCTGATTTTGATACGCCGCAACACATTAAAGATGCCGCAATTACAGCGATTAACAATGGCTTCACCAAATACACCGCCGTCGGCGGTACACCCTCATTAAAACAGGCAGTCATCGCCAAATTCAAACGCGATAACGGTTTAGATTACACTGCTAAACAGGTATTAGTGTCGTGCGGCGGCAAACAAAGCTTTTTCAACCTCGCGCAAGCCCTGATTAACCCAGGCGACGAAGTGATTATCCCTGCGCCTTACTGGGTTTCATATCCTGATATCGTTATTTTGGCGGGCGGTGTGCCAGTTATTATCGAAGCCGGTATTTCCCAAGGCTTCAAAATCACGCCCGCGCAATTACTGGCGGCGATTACCCCGCGCACCAAATTAGTCGTCATAAACAGCCCGAGCAATCCCAGCGGCGCGGTTTACAGCCTGGAAGAACTCACTGCATTAGGCGCGGTACTGCGTGATTACCCTAACATCATCATCGCTACCGATGATATGTACGAGCATATACGCCTGCAAGACAGCAAATTCGATAACATTCTGAATGCCTGCCCTGATTTGTATGACCGTACCATGGTGCTCAATGGCGTATCCAAGGCTTACGCCATGACAGGCTGGCGCATAGGTTACTGTGCTGGCCCAGAAAAGCTTATTACCGCGATGGAAAATGTGCAATCTCAATCCACCTCCAATCCAACTTCCATCTCGCAAGTTGCGGCGGAAGCGGCATTGAATGGCGACCAGAACTGCATCGTGCCGATGATAGCGGCGTTCCGTGAGCGTCATCAATTTGTAGTGGCGGAGTTGAATAAAATAGACGGCATGGAATGCATCTACGCAGGCGGCGCTTTTTACGCTTTCCCCGACGCCAGCAAAGCCATCGCTCGTCTCCACGCCGCAGGTAAAATCAGCGCGACCACAGATATTGCGCTGAGCGAATATCTGCTGGAAAAAGCCGGTGTAGCGGTTGTACCTGGATCGGCATTTGGTAGCGAAGGCTATATCCGCTTGTCTTTCGCTACGTCTATGGACAATCTCAAATCTGCTTTGAGCCGTTTACAGACTTGGATGGCGTAATCAAACTCACTTGCATACCTGCCGTTAGCACGTTACCCGACGTGCTATCGGCATACCTCCCCAACATCCTTCAGCATAGTCACGCTGGCACACAAGGCGGTCAACTTTATCCGCAACAGCTACGCGTCATCAGCATAAGCGACCAAACAGACAAATTAACAGCCCATATTGGCATTTTCTTCGACGAAATTACCGCAGGCTGTAATTGCAATGACGAACCCAGCACCACGCATGATTACTGCGAAGTGCATATTCATATCGACAAACCCAGCGCGCAAATGACCTTTGCCCACATAGCCTCGTAAACATCATGACCAATACCTTAAACTGGCTAGAAGCCGACATCGAACACAGCGCACCATGGCACGCCGAAAATGGCACACCACCGCCTAAACGCGTCGTTATTGTTGACGATACACTCGATGCCGACACTGCCCACCGCCTTGCTTGTGAAGGCAATGGTCTGCTTTACCGTGGCGACTTCAATAATGCCCGATTATTATTACAAGCGTTAGCACGACGCATAGACCGCCCACGCAAAAAGCCCGCAAAAAAAGCTGAATCGCCTGCGCAAGCTTTCCACCTGAATCGCCAATCTCAATCATTGCGCGCCCGCGTTCTGGGCATGGTGCTCATCGAACTGGAAGCCGACTACCGCATCCCCTTACGCCGTGCACCTGATGTTAAAGCCGCCTATACGCAAGTGCTGGGTGAACATCACCCTGCATTTGTGACCTCATTACGGGAATTACTCAGTGTCATCAGCGCATATGAATGGCGTAAAAAAGGCGTAGAAATTCCTGAAATAAACGGCCGTATTTACCCGCACTACGGCGTATTCTCACCGATACGCGGCGAATATATCCATCTGGTAGCAAGCGCCCCTTTATCCAACACAACCCTCGCTTTTGACATCGGCACGGGTACTGGCGTGCTCGCTGCAGTTCTCGCACGCCGTGGCGTAGAACACATCATCGCCACGGAACAAGATCCGCGCGCAATAAAGTGTGCACAAGACAATATCAACCAACTGGGACTAAATACGCAAGTGGAGATTATCTCCGCCGATTTATTCCCAGCAGGTCGTGCACCGCTCATCGTGTGCAATCCACCCTGGTTGCCCGCTCGACCTAACACGCCGATAGAACACGCTATTTATGATTTTGAAAGCCAAATGTTACGCAACTTTCTCACTGGATTAAATACACATCTGACCGCAGATGGCGAAGCCTGGCTGATCCTTTCCGACCTTGCAGAACATCTGGGATTACGCAGCCGTGAAACATTGCTAGAGTGGATAGACCAAGCAGGATTGCAAGTATTAGATCGTATCGACACTAAACCACATCACCCTAAAGCCAACGATCCAACTGACCCACTCTATCAAGCCAGATCAGCGGAAATCACCTCACTGTGGCGATTAAAAATAAAAATCAATTAACCAAGATTTAATCTGTCATTTTGTTGACAAAATACAGAACATTATGTACAGTTTTACGCTTACAAAATTCCACGTATTAAACTAATCAGAATGTTTAGTAATACTAATAAATAAAGACAACACCATGATTATTAAAAAAACAGTTCACATCAGCACGCTTTTATTCTCCACTTTCGCACTACCATCCCAAGCTGGTGAATGGACGACGGAAATTGATTTTGAAATGCGTCATTTTCTCAATAAATCAGCAACGATGCAGCAATATGAACTCGACACCAACTCCTTCCAAAAACAACAAATTGCCGACACAGGTTTGGCACATCAGGACGAACCGTCCATTGCGATCCAACCCAGTTATTTTAATGAATGGGATGGCAAAAGAAATACGTTCTCATTCAAACCGTTTTACCGCTGGGATGATCGGGACGACTATCGCACTCATTTTGATATCCGTGAAATGGTATGGCGTTCTAGCCATGGCGATAAAAATACACCCTGGAATTTACGCATCGGCATCGACAAGGTATTTTGGGGCGTCGCTGAATCACACCATTTAATCGACATCGTCAATCAAACTGATGAGATTGAAGACCCTAAAATGGAACAAAAACTGGGGCAACCCATGATACGCACGACCACAGACACTGATTGGGGTGTCGTGGATTTTTTCGTGCTACCTTACTTTAGAGAACGTACATTTTCTGGCCCTGAAGGCCGTTTACGCACTCCTACATCCCTTGTTCGCGCACCGGTAGTATTCGAAGCCAGTACGAAGCAAAACCATCTGGACTTTGCAGCACGCTGGTCAAAACGCTTTGACAAGCTTGATATTGGCGTTTCATATTTCCGTGGCACTAGCCGCGACCCACGCATCACCCAACTCGACTCGTTAATCACGACTGAAAATCCATTAGGTCTACAAGTTAATTACGACTTAATTAGCCAGGCAGGCTTAGATGTTAATTACTTGCTGGGTGACTGGATATTGAAACTCGAAGCCATAGAACGCAACAGCAATTTCCAACGTTATTACGCTTATGTCACCGGAGTGGAGTACACTTTTAACGGCATCTTCAATAGCCAAATAGATTTAACCAATTATCTGGAATACAATTATGACAGCCGTATTGGTAGCGATTCCGCCCCTGTATTAGATAATGACGTATTTGTCGGCTGTAGATTAGCACTCAATGACGAACATTCTACTGACATGAAAGTCGGCATCATGACCGATGTAGGCAATGCATCGCGCACCACGCGAGTAGAAATCAACCGCCGCCTGAATGATAAATGGAGCATACGATTCTTAGGGCAGGGCTATCACCGCATTAGCAACACAAACCCGCTTTATGTAGTCAAAGAAGACAGCTTTATTCAGTCCACACTAATCAGATATTTCTAAGACCAATAGAGGGATATTCATTAACATCCCTCTGCCTCAAAATTTAACGCCCATATCTTGCAGTTAACGTTGCCTTCCCCAATGCATTTTGGTTAATCATGAAACCCACTACCGCAGTACTCGCATCCGCTGGAATCACCAATTTATCGACCTTTAGCGCATAGACGGTAAAATTATAACGATGTGGCTTGTTACCTACAGGCGGGCATGGCCCACCCCAACCGGCCAAGCCATAATCATTATGAATTTGTGTCGCGCCTTGTGGCAGATTTTTACTGTCTACCACCCCATCGCCTTGCGCTAACCCTGTCATGGTCGCCGGCAAATTAATCACCACCCAATGCCAGAAACCTGCGCCGCCCGTTGGCGCATCTGGATCATGCACTGTTACGGCAAAACTTTTTGTACCTGCTGGGGTATTTTTCCAGTTCAATGCAGGTGAAACATTCTCACCAGTGCAACCAAAGCTGTTAAAGACGAATTTCTGACCAATTTTCTGATTGGGGGCAAGGTCAGGACTGCTTACCGTAAAGCCAGCCGCAACTGCAACTGTAGTACCTAACACCAAACCTGATGCCACTAATAAACGCTTCATTTGCTACCCTCCTCATTAGGAAAATAATTCATAGTCATCTTCGAACCGCAGAACAGTTACATATGGAATCTTACCGCTGCATTATTCCACCAATCGCTAATATCGAAGATTAGTTAACACCCAAGACAAACTCAACAACACCACGAGCAGCACAGGCACAGTCAATATTACACCAATACGAAAATATTGCCCCCAGCTTATCGTCATGCCACGCTGCGCTAGCACATGCAACCACAACAAGGTTGCCAGACTGCCTATAGGCGTCATTTTCGGCCCTAAATCACAGCCTATGATATTGGCATAAACCATCGCTTCACGTAACGCCGGGCTAACATCTGCCTGCGCTATGGCCAAACTTCCCGCCAACACTGCGGGCAGATTATTCATGGCTGCGGCTAATATAGCCATGATAAATCCTGTACCTACAGCAGTTGCAGTAAGCCCATAATGACTTAATACTACGAACATACCGCCTAACTGTTCGGTCAGTCCTTGATTGCGCAAGCCATAAACGACCAAATACATACCCAGGGAAAAAATAACGACTTGCCAAGGTGCTTCACGTAACAATGTCCACACGGGTATCACTGCGCGTCCTTGCAGTGAACTGAAATGCTTACGTGCAGCCAACAACAGCAATATCAGCGCTCCTGTGGCAGTAATCAAAGAAGTAGGAATTTGCCAGCGTTGCGACAAGAAATAAGTGATTAGCACGGCTCCTAAAACCCACCAGCCCGCTCGAAATACCAGTACATCACGAATCACACTTGCTGGCACAGGCAGATCCTGCATATCGTAATATCGGGGAATATCCCGTCTGAAATACCACCACAACACTAGCATAGAGGCTAAAGCCGCGACTAAATTCACCGCCATCATTACCGAGGCATAATCATTAAAGCCAATACCCGCATAGTTTGCTGCAATGATGTTGACGAGATTGGATATTTTAAAAGGTAAACTTGCACTATCAGCAACAAAGCCAGTAGCGACCACAAACGCCATCATCGCAACGGGCGTCAAACGCAACACACGCAACATTTCTATCACGACTGGCGTTAAAATGAGGACTGCCCCATCGTTGGCAAATAATGCGGCCATGAGCGCAGTGAGTAAAATACTAAACAGAAACAGCCGTAGACCATGCCCCCTAGCTAGCTGGGCCATATGCAATGCCGACCATTCAAAAAAGCCTGCCGCATCGAGGATCAAGGAAATTAAAATCAACGAGATAAGTGTGAATGTCGCATCCCAAACGATAGCCCACACTACAGGTATATCTTGAACGGAAACCACACCCACAAGCAAAGCAGCACCAGCACCCAACCATGCCGCTGTACCAATACCCAAACCACCAGGTTGCTTGATCACCAATACCAAAGTGACCAAAAATATCGCGATGGAAGCAAATAGCATACGTGTCAGCTATCTATATGCAGCATCCATCAACCACAACAGCTTACAGGGCGATTTATCATCACCATCAGGCGCTGGTAATCTTGTTGGCAATTCGGCATGGACTGCCAAACAGGATTCATCGTATCGAGGATAGTCAGCGCCCAGGCGGGCAAAGCTGAATTGATACGATAAAATATCCACGTTCCTTCACGCCGCATGCTCAGCAACCCTGCATCTCGCAGAATTGCCAAATGGCGTGATACCTTGGGTTGTAGCACATCCAGAGCATAATGCAACTCACACACACACAACTCGCCTTCGCGAGTAATTAACGCCAGCATACGACGACGAGTTTCGTCTGCTAATGCGTCAAAAAAATCACCCGCTATGAACATGTATTAAATTTCGCTATATAAGTTTCATAATGTTGGCGAAACACACGCTCCAGCTCATCGACCACTTCCACTGCAGGCACGCTGTGTATCATATGGCGCGTCATCTGGTTGGAGGTGTCGTTGAGCAATTTGTTCGGCTCTAGCATGGGATATGTAGCGCGCAGACGTTTAATTGCCTTCACCACCGACTCTTCGGCAGGGCGTTCAATGTCCACGGGTTGCGGTAAATCCACAGCGGCAAGCTGCGACGGGCGGCTGGCCAAAAAGGACAAATAATCCAGCGCGCTTTGCTGCTGTACCGGATCTAGCGCACGAAAATGCTTAAGCAAATCACGTTCTATCGCAATCATATTTACTTCACTACATTCAAATTAAATACGGGCATTTTATGACGTTCAGTCATTAAATCCAAGGCAGTCACTAGCGCTAAACAAATATCAGCAGCGATCTGCTGATTAACTGGCCAATGTTCACGCGCTTCAGCCAAAATATCACCGATATTGTCTGGCAAAGGACGATTATCTTCCATCAACATATCTTCTATCATGCCAGGCTTGATTTCAGGGCGGAACAACATGGCGTAGCTCAAATCATCAGTACGCACTGCCAGCCAATGCCCGTTATCGTCAACAACGATAGGTTCCATGCCCTCCGGCAGAATTGCATCGCCGTTATACATTACCAGCAATTTTTTGCCGTCTACCGCATTGGCTAACAGATCATCCTTGCCCGCTTCAGTTTTATGGCAGGTTGTCCAATACGCATTGAAATAAGGCTCGTCAGTCACTTCACCGCCAGCTTGCAATATCATCACCAGCGCGCCGAAACCTATACCCACCACAGGGCGGTTCATTTTTTTGAAATTGGTCAACAGACGCAATTCCTGCTCCACCCAGGGACAAGCCTCTTCGTCAGTAATCGGATACGCCCCACCCAGCAGCCACAAGGCATCATGCTGTGTTGCAGTACTGGGCAAATCCACACCTAAAAACGGACGTTGATACTGGAAACCGATATTACGCGATTCCAGCTGCTTTTCTACCATACCTAAAAACTCGGAATACGAGTGTTGCACTAACATGAAACGTTTCATAACATTAACCTATAGTCGATGATTGGGGTATATCGACGATTAAATCGATAAAGGATTGTAATAACTTGGAACGGAATTTTTCCTGCGTATAAACCAGCGTCAAATCACGCCGTAACACAGGGTTTAATGGAATAGCGATGAGCTTACCCAGCTTTTGCTCTTTCATCACTGTACTTTGAGACACGATGGCGACACCCAGACCCGCTTCTACCGCACCTTTTATGGCCTCTGGGCTACCTAATTCCATGACCACATCAAGTGATTCAGGTTGAATTTTATGTTCACGCAAATATTGATCTACCACTTCACGTGTCCCGGAACCCAGCTCACGACCAATATAAGGCTCGTGGCTCAATTGTTCGGGATGGATACTCGCTAACCCTGCCCACGCATGATTAACAGCACAAATCACCACCAAATCATCCTGATATAACACTTGGGTGACCAAGCTTAAATGATGCGAGGGCGATTCAACCAACCCCACATCCAGACTGTGATCAATGACACGATTTTCTATGCTTTGTGAATTTGCCACACTCAACCGCAATTGTACCTGCGGAAATCGCGCCTTAAACAAGCCCAGCATTTGCGGTAACATATAGTCCGCTATCGTTGTTGATGCGCCTATAGTGAGTGTACCACTCGTAGCTTCACTCATTTCCGCAAGACGGCTTTCCATTTCCGTGGTCAGATTCAAAATATTTTCAGCATAACGCATCGCCAACTCACCAGCGGTGGTCAAAGTGATTTTACTCGGACTGCGTTCAAACAAGCTGATATTGAGCTGAGCTTCCAGCTGTTTAATCTGAAAAGTAACTGCAGGTTGGGTCATACATAAACATTCTGCTGCTTTAGTAAAGCTCAATTGCTTGGCGACAGTGTAGAATACTTGAAGTCGACGATCGGCCATATCGGGTTTACGTTAAAAATGACAATAACAGTCACATTCAATCATATTTAGTGCAATGAAGATAGGTGCAAACAATGAGTAATGCATGGAAAAAGCTCAATTTAGAAGGTGAAGGTCTGCAAACCACGAATTTAAAGCTGGTTGAGCAAATGAAGCAGCGCAAATTAGCCTATAAATTACTGGCGATCTTTCCATTAGGCTTGCATCGCGATTATCTGGATGAAATTCGTGGTGCCTGGGTTTATCGTTTGGCTACGATTACTATTATCGCCTTAGTCATACTTGGACATAGCATGATAGGCTTGGCATTATTTGCCGCAATAGCGGCTTTTGCCGTTTATGACATACGCTGGATAGAAGATCGCATCGCCGCTATTAACAAAGCCTTGCGCATCCAGGCTTATAAAAATAAACCTGCAACACAAATGCCCAAGAACTATCGTGGACGCTACACGGATGAAGGTCTGGACGAATATCTGCAAGTCAAGGAACAAGAGCGTGGCGGACATGTTGCCCCTGGCAAAGACCCCGCGCTCAACAGCCGCAGTCGCGCCCCCTCATTTGCCGAACAAGAAGCCATGCTCAACGCTATGGCCAAATCCAAGTCCGACTCAAAGCCGCAATAAATCCATAAATGAATTTTGGCTTTTACATCATATTAATCGCGCAATTTTTATCTGCGCTGGCTGACAACGCGCTGTTGTTTGCGGCGATAGCGCTGCTTGTTGAACTAAATGCTCCGAGCTGGCATACGCCTGTATTACAGGAGTTTTTTGTATTTTCATATATCGTACTCGCTCCATTTGTCGGCGCCTTCTCTGATGCCCTGCCCAAAGGGCGCGTCATGTTTATCAGCAATAATATCAAGCTCCTTGGCTGTATCGGCATGCTGGTCGGACTCAATCCACTTTACGCTTATGGCATCGTAGGCTTAGGTGCAGCCGCCTATTCACCTGCCAAATACGGCATTCTGACTGAGTACCTGGCTGCCGATCAATTAGTGGTTGCCAACGCATGGATGGAAGGCGCAACCGTATTGGCAATAATACTGGGAGCAATTATTGGCGGAGTGATGCTTAATCCAAATTTATTACAAGCCCTGTCTGTCGATTTTCCAATGTTGGCCGGATTGGATGTAGCCAAATTCGCTATCATTCTTATTATTGGGTTATATGTATCAGCTGCCGTGTGCAATCTATTTATCCCCAAAACCGCACCAGATCACAAGCCTAGCAAGCGCGATCCGATTTCACTGGTACGTGATTTCTGGCAAAGCTTTTTACAACTCTGGCGTGACCCATTAGGCGAGGTTTCGTTAGCTGTAACCACCCTGTTCTGGGGTGCAGGTGCAACATTGCGACTGGTTATATTAACCTGGGCAGTGCTGGTTCTAAAATTCGATATCCAGCAAGCCACCCAGCTCACAGCTACTGTCGCTGTAGGGATTGCCATCGGCGCGATTATTGCAGGACGCTACATCACCCTCAATCACGCCATTCGCGTCATCCCAGCGGGCATCATCATGGGTTTAGTGGTCATTAGCATGATATTTGTCACATCACCTATGGTTGCTGCGTTGTTATTGGGTGTGATAGGTATGTTAGGTGGCTTCTTTGTCGTTCCCATGAATGCCCTGCTACAGCATCGCGGCCATTTACTGATGGGCGCTGGACACTCGATTGCAGTACAAAACTTCAATGAAAATCTCTCTATATTGCTCATGCTCGGTCTGTATGCCGTGCTCGATCATGAAAACTGGTCGATTAATGCCATTACCATCGTATTTGGTGTGTTTATCAGCTTATCCATGCTGATCATACAAATTCGTTATCGTCATATCGACCCTACGCAACATGGTTGATATAGAAGTTGCTTTTTCTCCTGAAGGTCCACTGGCAGCTGTAATACCTGGTTTTCGTGCGCGCACACAGCAAATCGAAATGGCGCGCGCCGTACATGAAGCCATCACCAATCAAACCACATTGATTGCTGAAGCCGGCACAGGCACTGGCAAAACACTGGCTTACCTCACGCCCGCATTGCTGCACGGCGGTAAAGTCATTATTTCCACCGGGACAAAAAACCTGCAAGACCAGTTATTCCACCGCGACTTGCCTGCAGTACGCGGCGCGCTCGGTGTGCCTGCAATTATTGCGCTACTCAAAGGCCGCGCTAATTACGTATGCCATTACCATCTTGAACGCGCCCGGGAAGATGGACGATTCATGAATCGTGAAGATGTTGTCCATCTGGAACAAGTGCGCGTCTTTGCCGAACACAGCAAAACTGGTGATAAAGCTGAATTATCTGGCGTACCCGAAGACGCGCCGATCTGGCGTTATGTGACCTCTAGCCGAGACAATTGTTTAGGCAGTGATTGCCCGCAACACAAACAATGTTTTGTCCTTGAAGCCCGCAAAAAAGCGATGGAAGCGGACATTATCGTGGTTAATCACCACTTGTTTTTTGCCGATGTCTGGCTGCGTGATGAAGGCGTGGCAGAATTACTGCCTGCTTGCAATACAGTGGTATTCGACGAAGCGCACCAACTCCCTGAAACGGCTGGATTATTCTTTGGCGTAACGATTTCCACAGGGCAAATTATTGAGCTTGCTCGTGATGCACGAATGGAAGCAGTAGCAGGCTGCAAAGATTATTTGCCCCTGCCCGACGCAGCCCTCGCGCTGGACAAAGCCGCGCGTGATTTGCGTCTGGTTTTTCAAGAAGACAGCGGACGCTGGGCATTAGACAAAGTCGCTCAACGTGATGGTTACAGTGCGGCACTCGACGCATGCGAGCTGGCCTTGCAAACACTCAACCAACATTTGGAAAGTCAGGCGCAACGCTCACCAGGGCTAGAAAGCGTATGGCAACGTGGCGTCGAAATAGCCGCGCTAATATCTAAATGGCAGCTCCCAGTACCCGCTGACAGCGTGCGCTGGATAGAAGCATTTAGCCATGCCCTCACCCTCAACACTACCCCACTCTCGGTTGCCGACATTTTTACCAAACAAATTGAGAGCAATGCCCGTGCATGGATATTCACCTCGGCGACACTCTCGGTAAAAGGTGATTTCAGTCACTATCGCGCACAGCTAGGGCTGCTAAACAGCGCCAGCCAGAGCTGGGAAAGCCCGTTTGAATATGCCTCCCAAGCCATGTTCTACCTGCCCAGCAACATCCCTGAGCCAAACACACCCAATTACACCAAAGCCGTCGTCGAAGCCGCCCTGCCACTGATCAAGGCCAGCGGCGGACGTGCCTTCATGTTATTCACTGCACTGCGAGCAATGCGCGAAGCAAGAGATTTACTTACTGCCGCGTTTGAAGCACAGCAACTTGACTACCCCATCCTCATGCAAGGCGACAGCTCTCGCACTGAGTTATTAACCCGATTCAGAGAGTTGGGTAACGCGGTCTTGTTGGGCAGCCAAAGTTTTTGGGAAGGCATAGACGTCAAAGGCGAAGCACTATCTTTGGTAATTATCGACAAACTGCCCTTCTCACCACCCGATGACCCAGTACTCGCCGCACGCCTGCAGCAAATCAACCAGAACGGCGGCAATGCCTTTATGGAATACCAGCTCCCCCACGCCGTCATCACCCTCAAACAAGGCGCAGGCCGACTAATCCGCGACGAAACCGACCACGGCGTACTCATGATCTGCGACCCCAGACTAGTCACCAAGCCCTACGGCCGCCGCATCTGGCAAAGCCTGCCACCGATGAAGCGCAGTCGTATTGAAGGTGAAGTAGTTGCATTTTTTGAACAGATTAAACACCTTTCGAATAAATAATCGTATCCATACCAACAGCAAACTAGAAAACCACTTTTGCTGTCACTCAACATTAAAAAAATCGGTTAATATGAAAACACCACATTCGTTATCAATAAGTAATCGGAGCACCAGCTACTAGGTGTATTTAATTTCATGCAAAACGGCGTAGATCAAATTATTGTTTTTATTAAATCAATAAATTGCAGCACCAGATCGGGGAGAGCAGAATGTTATACAGCGATTTACTAAATAAAATTAGCACTGATTTTGGTGCCTATTAGCCGTTAGGGCTCACAAAAGAAACCCCACTGCCCATGCGCCGCGTACTCGCAACAGACTTCGGCATCTGGCCGATGCTTCAACACCTTGAGCGTGCCTCTGATCAGATGTACGCGTCCAGTGACTTCTGGGCTCGGCTCGCGAATTACATTTTGCTCTATGACCAGATTGTCATCCCCACTGGAAATCTACAAGTTGTCGCAGTCCTTCGCCTCATGCTTGGTGAAGACATGTTTGACGAACTCCTGCGAACAAAGGTCATCGTTCTCGCTCGATTTGATCAATGGTTTGGCTACGTCGGAAACGGAGCCGGACTTGGCTTCTTCCAAATCCACGACGGCCCAAACCAATCATCGAACAACCCCAACCTCGGGACAGCGTTCTTCAAACCGCTGGATCGCGCCATTCATGACACACTATCAGTCACTAACCCGCCATCGCTAGGAAAAAGAAGGACTGAGCTTTCCAATCTGCTACTAGACAACGTCATCCAACTGCCAACCCAAAGCTTTGCAGACAACCTCCGAGACGAAACGTATCGTGACGTACTTGGGAGCCCCTATTTACGTGAATTCCTAGCACTAAAGAATGCGGGCCGCTCTCTAGACCAACTGATTGGTATCAATCCTAATCAGGTTGTGGTATTCAGCCCTCACGTTCCAGCTGAGCAAGGAGATTCGATCGAGATCCGGTCTGTCCTGCGCGTCGCCTTTGAGAACTTTCTACTCGCGATTGGCGGGCACATCGACGCAACAGAGATAACTGGTGATGAAGCGACATTGACTGTTCTGCGCGCGAAAGGCCAACGTCTCGGATATGCGGCGGAAGGCAATACTGCTTTCACCAAGATCCAAAAGATTAGTGGAGTACCAGATTTGGGAGTTGCATTCGCCGCAAAGAGACTAACACCAGCTCAACTGCTTGACCTCCGCAGTTCGCGCCATGCCCAATCAATGCGTGATTGGTTCGTCCAAGGATCGCCTCACGACACTGCAGACGAGATAGTTGCTAAATATGTGGAGTCTGTTGGTAAACAAAGCGTCGTTGAGTTGCTTCCTGCCAAATTGCTGCGCTTCGCTGCAACCACAGGCATCGGAGCCCTAGAACCTATTTCCGGCACGCTCGTCTCAGCGGCGGACACTTTCTTGCTCAGCAAGTGGTTCCCAACTCGATCGCCGCGCCTATTTTTACGGCAAGCAAAGGTTGTAATGGGGAATACGCCAGTGGTTCAAGCGCCAAAAATGAAGGGCCGAAACCTCAATACCCCTTGCTCCTGTGGTAGCGGAAAGAAGTACAAGAAGTGTTGTGGTTGCCTCTAACACACAACCGAGTGAGTCCTCTAACCCTTCATCGAACAAACGCCCTTCGACGCAGCTCAATTCACAAAATCTCGACGCTCACTGACTTTTCAGTATCATAAATTTAACTATGTAGCGCACAAGGCCGGCACTGGGTCAGCACTTCTGCTGCTCGACCGCCACTGCCCAGCAGTTTGAAAATACGCTCTGACTCCGTACTGATCGCTGCGCGTGCAACGCCATTCAGGGTGAGGTAACTGCTGTTTTTATGGGCGGCAAGCTGGTTGCGGATGGCGGTTACGGCCACGTCGGCCAATGTGGTGTAGTAGGTAACCTTGGCGACGCCGTTGGCTACTAATTTTCTGAACTGATCATCGGTCAGCCCTGTGCCGCCATGTATCACCAAGGGGATGCCTACCGCTTCATTAATCTTGCTCAAACGCTGTATATCGAGTTTGGGTGTGCTGCGCAGGATACCCTGATGCGTGCCTACGGTGATGGCTAGGCTGTCAACTTCTGTGCGCTCGACGTAGGCTTTTGCTTCGGCTGGCAAGGTCATAATGATTTCCGCATCGACGGTCACGTTACCATCTACGTTGAGGCTGGTGGGTGCATAGCCCAGCTTACCCTCTACGGTCACGCCATTATCATGCGCGACTTTAGCGAATTCACGAGTTGCGCGTATGTTTTCATCCAATGGCAGTGCTGACACATCCAGCATGACACTATTACAACCCAATGCTATCGCTGCCTGCGATTTGTCGATGGAAGTTAGGTGATCGAATGAAAGCGCTATCGGTATGGATGCCCGCTGTGCGCCAGCAATGGCCGCAGCCACCAGCAAATCGACGTTGTAATAGGCTTGATGGGGTTCGGAAAAACTCAAAATAATGGGTGCACGGCACGATTCGGCTGCCGATAGCACGCCATCCAAAAACTCCAGGTTGATCAGATTAAATGCGCATACCGCGTAACCATGGCGGTAGGCGTGGTTCAGCATGTCTGTTGTGTTTACTAACGGCATGTGTATTATCCGATTAATGTATTTAATGATGATGAAATCATGGAAATCACCTGTTACCGAGATGCTATCTATGCACAGGAAGCGCGAACGCTCCCTGCTGAAACTTACAATCTGGCGTTAACCTTGCTGCACAAAACTCATCAGCATGTACTTTTTGTACCCATACGTGCGATGCAATATCTTGCCGTGTTGGACGACGAAGAATGGATATTTCTGGACGGTGTACGCAAGTGTTGGGTCGATATTGCCTGGCAACACTTTCAACCGCAGCAACGCACTAGCCTGACTGACGCTGTTGCTTATCAGGCGGTGTATTATCAGGCTGAGTCAGCTCAATTAATGAACCGACTACAACATGAGCTACCCAATGCTCTCAAGGCGTTAGCGAGCAAAGCACGCCCAACGGAAGCGGGTAAAATTATCAAACTACCCGCGCCTTAAACCTTACTCGTCCTCTCCCAACTCTGCATCCCAACCTGTCTCCCTGGCCTTGACGATGGCCTGCTCATAAAGCGCAGTATGTTTGGCGCGCAAATCGTCAGGCAGGCGGCTGGGAATGTGGGCATATGGCTCCCAGGCGGCATATACTTTTTCATATAAACCCTGCATACGCGCGCCATCCCAACCTTCGCAGGTTTCATCATCAGGAATAATGCCAAATACCCAGGCATCGCGCACCATGCGCCCCAAATGGGTTAAACCACCTTTATCATCGTTGTTGATACCGACATAGAATTGTTGTGTCATCGTGTAAGCCCTGCGTAAAGTGCTGGTAATTTTTCGGGCAAACGTTCTACATGGTCTACTACCATGAAATTACGTGCACCGAAAATGCGTGAAACATATTGATCCGCCCTCGGATCAAGACTCATACAATAAGTCACAACCCCAGACCGTGCAACTTCTTCTACTGCTTTCTTGGTATCAAAGCGTAAATACTGTGGATCGCGTACGTCTATGTCTGCCGGTTCGCCGTCAGTAATCACCAGCAGCAGTTTCTTCGATGACTTCTGCTGCTTCAAATAATGCCCGGCATGTCGTATCGCCGCACCCATACGGGTCGACAACTGCCCTGTCATCCCTGCCAACTTGGACTTCGCCGTATCGTTGTAAGGCTGATCAAAATCCTTGAAGCGCTGATACTCAACGTTGTGACGACCATCGGAGCAGAAACCATGTATCGCAAATGGATCACCTACTTTATTAATCGCATCTGCCAGTAACACTGCTGCTTGCCGTGTCAAATCAAGCACGCTGAAATCTTGCCCCGCTACCTTTTCATTAGTGGATTCTGATAAATCTATCAGCACCATCACTGAAATATCACGCACCTTACGCACCGAGCGCATCATGATACGGGTATCAGGCTGTAGATTCATGCGTATGTCTATCATCGAACGAATGGCTGCGTTGATATCCACCTCGTCGCCATCTTCAAGCTTGCGGATACGCGTCACGCCTTGCGGCTGCATCGCATCGAGCAGGAATTTCAATCGACCTATGGTGCGCTTATGCTGAGCCGCTATATCGTCAATAATTTGCATATCACCCGTTTTGGCGCGCTTTTCTATCACTGTCGCCCAGGCGGGACGCTCCAGCTGTATCTGGTAGTCCCACTCGGAATAATGATACGGATCAGAAACTGGCTCTTTACCTTCAGTTTCGTTGTAGCTCTTGCCCGTTTCTTCATAAGGATGCAGTTCGGTACCCAGCACCCAGATTTCCTGCGCATCATCCCCCGCCAGCTCACAGTCAATCTCGTTGACCATTTCCATGACGCTGACGTATTTACGCACTTGCTTAATGCTCTCAAAACCTGCCGCTTGCGCCTGATTAAAATCGAACTCTTCAAACTCCCAGAAATAGCGATTGTCATCGCGGTAAGGCGAGCTCAATAAATCTGTGCGTGGCTGGAATGGGATGCGCAACAGCGACAATTCATGCGCCAAGGTCACGCCTATATCCCATGCCATCTGATTGTCTGCCAGACGATGTTGCTCGGCTGCGAATAATTCACGCGCCTTGATAATAATCGGATGCGTGTCTTCGTAACTCGGATCCAGCAATGCCCGTGCGATACGGTTCAAATAATCGCCAAAAGTTTTTGCCTGCGCAGGCTGTGCAAAATGCAGCGAAGCCCACAACTGGCGCATCCCTGGAAAAGCATTAATCGCCAACTGCTCAACCCGCGCATCTTCCACCACTGATATCACCGCCATTTGCATGGGGTTAAGACTTTCTGCAGAAATGGGTTTTTGCGTATAAACCAGATGCGCAGCGCAATGCGCGGCAGTCGCCCGATAAATTTCTATCCCTGCCACACCTTCGCAGTCATCTACTGCGTCAGGCAAGAACATCAAATAATTTTCGATATAGGGTTTGTAACCTTCACGATTTTCAAAGTCGCCTGAAGTCGGGCGCATGAAAAAATCCCGCGCCCATAATGCGCGCAGATACATATTAATACGGCGTTGCATATCAACAAACAGCGTGCCTTTACGCTCCTTCTGCAACATGGCCTGCGATTCTTTACTCTCAAGGCCAAAATAACGCACTTGTTCAGGATAGTCAGTACGATGCGCCTGCGCACCCCACATCGCCCAGCGCCGTAACCCCCCCAGGGTTAACTGCGCTAGCAGTGGCTCAAGGTTATCCAACATCGGCCGCATACCACGCGGAGCTTGCGAAATCAGCACATTCAACAATTGCAGATAACTACGAAATACTTGCTCATCGCCCAAACGATTAGCAGCCGTTGCAGCGGTGGCAAAAATCCGCTCTATCACCGCACCACTGGTTTTGGAAGCCATCATCATGCCTGTATGCACTAGCTCAGGAATAATGTCTTCGCCTATCTCTTTAGCCACACGGGGTGCTTCTTGTATGTATGTAGCGACCAAGTCACAGCCGCGTCCCAAGTTTTTGAGCGAGCGTGCACCTTGCAAATAGTGGCTCAAGCCTTGCGAACTAAATACTTTCGTGGCTTCATGCCACGACGCGTCGAGTATGCTTTGCGAGGATTCCGAAAGTTCGCCTAATATGTCTTGATAGTCTTCGAGGTTAATGCTCATCGTTGGTTTTAACCCTATTTAAGCTGTCAATATAATCGAGCAAGGGCACACGCCCTCACCCGCCTTAAAGCCTGCCTTAAAAGAAGGTGGTTACAGCAGCATCCAGCGCATCACGCATGTCAGGATCATCGGTAATCGGACGCACTAATGCAACACGGCAAGCTGCATGTGGATTTACGCCAGTCGCAATCAATGACCCTGCGTAAATCAACATACGGGTAGAAATACCTTCGTCCAGACCATGACCTTTGAGGTTACGTGCACGTTCAGCAATCGATACCAATTTGCTGGCCACTTCATTAGTAACACCTGTTTCATGAGAGACGATTTCAGTTTCAATCTCATGATTTGGATAATTAAAATCCAGTGCGCCAAAACGCTGTTTGGTGGACTGTTTCAAATCTTTCATCAGGCTTTGATAGCCTGGGTTATAAGAAATCACCAACTGGAAATCAGGGTGCGCCTGTATCAGCTCGCCTTTCTTTTCCAACGGCAGTACACGACGCGCGTCAGTTAACGGGTGAATAACGACGGTGGTATCCTGGCGTGCTTCAACCACTTCATCAAGATAGCAAATCGCGCCATAACGGGCGGCGATTGCCAGTGGACCATCTTGCCAACGGGTGCCAGATGCGTCCAATAAAAAGCGACCGACCAGATCGGAAGCGGTCATGTCTTCGTTACATGCCACTGTAATCAGCGGTTTGTTTAATTTCCATGCCATGTGCTCAACAAAGCGCGTCTTACCGCAGCCTGTCGGGCCTTTTAACATCATCGGCATACGCACGGCATAAGTGGCTTCATACAGCTCAACTTCGTCCGCAACAGGACGATAATAGGGTTCTTTTTCGATTACATACTGTTTGATGATGTCATTCATGTTTTATTCCTCTACATAGAACGATGTTAAAAAAAGCCCCCCGTTACTTACGGGCAACGGAGGGCTTATCACGGGTAACCCGCGCTGCTAAACGTTAATTAAAAATAATTAAACTGTTTTGCCGCGATAGATAACCATAGAAGCACCCTGTGATTGATTGAAGTTGTTATAACCAATCAAACGCACATGGTTGTCAGGGTTAGCTTTGTGGCAAGCCAACGCTTCTGCTATCACTACGTTCGCGTCAGTTTCGCCGAACATAGGCAGCTTCCACATGTACCAGTATGAATCCATCAAGTATTGTGGCTCAATGTGTTCAATCGCTGGGTTCCAGCCTTTAGAAATCAAATACTCAACTTGCTTTTTGATGTCGTCTTCAGACATCGCTGGCAAGTAAGAAAAAGTTTCAAACTTACGGCTAGCAGGATCGCTTAAACGCGATTTGTAATCCATAACTTCAGACATGATTTATCCTTTTAAACAATTAGTTCATTAAATTTTGTGACGACAATCTGCCGTCACAAAACCAGATTGGTTTTACTTGTGAGCTACGTCCAACTTATCGACTGTATCGAATTCGAACTTGATTTCTTTCCATGTTTCCATAGCGATTTTCAGTTCTGGGCTGTGAGCAGCTGCTTTAGTCAGGATGTCTTTACCCTCTTTTTCAATCTGAACACCCTTGTTACGTGCTTCCACACAAGCTTCCAACGCTACACGGTTAGCTGCAGCACCTGCCGCATTGCCCCATGGGTGACCTAATGTACCGCCACCAAATTGCAACACTGAATCATCACCGAAGATGTTAACCAGTGCTGGCATGTGCCAAACGTGGATACCACCAGAAGCAACAGGAATCACACCAGGCATAGAACCCCAGTCTTGATCGAAGAACAGACCACGGCTACGATCTTCTTTGATGAAATCGTCACGCATAGTGTCGATCCAGCCCAGAGTTGCTTCACGATCGCCTTCCAGTTTACCAACCACAGTACCTGAGTGCAGGTGATCACCACCAGACAGACGTAATACTTTGGTCAATACGCGGAAGTGAATACCGTGGTGCGGGTTGCGGTCTAATACAGCGTGCATAGCACGGTGGATGTGCAACAGCATACCATTATCACGACACCAGTTAGCCAAACCTGTGTTAGCAGTCAGACCGCCAGTCAGGTAGTCATGCATAATGATAGGTGCGCCGATTTCTTTAGCAAATTCAGCACGCTTGTACATTTCTTCTGGTGTAGGCGCAGTAACGTTGAGGTAGTGACCTTTACGCTCGCCAGTTTCACGTTCAGCTTTGATAGTCGCTTCGTGGACGAATTCGAAACGATCACGCCAGCGCATGAATGGTTGGCTGTTAACGTTTTCATCGTCCTTGGTGAAATCCAGACCACCACGCAAGCACTCGTAAACTGCACGACCGTAGTTTTTAGCAGATAGACCCAATTTAGGCTTGATGGTGCAACCCAATAAAGGACGACCATATTTGTTCATGCGGTCACGCTCAACCTGGATACCAGCAGGAGGTCCGCCGCAGGTCTTAACATAAGCGATTGGGAAGCGGATGTCTTCCAGACGCAATGCGCGCAAAGCTTTGAAACCGAAAACGTTACCAACCAAAGAGGTCAATACGTTAACAACAGAACCTTCTTCGAACAAGTCGATAGGGTAAGCAACAAAAGCGTAGAAGCAGGTATCGTCACCAGGTACGTCTTCTATACGATATGCGCGACCTTTGTAGTAGTCCAAATCGGTCAACAAGTCGGTCCAAACAGTGGTCCATGTACCTGTTGATGATTCAGCAGCCACAGCAGCAGCAACTTCTTCACGGTCTACACCAGCCTGTGGTGTGATTTTGAAGCAAGCAAGAATGTCAGTATCCAGCGGTGTGTATTCTGGAGTCCAGTAAGTCTGGCGATATTCTTTAACACCAGCGTTGTACGATTTTACAGCCATTGAAAAGCTCCTTTCAAGGATGAAACAATATACTTTCCTGTTACAGAAAGCGTGTGGCTCAGATGAGCTGGTTGAAACTATAACAAGCCTGAACGATAAATAATAATTGTAATTTCGTATGCTTATGATAGATTTATATCAATGATCTGATTTTAGGGAAGCCAATAAAATGCGCCATGCCACACTCCATCAACTTAAAATTTTTGAAGTTGTTGCCCGTAATTTAAGCTACACACGTGCTGCCGAGGAACTACACCTCACCCAGCCAACTGTATCTATCCAGCTTAAACAACTTACTGATATTGTTGGACTATCACTACTCGAGCAAGTCGGCAAACGGATTTTTCTGACCGACGCTGGTCACGAATTACTGAAGTTATGTCACAACATATTTGACGGCATAGCGCGCTTTGAAATGATGACTTCAGATATAAAAGGGGTAAAGGCGGGCAAGCTCAGAATTGCGGCGATCAGCACGAGTAAATATTTCGTACCCCGCTTGCTCGGACCATTTTATGCACAATTTCCAGGCATAGAAATCTCGCTCAAAGTCACTAATCGAGAGCGCTTATTGCAACGACTGAGCAACAATGAAGATGATTTGTACATACTCGGACAACCACCCGAACATATGGACATCAAATTAGAGCCTTTTCTGGAAAATCCTTTAGTCGTACTTGCGCCACACAACCATCCGCTGGCTGGACAAAAGAATATCAGCGCAGCACGCATCGCAGAAGAACCGTTCCTGATACGTGAGTCAGGCTCGGGAACGCGCTTAGCCACTGAGAAATTTTTTAACAAACAAAAGTTGACTATCAACGTACGCATGGAATTAGGCAGTAATGAAGCGATCAAGCAAGCAGTTGCCGGAGGGCTTGGCATTGCGGTACTGTCCGCTCATACATTGGCACTAGAAAGAAATACAGACGAATTAACTGTGCTTGATGTAGAAGGTTTTCCAATTAAACGTAACTGGTATGTCGCCTATCCCACGGGGAAACAACTTTCTATCGTTGCCAGCACATTTTTAGACTTTCTCCGTACTGAAAGCAAACCTATGGCAGAACGTTATATGCAGGGCCTGCCAAACTACCATGAATGAGCTCGGTAATTTTACTTGGTTGAGAATTGAACCCAATTTTGATAGCTGAATAACCAAGCCGATCCGTATAGACTATGATCAAAACAAAATTTGGCAATTTACACTAGTAATAAGCTACTAATTCATATGAAAACGTTTGACGCAGCCATGCAAAATCGTTATGTTTATGCAATCTAGCGAATAGTTGCAGTGCTAGTAAATGAAACTAACTAACGTTTTGAGGGGATTTAAACATGCATAAATTATTAATCGCTTTATTGGCTGCATCTGCTGTATTGGTAAGCGGTTGCGCCAGCACTGCCAAAACAACAACAGTAGCAACTGTCGCACCAGTACCAGCAGCAAAGCCAGCACCAACTTTAGGTATTGATGCACAAGCAGCCCTTGCAGAAGCCCAGGCTAGTGTCGCTGCCGCCAAAGCTAAAAATGCATTGTGGACTAAAACTGCTGAAGCACTGAAAGCAGCTGAAGCTGCCGCTAAAGACGCGAACGATGCCGCTGTTATCAAGAATGCGAAATTCGCTACAGAAACAGCTCAGTTAAGCATTGATCAATTAAGCTTCCCTACTACAGAACATTTCAAAAAATAATAAACTAGCGCGATAAAGCCAAACTTTATCGCGCTTTTCTAGCAGCTTATTCAGTCTTTTCCAAATCACCACCACCTTTTTTCATCGCTTTACCTTCATCCGCACGCTGGCGCCTGACTTCCTTTGGATCAGCGATTAGCCTACGGTAGATTTCCACCCGATCTTTGTCCCGCAACACCGTATCAGGCTTAACCAGCTTTCCGAATATGCCCATTTTATTTTGGGTCAGATCTATTTCCGGGAATTTGCTTAAAATTCCCGAGGCTTCAATCGCCGCTGCGACTGTCATACCTTCTTGCGCCACCACAGGAATAATGACTTGTTCTTCTGGCTTCGCATAAGCCACTTCTACCATCCCCTGACTCATCATGACTCTCCGTAAACTTTTTCTGCGCGCTGTATAAACGCTTCCACAAAACTATTCGCAATGTAGCTAAATACTGGACCTAATACCGTATCCAATAATTTACTGGAAAATTCGTAGTGCAACACAAACTCTATCTTGCATGCCTCTTCATTCAACGCTTTAAAGCGCCACTCACCATCTAACTGTTTAAAAGGACCATCTAACAATCGCATCTGAATCAGATTCGGTGGCGTATTAATATTTTGAGTACTGAAGCTTTGTTTGATATGCATATAATCAATATGTATCGCTGCGACCATAACGTCACCCTCACGACTTTTAATTTCGCTGCCACCACACCAAGGTAAAAACTCTGGGTAGTGCTCGACTTGATCAACCAAATCAAACATTTGTTGCGCGCTGTGTCCGACTAAAACACTTTTGTTAACGAGTGCCATAAACCGCCTATAAAACTGTTAAAATGAAGAATGGAAATAGGAATAAAACAATGAGCATTGCACAAAACAAAAAAGCATACCACGATTACTTCGTTGAGGAAAAATACGAAGCCGGCATCATGCTCGCAGGCTGGGAAGTCAAGGCAATACGCGCGTCCCGCGTGCAGCTCAAAGAAGCCTATGTCGTTATTAAAAATGGCGAGGTATTTTTAATCGGTGCACACATCAGCCCACTGGCTACGGCCTCTACTCACGTACATCCCGATGCTACGCGTTCGCGCAAGCTTCTACTTCACGCTGGAGAAATCAGTAAACTCATCGGCAAAGTAGATCGTTCCGGTTATACCTTGGTACCCATAGACCTGCATTACACCCGAGGACGCATCAAACTCACTATAGGGCTGGCCAAGGGTAAAAAACAACATGACAAACGCCAGTCCGAAAAAACCCGCGAAGGCAATTTAGAAGTGCAACGTGCCATGCGCAGCCATAACAAATTGGCCTAGGCGTAGCTCAAAAAAACAACCTAGGCCGCCATACCCACCTAGCTTAATTGCTACTTACGCAAGCGCAAATAAATCTCCGGCAGTTTTTTCGGCAAATCGTTGATATGGTCTAGCACCAAATAATGCCCAGGACCGAATATCTGCGGCAGATACTGACTACCCGCTGCATCCAGGGTAATACAAAATGGATGCACGCCCTTGTCAACAGCCTCTTTCACCGCCATACGCGTGTCTTCATGCAAATAGCGTTCATCACCGCCATCATCATAATCGGCAGGACGACCATCAGATAAAATCAACAATAAACGTCGCTGCGATGGCGCCAAATCAAAGCCTTCAACCGCATGACGTATCGCAGCCCCCATGCGCGTAGCCAGACGTCCTGACAATCCACCCAAGATTGCTCGTGTGTGCATGGTGAGCTTATCGTTGAAACCTTTAATCGTGTAATAGCTCACATTGTCACGATATTTTGACGCGAATCCCGCCAGACTATAAGGATCACCTACTTCTTCCATGCTCTCGGCAAACAGCAGCATCCCTGCGCGTAAACTATCAACCACACGACCACCACCATCCGCCTGGACTTGCATGATAGAGGTGGAGATATCAGCCAGCAAAGTCACCGCAGTGTCTCTGTGCTGGATCACGCGCTGCTTGTAAATATTGGCTTTCGGCGACATACCTGCACGCTTTTCTGCAATATAGGAAATAGTAGCTTCCAGATCCAGCTCGTCACCATCAAACTGACGACGTAACGGTGCCATCCGCGACGGTTTTTGTGTTTGTATCGCTCGCTTTAGTCGCTTCAATGCCGGTGCATATTGCGTTAAAATTTTACTGGCTTCGTTCGCATCCAACTCAGTCAGTTCTTTTTCCTGCACCCAGGCCCAGTTGCGCTTATACCGGTTATCGCGATAATCCCATTCGGCATAGGGTTTACCTTTTTCACTGTATTCCGCACCCTTGGCGTAACCTGTCACATGAGCCTGTTGCGGTATGCCCACCCCGACCCGACCACCCGAACCTGTCGTTTCTTCGGGCGGAATATCAAAATCAGGATCTTCACCAGCCGCGTGTTTGGGAATTTGTTTCTGTTCTGGATTCGGCTTGATGTCGTTATTTTTAACCACATCATCTTTATCTTCTGTACCCGTACCAAATTCCGCCTGATCCAACACACGCCGTGGATAAACAGCACGCGCAGCATTTGGCGCACGCGCGGGAATAAACGCATGTTCACGTTCCAGTAGAGATACCGAAGGCAACCTGTTGTTTTTATATAATTCACCAGCGATTTTAAAAGCATCGACTATGGTTGCACTCGGTAACAGCAATGGTCGGAACACATCAAATTCAGCGTGCTCGGGTGTGCCCTGCACCATCCATTCCAACACTGCGCACGCCCAATCAAAATATGCCGCTGCCACACCTGCTGGCACCACAGCAGTTGCCGCCAGCGCCGACAAACGCACTAGATAATTAGGAATAAGTGCGCCAATTTGAGCATCTACGCGCGTGTCTTCACACAAATCGAAAATCAGCTGAAAACGGATCATGTCATCGCCATAGGCTGCGAATAACGGACGCCAGGTGATGCGCTGATGTTCATCTAGAGGTGGATGATCACGCCCGACTTCGCGGAACAGCGCTTCAATGTAGCGCCGCTCAAACGAATGAAACACTAAGTGCCCCGCCGCGTGTAGTACACCTAACATCGCTTCTTCACGATTAGGTAAGGCGATGGGCAAATACAAAGCCTCGCCGTCAGTCTCAATAAAGGCACGTCCCTTGTCAGGCGACCAATTACCTTCCAGCAAATCAAACGACTGCCCATACCAGGCGTATAGGATTAATTGCAATAAACGCTGATGCTCAGGCGTGCGAAACCCGGGTAAATTTTCTAACAGCAGCGCCAAACTCTCTTCTGACTCGAGTTTGAAAAACGACTCCCCCCGCAAACGCCCTGCCTGCAAAATATCGGCACCACGTTTTGCCCATGGCAATACCGCCTCCATCCCAAGCAAATTGCGTACGCGTATCGCACCTGCCAAATAAGTACCTAATGCCAGACGACGTTTTGTAAACAGCTCTTCACTGGGTGACAGCATCTCTTCCACACCCGCTATGCCGTGGCCACCTTCCAAATCCAGTACTGGACAGCGGAAATAAGCCACGCCTGAATCCAGGTGTCGCTCACACCAAGCCAAGCCTAATGCCGCCCAGCGCGCCTCGCCCTCTGCTCCCATGCTCTGATATGCATCAGGCAATTGCTGCATGAAGCCATCAACTGCTTTCCACGAACCGCGCCATGCCAGAAACTGCAAAGCCTGCTGCGTCCAAGGCAGAACCGAGTGGCTCGCCAAGCACGCAGCCTCACTGCCACGTATAAACGTCTTACCCGCATCTCTGTCATGTCCAAACAAAGCCTTACATGCCAGTACCCATTGCAGCGTAACATCATCACCATACGGCTGGATGGCTGATAACGCTGCCTGAGTATCCCGATGTGCTACAAAGCTAATTTGTTCAAGATCAACCAGTGCTTGCTGTATCGCTGCAAGTGTTTCTAAATCTGTCATAAAAACCTTTTACAGAATTCGGTATTCAAACTGAATCTGTCTCTCATCTTTAAATTATTCACAACCAGGTAACAGCGCCTTCTTCAGCAGAATGCACATTCTTGCGCATACCACCAAACAGCTCGCGTCCCATGCCATGGCTATTGTTATAACGCTGTGCTTCAGTCATGTGCGCAAGTGGACGCGCGTGCCACGCTTCCTCGTCTATCAACACATTGAGCGTACCTACTATGGCATTGAGCCGTAGTATATCGCCATTCTGGATTTTCCCTATCGGACCATCAGCCAGTGCTTCAGGCGTCAGATGTATCGCCGCAGGCACTTTGCCCGAAGCGCCACTCATACGCCCGTCAGTCACTATCGCCACCTTATATCCCTTATTTTGCAGCACTGAAAGCGGTGGCGTAAGCTTATGCAGTTCAGGCATGCCATTAGCTCGTGGTCCCTGGAAGCGCACAACAGCAATAAAGTCCTGTTCCAACTCCCCACGCTTAAATGCGGATAACAGGTCATCTTGACTATCGAAAACAATGGCTGGCGCCTCAATGATTTGCTGGTCGTCAGGCACAGCTGAAATCTTGATCACGGAACGGCCCAGGTTACCCGTCAACAATCGCAATCCACCTGACTCACTAAATGGGTGTTGATGGGTACGCAATATCGTTTCATCAGGTGACGTTACCGGCAAATCCACCCACACCAAAGCATCGTCACGTTTAACAGGCTGCTTAGTGTAATCCTGCAAGCCACCCGCCACCACCGATGGCACGTCTGCATGCATGTAACCACCATCTATCAGCTCTCGTATAACAAAGCCGGCACCACCTGCCCGCTGAAATTGATTCACGTCAGCCGCACCATTTGGGTATACCCGCGCCAATAATGGCGTACCTTGTGACAAATCAGAAAAATCTGACCAGTCTATCAATATCCCTGCCGCCCGCGCGACTGCAACCCAATGTATGCAATGATTTGTGCTGCCGCCTGTAGCCAGCAAAGCCACAATGGCGTTGACTATCACACGCTCATCAATCAATTTACCTATCGGCATATATTGCTGCGCTTGCGTATTAGCCAGCACAGTACGTACCGCAGCTAAGGTCAGCATTTCACGCATATCTTCATGTGGATGAATAAAGGCAGCACCCGGCACATGCAAACCCATGGCTTCCAGCAACATTTGATTGCTGTTCGCCGTGCCATAAAATGTGCACGTTCCTGGCCCGTGATAAGCCGCTGACTCGGAAGCCTGTAAGACTTCACGACCAACGATACCTTGCGCAAACTTTTCACGCACTTTGGACTTCGAAGTATTGTCCATCCCCGTACTCATCGGCCCGGCAGGGACAAATACACATGGCAAATGGCCGAACTGCAGCGCGCCTATCAATAAGCCAGGCACAATCTTGTCACATACGCCCAGCAATAAAGCGGCATCGAATACATCATGCGATAATGCAATCGCGGTGCTCATCGCGATGGTATCGCGCGAAAACAGGCTGAGCTCCATACCCGCCTCGCCCTGGGTAATCCCATCACACATTGCAGGTACGCCACCCGCGACTTGCGCCGTCGCTCCCTGTCTCCAGGCTTCGGCTTTAATTAATTCAGGATAATGCTGATAGGGCTGGTGTGCGGATAACATATCGTTATAGGCTGTCACGATACCAATATGGGGTTTTTTTTCCTCAAAAATGCGCAGCTTGTCGCTTGCGGGCATCGCTGCAAATGCATGAGCAATATTAGCGCAACCCATACGCTCACCGCCACGGGGGCGATGCGACATTAGCTCCAGCCGTTGCAAATAGGCATGACGAGTAGGAATGCTGCGTTCACGGATACGCTCTGTGACTTCAATTAGATTGTGCTGCATACGTTTCCCCTGACTGAATGGGCATTTAGATGCCCAGGCTAATTACCGTACAATCGCACTTGCCTCAAGCGCCAGTTGCGTAATTCTCGCCCAATCTCCTGCAGCCACTGCATCTGTTGGCGTCAGCCACGTACCTCCACACACTGGCACATTAGGAAGCGCTAAAAAGTCCGATGCTGTTGCCAGGCTAATACCGCCAGTTGGACAAAATTTAACATCAGCAAACGGCCCAGCGAATCCCTTCAGCAGATTAATTCCGCCCACGGCCACAGCAGGAAAAAGCTTCAAAAAGTGATAACCATCCGCATTTGCCATCATGACTTCTGAACCGGTTGCAACACCAGGCAACAACGGCAAATCCATATCATGACAGGCCAATCCAATTTGACTGGTGTATCCCGGACTCACTGCAAATACACAACCTGCATCCTTCGCTGCTTGCGCATCTGCAACACTGCGCACTGTTCCTGCGCCTAAAATTGCCGCAGGCACGGTTTTGGCAATTAATTCGATAGCACGCAGGGCGCATTCAGTCCGGAGCGTAACCTCCAATACTTTGATACCACCAGCTAACAAAGCCTGTGCCATCGGCACTGCATCTTCAATACGATTAATGACAATAACAGGAATAACCGGACCATGACTTGCCAATGCTAATGTATTCATTTTTCCTGCCGTTTTTAAGGTCAATGTCAAATGCAAAGCAAAACGCGTGCACAAATAGCCTAAGGCAACCTAATCACGCAAAATGCGCGCGAATAATCTCCAGCAATGCTTCTGCCAACTCAGGATCATCGGTCACCGGATTAATCAGTGCAGAACGGCACGCTTCTATCGGATCGACGCCAGCAGCGATCATATTGCCCGCATATACCAACGCACGAGTAGACGTAGCTTCCTCCAGTCCGTGATCTTTAAGCGTACGCGCACGACGACCCGCTGCGACCAGTTTTTCCACCTGCGCATCATCCAGTTCCGGCACTTCATTTTTAATGATTTTGCGTTCGATTTCTTCATTCGGGTAATCGAAATTAATCCCGATAAAACGCTGCTTGGTCGAAGGCTTTAAATCCTTCAATACAGTTTGATAACCTGGGTTGTATGAAATCACCAACATGAAATCTTCATGCGCCTCGATTTCCTGCCCCTTTTTTTCTAAAGGCAGTTGCCGACGATGGTCAGTCAGCGGATGAATAATCACCGTACTGTCGGTACGCGCTTCGACGATTTCATCCAGATAACAAATCGCGCCAACTTTGACTGCACGCGTTAACGGCCCATCTTGCCAGACAGTTTCTTCACCTTCCAGCAAAAAACGCCCAACCAGATCGGAACTGGTTAAATCTTCATGGCAGGAAACCGTCACCAACGGCCGTTGTAAACGACTCGCCATATATTCCAGGAACCGCGTTTTACCACAACCAGTCGGCCCTTTAAGCATGACAGGTAAACGTCGTTTGTATGCTGCTTCAAAAATCTCCACCTCATTATGCTGAGGTTCGTAATAAGGGGTGTCAGCTCCTTCAGCCGCAGGTTGCTGGACAATATCACGTTCAACACCGCGTAAACGGTTCAAAAATCCTTTCATGCCATCTCCAAACGTTCTTCACGCATACAGCGTGTTTTCATAAATAAATATAAGTGACGCAATGTACGCACAGCCATTTTTTCAGGGTGCTCAGGCAATGCATCCAACCTGTCCATAGTAATACAATTGTAGTAATAAACCAGCTCACGACAGTTATCGCGGATGGTATTCCACGATGGATCGCTTTTTACCAGCGCCTTAAACACCTCCAGCAAGTCCGCATCAGCAGAGGGAATTTCCTTTTCGCCGACATCAACTATGTAGGCAATAATTAATTGCTTAATCAATGCCATAGCATGCTCAACCGTTGCCAGCAAAGGCAGGGACTGGCGTTCGTTTAAAATGCGTTCGAGGTCGATAAGTTGTTCATCAACTTGGTCAAATGCGTTAATAAGTGCTTGATGATCCATTTCTGACTAGACCGAATAGAAGTTTAAGAATAAAATTACGGAATTGTGATTTACGCAATACCCGATTATTTTACTCAACTTTACTATAAATTGGAATGCTGATATGAAAAAGCTGGTTAAGCTCGTCAAGGTCAACAACCTCGAATATAACGTCAACCGTGATCCAGCAGTTTACCGCCGTTGCGCTAATGAAAGTTTCCGCGTTCAAGCGTTATTGAATGGTGAAGGTGCAGTTAAATGCAAACTGACCGATTCAACAGGTAAAGTATTAAACGAACAAACTGTAAGCGCACCTAACACTTACACACACGAAGTAAGCTTCCCAACACCGGGGGCTCGCATCGTAACTCTGAACGTTGAAGGTCAAGGCGAAAAATTCGCTTTAGACATCCGTTTAGATGTTATGGAACACGCTTGGCACGGTTAATTTAGCCGCACCATAATAAAAAAGCCCGTTCATAACGGGCTTTTTTATTGCTTATCAGAATCGCCAATTACACCAATCAGCCCACAATTTCGCTTTAAGCACCGCATTACCGACCAGCTCACCCATATCCACACTCGCGAATACTGGCACATCTGCTGCGATGACACACTTATCTGGCTGCACACCCGACAACCACAACCAAGCTACTTCACCTGGCAATTGCATCAAATTATCCGAAACAACTTGTGATTCACCTAATTTCCGCAATCCCAGCGCATCGCATACGTTGGCAGACAAAATCTCTACGTCACCAGTCCAGGGGGCATCCGCGACCAACCACCCCGTTTTCCCATCATCACGCTGCAAGATGGTTGCGACATATCCAACCATAGACTGAGACTGCTCAGCCCGAACCTGCCATAGCGGCATCAAACCTAGCTCGGCTAATATAGCTTCACGCATGAGGATGCAATTCCAGACGCATAATCACAGCGTCTTCACGCCCTTCAACGGCTGGATAATAATTTTTACGCACAGCAACAAATTCAAACCCCATACTTTCATATAATTTTTTAGCGATGATATTTGACGGACGCACTTCCAGCCATAACCAATCGACATGATCTTGCTGCGCGCGTGCAATAATATATTTCATCAACTGCCGCCCCCAACCCAGTCCCTGGCTATCTGGGGCAATGGTAATATTCAACAAATGTGCCTCATCCACTCCCAACATCATTACCGCATAACCTATGATGGTCTGATTCTGTTCATAAACGCAACACCGGTATCCAGAATGTAGTGAATCCGCAAAATTACCCAGTGTCCATGGAAATGGATAGCATTGCGCGTCCAACGCAGCAATGACGGGTAAATCTTCCAACGTCATCGGACGCACGGTAGGAGCTATTTGCAAAACAGCACTCATCGTTCGCAAATTTTCAACGCAACTTTATCGCGTATATACAAAGGCGCAGCCAATTCTGCCAACTGACCTAAGCCCAAGGAAAATTGTTTCGCAGCCAATGCTGCAATATCACCTGCACGAGGATAAAGTGCAGCATCGACATGGTGCAGCGCATCACCATAACGCGCTGCCAGTACCTCAGCATAAACCTTGAAGCCTGTGCCACAACCTACCCAGCCACTGCCTGTCACCCGGGGAGCATCACTCGGATGACACACGCTGATATCTCCCAGCAATTGCCAATTATCATCATCGCGTAAGTAGGTCGCGTGGTAAATCTCACCCATACGTGCGTCCAGACAGGCGATGACTTTATCCGCACCTGTCGCCAGTGCCAACGCCTGCAAACCACTCACCCCAACCACTGGCACATCCGCCGCAAACGCCAACCCCTGCGCCACAGCACAGGCTATACGCAAGCCGGTAAACGAGCCTGGCCCCATACCAAAAGCAACACCATCCAGGTCAGCAAAAGTGTATCCTGCTTCAGCCAATACATCCTGACATTGCGGCAATAACAATTGTGAATGAGTAATCCCTGCAGACTGTTCGCGTGAGGACACTGCGCCATCTATCCATAGCGCAGTGGAGCAATATTCGGTAGAAGCATCAAATGCGAGAATTTTCATGAAAATCGTAGGTGGGTACTATTGCAACGGCACATAGACTTCAAACAACAGCCGCTGCCAAGGATTCCGTGTTTTTAATAAGCGAGTGATTTTAGCATTTAACGGCGCAGCATGGTCCAACATACGTGCAACAGCGGCATTGTCACGACGAGGCACATAACCTAGTTTATGCCCATGCCACTCCACCCGTACCGCGTTGCTATCATAAGTATTATCAGGTTCGCGCACGAGCAAGAGCGTATCACCCTCACGCAAATCAACCCAAACAGATTTGCCATCATAATACTGAAACCCCGCCAACGGTGAGGCTTGCACCAGTATCTGCGACTGCACCTCAGCGGCAAGTGTGCAGCTGCTCCAAACAATCGCTGATAAGAAAGCTAACCAACGCATTGTTAGTAGCTGATAGACCGCCAATCATCATCCATCACTCGGCTGATATACATCGCACCCCCCGCAACACCCGTACATTCGGGAATTAATATATCAGGTGTAATGGCATAAGCCGATAACGCACCACCACAAGCATAGAACTTAACACCCAACTCAGACGCATCTTGCATAAACGCATAGACTGACTTAACTTTATTCTCGGAAGGGAAAATACGCTCAGCCACACCCTTAGCCAATAACCGTGTAGCCGCACTCGCAAAATATATTTCCACTTCAACATCCATCGCAGCGGCTGATGCCGCCTGAAAAAAAGGCGTACCGCACAAATGGGGCTGATCCGGACTTAAGGTTAACAACATCATCACCAACTTATCAGCCACTTTTCTCTCCCTAATTTACTCATAAAAAATAATATACTGATTCATAAATCAGCAAACTCAAGCGACTGCGCCATCATCCATTTCAGGAAATCAGGTTCAGACAGTGGCTTAGAAAACAAATAACCTTGAAATTGCACACAACCTAGACTCAGCAATGCATCACGTTGAATAACTGACTCAACCCCTTCAGCAATAACTTTGAGTTTCATACAGCGTCCAATCGCCATAATAGTTTCCACCAAACCATGGTCTTGATTCAGCAGCAATTCATCAATAAATGCTTTATCAATTTTCAGCTCATCCAAAGGCAAATCTTTAAGGTATACCAGCGAAGAGTAACCTGTGCCAAAATCGTCCAATGAAGCCTGCACGCCTAAAGCTCGCGTCTCTTTCAGTTTACTCACCGTCTGTTCAAAATCATACAGCAAAGCAGTTTCAGTCACTTCTAACATTAAGTGTTCGGGGGCTATCTGATATTTCTCCAATACTTGTCGCACTTGGTCAACAAAATCCACCCGGGCAAATTGCCAGGCACTGACATTCACTGACAAATGCCCCACATAAGGCACCCCCATATCTAACCAGCTTGCCAATTTAGCCACGGCCTCATCCAGCACCCACGAACCAATGCTGTGTATGAGCCCGGCTTCTTCTGCGATGGGAATAAAAATAGAGGGGGATATATCGCCCATTACAGGATGATGCCAGCGCAATAAAGCCTCTGCGCCTATCATACGCCCCTGGTCATTGACCTGGGGTTGAAAATGCAAGCTGAACTCCCGATTGGTCAACGCTATACGCAAGCCATCTTCTAATTTTAATTTTTCTTCCGCGCCAGCCTGCAATTCACTCAAATAGAATTGTATATTGTTACGCCCCATGCCCTTTGCTTTGTATAACGCCATTTCAGCATGACGCAACACGTCCAGCCCTGACTCTTTTAACCCGGTAAACAAGACAATACCGATACTCGCTCCAACATTGAGTTCATGCTCACCAATACTCAACGCATGGATGAACTGCTGCATAATTTTATCAGCCAAGTTCCGCGCGTAGGACTCAGCTTGTGCCAATGAGGCAAAGCTCGACTCAACCAGCACCACAAACTCATCTCCACCTAAACGCGCCACAAAGCTGTCTTTAACAGCCATTTCGACTAAACGACGCCCTACTTCACGTAACACATCATCACCAACATCATGGCTCAACGCATTATTAATGATTTTAAAATGATCCAAATCTATCATTAACATCGCGCCAATTTTTTTGTCTTGTTCAACACGCACCAGCACTTGCGCAAGGTGGACATGTAATAAAGCACGATTAGGCAAACGTGTTAAGTAGTCTTGATACGCCATGTCACGCATTTTCGCTTCTGATTTTAGCCGCGCCAGCTCAGCACCTGCCCGTGCTGCGAAAATTTCCAGTATTTCCTTAATCTGCACCACTTGCGACATCTCTTGACGACTCAGCATCACGATAATCCCAGTTGGTGTCGCTAAACGCCCATCCAGTAACGGCGTGCCGATGTAGGCTTCAATTGCATGATCAATCAGGAACTTATCTTGTGGAAACAGACTCTGGACTGCCGTTGGAAACACGCATGTACCTGACTCCATAACATGTTCGCAGGGCGTACCTGCCAATCCATACACCATGTTTTCAATTATCTTCCCTTGCGCGCAAACTGCCAAAGTTTGCACGCGTAATCCGCCTACCTCATCGAGTTGGCCGATCAGTACATAATCCGCATGAAACAACTGATATAAACTGCGTACCAAATGCTGGAAGAACTGTACGCCCGTTTCTGCGCCCACGCCTTCAGCGATATAACGGATAGCACGTTCCATTTGCTTACGGTCAGTAATATCCGTTGAAATCCCACATACTGCATAAGCTGAACCATTGGCATTAAACAAAGGAAACTTTTGCGACAAATAAGTATGTGGCACGCCATCCTTATCCGCCACCTCTTCAAATTCAAGCGCTGTACGCTCATTAACTACACGCCGCTCATTTTCCCGAAAAACATCAATCTGCGCTTGTGGAAAAAGCACCGCATCTGTTTTACCCACCAAATCGCTATTAGTCACATGAAACAGATCTTCATAATGACGATTAATCAACATATATCGCCCTGACAAATCTTTCATATAAACCACTGCGTGTACGTGATCCAGAATCGCCTGCAAGCGTTCACCTTGCCTTCTGACCTCATAGACCAGCACCCCGCCCATCACCATGATCATCCCTAAGTAGCCAAATGCACCTAACGGCACAAAATCTATCATGCCCAATCGCACCAATATACCTTGCACAGACAGGAGCAAATAAATGGCAACTGCTATTAACATAATCAAAGCTGCTCGCTCACGATCCCGTCGATAACTCACTACCAGGGCATAAATGGCATACATGTAAGCCAACAATACCGACACCGATGCAAATTTAAACCACGCCCCATTTTCACCCACAGGCAAAATCACCTCCTCCCCCCAAGGCAAAGAGAATGACCGAAATCCCGTGAATGCTGAATATTGCAAAGTATATGGCTGCACCCAATTAACTAAAAACATAATAGAAAAAATCAAGCTGAAACCATATAACAACCAATTTGGGCGTACGCGGCTATACAGGGTAATAAACCACACCAATAAAATTAATTGCAATGCGACAATCGCAATGTTCCAGCGTAAAGCCGATAGAAAATCAGCCGCATTGGCTGAATGCAAAATAAGCGTGTGGGTAAAAATAAATGGAATAGAAAGAAAACACATCCCGGAGAACAACAGATGTGTGTAATTGATTTTAGTCTGGCGAAACGCAATTGATGCATGCACGACCGTGGCATAAATACATATGCCAGCAAGTATCCAAAATCCTGGAATTAAAATTGCATTCACACCACTCCCCCACGCTCATTTTGGCGTTTATTATTATCTTGATTTAAGATGCCATCGTTTGAAAAGTAACGTAATTAACCAAGCTTAGCAAGCAACTTTGCTTAATTCCAACAGAACATTACATCGCGATTTAAAGATAGGAAACGCTTAATACTCACCACGCAAAGTCACCAACGGTGGCACGCGACTAATACGCCACAAACCGAGTACACCAGCGACACTCACGCCTATACCACCCACACCAATCGCACTTACCCACAACCACCAGTTGATATGATATGCCAACTTGAACACATACGTACTTAACCCCCAGGCAATCACGCTTGCACCTGTTGCTGCCAATATCCCGGCTAACATCCCTATCGCCATGAATTCAGTGATTTGCACCTGCCATAGCTGCTGTTTTTTTGCACCCAACACCCGCCACAAGGCCGTTTCCATCGCGCGCTCATCACGGGTCGCCGCCAGCGCCGCATAAAGCACCAGCAATCCCGCAGCCAGGCTGAAAGCAAATACAAACTGTACCGCAGTGGTCACACGATTCAGCATGTCTTGTATGGTCTGCATGATGGTTGAGACATCTATCACGGTCAGGTTGGGGTAAGTCCGCACCATCTCGTTTAACAACGAGCTCGCTGCCGGTGGCAAATAGAAACTGGTGATGTAGCTAGCAGGGATAGCTTGCAACAAAGGCGCGTTGGCAATCACAAAAAAATTCACCTTAAAACTATCCCAATTAACTTTACGCAAACTGCTTATTTTGGCGGTTATCGGTGTACCCGCCATATCAAATTGCAAACTATCACCCAGCTGCAAATGCAATTTATCAGCAATACCCTGCTCAACGGAAAACTGATCAAACTGATCCCCAGCCCGCCAAGACTGTCCCGCTATAACTTGAGCATCTGCCGGCAACACAGTCGCATAAGATAAATTAAACTCCCTGTCCAACAACCGTTGGGTTTGCTGATCGGCATAATTCGTGCTATTTACCTCATGCCCGTTAATCGCAGTCAAGCGCCCACGTATCATCGGATATAATTGCGCCTGTTCGATATGATGCTGCTGCAGAAACTCCCGCAATGGTGCAACTTGATCAGCTTGTATGTTAATCACAAAGCGATTAGGTGCTTGCGCTGGAATAGTCGCATGCCAGTTATCCAGCAAATCACCACGCACGATGGTCAGCAGCAACAAAGCCAACAATCCCAGGGTAAAAGCGCTAATCTGGATCACACTGCCCCCCGCACGCCGCCGCAGATTCAGCAATCCATAACGCCAGCTTCCCATACTGCGCGCACCTAACCAGCCTGCCGCCAACACCAACAGACCAGAGAACGTCACCGTAACCAATAACACCGCCGCCAAACCCAGCAACACCACACCCGTCAACGTCACATCTTGCACTTGCCAGAACAACAGCGCCACGAGCGCAACCAAACCCGTCACATAAGCAAACACACCCAGCTTATCCAGCGCAATCACATCCTTGCGCAAAATATGCATGGCAGGCGTATGTCGCAGCATCAGCAAGGTCGGCAAACTGAATCCTGCCAACAACACCCAGCCCGCCAATGTGGCTTGTAAAAATGGCAACAGGCTCACGGGAGGTAACGTTAAATTGGCCAGTTTACCTAAAATTTCGGCCAGGATTGCCTGCCCTGCATAACCCAGCAACGCACCCGCCAGCGCCGCGAACACACCCAATAGCGCCAACTGCCACATATACAATTTAACTATCGTCGCTTGACTCGCACCAAAGCACCGCAGCAACGCGCAAGTATCCAGGTGCCGGTGCAAAAAGTGCCGCGCTGCCAGCAAAATGGCCACAGCCGCCAACAACACCGCCAGCAACACCGACAATCCCAAATAGCGTTCGGCCTTATCCAGCACATCACGCAACTCAGGCCGCGCATCACCCGCCGTCATTAAACGCTGTCCACGCGTCAAGCCCTTTGCGAGTACTGCTTGGTATGATGCCAATGCCTGACTTGCGCCCGCCACTAACAAGCGATATGTCACCCGACTGCCTGCGGTTACCAGACCAGTAGCGGCGATATCTGCCTGATTCATCAACAACCGAGGTGCGAGATTAAAAAAATCACCGCCACGATCGGGCTCATCAATCAACATTGCCGCCACCCGCAACTGACGATAGCCTACGGTCACACTATCACCGACTCTCACATTGAGCGCATTCGCCAAACGCGGCGCTAACCACACGGTGCCCGCTGTAGGTATTCCTGTAGCAGGTTTATCTATGGTCGATAAACTGGCAGCAATGCGTAACTGTCCGCGTAGAGGATAACCCACGCCAACTGCTTTAATATCGGCTAATTGATTATTGTCCGCTGTGCTGATCATGCTGGGGAATTGCATGGTCTGCGCAGTTACCAAGCCTTGTTCTTGGGCTGCTGTAGCTACACTTGTATCAATCACATGATCTGACACCAACACCAGATCCGCCCCCAGCAAACGATTGCTTTCCAGACTCAATGCAGCCTGCATGCGCTCACCGAATCCATGCACAGCAGCCAACCCTGCCACAGACAGCATCACCGCCAGCAACAACACTCGCAACTCGCCTGCACGACTGTCACGTAACAATAAGCGAAAAGCCAATCTCAGCAAATTCATGCCAAATGTCCCGCATCCAGATTCAAGCGCTGGCTACAGCGTGCTGCCAACTGGCTATCGTGGGTCACCAGTACCAAAGTCGTACCCTGCTCCCGGTTCAATTCAAACAGCAAATCGATTACCCGCGCACCTGTTTCTGCATCCAGATTTCCTGTCGGCTCATCCGCGAGCAATACCGCAGGCTGCACGACAAACGCTCGGGCAATTGCAACACGTTGCTGCTCCCCGCCTGATAACTGTTGCGCGCGATGATGTTGCCTGTGTGCCAAGCCCACACGGGTCAACCATTCCTGAGCCTGTTGCCTGGCCTGTTTAACCCCATTTAACTCCAATGGCAGCATCACATTCTCTAACGCAGTCAGATTAGGCAGCAATTGGAAAGACTGAAATACAAAACCGATAAGCTCACCCCGCAACTGTGCCCGCCCATCCTCATTCAGCGCAGTCAGCGATTGCCCTGCAAGCCACACCGCCCCCTGGCTAGGCGTATCCAGACCCGCTAACAGCCCCAGCAAGGTAGATTTACCCGAACCCGAAGCACCCACAATAGCAACCGAAGCACCCCGTTCTATGTCAAAGCTGCTAGGATGCAATATCGTCAACGCAACATCGTTCACTTGAACTTGCTTGGCCAAATCTACAACACGAAATATAAAATTATCGACAGGAATAGTCATGGGCTGGAAAAGTTTACTGGTTATAGGATGGTTATTAATTACCGGTGCAGCACACGCCGCCCCGGTGATACTGATATATGGTGATAGCCTTTCTGCAGGCTATGGATTAGCTGCGCACCAAGCTTGGCCAGACCTGCTACAACAACGCCTGGCTGCAAAAAATTGGCAAGTCGTCAACGCCAGCATCAGCGGTGAAACCACAGCAGGTGGACTTACCCGCTTACCTGGCACACTGGCACAGCATCACCCTAAGATTGTGATACTCGCCCTCGGTGCAAACGATGGACTGCGCGGATTATCCATAGCTGCGATGTATGACAACCTGAATAACATGATGCAACAAATCAGAAAAACAGGTGCAGTTATTTTATTAGTGGGCATACGCCTGCCACCCAATTATGGCATAGCCTATACCGAAAAGTTCCAGCAGGTTTACGCCAGGCTCGCACGGCAGCACCATGTAGCCTATTTACCGTCTTTGCTGGCGAATGTAGAGAACAAACGTGACCTGTTTCAGGCGGATGGTTTACACCCCATTGCTACAGCAGAAACGCTGGTGTTGGATACTGTTTGGGAGGGGTTATTACCACTGCTAAAAAATGGTAAGCATAAAAATTAAACCCTGACTGGGTTTAAAAAAACAGGGTAAGGGATGAAATCACACCTTACCCTGTTGCAATTATTTCGATCTCTTTACTTTGCGCTCAAACACAGCGCAGCAAGTAAAAACAGTGCAGCAGATATTTAAGACGAAACAGAAAGATAAGCGGCAACAGCCTTGACTTCAGCTGGAGTAATGTCATGGGTAATCACCTTCATCACCGCACCATCAGGGCGCCCGTCAGTGTCCTTAAATACACCTAACTGCTTCTGAATATAATCTGCATGCTGCCCGGCAATACGAGGAAATGAACTATTCCCCTCACCGTTTGCACCATGACAAGATGCACAGGCTGGCGTATTTTGTGCAGGTATCCCATTGTTAAAAATAAGCTTACCTTGCGCTACCAAATCCGCACTCACATGCTCAGATTGATCAGGAACTATTTTCTGCTGGTTAAAGTAAGTTGCCAGCGCCGTGATTTGCGCATCGGTCAAATGTCTGGCTATCCCCCACATATATTGAGAGCCGGCTGGATCGGATCGATTATGGCTCCTGAATACTTTTAACTGCGCGATGAGATATTCACTCTGCTGCGAAGCTAATTTAGGAAAAGTCGGATTGGTAGAGTTCCCGTCTACACCATGGCAAGTTGAGCAAACCTGTTGCGCCAAATCCTTGCCAGACACACTGGGATCATTCAGATTACGTGAGCTTTCTGTCGTGCTACAACCGGCCATCATAGTCATTGATGCCAGTATTAAGCCAATAGCGATTTTTTTCATAATATTACCCCTATGCTATTTTCAAATTCTTGCCCGTTATCATTACAGATGGCCCACAAAACCAATCCTGAAGCTCGCTGGACTAGGTAGCTCATCAATACGCTCCCCAGATATAGAACACCACTTGATTAGCACCGCTGGCTTTGCCATTGTAGGTATCAGCAGCGCCAGTAGTTACACCATCAACCTTGTTAAACATGGTGTACTGCACCCCGGTGCGAATGTTTTGTACCGGCATCCAGTATATTTCTGGCGTCCACCCTTCAGTACCCGTCTGATTGGCAAGCATATTTACCGAAGCACCGATTAACGCCGGATTTATTACACCACCGACAGCGTTGTTCGAACTATTGCTGACGTTGAAGTATGACAATGAAGCGCCATACTGGGCTTTATAGGTGTAAGAAGCCTTGGCTCGGAAAGCGTTGACGGTGTCTTGCAACGATCCAGCAGTACCATAATCAACAGTTTCATTGGTACGAGTCAGTGTCGCGGTGAAAGTATGCGGGTCTAGCAAGTATTGATACTGAAAGTCTATGGTATTGTCACGATAATGATCGGTTGATGGCAGTGTAGGATCAGGATATTGCTGAACGTCAAAATAAGAGTAGCCCAGCATCGCGTTATGCGCGCCCCATTCATGGGTCAACGCCAAGCGCAAATAAGGATTTTCGCCCTTGATAACAGTTTGCGTGCCATTGCCCTGAGTCAAGAATGAAAACACGCCATCCCCAGTACGGTAAGCACTGATTTCTGCATACAGCATTTTATTCCAGTAAAGATATGCGCCCGCCCCCACAACTTGCGAACCTAACGCACCATGAAAGATAGGATTCGTGGCAACACCCGTACCTGTACTGATAGGTACTACCCCATAACCCCATGCTGGCGTACTACCCCATACGTCCTGTACGCCTGGATTGTTGTTGACGGTAAAACCATAAATCAGATCTGAACCATTACTGATAATACGATCAGCATAACGGAAATCGGCATTATCAGAAGCCACGTGACCAGAAGCGCCCGTATCGCCGCCATAGTTATCGTAAGTTAGCTGCGCGAACACACCTGATTTATCTGTGATCTTCCCCGCCACAAATAAACTGCCGGTATTAAATGTGAGTGTACCGTCCGTTGCAGTATGACCTGGCCCCGTCGCAGCAGGCCCCTTGACGTTAGTTGAGCCAAATACGCCCATCACAGCCAACGGTACCGTACGCTCACCGATAGAATAGGCGGTTAATTTAAACATCCGCCCATAAGGCGTCAACTCGGGAAACTGTCCACCAGCATGACAAGCCAGACAGTTCTGCCCCGTCTGCCGGGCAAACGCAGGCACAGCGTGAGCATCAATTGAAATTAACCCACTCATCAAAGCGACGAGGTAAACCACAAAACGATACATACTGCTTATCCGAAACCGCTGGTCTTTATCAACACGACTATCTGGCAAGCCCTCATCCTGTTTAAAACCCACACCCCTACCCCAATTTGCTTTCATGTCAGCCCCTTGTTTCCGTAATATTTCATATATCAAGATAATGATGTGTTATTTATAATTCCTGTAGCACACAAAACTATCTTCTCCCATGTCGGCATGATGGATTTGTATCCATAAGTGCATCGCCTTGCTACGTGTTTGAACGTAAGGGCAGAATACGCACTCTGTACTGACAACATGCTTACATGTTTCGCGAATTAATGTGCGCCAGCAGATTCAACGGTTTTAGGTGCGGCTTTGATAGGACGCGCCAGCCAGATCAAGCCGATCAGCGCGACGAACAATAGCGCTGAAAGCCAGGCCAGATCATTCACTGCCATCGTCGCAGCCTGCTGATTCAGCAGATTATTCACAAAAGCCAACGCTTGCTGTTCACTCATGCCCATATCGGTTAACGTCTTGATAACGGCCTGACTGACAGGGCTGGCGTAATTGATATGTTCTGCGAGTACGGCGTGATGCACAGCGGTTCGATTTCCCCATACACTGGTATATATCGACGCACCGAATCCACCCGCCATGATGCGGACAAAATTCGACAAACCGGATGCAGCCGGAATTTTATCGGGTGACAGCCCTGAAAAAATCAGGGTTACCAACGGTACGAAAAATGCCGCCATCGCAATCCCCTGTATCAACGACGGAATCATGATAGTGACAAAATCGGTCTGCACGGTAAACTGCGAACGCATCCACAAGATCAACGCGAATACGCTAAACGCCAGGGTTGCGAACCAGCGCGGATCGTACTTGCTGATATTTTTCCCCACAAACGGCGACAACAAAATCGCCAGCAAGCCGACTGGGGCCAACACCGCACCCGCTATCGTCGCGGTATAGCCCATATCCTGCTGCAACCACAATGGCAACAGCACGACATTGCCGAAAAATACGCCATAACCGACAGACAGCGCCAATGTTCCTGACCAGAAATTGCGTCTGCGAAACAGGCTCAGATCCACTATTGGGTGTTTATCCGTCAATTCCCACACCAGAAAAAAACAGAACGCCATCACCGACACAATAGCCAGCACAACGATCTGGCTGGAATTGAACCAGTCCAGCTCATTACCTTTGTCCAGCAATATCTGCAACGCACCCACCCAGACGATAAGCAGACCCAGCCCCACATAATCAATCGGCACCTTACGTACAGGCGTTTCACGATGGCGATACAGCGCCCAGGTAACGCCAGCAGCGAGCAACCCTATCGGAATATTGATATAAAAAATCCACGGCCAGGAAATATTATCGGTAATCCACCCACCCAGTAGCGGCCCCGCCACAGGTGCGACCAGTGTCGTCATCGACCAGATGGTCAACGCCAGCCCGGTCTTTTCCTTAGGGTAACTGGACAGCAACAACGACTGCGACAGCGGTATCATCGGCCCGGCCACTGCGCCCTGTATCACGCGAAACACAATGAGCATACCCAGACTGGTAGACATGCCACACAGCCAGGATGCAATCACAAACAGCACAATACTGGACACAAACAGCCGCACCGCGCCGAAACGCTGGGTCAGAAACCCCGTTAGCGGCACCGCAATTGCATTAGCCACAGCAAACGAGGTAATGACCCATGTTCCCTGACTGGTACTCACACCAAGATCACCCGACATGGCCTGTATCGACACGTTGGCGATAGAGACATCCAGTACATTCATGAATGTCGCCAGCGCTAAAGCCATGCTGGCCAGCACCAGCATGGCACCGTGCAGTGGTGGCGGTGATGCCTGTAGTGATGTAGGTGTCGCCATTTTAATGCTTGACTGCTGGTGTCGGATTCTCGCCCAGATTGCCGTCTATGATCTTGGCTATCAGCGCATCCGCCGTATGTCCTGCGCTGCTATACACCTGCGTTTGCGCCGCCTCTCGCGGTGAGGACGCATCTGCCAGCACCGCACCATCCTGCGTGGACAAATCCACGGTCGCTTCCATGGACATGCCCACGCGCAACGGATGTGCAATCACTTCCTTGGCATCGAGCGCGATACGTACCGGAATCCGCTGCACCACCTTGATCCAATTACCGGTTGCATTCTGCGCAGGCAGCAGCGCAAACGCCGCGCCCGTGCCAGCACCTATGCCCGCCACTCGACCATGATAATCCACCTTGTCGCCATATATGTCCGCCGTCAGTGCCACAGGCTGACCAATACGGATACGGCGCAACTGCGCTTCCTTGAAATTTGCATCCACCCAGATTTGTTTGAGCGGGATGATAGTCAGCAGTGGCGCACCGATAGCCACGCGCTGCCCCAGTTGCACATTGCGCTTGCCGACATAGCCGTCCACTGGCGCCAGTATCGCGCCGCGATGTAAATCAAGATATGTCTGCTGTACCTTGACCGCTGCCGCCTTGACACGCGGATGATTACGTACTGAAATACCGCCCGTCAGCGCCTGATTCGCAAGCAACTGCTCCTGCGCCGTATTCAATGCAGCAGTCAATGCCGCAACATGACTGCGTGCAGCGTCAGCCGCTGTTTGCGCATGCTGCAGCTCTTCCTGCGACACCGCACCGCTTGCCACCAGCGGCTGACGCCGTGCCAGATCCGCCTGTGCATTGCGCATATCAGCCTGTGCCTGCGCCAGCTCGGCACGATGCTGCGCCAGCGTTGCAGTCAGGCTGTTATTGGCAGCATACAGCGTACGTACTTCACGCACCGTTTGCGCCAGCTGCGCCTCCGCATCGTCTAATGCCACCTGTGCATTGGTACTGTCCAGTGTCACCAGCACTTCGCCGGCACGTACGAAATCCGTCTCGTTCACCGCGATACCTACGACAGTGCCAGCCACTTGCGGTGTAATCTGCACGATATTGGCAGCAACATAGGCATCGTCACTGTATTCAAAATGACGACCATGCACATACCATTGCACCAGGTAAGCTAGTCCCGCCAATACAAATATGACCATCAGCACCAGCATCCATTTTTTACGCGTAGACGGATTAGCCGTTGCTGGCAGTGTGTCTGATTTATTTTGTTCGCTCATTTTGATACCTTCGCTATCTTTTCATCTGCGGTTTCATTTGACAATTGCATGACTTGTGGCGGTGCCGAGTAGCCGCCACCGAGCGCCAGCATCAGCCCCGCGTTCACGTCGCAGGCGCGTGCCTGCAGGTCAATCAAGGTACTGTGTTGTTGCAATACGGCATTATCTGCATCCAGCACCACCAGATAGTTGCTTAGCCCGCCGCGATACCGCGCCAGAGCCAGAGCATAAGCCGCATTTAATTGCGTCATAGTGCTCATTTGCGCCTGCAATTGGGTTTGCAGCGCCTGCCATGACGCCAGCTTGTCAGCCACCTCGCGTAGCGCATTCAATACTGTCGCGTTATAACTTTCTATGGCGATGTCCATCTGTGCGGTGCGCCCCTGCAGCTGGGCGCGCAAGCGTCCCGCATCGAAAATCGGCAAGCTGATGGCAGGCCCTGCGCCCAATGTGCGGCTATCAGCACGCAGCCATTGCGATAAACCTATCGCCTCGAAACCGACAAACGCGGTGAGATTGATATTGGGATAAAAAGCCGCCGTTGCCTCATGTACGCTCTGCAGTTCGCTCTCGACCCGCCAGCGCGCTGCCACCACATCGGCGCGATGCCCCAGCAATTCAGCAGGAATATCAGCAGGCACAGCGGCCTGAAGATTAAGAGGCAAATGTGCCGTCAATTGGTCAGTCACTTGCGGCTCAGCTCCGATCAACACCGCGAGCGCATGCCTGGCGATGGCAACCTGTTCATCCAGCGCAGCCAGATCGCGGCGTATTTGCGGCACTGCCGCCTGTGACTGATGCTGCACTAATGCATTGTCCAAGCCAGCAGCCACGCGCTGATTAATCAGCTGTTCATGCTGTTCACTGTGTTGCAGCAAACGCTGCTTGATCTGCTGTTGCGTCTGCAAGCGCGCCAGACTGAAATATTGTTGTGCAACACCGGCTGCCAGCACCACCTGCGCGGCCTGGGTATCCGCCTGTGCCGCACGCGCCTGCCCAAGTGCCGCTTCCAGCACCGCACGCTGTTTGCCGAACCAGTCAAATTGCCATGATGCCGAAACCATAGCCGAATTCATCGACACCGTACTGCCGCCCAGCGGCGGCGGATAAATGCTGTTCGCGCTCAAGCGCTCACGCGTCGATTGCGCTGTGGCATTCACTTGCGGATAACGCACGCTGTCAGCCACCGATACAGCGGCTTGCGCCTGCAGCATACGGCTTTGAGCGACCTTCAGGCTGGGGTTATGGGCAATCGCCTGAGTAATCAGATCATCCAGTTGCGTATCGCCAAATGCCTGCCACCAGCGCTGTTGCGGAAACACTGCCGTATCTGCCTGAGTGCTCGTGTTCACCGCCTGCGGTACCAGCATTTTCGCTTGCGGCGCAATGCCGGAAAAATCCGCACAGCCTGCCAGCACTAGCAGCGCACTAACCAACGCCGACCTAATAATTTTTTGTACCAGGTTCACGATACCTCCGCGGCAGGATTGCCGTTTTCAGTAAAACGTCGCAGCATATTTTTGAACAACTCAAACTCAGCTTCACTAAATCCATGCAAATGCTGATTCAATACTTTGATCAGGTGCGCAGGAATCTGCTGAGTAATTTCTTGCCCAGTCTCGGTTAGTGCCAGATTAACCACACGCCGGTCCGTTACACTCCGCACCCGACACAGCAAACCCTTGGCTTCCAGCCTGTCCAGCATACGCGTCATTGCCCCGCTATCGCTGTAACTCGCACGCGCACAGGTCGCCACAGTATCGCAACAGCCTTTGGCGATCAGCAACAAAGGTCCCCACTGCATCCCGGTAAGATCCAGCGTCTGCATCTCGGCATCAATATTTTTAAGCAGCGATTGCCATGCACCGCGCATCAAATAACCTACCGATTCACCAGGCGTGTAATTTTCCTCGGTATAAAAATCCTGCTGGCTGGAGTTCATCGTATCCGCTTTATCTGAAATTAATATATTACTCATAAATTACATGCCTAGGCAGTTATTGCCAAGACATCATACTAGCCAAACATACTGACAAAACCCTGAATTTCACAAGAAAATACATAATTACCATGAGACATATCGCGTATTCACACCACGTACAATATGCATCAATATGATGCAATGCTTCACAGCAATGCACCGCCCTAACGCGCCCCAACCCTCATGAACAAGCGGTTTCCGACAGAATGAAGAGCTTTCATGCTTGGCACGCGACTTGCTTAAAACCTAATGCAGGTAGAGCAATTGCGAATAATCAGAAATTCGTAAGCATCTACTCAGGGGCACTAGGGTTCCGATTGGCATATGAGAATTCGCCAATGACTGGTCCAAGAGTGCGCCGGCCCCGATAGTCACAGCATCGGAGCTCCACGGAGGGATAAAAGCCCGGGAGAGGACGTATACATTCGTCTCGACCTGCGCCCATTCATCTTTTAGGAGCTTAGTTATGAAATCGACGCCGTTGCTTATGCCTCTGCTGCACAATGCAAATATGCTTTTTGTCCGCCACATTAAACACCAAGCCAAATTTGCCACCATGCTGGTGTTAGCCCTATCGGCGGCGAGCGCTACTGCAGCCCAGCCAGCGACCTTGAGAATAGCGACCACGCCATGGATAGGTTACGGCGCCATCTATGTTGCAAACTCGCTCGACTATTTCAAAAAATACAACCTCAAAGTCACCTACCAGAACTTCACCGACATGGCGTTGATGCCACCAGCGCTGATTAGCGGCAACTTCGACGGCGCGACCCTGACCTATGACATGGTGGTCGGCCAAGTGGCCCAAGGCCATGCCATGAAAGTAGTGCTGCCTATGGGTTACTCATACGGAGGTGATGCAATCGTTGCCACAACCGACATCACCAAGGTGACCGATTTCAAAGGCAAGAAAGTGGGCGTCAACCCACTGACGGTTTCAGATTTTCTGCTGGCCTACGCCCTGAAAAAAAATGGCATGACCGACAAGGACATCAACGCGATCAATATCACGCAAGACGCAGTACCAGCAGCCATGTTGTCAGGCCACCCGAGCATAGGCGTGACCTGGGAACCCTATATCTCGCAACTGCTTAAGCAGGATGGTGGCAAGAAGTACCACGTCGTGTTTTCATCTAAGGATGCGCCTGGCCTGATGGAAGATGTGCTGGTATTCGACGAGAAGACCATCAAAAACCGACCCGCAGATATCACCGCCTTTGTGCATGCCTATGCAGATGGCCTGTCCTACATGAAATCCCATCCTGAGGAGTCTGCCAAAATCATCGCTAAAGCACTGGAAATCAGCGTCAAAGACGTCAAGGACCAACTGCCGGGTATCTACACCCTACCCCTCGCAGAAATGCCGAAGTCTTTCGTCAAATCCAAGGAAACCACGTCGTTCTACGGAAGCAGCGCAGTGATTGGTCAAATCCTCGTCGATAAGAAACAAATCAAGGCCGCACCCTCTGCTGAGGCAACATTTGATACCCAATTTGTCTCCGCGCTACTCAAGAAATAAGCGACCGTCAAAGTCAGCGTAACTTAAACCACGGGAAAGCATGTTACGCCGACTTTAACGCACGCATATGTACCACTTACCGTGATAACAATTTAAATTAAAGGAATACAGCATGGAACTCAAAGTTTTTAAAACCTACTGGGGCTGGAAGTCAGATTACTCCGCGATTGTAGATGACCTTCTCGCATTTGGCTTCAACGGCCTGGAAGCACCTGCTCCGCGCGACCTGAACGAACGTGCGCAACTGGCTGAACGCTTGCGTGAAGAGGGGCTGGATTACATCAGCGAAATTTCCACTACCGGCTACGCCATTCCAGATCGCAAAGCGACACCGCAACAGCATCTTGACGAACTCGAAGCCAAGATCATCCACGCTAAACCTTTATCTCCTCTCTTCCATAATGTCATGGGTGGCTGCGATGCCTGGCCAGTGGAAACGCAGATCGACTTTTTCGCTCGCGCATTGGAAATTGCAGACCGTCACGAAGTGATCTGCAGTTTCGAAACTCACCGTGGCCGTTCTTTCTACAACCCATGGATTACGCTGGACATGGTGCGCAGATTTCCGGCATTGCGACTCACTTTTGATATCAGCCACTGGACGGTAGTATTGGAGCGGGCAATAGACACGGAATGGGACATCATCGAAGAGCTGGTGCCACACGTTCAACATGTTCAAGGTCGCTTCGGCTATGACCAGGGTGCGCAAGTGCCACATCCGGCTGACCCAGCTTATGCCTACTTTGTAGCGGTACACCGGCGCTGCTGGGACGCGGTATGGCAGCACCAAAAGCTGCAAGGGCTAGACGTATCAACCTTCACGCCAGAGTGTGGTCCGGATGGCTATACCATGCGCATGCCATTCACCAGTGAACCGATAGACGATTTTGCCGCTTTGAACCGCTGGATAGCCCACGAAGAAAGGCAGCGCTTTCACAAATTCATTACTGCATAACTGATGGAAATTCAGGTTAAGCATAAGAACCAACGCACGGGACGACCCTTGTAAACTTTATGAACAGCTGGGACGACCCAGCTTGATTATCAGGAAGGAATACACAATGACGATACCGCTGTTCAAGGATAAATCGGGACTCATCTATCACAGTCTGGCGCTGGCCTACACCGTACTGGCCTATGTCACAGGATTTGCCGGACTGTTCAGCAACAATTGGTTAATCAATATATTGAGCACGCTACTGCTGGCGCATGGCATGATCATTTCAGGCTACATGCTGCATGAATGCGCGCATAACACGATATTCAAGAACAACAACCACAACGCCAGATTAGGTCGCATGCTGATGTGGCTGAACGGCAGCTGTTATGGCACTTACGAAGATGTACGTTTCAAACATTTCCGCCACCACGTCGACAACGGCGACCTGTGCTGGTTCGACTATCAAACCTGGTTTAAACGTTACCCCCTGATATTGAAAATCGTGCTGGCACTGGAGTGGCTGTACATACCAGCGCATGAAGTCGTCATGCATGGTCTGCTGGTATTTGGCTCATTCATCATCCCGCAACGCAAATCCCAACGCCTGCACAACCTCACCGCCATCATAATTCGAGGCGGGCTGTATGGTTCACTGCTGTGGTTCTATCCGCGCGTCGCTGTGCTCTATGCTGTCGCCTACCTGCTCATGCTGATAGTGCTGCGCTTCATGGACAACTTGCAGCATGACTATGCCGGCACGCACACACTGTTCGACAAGACGCCCCTGCCGCACAAAAGCGACCGTATATATGAGCAAGCTCACACCTTCAGCAATCCAATATCGCTAAAGCACAAATGGCCTAATTTGCTGGTGCTGAACTTTGGTTTTCACAACGCACATCATGCCAGACCCACCACCCCATGGTTCCAGTTACCGGCATTGCACCGCGAGTTATTTGGTGACAGTCCCGACCACGTGATTCCCTTTGGCGCCCAACTCAAGTGCTACTCGCAATACCGAGTGTCACGCGTGATGACATATGAACAGGAAGGCAATGGTGCGGAATACATGAAACAGGCCAGTCAGGGACTTGCTACCGGCATCAACGCGGTTTCTTTCCTGACTGCGTTTTAATAAATAAAAAGCCCCATTTTATATGGGATTCCGAACAGTCAACTTCGACCTGTGTTGAATTGCATCTATTACCCCAGGAACCTGCAAATAGCTTTAAGCGGAGCGGTCCCAGCAGCATTCGGTATGTTAATGACTTTTCCGCCAATCAGTTACTGCCGATTCCAATTCCACAAGCGATGGAAAATGCGTAACTCCGGCAGCTAACTTGCTGTGCGGAACCCCCTCACCACCTACCCAGATGGCGACTGATTCGGGTAACCGCTCCCGCAATTCAGCCAGACTGTTCAGACATTTTGTTTTAGGAAATACCGTACTAAACGATAAACATAAAATATCAATCTGATGGGCATTAACGGCTAGCTGGATTTCACTCACGGGTGTTTCCGCGCCCAAATCCAGGCAAGTTGCACCATATATACTCAATAGTGTTTCTACCATCATAATTCCCAAAGTATGCTGCTCACCCGGCAACGTGGTAAGCAGTATCTTGGGTGAGCTGGGTGAGGTTGATAACTGACTGATGCTCGTATGCAATAACGTCTGAATTTGTTCGGCATAGATATGTTCTTCAAATATGGCTATCAGGCCATACATCCAGGCATCACCCACCTGGTGGTTCATGCTGGCGACGTGTTCGACGACAAAACGCTCCAATCCCTGAGAGCTAAGTAAATCGCGCAAATATTTGCGTAAATTCTGAATATCATGGGCTTTCAACAACTTAATGATTTCAGTTCCGCTGTCAATTGTATCGGACTGCTCTTCTGGCAACATGGTTTGCAACGTAGCCACATCCAGGTGCATGATCTTGCCCGGACGGAATCCATGATTGATCAGGCGCTTTACCAGCCTTATCTTGAATAAATCAGCATTACTGTAAACCCTATCCCCGTTTTCGTCACGTGCGGGCGCAGGGAAACCATAGCGGCGTTCCCATATGCGCAACGTGTCCATCGTCAAACCGGCATCACGCTTTATTGCGGCAATGGTCAGCTGCTTTTTATTTTCTTTATTCAATTAATTTTGTCCTAGACAAATATTGACAAAACATAAAAATTACCATATTCTCAAAATGGGTATATGAATTTGTCCTAGACAAATAACAACTATGACTTAACTAAGCCATATAAATTAAATACACCCTGAATGCGCTCTTGAAAACAGAACAATCGATTGCCAAACGTAGTGCGTTAACAACGATAGACTTTAAGTTAATAACATAGCAAACAAATTGGTGTAATTATACTCAAAATTAGGGGGCTGTTATGCGCAACAATATGCCAGTAACTGGGGTTGAATATGTATTAAACGATTCAGAAACTATCGTTTCCAAGACTGACCTGCAAGGCAACATCACCTATATCAACCAGGATTTTATCAATATCAGCGGTTTCTCTGAGAAAGAACTAATTGGCGCGCCGCAGAACATCGTACGCCACCCGGACATGCCCAGAGAAGCATTCGCCGATTTCTGGCATACCCTCAAAAGCGGCAAAGCCTGGACTGGCCTGGTCAAAAACCGCTGCAAGAACGGCGACCATTACTGGGTCGAAGCCAATGCGGCTCCCATGGTGGAAAATGGCAAGGTTGTCGGCTATACCTCAATCCGTATCAAACCCGACCGAGCTCAGGTGCAGGCCGCCGAAAGCGCCTACCGTGAGATACGCAACGGCAACAGCAAACTGGAAGTGATCGAAGGTGAAGCCGTCAGTCGTTCGCTGTTCAGCCGCCTTAATGTGCTGGAACGGATGCACTTTAAAACCAAGATGATCATGTCATCCGCTTTGCTGGCTCTGCTGTTTGCACTCAACCTGATTTCCAGCCTTCTTAGCCAACCACCTGCTTACTGGTCCATTACAGCCTCCAGCGCTGGGTTGATGCTATCAATATTGTTCGGTTTTACCTTCTATCGCAGCATCGTCAAGCCACTGCAACGCGTCCAACGCGACATTGACCGCATGAGTGCGGGTGACCTGACGGGCAAGATCGAATCCAATGGTGAAAATGAATTGGGTAAGGTCATTCAATCGCTGCGTATTTTGCAGATCAATGTGAAACTGCTGGTAGGTCAGATCAAGGAAGCTTCTGACATCGTCAATACCGGTGCAGCAGAAATTTCTAGTGGGAATACCAATCTGTCCAGCCGTACAGAATCACAAGCCAGCTCGCTGGAAGAGACTGCAGCTGCCATGGAACAGCTGACTAGCACGGTAAAGCAGAATGCGGATAATGCCTATGAGGCCAACAAGCTGGTGACAAGCACTTCGGATATCGCAGTCAAGGGCGGTGCCGCGGTTGGTAACGTAATTAACACAATGAGCGCAATCCAGGATAGCTCGAGCAAGATTGCAGATATCATCGGCGTCATTGACAGTATCGCCTTCCAGACCAACATCCTGGCTCTCAATGCGGCAGTTGAAGCGGCACGTGCCGGTGAACAAGGCCGTGGCTTTGCTGTGGTGGCGACCGAAGTGCGCAGTCTGGCTCAACGCTCCGCCGCAGCCGCCAAGGAAATCAAAGTGTTAATTGATGACTCGGTGGAAAAAGTTGAACTCGGCAGCAAACTGGTCGACGAAGCCGGTAAAACCATGAGCGAAATCGTCAGCTCGGTGAATGGCGTCGCCAGCTACATGAGCGACATCACTGCCGCCAGCAAGGAACAAAGCGCCGGCATTGAAGAAGTGAACCAAGCTGTGATGCAGATGGACGAAATGACGCAGCAAAATGCAGCGTTAGTTGAGCTGGCCGCTGCGGCCGCCGAATCCATGCAGGGTCAGGCAGCAAAATTGGTGGGGCTGGTCGGCGCATTCCGGCTGGTTAGCAGCGGGCAGAGTAAACAAACTAACCACATAGCGGTGAATAAGCCGCGTAATGTACTGCGTACACTGCCGCACAAACCCCAGATCAAGGTTATGCGGAAAATGCAAGCATGATCATTAAAAGCTGCTTCACATAATTTCCGCCGAAGCCGTCAGATATCAGGCAATCGGCAGTTGCCACGGCAAACAGGTTCCAATGATTCAAGCAAGGCGATTGCGACCAATAAAATCAATGGCGATGCGCTCATTTACGGGGGAATTATCCGGAATGCTTATCCCGTTTTGAGCGCATCAGACCACGTGTTTTTGTACCCACGCAACATAGTGATCCATCCAGTTCTGCAATAATTTCTTGCTGCCTTCACCGACATTACCCGCTTCGTCAAACAAGCCTTCTCTGGCGTGAATATAGGCTTCGGGTTGCGTCAAAGTCGGCATATCCAAGTATGAAGTTATATTGCGCAAGTGTTGTTGCGCCATAGCCGTGCCCATCGCGCCGATAGACGCACCCATCACACCAGCAGGCTTGCCTGCCCAGGCACTTTGACCATAAGGACGCGAAGCATGATCAAGCGCGTTCTTAAGTACACCAGGGATAGATCGGTTGTATTCAGGCGTGACAAACAATACACCATCCGCAGCCATGATTTCGGCCTTAAAGCGCTTAACGGACTCGGCGGGAGTCGCATCGTCGTCCTGATTATAGGGTGGCAAATCGCCAATTTGTAGCTGTTTGAACAGAAATTCGGACGGTGCCAGTTTCACCATGGCGCTGGCCAGTTTGCGATTAAGTGAATCCTGGCGCAGGCTGCCAACAACAACGGCGATTTGGTATTGAATCATGACGATCTCCTTGAAAAATAATAGTTGTATTTAAAATTAACAACACTAGGAATCCAGCACCACACCTCGCCAGAGATAAGCATCCATGGCCAGAGCACCATAGGTAAAGCGGGGGCGAAAACGCAGGGAGATATCACCGTCCGCTGCGCCCAATGCAACAAAAAACGGCAGAAAATGTTCTTCGGATGGATGCGCATCTGCGCCATAAGGAGCAGAACGATAGTCCAATAAGCCGTCAACATCCCGCGCGGCCACGCGCCCCGCCACCCAGTCGGTAAATAGCTGGGCCTGTGGCAAAGGCGCTGCATCGGCTGATGCATGAATATCCAGCCAGCCAAAATTATGCGTAATCGCGCCAGACGCAACGATGAGCACTCCCTCATCACGCAACGGCACCAGCGCTCGCCCCAGCGCAACATGCGCTGCCGCACTGGCAGTGTGCACCAGCGACAACTGCGTAACGGGAATATTGGCCTGCGGATACATCGCTGAAAGTGGTGCCCAGGCACCGTGATCCAACCCTCGACTGGGGTGTAAATCAGCTACCAGACCGGCGGCAGACAGCAGAGACGCAGCACGTTCAGCCAGTGCTGGCGCACCGGGTGCAGCATATTGCATGCGATAGAGCGCTGGAGGAAAACCCGAAAAATCATGTATGGTTTCTGGTGCGCTGGCCAGACTAAGCGTGGGCTGGCGCGCTTCCCAATGCGCCGACACCACGAGAATTGCTGCAGGCTGGGGAATCTGCTGACCAAGCTCACGCCAGCAGGCCACTGCATCGGGCGCATTCAACAATGCATCTGGGGCACCGTGGGACACAAAAACAACCGGCATACGAAGATGCATATTGCAACCCTTACTCTCTCCAAACAAGTTGGATTAAGTGCCGAACAAATCGTTCACTGTGCCAAACTAATTAACGCGCGACATAAGTAAGATTAGGTCAACGAATAAAGCGGTGGCATGACCGCTGCCATTAATTGCAGCCTACCCGTAATCACACCACGCAACGTAATGATTTCATTGGCGATAGCTTGCATGCGTCGTGCAGGCCCCTGTACCAGGATGACTTCCATCATTTTGTTTTCAGCAAGGTGCACATGCAGTGAACTGATCACTTCATCGATATGCTTGAACTGCAAATCCGACAGTTTCTTTTGCAGTCCAGGCACAGAATGATCATAAAACACCGTAATCGTACCCGCCATCACCTCATCCCCCAGCTGGCGTTTATGCTCGACCAGCTGTTGGTTGATCATGTCACTGATAGCCTGAGAACGGCTATCAAACCCACGACATTCGACCATGTCATCCAAATCAGTCAGTAACTCCTGTGACAAGGAAACGCTGATACGGGTGACCAGATGATTTGATTTAGTCTCGGGCTGACGCATGATCTACTCCTAGAACATTTGACTGTAACGCTTGATTTCCCACTGACTTACGGTGAGGTGATAGGCTTCCCATTCGGCGGTCTTGTACTTGATAAATTCATCACGCAACCCCTTGCCCAGCACCTGTTCGACCAGCGGATCTTCGGCGAATGCAGCGACGGCTTCCTGCAATGTCTGCGGCAGGAACTCAATACCACGTGCGCTACGCTCTGCATCGGAGATGGCATACAAGTTATCTTCGTTGGGTTCACCTGGATTCATTGCTTCGCGCACACCTTCCAGACCGGCTGCCAATACCAAGGTTGCCGCCAGATAAGGATTCACTGAACCATCGGCATTGCGTGACTCGCAACGACCACCGCCTGCCGGTACGCGTACCGAGTTGGTACGGTTATTCGAGCCATAAGAATTGAACACCGGCGCCCAGGAAAAGTAGTTCATCGCCCCACGGCGTACCAGACGCTTGTAGCTGTTCACCGTCGGCGCAAACACCGCGCACAGCGCACGACCGTGCTTGAGGATACCGGCAATGAAATGGTAGCCTAATGGTGTCAAACCGATGCCGCGCGGGTCGTCTTTAGGATCACAGGCAAACAGGTTCTTGCCGGTTTCCAGATCATACAGCGACATATTGAAATGCGCGCCGGTGCCAGTCTTGTCCGCAAACGGCTTGGGCATCATGGTAGCAATCAGCCCTTCTTCCTTGGCGTAATGCTTGGCCATGAAGCGGAAAAAAGTCAGGCGGTCACACATGGTCAACGCATCGGCGTAATTGAAGTCGAACTCGAACTGGCTGTGACCATCTTCATGATCGAACGAGTACAAATCCCAGCCCAGATCGTTGATACAAGTTGCTACTTTATCCAGCCAACTAAAACTATCTACAAAACCGCGCACGTCGTAACACGGCTTGGCCAGGTTATCTTCTGGATTTGGCACTGACAGGCTGCCGTCGGCTTCTTCTTTGAGCAGGTAGATTTCGCATTCGATACCCAGATTCATGCCATAGCCCATTTCTGCTGCCTTGGCTAGCTGGTTCTTCAGTGCCACGCGGGTATTCAGTGCATAAGGTTTGCCCTGAAAATGGTTATCAGCCGGCATCCATGCAATCTTGGGTTCCCACGGCAACTGGATGATGTGATCGAGATCAGGAACGGAAGTCAGTTCGTCGTCATTAGGTTCCTGCCCCAGACCATCCAGCGCATAGCCGGTATAGCGCTCGGAACCTGCCGCCATTTGCGGCAAGTGGTCCAGTGGCACGACTTTGGCTTTTTGTGCGCCATGAATATCGACATAAGCACCTATGCAATACTTGACGCCTTTATCTTTCAACTCTTGTTGGATTGCTGCGACTTCTGCCTTGGATTTCATCTTGTTTTCCTTATGTACCTTTATTAATTAAATGACTATTTTCATCACCCAACAACTGCCTTACTGCTTGATTACACCTACTTATTCAACATTGTCGACAATGTTGGTAAAACGGATCATGTGCGGCTTGACCTCATCATCTTCACTCGTTTCCACTGGCGGATGTATCAGCTCTTCCAATCTGGCTTTGGTAGCAAGGTACTCAGCCGAACTCACCTGCCCTGGATGACGTGGACGCGGCACTGGCACTTCAATAAACTCCTGAACTTCGCCTGGGTGCGCTTTTAACACCAGAATACGATCAGCCAGAAATATCGCCTCGTCCAGATCATGGGTAATGAACAGGATGGTGATATCTATGTTCTTCCAGATATCCAGTAAATGCGTCTGCATTTTGACCCGCGTCTGTGCATCCAGCGCGCCAAACGGCTCATCCATCAACAAGATGCGTGGCTGGTTGACCAGCGCCCGCGCAATCGCCACGCGCTGCTTCATGCCGCCAGAGAGCTGATGCGGATAAGCATCGGCAAACTTGCTCAAGCCCACCAGATCCAGCCACATCAGCGCATTACGCTCGGCCTCGAGCTTGCCGTGGTTGTTCATTTCCGGGCCGAACATGACGTTCTTTTTCACTGTCAGCCACGGAAACAAGGTATAGCCCTGAAATACCATGCCGCGATCGCTGCCCGGCCCATCTACCGGTTTGCCATCCAGCAGCACCTCACCCGAAGTATGCGGCTCCAGTCCTGCCAGCATGCGAATCAGCGTCGATTTGCCACAGCCCGAAGGCCCGATCACACATACCAGCTCACGTCTGTGGATGCTGAAATTCACATCACTTAGCGCGACTACCTTGCCCTGAGCCGAATCGTAGGTTTTACCCAGATGCTTGACCTCAAGGATGACCTCACGCTGCTGGATCTTGGCAAAGCGTTCCCGCACTACATCCGACTGCTGCAAATAACTGGGTAATTGTTCTGTACTCACGTCAATTCCTTCCATTCCATCCTTAGCCATCAGTTTTTGCTCTGGGACTGATCCCATGGGAACAACTTGCGTCCTAACCGGGCCAGTAGCAAGTCCACACCCAGCCCGAGTATGCCTATCATCATGATGGCAGCGTACACGTTGTCGAAGTGCTGGTAGCGTGCCTGCTGGGTAATAAACCAGGTAATCCCGGAACTGGTACCGATCAATTCAGCCACGATCAGGTAAGTCCAGGCCCAGCCCAGCAAAATACGCTGATCCCGATATAAATCAGGCAACACGCCAGGTATCACCACCTTGGTAATCAACTTGAATGGTGTCGTACCCAAGGTCATCGCCGCTTCCAGCAAGGTAAAATCAATCTTGCGGGTGGTATTGGCAATAATCAGAATTTGCTGAAATAGCGTGCCGATCACAATAATGGCAATCTTCGGCCCGTCATAAATACCAAGTATGGCCACCGCCAGCGCACCAAAGGCAGGCGCAGGCAGATAGCGGAAAAATTCAACAAACGGCTCAATCAGCCGCGATATCGGTCCGTAAGCACCGCAAACAATACCCAGCGGTACACCGATAAGTGAAGACAGCAAAAAACTCCAGAATATAATCTTGACGCTATGCCACAAACTTTCATGCAACCAAGGCATATCTTTCTGCTCAGGTGCGGTGGTGAAAGCAGTATAAAATGCCTTGGCAACCTGATCTGGCGCCGGCAAATAAACCGGATTGACAGGGATGCCCTCAGGCACTGCCTTGCCCTCCGTGCGCATATTCTTTAACTCATCTGCAAACATGGCTTTGTCTACATACATGTCGACTTGCATATAATCGACATCTCCCGGGTTGGTAATCAGTACCTTGGGATGCCACACAAAAGGTACATAACTCACTACCGACCATATCAGGAGCGGCAGCAGGAATGAGAACACACCCAGAATCATCCGCCTGCGCTGCGATAACCCTGCTCTGACTGAAAACCACCGTGCCTTGCTCATACCTGCTCCAGACTCACTTAACTAAAAATTACTTACCGTTTACAAAAAATGGATCGATATAGCTATCGATATTCTGATGTTCTTTATAAACAGCATTGCTTACGTTAAAGTCATCAGCAATTTTGGAAGAACCATATAACGATCCAAATCCTTCGGCTTTAACATAGATTTTTTTACTGTCAGCCAGACTCAGCAGTTTTGTACCCTTCAGGAAAGGCAAATATGCCTGTGGCGTCAAACCGACTCGTGCCGACATGATCTTGACTGCATCAGGCTGAGTCTTAGGGTCATTGATATAACTCACCACGCGATCCCACACCTTCACGAATTTCTTCCACTCGGCACGGTGAGCAGCAATACTGGCTGGATTGACAGTAAATCCGTCATAAATCAAACCTGGCTCATTGGCTGAGGTATACAGTGGGCGCGAACCTGGCAAACCTTTCATCGCTTGTCCAGCAACAGGCTGCCAGGCACCGACAGCGGCAACATCACCTGAAGCCAGCACTTGCGGCATTTCATTGGTTTTAGCATTGACCAGCGTTACGTCAGACTCTTTCATCCCCGCTTTTTTCAGACCATTCAGCAGCAGCAAGTGCTCGACCAACCCAACTTCCACCGCAACTTTTTTGCCCTTGAGATCTTTCAAACTCTTGATACCTGGCTTGCCGATAATGATGTCGTTACCGTTAGAGTAGTCCGTCAACATGATCATCATACTTTTGGCACCACCAGCACCCGTTACCAAAGCATCGCCGTTGGTCACGCCGACTGCATCAATCTTGCCCGCAGCAAACGCATCCATTGACGCCGAGTAATCAAACCACTCAAAATCAACCGCTACCCCAGCTTCCTTGAACCAGCCTTTTTCTATCGCCACCTGCCAAGCCACAAAACCTGGCCAATCGCTATAACCAATTTTCAAGGGTTGCGCCGCGTGGCTGGTCTGTGCACACATCATCGCCAGCGGAATAACTGACGCCGCAACCAAACGCTTCAATTTACTACTCACCGTTTTTGCAATCATCACTGCTCTCCGTTCATATTTAGTAATACTAAGTTAACAAAAGGTAATACAGGCTTTAAAAAGCAATATATATGCCAGCATTCAGACGATTGTTTTTATTGAATTTATATATAAAACCAAGAGCATGACAACGCACCACAACAGTGCGGCAGCAATATGTTAGTGCGAATAAATGGATTTTTTGGGGTTGGGTATTAGCCAAAATCAGCTAATTAAAGATGAACTTAGAATTTGTAAAATTTAATGCCACTTAGCAAATCTAATATTAAAGGTAAGATATTTGATGTGAAATGGGATTTCCTCAGGCAAAACGTATTGTGGGCACACTTGTGTAACAAACAAGCACAGACCACAAAAAAACAAAGCCCTGACTGTGAAATCAAGGCTATGCAGCATCTGGCGGAGAAAGGGGGATTCAGATTGAAAAACAATTTACCCAATATAATCAATTAGATATAAACCAATCCCTCAGTCAGCGTGTATCACTCAGACGTGTCCATTATAGACAAAAAACAGTATAAATGGAATATTCATCATCAACCCACCCACTAACGACTCGCCCAAACCGATCATGAGCGACCTAATGAATCCGCAGGCCGAAGCGGCCCTTTCCCTCAGCCCGACAAAAGCCGTTCGCCAATGACCACTTTAAGGTGGGGATTACCGGATTACTAACACAGTGTGGGTCTCTACACCAAGTTCATATCTGGATCATATAAGCACATGGCATTACGCCCAGTCTCCTTAACTCTATACATAGCGGTATCAGCTTGTTTCATTAGTTCAGCTGGAGATTGGCTGTGAGCATTAAACAGAGTCGCGCCTATGCTAGGTGTAACTTGATGTGCGTGATCTGCAAGCTGATAGGATTGACCGAGCTTGGCAAGAAGCTTCTCCCCGACAGCTTCTATTTGTGCGACAGCTTCCGTTGATCCGTGATTTAAGCCCTCTAACATTACGATAAACTCGTCGCCTCCCAAGCGGGCTACTGTGTCTGTCTCTCGTACGCACGCTCTTAGACGTTGCGCAACCTGTTGTAGCAGCAAGTCCCCCACAGAGTGACCAAGGGTGTCATTGATGATTTTGAAACGATCTAGGTCGATGAATAGAAGTGCTCCGTGTTTACCACTGCGTGCGCTAGATGCCAACGCATGTTGTAACCGATCTAACAATAATCGACGGTTAGGCAGCCCCGTTAATTGATCAAAATGCGCCAAATCAAATAAATATTTTTGCTTTTGGTTTGTTATTTCATTAAGTAGATCATAGCCAGTAGCTATCCCTAAATAGCGATTTTTTTCGGTAATGATAAAACCACTTACCATGTGCTGAATGCCTGCATCGAGGACGATGCGGGAAATATCTTCTATTCCAGTGCTTTTATCGACAATGATAGGTTTCTTGTCCATCAATATAGAAATAGGTTTCTTGCCCTGTAATTCTTTTGAATATGGCTTGCTGAAAAACTCGGTAAGTTCTAACCGTAATATCATCCCCACCGGCTTGTCTTGATCATCAACGACCGGCAGTGAATATATTGTTTTATCTAGGTGAAATAAATCCAACACTTTAATGCAACTTGTATTTTTATTGATTGAGGGCACGACCTTAAGAAGCGACTCAACAGTTGTTTTTGCATCATAGCGCTGTTCATTAATCATAAATTTAAAACCCGAGTGTTGATCATCAAGTTATTTAGGCTGCAAGCTAGTTATTCATTGTTAGTCAAATCGCAAATGACTTTTCTTGGGACTCAGCGGACACAAATCAACATCATCCCATTGCTACAAGTATCGGACTTGAGCAATTGGTGAAGTTATAGCAACAACAAACTTAAATTGAATAAGGCATTTTCCAATGAATACTCTCAATGATTGCAGAAAGCCTGTATATATTAAATTTATGAAATAAAAAATTTGAGTGCCTGAGTGTGGCGAAACAGCCGAGAGATGTTTATGCAAAGGCCGTGTGCCCAACTGGCACAGCTTTAGTAGTTTCGCTATCATAAGACTCCCCTTAGACTGAAAACTTTGCGCCCCTGACTTTCGTACAGGCTTGCCTATTGTTCATAAAATTCAGTATAGAACTATATTCTAATATATATTTGTATATCGGTATAAATGTTATGGGTATAACTTGGGCGGTTCAAAAAATAAGCATAGATCCTTTGATCTAGCCGCTCTATTCAATAATCGATAGATTCTTAGTATTTAAATAATATGTGGCTCGTATTGCTGTTTCATGACGGTACGGATTTAAATGAACCCACCACTAATTAGCTGGATACCGGTCTTGCAGGATATGCCAGTCGCTCCCGTGCCATGAATGGATATCCATCTCAATTTGAAAGATATCAGCTGCTAATACGACCTGTTTTGTATAGCAAGTTGCCTTGACTATAACTCCCTCATGACCTTGCTTTAATGGAGGTAACTGCGCCATAAACAATCCATTTGTGCCGATATCTAACTTCTGTTCGCTCCAGAATAGTAACGATCCTTTTGAAACGCGCTTTACTCTACCACCTATGATCTTATCGTTCTTTAAACGAAATAGTGCTTTCCAGCTAATTGCCTTAAAATTTTTCATTGCATCGATTAATATGATTCAGAATAAAACTATTGGCTTAAACTATGACAACCTAAGCTTGTCAAAAAAATGAGTAAATTTTAACTTTGATATATTACAAAATGCCGAGTATTCAGAATTTGTATCTGGGAATATTAAATTTAACCAATTGGTAATAATTTGACGCCAAGATGTCCAATCTTTATTCTGGTTTGGAGAATGACATGAATGTTTTAAAGCAATTAGAGAAACACCTTTTACAAGGTCAAGCGGACGAGGCCAATCCAGTATTTGAGCGTTTGATAAGATCGCTCTGTTTACAAGAGAAATTTGATCTTGCTGAATTATATGAGCTTAATTATGAAGATTACGAGCTCGCACTAGATGTTTTAAAAGCTTGGCGATTGGGTAGATATACCAAAACGAAAGATCGGTTGCAGGAAATGTACAAATTATCAAAAGCACCATAATTATGCTATCGTTATTTTGAAGTTAAAACGCTGTTTGTGACGACTATGCAAGCGATGCCAGCGTAACTTGGTTCAACGGAGTTGCAATTCAGATGTGTATTTTCCGGCGGTCTGGCAGAACCCCTCGTTAAGGAATTGAGGCTATAAATCAGATTGTGTAGATACCAATCTATATACAAATCCCCTATGACAAAATCAGCCAATTCCGCTCCCATCCAACACTTGTCACTACAAGTTCGTGAGGTCGAGCAGTTGTTTAACTCGATGGATCCGACGCCATTCCTAAACAAAGACCTGGATCCAGATGCGGAGACCTTCATCGAAACATGGGCGTCGGGATTTGCTCCGGGCAGTCGCTTCCATATAACCATTCACATTGAACAGTGGCCATTAGTTGGCGACCCAAGCGAGGTGTTAATCGGGGCGATACACAACCATTTTTCCTATAAAGCAGAGCGCACGCGCAGCGTCTTGAAACATTTTCTGCAGGAAGGTCGCACGAGCCTTATCATTGGTATTGTCTTTGTCACACTGTGCCTGCTTGTGGCAGATTACATAGGAAAACTTGATACCCAAACAATTCAGCATACCATCGCACGCGAAAGTCTAACGATTGTCGGTTGGGTTGCCATGTGGCGTCCAATACAGGTTTTTCTTTACGATTGGTGGCCACTCCAGCGACAGATTCGTCTTTACCAAAAGCTGAGCAGTGCTCATATCAAGGTAACTCAAGGAAAATAACGAGTGAATATTGTGAGTTGTCGGCAGACAGATCAACCTTTGGTTTTTCAATAGCTGCTTCCAGCAATCTAACAGACTACGGCCACGATGGCTCGACGGTCTGTAAATGGCACACAGCGGCTACAGCGCCTTACTAACGGTTTGCCACAATGCGGACTCTTATAGTCAATTCAGTCCAGACTGGGGCGACAGTCCGGAAAAGCCAAATTTCTGAACATCGCTGCTATTGATGCAACCATCTGAATCTCAGCCTAAGCCTAAGCTCATATCCCCTCGACCCGACAGAAAAGGTCCACCATTGAACGCTTTGTGGCACGCTATTTACATAGATACAGTCGCTGCGTGCCAGGAGCAGAGCATCAGAGTGATGACCATGAAAGTCAGGTATTCGGACTTATGTGAGGCTTCACATAAGTCCGATTATGAACAGCATTCCCAATATTCATACTCGCATCACGAGCAAGTGACCACAGTTTAATATAAACAATATTTGCAATGCAGACTGTCACCTAATAGTCACAATAGCGCCGTAAACTAACAGGTAGTCTCGTAAGTATATGAATTGGAGTTATTTACTATGTCGATAGTGGCAAACAGTATCGGCGAGATCAACGCTATCATGCAAGAAGTTATGGCTTTACGCGCAGCCATTATTGATACTCAAGCTACATTACTCGTCAATTGGAACCCCTATCTACAGAATCCAAACTACTTACCCAGCGCCGCCAATTTAGGCGCGTACATAGGATTACGCCGCACTGACTTGCGTGAATTACAAAACCGATTGGCGCGCGTAGGGCTTTCTTCTTTAGGACGTTGTGAAACGCACGTCCTGGCAACATTGGATGCCGTGTCGTATGCGCTAGCCATGATGGATGGAGCAACAGCATTGCATTGCCCGATAGCTGATATCAACCATACCATGACACATGAACAGTCATTGCGACGTAAAAACACAGTAGCGCTCTTTCCCCGCACCGATAATAAGCTAGGCACGCTGATGATGGTCACCATGCCTAGTGAAGCTGCTAATGATTTTGCGCTGGTATACGACATGATAAACGCGGGTATGGATTGTAGCCGGATTAATTGCTCACACGATGACGAGCAAAAATGGGCAAATATGGTCACACACATACGCCGAGCTTCCAAAGTATTAAAGCGCGACTGCCTGATCATGTTTGATTTGGCAGGGCCTAAACTACGAACGGGCGAAATGCTACCCGAACCACCCATACTGCACATCAAGATCAAACGCGATCAATACGGGGACATCATGTCTCCAACAGAAATCATACTTGATGGAACAGGAAATCTCGGTACATCCGCCCGCATCGATCCAGCGGGGAAAAGCCACCCTGCCAGATTAAGCGTACCTGCCAAGTGGCTGCAAAGACTAAAAGTAGGGGATACCATCAAATTTCATGATGCGGGCAAACGCAAACGTGAATTTATAGTTAGCCAATGTCTGGTAAACAACGAAGTTGTCGTAACCTGCACAAAAGGCGCTTATATTGCACCAGGCACGGTACTGAAACATGTAAGCAATAAATATAAAGATAACAAAATCACCACGGGTGAGTTTAATGCTCCGCCAGCACGAATTCATGTCGAAAAAAATGATGTCATATTACTCATGCGCGCTTTACAACCAGGACAAACAGAACAGCGTGACAAACACGGCAACATCACCTTACCCGCTCGCATAGCCTGCACCGCACCAGAAATATTTGAATTTATACAGGCTGGTCATGCAGTCTGGATAGATGATGGACGGATTGGCTGCCTGATAGAAGAAATTGACGCGCAAGGTGCTTGGCTACGGGTAACTCAGGTAAAACCCGGTGGTGAACATATTGCAGCAGAAAAAGGGCTAAATTTTCCCGACAGCAAGCTAGCCCTACCCGCTCTGACCGAAAAAGACATCAGCGACCTCGATTTTGTGGCACAACACGCAGACATGGTGGGGCTATCATTCACCCAACAAGCAGAGGACGTTGGTCAGTTACGTGCCGCCCTGACGCAGCGCAACGCTGGCAAGTTGGGTATAGTGGCCAAAATAGAAACCCATGCAGCAGTCAAAAACCTGCCTGAAATCATTGTTCGTGGCGCAGGTAAAGGCGCATTCGGCATCATGATTGCACGCGGCGACTTGGCTGTGGAAATCGGCTATGAGCGGCTAGCAGAGATTCAGGAAGAAATATTATGGTTATGTGAAGCAGCACACATCCCCGTCATCTGGGCCACACAAGTGTTGGAAAGTCTGGTAAAACAAGGTTTACCGTCGCGCGCAGAAATTACTGATGCAGCAATGTCCGAACGGGCTGAATGTGTCATGCTCAACAAGGGTCCCTACATCGTACATGGCATATCCATGCTGAACAGCATCATTACCCGGATGCAAGCACATCAGGATAAAAAAACCCCACAATATCGCGCGTTACATTGGTAAGCCGATGAAACAACGTGAAGCCAAAACGGCATTAATAAACCACAGTTGTTAAATTTCATCTAAAACTGACCCACTTTGGAATGTGTAACACCTGAGTGTAGCTATCAATATCCGATAAACGCCATAGGTACAACGTTTTCAGATAATTCATGCACTTAAATGCCATTCTGGCGGAGAGGGGGGGATTCGAACCCCCGTTGGGATATTATCCCAAACACGCTTTCCAGGCGTGCTATTTTATAAAATAAAAATCTATTAATTACGTGGCTTTAAGAATATAATTTATCCATAAAATTTATTTTCGGGAACAATTCGGGAACATTGGATAAATAAAATGGCAACATTCAAAAAAAGGGAATCCGGATGGACACAGGCTGTTATCCGACGTCGTGGCCATCCCGTCCAGTCAAAGACATTCCAGACCAGAGTCGAAGCTGAAGTATGGGCGCGAGGTATCGAATCTGAAATGGACAAGGGCAGCTTTCTTTCCCACGTTGCTGCCGAGCGCACTATGTTTAAAGAAATAGCCAAAAAATTCTCAACTGATTTCGCAGTACATCACTATCGCAAGCGGGAAGATAACAAGGAAGCATGGCGAACTCAGATTAAACACTTGACCCTTTTTTTAGGCGATTACTCCCTAATTGCTATTACACCTCCAGTAGTGGCTGCATATCGGGATAACCGATTAAAAACTGTATCGGGCACTACGGTCCGGAAGGAAATCAATCTACTATCAAAAGTTCTGACCGTAACGATCCAGGAATTCGGAATCATGCTACCCAACGGAAATCCTGTAACCAATGTCCGAAAACCGCAAGAATCTAAGGGGCGTGATCGCCGACTGATGGGTGATGAAGCTGATAGATTATTGGCCGAATGTCGAGCCAGTCGCAATCTGTGGCTATTACCCGCCGTACAGCTAGCTCTCGAGACCGCGATGCGCCAAGGAGAGCTACTATCGATGGAGTGGCAACACGTCAATGAAAAGAAGCGACTTATATTGTTACTGGACCAAGAGAAAATAAAAAATGGGGAAACTCGTGCAGTGCCCCTCTCGAAGGCAGCTCTCGAAGTGCTCAGAAACCTGCCTCGCGATACTAGCGGTATTGTGCTGCCAGTACAGCGCATGACCCTCTTCCATGCCTTTTCTGCGGCCTGTAAGCGAGCGGGTATAAAGGATTTCCATTTTCATGATCTTCGGCATGAAGCACTGTCCCGCGTTGCAGAGTTAGGTACGTTTTCGATGCTGGAAATGGCAGCCATTTCCGGCCACAAAACATTACAAATGCTAAAGCGATACACGCATCTTCATGCCGAGGATCTAGCAAAAAAGCTGAGATAAACAGACCACTATACAGAAGATATTTAGGCTACACAGAAGGGAACACTATGGTCAGCATTGAACCTGCCAATACGCACCAAATTGCAGAAGTTCTCGGATGGCTCAAGGCCGAACAGGAGCAAAGCGGAACGGGGTTCTACTGCAATAGGAACGTTATCGAAAGGTCATTTGCATCCGGCGAAGGGCTTTGCGCCATCGCTGAGGGCAGAATCCTTGGCTTTGCTGTCTTCCAGATGTTCACGGATGGTGGTGACGTTCACATTATCGAGGTAGAGCAATCATCTAGAGGTCAAGGGCTTGGTTCCCAGTTACTACTTGCAGCAGTAGAAGTGCTACGTAAGCTCGGAGCCAACTACGTCGATGTCGAGTGCACTTCGGCAGAAGGAGAAGCTCTTTGTCGGCGTCATGGGTTCGAGGATTATGTTGATCCTCGCAACTACAGAAGTAAATGGAACAATCCATTACTAAGGTTCTATCTTTCCGAATGGAGACCTCAGCCACTGAACCCATGGGCATAGTGCAGCCTAACTCTGCGTTCGGGGTGACCTGCGCGAAAAGCCGCGCAAGCGCCGCAACTCCACGTTGATTGTCTGTTTTCGAAATCAGCGAATGTCACTTATAAGCTCAAGAGTAGACTCAATTAAAAATTTGTCCAGATGACTACTAAGGCCGAGATCCGGACGGTTGCATCAATAACAATGGATAGTCAGGAATTCGGCCATTACTGCCGGTGGTGTTGACTAAGGTGAATGGCTGGTATCGTGCTGGTTGCTGACGCTGGCTCCTCTGGCTTTAGCTTGAGTGCCTTCATGGCATAGTCATTCCTGAAAAAATTAATCGCCCCCATTTAATCGCCCTGAACCCCATTGATCAAATTGGCGTTTCATATCTTTCTCTTCTGCATCGATGGAGTCCGGCGAGGAGTCAGGGGGACAATCTGTCTGTGGAGGTGCGCTGGTCACTGGCGAACCAGTTTCCGTATGCTCTTGCGCAGTGTGCTGGGTTGAGGAACCGTCCCATGCGAACGGGTTATGGAAAGACGGAGGATCTGGTAGACAGTCATATTTGTAGATAGGTGGCCACTCCCTCTCGTTCGGCTCAAATGAGATTGTCTTTTCGAAGATGAGAGGCTTTCCTGTCGGCGTGGGGGGCAGTGGCGGCAAGGATCGAATGGCTTGCAAGGCCAGCTTTTCAGCTGTTTCCGAGGTTGTCCAAAGCACATCGACCTTGGCGATCTTGCCGTCGGGCGCGATCTCTATATGTAATCGAACCTGACCCTGCTGAGGGCCCTCCACCGCGGTTCCCATCATGCTGCGAACCAATTGCCCCCAGTTGTAACGGTAACGCTTGCTGTTCTTGAGTGTATAGGTGGAGGCTAGTTTCCACTCCTCCGCGGTTGGAGCGGGCGGCGCTGGCATGGAAGCCAATTTTTTCTCAGGCGTGGGAGGGATGGAATCCTCAATGTGAGCGCGTTCCATTTCCTCTGCGTTTGGCGGCGTTGAGATAGAGAGTTTGGAGCGTGGTTTCGTGGAGTGCTCCAAAGATCCTGTGGTCAGTTGTGCGAGGCTGGCAGGTTCCGCTCGGCCTGCATTGGAGGCGTGTCTCATTCCCTGGATAGGCGCGATCACGAGGCTTACCCGTAAGGGCTCCGAAACTGTCGATGAGCGGTGGGAATGTGGTAGCGTCTTGACCGTCGATAGTGCCAGCAGTCCTGCGTGAATCCCCAACGACAACGCAAGAGCCACGAGAATACTTATCCGGACTTTGGGCATGTAAAAGTGAGATGTGGAGTTGAAGTGTTGACTCGATTTCATTTTGGCATGTCAAGGAATAGTGGTTAAGTAATAGGCATCTAGGAATCGCATATTGGCAAACCGCCGCTGCGGAAGAGAAAGATCACCATCACGATGAGAAAGAACAGTGGAAATATCCACATCAAGGGAAACTCGTTCCACGGTCCATAGTTCCACATAATTACGTCACCTCCTTGGTTTTCGCAGCGACCGAATTTTGCCTAATTCGACGGGAATGCGGTTTGATCTCGCTTGCGACCGTGACCGAGTGTATGCCCAGCCAATATTTCAAACCGTGCAGAATGACCAACAGCTCGATGTCGGCGAGGCAGTAATAGATAAAAGGTCCGCGACGTTCAGCACGTACGAATACCGCCTCCCGCAACACGCGCAGGTGGAACGACACATTAGTTTGTCCCAAACCCGTTGCATTGATGATGTCTGTCACCGGTGACATTCCAGCCCTAGACCACACAAGATGCGAAGGCGGTTCGGTTCTCCGAGCACTTTGAGCGCTGGTATGATCTGCTGTTGGTCGTGCTCAAGAAGCTTCATGGTTTATATCAATTTACGAACATATAAAAATACACGCATGTCCTAGTCCAAACTACATCATTGTTAAGCATTTCACTAGCAAAAGATTATGAGATTTTTTACGTCCTAAGCGCGCTTAATCAGTTCCATAATAATCCCGCAACATGTGTTAGCAATCTGTTGATATAAGCATACTTAAAATCAGAGGCTGCAAATCATTCTGCGTAACAACCTGGCGAGGCATCTGGAATTATTTGGCTACTACAATATCTCCGGTAACCACAAGAAACCCGCCAAATAAGGGCCGTTGATGCAGCACCTTTTCAATGACTCTGGCGAATCCACCCGCACTTGGTAAATAAATCGCAGACCGGATTAAAATGTTAGTCACTGGCAAGCTGGAGAATAGATGACGCACCTCTGCGACTGTATGCCAATGCGCGCCATGGTATGCACCTGACCCGCCATTTCTTCCTTTCAGGTGATAGAGAATGCTATTCCGATTTAGCAAACCGAGCGCAATGCGACCACGCGTCACCCGCACCATTTCAGCAATTGCCAGCGCCTGTTCCTGCATAAAGCACAGCGAGGTCACGGCGACACAAGAATCGAAATGTCGGTCTGGGAAAGGCAGCGCCCGCGCGTCGCCGCATATGTAGCGTTCCTCCGCCACGCTATGCAATTGCGCGAAATTAATCATCTCGCGGTCAGGATCTACACCCGTAACCGTCAGTCCGTCCATCGCGAAGCGGCGCGTAAAATAACCAGTACCGCAGCCAACATCAATTACGCTTGCACCAGTCGGCGGCTCAAGAAGTTGCTTGAGCAGAGCATATTCTGTTTCACCAATCCAGCACCCTTTGGGGGTGTAATACCATGCATCGTATGCTGCTGGGCTCATTGTTTTCACCTTGCAGTGATAATCAGGTCAATTGTAATCAAACAAGACGAAAACTGATTAAGGTTGAGGCTGTTGCGTGGCACGTTGGTAGGCGTCAAAACCGCCCTTGGTCTTCCATTCGCTGTAGCCGCCTTGCAAAATACGCACGTTATCCATGCCCGCAACACGCAATGCAAATCCTGCCTGAGCGGATAAGGAACCAGTATTGCAATAAATCAGGATAGATTTGTCTTTCGGTAACTCATTACGACGCGCAAGAATCTGGCGCCACTCGATGTTCACGGCACCCGGGATGTGATCCTTCTGGAATTGCTCGCCGTCACGCGCATCGATAACATAAAAACTTTTCCAGTCGGCCTGCGGGATCTGTTCTGGCAATATCGTTGCACCGCCATAATCGACGAAATCCAGATATTCCTCCATCACTTTTACCGCCGAATTATCAGCGGCAAAGGCCGGCACAGCTATTGACGACAAGCCCAAAACGAGCGTTCCCAGCACTAAATTTTTTATGGCAAACAAGGACTTTCTCCTGGAATTAAAAAATAATAAACTGCTCAAAACGACACGATTTCGTCAGCCTCGGTCATCAGAGCACTGAGTGCTTTCATTGAGCCTTTAGTTACCCCAAGCAAATCGCTTTCTTCCCAACCCATCTTGCGCATCGTGGCACCACACATGACAACTTGCATGCCCACCTCCATCATTTCGTAAAATAATCCACGACAGGCATTATCTGCGCTGAGCTTGGGGTCAGCGAGTTTGGCGCCGTCTTCTACCAAAAACAGGCTTACTTCCTTATTATCTGCCAGCAACGCGCCTGCCAAGCGCACTGCAGTTAACGCGCGGTTGTCAGTAGCATCTGGCGCAGCATGTAAAACGATTAACGACTTTGTCATAATTTATTTTCCTGTACGGCGGGATTCAAACGGGGATGGGTTTCTTCGCCCCACACCCAGACGATAAAACCAGATATCAGCATGGCAATGGTAACGAACCAGAATCCGGAACTGATGACACCGCTCATGTTCGCCACCAGTCCTAATGCCAGCGCGCCTATGCCATAGCCGAGGTCGCGCCAGAAACGGTAAATGCCAATGGCTGAGCCGCGCCAGTTTGGGTGTGCGATATCCGCCACCGCTGCACTTAAATTCGGGTAAAGCAAAGCCATACCGAACCCAGTCACAGCTGCTGAGAAAGACCACCAGAGCACATTCTCACCCATAAGCATCATACCTACGCCTGCTCCGCACAGCCACATCCCCCATACGATCGGCTTTTTCCGCCCGATGTGATCGGAGAGCTTGCCGGTAAAGAACTGCGAGCCGCCCCAAACAAAACCATACACGCCCACCACCCAACCAATGTTGGGGAGAGTTAAACCATGCTGATGCAGGTAAACCGGGTAGAACACCCAGATCAAGGCATCCACGAATTTCTCCACCAGTCCCGCCTGGCTGACAGCCGCCATGCGTTTGTCACGCCAGGACATCAGCGTAAACACTTCCCAAGTGGTTGGGTTATCGGAAATATTTTTCGGAAAACGCGGTGTTGGGCCAACGGATTTGCCCGCTGCATGACGAGCACTTTCAGCCTTAGCCCAGGGAAGCGTATCCTTGACCCAGACCAACGTCAGCACTATCGCCAACACGATTACAGTCAAACCAAAGATCAGCAAACCCTGCCGCGCACCAAATATCGTCGCCATGTAGCCGGTGAGAATCCCGGCGATTGCCACACCGACGTAGCCGGCAAACTCATTCAAGCCTATGGTGAGCCCTCGCTGATCTGGCCGTGTGATGTCGAGCTTGGAAGTTTGTGTCATGGACCAGGTAAAACCCTGGTTCACGCCCAGCAACACCGTTGCTGCTACGATCCAGCCCCAGCTTGGCGCATACAAAATCATGAACGGGATCGGCAACGCCGTGAACCAGCCCAACAGCAGCACCTTCTTGCGCCCCAAGCGTTCGGACAGGCGGCCTGCCACGAAATTCAGAGTGCCTTTGACAAAACCGAAGGCTACCACGAATGCCATGAGCAGCAGGAACGAGCCCTTGGGCACGCCGAATTCAGACTCCGCCAAAGCAGGCACCACGGTGCGCATCATGCCTAGTGTGAGTCCAACCAACAACACCTGAAACAACTGATGAAAAAACTGTACTCGGTTAAGGCGTATGCCGCGAGAATACTGTTCGAATTGTTCTTGCATAGAATGAGTGCTGCTCATTTTGCTTCCTTTATTTTCAATACTCGGTGAAAGCATTATTTCAACAATTACAAATAAGGGAATTGATCAAACAATCCCCGTAATACTCGCTTATTAGGCCGCGATGTTCGCAGCCACCATCTTGTCCATTTCTGCTGGACGAGGTGGAATATCGCTGGTGAGATAGCTTACGAACTCATCCCGACTGGTAATATGCAACCCCGGGTTGAATCGCTTTTCGAAACCTATGGTGGAAGACGGCTTGCCGGAAATGCCTGCACCACAAGCACTCCCTGCCTGATGCCCTGGGAAAATCTCAGTCTCGTCCGACAATGTCAGTAATTTGGCATGTAGGGTATCGAACAACATACCAGCCATTGCCTGTTCTCGTCCCGCCAAGTCTGGACGACCAACACTACCAACGAACAGCGTATCACCCGTAATTACGAACCAAGGCTGATCACCGCGACGCTTATCAGTTACCGCCAGACAAATACTGTCCATGGTATGGCCTGGAGTATGCAACACCTTAACCGCCACATTGCCGACCTCGATCACATCGCCGTCATGCAACGGGTGAAATGGGAATTTGACAAAATCAGCATCACTTTCATGCAGACAATAATGGGCGCCCATCATTTCCGCCAGCTTACGCCCGCCAGAATAATGATCCGCGTGGACATGGGTATCGATCACATGCGAAATCGTTACACCCGCTTTTTTGGCTTCCTCGATGAACCATTCCTCATCGCCAGCGACCACATCCACCGCGATTGATTTGCCCAATGTACCGCAACCCAAGAAATAGGAAAGTGAAGACTCTTTAGTTGCTAGTTGCTTGAAAAACATAGTTAACCTCCTGAGATAAAATCATTAAAATCTTCCGCCTGCATTACTCTTTATATTCAGTCACCAGCGGTAGCCCATTCAAACGCCACTCTGCCACCCCATCTTCAAGCCGAGTCGCATTAATTCCTTCTTTCCCGAGCACTTCAACGGCCTCTTTTGCCATCAAGCAAAAAGGACCACGACAATAAGCCACAATGGCTCTATCTGCAGGCAGCTCGTTTAATCGTTGCTTTAGTTCCGCCAAGGGGATAGATCGGGCGAAGGGAATGTGAGCAATTGCATATTCCGATTTCGGACGGACATCCATCACAAAAACTTCCCCAAGCTGTGCCTGCACAAGCAAATCTGCCCCGCTTATCGGGGATAACTCATCGGGGCGAGCCACTAATTCTTTCATTGCCATCTGGAGTTCCAGAAGACGCTCTTCAGCAAGTTCACGCAGCATGACCCATAGATCAGCGACACGGGAATCAACCAGGCTGTAATACATATTTTTACCATCACGTCGCGCCACCACTAGCCGAGCAGATTTCAACTCTTTTAAATGAGCACTGGCCAATTTGACAGATATTTCCGCTTCAGCAGCCAGCTGTTCGACGCTTTTCTCTCCCTGACAAAGAACTTCGATGAGCTCGAGTCGTTTTGGACTAGATGTCGCCTTACCTATGCGAGCTACTTGCTCGTAAAGAATATTCTTAATTTCTCGTGCAGATTTCATCATCATTCCAACAATCTAACGAATGTACGTTAGAATACTTAATCAAATTGTTTGTGTCAAGCGAGTGCTGATAAATAAACGTAGAAGATGTAATGAAATTCTGCGGTTGAATCGTCTGATTGCTGAATTTGATGCACCGACTCTGCGAATTCACGAATGAAACGCCGATAGTCGGCTGGAATCTATCGATATGATCATGTAGCTGGTGATGAACATAATGGCTTCATTGGTTTGCGTATGGTCATGTTCATGTTGAAGGTCGGATCCGCAGCACTCTTTTTCCCCTGGACGTGTAGACGAAACATGAGTTGTGGCCCATGATGGCGTACCGATTAGAACTAATGTTACTATTCAATAGCCTATAGTTACTATAGGGTTAATCACTTTTTAGAGGGATGCAACATGAGGATCGGCGAACTGGCAAATCAAGGTGGGTGCGATGTCGAGACCATCCGTTTCTATGAACGGGGAAATTTGCTGGATGCACCGGCACGGCAAGCCAACGGATATCGGTCATATGGTCCAGCGCACTTGGAGCGACTGGTCTTCATTCGCCACTGCCGGGCGCTGGACATGCCGCTTACGGATGTAAAGCGGCTATTGGATTTCGTGGCTCATCCGGAAGCTGATTGCCGCGACATCGACCAGCTAATAGAAGAGCAGCTTGCCCGCGTCCGTGAGCGACTGAAATCCATGCACACGTTGGAAAAGCAACTCGCCGCGCTACGCAACCAATGCGCAGTGAGCTATACAGCCAGCGAATGCGGTATTTACAGGAGTTGGTAGCTGCCGCCCACGGCGAAGCATGTGCATGCCACCAGGCGACCAAGCCCGAGAAATCGCGATAATGGAATTACTCAAGATTACCGCGTTGTTTGCGCTCACTGCGGTGGCCGAAATCATCGGCTGCTACCTACCTTGGCTCGTGCTGAAACAGGACAAGACTGCATGGCTGCTTCTGCCAGCTGCCGCCTCACTCGTTGCTTTTGCCTTTCTGCTGACGTTGCATCCGTCGGCTGCTGGGCGCACCTATGCTGCATATGGAGGTGTATACATCGCCGTGGCTCTGGTTTGGCTGTGGGTAGTAGAAGGTATCACGCCGACGCGCTGGGACGTGATAGGGGGATCCGTCGCGCTTGTCGGCATGGCAATTATTGCTTTGCAGCCAAGCAATATACCGTAAAAACTAAAAGTGTGTGATGTTGGTATTATCCATTTCTATGAGCGAGAAGAGCTGCTTAAATCGCTGAACCAACCAGAGAGCAGATAAATGGTAAATAAAAGCCGTCCAAGCTCAGTGGGCATGGTGATGAGAAAAGTGGAGAACACACCAAATGAACGCCCAGTCGCGCGTGAGCTGAACAGCTCGGATATTCACTTTACTCACAGGCTAACACGCCGCAAACGTAAGGCATTGGTAATCATCAATCCGGCAATAATCGTGGCGGTCGCCATCAGCAGCTCGATACCAATCTCGCGTTCCTGAACAAGATTTTCCAAGGCTTCGCGGCCGAAGTAATAACCACCGGTAACTACAGCAACCAAATAGAGAAAAGTTTGAAGAGGTAACGGTATGCCAACATAACCACCAATAAAGCCGACTAGCAGCAGTAGACCGGAGGTCACCGAAGTCACTACTTGAGGATTACGCCATGGGCTCGGCATCTGAACACCTTGCTGAGCGCAACTGAGACAAGCCATTACTCGCTCCCCTCTGCCAATTCAGGATTTTGAATACCCACGCGACATCGGCCGTTTTCACGGAGGCACATGCGCTCACGGAAGCGCGCCAGATCGTCCGCAAATACCCCGTCGTTATCAGGCTATTGAGCGACAATTATCTTGTCTGGTCTAGCGACAATTAACTTGTCTAGTTGATCTGATAGAGTTCTGCACAGCAAACCACTAGGAGGCGCTGTGTCAGGTAAACACATTTCAGATAAACAGGTTGATTTATATATGACACAAAGAACCAAATATAGTCAGGTGATTGCTGCAGCTAAGAGCGGCATTTCATCACGCACTGCCGGTCGCATCGACAATCAGATTCACCAACCCAAACAAACCAATCGTAATTGGCGTACTAGAAAAGATCCGCTATCCGTTATATGGGCGCCGATTGTGCTGCCGCTATTACAGCAATCAGACGGCCTTACACCCGTTGGGATATTCGATTTCCTGTGTGAGCAGCACAGTGATCAGTTTGATCCTAAAACACGCAGAACCCTGGAACGACGCATCAATCACTGGCGACAATTACACGGCGGTGCTAAAGAAGTGATGTTTACGCAAACCCATGCAGCTGGCGCACTGGGCATTGCTGACTTCACTGTGGTCAAAGAATCCGTGACCATTGCAGGTGTGCCATTGAAGCACCGCCTGTTTCATTATCGTTTGGTTGCCAGTCGCTGGGGCTATGCGCAAGTGGTCTATGGCGGCGAGAGCTTTACGGCCTTATCCGATGGATTGCAACGCGCATTTGCTGCCAGTGGCGGCGTGCCGTATGAATTACGCACCGACAGTTTAAGTGCAGCTTATAAGAACCGTCAGGATCAAAATGATTTTACCGAACGTTATGCGGATTTATGCCAGCATTATGGGGTAAAACCTAGCCGTAATAACCGTGGTATCGCACATGAGAATGGCGCTATTGAATCGCCTAACAATCATCTTAAAAAGCAGCTGCATCAAGCGCTGTTAGTGCGAGGCAGTCATGACTTTAATAGCCGTGAAGACTATGAGAGCTTTGTGCAAAACCTGCTCAAGCAACGTAATCGCCGACTCCACAGCGCCTTTTTAGAAGAGCAGCGACAATTACAACCCTTACCCGCGACACAGCGCGTCAATTACACCGAGCACCTGCTCAGCGTCAGTCGTAACAGCACAATTACCATTAAGCACGTTTTATACAGCGTCCCATCAAGACTAGTCAGCAGTCGCGTACTGGTACGCTTATTTGATGCCAAGTTGGAGCTATGGTGCGCAGGAGAACATGCGCTGACACTGACACGCCTGTTTGCTAATCTTGGTGTGCGTCAACGCAGTATCAATTACCAGCATGTGATTGAGTCGCTCATTAAGAAGCCACGCGCATTTCGCTTTGCACAATGGCGTGATGACTTATTGCCCAACGAGGACTATCGGCGTATCTGGCAACGTGCGGATACTGAACTACCCGCCGACGACGCCTGTAAATATATAGTTGGGCTATTACACCTGGCTAAAAAAGCGAACTGTGAGGATGCCTTGGGGCGCTATGCCCTTGCGCAAATTGAGCAGTCCAGTCGTTTCAGCCTGATTGACTGCCAGCAACGGTTTTTAAACGTCATCCCGATGATCCCCAGCCTAAGCATAAAGCAACATGCGTTAAGTGATTACCAGGACTTATTGACGAGGGTGCCCGCCTAATGAATAGCCCGACACTTAGCACGCATAACGCCTCATTACCGCTCATGCTTAAACAGCTGCATTTAGCTTCTATTAAAACCAATTGGCAGGCGATGGCACAAAAAGCCATCACTGAGCATTGGGCACCGGATCAATACCTGGCAGAGCTGTGCCATATCGAATTACTGGCGCGTGAAGACAAGCGCCTCCAGCAGTATCTCAAGGACGCTACGCTCCCGGTAGGTAAGCAATTAGGCGGCTTTGACTTCAGTGTATTGCAGGGAGTGACGCAGGTGCAGGTCAATCAACTGATCCAGCAGAATGGCTGGGTTAAAACAGGTGGCAATCTATTGGTGTTTGGCGCCAGTGGCGTTGGTAAAACCCATTTAGTGAGCAGTATCGGCTATGGCTTGGCTGAGGCTGGCATTAGGGTCAAATTCATGGCGGCGACTGCGCTGGTGCAACTGCTGCAACGGGCCAAAGCTGAACTCAAGCTCACTGAGGCGCTCAATAGGCTCGATAAATATGCGGTATTAATTGTGGATGATATTGGTTACGTCAGAAAAACGGAACAAGAAAGCAGTGTGCTGTTTGAACTGATCGCACATCGCTATGAACGCCACAGCTTGATCATCACGTCCAACCAGTCATTTGAGGACTGGGATAAATTGTTTGATGATACGGTCATGACGGTCGCTGCTATTGACCGCTTGATTCATCATGCCACTATCATTCAGTGTGAAGGAGGGAGTTACCGAAGAAAATCATCTATGCAAAAACAGAAGTAAAAACCTCAGCGTCAACTAGACAAGATAATTGTCGCTGAACTAGACAAGATAGTTGACGCGCTACAGTTCCGACCTGATCTCATCGGCAAACCTGTGGTCGTACTTTCCAACAATGACGGCTGTGTGGTAGCCCGCTCAGCGGAAGCCAGAACATTGGGTGTGCCTATGGCAGCGCCGTGGTTCAAACTCAAAGCACTGGCAAAACAGCATGGCATTATTGCCCTGTCGAGTAACTATCCCCTGTATGCGGACATGAGTAACCGCATCATGTCCATGCTGGCAAGGTTTAGCCCCTATCAGGAAATTTACTCCATAGACGAATGCTTTCTGGACCTGACTGGTTATACCCATTTTGACCTCACCGACTACGCCCAAACCATGCGCCAACAAATAAGGCAATGGCTGGGCTTACCTGTCTGTGTCGGCATTGCCCCAACCAAGACACTGGCTAAACTAGCCAACCATATCGCCAAGAAAAATGACGTCTGGAACGGGGTTTGTGACTTGACGACACTGGATGCCAAAGCCCTGCACCATACATTGGCACACATAGACGTATCAGAAGTATGGGGTGTGGGTCGCCAGCATACGGCAGCACTCTACGCAATGGGGATCCAGACTGTACAAGACCTGCGTGATGCAGACACCACCATGATCCGCAAACGCTATTCCGTGGTCCTAGAGCGCGCTGTGCAAGAATTACGAGGGATTTCATGTCTGGCGATGGACGACGTCGCACCACCGAAACAGCAGATCATGTCGAGCCGCTCATTTGGTCAGGCGGTTTACACACTGAATGACCTGGCAGAAGCTGTTACCCTTTATGTATCCCGCGCCGCAGAAAAACTGCGCAGACAACATAGCGTGACGGGTGCGATACAAGTCCACCTCAAAACCAATCCGCACAAACCCAAAGAGCCTCAGTATCACCCCAGCATCATTATCCCGCTGACAGAAGCAACATCGGACACCCTGATGCTTAACGCAGCCGCGTTGCGCGGGTTAAAGCAGATATTCCGCTCTGGCTATGCCTACAGCAAGGCCGGCGTCATGTTGATGGAGCTGTCATCAGGACATCAGGCCACAGCGAATCTGTTCACCGACATGGCACGACAGCAAAAGCGCACATCGCTGATGCAAACGCTGGATGCAGTTAACCTCAGATTCGGCAAAAATAGTCTTGGCACAGGCATAGTCGGCATAGCGACTCGGCGCGACTGGTCTATGAAACAGGGCGGTAAGTCGCCTAACTACACAACGAGATGGGATGAGCTGGCTGTGGTGAGTGCGCTGGGCTGATGAGTTATTTGGGTGTGGCTATTTTTGCAGAGAATAAAAACGGCTACATGCCGAAGCTTGTAACCGTTTGATATTGACTCTTGGTTCGCCAATCCGTACGGATCAGGTAACAGGGTTGTCACCATTCAAATTTGAAACTAGTGCACCAGAGGTTGGGTACGTGGACGCAACGGTATTGGTAATTTAACCGGCATTGGCTTTGAGAAGTGACTTTACAATTAACGAGTATTCCTTATCAGGCTGAGCTTCTTTCTCAAGCTCAGCTAGAGCTGCATTTTTAAGTATTTCGACTTGTGTCCTATGTGCGGCATTCAAAGCCACCATTATCGTTGTCATGCGCTCAGACCTCTTCTCTAGCAGCTCTGGACGATTTAAACCAATTTCCTTGATTGTTATTTCACCTCTAACACTGCCATTACGTTGCGCGATAATCGCTCCAAGAGCAATAAGATGATCTTCTGGGTTTTCGGCATAAGGATCTAAGAATGGTGCAATTGCAAAATATTTATCAGACTTAATATTGTTGCATTTTCCACAAGCTAGACCTAGATTTGACCATTCATAAGCTAAATGCGGATATTGACCCTCAGCCTTGGGTTTTATGTGCTCAACATCACCGTAATCTATATGAGCAATGTCGCTTTCACAGTACATACACTTGTTGCTAGAAGCTGTTGCAAGTGCTTTTTTGTTATCCGGGTGCTTGTAATTCTTTGCATTAAGAGCGTGTTGATTCGGGCAAGGTGGTCTTATAAGTTTAATCATTGCGTTGATCCAATATCCCAGTCATTGCGACTGGAAGTAGCTTTTCCATTCCGATAGATTCAAGCTCAACCCGAAGGCCACTGAAAAAATCTGACGACACTGGCTTAGATGCATATTCGTTGATTATACGATGAAGATGCTCCTCGACCCAAACAGGCATAGTAAAAGACACTCCCAAAACCTCATCCAGAATTTCAGCCGCAGTTTTAGGTTTTCCTTGGAAATCTAGTCGTATTGATTCAATTTTCTTGTCATTGTTATGCTTCAATGCATAAACAAACGAATCTTTAACTGAGCTAACTACCAATGGGCTGTGAGTTGATACAATAAACCTAGCATAAGGAAATGCTTCAATAAGGTCTTGTAGTAGACGACGTTGAAGTGTTGGATGTAGATGATTTTCCACTTCATCTATCAGAACAGTGAACTCTCCATTTTCCTTGGTTGCAAACATATATATTTGCCATGCAATATCAATTAGAGTGCTTATCCCTCCTGAGCAGGTTTCAAGAATAAATTCATCTCTGCTATCGTTGCATACAAAGACAATTTCCATATTCCGTACTTCCAGTTTCTGGAACCCTAGCGTTTTAGGTAATATTTTCTTCAACACACCTTCGAACCCCTCAAAGTGAAGCACTTGTTCGGCATCTGGTGGCATAATGCTATTACCATTACGTTGAACGCCGTAGCCATGAATCATCCATCCAATAAGCGAGTTTTTCATATAGAAACTAGATTGGTCATTACCTCCGGCATATCTCGTTTGTGTTGCGCTTGACGCTTCATTGAATGCATTTAAACGATTTTTCTTTATAGTTGGAATGCTTGTAACTTGTTGATATTTAAATATTGAACGGTGAGACGGAACAAAAAAACATTTGATGGGTTGCTGCGCATTAATTTGTACTGCGTATGTAGCTGAATTGTTCTGGGGTATTGTTAGGGGTGAGTTGGTTCCATTTGTATATGATATGCTTCCAATAGTATTTTCTGTACTGGCTTCGCTTTCTTTGAAAAATCGTTGGAAGTACTTCATTATGCCCGTTGATTTTTCGGTACGAGGCGTGGCCAACAATGTGTGATTCCAACCAGAATGCTTAGCAAGAAGATTCAAAATCGTAGTTTTTCCGCAACCGTTTGCTCCAGTAATAATTGTCAGGCGATCATGAAAATCGATCGAAATCTTCTCGAACTGTTGCCATTCATTAATTTCAATCTGTTTAAAGTGCATAGCCAAATATTCCAATGGTTAATTAAGTCTGGTTGCGATCTACAACATTACCCCGTCCATGTAACAAGGGAGACTACAGATACATATTAACCGACTAAGCCACACTTTTACTGACAGAAAGGGGCTGAGGAATAAAAACAGCCTGTATTGCGTCCTCATTCGGTATGTTTTTTACATTCCAGCGGTGTATCTTAATGCCCGCCGCAGTTAATGCCTTATCCTTCTTGGCATCAGCTTGCTGGCGTTTTTCTGTGTTGTGTGAGGCGTCATCCAGTTCGATTACCGCGACGATGCTCGAATTTTTGTTGCACACGACAAAATCGGCACTCATACGATTGATGCGATTAAGCCATGCTTGCGTATTATTGCCCTTTTTAACCTTGAGTATTCTGGATAACTGGACTTGTCCGAGAATAATATGCTCTGGCAACGCTTTGACTAGCCTGAAGTAAAGGACTTGCTCGGGTGCGGATAACGGCTTGCATTGGTAGAACGGCCATTCCCCGGGCTCTCCTTGATTCGACTTTGCTTTTTTAGCTGCAAACACTACAACTACGAGAACAACAATAATGACTAGAAGTACCAAAATTCCCATTTTCTGCCTTTTGTTTTAATAATTATAATGATTGGTTACAGCACACTAGCGGCACGGCTACATCCATTCAGCTACGCCACCATGCCGTGAACAAGTGCCTTGGTGGTGCTTACTAAAACTATACGTGCCATCTCCACATTGAGCCGATGCAGCCGATGGTACGCTACCTGATACGCTTCTCGATGGAGAATGTACATCTTGGCCATATTTATTTGTGTAGTGGTGATGCGAAGTCAGACTGGCTTCATTGGGATCGGTATTATAGGCGTATCCAGCAACAGAGAACAAAGCTGATGCCGCCAGCAGTAAAACTACGAGCATACTTCTCATTAAAACCACCTTTGGCCGCACATGGGTTACACACTAACGGTCATTAGTCTGATCGGTACATTGGTATACTAGGCTTGAGTGGCTTACTGAAAGCTAACAGTGATGTTTCGGTGCAATAAAAAACCCACCGTTCAGGTGGGTTGTATGGATCAGGCTTCGGTATAATTTACTGACTCGCCGCACGCATCCTGTCCAGCTTCTCGACCACCGCCTGATAGAGATCATGGTCAGCCTCGGCGTTGTTGCGGTCTGGATGGTGTGCACTACGGATCTTTTTCAGCGCAGTTGCATCGTCGGGTAGGTCATGTACCTTGGTTACACGATCACCGTTTTTGACCATCTCGCGCTGCAGCTCAGCCTCTGCACCTTCGCGTGTGTCATATAACTGCTTGCTGCCAAGACGCCAGCCATCCTGATTCTTGCGTGGTGATTGATTTTCTTTACCATCAAACCATATCCATTTGCCAGTCTCAGGGTCCAGGTCAAACTCAACAGTGATGATGTCGTAGGTGTGAGCAGGCGGTTTGTGCTCTTTGGCAAACAGATTGATCGTGGTGCCCACCTCACCCACATTGATAAGGTAATACGCGCCTGCCTCATGAGGACAGAACGTGCTGCTGGTTGTTGGTATCGGCGTGCTGCCATTCATTTCAGCCATACGGGCTGCTGCTCTGCGTTGTGCGTTGGTCATTGGTATTACTCCTTATATTGGTTGAAACCCACTGGAATCACCCCTCGTTGAAGGGATCACCCGCTGGACTCCTAAACTGCCGAGGCCGCTATGTAGTGAAACTAATCTGATGAGCCGCCTTTGGTCGGCCCAGCTTTTCGGCCCGGTGCGACGGGCGGTACATAGCCCGAAATCCTGCACTGAAAGCCATCAATACGCTTGTCACCATCGAAATGGGTAACGCTGCACTGGGATATTTCTCCCCGCATTGTTAATTCAGCCAGTGTTTTGCGTACTTGAGCTAGCGCAATCCCTGTTGCTGATGCTATCTCCAAGTCGAGAAGCTGCCCATGTTTCTTCAAGTGGCTTAAAACTGGATCTGCCTGCATGTCGATTCCTTTGACGTGTGAATGAGCGTGTGGCTCAAGGTAAGTCCTCGAGTCAGTACAGAACAATTGAAAAAGCAAAAAGGCCACCTCGAAGGATGGCCTAATCGCTTACTTACTATATCTTGGCTCCCCGACCTGGACTCGAACCAGGGACCTGCGGATTAACAGTCCATAGTAAAACTCAATATATTCAATAACTTAATATGTTTTTGTTCCCTAAAAGACATAATTATAATGTCCTTTATTTTCAAAGCATTATATATTTTTAGGGAACAAAAAGCAAGACATATCAGTTGTTAAAAATTACTTAACAACTGATAGCCCCACTACCCAATCATGACAAGTCTTGGCATACACGGCTACTTGATCAGCATCGTAGGCTTGCTGTTCGAGAAAGCTTGTAAGCTGCTCTGAAAGTTCGCCTGGTGCGGGGTCGTCAGGAGTAGCGCTGGAGGCTGTGGGACTGACGGACAGTTTGCAATTATCGGCGAGGCTGGTGTAGGGGTCGCGCAGCCGCTTAATTGCAGTAAGCTGCTGGCGAGCAGTATCAATGATTTTCTGATCTTCATTTGCTTGTGTCTCCATCTTCTGTTGGATTTGTGCGTATTGCGCAGTTAAATTTGCTGCCCTGGTATTTGCGGCTAAAAGCGCAGCATCGGCTTGCTGTGTAACTTTTAACTGTACGGCTGCATCTTCATTTTTTGCTGATTTGTAGCCGTCATGATGAATATACAGAGCAGCTCCGAACATTAGCGCCAGAGCTCCGAATATTTCAATTATCAAACGATATGGTAGTAGCGCTGCAAACATATCAATTACCTTTCCTCTGTCCAAACCAGACCCCTACCCCAGCTGCCAGCGCACCTGCGCCAATGCCGAATGACTGCATATCAAAGGCATGATGCTCGATGGCCACGTTGTAAGCCGTAGTGCCGCAGTATGTCAGCACCATTAAAAAAGCGGATATTCTGGCGTCATCTGGTACACCATTCGCATCACCGAATAGCTGCTCTAACCATGTTTTCATACTGATAACACCCCTTTCGCATTTGCCAAATACACCAGTCGGCTAGGCCAGCCGTTCATTCCACCGTTGATCTTCTTAGTGATGAGCGCATAAGCCATCTTGTCAGCAAGCTCATTGCATCCGTGAGTTTGCCAGAACCATGCTGCGGTCTTTGCTGCGTAGTCTGGCTGTTCCATCAATTCAGGGTGCGTCAGAAAATTGACTTTGAAGACATCTGATACTTTGCTGTAATTTGCACGGCCAGTGATCTGGATAAGGCCGCGACCCTTAAATTTTTTACCGTCCCCAGGATTGATATTTCCCAGATCTAATCGATGCTCATATTTTTCTTGCGCATCAGTGGGTCCCCATATTTCAGCCGAATAACGCAACTCGCCAGACTCATGCGCAACCTGACCAAGAAACATGGCCTCACGGTTAGCCGTCAGGTCGATGCCGCAGTCGTGCATGGCATCATTCAACGGCGTCAGGTACTTGGCTGCATTGGCACCTGCATGCGGCATAATCTTCAATAACTCATCGAGCACTATCATCTTAAAGTCCTTATCAGTGGGCGTAAAAAAGCCCACATGATGTGGGCTTGGGTGAGACTTGTTAATGCGGATCAGTTGTCTACAGCTGCATTGACTGTCAGGTTGCCAGCCAGACAAAGCACCCTGCCTGCACTGGTCGTGATGCAAACCTGCACGCTGTACTGTGTGGAGATCACGCCTGCGTGAACCTTCTGCGTGACTGTTGTGCCAACCAGCTGCGGCGTTCCGCTGAGGATGGCATTCAGGTTATTATCGGTTCCAGAGATGATCGATACCGTGCTGACAGGCGTATTGATCGTCTCGCCTGCATCGAGCGCAGCGGTGAAGTCAAATGTCAGTGTGACAGTTTCTTCTGGGGCTTTAGGGCTGAAGTATTTCATGGCTGTACCTTGTAATTGCGGCTGATAGCCGATATCTGTAAATTTCTGCTTGTGCTGTGGACAGCCAGTGTGCGTGCAGGTGCCTGCATTGCGTAATCACGCGCACCTGCAATAATCGCAGCGTTACGATAGGTTGCATTGACTGTATATGCACCAGTCATCGCTGGTGCTGCACTCAGTGAGTAAGTGCGCCTGGTCGCCGCAATCTGCGACTGCTGGGTAATCTCATCAATAATAAAATCCTGCCTCAAGCCTATCGCTAAAAAATCGCGGGCGACAGCAAGCAGGCGCCAGTTGCGGGGCAAGCCGATAAGTACATAAGCACCCTTATCCAGCACACCCCAGGCATCACCCCACGCGCTGCCCCACGCCTCACCCCAGATTGATGCCATTTATACTGGTTTCCATGGATCTATAGTTGTGCCAGATCCACCGATCACCTTGCCACCAACGGCTGCGATATTGGTATCCAGTTTGTTGGGCAAAGTGAAGGTAAGTTTATCTATCAGCGCCAGCTCTGGGGTAAGCTCGGTGCGGATGTCGGCCGTAGAAATTCCGGCCTTGACTGCGATCACGTTGTCAGGCGAGCAGAATATTGTGCCGCCTGTGTTATCGATCAGCGTAACAGCCTGCCCTGTCAATGAGTCGCGGCCATAACCGCCTGTAATCACTAGCGGGACAGATGGTGATGAGATATTCTTGATCTTAAAGCTGGTCAGGATATAGTTGGCCGTATCAATCGCATCAATGATGCGCGCAAAGTCAGTGATACCGGCTGCAGTGGTCAACCAGTATGTCTCATAAGCATAAATCTGTGCCCAGGTAAGCGCGCCTGTGGATATTTCCAGAAGCATCAGAGTGTCGCTGATAATGATGCCCGTCACCAACGCGCCGTTAATACCGTTAGTTGCATATACAGGGTCGGTTATCTGGTTGATAGCCAGGTTCAGACCCGTGTTGTAAAGAGTCGCTGTAGACTCATAGAAGATTTTTGCCGTGCTTGCATCAGCGTACATCGCCCTAATCCGTACGCTCTTATCAGCTGTCCATGTCATCGGGTATGTCAGTGTGGCACCTGGCACATCGTTGTATAGTTCGACGTTGCCCGCGACATCCCACAGCTGAACCCGTGAGCCAGCGACTAGCTCTGTCAGTTTCACAGCAGTCAGCACGCCTGCGCTGTGTGTGATGGTGAGTGTAGAGCCACCTATGCCTGTTAGCGTTAAAGTATTGGCAGGCATATTGATTGCACCCGCGCCAGTTAATTGTGCGTTGCTAAGCACTAAATCATAAGTGCAGGCGAAGTTGAAGCCGTCTGTAGATGTCAAGAACTCAGGCATCGTGATCGTAGCTGGCTGGCAACCGTACCAGTGTACATAATCGTATATCTCACGCATGCTATGATCCGCTGTCAGCGTCAGCGTTTGCGCTATAGTGTCAATAGATATGCCTGTATACGCACTCACAATGGATGCGTCTGGTTGAGCGATTATTGCATCTATTGTTTTAGTGACTGCAGATTCATTGAATTTGTAGCCGTAGATGCGTGTCCATGTGATAAACAATCCATCTGGCGTACCATCAAACCATGCGCTTGCTCCAGCGCCTTGCGAGTTTGTCGTGAATATCAAGTCAAGCTGACCATCGTAGCCACTGTTCTGCGTTACGCTGAATATACCCGGCTGCCATACATCTGGCGTATTGGCGCATGCGAATGTTTGCGGTGTGATGCCTAGACCAGATATTGTGACGCTTGGAAGATTAGTCGAGCCATAGGCCGAATTAAATCGCAAATTTCCAGCTAATGTAATCGGCACGCCATTAGGTGCGGGTACTTTTACCGCAAATACCCCTGCGCCAAGTGTTCCTGTCGGAATATCAACTCGCAAAGAGGATGAGCCGTTTAGCTTAGTTACGTTGTCACGAAAGTATTGCGCGTAAGGTGTGTACAGCTCCTGCTGAGTCGGGTCTCCATTTTTATCTTTTATCTGCACAAAATTGGCTGATGCACTGTCCTGCATACGATAGCCAGCATTTGTATAATCACAAAAAGGCACTGGTGGTGCGCTTACAAATAATGGTGAGTCGTAGGTGAATGACCCCATTGCGCCCTGAACATTATTTTGTGTTGGAAGCTGTAGCGCACCCACTTTTAGACGTATTAGTTTTGCGGAAGGAATAGCCACATTAGCCGATATTCTGGTTGCTGCAACCAGTTCGCAGTCTGTAAATGCAGGCGTTATACCACTGCCCTGAATAAGAGCACCCACGCCGCTAATAATACAGTTGTTGTGGTTGCACGCCATGCCGCCCTGACTGTACCCTGTGGTATATGCGGTCGAACCGCATAAAATGTACATTCCATTAAAATCAACAATCGCACCAGAATATTCATTAACTGCGCTAGCACCAAACCTTCCGACAACTGCACAATTATTGACGAACATTCTTGACGCCACGCTAAAAATATTGAGTGGGATACAAGAATTTGTATCGTAACCATAAAACATGCTGTTGTTTACCAGCATAGGGACATTACTACTTGTAAATACAGTCGGTGAGATGCTAAACCCCCACTTATACGTGCTTCCCTGTGTTTTATCACCCAGATTTTTAGCTAGTGAGTAGGAGAATTCTCGGGTGTTATTACCCTGGCTGGCCGATGTCCAGGTGTGGTTAACAAAACTCGGATATGTGTCACTGTAATTATAGATAGCGACATTACTACTGAACGTGCCAAGAGGTGCGCCCAAGTTATGTCCGTATGTCAAGGCGGAAGATAATGGAACTATCCATGCGCCTGAAGCTCCAGAAATGGTATTGCCTATCGTCCGTATATCAACGCCTGAAATATTGGTTGGGTCAGTTGATGAAATGCAAACTGTATCGCCAACTTGCCAGCCGGACACATTATCGACAGTAATGCTAGTATCGCCAGCATTGGCTGCTACAGTCAGCCGCGCGCGAGGGTCTCGGGTTGCGCCGGCATGAAATACTTTGGCCAGATTATCTGTCATCAGCCCATATTTTGCACTGGCGGGTGTTGCTGACTTATTTAAGTACATGACAGCATTGACACCTAGTGGTATCTGGTCGTTTACACCAGAGCCTATTGCTGAGCGCCCGTAGTCCAACGTGCCGGTTGCATTGACACGCAGGTCGCCTTTGCACGTCAGGCTGTTAGATACAGTGCGTGACGCCTTGAGCACTCCTGCGACATAGATGCTGGCATTGGTGCTCACGCCATTTACTACGATAGTCGTTGCAAGGTCATCTCCCCAGGTAAACGTACCGTCTAGCGTGACTGTGTGTGCAGCTTGTATCAGGACGCGGTCTCCCTCGACAGGCACAGAAACCCCGCCGTCCCAGGTAGACGGTGCTGACGCTAAGCCTGACGCTACTGAGTATCTGTTTGCCATTATTTAATAAATTCCTCAATCTTGACACCATGCGAATTTAAAAACATGATCAGCACAACCAAAAAAGCGGCGGCGATGCCTCGTAACGTCCATTTACCAAACTCAGCATATTTTTCGTCGAGCCATTCTTGCAGGGCTTGCTTGAGCAGTGCTTTTTGTTCTTCAGGCGATAATGCTGGCATGGCTGTCCTTTTGTGTAATTAAATCGGGCGAAAAAAAAGACCGGTTAAGGTCTTGGTATGGGTGATGCGTTTAAAATATCTTTTAATATAAGTACCAGGTAGTGGCGGCGCTATTTGTCGGTACGCCTGCTGCAGAATTATAAATAATTTCGACGCACTGCCCTGCCTGCACTGTAGCTGGCAGACCAAATGTTGCTGTTGCAGGCGCAGTTACAGACCAGGTTATCGTACCTGTTGTATTTTTGAAGCAAACTCTGCGACGCTCTCCATCGACAGCGGGAGCAGCCAGGGTTATAGCAAATGCACCCGACGCTGTGTTTGCGGACTCTACGGTACTGGCGATATTTGCTGCGATAGTGTCCGCCGCTGCTCCCGATTTGACTGCTCTGCCCACAGAGGCTGTCACGCCGCTAGTCGACATAACCGATCCTGCGACCTGTAACTTTGTTATGCCATTGTCTGTAAGTGTGCCGACGAGTAGATTGCCGTCTCCAGCTCTTTGTAAAAGCTTCATTACAGATACGCTTATGCCCGTTCCTCTAACAGCGACTAGAAACTGATTTTCGTCCGTAACGGTATCATTCATGTACAGGTCTGCGAAGTTGTACGCACTCGTTAACCCAGACATGGCAAACTTCTGGTCGGTGGGTCTAGCCATCTGACCGAATAGGTAGATTGCGTCCCCTCCTGCACCATAAGCATAGCTGCCTACGAGTCCAGCTCCGTTGGATGAGCAGGTGTAGAAGGCGGTAGTTGTAAGGGGGTAGCCCAGGGTAGCAGGGTCACAAGCGGGGTTCCCGTCCGTCACAGCGACCAGACCATTCGTACTAGTTAACGACTGTGCTGTCGCATTACCAATATTAAACGACGTAGTTTGTGCATTTGCAGAAAAAACAGATAGTAGAAATATAATAAAGAATGTAAAAAATCTCATACAGTAACCCCCGCAGAATTAACCCAAATATTGGGCGATAGTGACTGACACCACACTGGTATCCCCAGTGTCGTATCAAAAAACATTTGATAGAGTAATGGCTTGGCTGGCCGAGAAGCAGTAGAACCGCCACTATTAAAACTGAATGCAAAATTCCTGTAATCTGCATAACTGGTGACAGTAGATGCGCCTGTGACAACAGAATATAAAGGGATATTGCCAGCGGTGAAGCCTGTGGTGTTAAAGCTTACCGTGCCTGCTGGGTTTACCTCGATGTAGCAGGTGGTGCTGGCAGTAAGCGTGAGCGTGCCATTGGCAATAGCGGTGAGCGTGCCATTGGCATTGAATCTGCCGCCGAAATAATCCCATGCCAGCCCTGATGATGACTGGCGGCGTCCGAATACGGTGGCCGGGCTGGCTGCATTCATCAGCTCATTCACAGTGGCTTCTTTGCCTGCCTGCGACGTGGTTAGCTGGGTGAGTAAGCTGGTGCTGTCTGACATATTATGCCCTTGTGATTGTGGTGGTTAATGGGTAGCCGCGCCCTACGGTGCTGCTGAGCTGATAGACCTTGACATACAGCGTGCCCTGATTGGCGCCAAAGTCGGTTACCTGATTGGCGCTGCTGTAGGTCAGTGTCGGCGTAGTGGATGACAGTGTGCGCTTGACAGTGGTATAGGCCGATGAGCTGTATATGTCCATCTCATAAGCTTCAGTTGTTTCGCCTAACGCTGCGTCCACATAATCACGCCAGCCTGCGTAGCGCGTGCGGCGCGTCCAGCTAAGTGTCCAGTCGCGCGTGGTCGGGTGACGGCTGCCGGTAAACTGGCATGGCGACAGGCACTCAAGATTCACGCCCTGGTATGTAAATGCACGGTTAGTATCGCTGTCCAGCGTTGCGCCACTGGTGATGGCGCGATAATTACGCAATGTGCCTATGCTGGATGAATTGACGGTAATGAATCCGAGCTTGGTGATATCCAGCAGGATTAGATTATCGTTAGCAACGTGCAACCCTGTTGCCCACTCGGTACCCATCTGCCCGCGCATCAAGTCGCTGATCTTGTAGCTGCCGTCTGACTGCAGGATACAGTTTTGTGCGGCAATGATTTCCCATCGGCCATCGACGCCATAAGCAAACCAGTTCTGCCCTGCAAACATCTGGTCTTGGGTCACGCTGGATAGCGTGCCTGCATAGAGCTTGGCAGCGAGTATGCTGGCTTTATCTAGTGTAGTGCCGCCATTGACTGCAATTGTATTGGTAGCAAAGCCAATCACCGCACCAGGTGGCGGGAATGCCTGCAGATCCTGCCATGTCTGGCCGTTGTCATCAGTGCGATAGAGCACGCCGCCTGTCCATGTGCTCAGATAACCGGTCATGGCGACAGAAAAGCCCGCTGTGTCATAAGTGTCCTGCAGTAGCGGGATGTCGAGCAGCTGATAAGTGCTGTTGCCGGCCGTGGTCAACGCGCTACCTGTGGATGAGCCTTCCGATCCTGTGGCAGCCGGAGCAGATACATAAATTGACGCGCTGTTGTATTTTGCCTGGCATTCGATAATGCCTGATGGCTGGGTATTGACTGCAACCAGCCGCAGCTCGTAAGTGGCGTTTTCCCCATTAACGGTAATCACATCACCCGCCTCAAGGTTGTCATAATCCTGCGGCAGCTTGATGGTGATGTCATACCGCTCCAGCCAGTACAAATACAGCAGCGATTCAGCCTTTTGCGCAGCTTCAGTGGCATTGAATACCACTGGCAGATCGACGATGCGCTCGTTGACTGCATCGGTGTTCAGTCGCTCTGAATACTGCTCGTTGGTGTTGTACTCCCGGGTAACATCCAGATACTTGACTGTGACCTTACGCGGCAAGATCAGATCCATCTCTCGGCTGTCGGTAATGCGTACCCCAGGTGCATCACCCGCCATCCGCGCATCGAGTAGGCCGGCTGGGATAGTGACGACCGATGCAGAGCCACGCCTTTTAAACTTGATCTGGTAACCATGCTGCACCACGTCAAACGGCCACGCCGCCCGCAGCGGATCCAGCCCGCCGCGTATTGCGCCCGTGGCGGAAATGCGGTAACCGCGTACAGTGTCTGTCATCTCGGTGACATCCAGGTCAGGTGCGGTGAGTAGCTTGCTGGTTAGGCATTCAGACTGGATGATGGTGGATAGAGGTGGTGATACTGTGCTGATGATGTTTGCTGCTAAAAATAAAGTCTCAAACGTCTGTTTTGTAGAGTCGTGACTATAAGCAAAGAAATAATTATTTGCATAGTTAACCCACTCAGAACCTGCTGTAATAGCCTTAGTCAGTAGCAGATGTGGTGACGGCTGTGAAGACACATCAATAATATACAGCGTTGAACTTACATAATTACCCATAGCAATAAAATTGCCATGTTTTGCCAGGTGGTAGCACCCGCTTAATACGGAGGATGCAAACGATCCAAGTATAGTAACTGACGATGGATTTGAGACGTCACAAATATAAAAACCATAGGCACCTGTCACATACATGATGTTATTTTCAAACATAACTCCTGATATGCTTGTTCCCAGCGCTATTGATTGCAGTGTAAATGTAGCCTCATCGTAAATATATATACCTGTACTACTTAATATATACAGATATCCATTATTGGTTGCTAGTCCAGTCTTGGTTAATGCTGGAATTGATGGTTTTGAAATCAGCGTTAAATACGTGCTAGCATCGCCAGTTGGGTCAAGTGACCAGACATTAAGATAGTTAAAGTTTCCTGCTGTATAGCAATATAAATTACCTACTGCAATAACATTTGAATAATCTCCAGTTGTTGATGATAGAGATGCTAGCTTAGCTGGACTTGCTGGATTAGTTATGTCTGTTACTCGAACTCCGTTAGCTCGTGAATCAAGTGAATAAATTCTATTTCCTGTCGGATTAATTGCATTAACATTTGGACTAAAAAAAGTATCACCAAAATTAGATGCAAAAACTAAAGCTGGATTTGATGGATCATTCAGATTATAAACGTGCATAGAACCCCATCCTGAATATCCAGGATCGGAACTGTAAGCTAGCGGGAGTATAAGGTAATTTCCAACAGTAAAACCTGTACTATTAGTGCCGCCAGAAGATGTTACTTTCTGCGATGTAAGCGTAGTCGTCAGCGTTCCATTTTTTACAATCTCAACTTTAACCTGCGCCCCCATCAGACTGTTGCTGTACTTAGCCAGCGCAAGATTATGAAAGACGATATAAGCCAGCCCACGATAGGCTGGGGTGTTAGCTATGCCTTTGTCAGCCTGTATCAGCGGGTCGGGCAATTGGGTGTCTGTGCCGGTATACAGGGTGAATCCTGCGGCTGCGGCATTGGAGGCAATAACTGCACTAACGTCACTTGAGCCTGCATCGTAGAATAAATCTGGCCCTATCCATATCTTGCTGATGCCGTCGATAGGGCCTTCACACAATCCGACCGCAAAGGTGGCGAAATATGACCAGCTGTTGGTTGTTGAGTTTGGTCCGCCCTTGCTGCCACTATTAGCCGAGGTTTTAACTTCGGTAAGCCTGTCGCCCTGCAGCCAGAATACGTTTCCGTTTTGCGCGATGGTACCGTAATTGCGCGGGATGAATGCACCATAGGTGCTGGTCTGGACAGATAGGTCGTTGAGGCGCGGGCCATTGATGACTGGGCCTTTTGGCGGATCAATCAGGCCGCCCGCCATCATGCCTATTTGTGCGCCATAAACCGCACCTGATGGGCCACCGACATAGAATCCAATAACTGCGCCGACTATACCTCCAACAGCTTGCCCGATACTGCTCATGCTATATCCTTAAACCGATATATGCGCACGATGCGGGCTGCCCATTTCTCATCCAGTCGGTGCTCGACGACTTTACCTACGCTCTCATAGGCATGGATGATATTTTCACCGGTATAGATACCTACGTGCTGCGGCTCGCCGGTGAAGCGCATCATCAGCACGTCACCTGCCTGCATAGCGGTAACGCGATCAAGGTAAGGCTGCATGTCGGCAGCTTCTTCCAGCATGCCGTTACAGGGTGATCTACCGTAGCCTGCTGGCTGGATGGATTTCAGACCAAACTTTGATGCCACACAGACAATAACCCCGGCGCAATCTAGCGCCAGGCCATTGATGCGGCCCTGGTGCTGGAATGGCGTGCCGATACACTCACGCGCTGCGCTGATGATGTCATCTGCTGTCATTATTGGTTACCGACTTGCGAATAGGTGGACTGAGTTGGGATGAAGCTGAAGCCGCCAAAGTTGTTGATATTGACCCACTTGTCACGGCAGTCCTGCAGGCGCTTGCGGCAGCCAGGTATGAGCGTGTACGTGTCGCCAACGGCAATCGGATAGTGGAAAGCCTCATGGGTGACAATACTGCCCTGCAGCGTAGCAGCCGTGCCGCCGCTGGTGTAGGTGCTGAATGTGCTGGAGTCGATATTAACGGTGATGCTGGCGCTGGTGATGGCAGTAACTGTGCCTTGCAGCCCGTTGATTTGCGTCATGCCTGCTACGCCAGACAGAGCGACTACGTCATTGACTACAAACGGGTGCGAAGCGAAGCCGATAACTGCGCTGGTAGCTTTACTGATAGCGGTGATGACTGCGGTTTTGACACCGATATACTGCTTGATCTCCTGTGGTTTCAGCCCTGCGTTTTGCCCGGTAGTAAATGAGATCGTGCCCTCGCCGAAGTGGTCGTCTGCCTCGGGGCGTGCGCTGTCGCGGAATGCGCTAGTGCTGGTGACTGAGGTGATGGTGCCTGTGACGGTAATCGGTGCAAGATTGATCATGCAGCCCGCATATTCTTGCCCGCCAAATTTCTTCTGGCAAGATGGTGCGTAGGTATTACCGACTGACTGATTGAGCGCATCAACCAGCATCATCATCTGTATAGTGTAGCGTGTGTCCTTAATGGTGGTTTTGCCAAGTATAGACACGCCTATCGGCTCTTCATCCTCGATGGGATTGAGCCAGGTTGTGGCAAACGCGTAGACACGGGCATTGTCAAATACGCCTGACGCTACTTTGTCATAGCTGATGCCTGCGAGGCTGGCTATGCCGTTAAGATCTAGCGTGCCAGGTGACATATTCGCCTCGGCTGCGTAACCCGTAAACTCATAACCTGTATCGGTCTTGTAGGTGTGTCCGTTGATAGTGAGGTCGCGGATATAGTCGGTCAGATAGACCGGGCTGCCCCATAGCGGCACGATGCGCAGGCAGTAGATCTTGTATTTGTAATTGGCGACGGCAGTTTTCATGGGTTGAGTAGCTCTATGATGTCGATGGTGCCAGAATCGCGCCAGTTTGGGCTGGTGTTACTGACATCTATCTTGCTGTTAAAACGACATGGAATATCAAACTGGCAGCCACCTTTGACGATCTCTCCAATCTGTGGCGTGGTGTTAGTTACGCCACCACTAGTCCATGCAGTGAATGCAGTGCTGTTGATATTGACGGTGATGGTCGTTGCACCAATGGCGGTGATCATGCCGCGCAAGCCGTTGATCTGGGTCATGCCGGAAACGTCTGAGATATACGCCGAGTCACCAACCACAAAGGTATGCGAGCCAACTCCAATCACTGCCTGCGCGGCTTGGGAGATGCCTGTTATCGCGCGGGTTTTGTTAGCGGCGAAGGCAACCTTGCCTGTCGTGGTGTCTACCGTCCAGCCTGATGTCAGCTCAAGCGTGCCGATGGCGATGCGCGTAGTGCCTGCGACGGGTTTGAACAGGGTACGCACCGGATAGCCGATGCTGATAGATGGTGATCCGGTACCGTAAAACTTTTGCAGCTGATACACGCCTGCTGATACCAGCGCCAGCGGCTGGTCTTGTGCCGTGGGTGAGCCTTGCACGCCATTGATGACGTTGGTGCTCCAGTCGTCCTTGGCTTGCACGCGGAAACCTGCATACATACCATAAGCGCGGTTATACAGCGCAAGGATCAGGCTGTACATGTCCGCACTGGTTTCGGTGAACTGAACGACGAAGGTACGGGCTGGGAATGGGTGGATCAGCTTGCGGTTTTCATTGCCATTGGCTGTAGTGGTGATCTCCACCTTATACTCGTCGGCATAGCTTGCCCCCATACGTACGCCTGTGGGCATGCGCTCTTCCAGAAATTCAGCCATTATTTATCCTTATGCGTAACGCTGTGCGCCGCTTAATGCAGCCAGCGCTTCACGCGCGCCCTGCCCTGCCGATCGGCGTACGTCCGGAGCATTGTTGCTTCCATTAACGTGTACGGTGATGTAGGTATGGCCTGCATTGCCGCTGGCGTTGTTTTGCGCGGTGTTGAGTGCGTGATTAGGTATGATGGTGCCTGATGCACCGGGCACGAATAGCTCTGGGCCGCGCTCACCAACAATGTAAGGTGAGCTACTGTTGACGTTACCACCATCCGCCTTAAAAAATCCTCCCAAGGCAGTAAAGGCAGCACCTACCCATCCAGTGTCTGTTCCCTTGCCTGTTTTTCCAAATATATCGGTGGCGAGTTGCTGCGCAGCAAGTTGGGTTATTTCTGCAGCAACGCCTTGCGCAAATGATTTAAATGCGTCACCCGCTGATTTTGCACCCGATGCAAATTCAGTGAATGCACTGGCAAAACTGCTACTAAATGCGGTTCTTAATTTGTCACCAACAAGGTCAGATTCCGCACGTAAAGCCTGTAATGCTGTCTTCATATCGTCCGCATCCTGTATCAGCTTCGAGTTGCCGCTGGCGTCTGCTATTTTTTTATATTGCTCATATAAAGCTTGAAGCTGGTCGGCCTCTTCCGTGCGAACCTTGCTCAGTGCGCTCAGCGTCCCAAGCTCAGATAACGCGCCGGCTTTTTGTGAGATATTGATGCGTGTTTCTGCATTGGCAGCTGCATTCTTGATCAGCGTTGCGTCTTCAGTGATTTTGTTAAGATCAGCCTGGGCAATGCTGTATTTTTTAAGCGTTTCAAGCTGCGCAAGTGCGCTGGCATTGCCTTCTGCGCTGAATCGGTCTTTGAGTGACTGGTTTTGCTGATCAAATCGGATGACGGCGGCTTCATGTAGATGTCCTGTCAGTTCCAATACCTGGGCATTGACTGTGCCGAGCTGGTCAGCCAGATTTTTCATGGCCTTGGATTCCTGCATACCGCTGTAGATAGCGGCCTCAGATGCGGATTGCTCCAGTTTGGATTTTTTAGATAACAGGTCGTTTATCTTCCCTGTGGCCTCAGCTTTGTCGGTAGCCTTTTTGGATTTATCTGCCTGCGCTTTAATCGCTTCGATTTCTTTGTCGTACAGGGCTAAAGTAGCGCTGATATTTTCATCCTGGGCAGCTTTTTTCGCGGCGTAATAATCCTTGATCGAGATCAGATTATCGCTGTTGTACTGGTCTATCATTTTGTTGCGGCTGGCGAGGATGTCAGCTTGCTGGCTGATGGCGTTTTCGTCGAGCTTCAGGCTGTTGGCCAGCAATGCTTTTGACGGGTCATCAGTTGACTTTTTGGCGCGTGCGCCGCACTTGCCGTTTTGCCATACACCGCCTGATAATATGCATGCCTGGCGTTGCTGGTCTGCAGTATCTGCGCCGCCCGATCCAGAACTCTTTGGCTCTGATGGTGCAGGGGATAATAGCCGCTTCTGGAAATCAAGAAATACTTTTTCGTTGCGTGCGGCCTGTGCGTCGCGCTCTCTGCCTATTTCTTTTGCTACGGATAATTCGCCATGCAACAGTGCGTTTCCTTGTGCAGCCAGTGCGCCAATTCCGTCACCCATGTCTTGCAGTGCGAGCCATGCAGAACCTACTGCCAATGATAGGTATCGCGCGCCCGTACCGATAACGGTAAATAATCCCGGGGTGTCCCCCGCCTCATTATTTAATGAGATAAACGCGTTGGCTATATCAGTTAAGGATGGTAGCAATTGCGTTGCCATCGATATTTTTGCACCCTCTACGCGCGCTTTTAACCGCGTCATATTGTCGTTAAACTCTTCGGCTGCCTTGCCTGTTTCGGTAGATATAATTAATCCAAGACGCTTTGCTTCGTCTGCCTGCTCTTTTAGTGCAGCACTGCCGCCATTCAACAGCGGTATTAAATCGGCGCCTGTTTTACCAAATAGCTGCATGGCCAACGCAGTTTTTACCGTGCCATCCTGCATGCTGGCAAATTTGTCAGCGACTTCATTGATGACTTGCTCGGATGATTTTAGATGGCCTTTGCTTGCCTCGATATTGATGTTAAGCAACTCAAATGCAGCAGCTGCACCGCCCTTGGCTTTGACGCCAAGGCCATCGATCGCCTCTACAGCATTACCCGTACCTTGCTCAACAGACAGCATATTTTTAGACAGCTTGGTTAATCCACCACTGAGCTGCTCCAGGCTCAGATCAGATAGCCCTGCAGAGTATTTCAATGCAGATAACGCTTCGGTTGAGATGCCGACCTTCTGGCTTAATTTGCTCAAGGTGTCAGCTGCTTCCAGGCTGCCCTGTATCATTTCCTTGAACTCGTTAAGGCCCAAGCCGATGCCGAGCAGTTCCAGGCCTTTTTTTGCCATCTCAGCCGCTTCGTTGACTTTCTCCATATTTTCCTGCGCAATATGGGCAGCCTTGCCCATGTCGCTCTGGAACTGCGCCATATTGGCGGAGAGTTCAACGACTAAACTACCGAGTGATGATGACATGATGGCTCCTAGGGTGTTGCTTCATCGTCGTGCTTGCCAAACAGGGCAGACAGGATGAGTTTGCTTTGTGCTTCAGGGTCCAGCAAAACGGGTTCTGTTGCTGGTTTTTTGCTGTAGGGCATGAAATCTATCGGGTGATAGGGTTCACTGTCTTTGCTGCGGTTGACGTTGGCAATGGTGGCAGCGATCATGCCTGCCCTTGCATCACCACGTAGCTCACCGAGCGGCTCGTGATCGTGGAACATGCGCAGCTCTGACAGCTCTGCAGCTGTCATGCCGCGCATGAGTTCCCTTACGCTGCGGTAGCCTAAGGCAACGGCGATTCGGAGGTCACGGAGTCGCTCGGGACGGCGTTTTTTGCGGCGGATTCCTTATCCAGGCCGTTCATCTTGGTACATAACTTAACCAGGGCGGAAATTACCGTTGCGCTCTTTTTCTTGAGCTCATTGATGCTGTCGGTGGTGAACAGTGGTGTACCTGACTCATCTACCAGTGATAACGCTAACAGGGCAACTGCGAAATTGTCGCTGTTGTTGTTGTTTGACTTGACTAGCGCTTCGGATTGCTCAGCAGACAGCGCCTGAATGATGACTTCACCGCCCCACTCTGGTACAGCAACGGTTTCGCGCTGCAGGTCTTGCGCGGCGAGGATTTGGTCTTTGTTTAAAACTGCCATGATGTGATTCCTTTTTGTGGGTTAAAAATTAGGCGTAGGTAACTGGGCCAGAAATACGAATGTCAATTTGGGATTTGACTAATGCATCAACACCGCCCTGCATGCTGAATTTCTTGACGTAGCCGGTGAATGTGGCTGTTTTGGCGTTTGGCAAGGTGAGTTTGAAGGTTTCGAGCGCGCCTGATACGCGTGCGGCATCAATGGCTAACTGGCCTGCATCGGTCAGGTCACGATCGACGTTGACGGCGAACTGGCCTGAGTCAACCAGACCTAATGCAAACTCTTTGGCAGTGCTGTCGAGGTTGGTTCTGTCGATTTCAGCAGCCTGGCCATCAAAGCCTGAGAAGTCATGCATGTTAGATACTTTTGTCCATGCTACTGGTGTGGCAGTGCCACCTGATGTCCAGGCTGAGCCACCAGTGGTATCGACATCGACTGCGTAGCTATTAGGTGTGACGTTTTTAATAACCTTGGTAAGGCCATTCAAGGTAATATTGCCAGCCAAGCCAGCAAAGGTTTCTACGTCACCGTTGGTGAAGCCATGTCCTGTAGATAAGACTATGGTTGGGTAACCAAGCTGCAGGCCGGTGATGTTTTTAACGGTGCCTGTACTGGTGCCTATCTGTAAGGTGCTGCCTTGTGCCGAGATTGCGGTTGATGCCATTTTGACGTCTCCTGAAATAAAAAAACCGCCATCAGGCGGTTGGTTGAAAAGTGTTAATCAGTACCAGATACTGAAGTCGTGCTGAATTCGGTAGAGCTTGGGATCTGGCTCGAACAGATCCTGATTCATGGTGAGGATGTTGGTGAAACTGGCTGTAGCCATGGCAGCAATAATGCCTGCTGCCAGATTCTTTACCCCTGCGTAGGTGACGTCGTAACAGTCGATCTGCATGCGTGTGTTATTGATTGGAACGCCATCCGCAAGTGTGTTATTGGGTGAATTAGCGATATTCTGGTAGATGATGTAGGGCTTGACTGGTGAGTCAGGAGCGACCAGCGGGTAAACGCGCCCGCCGACCAGCGTGCTTAATGTAGCTTGTAGGGTTTCTTCTATCATTTAGCTAACTTTCTGGCTTCTTCTTCAATACGGCTTCCTAGCTTTTGCTTTAATGCTTCGACAGCGGCCATCTTCTGGCTTTCAAATGCGGGTCGCATGAAGGGTTTGGCTGCCATGTTAGTTGTGCCAAACTCAATGAATCGCCAATAAAAAGCATCCTGACTGAGGTTGCCTTTTTTCCCCTGGCGCTGGTACTTTTTGCCGTGACGTACCAGCACATAAAATGTCTGGTTATATTTGCTGGATTTCTCGCTGATGTGCTTCATGATAATTGAGCGCTTCAGCGTGCCAGGTGGCGGGTGTCCTTGCGTTACGTCGCCTGTGTAAGTTGGCGCCTGTGATTTTGCTTCGTCGCGGATAATCTTGGCTGCGGCATAGACGCTGGCGCTGAGCGCGTTGCGTGCGATGCGTTCGGGTAGCTCGGTGAGCGCGTCATTTAGCTCCTTTAGCCCGCTGATATGTGCTAACTCAGCCATTTTCTTTTGGTGTTAATGTAAATTTTGCGATGCATTCTTGCATCTCGGTTTCAGCAGCATCATTCAGGTTAGCTGGTACTAAATAGGCGCACTTAACAGTTGGATATTCATCAACCGCACACCGCAATTCAAACCAGACGGTACCTGCAGGAAGATTAAGCAACTTACACATCTGCTGGTTGAATTTTGATACATCTACATTAGCCATTGTTCAGCCCTTCTGACACTGTCAGCACAACGATTGCATTGCGCTCTTCGACGTTTTCCATCCAGTGAATGTTGAATATGCGTCCGTTGTACAGGCAGCGATAGGCTGCGACGATTTTTGGGTCATAAAATATGGGCTGGTAGCGCACGGTGATGGTGTGCGAGATTTCTACGTTGACGGCTTGCGCTGCCATGAGTGCGCGGCCATTCAGGATTTCAATGTCTGCCCATACAATCGCTATGGTCGTCCAGGTTGCTGACTGGCTGCCGAAGGTATCTTGCGTGGCGGCGCGCTGCTGGATCTGTATGCGCTTGCGTAAGCTGCCGCTACGGATTCCCATTAATATGTCACCACGCGGAATGGGTCAAGCAGGCCGTCAACGTAGGGTAGCGGCTCTAGCTTGCCACGACTCATGAGGGCTATTTCTTCTCGGTTTTCGTAAAGTGTAGCCATGCGGATTTTCATCCAGGCTTTGATGCCTTCGGGTATCTGGGCTGGTAACCATGCTGGGGGCGTGGCATTGTTTAATGTGCCGTAGCCAGCAGTAAACGTGACCTCAACCGCGCCAATCTGCGGTAATGTGACTGGCCAGATTTTGCCAAATACTGGTGTGATACGTGCTGGTTCGGTACTTGGCTCAAACTTATAATCGGCTGTCGGCATAGTTTGCATGACGCCGCCCATATCCAGATAATTGATTGAGACGATGGATTGCACCGGGCTTTTATTAAGTTGTATGGCGTGTGCTGGCATGGAAAACGGCATGCCAGACGGGACACCCGTCAGGCTTGGTCCTGGGAAAGCATCGAGCACCAGTTTCCATGTTGCTGTAACAAATTGACGCTGGGTTACCATTTCAGCATGTGTTCTGGCTGCTGAAATGAGTGCGCCTATCAATAGATCGTCGTCATTGATGTCAACGCGCAGGTGTGACTTGGCTTCGGCCAGTGATACTGGCTCAACGGCTGGCGGACTGACGAGGATGTAGGGCATGATAAGCGCTCGAATAAGTGGGCAGCTTGCGCTGCGCCAGGGTAGTTAATTGGCGGCTTGCGCCGCCGTGGTTACTGATTAAACGACTTGTGCAACTGATGCGTTGTTATAGGCTTCAGCTGGCTGGAAGCGCGGATTGCCGAGCAAGTAGGCAGCAACTTGTGATGCAGCAACGCCTACAGTCAGTGTGATAGCGACAAAGGTGAAGCCGTTTGCGCTATCCAGATCATCTGCGCGCAGGTTGATGAGTGCCTGCTTGTTGTCGCCTGTCGCTTTGACGATTTGGGTGATGGCTTTGCCTGTCACGTCTTTAGCACCTGCGCCTGCGTTGGATGTGGCTTGCTGTACCTTGGCGTCTACAGTTGCGGATGCGCCCAATACGCCAGTGGAGATAATCGCCATAATCTGGTGCAGATTGGCCGCTGAAATCCAGCCAGACGAGATGCTGCCTACGCCTTGGCTGACTGGGTTGATGCTGGCTAGCAGTGGTATGCCTTCCGACATTTTTTGGTTTGTGTACATGTGCTTTTCCTTTTAAGATTTCAGGTCTGGGTTATCCAGACCCGATGGGATATTAACGAGCGCCGAGCTTATTAACGAGCGCCGAGCTGCAGGAATGGTGACAGCAGGTTGCTGCCTTTTGCCTGGGTAATCGGTGCAACAATCTTAGGCTGGCCATCCACGCGGAATGTGGTGCGGAATGCGGTTGCGTCAGCATCGAAGTACAGGTGCATGGAGGTTGCTGTTTCCATGCCTGCTGCCTTGGTGATGCTGCGATAGTAGCTCATGTCGATCAGCTCGATGTCGCCCTGCGCTGAGAATGCCGATGCATGCTGGCTGACCATGATAGGACGACCCATGAGCATGCCGTATGGGTTGTTCTTGGCATCACCAGGCGCCATGTAGATTGGGTAGTTGCCCAGTGTTAAGCCGAATATTGCTGGCAGTGCATCTGGGGTGATTAACCAAACCGAGCGCGGGAAGCTGCCAGGTGGTAATGCAGCTATCATTTTCAGGATGTTGGCTGTTTGCACAGTAGATGCTGCCTGACCTGATTCTTTGGCGATAACTTGCGCTGCGCCGCCAACAAATGCACCCAATGGCTGGCCTGCACCTGTGCCGTTGAGGATGGCTTCGTTGATTTTCCAGCGCATGGAGTCAGCGACTTTGCCTGGCAAATAGCTGTCTAATGCATTGGTATCTGACATCAGTTCATCGGTTAACGGTACTAATGCCATGAGCTTGTGCAAGCGCAAGGTTGATGTGCCGAGCTTAGGCTTGGTTGCGTTGGCTGCGACTGCTTCTGCTTGCCAGTACGCACGCACGCCATCGGTGCCCCATGGTGTGGTTTCGTCTTTGGGGAATACCATGCTGTTGCCATTGACTGGGGTGCCGTCGGTCATTGGCAGCAATGAGTCTTCTGCTAGTGACAGGGTAAAGATTTCTTGTGCGAAATCAGGCGGTACGAGGAAGCCGCCGTCAGCACCAACACCTTCGCTGCCGAATGTGGACGGTGCGGATGCGCCTATCATCAGGCGACCATCTGGCATGCCGCCATGGATGCCTGCATTGCGCACAGATTGTGCAAATTCGCCAAAGGATTGGTAGCCACGGCGTGGATCCGCTTCACGATTGTCAGCAACAGTGACAAAGCTTGAGGACTGGATGCCTAACTGGGCTTCTTCTGCGCTCATGACTTGTTCACGGTCGATGGCTGCGTTAGCAGCGGCGATCTGGGCTGAGATGCCGTCGAAGTCTGCGCTTTCATCTGCGCTTAAATCGCGGGCTTCTTTGTCGGCTTTGTCTGTAATAGCGCGAGCTGATTGTACCAGCGCGGCTTTACGGCTATGTAGTTCACGAAGTTTCTTGTTCATTTGGTGTATCTCCAAAATAAAAAACCCGCGTGAGCGGGCTGGACGGGCGTAAAAAAACCGCCGTTAGGCGGTTGTTTGGGGTGTCATTTTCCTGCCGACGGGCAGGCGTGACGCATCAATGGATATGTCACGTGTCGGCTTGACTAGCCGATGATCTCAAGTTCTCTTTTTGCGGCTGCAAGGCGTGATGCGCCGCGCTGGGTGGATTTTGCATCGCGCTGCATTTTTTTGACAACATCATCAAAGGTCATGATGCCATCAACCATATTTTCAGACAGTGCGGCATCTGCACCGAGACAGCGGCCTTGCCCCATGCCATTGCGCACCTGATCGATACTCATGCTACGACCTTTGGCAACAGCCTTGGTAAAGGCAACATAATAGTCATCGACACGGGACTGCATAAATGCCTGGGCTTCTTCATCAAGCGGCTGGTATGGATTGCCTTCTACCTTGAATTTGCCCGCGGAGATAAGTGTTGTTTTGACACCTGCGTCAGTCATAGCTGCCGACCAATCTTCATGTGCTTGCCAGACACCAATACTGCCAACTTCGCCGCCTGGTGTGATATAAAACTCATTGGCTGCGCAGCCTATCCAGTAGGCGGCTGAGGCGGCGAGGCTGTTGGCGATAGCGACAACGTTTTTCTGTCCACGTGTTTGCTGGATTTCATTAGCCAGCTCGGCAACGCCGTAAACGCTGCCGCCTGGGCTGTCAATATCAATGAGGATGCTGCTGACTGACGGGTCAGCCATGGCATCGCGGAATGATTGGGTGAAGCGCTGGGTGCTGGCACTGCCCGTGCCTGAGATGTCGTCCACCATATTGCCGCGCTGGGTGACGACGCCGTAAAACGGTAATACGGCGATGTTGCCGCCACCTGCGTTGGTATTGCTGGATTGCTTGACTGTGCGGGATTGTTTGTCGGCTTGTATCGCTGCCATGGTGATGTCTGATGCGGATTCTCCTTGCATCCAGCGTCCTAGTACACCTGCGAAGGCGTTTAGGCGCTCGGGCATGAGTGCCCAGGGAGTGGACAGGAATTCAGATATAAGTAAGGCGCGTTTCATGCTGTTTCTCCTAGCGTCATGAGTGACGCGGTGATTTGTTCTGTGGTTGAGCCTGCTGGTACGCTGTTTGCCCATGCTGTTGCTGAGACGGTGGATATGCCCATGGCTTCTGCAACGAGCTCGGGGTTGATGGCTGCGCCTGATTTTACTATTCGGCGCGCCATGCGGGCAGCGTTGCTCTGGATGATGTTGTGCAGGCGCTGTGCTGTGTCGCTGGCGTCTTGTTCTGTTGTGTCATTCTGTTGTTCAAGTTGCTCTTGTGCTGGTGGTTCTGTGGCTTCCTGATCTGATTCAAGGTCTTCTGCTTCGTCTTCTTCTGTCATGTTGAGCGGTCGCAGTGGTTCGTCAAGGCCGTCTAGTGGCTCCATGCCTTCCATGTCTCTGGCTTCATTGCGGGTCATCCAGCCGTCGAGGATGCCGTTGTGGTAATAGGTTGCACGAGCAGATGAGTCACCGCGCAGCAGTTCACGAAAATCAAACTCTATGTCGATTTCTTCATCATCAAATAGCAGTTCTGCTGCAATGCTGGCTTCCAGGCGTGTTGCTCTTGGCTGGAGTGCATCTTGTATGTACTCTAATGCTTGCTGTTCGATGTTGCTGAATGTGGCGTTGTCTAAATCGCCTATCTTATGCGGCGGTACGCCGAACCACCTAGCTATGTCGCTGATACTAAATTTCTTAGTCTCTAAAAACTGTGCATCGGTATTGTTAATACCGATCTCGTGATATTTCATACCTAGCTCAAGCACTGCGGTCTTGCCACGATTGCCGCCACCCTGATTGGATTGCCAGCCTTCACGAAATATCTGGCGGGCTTCTTTGTCTTTGAATTGCCCCGGGAATTCTATCCAGCCGCCTGATGGCTTGGCGTCATTGGCAAAAAAACGCGCGCCGTAACCTTGTGCTGCCAGGCCTAAGCCGAACGATTCGCGTGCGTATTCGATGACGGATACGCCTGTGATGCCGTTTGAGGATAGCCCGCGTATGTGCCAGATTTGGCCACGTGGCAGGATGCGTTCACTGCCGCCTGGGCCTGTAATACGGTAGCGGTATTCACCATTATCCAGCATTTCCACTTTTACGCGGTCTGGATGACGGGGTATCAGTTCGGTGATATCGCCGCGTGCGTTGGCGATGATCTCGTTGTAGGCATTTCCACGTAATTCCAGATGGCCCTGTATCATTTCACGCCACTCAAAGGCATTTTGCCAGCGGTTTGGGCGGCGGTTTAGCAGGGTTAGCAGTGGGTGCTTGACGCGCTTGCGGGTATCGCGCTCATAAAATACGATGGGCAACATGGCCATGTGGCCAGATAGCAGGCAAACTGCACGAAATACGGCTGATAACTGCATGGCAGTCTCGCTCGAGACGCGCATTCCGCTCATAGTGCCGACGGTAACAGGCTCAAACCAGAAGCTTCCCCAGGGTGATCGGTCACCATCTGAGGCGAACATACCGGTAATCCAAGTTTTTAATCCCATTAAATCACCATTAATTCGTAATCTGACCCAATAACCGGGCCGTCCTGATTGTCGGTCATGGCGCGATTTAAGCACATGAGTAGTGCAACGACGCCGTCAATTTTGTTTTCTTCACGCTCTTTGCGCGGGAAGATATTTTCCTTTGCATCACGATGACATACGGTGTTGCTGATCATCCAGGCGAGCACTTCGTCGCCATCGTGGTGAAATCTGTTTTGCAACACCAAGGCTTCGAGCCATTTCATGGGTTCGCTGAAATTCTTTACTGTAGATCCGACTTCTATCATTGGCAAGCCAGCTGCAACCATGTTCTGGCTGAATTGTGTGGCCTGAAACGGGTCGTAAGGTGCCTCAATAACGGTGTAATGCACCGCATCATCGAGAAAATCATCTTCGATGATGCTGAAATCCGTTACATTGCCGGGTGTGGCCGTTAGAATTCCGCGCCTGGACCAGCCGCTGTATTGTGAATTTGTGCCTTGTTCAATGGCGGTTTCGTTCAGAAAGTATCTGCCAAATCCATAATAGTGACGCTGTCCGTCAATATCTCGCCAGAACAGGCGCATCTTGGCGGCAATGTCGACTTTGCTGGCTAGGTCATGCGAGACGATGCACTCCTGTCCTTCAAATTCTTCTATGCTGAGCGATGTGTCTGCGCATGCATCCCAAGCACGCATATCCATCCAGGCGCTATCAGCGTTTACCCAGATGTTGAGGCGCTTGGTTAAAAATCCGTTTTGCGCCGAGGCCATGGACATGGCTTTGCGACAGGCTTCTTCCATATCGTCTGGCATGACGCTGATGCCGTAGTTCGGGTTGGCTTTTTTCCAGACGGCTGGGTCTGCCCAGTCATCACCTTCGTCTATCGTATAGATAATCCCAAAAAAGCTGTCGTCTTTAAAAATTCCGTCCAGTATTTTGGTGACGTGGATCCGTTGTTCGTAGCAGATGCCGCTGCGGTCACTACCTGCTGTAGTGATCATCCATAGTATCGGCTGTGATCGTGCGCCGGTACCGCTGTCTAGTACGTCATACAGGTCGCGCTTTTTGTGCGCATGCAGCTCGTCGATGATGCCACAGTGGATATTAAGTCCGTCTAATGTGCTGCCCTCGGCATTCAGTGGCCGGAATACGCTTGCGGTATGCGGTACCGACATGCTGTGCTTTCCTATATCAACGCCAAATCTGCTGACAAATGACGGTTCGCGCGTTGCCATGGTAGTGGCGTCATTAAATACGATTCGTGCTTGCTCACCTGTAGTGGCGGCGCTGTAAACTTCCGCGCCTGGCTCATCATCTGCGGTAAGCATGTAGTTTGCCACGCCGCTGGATAACGTTGACTTAGCGTTCTTGCGTGGCACTTCGATGTAGACGCGCTTAAATCTGCGCTTTCCGGTATCTCTGTGCTTCCAGCCAAAGACAATGCAAAGTATGAAGCATTGCCAGTCTTCCAGCATGATCTTGGGGTAGACCATCTGGCCACCAACTAATACTGGCCGCGCCCACTCTCCTTTGATGTGTGGCAGCAGCTGCTGAAACTGACATATGCGGTTGGCGGCAGCCTCATCGAATACGTATTTCCATTTTCCCTGTGATTTTTTAAGATCATCCAGGTGACGCTGGCAAGCTAATCTAACCCATTTGCAGGCCGCGACTTCCCCGCCGATGACGTCTTGTGCGTATCGGTTGGCGCGTTCTACAAATGTCATTCGTTATTAAAAGTCGTCGAAGTTGCTCGGGGTGCCGCTTTGGCCACCTTCAAATAGTGTCATCTGAGCTGTTCTTGTGCCTGTAACAACCTTGGCGCGTAGTGATGGCGATAAGCCAAACTCACCTAGAAGTTTCATCAGCATTTCACGCTCGCGGTTTAGCAGTTGGTATCTTACTGATTGCAGCTCGTATCCTTTTTCTGTGTAGGATACGTAGGCAAGGTCAGGTGCATGACCTTTACTAATCTTTGATTCTACTTCACGCTGTAGTGCAGTCTCGAACATGACAACGCGCTCAACAGATTGGCACAGCATGCCAAGCATGTGCTGATCGAGCTTGGAGATTATGTTATTGCGTACCAGCTCAACGGTGATACGCTTCCATTCCTTACGCGCCTCACGTCCAAGGTACTTCGGTGGATCCGGGACTTCGACTTGCGGACGAAGCTGGCCGTCAGTGGTTACGGGACGATGACCTCGATTACCTTCCAGCACTTTCAACTCAACCGGCTTTGGTTTCGGTCCACGAATTCCCATAATTAACTCCTAAACATAACCCCCCACCCTCAAAACCTGCGCGTACAAAAATTGTACTTAGCTGACGGTCTTCAGTTGGTTGATTGTAGACTTTGACACCCCCTACCCCTGTCGACCGAAGCCGCCGTCTTCACGTGCAGTTTTTTTACTATGGCATGACTTACAAAGCGATTGCCAATTGCTTGAATCCCAGAACAGAGTCTGATCACCTTTATGAGGGGTGATGTGATCGACATCGGTTGCTGCAACTACTAAGCCAGCATCAGCGCAGTGCTTACATAACGGACTGCGCATTAAGAACGTAACGCGCGCCTTCTGCCACCTGCGATTGTATCCACGCTGGTGCGCGCTGCCACGCTGTGCATCAGATTGTTGTTGATGCAGCTTGGCGTGCTGTTCGCAGTACCCTGCCTCAGTCAGTAATGTGTTGCATCCAGCATGACGACAGATAGACTTAGACCGGATAGCCACTTACGTTGATATCAAGCGGTAGGTGTATCGACGGAAGGTGTTGCAGGTTTAGTAGCAATAGTCTGCTGCTCTGATGTAGCTAGGCTCTCAACATAACAAAGAAAGTCATGCACCTCACTATCAAGATAATGTCCAGCTTCTGTTGCTAGCTTACGTAACTCATCAACAGTAAATGGCATGATCATATCCTTGTATGCTGTTTATTATAGCCAACAAAAAACCCGCACTAGGCGGGTTATGGGCGTACTAATTCAACGTAGCTGAAACTATACTAAACTGTAGGAACGCTTGTCAAGCGATTTCGTCGCAATCCCGCATCTTTTTTGGGCTTGCGCGGAATTGGTAGTGCAACACCAGATTCAAGGTCATTGAGCCAGCCCATAATCTTGATGTGCGCCCGATTTAATCGTGAATAAACAGTTTCTCGATGGCATTTGCAATGTAATGAGCAAGACGTAATATTCGCTGACGGATTGCGATACCAGTAATCCACCACACACCACAGGTCATGCGGCAAGCACAGCACGCATCTCTCCATCTTCATTGCATTCTCATCAACAATAGGCTCATAACGACTACACGCGCCACCACCCAATCTCGCAAAGTTCACCTGGTGTGGATAACCTAAACCACCATCCTTACGCAAAATACTCCACGCCGCCCACTGTCTCAGCTCATCATCGATAAAACCTATCATGCCACTCCCCTTGCTGTGAATTTGATGCACCCGTTACCGACCTTTTGCCCTATCGCGCATACCTGCTTCCCCCAAAGCATATCCAGATACTTACACTTTAAGCATGGGTTACGCTCATGCTCAAACTTCACGTGCAGCGCTGGATCACCATACATATGCTTAGGCAGCGCACTCATACCAACTCCATTACCTGATGTCCAGGCATGCGAGCATTGATGCGCTTGTAGACCTCATCTACCGTGCGCCGTAGATCACCATTGGTCGATATCTCTAATTGCGCATCATGCAGCTCAAGCAGTCGCGCAATGCTGGATATTCCATCCCCATCTAGCAAATACCTGTCTGTTGACTTGCTTCGTGCAAAACAGCGCACAATCGCATCCTGAGCCTTAATCGCATCATCCATATAATCAGTGCCAAAACCACGCTCACACATCACCAGCGCTATATTGGCGGTGCAGGCAAGCGTATGAAAGTGGCTTTCAACACCGCTACCTGTTTTAAGCGCCTCATAAGCCATCCGATATGCAACACCCAGCTCAACCTGCTGGCTATCATCAATATATGCAACACCACCAATTGCGCGGCGAAAAGCATCTGGATCACGCTTAGTCTTAAACCTTGCCCCACGTTTTTTCATCAGAAACTCCCCAAAAATTAACAAGACAGGATAAGACAGGTTACTTTTTAACCTGTCTTGGTATAACTTATTGATTTTTAATATTTAAGACAGGTAAGACAAGTAAGACAGGTTAAATTAGGTACATCGTGAGAAATGTATTTTTTTATTAATACATATGCTCGTATAAAAATATGCGTGTACGCGTGAGAAGCTGTTTTAACCTGTCTTACTTGTCTTACCTGTCTTATCCCTTTATATTCATAAACTTGCACCAAGACAGGTTGCTTCTTAACCTGTCTCATCCTGTCTTGTTTCAGACATCAATATCCGCAATAGACTGGAATTTTTCACACTGCTCACTTACGCTTAACCCATACGCAATCGATGGTTCAGGCGGGTTGACGATAAAGACGCGCTGCTGCACCTTGGTTGACCCAATCAGCACATATGCCCGCGCTTTAGTCACACGATTCGCCATCAGTTCTGAAAATTTGGTTTGTGTAATCAACCGTTCACCTGTCTTATTGCACCAATGCCGATACACCTCAAACAGGTCGCACACTCGACAGCTGCAAAACGGAACAAACAAAGACTGTTTAGGCGCACGCAATTCCTCGCTCTGCCATTCACGGAAAAACGCTTCATGTGAAGGCAAGCCAAAATTTACGATCTTCTCCCGCGCTACAGTACGCAACACTGGTGTGCCTGGCTCAAAGTCAGCCAGATCAAACTTCATCAGGTACTGATAAAAAGCCGCCAGCCCACCATTGGCAATCTCAGCCAGCACAGCACGCTTGAGTTCTTCAGTGAGTTTGTTTCGTGCCTCAACCACCATGAATCGACGGTCTTCAAGCTCAAGCGGTATGGGTTGCGGCTCATTGGATAGAAACACGCTGTTAAGATGGTTAGCCTCTTCACGCTCAGGCAAACCCTTAGGGTTGATACGCTGAGTGCGGCCGGTAATCATGTGCTTGATTGTTCCGATGAAGTTATAGCGCTCAGAGCGTGACAACACCTCTTCGAATACCACAAAAGTTTTGCATGACCGCCATTCGGTAAACTGAGAATCAAGCTGATGTTGACCGGCGGTTGTGCCATAGTCACCATACAGCGCCTCGACCACGCCTTCCCAAAACAGACTCTTGCCTGTACCCTGTTTTTCGCCGAACATCAGTACAGCAGATTGCATCTTTGCACCAGGATGCTGCAGCGGATAAGCAATCCAGCGCAGCAGCCAGGTAAACACATCGCTAGCATTGTCACGCTCATGACTACAGAGTTCAGCCAGCAGATCAAGGATTGCAGCACACTTTGATGGATCGCCTACCGGCTTCAATGGATATCCGTCAAACATATTGATATGCGTCTCAGGATTGCATGATTGCGTTGGGTCAAACACCAGCTTGTCCGCATCAACTAACCGACGCAAAGGCGACTCCTGCCAGAACTTCACCGCATCACTGCCAAATGCTGCAGTCAGCGCCGCCAGTGACATCACCATATGCGACTCGTTATCCCACACTGTCACCGTGCCATACAGCAAGGTGAATCGCTCAAGCATATGCGCCAGCCTGTCACCCCCTGCACCCCCGCCTGCTGCGCGCCCGCGTTTCAGCTTGGGTAGCGCATCAGGTGAAATGGTTCGACGTTGCGGGTGATTACGCCACTCAGCAGCTAGGGACTTGCCAACGGTCGCAGAAAATCCAGCCTGCTTCATCAGGGTTCTATGGATGTTATCCCACACGTCAGTCTTGCCGTAGACCAGCGCGAACTGCTCAAGCAATACCGCTATGGTGTAATTATTGTCTTTTGGTTCAGTGGTCGGCTCACCCTCAGAAGGGGTCTGGGGAAGATCGACGACAGAAAAACGACGATCACCTGCATCACCAATAAATGGATCGGCATGACCAGATGCAAAGCAATAATTGATCGTAACCAGTTGAGTGCGAACAGCCTCAATACCATCAGTCACATGCAAATCATTGAAGTCTGTTAGCTTGGCCATATAACCATCACGGAACTCAGGCAACACAATGTGCGCATTGCCAATGCTGTCAGCCGCAGCCAGCGCCTTGTTTTTACCAGGGTTACCATCAGTCTCATGGTCATTGTCAGCGCAGAACACAATCTGGCTGGATGGATAAGTCGCACGTAGAATTCGCGCCACAGGCAGCAAATTACCCGCATCAAAAGCCACAAATACCGACGCAGCGTAATCTAGCGCCATGCGCACAGATGCGCCAGTGGCATAACCCTCGACGATATACAAAGTATCGCCATCAACTGGCTGCTTACCCAATCGACAAGCCGCGCCAAACTTTTCCATGCCAGCATTAAAACGCTTCTGCCCGTCATGTAATATCTTCTGCAGCCCTACCATCGTTGCAGGCACATGGTCATAGCGCATCGCTGGCACCAGCAACACGTCATCATTATCGAAGCGGCATGACTCAGCCTTGACCTGCTTGCGGGTAATGTAATCTGATGCGCCAGTCTTGGAAGCCATACGCCATTGCACACCAGCCCGTGTAGCAGCTGCGGCAGCGCGTTGCACACGCTTGGCCTCGTCCCTGACTGCGGCCTCAGCCTGCGCAGCAAGATAGCGCTCACGCTCAGCCTGATCAACATCAGACCAGTCAGACTCAACCTTGTAAGGTCCCGCACCTTTATAGCCAAACGTACCGGTATAGTAGTCCTTACCATTCTTGGCTCGGTAGCTGAATACTTTGTACCAGGCTTTCTTTTGCGGACCGTAGCGCGTGAATCTGCCAGCATCCACAGCCAGATAACCATCGGGCAATGGCGGCATGCCCATTGCATAAAACTGATCTATCACACCATCAATTGAATTCGCCACGACTACACCCCTGTTTGGTTAGCACGTTGTTCGCGCCATTTTTTATTTAATTCAGCTACCGTCTCGAATTGCGGCAAAGCAGCCATCGGCTTGCCCACCACAAACCCACCCTCACGCGCATACGTCACGCGCACATCATCACCAAACGCTGCCCGCATCTCATCCACCCATGCCGTCACTTTTGGCATCTTCAGGCGATTCTCAGCGCGGCGGCGTTCGGTTTCAGTCATCTATCAATGCACCCAGGCGCACAAACAGCTCAGCACCTGCAGACTGCAACTTATAAAGATCATCATGTATCTGCTGCACCTCAGCGCGAGTGATATGGCCATCACGCAAAGCCGCATGGAAATCCTGCCCAAACACGCCCAGGCAACTAATCATCTGCGTGTAGGTCTCCAGTAGTGCCATATCCGTCACGCCATCGAAATCCGCTGTCGGTACCAGCACGCACCCAACCATGTCGGCAAAAGCCTGAGGGATGCGATCATCGCCAGTCAGCTCAACGATCTGGGCAGCCTCACCCAGTGTCAGCTTGTGAAACTCTTGAGTAGGTGAAACCTTTTTATTGAGCACATTCGGTGACACACCCATCCGCGCAGCCAGCGCAGGAACGCCACCCGGCTGCTCATGGACAACGCGATAAACCAGATCAGGTAAATCAAACATGGCTAAAACTCCCCTAAATCGTCGTATTTTATTGAATAATCAACAGCTTATAATTAATACATCAAAACCAGAACGAGGTATTAAATGAATAACCAGCCCAAAAAAAACGCCATACCAGGTAAAAAACCCGATATGGCGAAAAACTGGCTAAGAGCCAGGAGGGATGTAGCAGACAAACGGCCTGCCAGCGTGTTGCTCAGTGATAACAGCTTCATCATGATCTTTTACCGAAGCCAGACGACAGCAAATCATCGCGTGTCACACGGCCATCAGTTAGCTGCTCTATTTTTGCAGCGTAATTGGTTTCACCTGTCCACTCGGTGCGCGGCAAGCTGTTCTGTTTTTTCCATTTCAACAAAGATGGACCAGACACACCTAGCTCGCGTGCAAAACCATTAACACCACATATTTCGATAGCTTCTTGTATTAGATTTTTTTCCATAAAACAAATAATAGCCCAAAGCTATTGAATCAACAATAGCCTGAAGCAATTATTTCAGAGGATATACTTCAAATATGAATAATCCACATATAGAATTTTCAAAAAGACTTATAGAGTTATGTACTGAAAATGGATTAAAGCCATTTGGCAGGCAAGCAGCTCTGACCCGCGTTATCGGTGCCGCAGGACTAAAAGTGACACAGCCATCAGTAAAAAAATGGTTTGATGCTGAAGCCATACCAGATATGGATAAGTGTATAGTTTTGGCAAAGTGGGCAAAAGTATCATTTGAATGGCTAATGACTGGGCGCGGTGATAAGCGCAAAATAAGCACATACACCAGCGAACCTATGTCGCATATTGTTCAAATCATGGAAAACATGACACCAGAACAGCAATATTTACTTGCGAGGCTAGCCGATCAAGTTGCTAAACCGCCGCAAAACGATGAAACTGAACACGACACAAACAAGCGAGGCGAGCAATGATAAAATTTATACTAATAGCAGCAATAAGCACCTTGACGGGATGCTCTACCATGCAGTACACAGCAAATCCACAAAGCCAAAATAATTCAGGAGTAAGCGTTCTATATGCCTATCCGCCAACAGCTACATTTAAAAGCCTTGGTCTGATCGACTTTGACTACTACCAGCCAGGTTTTAGAGAGCCAACCGTTACAGATGCATTACCAAAACTTAAAGAGAAGGTTTCGGAAGTTGGTGGTAATGCACTTATAGTCCGCAATCAACGCATGAATAGATACAATGCACGATATATCACCATCTCAGCAGAAGTCTTGAGAATAGACTGGTCAAAGTAATGGCCCTATCAAGTATCTTAGGCTATAGATAACAATTGAAAAATATAATCGAGTTCCCAACTAAGCCTGTTCGAGATCGCATAGAGATTGAGCAGGCAATCCGAGACGGGTTAAAAGACAACAATATTTCACCCATGGCCATAGAGATCGTCATGACAAATATGGGTGAATTTATTAATATCATCTACGCTGGTTTCACATTTGATTTTTTGCTGCCAAATACGATGCCAGATGAGTATTTAGATATTGTCAGGACTAGTCTTGAGAGCCTTTCTAACGCCAGCGGTAACAGCTTCATAAACAGACTCGTAGCTGAGCGAGTAAATACTGAAATTAAACAACTCATAGCCACTGGAGAGCTTTGAGGAATTACCATCCGCACCAGTGTGATTTGATAAATTATCAGCCACTGCATCAGTACACGGCGGCTTAGGCGCAGGAAGCCAATGTGTTGCTGTCACTACCGCCTGCATCCCGTCAGGCATCTCACCTATCATCCATGCCTCGTGACCTGTATCCATGCTCTGTACCCAGTGAGCGGCGTAAATCTCAGCACCTGTAAATAGTAAAATCCGCTGATCATGCGGTGCCGATGCTATTGGCAGCCATACCCCGCTATGCTCAATAAAACTACGTAATAACCCTATCTCACGCGCCATATCGCGTAACAATTGCTCTGCCTCAATCAATAATTCAACTGGCTTATCCTCAGCAGCACCCGTTTCTGATGCACTTAAGTGCCGCGCTATCTTCGCCAGAATACCAATTTTACCCATATCAACCTTTAAAAAATAAAATAATTTATTTGAGCAATATACTATATTAATAAATAATAGCCTAAAGCTATTGATTATTTAATTACCGCAGGCTATTATAAACACCAGCAACAAAGAAACCCAACCAACCAACCAGACAAATAAGGAGTAATCAAAATGATACTAGCCCAGGTAGGCGGATATTACGCACTAGCAAACGAACAAGATGCAAAAGCACTGATGGATATCATGAGCCGCGCCAGATCTGTACAAGAAAGCTTCTGGCTTACCGGACCTAACCGTTTTCATTATTCAGATGAAGCAACCACCCTCACCATATCAATGCATAACTTCGACCCTATCCCAGAGCAAGACGCATTGCCAATGATAGAAGCTGCGCGCGCAAAACGTGAACAAGAGCGGTTACAAGAACAAGCAGCATAACCCATCAATCAACCAGATAAACAGGAGTAAATCATGATCAGACCCATAACTGACACCCTTCGCCACATAGGCGGCGGTGTATTTATCGACACGGCCAGCGACAAACTGGCAGACCTAGTAACCGCTGTTGATTCATCAGGCAAGCAAGGCAGCATTAACCTGATTATCACAGTCAAAAAAGCCACGCGAGGCGGTGCAATGCACATCACCGGCAAGGTAAAAGTTATCAAGCCAACTGAGGAAGCGATGGAAGCGCTGCTATTTGCCACACCAGAAGGCAGTCTAGTCACCGAAGACCCTCACCAGCGCAGCCTTGAGCTCAAGAGCGTACCAGGTGCAACAGATGCTGCACCATCCACCCTAAAGACCGCATAAGGAATAATTATGTTAGATCAACAAACAGCCAACTTGGCAGAAACACTAGCGGCAGAAATGAAAGAACCTGTCGAATTATTAGGCCAGGATCAATACTTACAGCGTGCGGCATTACCACCAGGCTGGACTATCGTCGAGAAAGACGATATCAAACTTAGCCCAACACCACGCCGCAAAACTGCACAGGTTCGTCTGAATGATGAAGAAAGCTTTATCAACTACGTTACCCGTCACGGCTCACTGGCTGATAGCACGATCTGGTGCGAAGCCAACTATCAAAAAGGAGACGTAAATTTCACTGGCATCATTAATGATCATGGCGAAACGGCAGATGAAGCTGACTGGCGTGATCATCTTGTTAAATTCAGCCCATTATTTTCCGAAGAGTGGACCCGCTGGACTGATCGTAATGCAAAAGCATTCACCCAAGTCGAATTCGCCGCATTCATCGAAGACAATCTGAAAGACATAGCCAGTATCGAAGGTTGCCCAACTGGCGCACAAATGCTGGAAATGGCGATTACCTTTGAAGCCAATCAGGATATGCGTTTCAAAAGCGCAGTTCGATTACAAAACGGCGGCGTACAAATGAGCTTTGTGCAGGATGATGATGCACAAACCCTGCAAAAAATGCAGGTATTTGACCGCTTCTCGCTTGGTCTTCCAGTGTTCTGGAATGGTGACGCATATCAGCTTGATGCACGTCTGCGCTATCGAGTACGTGATGGTCAGCTTAAATTCTGGTTTGAGCTGATACGCGCTGACAAAGTGCTTGAAGCAGCAACGCAAACACTCATAACAGTAATCCGCGAGAAGACAGGCAACCCATTCTTTTTCGGCAATCCATTTTTAAATTAACCACACCGCGCCCAGCCAACAGTGGCGCGGGCTTTATCAGTAACACTGGCAGCATATGACGCTACTCCTTTCGTTGAAGTCCATGGGCGGGCATATGTGGGCAAGCTGGGAAGACAGCTACTAATTACAGGAGCAACACCATGAAGACTATAAAAATCAAGCTAAAAACCAAACGCGGTGAGCGTGTCACCTACACAGGCTTGTTTGCCTGCACCATGGACGCGGTGATCGATGCATTCGATCGCTTTGAAGTGCGGAGCATCTTCGCATGCGTCGCCTGATCCTCGCCATCAGATTTTACTTCATCCTCAAATACACATGGAGACTAGCATGGCTGAAAACAAAGTAACTGCTGCCGACATACTTATCAGTGGTGCCGAAATCATCGATCAGCGCGGTAAACAGCGAGACAAACCAAACGGTGAACGCAGCATGTCGCTGACTGTCAAAATGTTCAATGCCCGCTACGGTACCGATCTGACCGAAGCACAGGGCTGGGCATTTATGGGTTGCCTAAAACACGCCCGCATGGCCGCAGGCAAATTCAACGAGGATGATTATCTCGATGCAGTTGCATATGAAGCACTGCATGCAGAATGCGTCATCAACGCGCAGAAAGCCTGACATGCATACCCATGCAAAACGTCCCTACCTGGCTAAAGCAGTCCAGTTCGATGGAAGCAACTCAATCGAGATTGCAGACCTATCCTCAAAAATTCGCCTGAACTGGGTAGGCCCTGCATTACTTATGCGCCTGGGCATCCATGTCCGCCACATGGAAGTCGGTGACTGGGCAGTAAAAGGCGAGAACGGCGTAGTCAAGTTTTACGACGACGCTACTTTTCACGTGAAATACATCAAATTAACCACCCCACTTTAAGGAAAAATCATGCAAGAAATGACCAGCATCGAAATCGGTACCGCCATGGAAGGCGGCTACTTCGGCGGCATCATCAATGTCAACGGGACACACAAAGGCATCATCTGGGCGCCAAAGAAAGAAGGTCAGATCAAATCTATCATTCTTCCATCTGGAAAAATTGTAGAAGGCGCTGGCAGCCCGAACGACTGCTTAGCCAACATGAAAGCGCTAATCGATGCTGGCAGCCAAGCTGCTAAACAGATTTCTGAGTTAAGCATCAACGGATTCACTGACTGGGTTATTCCGTCCCGCGACGTGCTTGAACTCGGATATCGACACTTAAAGCCAGGTCATTATAAAAACTATTGCTCATGGCGTGATGGGGAAAACAGCAACAGCGTACCACAAGGCTGGCTCTATACCGAAGACTCCCCAGCTCAAACCACGCTTGATATATTCAAAGATGGCAGCGATGAAGCCTTTGATCTCGCCTGGTATTGGTCATCTACCGTACTTCCGAAAGGTAATACGGCTTTTATCCAGGACTTCATCTACGGCAGTCAGGACTACCACGATCTGTCTGCCGAGTGTCGAGTCCGTGCCGTCAGGCTGATTCAACTCGATTCTTAAATCCTTCAATACTTTTATCGGATATATATTATGAAACTGCACATTGAAAATCTTCATATTACTTTTTCCAATCCGCAACCACCAGCCGGATTGATCGCTGCATTTGCACTTGCCGGCGCAACGGAATCTGCTGCACCTATTCCTGCTGTCGGTGCCAAGTGGCCGGGGACGGAAGCGATCTATGCGGGTATATCGCTGTCCATCACCGACGATAGCCTCGTTCATTTAATCTTGTGGCCAGATTTCCCTGGCAAAGGACTGCCATACAACAAGGCCATAAAATTTGCTGATGCAGTAAATCCGGATATGGCGAGCCACATCCCAACCCGCCATCAGAGCATTACCTTGTTCGATCGATTGCAGGATCAGTTCGACAATGATTATTACCACTGGACGCTGACGAAGACTAAAGGCGATAACGCGGCTTTTATCCAGCTCTTCGACGGCGGCAATCAGAGCAGCCGCCTTCTGTCTGCCGAGTGTCGAGTCCGTGCCGTCAGCGAGATTCCTCTTTAATACTTTAACCGTTTAGTCATTTAACCATGATTCATACCAATCTACCAATCTACAAGAAGGGTTACGACCTTCTGACGCTCGCGGCTGATGTTCAGCTGAATATGCCACGCACATTCAAACAGAGCCTTGGCAAACGAGTCCACGACGAGTGCGTTGATCTGCTCTTGGAGATCGGCTACGCCAATGCTAGCCGCGGGGAGAAGCGTTGCGACCACATCCGCAATGTACTTCGCGGGCTGGAGGTAGTTTCTCTCATGATGCGTGTCAGTTTCGATAAAGGCTTTATATCCAGAAAGATATGGGCAAACGGTATGGAAATGACGAATACCATCGGCGGTCAGGCTGGTGGATGGTTAAAGAAGTCAGCAACCGCGTCTGATTCATTGGGGTCAAGGCTCCAATGACCGTGCGCATTATGAATCTGGTCGCACCCCTGTCTCACAAGGACACGGACATGCACACCACAGATACCGCAACGCAAGTCGCTGGCCGGTCTGGTGCAGTTTCCTCGCCGAATACTCGGCGAGGCGACGTAGATAGTGCGAACAAGCGGCTTTTATCCAGAACTTCAACAACGGCAATCAGAACAACAACAATCTGTCTGCCGAGTGTCGAGTCCGTGCCGTCAGCAGATTCATCCAACTACTCGTTCGAATTACTACTTCGTGCCTATCTTGATTGTCGTAAGCACAAGCGCAACTCAGGTAGCGCTCTAGCGTTCGAGCAAGACCTAGAGCGCAATCTCTGGAAACTCCATCAGGAATTATCGGATGGCTCGTATTCCCCTGGTAAATCGATCTGTTTTGTTATCACCAAGCCGAAAGCCCGTGAGGTATGGGCGGCGGAGTTCCGTGATCGAGTCGTTCATCACCTTTTTTACAACCATGTATCGCCACGATTTCACGCCAGTTTCATCGCCGACAGTTGCGCCTGCATTCCAGGACGTGGAACGATGTATGCAGGCGAGCGCTTGGAAGCGAAGGTCAGGAGCATTACCCAGAACTGGAGCAGACCAGCATTCTATTTGAAACTTGACCTGGCTAACTTTTTTGTCGCCATCGACAAGAATATCCTATTTGGTCTGCTAGCAAAGCGTATCACTGAGCCGTTTTGGCTGGCGCTGGCCAATACGATACTGTCCCATGATCCGCGTAATGATTTCGAATATCAGGGGCGCGTTGATTTGCTCGAGCGCGTGCCAGCACACAAGCGGCTAACCAGCCATCCAGCACATCTTGGCTTGCCTATTGGTAACCTGTCGTCGCAGTTTTTTGCCAATATCTATCTCAACGAGCTGGATCAATTCTGCAAGCATAAAGTGGGTGCAAAGCACTACATCCGCTATGTCGATGATTTCATCCTGCTGCATGACTCACCCCAATGGCTCAACGAAGCCAAGACCAAAATCGAGCAATTCCTTGAGCACAAACTGAGCGCCAGGCTGAACCCGACAAAAACCATCCTGCAGCCAGTAGATCGCGGCGTCGATTTCGTTGGCCATGTCATCAAACCATGGCGTAGAACAACGCGACGACGCACTTTCAATGAAGCACTTAGGCGTGTCAGCCAGATCGATGCCAGCGAACTATTTGAAACCGCTAATAGCTACTTTGGCCTTCTTCGCCAGGCAGATCACAGTCACCATGACCGCGCCAGGCTGGCTAATATCTTGCGGGATAGAGGGCATAGCGTTAATGGAAACTTGACCAAGACGTATAGGAGGTCAGCGTGATTCAAATCGCTCTGGACTTTACTGATGGAAGCCGACCAAGAAAGCCATATTTCCCATGTGTAATATGGGATGACTGGTATGAGATGAAGTTATACGGGTACACAGATAAAGAGCTAAATGAGCGGATTAGATCCGAAGCTGAAATGCACCAAATATGTAAACGGTAATTTAAGAATTTTCAAAGGCAACAAAAAAACACTTGCTGCACATCAGTTCCAATTTAACTTTATCAGGAGAAAAGCATGACCCAATTCACAGAAGCAATCGCAACGTTTACCTTAGCGACAGGGCAAAGCACAGACCACTACAATGTCAAGCAAATCGGACTGTATACAGGTCTGCAACTTGAGGAGCTTGCGGAGAAGCTGACCGCTTTTGGCTTGACCTATATTGCTGACCAGCTGGATGCGCTGTCGTCAGATTTCAAGCAGGGAAAGCTGGCATCACAAATAGCCCAGGCAGATCGAGCTGAGGTGCTGGATGCTGATCTGGATTTAGCCTGGGTAAGTGTAGGCGCAGCGCATTCAACAGGCGCAAATGTATCAGGTGCAATGGCAGAAATAGCCAGATCAAACTTGGCCAAGCTGGTCAGTTGCGATCCGTGTGGCGGCGTTGGATCCATTGATGGTCAAATAGACACACCATTCTGCCCTACCTGCAGGGGCGCGGGGAAAGTTGCATTAAAAGACGAGAATGGGAAAGTCAAGAAGCCAGCAGGCTGGACTGCGCCAAATTTAATGCCGCATATCATATAAATCATGCTCTTCCTTGAACCCTCAGAACTACGCATACTCACCGGCATGGCACAAAAATCCAAGCAGGTGGATCAGTTGCGTCGCATGGGGGTTCCTTTTTTCCTGAATGCTGCTGGTCACCCTATCGTGACACGCGCAGCCGTTGAGGGTAACATCAAGCCCCAGCAGCACGTTGAACAGCAAGCATGGAGGCCAGCAGTCCTTGGGGCGTAAACGCACAATTAATCTAAATCTACCCGTCCGCATGAAGGCACGAACACGCCCTAGCGGAACGTATTACTATTACTTTGATGGCGCACATGAATTGCCATTAGGTAAAGATTATGTCGAAGCTGTGCGCAAATGGGCAGACTTTGAAAAAGGCAATGCGACACTGTCAACGTCAACCACCATTACATTCCGCTATGTTGCAGAAAAATACATGATTAAAGTCCTGCCGACCAAAGCACCCAGGACACAAAAAGACAATCTAGTTGAGCTGAACAATCTCTATAAATTCTTTGATAACCCACCCGCCCCACTCGCAGCCATCGAGCCGCACATGATCGCGCTGTATCGAGACTGGCGCAAGGTAACCCGGTCGACACAAGAGATAGCCCTGTTTTCCGCAATCTGGAACTGGTCACGTGAGCAAGGCTACACCTCAAAACCAAACCCAACCATTGGCATAAAACGCAACCGTGCTGTAGGCAGAGACATATACATATCTGATGAACACTACTGCCTGCTGTGGTGGTACGCCACAGATCCAGTGCGCGACGCAATGGATATTGCATACCTGTGCGGCCAACGTCCAGCAGACACGCTAAAAATGAGCGAGTTACACATACAGGATGCAGAAATATCTATTCGCCAGGGAAAGACCAATAAGCTGCTGCGCATATCTGTGATTGGTGGACTATCAGCGGTGATAGAGCGTATCAAGGCACGCAAGAAAAAATTTAAAGTGAGGTCGCTGGCATTAATCGTCAATGAAGACGGCCAAGCGTTAACTGCATCCGCACTGGATGGAAGGTGGGACCACATCAGAGAAAATGCGGCAAAACATATGGAACGTGCTGAGTGTCAAGAAGACGCAGATCAAATAAGAAAGATACAATTTCGCGACATCCGTGCAAAAGCAGGTACGGATAAAGACGAAAGATCGGGAGCTCAGGCAGCGCAAGAATTGCTGGGACACGGTGATGCAAAAATGACCGCGCACTATATCCGCCATCGCCGTGGTAAGTTGGTAAATCCTACTATTTAGGGAACAACACCCATTTTGGGGAACAAATAAAAAAGGCCTACATCGCTGTAGACCTTTATATATCTGGCTCCCCGACCTGGACTCGAACCAGGGACCTGCGGATTAACAGTCCGTCGCTCTACCGACTGAGCTATCAGGGAATTGAAGCTGTGTATTATAGCGATTTCTAAGTATTATGCAAGACTAATTCTCAAATAAAAACACATGAACCGCTATTTCACCGGGTTTGTAGCGGTAATGTCGAATTTTTTGGTGCTTAAATACGGAGCAGTTTTATTACATTTACATTCTGTAATTTTTCGTTATACACCATCATAAAAACGATTAAATAATGATAAAACAAATATATAAAACAAAAATGTGACTGCCGTTATTCAGCTTATATGCGGCTTCATCTTCTGATTTTTTCCATATACTCACGTCAATTTTCCGCTTTGCTGTGTAGCAGAAAAAAAGGCGCACCAAGTACGCCTCTTTTTCAAGCCTGAGTACAAATAAGCAACTTAATGGTTATAAGCTTTTTCACCGTGCTCAACAAGATCCAGCCCTTCCCGCTCGCTGTCTTCGGTTACACGTAAACCGATAGCCATATCGATTACTTTAAACAGGATAAAACTGATTACGCCTGACCAAACCAGGGTAGTTAAAGTCGCAACTATCTGTTTCAGCACTTGGTGGCCCATGGTGACGCCCTCTGCATAACCGACACCACCAAACGTTGTAGAAGCCAGTATGCCCGTACCTATAGCGCCGACAATGCCGCCGATGCCGTGTATACCAAACACATCAAGCGAATCGTCGTAACCCAGCCAGTGTTTTAAACTGGAAGTAGACCAAAAACAGATGGCAGCAGCCACAATGCCCAGAATAATACTGCCCATTGGGCCGACAAAACCGCAGGCTGGTGTAATTGCTACTAAGCCAGCTACCGCGCCAGAAACACCGCCCAACATGCTAGGCTTGCCTTTTACTATCCATTCAACGAACAGCCAACCCATGGCAGCGGCTGCGGTTGCCAGCTGGGTATTCACCAGCACCAGTGCTGCCGTGCTATCAACCGCCAGCTCACTGCCCACATTGAAGCCAAACCAGCCTACCCACAGCAATGACCCACCTATCATGGTCATGGTCAGGCTATGCGGCGACATGGATTCTCTGCCGAAGCCAACACGTTTGCCGAGTACCAGCGCGCCGACCAGCGCAGCGATACCCGCGTTAATGTGGACGACTGTGCCGCCAGCAAAGTCCATGGTGCCCATACCTTGCAACCATCCGCCACCCCAGACCATATGGGCGATAGGTGCATAAACCAGAGTGAGCCAACCAGCCATGAACAGCAATATCGCTGAGAACTTCATGCGCTCGGCAAAGCCGCCGATAATCAGCGCCGGGGTAATAGCCGCAAAGGTCATCTGGAAAGTCAGATAGACGTATTCAGGAATGACACCAGTGAGCGAATCCTTGCCGACGCCAGACAGGAATGACTTGCTTAAACCGCCCACTATCGAATTCAGCTCGCCGCCGGGGGTAAAGGCCAGGCTGTAACCATACAAGGCCCACAGTACAGATAGCATGGAAAAGGTAATGAATACCTGAGTCAGTATCGACAGCATGTTTTTGGTGCGTACCAGGCCGCCATAGAACAGCCCCAGTCCGGGTATAGTCATCAATATCACCAGCACAGTTGCGGTGATCATCCAGGCCGTGCTGGCACCGTCCATTTTGGGTGCATCAGCCGCAAAACTCATAGTGCTGTATCCCAGCAAACCAACTGCTGGCAGAATGCGATTCGTTAACATCTTGTTATTCATCTCAACTCCCTTAAAGTGCGTCAATGTCAGTTTCACCAGTGCGGATGCGAATTGCTTGTTCCAGATCAGTGACAAAAATCTTGCCATCGCCTATCGCGCCCGTTTTTGCAGTTTTTTCTATGCTTTCTATGACCTTAGCCAGCATCTCATCAGTGATGGCAATCTCGATTTTGATCTTGGGGACGAATTGCACCATATACTCGGCACCACGATAAAACTCGGCATGCCCCTTCTGACGACCAAATCCCTTTACCTCGGTAACAGTAATCCCCTGTATGCCAATAGTTGATAAAACATCACGTAACTCCTCAAGTTTGAACGGCTTAATAATGGCGGTTACCAGTTTCATTGCATCTCCTCCCCGTTAAGATAAGACCAAAAAAGTTAATAAATATGAATTTAAATTTATTGAACGGAAACAAAAAAGCAATATTAGTGCCAATTGTTAAAAGAATGAGTTATATGGCTTTAATAGGGAGCTGGCGCGATAAACACGCGCTGCAGTCTGGGGTAATGTCTGATTTGGTGCGAGTAATGAGGGGCAATGCGCTATAGAAGTGCTCGTGCCCACCGCTAAGGGTGTTTAAGCCGGCAACATGTTTCTGGAACGCGACAGCCATAAGGCAAGAACATAACTTGTGGCGACAAATGCGATGACACCTATGCCCTGCTGTAATGGACTGATACTCGTCAAAATATCAAAATCAGGGAAGAGTTGCCGACTCAGACCCATGCCGCCAACGACCAGGCTCAATCCAGCCACGGTTAATCCCAGCACACGTGAAGAAACCAGCGCGAGCTTATCCGTACGCAAGATCATTTTCGCCACCCAGTAGCCATTCAGCCCGTCGGTCACTATCATGCCCAGCATGAACACCACACCCAGCAACATCGGTGATATCCAGCCATGCTGAGCCTGGGCGCTGATCGAAAAAAAGGCAACCTGACTCATGGTGTCGAAAGACAGGGCAAACAGCGCACCGACCAATACCATCCAGCCGGGATGTTGGATTCTTGCAAACAGAAACTTGAACAATCGGCTTTTGGCGCCAGTGATTTTTACCACCTCACCAGACGGCACCCGGAACACTACATAAAGATTGGTCAATCCTAGCGCGAGCAGAAAGAAGATAGATATCCATGCACCAAGTGATTCAAACCAGCCTGGTACTTTCCATGTACTGGCCAGCATGCTGATAATGCCCGCAGTCAGTATCACCGTCATGCCATGACCAAGGGAGAACAGCAGCCCTGCCCACCGCGCCAGTCGCGGCCGTGCGACACTGTTGGCTCTGGCCATACCGTCTATGGTCGCCAGATGATCAGGATCCATGCCATGCCGCAGACCCAGCATAAAAACCAGCAACATCATTCCTATCAAGCTGTCAGGTGCAGAAACTGGCATGTTTAGTCCTTCATCAAACCCTTTTTCTCAATAAACTGGATAATCTCATCCAGCCCTTGCCCCGTTTTCAGATTGCTGAATACAAAAGGCCGCTCTCCGCGCATCTTTTTGGCATCCCTGTCCATCACTTCCAATGACGCCCCGACCATGGGAGCCAAATCGATTTTATTGATAATGAGCAAGTCAGATTTGGTAATGCCGGGGCCGCCTTTGCGCGGTATCTTGTCGCCTGCGGCAACGTCAATCACATACAACGTCAAATCCGACAGTTCAGGGCTGAACGTGGCAGACAGATTATCGCCGCCGCTTTCAACAAAGATGATTTCGAGATCGGGGAATTTCCGCGACAAACGCGCAACAGCTTCCAGATTAATCGAGGCATCTTCACGTATCGCAGTATGCGGGCAGCCGCCAGTTTCCACACCGATAATCCGGTCCGGCAGCAAGGCTTCATTACGCACCAGAAACTGCGCATCCTCCTGCGTGTAAATATCGTTGGTAACGACACCGAGTTGATATTTCTCGCGTAAATTCTTACACAGCGCCAGCGTCAGCGCGGTTTTACCAGAACCAACTGGACCGCCGATACCGACGCGCAAAGGTTGAGTATTGCTCATTACGATTATCCTTTTAATTAATTAAATTCACGACCTGAATAGTCGACTGTACTGCGTCTCATGCTGGCTACAGGCTATTGCGAACATCGGCCCATAGTTGCTGATTTCCTCATCTGCCAATGCCATGGCTGCACCCACCAGCCGAGGCAATTGCGAAGCGAGATCAGCTAAAATCTGCTGCCCTGCCACTTGCCCGACAGGGATAGTTTTCATTGCGGCGCTGACCTGATTTTCTGTCCATGACCACAAGTAGGCAGAAACCATTGCCTCGGCGGGGATGCTCCAGCTCACTGCCGCACAACTGAATGCTGTCGGAAAGCCGAGCGGTTCCAGTTGCTGTAAGGCTAGATGTCGTGCACCGTCAAAGCCGCCCATTTCCTGCATCAGACGGCGCATGGAATAACCCATCTGTTCAGTCTCGGCACGTAGCTCGGCAGCTTCCCGCGACACACAGAACACTTCATTCCAGTGCGCAACCTGTGCAAAGTCTTGACTTTCCCAGGCTCGGTACAAACGCAGCAACAACGGTGCTTCGAATCTTGCTACATTGAACTGCAGCACATCGCCTATCCAGGTACGCGCCGAGTCGCGGTCATGCACGATGCGCTGATCAACCGCCCACTCCAGCCCTTGCGAATAGCTGTATGCACCCACTGGCAGCATAGGGCTTGCCAGTTGCAGCAACCTCACCAGCGATAGATCAGCTAAATTCATGAATAATGCCTGAGTGCCCTTCTTCATCGCCATGACGGTGGACATGACCGCCATAAGCGCCTGCTTCGGGTTCAAACGGTGCGGTGTCCTCGCGCACATGCACACCCAAACCATCCAGCATATCTTTTAATACGTAATCAGCCCCAAGTCGTAGCCAGCCATCACCGACTTGTAACGGCACGTGGCGGTTGCCCAGATGATAAGCGGCACGCGCCAATTCGCGCTCAGTGGCTGCCGTCACCAGCAAGCTCGGCTCAGGTGCGGCAACCACCAGCACCACGCGACCATCGCTGCCCTGCAAGCGGTCACCGCCACGCAATATGGTGCCGCGCGGCAGGAACAAGCCTACTTCTTCACCCGTCGCCAACTGGGTGCGCAAACGGCTTTTTTGCCTGCGCTCGAATGGCAACACCAGCTGTTCGTCGGCAGGCTGATCGGTACTGCAAAATTGCTCAATTAATAACATAAATTCGCTTTAAAACAGGAAATAACGCTGCGCCATCGGCAACACTTCAGCAGGTTCACAGGTCAGCAACTCGCCGTCAGCACGCACTTCATAAGTCTCTGGATCAACTTCAATTTTAGGCATATAAGCGTTATGCACCATATCACGCTTGGTCACGGTACGCGTGCCACTGACTGCGACCAGACGCTTGTCCAGCCCCAACTGCGCTGCCAGATCGCTACGCGCCGCCAGACCTGACACAAAAGTCACCGATGTTGCGGTACAGGCTTTGCCATAAGCACCAAACATCTGCCGATAATGCACAGGTTGCGGTGTCGGTATCGAAGCATTGGGGTCGCCCATCGCCGCTGCTGCGATCATGCCACCCTTGATAATAATGGACGGCTTTACCCCGAAAAATGCAGGACGCCATAACACCAGGTCAGCTAGTTTACCGACTTCTATCGAGCCTACTTCATGCGCGATACCGTGAGTAATCGCCGGATTGATGGTGTATTTGGCTATGTAGCGCTTGACGCGCTGGTTGTCTTTTTTGGCGTGGTCTTCCGGCAAGGCGCCTCGCTGCACTTTCATTTTGTGCGCGGTTTGCCAGGTGCGCATAATGACTTCGCCCACTCGTCCCATCGCCTGCGAATCGCTGGAGATCATGCTGAATGCACCCAGGTCATGCAGGATATCTTCAGCCGCAATGGTTTCACGGCGTATGCGCGATTCAGCAAACGCTACGTCTTCGGCAATATTCGGATCAAGATGGTGACACACCATCAGCATGTCCAGATGTTCGTCTATGGTGTTGACTGTGTACGGACGTGTCGGATTTGTGGACGATGGCAATACATTCAGCTCGCCGCAAGCCTTGATGATGTCAGGTGCATGCCCGCCACCAGCCCCTTCGGTATGATAGGTATGGATTGCTCTACCCTTGAGGGCTGCCAGCGTGGTTTCCACAAAACCTGATTCATTCAGGGTATCGGTATGAATAGCGACCTGCACATCAAGCTCATCCGCAACTGTCAGGCAATTATCAATAGATGCAGGCGTAGTGCCCCAGTCTTCATGTAGCTTCAGGCCTATCGCCCCTGCCTCAACCTGTTCACGCAATGGCTCTGGCAAGCTGGCGTTACCTTTACCCAGAAACCCCAGATTCATCGGAAAGCTGTCCGCCGCCTGTAGCATACGGTGCATATACCACGGGCCTGGCGTACACGTCGTGGCATTGGTGCCGGTAGCAGGGCCAGTGCCGCCGCCGAGCATGGTTGTCACCCCCGACATCAGCGCTTCTTCTATCTGCTGCGGGCAGATGAAATGGATGTGCGAATCTATACCGCCCGCCGTCACTATCAGACCCTCACCCGCGATCACCTCGGTACTGGCACCGATGACGATATCAACCCCTGTTTGGATATCAGGGTTACCCGCTTTACCTATGCCGACAATACGCCCCGATTTGAGACCGATATCCGCTTTGACTATGCCCCAGTGATCAACAATCAGCGCATTGGTAATCACCGTATCAACCACATGCGCGTACGTGCGCTGGCTTTGACCCATGCCGTCGCGGATAACTTTGCCGCCACCAAATTTCACTTCTTCGCCATAAATAGTGAAATCTTTTTCCACTTCTATCCACAGCTCAGTATCCGCCAGGCGCAAACGATCACCCACGGTAGGCCCATACATTTCGGCATATGCCGCACGCCCTATCTTCAGACTCATGCCTGCTCCTTCAATTTGCCCATGACTTGCGCATTAAAACCATACACGATACGGTCGCCGCCCAGCGCCACCAATTCCACAGTACGATCCTGACCCGGTTCAAAACGAACCGCAGTGCCTGCCGGGATATTCAAACGAAATCCATAAGCAGCATCGCGGTCAAACGCCAGCGCAGTATTGGTTTCATAAAAATGGTAATGCGAACCCACTTGTATCGGTCTGTCGCCCGTATTGGCAACGCTGATCGTACAGGTGGCCATACCTACATTCAGCTCAATATCACCCGCCATAGCTTCTAATTCACCAGGTATCATTTGCACTCCTTACGCAATCGGGTTATGTACTGTGACCAGCTTGGTGCCGTCTGGAAAAGTGGCTTCCACCTGTATATCAGGGATCATCTCGGCTATGCCATCCATCACGTCACTGCGCTTTAATAATGTCGTGCCGTAGCCCATCAGTTCAGCTACTGTTCTGCCATCGCGTGCACCTTCCATAATGGCGGCAGAAATATAGGCCACCGCTTCTGGATAATTCAATTTCAGACCTCTGTCCTTGCGCCGCTCGGCGAGTAATGCTGCAGTGAAAATCAGCAATTTGTCTTTTTCTCGTGGAGTTAATTCCATAACACACTCTTTTCTATTCAACAGGTTGCAACATAAATATAAATCGACACTTCAAGTCTGCCAGATGCGTGGTATAGCCGCTTGCCTGCCACCAGCATAAGGTCGCAATATCGTCCATAACGCGATGAAATAACGTTTAGCCGCTTCGGATTTATGCCCCAGATAACGTGCAATCAGCACATCAGGCAACACGGTTATTCCGCAATGTTCACCCGCCATGCCATCCACTACAACTTCACGACACTGGTTGAGCAACTCGGCAGGTATCGCCTTGCCCGCCAGAATAAGTGTTGCCGTCACCGTGCAACCTGCCAGCCCAGCCGGCGAACTCATTAAGGCATCACCGCCCATCAAACTGGCAAACTCTTGCCATATCGGCTTGCCCTCCAGCTTGATACGCACGCGCTGACTAAGATGCCCGTGATTAAATTTTTCCCCAGATGCAGCCCGACCCAAGCACAGAATTTCCCAGCACATAAACACCGCGCCTTGCGCCAGCTCGACTTCCATATTCATGCGTGCCAGTGCGCCATCGAACAAAATAGTTTCTTGCGGCAGCCATTCCAGCACGCTGTTTTCAGCCACAGCAAAACGTAATTTCTGACTGGCATAATTGCCACTGGACCGATACCATTTCCCCGCACCAGGCGATGTCAGCAAGGCCTGACTGCCATGATCCAGCGCCACCCTAATTTCCAGTGTATCGCCACCGGCAATACCCCCTGGCGGATGCAAGACGATGCTGTGACACACGGCACTGCCTTCCGGATACAGCGCTTTTTGCACCATCAATGGCCCATGATGCTGCCTGTGCACCAATGTGGTCTTGCCCGTTGCATGTGCGTAACCCAACGACAGTAGTGCATCCCAGCCTTTTTTATGCGCCACATCGTTAACTTGAGCCTGTACTTGTATGTTTTCTGTAGGGCGACAAGCGACAAGTTCATGACCAGACAAAATATCTCCTTGGGTAATATTCAAAAATCGCAATGTTGCAGAGCTTATGCAACAATCACGCCAATAATTTTTATTGTTTTATATCAGCCAGTTAAAAAACCAAATATAGTCAAAATGCATCTTAACCCCTACCCAGCGCACCATTTTGATGCGAACGCGCACCAAATCGGTCTCTCACCCCGCCCTATGCTCACTAGACATAGACAAATTCATGTTTGGTCCACAGGCACGATTGTTGCTCATAACATACAGTCTTGTTTTGGAACAAATTTATGCCATACATGATAGACCCAACACCTGTACACACCAATACGTTCAATCATTGGGTCTCGCATGATTTTGATGAGCAAGCTGATTTGTTACGCGGCTGGAATCAGGATTACTTACAAATGTCTTCCGGACGTTTTAACGGTTATGTCTCCGATATCAAATTTGAAGATGTGCACCTGTTTCTTGAATACACTAACCAGGCCTTGTTCCAGCATGGTCAATTAGGCAGTGATGTCATCGCAGTAGGCGTGCCACTGGCAGCGAATAATCATGGGGTATTCTGCGGTGCCGCCAGCACTAGCGATTACATGCATGTGTTTTCTGGTGGTAACGGATTTGAATTTTTCTCTCCCCATGGACTGCTCATGGCAGGCATATCCGTTAATCGCGCCGCGCTATTTGAAATGCTAATGCCTGAAGAACAGGCAGCGATACAGCAAAATTGTGAACAGGCGCATGTTATCGCCTTGAATTCAGCACGGCTAGAGGGGATACGCAGGTTTATCGCTGAGATTTTTCAGACGGTGCAAGCCATGCCCGATCTATTACAGAATAAGTCATATATCAGCTCGCTACGCACGTCATTATTGGCTTTTCTGGCCGATAATCTCATCCATGGCAACGACGATACAGCCATGCAGTTATCGACCAGCAGATGCTGGAATATCATCGCCGAATCCCGGGAACTCGCACTGACGCAATCAGAAAACGCCATCAGCGTAGCTGAGCTGTGTCAGCACTTCGGCATCAGCCGTCGCAGCCTGCAATACTGTTTTCACAACCTGCTCGCTACCAGCCCTGTGGTCTATTTGCGTGCGGAACGTTTAAATGCAGTGCGGCACATGTTGAAAGACACCAATTCCGTCACCGAAGCTGCAACGCATTGGGGTTTCTGGCATTTCGGCCATTTCTCGCAGGAATATAAAAAAATGTTTGGCGAGTTACCGTCCACTACCTTTAAACGCCTGCACTCTCTGAACTAGGCAAACTGGGCACTGCAGTATCAGTAATCTGCACCATATCGCTTTCATCCTTTAAATCCACACCCGATAATTGTAGGCGCAAAGCTTGATGTGCAAGCCATACCAGCTTTTTAGCCGCTGCCGCATAACTCAACCCCTCCAGACGCACATTGGAAATACAGTTACGCTCAGCATTATGCCGCCCCACTTTGGGATCATAAGTCAGATAAATTCCTAGGCTGTCTGGTGAACTCAATCCGGGTCGTTCGCCTATGAGCACAGCCACTACCCGCGCACCCAATGCCGCACCAATTTCATCGCCGATGGCGACCCGCGCCTGACTTGCCATGACCACGGTACCGAACTGCCATTCTGCTGGCGCATTTCTACGGACTTCCACCATCAGTGGTATCGCGTGTTTATGTATCGCCAATGCAGACAGTCCATCACCAATAACGAAAACTATATCTGGTTGCTGCTGTGATTTGACTGCTTGCAACTGCTCCAACCCAGCCGCATCCACACGTCTGCCAAGGTCAGGACGTAACAGATAGCTGGTACGATCAGCGGCGCGACTTTGTACATGTACCGCAGCCCAACCAGCGGCAGTGCATTCCCGTCGCAGCATATCGACATCCAGCGGCAAATGTACTGCATCCCTAGCCATGGCGTGTGCGTAGCCAAAATTCAATACTTCTTCAGTAGGCAGACTGATACCTACACGCCCCAAAGCGATGCGTGCCTGGGTAAATTGTCGGAGCTGTTGCCAGGGATCGGCAACAACGGGACTTAATTCACTGCCAGCAACTGTTTGGGCATGGCTTGCAGCAGGCGATGCGTTGCTTCCACTGGCCGCATCCGTCCCGCTTGGTCGGTAATATTCATTTTTTTCAACCATAATTCAAACTCCGGCGCTGGTTTTAGCCCCATCACATTACGCAAATAAAGCGCATCGTGAAAAGACGTGCTCTGATAGTTAAGCATGATGTCATCCGCACCTGGTATGCCCATGATGAAAGTCACCTCTGCAGCGGCCAGCAACGTCATCAGATTATCCATATCGTCCTGATCTGCCTCGGCATGATTGGTGTAACACACATCACAACCCAAGGGTACGCCCAGCAACTTGCCACAGAAATGATCTTCCAGCCCTGCACGGATAATTTGTTTACCGTTATACAAATACTCGGGGCCGATAAAGCCAACTACAGTATTGCTGAGTAACGGTGAAAAATGACGAGCGATGGCATAAGCACGAGCCTCGCAGGTTTGCTGATCAACACCAAAATTAGCACTCGATGACAACGCTGTACCCTGCCCCGTCTCAAAGTACATTACGTTATTGCCCACAGTTCCACGCTGCAATGAAAGTGCCGCCTGCTGCGCTTCCTGCAAAATGGCAATATTAATACCAAAACTGCGATTGGCTTTTTCCGTACCTGCAATTGACTGAAACACCAGATCAACTGGTGCACCTCTTTCTATCAACTGGATCTGATTGGTAACGTGGGTCAATATGCAAGACTGCGTAGGAATCTCGAACTCATTGATGACTTCATCCACCAGAGAGTAAATATCCATGAGTGCAGGGATGCTATCTGTTGCTGGATTAATTCCGATTACCGCATCGCCCGAGCCATACAACAGACCATCCACAATAGAAGCCGCAATACCACGTGGGTCATCCGTAGGATGATTGGGTTGCAACCGAGTTGACATACGCCCGGACAAACCTATGGTGTCGCGGAAAGCCGTCACCACGCTGCATTTGCGCGCCACCAGGATCAAATCCTGATTACGCATCAATTTGCTAACAGCCGCAGCCATTTCTGGTGTAATCCCCCGCGCCACCCGCTGCAAAGTGGCGGTATCTGCCGCATCAGACAATAACCAGTTACGGAAATCACCTACTGTCAGATGACTAATTTCAGCAAATGCCTGCTTATCGTGAGTATCAACAATGAGCCTTGTAACCTCATCATCTTCATAAGGAATTACCAGCTCCTCCAAAAAGCGTTGCAGCGGCACCCCAGCCAGACACATTTTTGCAGCCATGCGCTCGGCATAAGACCCCGCAGCAACACCCGCCAGATAATCACCAGAACGCTCAGGTGTTGCTTTAGCCAGCAAATCTTTCAAGTCATTAAAATGCCAGGTTTGTAACCCGACGCTATGACGATACTGCATTACATTCCTCCTGACAGTATTTAACCCTTGCTTGATATAGCGATTAACTTAACCAACAACTGGCATCTGTTGATTTTCGATGGCCGCATCACGATGATGCTTGGTAAGATAGAAATAACCATAAGCAATCGCCATCAGCGCCACGAACAGCTCGGCCAATAACTGATTGTAATAAATCATGGTAACCAGACTGATCACCGCCAATACCAATGCAATCGCAGGGAATAACGGATAAACCATGGCTGGAAACGGACGACTCATCTCAGGCTCATTCTTGCGCAAGGCAAACAAACTCAGCATGGAAATAATATACATGACTATCGCGCCGAATACGGCCATGGTGATCAGATTAGCGGTTAAAGTCTGCCCACCGAAAGAAATCAAATCATCGCTAAATATCGCGGCCACGCCAACGATACCACCCGCAATAATGGCACGATGCGGTGTTTTAAATTTAGGATGTACCGCAGCGAAATATTGCGGCATATAACCTGCGCGGGATAGCGCAAATATCTGCCGTGAATAACCCAGAATAATGCCGTGAAATGACGCCACCAAACCGAACAAGCCTATCCACACCAGCATATGCAGCCAGCCGCTATTCGCGCCTACCACCAGCTTCATCGCCTGCGGTAACGGATCATTGATGTTCGATAGCGCTTTCCAGTCACCTGTACCCCCTGCAAACACCATCACCCCCAGCGCTAACACCACCAAGGTCAGTATCCCGGCAATATAGGCAATCGGCACAGTACGTTTAGGATTTTCCGCTTCCTCCGCAGCCATCGCCACACCTTCAATTGCCAGGAAAAACCAGATCGCAAAAGGAATCGCCGCCACTATTCCGGGGATCGCTGCCATACTGAAACTATCTTGCCCAGACCAGCCATGTGCTACAAAATTAGCCACAGAAAATGCAGGTGACACCACGCCCATAAACACCAGCAACTCCAATATAGCCAGTATGGTCACGAACAGCTCAAAGGTTGCGGCAATTCGCACCCCGATGATATTCAACCCGATGAATACGACATAAGCACCCGCTGCCATCAGCTTGACGTCCACACCTGGAAACTGCACATTGAGATATGCACCTATCGCCATAGCAATAGCGGGCGGCGCGAAGACAAATTCCACCAGCGTAGCAAATCCCGCAATAAACGCCGCCTTGTCACCAAATGCCCGTCTCGCATAGGCAAATGGCCCGCCTGCATGGGGGATAGATGTCGTCAATTCAGTAAAACTGAAAATGAAGGTGGTGTACATCACCGCGATCAGCACCGACGTCACCATAAAACCCAATGTTCCTGCTTTATCCCAGCCATAACTCCAGCCAAAATATTCACCCGAAATCACCAGCCCAACAGCCAAACCCCACATATGCCAAACATTCAGCGCGGGTTTAAGTGAATTACTTGCCTCAGTGTTCATAACCATCCCCCTATAAAAGTAAATTGCTCAACTTGATTTTAGTGGGTTAAGAAAACCGTGCTATCCCATTTTGGCAAAGTACAATTTAATATAGATAGGCAATTGGATATCGTTACGCAAAATCTCACGAAACAGGACAGCCCAGAAATTCAGATAACAACAACACATCGTCTGCAAATACAACATATTCCTATATTCGCGGCCCGCCCCTGCGATTTTTGATGCGCGACAGGAGCATCTTGCAGCTGACCTTGACGACATGTTTCCGTGAAAAAAGATTCCGGTGAGTAAAATCTTCAAGTGCCTTATTGTCTTCTGTCAAAGTATGAATATGCAGGCTGGTCATATCACTCATGATATAAAGGCTTCTTACTTCGGGCTGACGAGCCAGATCCTCGGCCACGGCTTCGATACCTTGCGGGTCAACCTCAACATCAAAAAATGCTGAAACTGTACTTCCAATTTTGTCTGGATTCACGATCAGGGTAAACTTCTCGATTACACCATCCGAGATCATTTTTTGTACACGATCACGCACATGCACTCTCGAAATCCCGAATTCTCTGGCGATTTCAGCGAAGCTTTTCCGTCCATCTTCGATCAGTATTTGCAATATTTTTTGATCTAGCTCTGTCATGTTTCCCTCTGCAATTATCCTGTTCAGATAAAACTAGCTATTAAATAACATTTGCAATGCCACCAGTAACAGTAATATACCGAAAGCCCGCTTCAATTTTGCCACTGGCAAATGGTGAGCGAGTCTCACTCCTAGCGGTGCTACGAACATTGAAGTCGCACCTACCGCAACCAGCACAGGCAAATCGACATATCCCAAGCTCAAAGCGGGTAAGTATGGGTGATGCCACCCCGACAAAACAAAACCTGTTGCACCGAATAACGCAATGGGAAAGCCCAAGGTAGTGGAGATGGCGATGGCACGTTTCATATCGACATTGCAGGCATGCAGAAATGGCACGGAAATGGTACCGCCACCGATCCCCATCATGGCGGACAGCGATCCTATGCCCAAACCCACACCCCAAAGTCCTTTTGGCCCCGGTAGCGTCCAGTGCGCGGCGGGTTGCCATTTAGTCAATAATTGTAATGACACTACAAGCAAGAATACCGAAAATATCATTTTGAGCGTACCAGCCGGAATAAAGCCAGCTAAATAACCACTTATCAGGCCACCAATCAGGGTGGCCGGAACCAGCAAACGCACTACCGCCCAATCTATTGCACCACGCTTTTGCTGTGCTCTGATCGCGGATAAGGACGTGAAAACTATGCCCGCTAATGAGGTTCCAATTGCCAAGTGAGTCAGAACCTCAGGTTGCACTCCCTCCTGCTTGAATATCCAGATAAGTGTGGGCACAACCACTATGCCTCCACCTACCCCCAGCATTCCTCCCAGTAGCCCCGCCACCACACCCAGGCCCAGGTAAAAAGCGATAAACGTCATCTAATCTCTCCACTCTTCATCAGCAAATATATAAAAACAGTTCCGAATTACAATACACCAAACTCACTTAGAAGCTGGCAACGCTGCCGTCGCTGCGTGGATCGGATGCCCCTTCCAGTACGCCATCCGGATGCCGAATGATCGCACCAGCATGCCCCACGGCCTCATCAAATGCCTGCAGCATTTCGATCTCATGACCACGATGGCGCAATGACTCAACAATTTCCTCACTAAAGCGCGCCTCCAGTTTCAAGGTATCCGATGATTGTCCCCAGGTGCGCCCAAGCAACCAGCGTGGCGCACTCACGGCCTGCTGTAGACTCTGCTCATAAACAATGGCTCGAGTGAACAGTGCCGCCTGTGTTTGCGGCTGACCATCACCGCCCATGGTGCCATATACCATCACCCGACCATCATGTAGCTGTACCAAAGCTGGATTTAATGTATGAAAAGGTTTGCGTCCTGGTTTGTATGCATTCAGCGTGTTTTCATCCAGGGAAAAACTGCATCCCCGATTTTGCCAATTGAGCCCAGTCTGCTCAAGCACCACACCACTTCCGAACTCATGGTAGATGCTCTGAATAAAACTTACTGCCCGCCCTTGGCTATCCACTACCCCCATCCATACAGTATCACCGGGACCTCGACCTTTTCCCCACGGCAACACCTTCTCCAACGTAATGGCACTTGCCAAAGGATCCAGAAAATCAGACTGCAAACAATCTTGCACATCAATGCGCATATAGCGGGGATCAGTAACATAAGCATCCCGGACTTTAAATGCCTGCTTGGTTGCCTCTACGATGCAATGCACATAGTCAGCACTATCTGGCTCCATTTCTCTCAACTCCAACCGATCCAAGATACCAAGCATCATCAGTGATACCACACCCTGAGTTGGCGGTGGCATGTTGTAGACCGTGCCTAAGCTGTGCGCCAGTGCTAAAGGTTGTACTAAGTCAGCCCGATAGTTATTCAGATCACTAAGCGAGAGTGGACTCCCGCATGCTGCCAGATCCGTCGCAATCGCCTGCGCCATTTCACCGCGATAGAAATCATCCAGGCCAGAGCGGCTCAAATGGCGCAGCGTTGCAGCCATTTTCGGCTGAAAAAACAGACTGCCTTCGGCTGGCGCACGTCCGTTTACCAGAAAGCACTCACGGAAGCCAGGCTGCACTTCCAGCTCCGTTTGCTTTGTCAGGGTGCTGCGCATTTGACTAGCGGTAACGGGTACGCCATGTTCCCCATAATGAATAGCATCATCAAACAATCTTGATAAAGGCACACGCCCATCCCAACGCTGCGTGCTGATTTTCAGCGCCTGCTCCCAACCCGACACGGTGCCAGCCACGGTATTGGCGGCCAGAGGCCCACGCGTAGGAATGGTATCGAGCCCCAGATCAGTATAAAACATTGAACTTATTCCTGTCGCCGCGCCTCCGCAGGCATCGATGGCGATAACAGGTTGCCCTGGCTCATGGATAAGCCAGAAAGCGTCCCCACCGAGACCTGTCATGTGTGGATAAACAATCGAAATCGTGGCTGCGGCAGCAACCATGGCCTCAATTGCATTACCGCCCTCCCGGAGTACGCCAAGTGCAGCCTGAGAAGCCAAAGAATGGGGTGCGACAACCATCGCACGGGTTCCTCTTATAGTATTGTTGCTCATGGATTAATGCTGCATTGCTTTGATTTGCTCTGTATTAGCCCTATAAATAGCGTATGCAGAAAGTCAAAAAGTGTCATGTCAAAATCCTTACCATGCTGTCTTCCCACCATCTACCAGCCATGCAGCACCGTGAACAAACGAGGCACGACTGCTTACCAGAAAAGCAGCAACCTCAGCTATTTCTTGCGGCTTGCCGAGTCGGCCCATAGGAATAGTCAGTTGCGCGGCCTGTTTTTCTGCTACCGGATTTTCCGCGCTGGCAAATTCCGCCATCAGCATGGGCGTCTCGACTGGTCCAGGGCAAATGGCGTTAACTCGTACACCATAAGACGCAGATTCGAGTGCTAGTGCACGCGTGAATGCCAGTACTGCGCCCTTAGACGCGCAATAAGCTGTAAAACCGGGCTGCCCGACAAAAGCCATCTCGGAAACAGTATTAAGAATAACGCCCTCCCCTCTGGCCTTCATGTGTGGATAAACCAGCTGGCAAAGATGATAGGCGGCCCCGAAATTAACCCCCATGGTGATTTCGAGGATATTTTGTTGCATCTGCTCAATAGGGCACACAAAAGATACCCCAGCATTATTAAACAGAATATCCAGATGCCCTTCCTGTAACAGGCAGTCATTCACAGCTGCTTCTATTTGCGCATGATCCAGCAAGTCAACCTGGTGAAAGGTAAAAGACTGGCCATGGGCAGCTGCCTCAAGTTCCATTATTGCGCCACGTTCACCATCCAGATCAAAGCCGTGGACGCAGCAACCTTCCTCAAGAAATTTCTGCACAGCCGCCTGGCCAATACCACTGCTAGTACCTGTGATAATTGCAATCTTTCCAGCTAAAAATAATTCCATAACGCGTCCTAAATACGTTTAGTTGAGAAAGCGAGCATCCAGCATACTTTTTGCGCTCACTGGATGGTCGATAAGTTTTTGTTTAACCATAAATGTACTCATCTCATCGACGGTCTTGAAATATGGGCCAGGCTGCGCAACCGAACCAAATGCATCCATATTATCTTTGAGCGTATACATTTTCACGCCACGCCACATCTCTTTAAACTCAGGGACAGTAACGCTTGAAGCCTTGGCCATGATGGCAAATGCCTCATCTGGATTAGTTTCAATAAACTTCATCGCCTCAAACCAAACCTGCACAAGCTTTTTCACATCTTCAGGTCGCTTGTTGATAACTTCATTACGGAATGTGAGTACATCAACGATGGCATTAGGCGTAGCCTTGCTGGTAAATAGCGCCACCCCACCAGACTTTAGTGCTTGCGAGCCATAAGGCTCCCATGTCACTGCAGCATTGATTCTCTTCGCAACAAACGCAGCGCCCGCATCTGCTGCCGTCATATTGGTTAGCACTACGTCTTTCTCACTCAACCCATTCTTTTCCAGAATTTTATCCAGAAAGAAATGACTCACGCCGCCCAGCTCAACAGCGATTTTTTGCCCTTTCAGTTCCTTTCCGGATTGAATCTCGCGCGTAACGAGCAGATCTGCCCCGGATGATTCATCATTCAGGAGCACAATTGACGCAACCTTACTTACCCGATTCACTGAAATCACATCGTTTGTTGCAAGACTGCATGCATCAAGGTGACCCGCTGCAAGCGCATTCATTGACTCGGACTGTACTCCGAAAAACTTCAGTTTTGCATTTACATGCTGCTTCTTTAACAAGCCCTTCTGCTCAACTATCCACCATGGCATCCAACCGACCCACATGTTAACGCCCACTTGTAAAGGAGCAGGTGCGGCTTGCACAGGCATACTTCCAACGGTCATAGTCGCGACTAGCAAACTTGCAGCAAAAAACGTGCTGTGCCCAACAGCTTTGGATAATGGATTTGCAAAAAAATGTTTAACACCCAGATTTACCAGATTCATGATTTTCTCCTTGAGTTACTTAGGTCGTTTAGCAATAAAATCAATTTCAACAAGAGCGTGTCTAGCCAAACCTGTTACACCGATACAGGTACGAGCCGGACGCTTATCAATTGGAAAATAACTTTGGTAGATAGAATTAAACTGCTCGTAGTCCTCGTAGAAATTCGTTAAAAAAGCGCGAGCTGTTACCACATGTTCCAGCCCGAGACCTAAACCAGATAAAACAGTGATCAGGTTCCTGAAAGTAAGATTTGTCTGCGCTTCAACACCTTCTGGCAACGCTGCGTTCTCATCATCTGGATCAATTGGTAACTGCCCGGTAACGAACACCCATTCGTCTGACTCGGTCGCATGAGAAAATGGCGCAACTGGCGTTGGCGCCCCCTTGACCATATGAAATTTCAGTTCTGACGTTTGCATAATCCTTATAATGCCCTCATTAAAATGGTTAAAATTGGTTTAAACCATTTTTAGTTTACAAATGGTTATTAACAATAATTAACTTAGCAATTTGCGAGCCAATTTAATTTAGAACATGGAAAAATCTTTATTTTTTTAATTTTATCTCTATATATCAATCATCTATTTCACATTAATATTTATTAAAATTTAGCAAAACACTTAGCAACACATCCTTAACAGGAGAGCTGTTAGCTTCGCTGTAGTGCGTACCTCAGCAAGAAAAAGGTACTTCGTATCTAACATTTGATAATTAAATGATGGAATTACCGCGTAAATGGTGAATTATTTTGAAATATACGCCCCAAAAAAACAGTCTTTATTAGATTAGGAGTTTACAAATAGCAAGCAGTCATACTTGCGCTTGTGAGCACAAGTATTGTGCATGCCGCGTAACTATCTGCATATGGCAACACAACCGATATGACGCCACCATCCGGAATGGAGCAGTTGAAGAATAAACTTATCTGTTCAAAGAAAAATCAGGCACGCAGTCGCAAATAGATAGCAGGTAAAGTTTCCGGCAAGCGGGAAATATCATCCAGCATGCGATAGCCTCTTTTCCCGAAAATTTGTGCTGCCTGTGACTCAGTATGTGTGTTCAGATTAAGTCCGAAACAATCCACACCCTTCCTGCGCAAATGTTTGACTGCATGCGCCGCGTCATGCACCAGATAACTTGCATCTGTCACATCTATATCGGCGGGTTCGCCATCGCTGATAACCAGCAATATCTTGCGAGTGCCAGACTGTTGTGCCAGATAGTGACCCGCATGTCGGATAGCAGCGCCTAATCGGGTTGACAGCTTGCCAGTCATACCCGCCAGGCGCTGTTTAATTTGCTCATCGTAACTTTCAGCAAAATCCTGCAAACGATAGTACTCAACCTGATTGCGACCATTCGATGAAAAGCCGTGTATGGCAAAATTATCTCCGAGATCAGCAACTGCACCGGCAAAAAGTACCGCAGTTTCCCTGGCCAGATCAAGGATAGTCTGCTCTGTATCCGGCACCCGCTGATTGGTTGATTCGGACAAATCCAGCAACAGCAATACTGAAACCTGTTGCGCAGTCCTGATAAAGCGGCTGTTAATACGCATGTCTGGCGTGCTCTGCTGTCTGATATCTGTAGCAGCACGGATGACAGCTTCCAGGTCGAGCTCATCACCCTCTTCGTGTTTTTTCTGCCGATACAACAGGTTGGGACGTACTGCTTGATTAATACGTTTAAGTCTGGCGAGTACAGCTCGGGTACTATCCTCAATCGCAATGATAGACCCGAGATCACCTTCAGGGCATGGCTGCTCGATAATTCTCGCCATATTTGGACGTTCCATGCCCATGCGGTAATCCCACTCTGGATAATGGAACGCAGGCTTAGTTTGGAAATCATCTGGGGCTGGTGGCACAGGTAGCTGTAATGTTTCCGTGCTTGCATCGGTTATTTCACTCGCTCGCTGCCGCATCGTATCCATCATGCGGGTAAATGTCTGTTGGCTGTCACCCCGATTCTGCTCCGGTTGCGCCTGATCAGGCAGCGGCACTTCCACCTCCTGATGTTCCCACAGCACGCGGTTATCGTCGCGATATGACGGCTCAACCAGATAACCTGGCGCATTGAACTTGACCCGCATTTGCCCCATGTCATTAGCCAGCAGCAATCCCAACCGGATGGCGATTTGCGGATCATCCAAACTGCGCTGCTGTTCGAGAAATAGCGTACGCCCCTTTTTCACCCAGCCATTGTTATCAACATAATCAGGGTCAAGCAGCGCACGTGTCAGTCTGCGTGCCAATGACAGAAAGTCGGTGTTGAGAAAATTGGATTGTGGGTACAAATCGCGCCACAAATTGCGTAACCCGGGGAAATCACGCATCACCAAGGCTTCTACCCGCGCGTCTTCAATCAGCCCTATCAAGGTGTTTTGCATGGGGTTGATTTTGCGTCGCAGGAATGTCTGTCTGGAGTAGACTATGTGTGCAGCCGCATGCACTGCTGCCGCACGGTAAACATCCTTGCCTGATCTGCTGGACACGCTGGCAAAAGTATCGGGCAAGTGGATGACGCGCTGCTCATCCATAAATGTACGTGCCAATGCGTCGTTGGCGTCCGTCCCCACTGGGAACTGCTGCAGTTTAAACTCACGACCCCACAGCGCGCGCAAGTACAGTTCGATACGTCGCCGCTCGTGGATGAACAGGGTATTGCCGCTCTCAAGATTGAGCATCCGCCAGGACGCTGCATTCTCCAGCGCGAAATATTGCGCCAGTCCCACAAAATCCCGACTATAGCGCGTTATGCCGTGACGCGCCCAACGCTGCAAACCTGCAATGGGCATCCGTTCCAGTAAAATATCCTGCTTGGCCAGCATGGGTCGGAGGCCACGCGGGGCCAAAGTTACCAGCTCTTCGAGCAACAACAGGTAGTGTTTGTAAGCATGGGAATTGCCGAGTGTTCGGGCAGAATGAAGACTCGACGTTATAATCAAGTCGACTACTGAGGCACTAGTTCGAGGATATATTTTGATGATGGATGCAGTCAGATCAGCTGCTGATTGCTGACCCAGCAAACTGATCAAGTCAGGTGCTGCGTCCCTGAACAAACCCAGGGTCACCGCACCCAGACCCGCATGCTTGAGCACGCTATGCGCATGCTGAGATTTGCCATGCACACTAGATTCAAGCATGTTAACTATCATATTACCTAACTCGGGCTAGCGCCTCACTTCCAGCACTAGCCCGACAATCACTATTCAAATTACTTATGTTTAGTATCACTTTCATTAGGAATACCAGGAATCGGGCATTCCGCAGTACCTACCGTGGTACGTGTGAACGACTCGACCTGCTCTCGCGCTGACTCAGGATCCATGACCCATTTCTTGTAGAACTCGTAAGGTATCTCCGCCACGCCTTTGTCGCCTTCACCCGAGTTGATTTTCCCGGTATAACCACGATGCAACAATTTAAACAGATGGTTCTGCGATTGACCGTTCTTGCGCGCATCACGTATCTGCGAAGTAGACAGCTCGGCATACTGGATACCATAATCCTCTTCACCACATTCGCCCAGAGTACGGCCGTCGAAACCAACGATAGCAGAGTGGCCGAAATATGAATACACACCGTCAAAACCTGACGCATTGGCAACCGCCACATAGACGTTATTCATGAATGCCATGGCCTTGGCAACAAGCACCTGCTGATCCTTAGCTGGGTACATATAACCCTGGCAGCGTACTATCAGTTCAGCACCTTTCATTGCGCAGTCACGCCAGATCTCGGGATAGTTGCCGTCATCGCAAATGATCAGGCTGATCTTCATGCCCTTAGGGCCTTCAGTCATGTAGGTGCGATCACCTGGGTACCAGCCTTCGATCGGACACCACGGCATGATTTTGCGGTATTTCTGTACAATTTCACCCTTGTTGTTCATCAGGATCAGAGTGTTATAGGGCGCCTTATTCGGGTGCTCTTCATGACGTTCACCCGTCAATGAAAACACGCCCCATACGTTGGCCTTACGACAAGCCTCTGCAAAAATCTCGGTTTCTTCGCCAGGAATGCTGGCAGCCGTATCATACATTTCCTGACTGTCATACATGATGCCGTGCGTACTGTATTCCGGGAACACCACCAGATCCATACCCGGCAAACCCTGCTTCATGCCTACCAGCATTTCACCTATCTTGCGTGCGTTATCCAGCACTTCAGCCTTGGTATGCAAACGCGGCATCTTGTAGTTAACTACTGCGACGCCTACACAATCATTACTGCTAGAAATATCACCATGTCTCATAATTCACCTATTTTATTAACCTATTTTCGATACTACGATTACCAACAACATCACACTGACAAATAACCTTTAATTTTCGCTGCATCGACATCACCACGCTTGTCTTCATGGATGAATTTACCCTTATCGATCACGATGATGCGATCAGCAATTTCCATGGTGAAGCTCAACACCTGCTCAGAAACGATAATAGTAATCTCACGCATCTTTCTGATTTCGTTCAATACTTTTGCGATATCTTTAATGATGGATGGCTGTATGCCTTCGGTTGGCTCATCCAGCAGCAGCACTTTAGGATTGGTCACCAGCGCGCGTGCAATCGCCAATTGCTGTTGCTGACCACCAGACAGATTGCCGCCCTTACGATTACGCATATCGTATAAAACCGGAAATAGCGCAAAGATGTCTTCAGGAATATGTCTGGATTTTGATTTCCCCAGACCCGTTTCTATATTTTCCTGCACCGTCATATTGGAAAAAATCATGCGACCTTGAGGTACATACGCCAAGCCTTTGGCTACCCGCTGGTAACTCTCGTTACCGCTCAAATCCTCGCCATCGACGGTGGCTTTGGCGCATTTACTCGGCAAAATGCCCATCAAGGATTTAAATAACGTGGTTTTACCCATACCGTTACGTCCCATAATTGCCAGCGTTTCATTTTTTTCTGCTTTAAAGCTCAACCCATGGATAACCTGGCTTTGCCCATAGCTCACCTGCAAGTCTGCAATTTCAAACATGCTGTTTCCCCTTAACCTGTTAGTGACCTAGATAAACTTCGATAACGCGTTCGTCAGCCTGCACCTGCTCCATCGTGCCTTCGGCCAATATCTTACCCTGGTGCAACACCGTAACTTTGTGGGCAATTTTCTTGACGAACTCCATGTCATGTTCAATCACCATGACTGAACGATTCTGGCAAATACGATTAAGCAGATCGGCGGTCTGATCGCGCTCCTTGGCACTCATGCCTGCGACAGGCTCATCCAGCATCAACAATTCTGGCTCCTGCATCAACAACATGCCGATTTCCAGCCATTGCTTCTGACCGTGGCTTAGCAAGGCGGCCTCCATCTCCAGGTGCTCTTCCAGCATGATTTCCTTGGCGACCTTATTTACCTGTTCCAGCACGGCAGCTGTCCGCTTGAAAGTCAGACTCCCCCACACGTTCCTGCCCTTGGGATAAGACACTTCCAGATTCTGGTAAACAGTCAGGTTTTCATAAATCGACGGCGTCTGGAACTTCCGCCCTACCCCTGCCCGTACTATCTCGTGTTCCGACAGCTTGGTCAGTTCCGTGTTGTTGAATTTAATCGAGCCGGAGGTGGATTTGGTTTTACCGCAGATCAAATCCAGCACTGTGGTCTTGCCCGCACCATTCGGCCCTATGACTACGCGCAATTCATTTTTATCCACATACAAGGTCAATGCATCAACAGCCTTGAAGCCATCGAAAGACACTGTCAAATCCTCTATGGCAAGTACAAAGTCGGTATTACTCATGCTTTTGCTCCTGCTGGCTCGGTGGTTAAAATAGGCTCTGATTCAGTTTTTTCATGCACGACTGCAACCGCCTCAACCTTGACTGGCACAGGTTTAGTTTTACGTGATTGAAATTTCTTCAACAGATCGGTGTAAATACCAGCCAATCCATTCGGGAAGAACATAACTACAGAGATAAACAGACCACCCATCAGGAATAACCATAATTCAGGGTAAGTTTCCGAAAACACGCTCTTGCCATAATTCACCAGCAGCGTGCCATACACTACGCCTATCAGTGACATGCGTCCGCCGACAGCGGCAAAGATCACCATTTCTATCGAAGGCACGATACCGATAAAGGTCGGCGACATGAAACCCACCTGTAAGGTAAACATCGCACCGCCTATCGCTGAAATTAACGCAGCAAAACAGAAAATGAATATCTTGAAATTGGACACGTCGTAACCAGAGAAACGTACCCGCTCTTCCTTGTCCCGCATCGCCAGCAACAGCATGCCGAACTTGCTGGATAAAATGTAACGGGACGCCATAATGATCGCGATCAGCAAAAAGGCATTGATGTAATACAGTATGTACTTGGCGTGATCGGTACGAATATCCCAGCCCAGCAGAGTTTTCAGGTCAGTAATACCGTTCACACCGCCCGTGTAACCTTGCTGTCCGACTATCAGTATGGTCAGGATCAGTGCAATCGCCTGAGTAATGATGGCGAAGTAAACCCCACCAACACGACGCTTGAACATCGCAAAACCGATGATAAAAGCGAACAAGGTAGGCACCAGTAATACTGCCAGTATGGTCAGGGTGAAGCTATGGAACGGCTGCCAGAACAAAGGAATTGCCGTGATCTGGTTCCAGTCCATAAAGTCAGGGATGCCTGGCGTAGTCTGTATCTTGGTACTGATTGGATCAGACGCTTCAAGCTTGAGGAACATGGCCATGCAGTAACCACCCAGACCAAAGAATATCCCCTGACCCAGACTCAGAATACCGCCGTAACCCCACAGCAACACCAGACTGACCGCAACAAACGCATAAGTCAGATATTTGCCGACCATACCGATACGGAATGGATCCAGCCCCAACGGCAGGACAACCAGGATAATCGCAGCCAATACGGCCAGACCGATTGCTCCTTGCTTCCCACCTAATAATTTATCGGTCAATGTATTCATGTAAATCTCCTGTTTACTTACGAACTTTGGCTGCAAACAAACCTTCTGGCTTCATCATCAAGATAAGCACGATTACCAGCAAAGTTGTCACTTTGCCCATCGAACTGGTCATGAAGAACTGAAGGATGGATTGTGCTTGAGCAATGCCGAACGCTGATGCTATCGTGCCCATCAAACTCGCAGCACCACCGAATACCACCACCATAAAGCTGTCAACGATGTATAACGAACCCGTTGTCGGACCAGTAGAAGCTATCGTAGTAAACGCAGCACCTGCCACACCGGCAATACCACAACCCAGTGCGAAAGTAACACGGTCAACCTTTTTGGTATTGATACCAACCGCACCTGCCATCACCCGGTTCTGCACCGTAGCTCTGACATTCAAACCCCAACGTGAGCGGAACATGAACAGGAACACGCCAAAAGTCACGACAGCTGCCAGTCCCATCACAAACACGCCATTAATCGGAATCTCTATATCGGGTGTAGGCTGGAAAGCGCCTAACAACCATTCTGGCAACTCCGCGCTCACTTCTTTAGCGCCGAAAGTTGACCGGAAAATCTGTTGCATCACCAAGCTCAAACCCCAGGTCGCTAACAGCGTATCCAGCGGTCGCTTATATAAATGCCTTATCAATACAAACTCAACAAGGTAGCCGATGGCAAATGCGATAATAAAGGCAGCAATAATCGCGAATACAAAGTAGTAATTCACAATGTCGTATTTCACTGCCAGTTTTGACAAAAACACCGTCGTATAAGCACCTATGGTCATAAACTCACCATGAGCCATATTGATCACGCCCATCTGACCAAAAATAATCGCCAGTCCGAGCGCCATCAGCAGCAACACGCTAAACAGACTCAAGCCTGAAAAGCCTTGCATGACCACGATGTTCCCTATATCCGCCATCGAATATCCAAACATGATTAACACTCCACTTTTACTAACTGGTTATAACTAAAGAAAGGAATTGCCAAATGCTCGCAGCACCGAACAGCGCTGCGAGCATGTCAAACGTTTATTGATAACCTTTAGGGAATGGATCAGGTTTGATCAGAGGCGACTCGTAAACCACATCCGCCTGACCATCTGCACGCCATTTACCCACGCGCAGCTTGCTCCACAAGTGATGGTTAGGATCAACCTTGACGTAACCTTCAGGTGCGGTCTTCATTTCGTAGCCAGGCAATGCCACTACAACTTTATCCACGTCGAAACTGCCAGCGCGTTCCACAGCGGCTTTCCACAACCATGGGCCGAGATAAGCTGCTTGCGTTACGTCACCGATAACCGACTTAGGACCCCACATTTTTTTGAAGTCAGCAACGAATTTTTCGTTGTTAGGATTCTTGAGGCTTTGGAAATACTTCATAGCGGAGTAGAAACCTTCCAGGTTCTCACCACCGATACCCAGTACTTCATCTTCGGTAACAGAAATGGTCAGCAAGGTCTGTTTCTTGGCGTTGATACCCGCAGCATTCAACTGTTTGAACCAGGCAACGTTACTACCACCCACCACAGCCGCATAAATCACATCAGGTTTTTTCAGTTTGATTTTGTTGATTACAGAACCAAATTGAGTATCACCCAGTGCAACGTATTCTTCACCAACAACTTTACCACCCAGATGCTGTTCGATATGCTTACGTGCAATCTTCATGGAAGTGCGTGGCCAGATGTAATCAGAGCCAATCAAGTAGTAAGTTTTAGCCTTTTTCTCTTTAGCTACCCAATCCAGACCAGCCAGAATCTGCTGAGTTGCTTCCTGACCGGTGTAGAACACGTTCTTGGATTGCTCAAGACCTTCATAGAACGTTGGGTAGAACAACAGACCGTTGTCCTTTTCAAATACTGGCAAAGCCGCTTTACGTGATGCTGAAGTCCAGCAACCGAATACAGCTGCAGCATGATCGTTCTCTAACAGCTTCTTGGATTTCTCAGCAAAAGTTGGCCAGTCGCTGGCGCCATCTTCCTGAATGATTTCAATTTTGCGTCCCAAAATACCACCAGCAGCGTTGATCTGGGCAATCGCCAACTTTTCAGCCTGGATCGAACCCGTTTCACTGATCGCCATGGTGCCAGTAGACGAATGTAAGATACCTACCTTGACGGTCTTGTCGGTAACGGCCAATTTTGTTGTATTCACCTTTGCAGTTGAAAAATCAGCTGCAAATGCGTTACTTACACCAGCGGACATACCCAAGGCTAGTGAAGCGCCAACTACCGCACCTGCAGTCTTCATAAATTGACGTCTATCATATTTACTCATCTGTTGCTCCTTAATTAAGATTGCATGCAATTAATACCCCTCCCTACAGAAGAGCCTACCGTCCACCAAACCACACATATTCAGAGGTTTCTGTACATGCACATTTTTAGATCGGTATTAAACTATTAGCAAATCGTGTGCCAAAATTCTTAAAGCGCTGCCACCAATTTAACAAACGCAAATATTCAACATATTTTTCATATTGTTAGTCACACAAAAAAATAATATGAAGCATCCAAAAACACCAAATCAGTCGTGCCCTTGCGGAAAATATCAAACGCGGACGGTTCATTAATTAAACGTTGGTGCACAAATATTTTTTTGTAGCACCATATCAGTGCGTCACTGCCAAACTAATGTGCATTGCCGAGCAAAATATGAGTAATAAGGATTAAATTATCAGCGTAATTATCTGATTATAAATAGTGTTAATAAATGATAAATTGATAATACTGAGGAGGATAGCGATGAATCAGGAGCGGGTTTTGATACGAACTCAGGAATACTGAGGCGAGTCAGTATCGATTATGACTCGCCGAAATTCAGTTTAATGCCCTAGCATCCAAGGTCGAGCTGTCTTTTTAGTCTGCATTTCCAGCCCATTGGTTTTTGCCACTGGCTTGTCCGCGGACTTTGTTGACTTGGACTTGCCAGACGTCGAACAGGTATGTGTGCCATTGCAGCCACAACTACTGCGTCGCGCCATTTTTGGCTCGTGGGCTGATTTTTCGTTACGCTCATAAGCACTGCGTTGCGCTTTACCGAGTATCGCCAGTTGCGGCGCAGTAATCACACGTACACTCGAAACACCGCAACTTGGGCATGCTGCTGCGGCATCCGACTCACTCATTTTTCTCAATGCAGTAAATGAACCGCATTCTTCGCATTGATAATCATATATAGGCATCTTAAATCCTCACTCAAAAATGCCCGCCTCTTAGACAACAGAGGCGAGCAAAAACACAGCTATCAGGAAGTTGAAGCCAAGTCTGCGGTACTGGTTACCATTATTTTTGGCCCTTCTGCATTTGGCTTCATATCGAAATCAAATATCTCAGTAGGCAACCATAACGTTGCACAAGCATTAGGAATATCAACGATACCGCTGATATGCCCTTCTACTGGCGCAGTACCAAGAATTGCATAAGCCTGTTCACCGCTGTAACCGAATTTTTTCAGATACTCGATCGCATTCAGACATGCCTGACGATATGCGACATGCGCGTCGAGGTAATATTGCTTACCCTTTTCATCAACCGAAATACCTTCAAAAATCAGGTAGTCGTTATATCTGGGTTCCATCGGGCTAGGCTGGAATACTGGATTTTTAATACCGTATTTCTCCATCCCGCCTTTAATGACTGATACATGGATATCAAGGTAACCCGCCATCTCAATCGCACCACAGAACGTGATTTCACCGTCACCCTGCGAGAAATGCAGATCGCCCATCGACAAGCCAGCATCTTTCACATAAACAGGGAAATAAACACGTGAACCTTTGGAGAGATTTTTAATATCACAGTTACCACCATGTTCACGCGGAGGAACAGTACGAGCACCCTCCTTAGCCGCTTCCTTCGCGGCTTCACCCGTCATACGCCCCATCAACGCGGTATCGGCATACGGCAAAGCAGCCAGTGGTGGTACGCGATCCGGGTCAGTGCTTACCAATGCAGCTTCACGCTTATTCCATTCATTCAGCAACTCACGCGATGGCAGGCAGCCGATCAAACCAGGGTGCATGATGCCGGCAAATCTGACATTGGGAATATGTCTGGAAGTAGTATAGATGCCGTGAAAATCCCAGCAGGCTTTACGTGCATCAGGATAATGGTCGGTCAGGAAACCACCACCGTTGGCCTTGTCGAACAAGCCGGTGAAACCCCATTCAGATTCCTGAAATGCACCGACATCCAGAATATCGACCACCAACAAATCACCAGGCTCAGCTCCTTCAACACCAATAGGACCACTCAAATAGTGAACCTTAGTCAAATCGACATCACGTATGTCATTCGCACTGTCATTATTACCGATCTGTCCGCCCGTCCAGTCGATACACTCTACACGGAACTCATCACCAGGCTTAACCATTGCTACCATAGGAATATCCGGATGCCAACGATTATGCAACACGTCCGATTGTTCCTCAGGTGACTTGTTAATATCCACTTTAATCAAGGTTTTTGGCACAGCTATCTCCTAACAGTTTATATAGTCAAAATAAATGCAAGCAAGCACTAACCGAACAGTCGAATGCTGCAAGGTTGTTCTTTTCATAGCATTTAATATGCCAATTTTTAACCCTTGATAAAATTTAATACTTATTAATTAAGTTTCATATAGTTATATTGCCACCTTAAAAACAGACGACAATTACAAATAGCTGAATAGCCCGCACTGAAATGGCGCACCATATCTTAATAACGCACATTAATCGCTCACTTCTTAAAGCAGATTAGATTAATAAAACTGAACACAATTAATACCCCTACAAGCACGCACCAATTCAGAGCGGCACATTATGGTTTTGCACCCACATCGCCCATGCCACACATTAACTACATATTGGAACCAAGCCATCTGAAGAGGTAATGCATCACCAGAAACTCAATTAACTCACTGAAATTAATATATTTATTTTAATTTGTTAGAATTTAATTCTTAACTGGCACGAGCTTTGCATAGTTTAGTCCAAGACGGGATGGTGGCTGCACTAACAGCCCTTTCACACAAATGTCTGTATCAGGATTGCTAGGGTTCCGATTCCAGTTTTTATTAAATGGGGTGTCTGGTCCGAGAGCAGTCCGGCCTCGATAGAGGTTCCACGGAGGGATAAAAGCCCGGGAGAGAGCGCAGTTGCTTTCCCGTTTTTTTCAACCTTCTTAGGAGCTAGTCATGTCAATGTTACATTCCAAATCGCTTAAAAAAGTTTGTCTTGCTTCAGTGATGCTCGCGACTGCCAGCATGAGTCCTATTGCAGCGCACGCGACCACCAGCATGAAAATTGGTACTGTTGTATGGGTAGGCTACGGTCCTTTTTTTGTTGCTGATGCAAAAGATTTCTACAAAAAGCATGACCTCAAAGTCACCCTGCAAATGTTCACCGACCCAGCACTCATTCCAACTGCAATAGCCAGCCGCTCTGTTGACGGCGGCATGCTGACTTATGATCAGGTAATCGGTTCAGATGCTAAAGGTCTGACACAAAAGGTAGTCATGCCTATCGACTACTCCAATGGAGGCGATGCGATAGTTGCGACCACAGCCATCACCAAAGTGACCGACTTCAAGGGTAAGAAAATCGGTTTCAACCCCTTGTCGCCTTCTGACTTCCTGCTCTCCTATGCCATGAAAAAGAATGGCTTGTCCGAGAAAGACTACGAAGCTGTTCCTATGTCTCCTGAAGCAGTACCGGCTGCCATGGCTTCCAATAGCATTCCTGTCGGTGTCACCTATGAGCCCAGCCTTTCACAGATCCTGAGCCAGGGAAATGGCAAGAAATTCCATGTCGTGTTTTCTTCCAAAGACGCCCCTGGTCTGATTGCTGACGTTTTGGTCTTTGATCAGAAATATATACAGGCACATCCCAAGGAAATCACCGGCCTGATCGCAGCGTATGTAGACGGCATGAACTACATGAAAGCCCACCCTGACGAATCAGCCAAAATCATCGGTAAAGCAATGGGCGTCAGTGGCAAGGAAGCCATGGACCAGATGAAGGGTGTTTACAACATTCCACTCGCTGAAATGCCTAAAGCGTTCATCAAATCGGCAGAAACCACTTCCTACTACGCCAGTGGTGAAGTCATCAGCAGCATCCTTAAAAGCAAAGGTCAAATCACGACCATTCCTGCTACTGAAACCACTATCGACAGTCAATTCGTTAAATCTTTAGTCAAGTAAGTTTTTGGCAGGTTGCGCCCAAGCGTGGGCGCGACCTTGCTTGAGGAGTCATTCATGCTGAATCAAAAATTTCGCTATGCCGACGGTGTATTGCCGAACGTGCTGGCTTTATCCTATACCTTGGGTGCTTATCTCGGCGGCATCCTGTTACTGGTGCTGGCACCACTATGGGGACAGATTATCGGCACCCTGCTGGTTGCCCACGCGCTGATATTATCCAGCTATTTTTTCCACGAATTCGCCCACAATTCCATATTCAAAGCGGCTGAAGACAATGCCCGCTGGGGTACCTTAATGACGTGGATTAACGGCTCCTGTTATGCCACATTTAGCGATTTACGGCGCAAGCATGTGCGTCACCATGTTGACCGGGCTGATGTCATCACCTTTGATTTCAAGGCATTTCTGCTCAAATCACCAGTCTGGGTACGCCGTCTGGTACTGATGCTGGAATGGGCTTACATTCCTGCGGTGGAACTGATCATGCATGGCTATGTGATGATCCTGCCGTTCATCGCTGCCGAAAAAAGGCAGAATCGCGCTCGCGTTTTGACCATCATCGGCGTGCGTGCAGCCGCTTTTGCTGTGCTGGGCTGGTTCTCGCCTGTTGGATTGCTGGGTTACGCCATCGCTTATTTAATCATGCTGCACGTGCTGCGCTTTGCCGATGCCTATCAGCATACTTATGATGCTTTTGCCATCCTGCAAGGTGGCGAGGTGCCAAATGACAAAGTGCGTGACCGCATCTACGAACAGCGCAACACGTATTCCAATCTGGTTTCTGTAGCACATCCATTGTTAAATTTGATGCTGCTGAATTTTTCCTATCACAACGCCCATCATGAGCGCCCGATCGAACCCTGGTATCGTTTACCACAGTTACATGCAAAACTGTTTGCAGCAGAGTATCAGCAAGTATTGCCTATGAGCACGTTATTGGCTGCCCATCACCGTTATCGGGTAAAGCGCATACTGTCGGATGATTATGGTGACGTGCCAGAAACATCACCTGGACATCTGGATCCTTCTGCATTCTACGGCGCTGTTGGTGTGTCATTTTTGACGGCGGTTTGATATGGCATTTCTCGACTTTACCAATCATACAATAGTCATTACTGGTGCTGCCAGCGGCATCGGACTGGCTATCGCTGAAGCATTTGCCGAGCACGGCGCAAGTCTGGAATTGATAGACCGCAATGCTGACGCGCTGGTAGCAGCCGCACAACGGCTAGCCGGGCATGCAAAAGTAACTACGCATGCTCTTGATTTGACCAATACAGAACAGATCCATGCGCTGGCTGACAACCTTAAACAACGGCAGGTTACTATCCACACCCTGATCAACAATGCAGGCATGGAGTATCCAACGCCGTTGAACGCTGCGACTGCCGATGCCGAGCAGCGCTGGCAAAGCCTGTTGCACAATAACGTCAGTAGCATGTATCTGCTCACCCGTGCGCTAATGCCGTTGATACGGCCATCGGGTTGCGTCATCAACCAATCCTCAATCTGGGGTATGAGTGGTGTGGCAGACTTTTCTGCCTATGTCACCAGCAAGCATGCTGTTATCGGCTTCACTCGTTCACTGGCGTGGGAGCTAGGCAAGCATGAAATCAGGGTGAATGCAGTTTGCCCTGGCTGGGTGGCCACTGATGCGGCAATGCGTTCCATGCGGGCAATGGCGGAAACAGCAGGCAAGTCCGAAGCACAAATGATCGCTGAAATTCTGGCGCAGCAAGCCATACCCCAATTACTCAGTCCAGCAGATATTGCCGGTACTTTTCTTTTTCTCGCTTCACCTTACGCACTTGCGATTACTGGCCAGGCTATCGTTGTGAGTAACGGTGAGGTCATGCACTGACTACTATGAATATTTCACTACATAACAAAACCGCAATTGTAACCGGCGCCGCCACGGGTATCGGCCGCGCCATCGCCATCATGCTCGCCAAGGCCGGGGCAAGTGTCATCATCAATCACCTGAATCGTGCTCATGAAGCCCAACAAGTAGTACAAGAAATCACCTCACAAGGTGGACATGCCATAGCTGTTGAAGCCGATGTGACCAATGCCCATCAGGTACGGCAGATGGTAGCGAGTTGTGACAAGGTGGACATCCTGGTGAATAACGCAGGTGTGATCGTAGAGAAACCATTCCTGGAAATTACCGAAGCAGATTGGGATCACGTGCTTAACAGCGACCTTAAATCGGTGTTTCTTTGCAGTCAGGCAGTGCTGAGTGAGATGGCAAAACAAGGCAATGGCATTATCGTCAATATCAGTTCCGATCTGGCTTATCTCGGACGCGAAGATTATGCCTCCTATTGTGCCGCCAAGGCTGGCGTAATCGGCCTTACCCGCTCGCTGGCACGGGAGTTTGCCCCCGACATCCGTATCAATGCCGTAGCACCTGGCCCGGTCAACACCGCCATGATGACGACAGAGTCTATGTCCGAGGAATGGATAGAAAAAGAAAAAGACATTCCCTATCATCGTTTCGCAGAACCAGATGAAATTGCAGCCACAGTGCTATTTCTCGTGTCTGATTACGCCCGTTTCTATTGTGGTCAGGTACTTGGCCCCAATGGCGGGTCTGTCATGCCATGAGCGGCCTGACACGCACTTCCCCGCAAGCATGGTTACCGCTCACTGTACTGATACTTTCAGCCGCCATGTGGGGCATTATCTGGTGGCCACTTAAACAGTTTGGTGCAGCAGGACTGTCTGGCCCACTGATTTCATTTGCCAGTTACGGTCTGGTTGGTTTGGTGGGCCTGCCTTTTCTGTTGCGCGAACGCCGTGCCTGGCAAGGACAAGTCGGATTATTGCTGCTGCTTGCACTGTTTGGCGGATGGGCCAATGCGTCTATTGTCCGTGCGTTACTTACCGGTGATGTGGTACGTGTCATGCTGCTATTTTATCTGGCGCCGGTGTGGTCGGTGATCGGCGGACGGGTATTTCTGCACGAAACGGTAACCAGACGCCGCATGCTGGCGGTATTCATATCCGTTTTTGGTGCATTTTTGGTGATCGGTGGTACTGCGGCATTTGCTACGCCGCTGTCGGTCGCCGATATTCTGGCGTTATCGGCCGGTCTGGCCTTTGCTGCAAATAACCTGGTGACACGCGCAGCGCACACTATCCCCATGGTATCGAAAACTATAGCGGTGTTCGTTGGTTGCGGCATCGTTTCCGGGCTGATGGTGTTGCAGCAAGATGCCGTCCAGCCTGACTGGTCGCCGAATCTGGTAATCGCGCTGCTGGCTTTTGGTTTTGGCTGGCTGGCTTTAGCTACCTTCACCACACAATACGGTGTCACCCATATCGAAACGGGTCGGGCCGGCATCATCCTCATCGTCGAGCTACTTGCGGCCGTTATCTCGGCCATGATCATCGGCGGCGAGAAAATAATGCTGCGCGAATTAATAGGCGGCATACTTATTGCTTGTGCTGCTGTCATTGAAGCAACAGATACCACTGCTGAATCACATAAGGAAAAATCTTGAATACCGTGAATATGAACAAAATGAGCTGGGTTGCTTACCGCGATCAGATCAAAACCGCAAACCCACCCGTCTTCCTGCCTGTCGGTGCGCTCGAACAACACGGCCCTCACCTGCCGCTGGGTACTGACGCATTATTATCTGCAGCGGTGGCTGCCAGTACAGCAGAATTAATCAATGGCATTGTTGCACCAGCGCTGTCTTACGGTTACAAATCCCAACCCAAATGCGGCGGCGGGCAGCATTTCTGTGGCACCACCTCAGTCGATGCGCAAACACTTATCGGTTTAGTGCGCGATACGGTGCGCGAGTTCGCCCGCCATGGTGTAGAAAAGCTGGTCATCGTTAATGGCCATTATGAAAATCAGTGGTTCATCACCGAAGGTATCGATCTGGCCATGCGCGATATCCAGCCCAACACTAAAATGCGGGTCATGCGTCTGGAATACTGGGACTTCTTGACCGAAACAACATTGCATACCGTATTTCCCGACGGCTTCCCTGGTTATGCGCTGGAACATGCCGCAGTCATCGAAACCTCATTAATGCTGCATTATCACCCCGATTTGGTGCGCCTTGACCTGATACCCGATGATGGACCTGCTGATTTTCCGCTATATGACGTTCATCCGGCTAATCCTGACTGGGTGCCGCCATCAGGCGTGCTGTCATCAGCGCTTGGCGCCGATGCTGAAAAAGGTGAGGTCATGGCCAAAGAATTATCAGCACGTATCGCTGAGGCTGTAGTGATGGAGTTTAATCAGGCGTGATGATGGAGCTGTCCAGCCGACCAGATCGCACCGCGCTCATTATCATTGATATGCAACGTGATTTTTGTGCGCCTGGCGGCTACGCAGACACCGCAGGTCTGGACATAGAAAATTTGCGTAAACCCATACCGCAGATTCAGCAACTATTAAGCACAGCACGTGAGCAAGCCATGCTGGTCATCCATACACGCGAAGGCCATCGTAGTGATTTACTGGACTGCACACCGACTAAAAAAGCACGCAGCATCCGCGCTGCTGCGGCTATTGGCTCAGATGGCCCGATGGGCAAACTGCTGATACGTGGCGAATACGGACATGATTTCATCGATGAGTTAGCGCCTATCACCGGCGAACCCGTTATCGACAAACCCGGATATGGCGCATTCCACCAGACTAATCTGGAAATCGTCCTGCGTAGCCAGAATGTCCAGCGGCTCATAGTGACCGGAGTTACCACCGAGGTATGTGTTCAGTCTACGTTACGGGAAGCTGTGGACAGAGGTTTAACCTGCATCACTATCAGTGATGCATGCGGCTCGGCGTATCCCGAGTTGCATCAGGCCAGTCTGGCCATGATAGCGGTAGAAGGTGGGATATTTGGAGAAGTGCTCACCACTGATGAGATGTTGAAAATGATGCAAGCTACCTCTATAGAGAGTCAGAACCATGACGCAAGTTAAAAAACTATGGCCACTGCTGACAGCGACTCATCGCTATGACAAGTCGCTGTCGACACGTCACCGTGGGCAGGGAAAAATCATCGAAGCGCCCATTCTCGCTTATCTGATAGAGACCGCCAATGGCCGCATCCTGTATGACGTTGGCTGCGACTATAACAAGATTGCCAATCCAGCACAGCGGCAACATTACTATGATCCAGCAACATTTCCTTTCGGCGCGCCCGAAATGGACGAATCTCAGCGCCTTCCCGCCCATCTGGCACGCATGGGCCTGACCCCTGCTGATGTGGATGTGGTATTTGTCGGCCATTTGCATTTTGACCATGCTGGCGGTTTATGCGACGTATGCGGCACCGAAGTGCATGTGCAAAAGGCAGAAATGGAAGCGGCGCAATCCGGCCAGGACATAGGCTATTTCCCTGATGACTTCAATGGCGACTATCCCTGGAAAATCATGGAGGGCGAATACGATATAGCGCCAGGTGTACGCGCCATAGCCTCGCCTGGCCATACCGCAGGCCACATGTCACTGTGGATAGAACTGCCTAAAGGCGCGCCAGTCATCCTCTGTGGCGATGCAGCCGACCTCACTGAAAACATTGTGGACGAAGTCCCTCCTGGGTTGTGCTGGCAAGACCAGGAGGATCAAGCGATAGCCAGCATACGCAAGCTCAAAACCCTGGCGGCAGAGGAAAAAGCAATACTCTGGCCTAATCACGACATCAGTTTCTGGAGAACGTTGCGCCAGTTCCCGGAATTTCATGAATAGACCACCTATGAAACTATCATTCTTGAATGTTGTTAAAAGCGAGCCCATGGAAGCTCAACCGAGGTCAGCTGGCGGGCTAGATCCGACATGCCTGATCAACACCATCACCAGAGACTTGGTGGGCATGATTTTCCGTTGCAGCATCGACGAACTAGGGACGATGGAATTTGTCAGCGAAGGCTGTCTGAAACTCACGGGTTACCATCCTGACGAGCTGATTTTTGATAGCCGCATTTCTTATGAAAAGCTCACGCATCCAGACGACCTTGAAAGCGTTAATGCCACGATTTATGCTGACCTCAACGAGGACAATAGCTATGACGTGGAATATCGTATCATCCGTGCCGATGGCTGCATCCGCTGGGTCTCAGAGCGAGGCGTAGGCGTTTTTGATACGCATAATAAACGCATTGCAATCGAAGGTTTTATTCAGGACATTACCGACCGCATCTCTACCAACAAGGCGCTGCACGAAGCGCTCAGGCGCTACCGCAGCATCTTCGAACACGCCACCGAGGGAATATTCCAGACTACGCCTAGCGGCCGCTATCTCGATGCCAATCCGGCATTGGCACGGATTTACAATTATTCCAGCCCGGAAGCCATGATTGCAGCCCTGCAGGATATCCAGCAGCAACTGTACGTCAATCAATCACGCCGTGATGAGTTCGTACGACTCATGTTTGAGTCTGGCAGTGTGCGTAATTTTGAATCCGAGGTATATCGGCAAGACGGCAGCAGCATCTGGATATCGGAAAATGCACGTGCAGTAAAAGACGCAAATGGCATGGTGCAGTTCTACGAAGGAACTGTCGTCGACATTACCGAACGGAAACAGCACGAAGAAGAACTGCAACATCAGGCCAGCCACGACATACTCACTGGCTTGCCCAACCGCATGCTGCTGATGGACAGGATAGAACGAGCCATTAGCAGAGCGAAACGTGAGGCACAAAAAGCCGCTGTTGTCTTCGTAGACCTGGACAATTTCAAACTCATCAATGACAGCCTGGGACATCACGTCGGCGATCGACTGCTGCTAGAAATGGCGTCCCGTTTAAGCACCTGCATACGCAATCAGGATACAGTTGCCCGTTTGGGTGGAGATGAGTTTGTACTGGTGCTGACTGAGCAATCGGAAGGACCTGGTGTTATCCATATCATCCGTCGTTTACTCGAAGTCATTGCCCAACCATGGATAGATGAAGGCCATGAATACTCGTTAAGCTGCAGTATAGGTATCAGCTGCTACCCGTGTGACGGCGACTCTGCTGAAACATTACTGAAATGTGCAGATGTTGCCATGTATGAGGCTAAAGATGCGGGCAAAAACACATTTCATTTCTTTACACCCGAATTGAATCAGGCGGTTACCGAACGCCTGGCACTGGCCAACGATCTGCGTCGCGCAGTAGAACGAGAAGAGTTCCGTGTTTACTACCAGCCTCGGGTTGATGTCCATACCGGTCAAATCGTCGGTGCTGAAGCACTCATACGCTGGCAACATCCGGAAAAAGGACTTATTCCACCAGACAATTTCATCCCGATTGCGGAAGAAACTGGTTTGATCATCCCTATGGGGCAATGGATATTAAATGAAGCCTGCCGGCAAAATCGAGCCTGGCAAGATGCTGGACTTCAACCTATTTGCGTATCGGTGAATCTTTCCCCCATCCAGTTTCGCCAACCTGGATTAATTCAGGCTGTCATGAATGCACTGCAGCAGACTACCCTCAACGCCAGATTTCTGGAACTGGAACTCACCGAGTCATTTTTCATGCAGGATGCGGAACGTATCAATGATGCCATTACCGCACTAAAATCTCTGGGTGTCGCATTATCTATCGACGATTTCGGCACCGGTTATTCAAGCCTGAGTTATCTGAAACGCTTTCCGGTCAATCATCTGAAAATAGATAAGAGTTTCGTACAGGAAATTAACACCAGTTCCGACGATGCTGCCATCGTACGCGCCATTATTACTCTGGGACATGAGTTAGGGCTCAAAGTGGTTGCTGAGGGCGTAGAAACACAGGCAAATTACAAGTTCTTGCAGCAGCACAATTGCGACGAAATTCAAGGTTATTATTTTAGCCGCCCGGTACCCGCACTAGACATGGAAACCCTGCTGCGCAATGGAATTGTGGCGGCATAACAGTGGCATGATAGCTACAGTACCAGCACATTATCTGGGCGTATGGCAGCGAATATCCCTGGAAAGTCCAGCTGGCGTAGATATACACAGCCTGGTGTTTTGGTTACAGACACCTGCCCTGCACGCAGATATTCGCATCCCCGCCGATCGTCCCGATTTCAGAGGGAAAACATCATTCCTGGACTTTTCTGTAGATGAATTGAGGCTGTTAGCCCGTCAACAGGGATTCGCTGGCGTAACCAGCGTCGTTGGCGATCGTTGCCAATGGTTGCGCCAGATTGATTATCAACCAGTCAGAGCAGACCTCGATATCGGCCACATGCAGTTTAGTGGCAATCGCCTGATAGAGTCAGGCATAGAGCGTGATTACACCGAAGTCTGGGAAAAATTGCCAGACAGCCAGGGTGCAACATTTGCATTCCACTTTATGGAAAAAAATACGGCTTATAGCCCTGATCAATCGCAAGCTGGCATATTGGTAATCAGTGGTGATTATTTTATATTCGTACGCAACCGCAGCACCCCTTTGCCCAAAGCTTCATCGCTGGCTGCCTTACTGAGTGACACGAGCTTCACCCAACAACAACTCGTTGCCTTACTGGATTTTGAAATCTCATTCGGATGCCTGACTAAAGGCAGCATACCGTGGGAAATCCAGCTTTCTACTTTGCCGTTTCGTGAAGGCAAACCGCTTTTTACAGCATCGACATGGGCTGAAATTTCACAGGCAAAAGCAGACTATGTCCAGCATGAACAAGCATGGAATGGCATGATCAGCCGCCACTGGTTTGTTACCTGATCAAGCGGCAACTTGCTAGCGTTACAAACTCAGCAACTCCTTGATCGCCGCTTCAATATAAGCGCTCTCTTTTGCAAACCGGCCAGGCGCGCCGGCACAATGACCAGCAGAAGAATAAATCGGACGTAACTCCGCATTGCGTACCAGCTTGGCCTCTATGCCATTTTCCGCCAGAGTGAAGTATTGATCGTGGTCACAGGGCATGACTATGGTTTTAGCCGTCACCTGCGCCAACGCCAACACCAGATCGCCGCCAAATTGCTGATGTGCGCTGACATCCGCATGTTCCCAGGCCCACAATTTGGTTAACAGATTGTTGGCATCCCAGCTCAGATGGTCCAGCTCCCAATCCTCCAGCAGATCGTCTTGCGTTGCAAAACCCAGTTCCTTGAACCGCTGCTCGCGAAAGAACTCGGCTGAGTAGGCCCAAGGCATATATACTCGGCCAAACGCCCTGAGACCTTTGGCTGGCGGTTCTACATAATAACCACCGGCAAAGGCAGGATCCATTTCCAGTGCTGCCCTCACCCCTTTCAGAAACAGCTGATTGTATGGCCAGCATCGGGTTGCACCGCAGACTGGCAACAGATTCTGCACCATGTGTGGGTACAACACCGCCCAATGCCAGGCTTGCACCGCGCCCATTGACCAACCCAGCACCAGTTTCAGCGTGCTGACCCCAAGCTTGTCCAGCAACAGTTTCTGACAGGCGACGTTGTCGTAAACCGTCACCTTGGGAAACCCGCCACCCTGATAACGTTCCAGCGTGTTGCTGGGTGAAATCGACAAACCGTTACCGATCAGGTTAGGTACGACGATAAACCATTTTTCCGGGTCCAGCGCACGCTGTTCACCGATGATGCGTGCATTGGATAGATGCGTCCCGGTGTAATAAGTGGGGAACAGGATGCAATTGTCGCCCTGCTCATTCAGCTTGCCCCAGGTGGCGTAGCTGAGCCAGGCATCATGCAGGATTTCGCCACTTTGCAGGACAACATCGCCAATATGGAATTGCTGGACGTCCATCTTCAGAACAACTTCAAATAACGCGCTTTTTCCCAATCACTGACGTGGTTGTTATAGCGTATCCATTCTTCACTCTTATAATCTATCCAGGTATTGAACATACTTTCCCCGAATACCGCTTTGGACAGTTCGTCCTGCTGGAACATGTCTATCGCCTCTTTTAAGGATTGTGGCAACATCTTCACCCCCATAGCGTCGAGCTCTTGCGGAGTTTTCAGGTACATGTTTTCTGTATGCGGTTCACCCGGATCCAGCTGCTGCTCTATACCTTCCAGCCCTGCTGCCAGCACCATGGCTGCGCCGAGGTAGGGATTGCAGGCACTGTCTGCCGCACGCAGCTCGATACGGCCGCCGCCTTTGGGGATACGCAGAGTGTTGGTACGGTTGTTATCACCGTAGCAGGCAAACACCGGCGCCCACGTAAATCCAGACATACTGCCGCGCAACACCAGACGTTTGTAGCTGTTCACCGTCGGTGCAACCACAGCACATATCGCTGGTAAATGCTTCAGCACGCCAGCCATAAACTGATAACCCAGTTTGGATAAATTGCAGCCACGTGGATCATCTTCAGCTTCAAACAGATTCTTGCCTGTCACCTTATCCGCCAGCGACATATTGAAATGCGCGCCACTGCCAGCTCGGTCGCCATAAGGCTTGGGCATGAAGCTTGCGAAACCACCATGACGGCGCGCAATTTCATTCGCCATCAGGCGGAAGAATACAAAGTTATCCGCCATGGTGAGCGCATCAAAATATTTGAAATCAATTTCAAATTGACCGATACCATCTTCATGATCCAGCGAATACACGTCCCAGCCAAACTGGTTCATGGATTTGACCAGTTCGCGCATCCAGTCCATGTTATCCAGCAACCGCGCCACGTCGTATGCAGGTTTTTCCAGATGATTGCGCGTCGACAGCGGTGAGTAGCCACCATCCGGGTCATCTTTCAGCACAAAAAATTCAGCTTCCATGCCGAGATTCATGCGATAGCCCATGGCATCTGCCTTGGCCACTACATTTTTAAGTATGGTGCGACTACACGCCGAGAATGGTTTACCTTTCGTCCATAAGTCACTGGCAAACCAGGCAATTTCCTTATCCCACGGCAGAATTTTGCACGAAGCAGGATCAGGATGAGAAGCAACTTCCTCATCACTGACATCCTGCGGCACACCTTCCAGCGCTGCACCCGTGCATAACTCGGAACCAGACATCATGCGCTTGTAATGAGCGATCGGTACCATTTTGGATTTGGATACGCCATGGATATCCACATAGCTGGCCAGCATGAATTCCACGCCAGCAGCAGCCAATGCTTCAACATCATAGCCAATATTTGCCGGCTGAGTAAGTACAGTCATTGTTTCGCTCCCTTTCGCAACTTAAAGTAAGAACCGCATATGCAGCACGGCAACATTTATTTTGTATTCAGATACTCGCGCCAGTTACCCAAATGAGTAATATCCACTGCATCCACTACCGCATAACTTTCGCAGACAAAGCTTAATACTGATTCGCCATTCGCCAGCGTAATCGTACCTATGCCTAATGGCGCAGGTATCCCAGCGACAAATGAACCGAATTCGCGTGCAGGCATTTCCCATACCTCAACAGCAATTGCGCCACCCTGCTCGCCCGGTTTGACGCGTACCATGCCAGGACGATATGGAGGTCCGCCAGGTAACGCATAGAATTTGTAGTCTGGTGAACTGGTCGTAGTCTGCACCAATCGTGCGCCACGCTGAGTGAGCTGCCAGTTCAACGGTAAGCCGGATAAATGTGCACCACATACGGCAACGCGTATCTGTCCCGATGGCAATAACGCTGGTAATTCTGCAGGTACTGGCTGAGCGATGCCAGTTGCCCCTAACGGCGTTGCCACTGCCCGCTGGCAACGCGCTGCCAGATGCAGCAATGGCGCATCCTGATGGGCAGGTGCGACCAGTGTTACGCCAAATGGCAGACCATCCTGCTGGAATCCGGCAGGCACTGACACCGCAACATAATCAAACAGATTCATGAAGTTGGTGTAATAACCAAGATTTGAGTTTAACTTGATCGGGTCGGCCTGCATCTCAGCGATGGTGTATATCGTTCCTGCCGTCGGCGTTATCAGACAGTCCACTACGTCCCAAACCTTATTAGCCTGCTGCTTCAGTTCACGCAAACGGTATTGGCCGGCAAAAGCATCCGCTGCGGAATAGCGTGCTGCACCGCCGATGATTTCTCGCACGGGTGGAAACACTTTGTCGGCATGTGCATCAAAGAAATCCTTGAGTGCTACATAGCGCTCCGCCACCCATGGGCCATCGTATAGCAATCGCGCCGCTTCCAGAAAAGGATCCAGATCAATCTCTACCGCCTGCCCACCCAAAGCCTGCAATCGCGCCACTGCTTCACCAAACAGCCGTTCGGCTTCGGTATTACCGAAAAACCGCAACTGTTCTGCGCGCGGCACACCGAAATGAAATGTTGCTGCCCTGCCAAAATCGAAACCATGCGCTTCAACTTTGCGTGAATAAATATCGGTTTCATCGGCACTGGCTGCAGCCGCTACTACTCTTTCCGCATCTTCTGCAGTCAGCGCAAATACAGATACCACATCCAGCGAACGGCAAGCTGGCAACATCCCAGTCGTCGATAGCCAGCCACAGGTAGGTTTATGCCCGACCAGATTATTGAATGCTGCAGGCACTCGTCCTGAGCCGGCGGTATCAGTTCCCAGACTGAAACTGACCCAGCCTTTAGCAACGGAAACTGCTGAACCAGCACTGGAACCGCCAGAGATATATTCCGGATCAAACGCATTACGACAGGCGCCGTAAGGCGATCGGGTACCATTAAGCCCAGTTGCAAACTGATCCAGATTGGTTTTTCCAATAGGAATAGCACCAGCATCAATCAACCGTTGCACGACTGCGGCACTTTGCTCAGGCGTATAGGCAAATTCCGGACACGCCGCTGTGGTCGGCACGCCTGCCAGATCAATATTATCCTTGATCGCGAACGGTATGCCATACAGCGGCAACTGTGCGGGATCCTTATCGGCCAGTGCATCTGCATAAGCGTATAGCTGCTCTGCCGAAAGCTGATAGATCCAGGCATGGTCTTCATTATTCCCGGCAGTACGTGCCTGCACCACGTCGATCAGAGCACGCGGTGTCAACGCACCACTGCTATAAAGCGCGCGCAGATTAGCAATATCCAGACTCAAATTTTCCATATTATTCCCCCTGTATCACCAGTAAGTCTTGACCTGCCGATATCTGACTACCTTCACGACAGTACAGGCGTATTACTTTGCCAGCAGATGGTGCAACCACGTTGATTTCCATCTTCATGGATTCGATAATCAGCAAGGTGTCGCCTGCCTCAACCATATCGCCCTCGGCTACTTCTATCTTCCAGATATTCCCAGCCACATGGCCTGCTACAGCACGGCTGTTAGGCGGCAAATCAAGTTCGCTATCGGTTGACGCTTCAGCAACAGTGGCATCAGAGGCATAATCGGCCTGACCGTTTGCCTTCCAGCGCTCACGCTCTGCATTGAAAGCGATCTGCTGCTTTTCCCGAAACGCAGCGATATCGGCATCGTTATCTTGCAAGAATGTGTTGTATTCGCGCAGGCTGAATGTCGTTTCTTCCACCTTGAGCTTGAACGTACCGGCGACAAAATCTTCACGCAGTTTCAGTAATTCATCTTCTGATACTGGATAAAAACGGATCTGGTCAAAGAAACGCAGCAGCCATGGCTTGCCGTCGATGAAATCAGCAGTCTGCTTATAACGGTTCCACATCTGTATGGTGCGACCGACAAACTGATAGCCGCCGGGGCCTTCCATGCCATACACGCACATGTAGGCGCCACCGATGCCGACCGCATTCTCCGGTGTCCAGGTACGTGCTGGGTTGTACTTGGTGGTCACCAGCCTGTGCCGTGGATCCAGCGGCGTGGCGACTGGCGCGCCCAGATAGACGTCACCCAGACCCATCACCAGATAGCTGGCATTGAATACGATTTCTTTCACCTGCTCGATGCTGTCCAGCCCGTTCATACGCTGAATAAACTCGATATTGCTTGGGCACCATGGCGCATCCTTACGCACCGACTGCATGTACTTTTCAATGGCCAGACGAGTGGACGGGTCATCCCACGACAATGGCAAATGCACGATACGCGCAGGCACGACCAGATCTTCGATATTAGCCAGTGCAGACTCCGCCTCGGTCAGAGCAGTCATCAATTTTGGCAGTGGCAGTACCTGATTGTTGTAATGCACCTGCAGCGAACGAATTCCTGGAGTCAGATCAATGATGCCAGGCACATTCTTCTGTTGCAGCCAGGTCATCAGCGCGTGCACGCGGAAGCGCAGATTGATGTCCAGCACCAGTGGACCGTATTCCACCAGCAGGTATTTGTCACCAGCAGGACGATAGGTCACAGCAACCTGGCCGTCCTGTTCTTCAACACGATGCAATACTGGCGTAGATGTTGCCATGCCGGCAGTATCAGCATCAGCTGTTACTGTCGCTGCCAGTGTCTTGATAGCAGAGTCCTGAGCCAGCTCACGCTGCATAGCCTCATCCAGTCCAATACGCTTGAAGCGCACGGTATTGCCTGGACGCAACTGCCCCATTTTCCACAATTCAGCCTGCACGATGGTTGCCGGGCAGACAAAACCACCCAGACTAGGGCCATCAGGCCCCAGTATGACTGGCATATCGCCCGTAAAGTCCACCGCGCCAATAGCATAAGCATTATCGTGTATATTGGAAGGATGCAAGCCCGCCTCGCCGCCATCGGTCCGTGCCCATTGTGGTTTGGGTCCGATCAGGCGCACGCCGGTACGACTGGAGTTGTAATGCACTTCCCAGTCGGTGGAAAAGAACATATCGATATCAGCATCAGTAAAGAAATCCGGTGCGCCATGTGGACCGTAAAGCACGCCGATGTCCCAATGGCTGTGATACTCAGGCACCAATGCGGTATCCAGTACTACCTCCGCTTGCGCAGCAACTGGCGCAGCCCCCAGATGCAACACATCGCCTACCCTTAATGTACGGCCTGCATGCCCGCCGAACTGCCCCAGAGTAAATGTCGATTTACTACCCAGATAATCCGGCACGTCAAAACCACCCCCCACGGTCAGATAACTACGACAGCCGTCGCCCTGTATGCTGCCCAGACGCAACACGCTACCGGCCTTTACTGGCAGCGCGCGCCAGAATGACAGCGCCATGCCATCCAGTTCCGCAGTCATAGCTGCACCCGTCAGCGCTATCACGCTGTCACGGTTAAAGCGCAGTGTCGGACCAGCCACCGTCAATTCCAAGCCGGCGGCATTATCCGTATTGCCGAGCAAGCGGTTACCCAAACGGAATGCCAGCGCGTCCATCGGCCCTGAAGGCGGCACGCCCACGTCCCAGTAACCCTGGCGCCCAGGATAATCCTGAATACTGCTCTGCACGCCGGGCTCCAGCACATCGATAGTCGCAGCCAGATAATGCAATGCATTCAGGTAGCGCGTGGTCTGTTTACCTTCAACAAACACATGATCACGGATAATCTGACGCAGGTAATCCAGATTGCATTCAATACCCGCTATACGAGTGTCATCCAGCGCGCCTTGCATCTTGGCAATCGCCTGTGCTCTATCATCAGCAGTGACGATGATTTTTGCCACCATCGGATCATAGAACGGTGGTATCGTGCTTCCCCGCTCTACCCAAGTGTCAACACGGGCGCTGTCTGGGAAAACTGCTTCCGTCAGCACGCCGCTGGATGGCTGAAAATTCTTGCCTGGGTCTTCGGCATACAAGCGCACCTGGATAGACGCGCCACGGGGGGTGATGGTCATGCTGTCCAGTGCTGGCAGATCATCCGCAGCCTGACGTACCATCCATTCCACCAGATCTATACCCGTTACCTGCTCGGTAACACCATGCTCTACCTGCAGACGTGTATTCACTTCGAGGAAGTAAAATTCACCATTCTGCGCATCATAAACAAACTCAACCGTACCCGCAGACTGATAACTGACCGCCTTGCCCAGTTGTACCGCCGTTGCCAGCAAACGCGCACGTTGTGCATCCGTCAGACCTGGTGCCGGGGTTTCTTCTATCACTTTCTGGTTGCGACGTTGTACCGAGCAATCGCGCTCGCCCAGTGCAACCACATTGCCCTTGCCATCGCCGAATATCTGCACTTCGATATGGCGTGCCTGTTCGACGTATTTTTCCAGATAGATGCCCGCGTCCTTGAAGTTAGCACTAGCAAGACGCGCTACCGACTGAAATGCTTCTACCAGCTCATCTGCACTCCAGATCAGGCGCATGCCGATACCGCCACCACCTGCGGTACTTTTAAGCATGACGGGGTAACCTATGCGCGCTGCTTCGGCTTGTGCATGACCCGCATCAGCCAGCAGTCCGCTGCCTGGTAGCAACGGCACCTGATTCTGCTCGGCGATTTCTCGGGCCGTATGCTTGAGACCAAAACGCCGCATCTGATCTGGTGTCGGGCCGATAAAAACCACACCCGATGCTGCACATGATTCGGCAAAAGCAGCGTTTTCAGACAAGAAACCATAACCAGGATGGATAGCTTGTGCGCCTGTCTGTTTGGCGACTTCCAATATCTTGTCAGCGAGCAGGTAACTCTCAGCAGCTGGCGCGGGTCCTATACACACGGCTTCATCCGCTTGCGCCACATGCAATGAATGAGCATCGGCTTCCGAATAAACGGCGACCGAGCGTATCCCCAGCTTTTTCAAAGTGCGGATGATACGGCAGGCAATGGCACCGCGATTGGCTATCAGTACTTTATCAAACATGATCTTTTTCCCATTTCCATGACGGGTCGTCCCATCATTATTTTTGTTATTGCAGGTCGTCCTGCAGCCATCTCAATTCCAGATCAGCAACTGAACTGGTGTAGGGTTATAGCCATTACATGGGTTATTCAACTGCGGGCAGTTAGAAATCAGCACCATCACATCCATCTCGGCTTGCATTTCCACGTATTTACCTGGAGCGGAAATACCATCTTCAAACGTCAGCTTGCCTTCTGGGGTCACGGGCACGTTCATAAAAAAGTTGACGTTGCTGGTCAGGTCACGCTTATCCATATGGCAATCACAGTGGCCCAGTGCATGCAAAAAGCTGTCACGGCAGCTGTGCATGAACTTCTTGCCAGTTTCATAGCGCACGCTATTACTTTCTGCTGCGCAAGCACCACCCAGCGTGTCGTGGCGACCACAGGTATCCGCAGTAATGGTTACCAGCACGTTACCCTCACTGGACAATAACTTGGAGCCAGCGGTCAGATAGAGATTGCCCTGCGCGCGTATGGTATCAACCGCGCTGTAACGGTCAGTGGACTCATGTGCGTTATAGAACAATGTATCAACTGCCTGATTACCTTCCAGATCAAGGATACGAAATGTTTGCCCTTTTTTGACCTCATGCAACCATGGTTCGCCTGCAGGCACGATTTCGTCGTACACCGCGTCTTTAGGATCAAATTTACTTTCTACGATAGCCATCTTAGACTCCCTCTCAACGGTACAACAATTCAGTGTTATAGAAACCGCGCTGGTTTTCCGGACGGAAATTGCGGCAATAATCATCAGCACCAGGCAATTCAGAATGCCATGCAGTGAGCTTTACCGGCTTAGGCTGATATTGTGGATTCGGATCCAGTGGGTGCTGGGTAGCGGCAAGTACAACCAGCGTATCCATTTCAAAGCGCAGATCAATAAAGTCCCCTGCTACCGAGTTATCAGGCACGAACGTCAAGTTACCCGCGTCATCAGCACTGACTTTACTGAACAGATTGATATTTGCCACAATGTCACGCTTGCCCAGGCCCCACTTGCCGAGCTCGATTAAAAAGCTGTCACGGCCATTGCGATACATCGCATTCAAGTGGGTCTGGTAACGCGCTTCGCCGTATTTGGCCAATACCTGAGCAGCGTCCGTCATGCCGCATACGGTGTCATGCCAGCCACAGCTATCCTCGGTGATGGAACACAGCACGCGGCCCATGTCCGAGTAACACACAAAGCCCTTGGTCAGGTGCGCGGTATGTTGCGCCTTGAGCGTATCGGCCATGTTATAGCGCTCCAGTTTTTCATCCTGGTTGTAAAACAACACTGACAGATTGGCGCCACCTTCAATATCGGTCACGCGCAAAGTAGTACCGCGCTTCACATTGAATGACCAATGTGCGCCGCCAGGAATGACTTCTTCCCACATCACACTATCGGGGTTGAATGCTGTTGTCATTGCTTTCATAGTTTTATCCTCTTATGCTAAAGTTAACACTCAAATCTAAACCGCTTCGCTATCTTCGGCTTGCCGGGTCATGCGCTCCAGCAAATCCTGATCCGTATGCATGCCGGACGTTTCCCGAATGCGGGTCAGAATTTCTTTTTTCAACGCAATAAATTCTGGTGACAGTTTCATCTCCTGATTGCGCTTATCCGGCAGTGGCACTTCGTAAATGGTATCAATACGCCCTGGGCGCGGCGCCATCAGCACGACACGTTGCCCCAGATAAATAGCTTCTTCCACATCGTGAGTCACGAACACGATGGTGGTCTTTTCCAGGTTGAACAGATGCAGGATCAGATCGTGCATGACTTCCCGCGTCTGTGCATCCAGCGCGCCAAATGGCTCATCCATCAGCAAAATCTCCGGCTTAGGCAATAAGGCACGCGCTATTGCTACACGTTGCTGCATGCCGCCAGAAAGCTGATTAGGATAAGCCTTGGCAGCGTGCGCCAAGCCCATCAGCGACAGCAGTGCATCAGCGCGACCTGACGCCACTTCAACTTCAGCAGAAGTCGCCCCTTCACGATTTACTTTCAAACGGCGGCTAAATTTGATGTTATCGACCACAGATAGCCACGGATACAGGCTGTAATTCTGAAATACCATCGCCCTGTCCACACCCGGGCCCTGCACTGCGCAACCATTCACGGTGATTTCGCCTGAACTAAGCGTTTCCAAGCCACCGATACAACGTAACAAGGTGGATTTGCCGCAGCCTGATGCGCCGACAAAGGTAATGAACTCATTGGCACCAACGGACAAATTAACGTCTTGCAACGCCACTACATCCTGCTTGTCCGTGGTAAAAATCTTACCTGCTGAATTGATTTGTATTTTGTTATCCATGAGATGCACCTATTTGTTATACAGCCAGGGGAAGCTCTTACGATGCGCAAGGCGGAACAATTGATCCATGATCAGACCAATCAGTCCAATCAGAATAATGCCCGCGAAAATTTTGTCAGTTTGCAGAAAGCGTTGCGCTTTAAGGATGGCGTAACCCAGTCCCGAGTTCGCAGCCACCATTTCCGCCACCACCAGATAAGTCCAGGCCCAGCCCATGGTAATGCGCATGGTATCGAGCAAAGCTGGCTTGGCAGACTGCAGTATCACCATCGCCACGATCTCTTCACTGCCAGCACCCATAGTCTGGGCAGCTTCAATTTGTGCCATCGGCACACGACGGATATCTTCAGCGACCATCAATACCATCTGGAAAAACGTACCTATCCAGATAATGGCGATTTTCGAACCTTCATCTATACCTACCCACAACATGACCAAGGGAATGAATGCGACCGCAGGCATATAACGAATAAAATCTGTCAATGGCTCGAACAGTGCTTGCATGGGACGATAAGTGCCTATCATTACTCCCAGTGGCACGGCGAGAATTGCGGACATCAGGAAGCCAACGGTGACGCGATAGATACTGATCCAGGCATCACCCATCAGGTCATCATCTTCATACCAGTGATAAATCCGTGTCAGCACATCCATGGGACTAGGTAGAAATACCTTATCCATTATTCCGCTATTGGCCATTAACCACCAGCCAATGAATGGCACGATCATGCCTACTGCAGCGAAAAACAGGAATTCTCTGTGGTTCAAATGGCCACGAATGGTCCACAACTTGCGCTTGCGTACTGATGTTAATGAGGAATTTCGCTTAGTCGCTGACATATCAACCCCTAGCGCTTGATTAACGGCAGAGGAAATACGCTCAGCATGTGGCCGAACCAGCGTTGTAATGACATAACTGCGACTCCTTGAAAGTTAAAATAGCGAGAGGCTGAAGCGAAAACTGATCGCAACCTCCCGGGCTTTTATCCCTCCGTGGAATCTCAGTTATCTGAGACCGGACAACTCTCGGACCAGACACCCCATTGCTGGGATCGGAACCCTAGATGCCCTAGTGACAAAGGCTGCAGTAACAACCGCACCTCTCTGTAAACTATATAGCAAATTATGTGCCAAAAATTTAACGCATTAATATCAAACGATTACTGCTACCCGTAATAAATCAATATCAGTGGTTAAGCACCTAAATAGTGCACAAACCAGAAAATGCACCAATAATGACAAGCAAGCCAAATACCAGAAGTTGAAACGAATATGTGGTGTTGTAAATTATTTAACTGTCTTATCTATTCAGGTAATTTAACACGGAATAGCTTCATCAAAAAACCTAGACCAACCGTGCTTGCCATGCCTGTCGAGCTGCCTGTGCACGACCGAAAATTTCGGTCAGAATCTCACCATTGCCAGACGCCAAAGCATCACGCAACTGATTCAATTTCGCTTGATAAGCATCTAGCTCAGCGATGAGCGCAACTTGATTTGCCAGTGCAATATCCCGCCACATTTCAGGGCTACTGGCGGCAATGCGCGTGAAATCACGGAAACCACTGGCGGCAAAATTAAACAGCACATCAGCGTTATCTCGCTGAACTATCATATCAACCAGCGCATACGCCAATAAATGCGGTAAATGACTCACCGTCGCAAAAATCGCATCGTGCTCGGCCGCGTGCATGGTGCTGACTTTTGCACCACACAACTGCCACATCTTGCGCACACGCTGCACCGCTTCATCTGTAGTCTCTGGCAGGGCAGTCAAGACAAGGTTCTTACCTTGATACAAATCTGCCCGCGCTGCCGTCGCGCCACTTAATTCTGCACCTGCAATCGGATGCGCAGGTACGCAGCGACTTAATTGCTGTGGCAAATATTGCTGCATCAACGCCACTACATCCTGCTTGGTACTGCCTGCATCAGTAACAATAGTATGTGCAGGCAAATGCGGTGCAATAACCTGCATAATCACCGCCATCTGCCCCACGGGCACTGCCAACACCACGACATCAGCATCATGTACGGCGTCGACTGCATCCAGTGCAATGCGATCAATAATACCTAAAGCCAGTGCCTGTTCGAGGTTGGTATGACTACGTCCTACGCCTACAATCTCACCTACCACGCCAGCCTGTTTCAAAGCCAGTGCCAACGAACCACCGATGAGTCCAACACCGAAAACAGCAAGTTTTTTATATAGAATTTGTGTCATGAAGCCTCACCAAAAAAACAGGCTGCCAAATAGCAGCCCATTTAATTTCATCTAAACAACTTTACACTAAACCTTAAATATCGCGCCCTAAAATCTTCGCAATACCACCCAGTTCAGCCATCAGTGTTTTTAACTCACCAGGCGTTAACGCCTGATCAGCATCACACCATGCCTCACAAGGTGTTGGGTGCATTTCCACCAGCAGACCATCAGCACCCGCGGCAATTGCTGCGCGAGACAGTGCAGGCACCATCCAGGCTTTACCACCAGCATGAGATGGGTCAACAATAACAGGTAAATGTGTTTCTTTTTTCAATACTGGTATCGCAGTGACATCCAGCACATTGCGGTAGTATGTTTCAAAGGTACGAATACCACGTTCACAGAAAATAATATTGTGGTTACCTGCTGCTGCGATGTATTCCGCAGCCATCAGCCATTCTGAAATAGTTGCGGACATGCCGCGTTTCAAAATGACAGGCTTTTTAACGCGCCCGACTTCTTTTAGCAAATCAAAGTTTTGCATGTTACGTGTGCCGATCTGAATGACATCCACGTCCCATTCCATGAACGTATCCAGCATACGCACGTCCATTAACTCGGTAACGATAGGCAAGCCCTGTGCATCAGCCGCTTTACGGAACATTTCCAGACCTTCTACACCCTTACCCTGGAATGAATAAGGACTGGTGCGTGGCTTGAACGCACCACCACGCATTAAGCGACAACCTGCCTCTTTAACATACTTTGCAGAATCATCCATTTGTTGCTGCGTTTCAACAGAACATGGTCCAGCAATTACCTGTACTGTATTGCCGCCTAATGGCACGCCTTTAATATCGACTATAGTGTTTTCTTTATGCCATTCACGCGCAACGATTTTGTAAGGTTTAACCACATGCATGGATTGTTCCACGCCTGGCAATGCATCGATAAGCTCTTGATCTATCGCGCGCTCATCACCTATCGCACCAATAATGGTGCGCTCTACACCACGCGAAATATTCGCTTCGCAGCCGTATTCCTTGATTTTTTTCACAACGCCATCTATGTGTTGTTCGGTTGCACCTGGGCTCATTACGATTATCATATTTAGTCCTTAATAGCGTCTTCTAACGCTTGTAAAAATTGGTTGTTCTCTGCTGCCAGCCCTATGCTGACACGCAAATATTCTGGCATGGCATAGTTGCCTATGGGTCTTACGATAACGCCGTGTTCGAGTAAGCGTCGGTACATCGCTGTCGCATTGCCTATGCGTATCGCCAAGAAATTGGCATACGATGGAATATAGTCTATACCCAGCAAACGTAAGCCTTGTGTCAATTGGCGCATACCGAGTTGATTTAGCGCATAACTACGTGCAATAAACTCATCATCATTCAGCGCCGCAGTTGCAGCAACCAGCGCTAAACTGTTTACGTTAAACGGTTGACGCACACGGTTTAGCATATCTGCCACCGCTGCACTTGCTAACGCATAACCCACACGCAAACCCGCCAAGCCATAGGCTTTAGAAAAAGTACGGGTCACGATCAAATTAGGAAAGCGTGCTAACCAAGTCAATGCATCCGATTGTAGCTCTGACGGCAAATATTCGCCATACGCCTCATCCAGCACGACAACTACCTGGCTTGGCACCTGTTCTAAAAACGCCAGAATATCGGCATTACTTAGCAATGTACCAGTAGGATTATTCGGATTAGCTATAAATACCATGCGTGTATCAGCACGTATCGCTGCTAACATTGCAGCCAAATCATGCCCGTAATCGCGTGCGGGCGCGGCAATCCCAGTTGCGCCAACTGCCAGCGTCGCCAATGGATAAACGGCAAACGCATGCTCAGAAAAAACCGCTGAAGTCGCAGGTGACAAAAATGCCCGCGCCGCCATTTCCAGCACATCGTTGGAACCATTTCCCAACACAATTTGTGCCGTATCCACATTCAACTTCGCAGCTAGAGCCGCTTTCAAATCAAAACCGCTGCCATCAGGATAACGCGCCAGAGTATCCATCGCAGCATCAATAGCAAACAAGGCTTTTGGACTTGCGCCCAATGGATTTTCGTTAGACGCCAACTTCACGATACGTGACGCATCCAAACCTAATTCACGCGCCAATTCATCAATTGGCTTACCCGGCTGGTAAGGGGCAATGGCACGGATGTAATCAGGCGCCAAGTCACATACATTCATCATTACAAAACACCAATAGGGTAAGAACCCAATAATTTCAATAAAGCAGCCTTGTCTTTTAAGTCATGCAATGCAGCAGCGACTGCGGGGTCATCCCTGTGCCCTTCCACATCGACAAAAAACACGTACTCCCACAAGCCAGAGCGCGCCGGGCGCGACTCCAGTTTAGTCAATGAAACACCATGACGCGCAAACGGCTGCAGAAGTTCCAAAATTGCACCAGGCAGATTCCGTGCAGACATTAACAGCGAGGTCTTATCGTGCCCAGATACGCCTGCATCATGTAAACCCAACACCAAAAAACGGGTCGTATTATCGGGTTCGTCTTCGATGTGCTCAAACAGGCACTGCAAATCATAAATTTCGGCCGCCAAATCACCAGCTATGGCTAATGCTGACTCATCCGCTGCAGCCATCTGCGCTGCCTCAGCGTTACTGGCAACCTGTACTCTGGGTACGCCAGGCAGATGCCGATTGAGCCACTCATGACATTGCGCTAGTGATTGTCCATGTGAATAAACCACTTTCACATCATCCAGGCCCGCTATTTTACGCAACAAATAATGATGGATACGCAAATCGACTTCACCACAAATTTTAAGCGGGGTGTCTTGCAACAAATCCAGCGTGCGATTCACCGCACCTTCGGTAGAGTTTTCAACCGGTACGATGCCATAATCCGCGGCACCTGCATTCACTGCACGGAACACTTCATCTATCGAAGCACATGGCATTGTGCTCGCGGCATGACCAAACTGCTTAACCGCTGCAGCTTGACTAAATGTACCTTGCGGACCTAAATAGGCCACAGACAAAGGCTTCTCTAATGCCAAGCATGCCGACATGATTTCCCGGAATAAACGCGCAGCAGTTTCATCTGCCAATGGTCCTGTATTCAAATCTTTAATCCGACGCAGGACCTGTGCTTCACGCTCTGGACGGTATACCGTACCATTTTTCAGACGGCCGATAGTTTGCGCATGCTGCGCACGTTGATTAATCAGTGCAAGCACCTGTTCATCAATTGCATCAATCTGCATGCGTATAGCTTGTATATCTTCTGCCATATCAGCCCTGTTTCTTCACAAAATCTTGCATGTAATTGACTAACGCTTGCACGCCTTCCAGCGGCATTGCATTGTAAATAGAAGCACGCATCCCACCCACTAACGCATGACCCTTCAACTGCAACAAACCTTGCTGCTGGGCGCCCTGCAAGAAAGCCGTATCTAATGCGGGATTACTCAAGGTAAACGGTACATTCATGCGCGAACGGTTTTCAGGTGCAACAGGATTATGATAAAAATCGCTGGCGTCCAAATAATCATATAGTAATTTGGCTTTGGCAATATTACGCTGTTCCATTGCTGCCAAACCGCCCTCGCGTTTTAACAACTGAAACACCAGACCCGCAATATACATTGCATAAGTCGGTGGTGTGTTATACATAGAACCGTGATCAGCCTGCACTTTATAATCATATAAAGTCGGCGTACGCGGCATCGCATCACCCATTAGATCTTCACGCACGATGGCGATGGTCAAACCTGCAGGACCAATATTTTTCTGTGCGCCAGCGTATATCACTCCAAAGCGACTGACATCTATAGGCTTGGATAAAATGTTGGACGACATATCAGCCACTAACGGCACATCGCCCACTTCAGGCGTCCAGTGGAATTCTACCCCGCCTATGGTTTCATTCGGCGTGTAATGTACGTATGCAGCATTACTATCCAGTCGCCAAACGGCTTGTGCGGGTGCATAAGTGTAAGCCTTGTCAGCACTACTGGCAGCCACATTGACCTGCGCATAACGTCGCGCTTCCTTGATCGCCTTTTCCGACCATATACCCGTGTCGATATAATCAGCACCGACTTTGCCACGCAACAAATTCATGGGAACCATGGCAAATTGCGCCGTTGCCCCACCTTGTAGAAACAGCACCTTATAATTTGCAGGTATCGTTAACAGCTCACGCAAATCAGATTCAGCTTGATGCGCGATTGCAGTGAACTCTTTACCGCGATGGCTCATTTCCATGATGGACATACCTGAGCCATGCCAATCCAGCATTTCATCCCGCGCCTGTTCCAACACGGACTTGGGCAATACTGCGGGTCCTGCGCTGAAATTATAAATAGTGCTCATCACTTTCCTCAGTGAATGTTAATACAATAGATTACAAATCCAGCTGACCATTAGGATCAACTTCAGGCAACGCATCATCGTCTTCACGTTCCATTACGCGCTCTACGCCGATGAGTTTTTGACCGTCATCGAGGTTAATCAAGGTTACACCTTGAGTTGCACGACCCATTTCGCGCATTTCCTTGACACGGGTACGGATCAATACGCCACCGTCGGTAATCAGCATGATTTCATCATCAGGATCAACCAGGGTTGCTGCCACCACACGACCATTACGCTTAGTGGTTTGAATAGCGATCATACCTTGCGTACCACGACCATGACGTGTGTATTCAGCAATATTGGTACGTTTACCATAGCCGTTTTCAGTCGCCGTCAGCACGGATTGCTGCTCATTTTCAGCAACCAGCAGAGAAATCACTTTTTGCCCTGGTGCCAGTTTCATGCCACGGACACCACGAGCACCACGGCCCATAGAACGCACATCGTTCTCGTCAAAACGTACCGCTTTACCACCATCGGAGAACAACATTACATCATGGCTGCCCTCGGTAATATCGACACCGACCAGATAATCGCCCTCATCCAGGCCTACCGCAATAATACCTGCGCGACGTGGGTTACCGAATTCAGACAAAGCAGTTTTCTTCACTACGCCATACGCAGTTGCCATAAAGATGTAACGATTATCAACAAACGCTTTAACTGGCAAGATAGCGTTAATCTTTTCACCTTCAGACATAGACAGCAAGTTCACTATTGGCTTGCCACGTGAAATACGGCTACCTTGTGGCACTTCGTAAACTTTAACCCAATACACGCGGCCAAAGTTAGAGAAGCACAAGATGTAATCATGGCTATTCGCAATGAACAGGCGTTCGATAAAGTCATCATCTTTGGTAGGTGCTGCGGACTTACCACGACCGCCGCGTTTTTGCGCACGATAGTCATCTAGCGGTTGCGATTTCATGTAACCGCCGTGTGACAATGTCACCACCATGTCTTGTGGCGTAATCAAATCCTCACGGCTCAAGTCTTGGGCGAAGGCAACAATTTCAGAACGACGTTTGTCTCCGAACTGCTGTTTTACCAAGTTGATTTCGTCGTTAATAATCGCTGTCACCCGCTCTGGACGCGCCAGAATATCCAGCAAATCAGCGATCTTGGCGACCACTTCCTTGTATTCGTTAAGTATTTTATCTTGTTCCAGCCCAGTCAAACGCTGCAAGCGTAGCTCTAATATCGCTTGTGCTTGCGCATCTGACAAACGATAACCAGAATCCGAGAAGCCAAACTCTACAGCCAAACCTTCAGGACGGAATGCATTCACATCGGCAACCGCGCGTGACAGCATTTCCTCAACCAACTGCGAGCGCCAAGTCTGACCCATCAGACTTTCTTTCGCCACTGCTGGCGTAGGCGCAGCTTTAATCAGCGCGATAATGTCGTCCACGTTAGACAGCGCAACCGCCAGACCTTCTAAAATATGACCACGTTCGCGTGCCTTTTTCAGTTCGAATACGGTACGACGCGTCACCACTTCACGACGATGGCGCAAGAAAGCCGACAACATTTGTTTAAGGTTAAGCAAGCGCGGCTGGTTATCCACCAGTGCCACCATGTTCATACCAAAACTGTCTTGCAGTTGAGTCTGTTTGTAGAGGTTATTTAACACCACCTCAGCTACTTCACCGCGTTTAAGCTCGATAACCATGCGCATACCCGATTTATCGGATTCATCACGCAGATCAGAAATACCTTCGATTTTTTTCTCGCGTACCAGCTCACCAATTTTAATCAGCAAATTGGCTTTATTAACCTGGTATGGCAGCTCATCAACAATAATCGCCTGGCGATTACCTTGCTTGTCCATATCTTCAAAGTGAGTACGGGAACGAATCACCACTCGGCCACGGCCAGTACGATAGCCATCACGTACACCCGTCAGACCATAGATTATACCTGCGGTAGGGAAATCAGGCGCCTTAACGATATCAATCAAAGCCTCAATATCCGTGTCTGGTTCATGCAGCAAGGTTAAACAGGCATCACATACATCAGATAAGTTATGTGGAGGGATATTCGTTGCCATACCCACCGCAATACCCGATGAACCATTAATTAACAGGTTAGGAATTTTCGCAGGGAATATCAGCGGCTCATGTTCGGAACCGTCATAGTTAGGACCGAAATCCACCGTTTCCTTATCCAGATCCGCCAACAACTCGTGCGCAATCTTGGACATACGGATTTCGGTATAACGCATTGCTGCCGCATTATCGCCGTCCACCGAACCAAAGTTACCCTGACCGTCGACCAACGGATAACGCAAAGAGAAATCCTGTGCCATACGAACGATGGTGTCATACACAGCGGTATCGCCGTGTGGGTGATATTTACCGATCACGTCACCGACGATACGCGCCGATTTTTTATAAGCTTTATTCCAATCGTTAGACAACTCATGCATTGCGAACAACACGCGTCTATGCACGGGTTTCAAACCATCACGAACATCAGGTAAGGCACGCCCCACAATCACGCTCATCGCGTAATCGAGATAGGAACGGCGCATTTCATCTTCAAGGCTGACGGGTAGCGTTTCTTTAGCGAATGATTCCATTGCGTAATGATTTTTATAGGAACGAATAATCCCGTGATTCTAGCACGGTCGAGGGGCGCATTGAAACAGCTGAGTACTTGTCGCCTGTCTTAACGTCAATTATAGTGAGGCTATCTCCCCTGTACCGCTGATTTTATGCCTAACCCAACCGCCATCGACACGCTTATCACTGCCCGCTGGATTATCCCTATTGAACCTGCCAACACTGTATTGCATGACCACAGCATTGCGATTGATGGTGGGCGAATAGTTGCTATCCTGCCAACTAGCGAAGCTCGGCAGCAATTTGTTGCAGATAATTACCATCAACTTACCGACCATGTACTCATGCCAGGTCTGGTCAATTTACACACGCATGCGGCAATGACGTTATTACGTGGCTATGCTGATGACTTGCCGCTGATGGAATGGCTAAAAGGACATATCTGGCCAGCCGAGGCTCGCCATGTCTCTACCGAATTTGTACGTGATGGTGCGCGACTGGCATGCGCAGAGATGCTCAAAGGCGGCACAACCTGCTTTAACGATATGTATTTTTTCCCTGAAGCCGTTGCAGAAGCCGCAGTTAACTCAGGGATGCGCGCGGCGATGGGGATGGTGGTAATAGAATTCCCGACTGCCTATGCGAGTGATGCTGACGACTATCTGGCCAAAGGTTGCGCTATGCGCGATCATTGGCAGCATGAATCACTGCTGAGCTTCACGCTTGCACCACACGCACCCTATACGGTTAGCGACAGTACATTTGCAAAAATCAATACCCTGGCTAATCAACTTGATTTACCCATACACGTTCACCTGCACGAAACTACAGATGAAATCACCCAAAGTTTAGCGCAGTACAAACAACGGCCCCTTGCCCGCTTGCATGAATTAGGACTAACCAGCCCCAGCCTGATCGCAGTGCATGCTGTACACATGAACACAGAAGAAATCGCATTACTCGCACAACACGGCTGTCATATCGCGCACTGCCCAGCTTCTAATCTTAAACTTGCCAGCGGTTTCGCACCTGTCGCAGCAATGTCGGCAAACGGATTAAATATAGGCATAGGTACGGATGGCGTGGCCAGCAACAACAAACTAGACATGTTTAGTGAAATGCGCCTGGCAGCACTTCTGGCCAAAGGCGTAGCACAAAACGCGTCCGTATTACCCGCTCATCAAGCATTGCAAATGGCAACCCTCAACGGCGCACGTGCATTAGGCTTGGATGACACAATTGGTTCACTCATCCCAGGCAAATACGCCGACCTTATCGCAATCGATTTAGCGCAAATCAACACCCTACCTACTTTTGACCCTGCCTCTGCGCTGGTTTATAGTGCAGGGCGCGAACAAGTCAGCCATGTCTGGATTAACGGCAAACTACTAATCGATAATCATCAATACACTCAACTTGATGAACGCTCCCTCAAGATGACCGCCAAAGTCTGGCAAACACGCATCACTGCTTAAGGAATACCATGCTACATGAAATGATTAACTGGCTACTCGCCACCGTACACAGCTGGGGCTATGCAGGCATATTTATCCTGATGGCGCTGGAATCAACCGTTCTCCCTATCCCCTCCGAACTAGTTGTCATCCCCGCTGGATATTTAGCATTCCAAGGAAAAATGAATCTGGCGCTGGTTATCATTTCTGCGACGACAGGCAGCCTGGTCGGCGCATCAATTAACTACGCATTTGCGTTATGGGTCGGCCGGCCCTTTTTAGAACGCTGGGGCAAATACTTTTTTGTGCGCCCACCACTACTCCACAAAACCGATGAGTTCTTTGCTCGCCATGGCAAAATTTCGACTTTCACCGGACGTTTGATTCCCGGCATTCGTCACTTGATTTCCCTTCCCGCAGGACTCGCCCGCATGAACCCAGCAGCATTTGCCATATACACATTACTAGGCGCAGGCATATGGGCAACCACGCTGACACTCATTGGCTATTTCATTGGCGACAACATGGGCTTAATCAATGAATACTTACATATCCTGATTATCGGCCTGATTATCGCCGTCATCATCACCATCACTGTGTATGTTTTATGGCAGCGCCGTATCGCAAAAAATAACATGTCATGACAAGATTCCTTATACAATACTGAAAATAACAATAACAGGCGACATCACCTCTGCACGAAGCTCACTAACACTTAAGGAGTCACAATGACCACACCTGCAATGAACTGGCGCGCAATTGATGCTGACCCACGTTTTCAAGCCCTGCACCGGAAGAAGACATTTTTTCTGTGGAGCCTGATGATTTTTTCTATAATTTACTACTTCCTATTACCTGTCGGCGCTGCTTATTACACCGACATTTTCAAGATTAAAGTATGGGGACCAGTCAATATTGGCATCCTCTTCGCACTCTCTGAATTTGTGGTTGCATGGTTCATTGCTGTTATTTATTCGCGCCGCGCTAATGCTGAATTTGACAGCATGGCTCAAGAAATCATTGATGACGCACACAACATAGGATCCTAATCATGCATTTGACTGACAATCTGAAAAAATGGCTTTCCATGGCTGCATTAGCCATGTTCAGCACCGCCACTTGGGCGGGTGAAGGTGCAGTAGCTGATGAATACAAGTTCATGACATTCGGCGTATTTAGCGTAATTATCGCGCTAACAGTTGGCATTACTTACTGGGCAGCAAAAAAAACGCATACTACATCCGAGTTTTATGCAGCAGGACGCAGCATTTCCGGCATGCAAAATGGCTGGGCGATTGCAGGTGACTATCTTTCAGCCGCTTCTTTCCTTGGTATAGCGGGTCTGATTTCTCTTTATGGTTACGATGGCTTCATGTATTCAGTAGGTTTTCTTGTAGCCTACATTACTGTGCTGCTCGTTATCGCCGAACCTTGCCGCAATATTGGCAAATACACCCTGGGTGACATTCTGGCTTTCCGCAATGACCCAAAAAAGACCAAAACTGTCGCTGCTATTTCCACCATCACCGTATCAATTTTCTACCTGACCGCACAAATGGTTGGGGGTGGCGTACTGATCAAAACGCTGATTGGTATTGATTATGAAGTCTCGGTCATCGGTGTAGGCATCCTGATGCTGGCCTATGTTGTATTCGGTGGCATGGTTGCAACAACCTGGGTACAAATCGTTAAAGCTACACTGCTGGTTATCGCATCACTGGTACTGGTAATACTGGTTTGGGTACCTTATGGTTTCTCCCTGCCAGCTTTTCTGGATGGTGTGGTACACAATGAAGGTGTGCAGAAACAAGTTGCCAAACTATTGGGTAATGCTGCGGTTGGCATGACCCCTGAAGAATTAGGGCAGCGCTTCCTGGAGCCTGGCTTGTTCCTGAAAAATCCGATAGACCAAATATCATTAGGTATGGCATTGGTACTAGGTACTGCAGGACTACCCCATATACTGATGCGATTCTTTACCGTCCCCAACGCACAAGAAGCCCGCAAATCAGTTATTTGGGCGATGGCCATTATCGGCGGCTTTTATGTGATCACCTTATTCCTGGGTTTAGGCGCAGCGACGCATGTAGGTGCTGCGAATATCAGCGCGCTTGATAAGGGTGGCAATATGGCCGCCCCTATTCTGGCTCAATACCTGGGTGGTGGTGCAGATTCCATTATGGGTAACTTCTTCCTCGCCTTTGTATCTGCGGTGGCGTTTGCTACTATCGTTGCTGTTGTTGCCGGCCTGGTATTGGCATCTGCCTCAGCAATGGCGCATGACATTTATGTCGGCGTAATTCGCGGCGACCGTGCAACTCCCAAAGAGCAAGTCAACGCTGCCCGTATTGCTTCGGTCATTGTCGGCATAGTGGCTATCGTCATTGGTATCATGGCTAAAGGTCAGAACGTTGCGCACCTGGTAGGTATGGCTTTTGCCGTGGCTGCTTCCAGCAACCTGCCTGCAGTATTCCTGACTTTATACTGGAAACGTTGCAACACCGGCGGCATCATACTGGGCATGATTACAGGCGCAACGGCAGCAATTGCACTAGTCATGGTTTCACCCAATATGACCTACCCTACAGAGGTTATCAAGGCAGCTAATAAAGTGTTGCAAGGTGAACCAGCCATTGAAGCAAAACCCGCAGTTGCCGCTAAACCAGGCGAAGGCTTCATTTGCGAGCTGTTTACGGTATGCGCGAAGAGTGAAGCAGCTAAACCTGCCAGCTCAGCCAAACCTGCACAAGCAAGTGCTGTTGAAAAACTGGCTACGCTTAACATCACCCTGGCGACTTTGACTGATGCAGCAGAAATTGCCAAAACCCAAAAGGAAATCGGCAAACTCAGCAAAGACATCCAAAAAGCGCAGGATGATATTAAACAGTACGCAGGGCAAACCAAGAGTATTGTTGGACTGGAAAAACCATTTTTCCTCCTCAAGAATCCTGGTTTAATCTCCATACCACTGGGTTTCCTCATGGTCATCCTGGGTTCGCTGCTGTATCGTGACCAGCGCGCCGAAGACATGTGGGAAGAACTGTATGTGCGCCAGAATACTGGAATACACGCAGCCTAATTGCCTTAGTTGCTTAACCCATAAAAAATCCTTTGACCATAAAAAGTCAAAGGATTTTTTTATGCATACCAAGACAATCTAATCCTAATACCCTTGTTGATTTAGATTAAAATAGCATATTCCTATGACCCTTATTTAGCCCGTACGGAGCCCCACATGTCGCACATCGAATCTGTTTTACATGAAAACCGTTCTTTTCCACCTAGCAGCGAATTCCAGGCGCAGGCAAATGTGTCTGGCCTGGCTGCCTATCAGTCTCTAACTGCCCAAGCCGCAACAGATTATGAAGGGTATTGGGCTGATCTGGCGCGGCAACACATATCTTGGGAAACTCCATTTACCCACATACTGGACGAATCCAACGCACCGTTTTATCGCTGGTTTGATGACGGCTATTTGAATGTTTCATACAATTGCATTGATCGCCACTTACCAACCAAAGCCGACAAAACTGCGCTCATTTTTGAGGCTGATGATGGCAAGGTAACCCGAATTAGTTACCAGCAGTTGCATGATCGCGTTTGCGCATTTGCCAACGCACTGATTGCACAAGGCGTCACCAAGGGTGACCGCGTTGTCATTTACATGCCCATGAGTGCAGAGGCAGTCATCGCCATGCAAGCCTGCGCGCGCATAGGCGCGATACACTCAGTGGTATTTGGCGGTTTTTCTGCCAAATCCTTGCATGAGCGCATCGTTGATGCCCAAGCCAAATTAGTGATTACCGCAGATGCAGGGATGCGCGGTGGCCGTGCGACCGCATTAAAATCTGCTGTCGACGAAGCACTAACCTTGGGTGGCACTGAGTGCGTTAGTCGTGTCATTGTCTACCAACGTACAGGTCAAGAAATTGCCTGGCATGAGTCACGAGATTTATGGTGGCATGATAGCGTCGCAGGCATGCCCAACACCTGCACACCCGCGCGCATGAACGCTGAAGACCCATTGTTTATCCTCTATACATCAGGCTCTACTGGTACGCCTAAAGGCGTGCAGCATAGCAGCGCAGGTTACTTACTCGGCGCCATCGTGACCATGAGCATGGTTTTCGATGCAAAATCCGAAACTGATGTGTTCTGGTGCACCGCTGATGTGGGCTGGATTACCGGGCATACTTATGTGACTTATGGTCCGTTAGCGATGGGCATGACACAAGTCATATTTGAAGGCGTCCCAACCTATCCTGATGCTGGGCGATTCTGGAAAATGATTCAGGACCACCGTGTCACCACATTTTACACAGCGCCTACTGCGATACGCTCACTCATCAAACTGGGTGGGGAATTACCACGGCAGTATGATCTATCCAGCTTACGTTTATTGGGCTCAGTAGGTGAACCTATCAATCCCGAAGCATGGATGTGGTATCACCAGGAAGTAGGACAAGCACGTTGCCCGATAGTCGACACCTGGTGGCAGACCGAGACCGGCTCAAATATGATAGCTCCGTTACCTGGCGCGGTAGCCACCAAACCCGGCTCATGCACCCTGCCTATACCAGGCATTATCGCAGATGTGGTTGATGAACATGGCGCATCTCTGCCCTTTGGTCAAGGCGGCTATTTAGTCATTACCCGTCCATTCCCATCACTGTTACGCACTCTATGGAATAATCCTGAGCGCTACAAAAAATCCTATTTCCCCGAAGAACTGGGTGGAACCGTTTACCTTGCGGGTGATTCGGCACAACGCGATACTGATGGCTATTACTGGATCATGGGGCGCATAGACGACGTACTGAATGTATCGGGACATCGTTTAGGCACAATGGAAATAGAATCGGCCCTGGTATCCCACCCGCTGGTTGCTGAGGCTGCTATAGTTGGCAAACCACACGATATCAAAGGTGAAGCTATCGTGGCTTTTGTTGTGCTCAAAGGCGAGCGTCCTCAGGGTGAGGCTGCCAAGGAAATTTCTGATACCTTGCGCAACTGGGTAGGCCAGGAAATCGGCGCAATAGCTAAACCTGATGAGATTCGTTTTGGCGACAATTTGCCAAAAACTCGCTCAGGTAAAATCATGCGTCGTTTATTGCGAGCGCTGGCGAAAGGTGAAACCATTACTCAGGACATATCGACCTTGGAAAACCCTGCTATTCTGGATCAACTGAAATAAATGCTGGCTACAAGCCGTCGCTGGATCAGCTTTAGCCTGCGCTATATTGCACTCCCCCTCATCCTCGCTATCATTTTGTTGGTAGCGAGTTTGCGGTTGTGGATATTGCCTCACCTCGACGACTGGCGCGATAATATCGCGCAATCTATCAGCACTGCCGCTGGGCAGAAAATTACGCTAGGCAAGCTCACTGCGAATTGGCAAGGCTGGCATCCTCAGCTACGCATTCAACAATTGCGCGTATACGACGCAAACAACCGTCCTGCCTTGCAACTCATGGATGTGCAAACCACGTTATCGTGGACTTCGTTACTCCATGGTGAATTACGTCTGGCTAAACTCGCTGTTGACGATTTGATATTAAACATCCGCCGCACCAAAGACGGCGGGCTCTATTTAGCGGGCATAGACCTCAACCGCAATACCAGCAACAGTCAGTTTACTGACTGGTTACTCAAACAACGGGAAATCAGCGTCAACCACGCCACGCTGGCATGGCAAGATGAGATGCGCCCTGCACCGTTACTTCTGATTCGCGAAGTCAATTTTCGATTGCGTAATCAAGGACGTAAACATCAGTTCCGCCTCGCTGCCACACCACCCACGTCGCTCGCGCAACCCATAGTTGTCACGGGTCAATTTACTGGTAACAGTTTAGCCAATCTGAGGGACTGGCAAGGCAAAGTTGACCTGGATCTGAAACAAGCCAATATCACGCAGTGGCAGCCGTGGATAACACTCCCTATCGGGCTTAATCGTGGTTTTGGCAATTTACAATTACAACTCCAAATCGCACAAAAGCAAATCATCGCAGTCACCGCCAATACCAATTTGCAACAACTGTCATTGCAAACACAAGCGGACTTACCACGGCTTAATCTACAGAACTTATCCGGACGAGTGCAATGGAAACGGCTGGGCGCTGCGCAGTCACTGGATTTGCATCATGTCAGCTTACGCACCGCAGACTTTGCCTACATCACACCGTTTGATTTCTATTTACGCCTTGCCCCGGCTACCAACAAAACGCCTGCGTCGGGCAAAGTGAGAGCCGACAATCTGTGGCTGCAATCTATCACCCGTATCGCACCCTATGTGCCACTCACCACAGCGCAACGCGCCAAGTTTACGTTACACCAACCACAAGGACGTTTGCAACAGTTTAGCGCTGATTGGCAAGGTGACATTACTGCACCCGACCAGTATCACGCACAAGGACAATTTTACCAATTAGGGATGATAGCCAGTGACAATGGCACCAGCTTTAACCATATCAGCGGACAGTTAAATATGGATCAGGATAGCGGCACTCTGGCCATCGCCAGCCCAGGCGCGCAGCTTAATCTGCCAACGATATTATTTGAACCTGATGTCAATCTCGACACCCTCACCGCACAATTAAAATGGAAGAAAAAAGCAGCGCGTTATACATTCAAACTCACCGAAGCCACATTTACCAATGCCGATTTAGCGGGTACGGCCTTTGGCGAATATCAATGGCAAGCTGGACAGCTTGGCGTAATCGACCTTACCGGCGGACTCTCGCGCGGCAATGGCAAGTTTGTTTCGCGTTACATACCACTGGCTGCAAAGCAGCATACTTATGATTGGCTTAAAACCAACCTGCTTGAAGGTCAAGCCAGCGACGTTAAATTCCGTATCGCAGGGGACTTTTCTCGCTTCCCCTTCCACAACGATAAAAATGGCCTGTTAGATGTGACTTTCAAAGTCACTAACGGCGTACTGCGCCCTGCTCCCAGCTATCCAGCCATTGAACACATCAACGCTGAAGTTCATTTCGCGGGTACGCGCATGACCATTAACTCACAGCAGGGTAACCTCTACGGCACGAAACTAAGTCGCGTAAGCGCCGTTATCCCTGATCTATATGCGCCTGATGAAATCCTTAAGGTCACAGGCGTTGCCAATGGTAGCTTAAGTGACTTTATCAAATTCACCAACAACAGCCCTATCGCGGCGACTTTAGACCAGCTCACTGTCGGGGCAACAGCTACAGGCAATGCACAGCTACAATTATCGCTCAACGTACCATTGCGCCACAGCATAGACAGCACGGTAGCTGGCGTACTAAGTTTCACCAACAACAGCATAATTCCAGCACCACCTATCCCACTCCTGACTGCAGTCACCGGCAATCTCAATTTCACTCAATCAGGTATCAATGCACCCACATTAAAACTACGCCTGCTTGATGGTCCGGCCACCCTGTCTGCACAGACAGTTAATGGTGGTATGACCCGCATCAATCTCGCCGGAACCATGAATGCTACCGGTCTGAAATCCTATGTTGATAGTGGCATACTCAAACACATCAATGGCAATAGTAACTGGACTGGCAATATCATCTTAAATCACGGCAAATTGCTGAGCAGTGACTTTGTCAGTGATTTAACTGGTATGGCCTTAAGCTTACCCGCCCCACTACAAAAGGCCGCTAGCCAACCGCAGGTTCTCAGTATCAGCACCCACCCCAACAAAGGCAATTCAACACTTATTAACGCACGCTATGGCAAAATTGCTCACGCACTGCTGTTAGATGTTCCCGCTGGCAACACCAGTCAAATCGAACGTGGCGCCATACGTTTTAATGGTGATGCAGTATTGCCTGAACAAAAGGGGATCTGGATCACGGGTAATCTTGCCGCATCAGACATCGATGGCTGGATGACCCACATCAACACCAGCCCTAACACAGCAAGCTTACCCATTACAGGCATAGATGTAGTCATCGATCAATTCGATATTTTTAACCGCCGTTTTAATAACGTTGCCATCCGTGCCAAAGCCAACGGCGACAGTTGGCGCGCTAATGTGATGAGCGCTGCCATGCAAGGCGACTTAACCTGGACGCCTAAAGCCAGCACAACTGGCTATAACACGCTGGAAGCCAACTTCAAGCGGTTACTGCTGCCAGCCACTCCCAACAATAGCAGCAGTGATGACAACAGCGACAATAGCGGCCTGAACCTGCCTAAACTCACCCTCAACGTAGATGATTTGCAACTCGGTGAGCACGCCCTGGGTAAACTGGATGTCAGCGCCGTACCTATCGCCGACGGACTGAATTTTGAGCGCATTACCCTGACTCACAAAGACAGCAAACTACTGATGTCCGCAATCTGGCGACCCCACTCATCACCCGAAACTGATGCAAAAATTCATTTTGAAGTCAACGATATCGGCCAGTTCCTCACGCGTTTTGACCACAACGACACGATTAGGCGTGGCACAGCGGTAATTGAAGGTCGTGCAAACTGGAATGGCACACCTGTGGATATGACAACAAAAACCCTGGCAGGCAACTTCAACTTACTCGCAAAAAATGGCCAATTTCTTAAAGCAGAACCAGGTGCTGCCAAATTACTCGGTGTACTCAGCCTGCAGTCATTACCGCGGCGCATAGGTCTGGATTTTCGTGATGTATTTAGCACTGGCTTTGCATTTGATGAGATTTCTGCGAACATGAACCTGAATCGAGGTGTGATTTATAGCACCGATTTCCAAATGCAAGGTCCCGCTGCTGCCGTCAAGATGTCTGGTGTAGTCGACTTGAATGCGCAAACACAGCAATTACGGGCTGAAATCAATCCAAAACTAAGCGAGAGCGTAGCGCTGGCGAGTGGATTAGTAGGCGGTCCCGTGGTAGGCTTGGGGGTGTACGTTGCGCAAAAATTATTTAAAGACCCATTTGGGCAAGCCGTTAAATTTGAATACATGATTACGGGTTCGTGGACCGACCCCACAGTGACTAAAGTAAGCAAATAATATGATGTACAAGACACTATTTCTCGCAACACTATTGATGCCTCTGGCTGCACAAGCACAAACATGCATCGTTGATGACAGCCTGTGGCTGCAACCCAGGACTGGGATAGTCATCCGCGACAACCCCAATATCACACCTTGCATAACTGCCATGTCAACTGGTGATAAAATAAAAATAATCTATGCCGATAACGACGAAGCCAGTGTCCATGCCGATGAACTTCGCCAATGGCTTTTGGCACTAGGCTTACCTGCAGCGCGTATCATTTTAGATAAAACCAATACTACCGAATCTATCCGCTTGGAGAATTATCATGACTAAAAATAGCACATCAAGCTTTGCTAAATCAAAATCCAACAAAAAAACTGTTCCTAGTGGAGTGATACGTGTCGCAGCGATACAAATGGCCTCAGGTCCAAATGTCACCGCCAACCTGGCTGAAGCTGAGCGTCTAATTTCTGCTGCAGTCAAACAAGGCGCAAAGTTAGTCGCGCTGCCAGAATATTTTGCCATCATGGGACTAAAAGACACCGACAAATTAGCGGTGAAAGAAAATGAAGGTAAAGGCCCTATCCAGGCATTTCTATCGCGCATGGCCAAACAACACAAAATCTGGCTCATAGGTGGGTCTATCCCGCTCGCCTGCGACAATATCAACAAGGTGCGCAATAGTTGCCTGGTCTATGATGACAAAGGCAAGCAAGTAGCACGTTACGACAAAATCCATTTATTCGGCCTGGATTTAGGTGCGGAGCATTACCAGGAAGAAAACACCATAGAGCCTGGCAATGAAATCGTCGTGGTCGACACCCCATACGGTCGAGTCGGTCTGTCTATTTGCTACGACTTGCGCTTCCCGGAACTGTTCCGCGCCATGCCCGACGTCGACATCATCGTCGTACCCGCTGCCTTTACTGCGACCACAGGTAAAGCGCACTTTGAGACGCTCATACGCGCCCGCGCAATCGAAAATCTGGCTTACGTCATCGCGCCGGCACAAGGCGGTTACCATTTGTCCGGACGTGAAACCCATGGCGACTCCATGGTAGTTGATCCCTGGGGTGTGATACTCGACCGTCTGCCACGTGGCTCAGGCGTCGTCATGGCAGGTATAAACCGCGACTACCAAGCCAGCCTGCGTGCCAGCTTACCTGCGCTTAAACACCGCACTCTGGATTGCTCGCGCTTGAAAATCAACCTCTCTCCTAAGGCAGACACATGAGCACGCAAACAGGTATCTATATCCCCAACGCCGATACACTGTTACAGACCGCGCACGAGACTTTATTCGTGCCGAACAACCTGGAGCCGGGGAAACTCGATAGCATATTCGGTCGATTAATGAGCCACCAACTCGATTATGCTGATTTGTATTTCCAGTACACTCGCTCAGAAGGCTGGAGCCTGGAAGAAGGTCAGGTTAAATCCGGCAGTTTTAACATTGAACAAGGCGTAGGTGTACGCGCGGTTTCAGGTGAAAAAACTGCATTTGCCTATTCAGACGACATCAGTAATGCCGCACTTATCGCAGCCAGCGATGCCACCCGCGCCATTGCCAAAAGTGGTGCCAGCCACAAACATCACGCTGTAACGCGGAAAAATGACCGTAATCTCTACCAGCCGCTAGATCCGCTTACCAGTTTGAAAGATGCAGACAAAGTCGCGTTACTGGAAAAACTGGAACGCTACGCCCGTGCCGCCGATAACCGCGTCACCCAAGTCATGGCCAGCCTTGCTGCTGAATACGATGTGGTGTTCGTGGCGCGCTCTGACGGCCATCAGGCTGCAGATGTACGCCCCTTGGTACGGTTATCACTACAAGTTATCACCGAGCAAGATGGCCGCCGTGAACAGGGCTCTGCTGGTGGTGGTGGACGTTTTAGCTATGAATATTTTACCGATGCCATACTCAAGCAATACGCAGAACAGGCCGTGCATCAGGCTCTTACCAACCTGTCCGCCAAACCAGCACCTGCAGGCACTATGACCGTAGTGCTAGGCGCAGGCTGGCCTGGTATTTTGCTACATGAAGCGATAGGACACGGTTTGGAAGGCGACTTCAACCGCAAAGGCAGCTCCGCATTTAGCGGACGCATAGGCGAACGCGTCGCGGCAGCGGGTGTGACTGTAGTTGATGATGGCACCATCGCCAATCGACGTGGTTCGCTCAACGTTGACGACGAAGGCAACCCTACCCAATGCACCACGCTCATCGAGAACGGCATCCTCAAAGGCTACATGCAGGACACGCTGAACGCACGACTGATGGGCGTACCCGTTACCGGCAATGCCCGCCGTGAATCATTCGCCCACATCCCCATGCCACGCATGACCAACACTTACATGCTTAACGGCGACAAAGATCCGAAAGAAATCATTGCTTCAGTAAAACATGGCCTCTATGCAGCGAACTTTGGTGGTGGCCAAGTAGACATCACCAGCGGCAAATTCGTCTTCTCCGCTGCCGAAGCTTACATGATAGAAAATGGCAAAATCACTTACCCCGTCAAGGGCGCAACCTTGATCGGCAACGGTCCAGATGTCCTCACCCGCGTCTCCATGATAGGCAACGACATGGCGCTAGACCCAGGTGTCGGCACATGTGGCAAAGAAGGTCAAAGTGTACCTGTAGGTGTAGGGCAACCAACCTTGCGTATCGATGGGCTCACCGTCGGTGGAACCAGCTAACAAAGCCATATGCAATATGGCGTGTGGCTGGCCTCAGCCGCACGCCCACCGTTAAGATTCACGACTTATAACTTTCTAATCAGAAAAACGTAGCCTTCATCAGTACTGAACTCACTCATCAACTCACAGTGATTATTAGCCACAAAAGTTCTAATATTTCTGACAGTACCTTCTTTACTGGTAATAACTTTTAAGATTTGTCCTGATGACATTAGGTCCAATGCATCTTTTGTTTGTATAGTTGGCACAGGACAGTCGTGCTGAGTAGCATCAAGCAACACATCATAATCAATAGCCATAGATTCTCCTCGGTATGTCACTTTAAAATTATTGTTTTTTGAAAAACATGACCCAAGCAATATCAACAAGGATCATAACATTGCAAACTACAGAATATAGGCAAATCCCATACCGAATTTCATGCAAAAACATCCTCTTTGAATTGTTCCTGTATTACTTCTACTTCAGCACGATTTTTCAACAGCGCTTCGATACACTGCCGATCCAGTTTAATGTCCGCTAACGCAAGTAAATTCTGGAAAGCTTCTTCATTACTCCAGGCTCGCTTATAGGGCCTGCGACTAGTCAATGCGTCGAACACGTCGGCAACAGCAATAATTCTGGCTTCTATAGGGATCGCATCGCCTATTAAACCGTGCGGATAACCCTTGCCGTCCAGCGTTTCATGATGAAATTCAGCAATATTTCTGAGCATATCGATATGTTCAAATCCCTCCAGCGCAAATCCTTTGAGGATGGTATCCACAATTTCTCTGCCCTTAAGCGTATGCGTTTTCATGATTTCAAACTCTGCATCGGTCAGCCCACCAGTTTTAAGCATAATACTGTCAGGAATGCCGATTTTGCCGATATCGTGCAGTGGAGAAAACAGGAATACATGCTCGACAAACTCGTCATTAAAGCCATACGCTGGTGCCAATTCCCGGGCAATTATCCGGGAAAAATGCGACATACGGTCAATATGTGCACCAGTTTCCTTATCCCGCAAATGCGCCATATCCCGTGCAGCCTGAACGGTAGACACCAGCGTCCTGACAGCAGCTATTTCATTCATGACCAACAGGGAAACCAAATGCCCGATCACATCCAGAAAATGCAGCGCTTCTTCATTAAACACATTTTTCTGATATGAATCAAAAAACACAAAGCCGAATAAATGCCCACTCATGTACATCGGCAAGGTATAGCTGGAACCATAACCCTGAGCGGCAATTCGCCGGGTGTGTTCACGCTCGCCCTCAGCAAAGACAGACAGGTCATTCACCACACGAGGTTTACCTGTTGTGACTATATCCATCAAGGATGGGGTTTCATGCAATAGCGCCTGATAATGACTGAGAGGCTGATCTTCATCACTGCTATGTATATATGTTTTAAGCAGGTCAGTTTTTGGGTCATATAAGGCAACGGCAATACGGCTAACTGAATCAAAGCGCGCCAGCAACATGGCATGGATTCTTTGCAGTTTTTCCAGTAACGGGGAATCAGTATTAAGTGCCGAAAGGCTGTCTTTATATTCAAACATGAACACAACCATTTAGTCAGAACATGGTTACATGCTATCACATTAAGGCACCTAGCAAGCCAGCTCAGACAAGTACGCTACACACTGATTTGCCATATAGAAAGTCGCATAACTACAACCCCCGGTATATAAACCATCTATCCCGGTAAAACTCACAATATCGCACGGTTTTAGCGCGCTACTTGCACCATCACCATATTGTTTAGCCAATAAATAAGTTTACAACCTCTAGAAATCGGCCCTATCCAGCACGTTCATCGCTTACGTCAGTGGCATAGGTATTGCTTATCATCCCCTGCGAAACCTTAGCAGCAATCACCGTATATGTATCAGTTGGTAAATTCGACAATGGCACGGTTTCCCTATTCAACCTGAAACAAATCATCCGTACTTGTATTAGCAACCCCAACTAGAAGGTCTATAAATGAAAGTCAATATAAAGAAATGGTTTACCACACTAGGCATGTTATGCCTCTTGAGTTTCTCTGGCATAAGCATGGCTGATGATGTCACCTTGCCAACTGCTCCACCAGCGGCGACCACAATAGAAAGCCCGCCATCCACACCGGCACCAACAGCAGCTGTGGTAGCCACGCCCAATCCAGCAGCATTCATCAATGCTGGCGACAACGCCTGGATGCTGACCTCGACTGCGTTGGTATTAATGATGACTATCCCTGGTCTGGCCTTGTTCTATGGCGGCATGGTGCGCAAGAAGAATGCACTGGCTACGTTGATGCAGGTGTTTGCCATTACCTGCCTGGTCACGGTGCTGTGGATGATAGTCGGCTACAGTATGGCATTCACGGCAGGCAATAGCTTTGTCGGTGGCTTGAGCAGAGTTTTCCTGACAGGCATGGGTCTGGATAGCGCGAATCCCCTGGCGCCAACCATTCCAGAAAGCACCTACATGACATTCCAGATGACGTTTGCAATCATCACGCCTGCGCTGATTATCGGGGCGTTCGCCGACCGTATGAAGTTTTCAGCACTGATCATATTTATCTCTGCATGGTTACTTGCCGTCTATGCACCGATAGCCCACATGATCTGGGGGCCAGGTGGCTGGCTGGCTGCAGATGGCGTGCTTGATTACGCTGGTGGTACGGTAGTCCATACCAATGCGGGTATCGCGGGTCTGGTCGCTGCACTGGTAATCGGTAAACGGGTTGGTTATGGCACTGAACCCATGCCACCACATAATCTGGCACTGGCGATGATAGGCGCCTCACTGCTATGGGTAGGCTGGTTTGGTTTCAATGCAGGTTCAGCAGGTGCCGCCAGCGATCGTGCTGGCATGGCAATGGCAGTCACTCAAATCGCCACAGCGAGTGCAGCCTTGGGCTGGATGTTCGTTGAGTGGATGGGCAGAGGCAAGCCAAGCCTGCTGGGTATTTGCTCAGGCGCAGTCGCAGGACTGGTTGCCATTACGCCAGCTTCTGGCTTTGTTGAACCTTCAGGTGCACTATTTATCGGTCTTGCCGCTGGCATCACGTGCTACTGGGGTGCTGTATATCTGAAGCGCATGATTGGTTACGACGATTCGCTGGATGTATTTGGTGTACACGCCATCGGTGGCATTCTGGGTGCGTTATTAACCGGTGTATTCGCTGTCAAGGCCATCGGCGGTACTGCTGGCGTACTCGAAGGCAATGTTAACCAACTATTCGTTCAGGCAACGGGGGTTGGCGTTACCATCATTTATGATGCAACCGTCACTTACCTCATTTTAAAAATAGTAGACGCACTCATAGGATTACGTGTCACGGAAAGCCAGGAAGAAGAAGGACTGGATATCAGTTTACATGGCGAACGACTGGAATAGCGACAAGCCCGCTTATACCCTGTGAGGCTATAAGCGGCATCCAGCCAGATGATTAAGCCCAAAAGCAGGGCGTTCGTTATACGTTTGCCCTGTTTTATAACATCTGCAGTACGCAGCATAATTGTAAACAAAACGTAAGCAATTGATTGTTTTAACAAAAAATCACTCCATTACAATTAATAATATAACTATATATTGGTATGCTTCTTGCTGTAATTACACTGTAACCAATAGAACTTAGTGAGGCACGCCAATGGATGCAGACTTTATGCAATTGCAGTTGATAACACGTCTCAAACTCCAGTTAAAGCGACACCTTAATATCAAAATGGACATTCGGCAATTTATGGTCGATCGTGAATATGCACAGCAGATGCTGCATCTTGCCGATGAATCTGATGATGAAGACCTGATTCTTTATTCTTTACAGATTTCAGGTCAATTTGGGTTGCTAGGGAAAAAATCAGCCCCAGTTAAAAAGGCAATTTTTGAACCGCCTAAAGTCAAACCAGAGCCGACAGAAGCACCACGCGTCGAAACCAGTCAATATATCTATGGAACTCGGGGTTGATTAATACTGCCAACCACCCGGCTAATATTTAACGTTCGGGGCAATCGATACGCTAGCAACTTAGAGCTGCGCTTTTTTCTGTATCAGTTCGATTTTGTAACCATCTGGATCTGCCACAAAAGCAATTACTGTGGTGCCATGTTTCATCGGGCCTGCTTCGCGCGTCACTGTGCCACCGTGCCGTTTGATTTCCTCACAGGCCGCATAGGCATCATCTACCTCTATTGCAAGGTGTCCAAAACCGTTGCCCAAATCATAGCTGTCAACGCCCCAGTTGTACGTCAGCTCGATCACCGTGTGATCACTTTCATCACCATAGCCGACAAAAGCCAGCGTGAATTTCCCATCCGGGTAATCGTTACGACGCAGCAGTTTCATGCCGAGTATGTTGGTATAAAAAGCGATAGCACGATCAAGGTTGCCCGTGCGCAGCATGGTATGGAGAAGACGCATAGTGTATTTCCTGTCAATTAGCATTCAGCTTCGAGTCTATCACAGTCGATAAGTTGCTGAGTGACAATGAATTAAGCAGCAGTCTCTTAGCTTAGCGCCACAAGCTATCACCAGCACGTTGCGTTGAAGCTGTACCACAGTCATTACACTTGCGGGACTTCGTGGTATGCTGTTGTGCAGCCACAACCTGTCTGCGTTGCTCATTGGTCAATTCACCATAACGCATATCCAGCCCGGCGGATAACGTGGACTGACTTTGCTTATCGACGACATTCTCGCGTGAACTGTTTTGTGTCAACTCACCTGCTGTTGTCGAAACACTAAACAGGCTTAACACAATAACCAGGACGCCCGCTAACACTAAAATGGGATATAACAGGCGTGTAGATGTATGCATGTCCATATACGCTTCCATGCATTATTTAACTTGGCATAGCCAAGCTGTTAATAACATATTGCACACCCGCGACACTGGCAGCAACCTGGCCAGCAGTGACAATTTGTGCCAAAGCAAGCTCATCATGATGTTTTACCAATCCAGTCAGCCGGACGATGCCATTTTCAGTTGCAACTTGAACATTAACATCCTTAAGTACAGGATTCTGCAACAATGCAGCCTTTACTTTTGAGGTAACGGCACTGTCGTTGACAGCGCCAACTTTAGCGCTTTGCTTAATCGGAACGACTCTAGCCAGCTCAGCCGGACTTAAATAAGCATCGTGATTAACGTCTGCAGTTTCAAAAGTTTTAATGGGCATAGCCATCATCATCGCTTCCTGAACACTGACTCTGTTGTCATGATTGCTGTCATATTGCGCGATTAAATCGACTGACGATTTAGTATCAGCAAATACGTTAGATGTGCTCGCGATTACCAATAAACCGCCAATCGCTACCATTGTTTTAAATTTAGTCATCATGCTGCTCCTGTATTATGAGGGAAATCAATTCCCCGCCTGCCAGTACAACAGCACAATTCGTGCCACTAAATATTATTTAAACAAAACAATGGGTTACAATAAAATTTGACTTGCACAATAACAATTGTGTCGCCAATACACGACAGCATTCCAGCCGCTACAGGTAACCATTTGAAAACAAAGGAATAATATACGTCTCCGATTGGAGACAGTTCGTCAATCAATAGATTGCTTGAATACAGCAGGATCCAAATTATGCCGCTGCAGTAATTTATAAAACTCGGTCCGATTACGCTGAGCTAATTTAGCTGCTTGTGTGACATTGCCTGCCGTAATTTTTAATACGCAAACAAGATAGGTACGTTCAAACTGTTTGCGCGCATCTTCAAATGAAGTTAGTTGATCCTCAGCCTTATGCAAGGCATCCAGAACCAGAGCGGCAGGGATTAATGGCGTTGTTGAGAGCACGACACACTGTTCAACCACATTCATCAGTTGGCGCACATTGCCAGGCCAGGCCGCATTCACCAGCAATGCCATCGCTTCAGGCGCATAGCCGTTAATCGTTTTATGATATTTATCAGCTAAAGTATGGGCAAAGTAATTGGCTAACAGCGGCACATCCTCACGCCGTTGTGTCAGGGAGGGAATGGTTAAGGCAACGACATGCAGTCGATAATACAAATCCTCACGAAAATTCCCGGCGGCCACTTCCGTATGTAAATCACGATGGGTTGCGGAAATAATACGCACATCAATAGGAATCGCCTGAGTAGCACCAACTGGTCGCACTTGCCGTTCTTGCAACACGCGCAACAGCTTAACCTGTAACAACGGCGGCATATCGCCAATTTCATCCAGTAGCAAAGTGCCACCTTCTGCCGCCTGAAATAAACCTTTATGATCTCGCACCGCACCGGTAAATGCGCCTTTAACGTGACCGAACAATTCAGATTCCAGCAATTGCTCAGGTATTGCCGCGCAATTTATGGCGACAAAGGGGCGGCGGCGGCGCGGACTTGCCTGATGTATGGCTTGTGCCAGCAATTCCTTACCTGTACCACTTTCACCGTGTATCAATATGCTGGCATCCCCTCCCGCCACCAGATGGGCTTTGTTCAGCAAGTCCTCCATTGCCGCACTTTGCGTAATTATCGATTTCCGCCATGCAGCACTTGCATGATCAGTTGTCGCCTCAACATGAGGAGACAGTGCGACGGCCTGAGCCACTTGCGTTAACAATATTTTGCTGTCGAACGGCTTGGCAAGATAGCCGAACACACCCTGCTGAGTTGCCGCAACCGCATCGGGTATGCTGCCATGTGCAGTAAGTATAATTACAGGCAAAGTGGGGTTAGTGCGGTGGATGTGCTCAAATAATGCCATGCCATCCATCCCTCCCATACGCATATCGGTAATAACCAATTGCGGGCGTGACACATCCAGCTTGTTCAAAGCGATTTCTGCACTAGTCGCAGTTTCTACAGCATAGCCCGCTGCTTCCAGACGCATTGACAGCAAGGCCAATAAATCAGTATCGTCATCAACGACGAGTATTTTTGGCGTTGACGTGCTCATGGATGTTTATCTCTACGCATCATATTTTTTTCCATGCTTTTAATCGCATCCACCTTAACTTGTAGATCATCACTGTGTTTTTGCTCATCCTTGAGCTTCTGCGCCAATTCGTCACTACGTTTTTGTTCATTACGAACCCGTTGCATTTGTTCGTCCACCGCACGTTGCTGCTCGGTCAACTTAATCAGCAAAAAACTTGCAAAATTTCGCAAGGCGGTCGATTCAGCATGACTATCTTTAAGTACATCGTTGAGCAACTCTATTGCCGCTGCTTCATTATGAAAACGACTGTTAGGGAGCATCAGCAATAACGCCAGACGCACCCGATACAGACCAGTACCATACTGAGCCAGCTGCTGTTTGACCTTTTCATGCTCAATATCCAGCTCGGCAGCAGATTGCACGCGCACCACTGCGTAATACGCCAACAAATTATCCACCTGCCCACCGAACATAATCGGCGACCAGCTGCCCGTTGTCGCGCGTACTGGTGCTGTATTGCATGCCCCCAGTGCCATGCTGGTCATGATTAAAATCACAATATTACGTATATTCATACTTACCAATTCATTAATTTAATGGCATAACAAGCCGGAAATGCGCCCCGGCTTCACTAGGAATAACCACCAAAGTACCGCCGTGTGCCTGGGCATATTCACGCGCGATAGCCAAACCCAAACCTGTACCTTTAGTGTAACCTTGCGCCACCCGCCGACCTTGATAGAATGGCTCAAATACCTGCATAACATCAGCTTCATCGATACCCGCACCAGCATCAATCACATCCAGTTGCAGATTGTTATCAACCTTTAAGGCATGGATAGATATAGATGCTGCCTGCGGTGAAAATTTAATCGCATTTGAGAGCATATTATCCAACACTGTTTTGATCTTGGCTTCATCACCATCTATCAGCAAATCAGGGATAGATATATCCAAATGTAGAGCTTTATTCATCAAAGCCAGGGTTTGATCCTGCAACACAGTATCCACTGCTCTTTTCAAGCTAAATGGCGATTTTACCAAAATGGATTGCTGTTGCTGTATCGCACTGTAGTTGAGCAGATCCTCAATACGGCGCTGCAATTGCAGACTATTGGTATGCAGAATATCAGCTACTTGCCGCTGTTTAGGATTTAATTCACCGAGTATGCCTTCACTTAACAAGTCGGCACCTTCGCGTATCGCAGTTAGCGGGGTTTTTAATTCATGGGATACATGCTGCAAAAATTCGAGCTTTTGAGTTTCTACCGCCAATAGTCGCCCCCGCATCCAATCCAGTCTATCGCCCAGATTTCTTAAATCCTCAGGGCCCTCTACCTTCACTTCTTGATCTAACTGCCCCTGCCCCATACGTCTGATCGCCATCTCTATCTGCTGTATAGGCCGCGTGATCACGACCGAAAATCCCAATGCCAGAATAATAGCGAACGGAATCAGTGCCAACAGTTGCAACACTACCCGCCTGCGGGCACGATTCGCTTTGACTTGCAGCGCATCTGCTTCACGTTCAATTAACGCATAACCCGCAGTTGAAAAAGCATGAGCCGCATCCAGCAGCGGCGCAAAAGCGGCTATCCGCTCCTGTAATCGCGTAGATAAGGCATGATCGCCGACCTGATTAAAAATCATCAGCTCATCCTGCCGCAATCTCAACAGGGATCTTTGCTGAATAAAGCTTAAGTTCAATCTCGACAAATCATTTGCGGCAATCACAAATTTATCATGCGCATGAAAATAGGCTTCCAACAAACTGTTGTCATCCAGAATAACCGCTTGGCGCACACTGCGCTCCATTGCAGTAATTTCATCCGCTAATACACGACTGCCATGGGCAATTTGGGTCGCTTGATAAACAGCCTGCCGGCTTTGCTCGGCCAGTTGATTGATAGTGACCGCACTATCAATCAACGCAATAATCAACGGCAACACCACCAACGAAAACCCGATCAGAATCAGCTTTAAGAATGATTTAGGGTTATGTCGCAACAAACGCGTGTAGGCTGCCTCTGCAGTCGTTGCTGGTTCGTCAGCGGGCATCGTCATCGCATCAACGCACGACGACCTTAGCGGCGCCCGCATGCAAGCCACCAATGACACTGACATCAGCAAAACCTTGGTCGTGGAATACTTGCATCACCGCCTCTACCGCGCCAGGTGCGCAACTGACCAACAAACCACCGCTGGTTTGTGGATCGCACAGCAGATTCTTCTGCCAATCTGCCATGTCCGGCGGCAACGCTACATCATGCCCATAGCTGGTCCAATTGCGTGCTGCCGCACCGGGCGTGTAACCTTGTTTAGCCAATGCCAGCGCCTCCGACCATACCGGTACTGCTGCAAAATCAATTTCAGCGGTCAATTGTGAGCCACGACAAATTTCCAATAAATGACCGAGCAATGCAAATCCCGTCACATCAGTCAAACCATGCACATCAGGCATATCGACCAAAGTTGCTCCTGGCGTATTAAGTTTGGTCGTACTGGCCAGCATCTGCTCGTAACCTAATGCAGACAGCTCGCCTTTTTTCAGCGCGGCGCTCATGATACCAACGCCCAGCGCCTTGCCTAATATCAAGACATCACCCGCGCGCGCCTGGTTATTACGCTTCACTTTATCAGGGTGCACCAGACCTAATGCAACCAAGCCATAGATAGGCTCTGGCGAGTCTATAGAGTGTCCACCTGCAATAGGGATGCCCACTTCCGCGCAAACCGACTCGCCACCCGCGAGTATGGCCTGGATGACCTCTATCGGCAATTTATCTATCGGCATCCCTACCACGGCTAATGCCATAATCGGCATTCCACCCATAGCATAAATATCAGATATGGCATTAGTGGCCGCAATACGGCCGAATTCAAACGGATCATCAACGATAGGCATAAAAAAATCCGTGGTCGCAATAATGGCTTGTGTGTCATTCAAGCGATATACTGCTGCATCGTCGCTAGACTCAGTGCCAACGAGCAAATTTTTGCTCATCACACGACTAGGCATTTTTGCCAGAATTTCACTCAATACTGACGGTGCGATTTTGCAACCACAGCCACCACCGTGAGAGTATTGCGTTAACTTAATATTATTCATGCGGAAACCAAAGTGAGAAAAACAGACCCCATTACCGTAGCACAGTTGGCCGATTTTGACGAGATTATCGACGTGCGCTCACCCGCTGAATTTGCTGAAGACCATATTCCCGGCGCAGTCAGCTACCCTGTATTGAACAACGAAGAGCGCGTTATCGTCGGCACACTCTACAAACAAGTTTCTGATTTTGAAGCAAAAAAAGTTGGGGCCGCGCTCATCGCTCGCAACATTGCCCATCACCTGGAAGCTCACTTTGCCAACAAGCCCAAAAGCTGGCGGCCACTCATTTACTGCTGGCGCGGCGGTAGTCGTAGCGGCGCTATGGCACACATCCTCAATCAGGTTGGCTGGCGCGCAAGCAAGTTCGATGGTGGCTACAAAGCCTATAGACGCAGTGTACTGACTGATTTAGCCAGCATTCCTGCCACACTGCAATTCATCGTCGTCTGCGGCATGACAGGTTCAGGCAAAAGCCGTCTATTACAGGCCTTGCAACAACAAGGTGAGCAAGTATTGGATCTGGAACAAATTGCACAGCATCGTGGCTCCATTTTAGGCAACATCCCTGATGCCCCACAGCCCAGTCAAAAAATGTTCGACAGCCAGATTTGGTGGCAGCTTCGTCAGTTCCAGCCCAACCGCCCCGTTTACATCGAAGCCGAAAGCAAGAAAGTTGGCAAATTGCGCGTACCCGAACAGATTGTTGCCTCAATGTGGCAACAAGGACAATGTTTACGCCTGAATATCAGCGATGAATTGCGGGTTGAGTTGCTCAAGGCGGATTATGAACATTATTTACTCGATCCGGACAGCCTCAAACACAAACTCACTTACCTGACACAAAGCTATGGTCACGCGCAAATTGAGCAATGGCAAGCATGGATAGACGCAGGCTTATGGAATAAATTAATCAGCGATTTACTCGTACGCCATTATGATCCTCATTACACTAAATCTATCGGCCTGCATTATCCCGACTATGCAGTGGCGCGCAGCCTGTCTGTGAGTGACATTAGCGTTGATGGCTGGCCGCAATTAGCCCGGCAGTTAACCCATAGCTAATCTGTCTCTTGCTCACATTAATATCTATCGTCAGGCACATGCAAATGTAAACACTGCATAATCCTTTGCTACACCAACATTGGGATAAATACCGCCATGGATATTTTTCGCACTATTGTCCGTTTAACGCGCCCACGTCAAATTCATCGTTTATTTCGACGACTGGCATTGCTGGGTGCTGTTGTAGCAACTGGGGTGAGCAAGGAGGTCCCTGCTACACTAGCAAATACGCTCAATCATGCCTCACGCACTGACGCTACGGCATTGCTGCTATCCCTGCATAGCAACGAAAACGGCTTAACCAATACTGAAGCGCGCACCCTGCGTGCGCAAATAGGCCTCAATGAAATCGAGCAGGAAAAACCACCCTCTGCCTGGCTGCATTTATGGCACAGCTATCGCAACCCGTTTAATTTATTGCTCTCTTTATTAGCCCTGGTCTCCTATTTAACCGGTGACATGAAAGCTACCATCGTCATTTCCAGCATGGTCACGTTATCCACCCTGCTGCGCTTCTGGCAAGAGTCCAAGTCCAACCAGGCTGCTGACAAACTCAAAGCCATGGTGAGTAACACTGCCACGGTATTGCGGCGTAAAGCGGTTGCTAACGCCCCGCTACCATTATTAGCCTATCCCAACTCACCGAACCGTACTGAATTACCTATCAAAGACCTCGTTCCTGGCGATATCGTGCTGCTCTCAGCGGGCGACATGATACCTGCAGACTGCCGTGTATTATTTGCCAAAGATCTGTTTTTGAGTCAATCCGCAATGACAGGTGAATCCTTGCCTGTGGAGAAATTTGCCCAATTATCAACCCCGACGATGAACAACCCACTGGATCTGGATAACATTCTATTCATGGGAACCAACGTCATCAGCGGCTCAGCCACGGCGCTAGTGATTACCACGGGCAAACGCACTTATTTCGGCACACTGGCCGAACGCGTCACCACCACAGACCGTGCACCGACAGCATTCCAAACCGGCGTGAATAAAGTCAGCTGGCTATTGATACGCTTTATGTTTGTGATGGTGCCGCTGGTTTTTCTGATTAATGGCTATACCAAACATGATTGGCTGGAAGCATTTTTATTCGCTATCTCCGTCGCGGTAGGACTGACGCCAGAAATGTTGCCGATGATAGTCACCTCTACCCTGGCCAAGGGCGCGATAAAACTATCACAGCAAAAAGTCATCGTTAAACGCCTGGATGCGATACAGAATTTCGGTGCGATGGATGTGCTGTGTACCGACAAAACCGGCACGCTGACGCAAGATAAAATTATCCTCGCGCAGCACATCAATGTTGATGGCGCGCCATCAGAAGATGTGCTTACTTTTGCTTATTTGAACAGCTACTATCAAACAGGTCTGAAAAATCTGCTTGATATCGCCGTGTTGGAACATGTAGACATCGCGCGCAATCTGCAAATCGCACAGCAATATCGCAAAGTCGACGAAATTCCATTTGATTTCCATAGACGACGCATGTCCGTGGTGGTTTCTGAACGCGACGAGCACCACGAATTGATATGCAAAGGTGCAATAGAAGAAGTATTAAGCGTTTGCACATACATCCAGCAGAATGACCAACGTGTGCCAGTTAACGCAACGCTATTAGCAAACATTGCCAACCTCACCACCAAAATGAACAGTGACGGCCTGCGCGTGGTCGCTGTAGCCATGAAAGAAATCCCGCCCACACAAGACACTTACAGCATTGCAGATGAAAGTGATTTAACCCTGATAGGTTTTATCGCTTTTCTTGACCCGCCCAAAGAATCCACTGCACCTGCGTTAGCCGCACTCAAAACACATGGCATTAGCGTCAAAGTATTAACCGGTGACAACGAACTGGTGACCCGCAAAGTTTGCCATGATGTAGGCTTGCTCATTACCGGCGTACTGCTTGGCCCGCAGATAGAAACCTTAACCGACGCCCAATTAGCGTCACTAGTTGAGCAACATAACATCTACGCCAAGCTCTCACCCATGCACAAGGAACGCATCGTACGTGCGCTCAAGGCCAATGGCCATGTCGTCGGTTTCATGGGTGATGGCATCAACGATGCACCAGCACTGCATTCCGCCGATATTGGCATCTCGGTTGACACCGCTGTTGATATTGCCAAAGAAGCTGCCGACATTATTTTGCTGAAAAAAAGCTTGATGGTGCTGGAGCATGGCGTGATAGAAGGCCGGAAAACTTTTATCAACATGCTCAAATACATCAAAATGACCGCCAGTTCCAATTTTGGCAATGTTTTTTCCGTCCTCATCGCCAGCGCATTTTTGCCGTTTTTGCCTATGCTGCCCCTGCATTTGCTGGTGCAAAATTTGCTCTACGATTTTTCCCAGACCTCCATCCCGTTTGACAACGTCGATGAAGAGTTACTCAAACAACCCCAACACTGGCACCCCAATGAAATCAGCCGCTTCATGATATTTTTCGGTCCCATCAGCTCTATATTTGACATCACCACCTTTGCCATCATGTGGTTTGTTTTCCACGCTGACAATGTGGCACATCAAACCCTGTTTCAATCAGGCTGGTTTATAGAAGGCTTGCTATCGCAAACGCTGATCGTCCACATGATACGCACTCGCAGGATCCCGTTTATCCAAAGCCGTCCCAGCGCATTCGTGTTGTTTATGACCAGCATGGTCGTGCTGATTGGCATATTCATTGTCATGGGCCCCGTTGCGCATTACTTCAAATTACAGGCACTGCCATTGAGCTACTTCCCCTACCTAATCACCATCCTGCTTAGCTATGTAGGGTTAACGCAGATGATGAAAGTTTATTATGCCAAACGCTATGGGTGGCAATAGTGGCAAATCTTTTAACGCGGGAAATCTTTCAAGCAACAGCGTCCAGAAGGATTATGCGTGGTACATGCACATGAACCTGATTTGGTTTGGGCAATGACATAATCGCGTGTAGCAACACTGGACTCGGCGTAGTGGACACTGAAGCAATAACAAACCAGCGCATTGGGTTCTGGCTGCTTCACGCCTACATGAGTACGTAAAGCAGCTTGCTGCCAGGTCTCACCCTTATCACTAAAGTAAACCACCGCACAATCTCTATGATCACAGAAGTAGTAACTCGCATGGTCATTGGCTTGCCATTGCCACGGCTGTTTTAAGTGATAACGTAGCGTCTCTGCGCCCACTATGCTGCAAGGTTGTTGGCAGCTGGGGCAGTCTAGTTTATGTGAACCTAGTGTTGCGCAACATCCGCTCATGATCGCTCTCCTGACGCACTGAATTTTTTACATTATTGCACTAGGCTTAGGGCCAGACGTGTTCAATTACCAGCTACAGCAATTAAGCCTGAGCAACACTATCAGAAATGAGGGGGAGTTTGGACTGGAAAGCAAAAAAATCATGCCCGACGGCAACCGCATCTTCAAGAGACAATCTATCCTCCGGACTGCATACCGTTTCAGCACATGAAGCACACAGAAATTCGATGCCCGGGCACAGGTCACTACAGCAACTGACATGTTCATTCGCCAGTTGACGATATTCGACACAAGTACCAGCTGGACTGATCGAAGTAACAGTTCCTAGCGTATCCATTGCTATCGCCAGTGGCGTATGACAACTGCGACAACATGAGCGGATAATAACTGGCAGCCGAGCAAGAAATGGAACAGCCAGCGCATCAATTGCACACATCGCCGACACGCGATGCCTGCCGAATCCAACGTCTATCCCCGTATTGATAGCGCTGAAAGGATAGCAGCCCAGACCCGAATCAGTAACGACTACTGCATCCAGGGCCACCAGTTGATCTGTTATGGATTGTGGAATTATATCGGATTGTGGTGCAATGCCACTCTGCAACCATGCCGACAGAACGACTGCATAAGCATCCCGAATCGCTATATCCGCCGCCTCGATTCTGGCTTGCAGTGGGAAAGCCATACGTAATCGATACAAATTCTTGAGCGCTTGGCTAGTTGCGATCACTTTTTATTCCTGGGAAACTGGCTGATAAACATCGCTAACTAAATTAACTACAATTTCAAGCAGAACATTCCTGCGTCCTGCCAATCTTACTCAGCCTCATCTATCCAGGCCAGCTGTATCGCTTCCAATATTTTTTCGTTGGAACGCTCGGGGTCATCATCAAACTCAGGAAGCGCAGTCACCCAGCTATGTAGATCGGTAAAACGGATGTACTGTGGATCAACATCAGGATGGGTTTCATAGAGCTCGATAGCGATATCTAAAGTATCAGTCCATTTCATGTTAATGCCCCTCTTTGACCATGTTGATGGTGTATTTAGGAATTTCGATGACCAGATTTTGGTCAGTGACGATGGCTTGGCACGACAGGCGCGAATTAGGTTCCAAACCCCAGGCTTTATCAAGCATGTCGTCTTCTAATTCGTCGGATGGATTCAATGAATTAAAGCCTTCACGAACAATAACGTGACAAGTAGTGCAGGCACAGGATTTCTCGCAGGCGTGCTCAATTTCGATGTCGTTAGTCAATAACACATCACAAATACTCGTGCCGGTAGGTGCATCTATCACTGCGCCATCGGGACATAATTCAGGATGAGGAAGTACAATAAGTTGAGGCATAGTGGTCTCGTTATAGGTTATCGATGCGCTGACCCGCTAAGGCTTGCTTGACGCTATTATCCATACGTCGCGCAGCAAAGTCACTGGTCGCTTGATTAAGAGATTCTGTTGCATCTATGATGGCATGGTGATCATCACCGGCAATTAAGACACTGAGTTGCTGCATCATGGTGCTGATATGTGTGAGCTCATCAGCGTCTAACAATGCGGCGCCATTTTCATCCATTGCGGTTTGTGTGGCATCTAACAAACGTTGCGCTTCAACACGAGCCTCTTGCAAAGCGCGCAGTTGCATATCCAAACTGGCATTGTCATAAGAAGCCTTGAGCATACGCGTAATATCTTCATCAGCAAGACCATATGCAGGCTTGACGGTAATAGCCGCTTGCACACCGCTTTTCAACTCTTCAGCTGAGACCGAGAGCAAGCCATCGGCATCAACCTGAAAAGTCACGCGTATGCGTGCAGCACCCGCGACCATAGGCGGAATACCGCGCAGCTCGAATTTGGCGAGTGAACGGCAATCGCTGACCAGTTCACGTTCACCTTGCACCACATGAATGCTCATGGCCGTTTGACCATCTTTATAAGTGGTAAATTCTTGCGCACGTCCTGCAGGGATAGTAGTGTTACGCGGAATGATTTTTTCTGCCAAACCACCCATGGTTTCTATGCCCAATGACAAGGGAATCACATCCAGCAACAGCCAGTCATCAGCAGCACGATTACCCGCAAGCACATTGGCTTGGATGGCTGCACCCAATGCGACGACTTTGTCAGGATCAAGATTAGTTAATGGGGTTTGCTGGAAAAACTCCGCCACAGCAGATTGTATGCGCGGCATGCGAGTAGAACCACCCACCATCACCACGCCTTTGACTTCGTCTACCGTCAATCCCGCATCACGTAAAGCTTTACGTGTAGGTAACAAGGTCTTATTGACCAAGCCAGCGGTAATTTCATTGAATATCGTAGTGGTAAGTTCCACATTGAGCATTTCGCCCGAAGCTAGCAATGCAGTAATATTAACTTGTGGATGTTCGGTTAATGTCTCTTTGGCTTCGCGTGCTTTGGTTAACAGCAAACGTGTATCGTTCACAGTCAACTGGGGAAATTTGGCCTGTTCCAACATCCAGCAATAAATACGGTGGTCAAAATCATCGCCACCTAAGGCCGAGTCGCCATTCGTTGCCAACACTTCAAATACGCCTTGCGATAACCGCAATATGGAAATATCAAACGTGCCGCCGCCCAGATCATACACGGCATACACGCCTTCGCTGGCGTTATCCAGACCATATGCAATTGCTGCCGCAGTCGGCTCATTAAGCAGGCGCAGCACATTCAAACCGGCTAATTTTGCCGCGTCTTTGGTCGCCTGGCGTTGTGCATCATCGAAATATGCAGGTACAGTAATCACTACCCCCATCAGCTCGTCGCCTAATGAGCGCTCTGCACGATCGCGCAGCACATTCAATATATCAGCTGAAATTTCGACTGGGCTTTTTACGCCCGCGCAGGTTTTTAACTGCACCATGCCTGGCGCATCAACGAAATGGTAAGGAAGACTGGCAACATCAGCAATATCCACCAAGCCACGCCCCATAAAGCGTTTAACCGAAACGATGGTATTGTGTGGATCCGTGCTTTGTAAACTTTGTGCAGCATAGCCCACCAGCGCAGGCGCTTCAGGTTGGTAATGCACGACAGAGGGTAATAACGCCCTGCCGTTTTCATCATTCAACACCACGGCCACACCGTTACGCACGCTTGCCACAAGGGAATTGGTCGTACCTAAGTCTATTCCCACAGCCAGTCTATGCTGGTGCGGGGCAGTACTCATGCCCGGTTCTGAAATTTGCAATAATGCCATAACTTAAACGTCCAGTGCTGCATAAGCGTCGTCGATTTCGCTCATGATTTTTTCTACGAATTTGAGTTGGCGCACGGAGTCAGTCGCGGCACGCCAGTCTTGATCTTGGTCTAGCTGTTTCATTAGCTGCTCACGCCATTGCTTGCTATGGGCGGCAACATCGGTTTCAACTTGCTGCAACCCACTCATATCACGCGCATGCTGGGCGTCTTGTATGGCTTCGCGCCATTCGATTTGCTGCATCAAAAACGCCATCGGTAGCTGAGTATTAGTTTGTGCCAGCGCATCTATACCCTGTAGTTGCAATAGATACACGGCCCGATTCAATGGCGATTTGAGTGTTTGATAAGCCTCATTCACCCGTGTTGACCATTGCATGGAAACGCGTTTTTCCGCTTCTGATAAATGCGCAAATTTATCCGGATGAACTTGAGTCTGCAAATTACGAAATGTAGACTCTAACGCCGCGGTATCTATCTCATAGCGCGGCGTGAGTCCAAATAATTCAAAATGGTTATGATTAAAATCCAAACCTATCATGCGGACACTTTAGACATTAAAACTTTCACCACAACCACATGCATCTTTCACATTAGGATTGTTGAATTTGAAACCTTCATTCAACCCCTCACGGGTAAAATCCAGTTCCATGCCATCTATGTAAGGCAAGCTTTTTGGATCAACAATAACTTTTACGCCGAATTGCTCGAACGTCAAATCATCTTCATCCAATACATCTGCAAATTCCAGCTTATACGCCATACCCGAACAACCACTGGTACGTACACCTAAGCGCAAACCCACGCCTTTACCACGTTTGGCAAGAAAATTAGCAATGTGTTTAGCCGCACTTTCAGTCACAGTAATACTCATCATAGCCTCCTTAATGCGCAGTCACTTCACCATGCTTGGCTTTGTAATCTTCTACAGCCGCCTTGATTGCATCTTCCGCCAGAATTGAACAGTGAATCTTGACTGGTGGCAAAGCCAATTCTTCTGCAATTGCCGTGTTCTTGATTTCCATTGCCTGATCTAAGGTCTTGCCTTTGACCCATTCAGTCACCAGCGAACTGGAAGCAATCGCTGAACCGCAGCCATATGTCTTAAATTTAGCATCTTCGATAATGCCATCTTTGTTAACCTTGATTTGCAGTTTCATCACGTCGCCGCAAGCAGGTGCACCCACCATGCCTGTACCGACTTCATCATCGTCTTTAGCAAATGAACCGACGTTACGTGGATTTTCGTAGTGATCTAAAACTTTATCGCTGTATGCCATGGTATTTCTCCTAAAATTAGTGCGCTGCCCATTTAACGGTATTCAAATCTATGCCATCCTGGAACATTTCCCACAATGGCGACAATTCGCGCAACTTGCCGATTTTTTGATGCAACAATTCAATTGCGTAATCTATTTCTTGCTCGGTAGTAAAACGGCCAATAGAGAAGCGTATAGAGCTGTGCGCCAATTCATCTGAACGTCCCAGAGCACGTAATACGTAAGATGGCTCCAAACTCGCTGAAGTACATGCGGAACCAGACGAAACCGCCAAATCTTTAATCGCCATTAACAACGACTCACCTTCAACAAAGTTGAAGCTGATGTTTAAATTGTGCGGCACGCGCTTTTCCATATCACCGTTGATATGTACTTCTTCAATATCTGACAAACCTTTTAACAAACGGTCGCGCAGCGCACGAATACGTACATTTTCAACTGCCATTTCTTCACGTGCAATGCGGAAAGCCTCGCCCATACCAACAATCTGGTGCGTCGCCAGCGTGCCCGAACGCATGCCGCGCTCGTGACCACCGCCGTGCATCTGGGCTTCGATACGTACACGCGGCTTGCGGCGTACATACAATGCACCGATACCCTTAGGACCATAAGTTTTATGTGCTGAAAAAGACATCAAATCAACTTTAAGCTTGCTCAAATCGATATCGACTTTACCTGTAGCTTGCGCCGCATCCACATGAAAAATAATACCTTTTTCACGGCACAAATCACCAATGGCGGCGATATCCTGAATCACACCGATTTCGTTATTCACAAACAAAATCGAAATAACGATTGTGTCTGGACGTATCGCTGCTTTGAGTTTTTCTATATCCAGCAAACCATTGGTTTCAGGTTTAAGATAAGTTACCTCATAACCCTCACGCTCTAATTCGCGCATGGTGTCCAGTGTCGCCTTATGCTCGGTTTGCAAGGTAATCAGATGCTTACCCTTACCTTTGTAGAAATGCGCTGAACCTTTTAAAGCCAAATTGATAGATTCAGTTGCGCCAGATGTCCACACGATTTCTTTGGAATCTGCATTCACCAAGGCAGCGACTTGCTCACGCGCTGTTTCAACCGCTTTATCTGCTTCCCAACCATAGAAGTGTGAACGACTGGCTGGGTTACCGTACTGCTCAGTCAAATACGGTATCATTTTAGCCGCCACGCGCGGATCCACTGGGGTGGTGGCTGAATAATCCAAATAAATCGGTTGTTTTAACATACTATTACTCCAAAAATTAAAGGCTAGTCGCCGCTGTTGCTGTATCTTTTTTCACTCGACAATCGCCTACCACTGCGGTTACGGCAAGCTTTGCTTGCTGCTGCTTAACCAGGCTCGCCAATGTCACCGTAGACAAATAATCTTGTATACATGCATTCAAATTAGTCCACAGCTCATGCGTCATGCAGCGTCTGTCGTCTTTACAATTCTGCTGACCACCACACTGTGTCGCATCCAATGGCTCATCTACCGCTTGCACTATCTGCGCCACGGAAATCGCAGTCAATACTTTAGCCACTCGATAGCCGCCACCTGGACCACGCACACTTTCAACCAGTTCACGGCGGCGTAATTTACCGAACAACTGCTCCAAATATGACAACGAAATTTTCTGCCGTTCGCTAATCGCCGCCAAAGTGACTGGCCCATGCTCATCATGCAAAGCCAAATCTATCATCGCGGTTACTGCAAATCGTCCTTTAGTCGTTAAGCGCATTGCTAAACTCCCTCTACTTTACGTGAGTTGGACAATACAATACCCGATTAATTCAGTCAACTATTTTATTCAAGTACTCTGCATCAAATTCAGGGGTTTGTGATGCAGGGCAAGTCGTTTCAACACCAAGCGCTTTCAGCTGCGCCATGATCCAGCCTATACGTTCATCCATATCAACAGAATGATCAATCAGTCCATGCATCGCCTTTACCATAGGGTCATTCATATCCGCACTAATCGCATAAGCGGTAAAACCCAGTTTCTTCACTGTCGTCCCTGCATCGGCGGCAGGTGCATCAGTCAAAATTCGCGCAGGTATACCCACCGCCGTTGCGCCTGCTGGCACGTCTTTCACCACTACCGCGTTAGAGCCTATCTTTGCGCCCTCACCCACAGTTAAAGGCCCCAGTATTTTTGCACCCGCTCCTACCACCACACCATTACCCAGTGTCGGATGGCGCTTGCCCTTATTCCATGAAGTACCGCCCAGCGTGACTTGATGATAGAGCGTGCAATCGTCACCTATCACAGCTGTTTCGCCGATAACCACGCCCATACCATGATCGATAAATACCCGCCGACCAATTTGTGCGCCAGGGTGTATTTCTATACCCGTCGCCCAACGCCCGAAATATGCCGTGAAACGCGCCAGCCATTTCCAGCCCCAACCCCAAAATATTGCGGCCAATCTGTGCAACAAAATCGCATGTATTCCCGGGTAGGTAGTTAACACCTCCCACACCGATCGCGCCGCTGGGTCACGATCAAATACTACGGCTATATCTTCGCGCAATTGATTAAACACATTAACCTCTAGTATGATGGCTGCCGCTTAAGGATTATTGCGCAAATAATTCACACTCACCTAGCCGCATCAATAGTTTGGAATTATGCAATACCCGACTAAATTAGTCAAGTTTAGCGGCTTGGTTAATCTGTGCGGGGTTTCGAATCAGTTTAACTATCCCCATTAATATATTCAGCTCCTCTTTTTCTAACTGCGCCCGGGAATATAAACGCCGTAATCGCGTCATTAAGCGGCGTGGCGCAGCAAGATTAAGAAAGCCTATAGCTATCAAAGACTGCTCCAATTCCTGATAAAACAGCTCCAAATCTTCGTGCCGCGCCAATTCTACAGGTGCTGCAACGGGCATATCAGTTATTGCACAGCGTAGCTCATAGCACAAAATCTGCACTGCCGATGCCAGATTCAACGAGCTATAATCAGGATTTGCAGGAATATGCACCAGCAGTTGACATTGTTCCAACTCAGCATTAGTCAGACCCGACATTTCCGTACCAAACACTAAAGCTACGGGATTCTCCTGTGCTTGCGCCATGAGCAGTGGTGCCAACTCACGCGCGCTCACCATCTTATGCGACAGATCACGTCGTCGCGCTGTGCACCCCACCACCAGCGTCGCACCTTGCAACGCAGTAGCCAGATCCTCTGTAACCTGCGCAGCATCCAGCACGTCCGTTGAACCCGCCGACATCGCCACAGCGACTGGATCGGGGAACTGCTTGGGCTGCACCAAACGCATATCACGCAAGCCCATGGTTTTCATGGCGCGCGCAGCCGAACCTATGTTTCCCGGGTGGCTGGTATGACTTAGTACGATACGGATATTATTTAATGATGCGGACATAAGTTTTCGCTGTTTTTCCTAGGGAAAAAATGGTTATTTGAGTTAAAATACAATTGTTTTCTGCTCATTGACATATCGCCATGCAACCTATGCTTACCACAGCGGTTAAAGCCGCACGCCGCGCAGCCAGTATTATCACCCGCGCGTCACAAGACACCAATTTGCTACAAATTCATCACAAAGATCACAATGACTTCGTCACTGAAGTAGATCGTGCAGCCGAAGCAACCATTATAGAAACGCTGCTCGACGCTTATCCAAGCCATGCTATTTTAGCAGAAGAGAGCGGACAACAAGGCGATTCTGAGTATCAATGGATAATTGATCCACTCGACGGCACTACCAACTTCTTGCATGGCTTCCCACAATACAGCATCTCCATTGCCCTCATACATAACGGTCAACTTGAGCAAGGTGTTATTTATGACCCCAGCCGCAATGACTTATTTACCGCATCACGTGGACAGGGCGCTTACCTTAATGACCGTCGTATCCGCGTATCGAAAACGCTTAAGCTGGCTGACGCACTCATCGGCACTGGCTTTCCTTACCGTGACTTTACCCACCTCGACACTTACATGAATATGTTGCGCGAAGTGGTGCAAAAATCCGCAGGCGTGCGCCGCCCAGGCTCTGCTGCACTGGATTTAGCTTATGTTGCTGCAGGTCGCTTTGATGGCTTCTGGGAAATTGGCTTGAACAAATGGGACATCGCAGCGGGTTGTTTGCTCATTAAAGAAGCTGGTGGACTTGTTGGTGATTTCCAGGGCGACGACAGCTACATAGATAGCGGCAACATCATAGCTGGCACACCTAAGGTCTTTGCTCAACTACTACAAACACTGGCTCCACATGTGAGTGATGCATTAAAAGCATAGCGTCACACTCGCCAATTTACTCACACTCAGTTACAATTTATTTTTGCAATATTAACCAAATTTTATGGCACTCATCGTACAGAAATACGGCGGCACCTCAGTCGGCAGCGTAGAACGCATTAAGCAAGTCGCGGAACGCGTAGCCAAATTCAAAATGCTAGGACATCAGGTAGTAGTTGTACTCTCCGCCATGAGTGGCGAGACCAACCGCTTAATCGCATTGGCTAAAGCAGTCCAATCCGAACCAGACCCACGCGAACTGGACGTGCTCGTCTCCACAGGCGAGCAAGTTACGATTGCGCTTTTAGCCATGGCGTTGAAAGACCTGGGTCTCAAAGCCAAAAGCTACACGGGCACACAAGTTCGCATCCTCACCGATGATGCACACACCAAAGCACGCATCCTCGATATCGACGAAGCCAATATCCGTGCTGATTTAAACGCAGGCAAAGTTGTCGTCGTCGCAGGTTTCCAAGGTGCAGACGAAAATGGCAACATCACTACCCTGGGGCGTGGCGGTTCTGACACCACAGGTGTAGCATTAGCCGCTGCGCTCAAGGCCGACGAGTGCCAGATTTACACCGACGTTGACGGCGTTTACACCACTGACCCGCGCATCGTCCCTGAAGCGCGCCGCCTCTCTACCATTACTTTTGAAGAAATGCTGGAAATGGCGAGCCTGGGCTCTAAAGTATTACAAATACGTTCCGTTGAATTTGCGGGCAAATATAAAGTTAAATTACGTGTGCTCTCCAGCTTTCAAGAAGAAGGCGAAGGCACACTTATCACCTTTGAGGAAGAAAACCACATGGAACAAGCGATTATCTCTGGCATCGCCTTTAACCGTGACGAAGCCAAGATTACCGTGCTCGGCGTACCCGACACCCCTGGCATCGCCTATCAAATCCTAGGCCCTGTTGCTGATGCGAACATCGACGTGGACATGATTATCCAAAACGTTGGTGCAAACAAAACAACTGACTTCACCTTTACCGTCCACCGCAACGACTACAACCGCACCTTGCAGTTGCTAAACAGCTTGCAACCTACCATAGGCGCGCTGGAAATCGTCGGTGACGACAAAATTACCAAAGTTTCCATCGTCGGTGTAGGCATGCGTTCACACGTAGGTATCGCCAGCACCATGTTCAAAACATTGGCAGATGAAGGCATTAACATCCAAATGATTTCTACCTCAGAGATCAAAATTTCGGTCGTTATCGACGAAAAATATCTGGAGCTTGCTGTGCGTGTCTTGCACAAAGCATTTAATCTGGAAAACGCAGGATAAGGTTGACGAACTCGGCGCCATCGGCTATGATGCGCGCTGTTTGGAATTGCGGAACTGTAGCAATTAGGAGAGATGGCCGAGTGGTCGAAGGTACTCCCCTGCTAAGGGAGCGTAGGGTTTATAGCCTTACCGAGGGTTCGAATCCCTCTCTCTCCGCCAACTACCCCATCAGCAGAAATGCTGATTAGAAGTTGATTTAAGTAAGCAGTAATGTTACAATTTCAGCTTCAACGATGCGCCCGTAGCTCAGCTGGATAGAGTACTCGGCTACGAACCGAGTGGTCAGGAGTTCGAATCTCTTCGGGCGCACCAATCATTGATTAAAAATGGCACTCCAATTGGAGTGCCATTTTTCATTTCATCATCAGTAGATCCATTTCAGCATAGCTGATCTCATGTAGCTGGCTGTTTATATCAACCCCGATGTTTTCTACCAGAAAATTCAGCTACTGCTTGCCAGATGCAGCATCCAACAGCCTTTCTTTCATCCTTTGTGTTGCATAGGCTACTTGCTTGGTTGAAACCTTACAATTTGTCCCGCTTCAGCAATTCCAAGTATGCCCTGCTTGAGCAGCGCAGCAACAGCAAGCTTGGTGACGGTTAGTTACGTCCACAATATATGGGGCACTAAGTGCAATCATTACTCTATCGCTTGTGCAAAACGATAACCGTTTTTGCCTGCACGCTTGGCCTCATACATTGCCGCATCCGCACGCTCAATGAACATATCTTCATTGACTTGACTGTCAGCAATGGGAGTAGCGGCAGCAATGCCTATGCTACTGCTAATTGAAACAACATGCCCTTCCAGATTAAAGGGACGAGACAACTCGCCTAGAACCTTATTAGCGAAACTCTCAATATTATTCCTACCCGAAATATCGAATAAAATAATAGTAAACTCATCACCACCCATTCTCGCGACGGTATCGCTATCGCGCATGCAGGCTTGCAGACGTTCCGCCACACCTTTAAGTAATAAGTCACCAATATGGTGCCCCAACTTATCATTGATTGACTTGAAGCCATCAAGGTCGATAAACATCAACGCCAGACTAGTCTGATTACGCTTCGCCAAATTAAATAGTTGACCAAGGCGATCAAAGAACAATCTGCGATTGGGTAGACCAGTCAAGCCATCGTGGCTAGCGGTATGCTGGATACTCGCCAGAATCTCAAGCTTGGACGTGACGTCTTCATGTATTGAGACGAAGTGGGTGATCTCGCCATTTTCAGCAATAATGGGCGTGATAGTCTGCTGCACTGTATATAGCGTCCCATCTTTGCGTTTTTCAGTAGTATCCGAGCTCCAGACATTACCGGCCAAAATGGTGCTCCATAACTGCTGATAATACGCGGTATCTTGCTTTCCGGATTTCAGAATACCGGGAGTGGCTCCAATCAATTCCACTGAAGAATAGCCACTCAGCATCGCAAAGGCTGGGTTTACCCACTCTATGCGACCACGCGGATCAGTAATCATCACCGCATTTCCTGCAGACGAAAGCGCCGTGCTTAACAGCATAATTTGTTCATGTTCGGCTGCCATTTCAATCGCAAGGCGAATCTTGTCAGCCAAGGCCGTGATACGTTTGCGAAAGACCAGAGACTCAAACTGCGTAGCTTTTATCGAATACAGACAAAATACGCCATAAATGTTGCCACGCAGGATCAAAGGTACGGCGAGGGTTGCTTTAATGCCATGCTCTGCAGCAATTTTAGTCCACGAGGAGGGGTGCGCATCGTCAGATCGCCTGTACTGAGTCTCCCCAAGACGTATGGCAGAACCAGCCGTACCACGCCCCTGCGGAGTATCATCCCAGCGTACACCTATATTCTGCATGGCGCTAAAATATGCTTGTGCCGACCCCTCGCTAGCAAGCGGCATGATGCTACCATCTTCCATTTTCTTACCGGCCCAAGCCAGAGCGAGGCCAAAAGCCTCAGTGGTTTTTTTACAGATCATATCCAGCACTTCCTGCAAGGGCACACCTTCAAGAATAAGGTGATTGACTGCGGGCAATACTTGCTCAATAGCTTCAAGTTGGCGCTGGTCTGTCACATCGATGCCATATACTGCAACTTGCATGACTTCACCCATATCGTCGAGTATCGGAGTATAGGTACTGACAAATTTCACTCCATCACGCTCGTCTTCAGCCGAAATTGGTTTACGGCTCCTTATTGCTTCGAGGAAATGTACACGGCGTGTAGCAGCAAGCTCAGATGGAATCAGAACGAAGACATCCTTACCTAAAATATCTCCTTGCTGAAGGTGCAACCGACGGAGCGCAGTGTCGTTAACGGCCAATACCATCCCATCACGATCCAGTAGAAAACTGGATTCACTGGTGGCATTGAGCAGTGCCAGCGTATATTTTTCCGACTGTCGATTTTGGTTTTCGATTACCTTGCGCTCAGCAATGTCACGTGCAACCGAGTAGATCAGTGTTTTTCCGTCTTTCTGCAGCAACTGGAGATTGACCTCGGTTGGGATATGCCGGCCATCTTTGGTCAGATGCAATGTTTCGAACAATGCCTTACCATGATGCATCAGGCTGTACCAAATTTCGTCCTGTTTTTCTGGATATCCTGGGACATTAAGCTGTGACGGAGTCAGTCCGATCAACTCTGTTTTTGTATAACCCAGACGTTGGCAAGCCAGATTGTTCACATCGATCACGTGGTTTGCAGATGGCCCCTCATCCAAACTGAGTACGAAGATGGCATCACTGACATTGTTAAACAAATTTTGATAATGCGTTTCCTTATCAACAATCACCTTATATGCTTGATTAAGCGCCAATGACTCACAAACATGGTCGGTCACATCAATCAGGATCAATACCAAACCAAGCGAGTTACCACCCTCGAACAGCCGCTGTAAGCGCCAATCCCAGTATGTGGTGCCACGTTCAGGCTGATCCGGATGTTCGAAGGGCTTGGCGCGAACAATATACGGCTCACCCGTGTTAAGAACATGACGAAAAACAGCCTCATTGTCGACATTGGGATAAAGCGCAAAATGATTCTTGCCAACGAAGTCTGCTGGCTTCTTACTCGCTGCGGCTGCATATGCTTGATTAACGCGAATAAAATTAAACTCACAGTCAAAAAAGGCCATCATTACACCTAAGCTGGAGATCGCTTCCTCAACTTGAGCACATCCTATTTCAGTAGTCATATATCAATCTTCAGCACGGATGGTTCGCAACATAATGAAATAAATACTCCCATAAAAGGTGGTTGCAGACAAGCATATTACTTTCAGCAGTAAACGACAAAACTACTAAGTAGCATATTCTTAAATGTTAAAATCACGCTTTAATGGTATAGCGGCGGTGAAACAGCCAAATATTGATTTTCCCCTTTCACCCCCTGTATTAATGTTACTTTTTTAGAAACATCTAAATACCTTTTACAGTTATTACGCTGCCGATGAATGCTTCATATTAACCTCCAGTAGCCACCAAAAATACGAATTAATTACAGAATTTCCCGCACAAGTTTTCTGATCACCATCCTTGAATGACTACCCTCGTGCATAATGTCTACCTCCATGCTGAACCTGCAGCGCTCGCCTGCGGGCGTCACGACGGTGATATCCTCAATATCTGCGGCGGATTCCATTCGATGTCGAGCATATGCCGAGCCATACATGCGTGGTGGCAATTGCGTATTAATTAACGATTCGATATTCGAAGTGCCCCGAATATCACCGAAAGGTGAATCTGTTGACCATACCCCATCCGGATGAAACAGACTGACCGCACCACCGCCATCTCGCCTGTCTACGCAATCGAGAAATCTCATTAACAACAATCGCCTGGAGTTTCGTGCGGCATAACTCGTGTGCAGCAATGCGTGTGCGTGAACGGAATTCGGTTCTTTCAATTCTGTAGCGTACAACTTCTGCACATCCTGATTTTCATACGAGCGTCGCCGCGACGCATGCTTATCAATATCATAAATTGCCTGCATGCGTTTCTCCAGAATAAGCGGATCCATGGATTTGGGTTCGCCACCACCACCCAGACACCCGCCAACACAGGCCATGACCTCAATGGCGACGAACTCATCGCGCCATGTCTCCGTCTCCAGCATATGCTGCGCTGCTGCGATGCCATTACATATGGCGACTTTGCCTATGCCGGGAATCTCGGCCGTTTTCACCGCCTGGCTGACGCCGCGAAGTTGATGCCATTCCAACGGAAGCGAACTTTCCTCGCCGATGAAATGGGCAGCTGTACGCACCACCGCTTCCATGACACCACCCGATGCTCCGAAGATCTGCCCTGCTCCAGTGCTTTCGCCCAGCGGGTTGTCGAAATCGCCCTCTTCCGACAGTGCACCAAATGCAATACCGCGCGCCCTTATCATTCTGGCCAGTTCGCGCGTTGTGAGAACATGATCTATATCACCGGATACACCAGGCCGCACAGCCTCATCTTTCTTAGCAGTGCAGGGCATCACACTGACGACGTAGGGTTCTGCCTTGCCTTCTGCGAACTCAGGACCAAGCTCACGGGCGAAGCTACCCCGTTTCGTGACTGCGCCATGCATTTGCTGGGGTGATTTTGTCGTACTCAGATGTGGCAGAAGATCAGGTCGGTTGATCTCAACCCAGTTCACCCATCCCGGACAACAGGAAGTAAAAAGCGGTAACTCCTTCTGGTTCTTCAGGCGTGCCAGAAACTCTGTTGCTTCTTCCATGACCGTCAAGTCAGCCGCAAAATTGGTGTCAAACACATAATCAAAACCCAGCTGTCTCAGGGCATTGATCATTCTGCCGGTGCTCACGGTACCGGGTTTCATTCCAAACTCTTCACTGATCGCAACGCGCGTGGCAGGTGCGACCTGTACGGCAGATATACGTCTGCGTGAGTCAAGGGTATGAAGAACCTCATGCCAGTGCGGGGTTTCGATCAAGGCACCTGTTGGACACACAAGCGTGCATTGACCACAGGAGATACATTTTGTGTCAGCCAAGGACTGGTCGAAAACGGTCACGGGCAAGCGGCCTGATCCACGTTCTACAAATCCGATTATGTATTGTTGCTGGCCCGGTTCGCCGCACGCCTCTACACACAAGCCGCATTCAATGCATTTTGACAGATCACGCCAGATACTCGGCGATGTGTGGTCAACGAGTACATGTTCCGGATGTTCTACGGATCCTCTCGGGATCCTTTCCCAATTGCCCTCCAATTGATTCTCGCTAACCAAACTCTGCAACTTGCAAGACCCGTTTACTTCACATCGCATGCAGTCGTTCGGATGGCGTGCCAGCAGCCATTCTGCATTAGTTTTGCGAAACTCCTGCAAATCCCAGGAATCTGTTACTACAATATCCCCCTCTTTCGCCTTCGTGACGCAGGCGGGTTGAGGCTGAATTTCACCGGCGACTTCAACGAGACACATGCGGCATACGGCGTGGGACGGGAGACGAGGATAGTAACAGAGGGTGGGAACATATACGCCTGCCCCTCTAGCCGCATCGAGCAAAGTCGAGCCATCATTCACCTCGACAGAGCGCCCATTAACAGTAAGTTTGATCATGCTTCCTCCTGCTTATAATTATCAATGTAGTGGTCCAATAATAGCAGAGACCTCGCCAGGTGAAACAATCTCCCGGAGGAGGAATTACAATAACGGGGAAAAGATCGAAATACGACGCAGCGTTTAAACCGCTTATACCAATCCTTTTTTATTTACACCATACTTAACTCATAACGCCGCATTCCCTGCCTACACCCCGCCCAAAATAAGCTAAAATACATCGTTTATTTAAGCGTATTCTTCTTCCATGCTGATTAACCAACCCATACCCGCTGCTGGTCAACGCTTAAGCATTGGGGGCTTAGTCGGTTCGGCTGATGCCTTAGCGATTAGTGAGCTCGCCACACCGCAGCGACCTATTATCGTGCTCACCGCGAACGCACTGGACGCGCAGCGGTTGCTAGATGAAATACGCTGGTTTGCACCCAAGTTGACAGTTAGCTTGTTGCCCGACTGGGAAACATTGCCCTACGATCACTTTTCGCCACATCAGGATTTAATTTCTGAGCGTCTGGCGACGCTCTACCAAATCTCACAAAGCCAGTGTGATATTGCCATCGTGCCTGTCACCACTGCTCTGTATCGGCTTGCCCCGCCGAGCTATCTGGGCGCTTACACTTTCTTTCTGGTACAAGGGCAAAAACTCGACCTGGATGCGCTACGCAAACAGATGGCGACATCGGGTTATACCGCTGTGAGCCAGGTATTATCACCGGGTGAATTCAGCGTGCGCGGCGGCTTGCTCGACTTGTTCCCTATGGGCAGCGCGCTGCCCTATCGCATTGACTTGTTTGATGATGAAATAGAAAGCATACGCACGTTTGACGTCGATACGCAGCGCAGCATTTATCCCGTAAAAGAAATCCGATTACTGCCTGCACGCGAATTTCCACTGGATGAAGCTGGCATGGCATTGTTCCGCCAGAATTTCCGTGACTGCTTTGAAGGCGATGCATCCAAGCGCCAGATTTACAAAGACGTGAGCAATGGTCTTGCGCCAGCGGGCATAGAATATTACTTACCGCTGTTTTTTGAGCAAACTGCAACGCTGTTTGACTATGTACCTGAAAATGCACTGATTTGCCTGCATGGCGATATCGAAACCGCAACGCAAACATTCTGGCAAGATACGGAAACTCGTTACAAGCTCATGCGCGGTGATCCGCAACGACCAATACTGCCACCTGCAGATTTGTTTTTAGCCACCGATGTCTTATTTGGCAATCTCAAACGTTATGCCCGTGTTGAAATTGACACGACTACCATCAATAACCCACACACAGTCCCGCTACCCACACTCAATGTCGAACGCCGTGAAGCTGATCCGTTACACCGCATCCATCATTTTTTGGATACGTTTCCTGGCCAGATTTTAATCTTCGCTGAAAGTCTGGGACGACGCGAAACCATGGCGCAGTATTTTGCTGAACATGGCATTAAGCTGGCTTTGTGTGAAGATTACGCCACCTGCAGTGCCGACCTGAGGCAACCAAGATTAGGCGTAGCGCCGCTCGCCCATGGCTTCATCTTGCAATCCGACCCACCTGTCGCATTTGTGACCGAGGCCGAGCTCTACGCCACCACAGTGCGCACGCGTGGGCGTAACAGCCATCGCCGCAGCCAGGTTGATGGCATGTTGCGCGATTTGTCTGAAGTCAAAGTCGGCGATCCTGTAGTTCACGCCGACCACGGCATAGGGCGTTATCTGGGTTTGGTGAGCATGGATCTGGGTGAAGGCGAAACCGAATTTCTGTTGCTGGAATACGCAGGTGACGACAAGCTCTACGTACCTGTGTCGCAGCTACACCTCATCGGCCGTTACAGCGGCGGTGCACCGGAATCAATTGCGCTGTCTCGGTTAGGGAGTGGCAATTGGGAAAAAGCCAAACGCCGCGCCATGGAACAGGCACGTGACACTGCCGCCGAGTTGCTTAACCTCTACGCCCGCCGCGCTGCACGACAGGGTCATGCATTTACGCTAAAACAGCATGATTATGATGCTTTCGTTGAAGGTTTTGGCTTTGAAGAAACCGTAGACCAGGCCAGCGCGATTACTGCAGTGATTGACGACCTGTGCTCGGCACGTCCTATGGACAGGCTGGTTTGTGGTGACGTCGGTTTTGGCAAAACTGAAGTCGCACTCCGCGCCGCATTTGTTGCCTTGATGGATGGCAAACAAGTCGCCGTACTCGTTCCCACCACCTTGCTGGCAGAACAACATTTCCAGAATTTCTCTGATCGCTTTGCCGATTGGCCAGTGCGCATCGCCGAACTGTCCCGCTTCCGCTCCGCCAAAGAACAAACTCTGGCCTTAGCGGGCTTGGCTGCAGGCACTATAGATATCGTCATCGGCACGCATAAGCTATTACAAAAAGATGTGATTTTCAAAAATCTGGGTCTGGTCATCATCGACGAAGAACACCGCTTTGGCGTGCGTCAAAAAGAGCAAATGAAAGTGTTGCGGGCAGAAGTCGACATGCTCACCCTCACCGCCACACCGATACCACGCACCTTAGCGATGTCGCTGGAAGGTATACGTGATTTTTCAGTGATTACCACGCCACCACAAAAACGCCTGTCGATTAAAACCTTTGTTTCCCGTTATTCCGATGGTGTGATACGTGAAGCCGTGCTGCGTGAACTCAAGCGCGGCGGACAAATATACTTCCTGCACAACGAGGTCGACACCATTTACAACATGGAAGCCCGATTGACCAAACTGCTGCCTGAAGCCCGCATCCGTGTCGCCCACGGCCAGATGCCTGAACGCGAGCTGGAACATGTCATGCGTGACTTCCATCAGCAACAGGTCAATCTGCTGCTGTGCACCACAATTATCGAAACAGGTATCGACATCCCCACCGCCAACACCATTATCATGAACCGCGCTGATAAATTCGGTCTGGCGCAGCTGCATCAGCTACGTGGACGTGTCGGGCGTTCGCATCATCAGGCCTACGCCTACTTGCTGACACCCGAGGAAGATGCCATTACCCCTGCTGCAAAGAAACGCCTGGAAGCACTACAAATGATGGAAGATCTGGGTGCGGGCTTCCATCTCGCCATGCACGATCTGGAGATACGCGGCGCGGGTGAAGTACTGGGTGACTCACAAAGCGGCAGCATGCAGGAAATCGGCTTCAGCATGTATAACGACATGCTCAACCATGCTGTCGCAGCACTAAAAAAAGGGCTAGAGCCGGATATGAACCAGCCGCTGGGCGTGACTACAGAAATCAATCTGCACACCCCTGCCCTGCTTCCTACCAACTACTGTGGTGACATCCATGAACGCCTGGTGTTATACAAACGCCTCGCCAATTGCACTGAACAAGATGCGCTTGACGATCTGCATGCCGAACTGGTGGACCGCTTTGGTTTGTTACCTGAGCCAGCCCTGGCTCTGCTTGAATCACATCGCCTGCGGCTGCTTGCCAAGCCGCTTGGCATCGCCAAACTGGATGCATCCAACGAGGCTATCGGCCTGCAATTTATTCCCAAACCACCTATCGACCCGATGCGCCTGATAGAATTAATCCAGACCCGTCGTCATTATAAACTGGCTGGCCCTGACAAATTGCGTGTCACCCTTACCAGCAAAGACCTCGCAGACCGCGTAAAGAATGTTAGAAATTTATTGAAAGAACTGAGCTAACCCTATGCTTTATAATTTAATTATCCAAGGACAACACGTCCCCACTCAGAGCCTGAAACAGATAGCCAAACTTGCCAATGTAGGCGCAATCGACGCCATCAACCAGCAAGCATTCTGCCTGAGCCAGGCCGACAATAGCCAGGCTGCAGCCATTGCCGCCATGTGCGCTGAGCAACAACTAGATTTCGCTTTCATCCCATTCCACCGCTACATTAAGGATTTCAAACTGGCGGTGATGGATATGGACTCCACCCTGATTACGATAGAATGCATAGACGAAATCGCCGATATGATAGGTGTCAAAACCGAAGTTGCTGCTATCACAGAAGCGGCCATGCGCGGTGAAATCGTCTTTGCCGAAAGCTTGACTCGCCGTGTCGCACTGCTCGCTGGACTGGATGCCGATGCTCTGCAACGCGTTTATGACGAACGCCTGCAGCTCACACCAGGTGCAGAAAAACTCATCGCCACTTTCCAAAAAAATGGCATTAAAACCCTGCTGGTTTCTGGTGGTTTTACTTTCTTCACCGACAGACTTAAAGCCAGACTCAATTTGGATTATGCCGCATCCAATGAGCTGGAAATCATCGATGGTAAACTCACTGGACGCGTATTAGGTCACATCCTCGACGCACAAGGCAAAGCTGACTGGCTCAATAAAATCCGCAATGAAATTGATTGCTCGCAAAAGCAAACTCTCGCCATCGGTGATGGTGCCAATGATTTGCTAATGCTGGCAGCAGCGGGCAGCTCTATCGCCTACCACGCCAAACCTATCGTTCGTGAACAAGCCAGCTATGCAATCAACTATAATGATCTGAGTGCTGTCATTCCTCTACTAGGCAAGGAGTAAACCATGCAACATACCATCATCAACATCAAAGGCATGACCTGCGGCGGCTGCACCGGCAGCATCACCCGCGTCCTCAGCGCTATTGCAGGCGTCAGCGAAGTCAACGTATCGCTGGAACACGCCAACGCCGAAGTGACTTTCGACCCAAGCAAAACAACACTCGAAGCACTGCACAAAGCCATTGATGGTGCGGGATTTGAAGTAGGTTAGTTAGCCAGCCATACCAGTCGTTGACTATTTACCTACTGACGACTGATTGCCTTGCAATAAGTTTCGCAAAGCCGCAAGCAAAATATCACGCTGAACATAGAGTTCATCAAGTCTGGCCAGACTTGCCATTTTCTGATTATCCGCATAGAGCGCCAACAGTTCTCTTGCCAAGGCATGAATCTGCTGATGCAAGGTCAGGATGCGCTGAAAAGTTGGTCTGAACTCATATTTAGCAGGATGTTCAGTATCCAGCCAAATACCGAAGAAACATTGATGGTGATCCATCGGGGGTAGCTCGGTGCGCTCGTCCTTTAAATAAGCACTGACATGTGCTATCCAAGCGCGGTGCTCAACACCAGCAAACAATAATGGCAAATCATCCCGACTAAGCATATGCAGATCTTGCCATGCAGGATCTGGACGCCAAGTAGCTGACCAAGCCTGAAGTGCAGATGCTGGCATAGGGCGGGCAATTGCATAACCTTGAGCCAACTCGCAACCAAGTTGCAACAGCATGGCACCATGTGCAATCGTCTCCACACCCTCGGCAATCACTTGACGCCGAAAAGCTCTGGCCAGACCCAGTACGCCATCCAGAATCGCGACATCATCAGGATTATCCAGCATACCCCGCACAAAACTCTGGTCAATTTTGAGCATATTCACTGGAAGATGCTTGAGGTAAGTCAGTGATGAATAACCTGTACCAAAATCATCAAGTGCAAATTTCAATCCAAGTTTCCGACAAGTTTCTATTACTTGAGTAACGCCGTTCATATCCTCCAACGCACTGGTTTCGAGTATTTCCAGCTCTAGACAACCCGGTGTGATCTGTGGGTATGCTGACATTAATGCAATTAAACGCTCTACAAAATTGCTTTGTTGTAACTGACGCACACAGATATTTATACTCACCGATATATCCAGTCCAGCATCATGCCATTCAGCCATTTGCAACAAGGCGGCATTTATCACCCATTCCCCCAGATCCACTGACAGCGGGTGATCTTCAATAATCGACAAAAATTCAGCAGGTGGCAACAATCCACGCTCAGGATGTTGCCAGCGAATTAATGCTTCTGCCCCAATAACAGCCCCGGTACGCATATTCACTTTAGGTTGGTAGTACAGCTCAAACTCATTGTTCACCAAGGCCTGACGAAGACGCTCCAGACTTTCATGATGACTACGAATACTCAAATCCAGCGCCGCATCAAAAATATGGTAACGATTTTTTCCGGCCAATTTTGCCTGATACATGGCGTTGTCCGCCTGCCGCAACAACTGATCGGCATCAGCTTCTTCCGCTTGTGGGTAAAAGGTAATCCCAAGACTGGCGGATACTTGTAATGCGTAGTCACCCATCAATAACGGAGTAGCCGTGGTAGCAAGCAGCCGGTTCAACAATGGCACACAGGACTCAATATCGCTCAAGTTAACCAGTATCACCACAAACTCGTCACCACCCAGACGTGCCAGCGTATCTTCTTCGCGTAGCACCTGTTTCATACGCGTTGCCAGTTCAATGAGTAATTGATCTCCCACTTCATGACCATAACTATCGTTTACCGCCTTGAAACCATCCAAATCAAGATAGACCAGTGCGATTTTCTGATTATGTCGCTGCGCCTGTGCCATCGCCTGATGTAATCGGTCTCCCAGCAGTACTCGATTAGGCAATCCAGTCAAAGCGTCATAGTGGGCGATATGTTCCAGTTTATGTTCATGTTCTTTCAGCGTCGTAATATCAGAGAACAAGGCTACAAATTGAGTAGGATGCCCATCAGCATCATTTACCACACTAATAGTAAGCATTTCAGCATAAACTTCGCCATTTTTACGGCGATTCCAGATTTCCCCGTACCAGTAGCCATATTGAGCAATATCACGCCACATGGAGGTATAAAAATCCTGATTCTGACGTCCAGAGCTCAAAATACGCGGATTCTGCCCCAATACATCTTCACGACTATAGCCGGTAATATGCGTAAACATATCATTAACGTCGATAATTTCCCCTGCAGGGCTGGTAATCATTATTCCTTCACGCGCATGGGTAAACACATTGGCGGCAAGCTGCAGCTTATGCTGGATCTGTTTGCGTTCACTAATGTCACGGGTAATACCTACAAAATGTGTCACTTTACCTTGCTCATTACACATCGGCGCAATGGTTAGCTCATTCCAGAACACACTACCATCTTTACGATAATTCAATATCTCGCCAGTAAATTCGGTGATACGTTCAATGACTTTGCTTATCTCTGCAACAGTTTCTGGATCGGTAAGGGCGCCTTGCAAAAATCGACAATTTCGACCGAGCACTTCATTCTGATCGTATCCAGTAATTGCCATGAAAGCATCATTCACCCAAATTATTTGTTGATGAATATCGGTAATGATAATGCCCTGAGAGACCGTCTTAAGTGCAAGGTCGCTTAGTTTTAATTTTTCATCAGTCTGTTTACGCAGCGTAATATCACGCGTAACCGCAAGATAGGCCCTCTCACCATTATCCTGTATCGGCACAGCATGACTTTCCACCCAGCGACGAGTTCCTTTCAGGCCTATGGTTTCATATTGAATCTCAGTAGATTCCCCAGCCAATACCTGAATTTGAGATTTGCGGTAAGCAACATGATATTCTGGTGCAACAATATTTAATATTGGCTGATTCAGCAACTGCGCCAGGGACTCCGCCTCTATCATGGCCAACCCGGCAGGATTCATTTGCGTCAGCATCCCATGAGCATCAACAATTTTCACACACTCAGGATCATTGTCTATGATGGTACGTAAACGGGATTCGCTTTCTATTAATCTTTGCTCGGCACGTTTACGTTCGGTAATATCTTCATACATCCCCAATATGCCGACAATTTTATTCTCGGTATTTCTAAGCGGCACTTTAGACGTACGTAACCAGGTAACACTACCACCAGTCGTAGTTTGTGGCTCTTCGTAAAACAGTTTGGGAATGCCAGTTGTAATAACCTCACGATCATCGGCTCTATATAGCCCTGCCTGATCCGCCCACACCAGCTGAAAATCATCCATTCCGACAATTGATTGCGGATCACCCACCCCTGCATCTTTGGCAAATACAATATTACACCCCAAATAACGCAGATCCAGATCCTTCCAGAACACACGCATTTGGGTCGTATTGATAATCGGCAGTAATAAATTATGGGATTCAGCAATCACAGCTTCACGTTGTGCCAGTGTTGCCAACAACCGATTGAATTCGCCGATCAGCTCACCAGTTTCATCGTCACAGGTAATCGGCAAAGGCTGTAATGTCTGTTGACTATCAGTGACTGCCGCTAAGGCCTTAATTGCCATGAAAAACGATGCAAATTGCCGACTTAGCATCCACCACATCAAACCACCTGCCAGTAACGTAAGCGATGCTGCGACCAGCAATATGCGTTGCTGCATATCGCTCTGCAATAGCCGAATGGCATAGAACGCCAATGGCCAGATGCTCATCAGGTAAATAACCAGAGCAAACAACATTACCCGTGCCTTGATCGAGCGCATATTAAAGATATTACCATCCTTATAGAAATTAAGGCGCGAGTCTATAATCTACGGCTACAATATGCAACACACCCGCAAAATAAAAATATATAAGTCTCCAGTATTAATATGCATAACTTGCCAAGCCCAAAGCATCCACATCTCCTTAAAGCAGGCAACTGTTCGTCACTTAACCTGCATCATTGCCAACAAACTGATTATAGAATCCGCATCCACAGGTCTGACCAAGCGACCAACCTCCTGTCCATCTCGAATAAAAATCAAGGTCGGCCAGAGTTTCACTGTGAATGAACGCCCCAATCGACATCCTTTGCCATCTTCTATCATCATATGACGCACTTGCGGATAAGCAGCCAAAGCTGCCTGTATTAATGGACGAGCGGCTTTACAATAACCACACCACGCAGCACCGAACTCAACGACTACCAAGCCAGGTAATTTATCTATATCGGCACGTGTTGGTTGTGTTATTAAACTGTCAGGGGAGTTTGTTGGGCACATTGCATTTATTCCATGAACGTTACTATAGAATCCATAATAACCTTTAATTCAATCGACCATACATTTTGGCGTGGTTACACAATGTTAAGCTTCAATGAATAACCGCTTCAAAAACGGCAGATTTTGAGCATACACAGTTAAGCGAGTTTACTCATTCAATTACTCTCTATCGTTAATTCGTCAAAATGGAATTATGTTCGCAAACGAACTGATGGTTGTTAATTGTTCTACTAAACTTGTGCCCATCCCAAAGTCTTCATACAATTAGCCAGGCTTGGCTCTGCCCTCAGTATCAAAATAATAGACCATGATTCATGATCAGGAGAAAACAATGTCCAACATTGGCAATTACATAGTTATAAATAAGCGGCTAAGTAAAGCATGATTCAATTTGATCTTCACTTGTGGCGGCGCTTCAAAGTAATAGCCGCACCTTACTGGTTCGGGGAAGAAAAATGGCAGGCACGAGGCATGCTGTTTCTTCTGGTGATACTGTTATTGGGTCAGACCGGGTTCGCCGTACTATTCAACCAGCTTACCGGGGAGTTTACTTCGGCGCTGGCGGCTAAGGATGCAGACAGATTCTGGACTGCAATCAGAGAGTGTTTCGCCATTCTGGTCATCGCCGTACCGATTTATGCGTTTTACTACTATGTGCGCGACAAGCTTGGCATTTACTGGAGACGCTGGCTGACCCGAAATTTTCTGGGTAGTTATTTCAGTAACCGGGCTTACTACGCACTGAATACCAATGCTGAGATCGACAACCCGGATCAGCGTATTGCTGAAGATATCAACACCTTCACTCAGCGTTCTCTCTACTTTCTGCTGGTAATTATAGGTGCGCTGCTTCAGCTCATGGCTTTTTCCGGCGTGCTCTGGTCAATTTCCACTGATCTGGTCTATTTTTTGATCGTATATGCGATAGTCGGCACGGCAGTTACCGTACTGGTATTCGGCAAAGTGCTGATCGGACTTAATTTCTACCAACTCAAGCGCGAAGCCAACTTTCGTTTCAGCCTGGTACGCATCCGCGAGAATGCTGAAGCTATCGCCTTCTATCGCGGCGAGGAGCAGGAATCACGGCAGGTCAGCCAGCATTTCAATGAAGCTTTTACCAATTACAATAAACTTATTAAGTCCCAACTGCACCTGAATCTGTTCCAGTATGGTTACAGCTTCCTGACCATCATCCTGCCCAGCGCGATCATTGCCGGACGGGTGCTGTCGGGAGAGCTGGAAGTCGGGCGCGCAATCCAGGCAGCGGGTGCTTTTGCAGCGATATTGAGCGCACTCACCGTTATAGTAGATAACTTTGAGAGCTTCAGCCGATTTGCCGCAGGGATAGATCGTCTCGACAGCTTCGCCAAGTATCTTACCAGCAATGACGCCAATCCGCCGCAGGCTGAGGATAGCATCGCGCTCATTCAGGATTCCAGATTGGTGATCGAAAACCTCACGCTGGAGACACCAAATCATGAACGCACCCTGATCAAGGAGCTATCTCTGGCAGTCAATCCAGGTGAAAGCGTATTAATCGTAGGTGCAAGCGGTTGCGGGAAGAGCTCGTTATTGCGCGCTATTGCCGGTCTGTGGCACGCTGGCAGCGGCTGTATTATCCGTCCGGATACCGATGACATGCTGTTTTTGCCACAACGCCCCTACATGTTATTGGGTAGCCTGCGTAGCCAACTGCTCTATCCGCAGCAAGACAAGGAAATAACGGACGAGGAACTACTGCAGTTACTGAAACGCGTCAATCTGCCAGACATCGCAGCGCGACTGGGCGGACTGGATGCCGAACTGGACTGGGCAAAGGTACTCTCCGTCGGCGAGCAACAGCGCGTGGCCTTCGCTCGTGTGCTGCTCGCTGCTCCCCGTTACGCCATCCTCGACGAAGCCACCAGTGCGCTGGATATCGATAACGAGGATAATCTGTATCAGCAATTAGCAGGTAGCGCCACCACCATGATCAGTGTCGGTCACCGCGCTTCTATCCTGAAATACCACCCACAAGTGCTGGAACTCGACGGAAATGGGGGATGGCAATTGTATGCGGCCAAAGACTACCAGTTTGAACAGTGACATTGGTCCAGCATACACAGCAAGATAATAAGTTTCGTTATGCGCTATCTATCGATATAAACTGCCATACCAGTTAACTAACACGCTAGGTATCCGGAATGAATCAACAATGGCGCCAAATAGTTGTCTTGCTTATGACTGCATTAATCTCTCAGGGATG
>JBAZJP010000001.1:0-399422 GCA_041651255.1 Sulfuriferula sp. | reverse complement strand
ACAGAAATATTGCGTGCCACAGCAGCCATGTCCCTTACTGGCAGTAACCCGCGTCTGGCGATGAACCAGCCTAACGCACCAGCGGCAGTCATGCCGAATAGCAAAGCGGTCAACAACAAGCGGTGGAAATGATCGAGAAAGTGTTGGTGCTCATCATTTTCCAGCGCGATTTCAACCGTAAAACGGGGGTATCCAGCCAGGTTGGAAGCTATCGTAGCCACGGTACCACGGAACATATGTTCACCGTCATGCCAGGTTACCATAGCGGAAAAAGATGGAGGCACATTCAAATCCTTGACCACTAACTGCTGGGGGAAAGAAAAACCAGGAGTGGCATACAAGGGCTTACCGGTTTGGTCCTTGACCATTACAAACAGTTCAGGATGTCCGACCAGTGCACCTTCCAGCAGTTGAGGAAAGGCCGCCAAATCAGCTGGAGTGTGAATTTCCTCGATCAAATTCTGAGTCAGCTCCCATTTGCCGTGGATTTCTCCCCAGTCCATATCTGCCAGATGCGATTCGACAGAACGATTCAGGAAATAACCTATCCCCGCCAACAAAAGCATGGTGGCAAGGGCAAACAGCAATGCAAGACGTAAGGTGATTGAGCGCTGCAATATCACTGGTTACGAAGCTCCATCACATACCCCATACCTCGTACAGTGTGGATGAGTTTAGGCTCAAAAGGATCGTCAATCTTGGCGCGCAAGCGACGGATGGCAACTTCCACCACGTTGGTGTCACTATCGAAATTCATATCCCACACTTGCGAAGCAATCAGCGTGCGCGACAATACCTCACCCTGACGCTGCAGGAACAGCGTCAGCAGCATAAACTCCTTGGCAGTCAAATCAATGCGCTGTCCGGATCGACTGGCACGGCGTCGAACGAGATTAATCTCAAGATCAGCGATAGTTAGCGTATCTGGTTCAACTACCTTACCGCGCCGCAGCAATGTGCGTACCCGTGCCAGCAGTTCAGAAAATGCAAACGGCTTCACCAGATAATCATCGGCACCCAGCTCCAGCCCCTTTACCCGATCATCCACCTGATCGCGAGCCGTGAGGAATAGAACCGGCATGCTCTTACCTGCTGCCCGGAGCGCACGCAACACATCCCAACCGTTAATACCTGGCAACATGACATCAAGAATGATCAGGTCAAACGTCTCTGTCAGCGCCAGATACTGGCCATCGGTTCCAGTAACCGCCAGATCGGTAATAAAGCCAGCCTCAGTGAGACCCTGCTTCAGATAGGTTCCCGTTTTGGGCTCGTCTTCGACTATCAATATTTTCATGCGGATATTATCGCTCTTTTGCAGACTCACAGGACAAGATTACAAATTTGTAATCATCGCGTCAGCGCTTTGTCGTCATCCATAGCGCATGCTGTTTTTACAGTTACACAATTAAATGGGTTCGTCTTCATAAAAACCATCGTCGTACTGGCATTACCGGCAGGTATCGCCAGCATTCCGTTGGCAAGTTGCCGCCGGACTGTATTTTGCGAATCATACACACAGGAAAAAGGAAAAATCATGAAATTGAATAAAGTTTACGGCGTACTGCTGGCAGGCGTAATCGTTGTTGCTGCACCAGTCTATGCGCAACAGCCGGGTATGGGTGAAACCAACCATGATTCGGATCAGATGAATATGGATAAAGGCATGAATAAAAGCATGAACATGAATATGGGGACCGATTCCATGAAAAATATGCCTCGGCAGGGAAACATGAGCGTCCCTGCTATGCAAAAGCAGATGAACGATCAAAGCCAACGACTAATGAAATTAGGGACAGGTTCACCTGAAGATAAAAAAAAGTAATTTTGTTTGCCATTTTCGCAGCAAACTTGTCTTACGCTTGATCTCATGGAATCCCTAGTTAACTTCACTGGCTTCTCGTTCCAGATTGTCAGTCGTAGCAACAGCCCGAACCGAACCAAGTAAACAAGCTGACTCCACATACAGGGTGGTGTTAAAAAATCAATATCATCTATGAGTTTACTGATTCAATGGAGGTAATACATGGCAAACATTCTGGGTCCTTCAGCATTATCTTTGAATAGCACGGACTCCTCCACAAAAGAAGGGCCGAAACTCATAACGCCTGCTGGCAGCTCTTTCTCTGCAGCCTTAGCTCAGGTCAAAGAGAAGGTAGCGGCAAGCATTGCCACACCACTACACATGGCAGGGAGCAATGTATCCCAAACCACTTCGTTACCTACCCCAAGCGCTCCATTATCTAACGTACCATCTTCTCATTTCCCCTTGCGCGCTCCGCAGAATGCGGATGGGGAAGATGGCTTCCACGAACGAGCATTGGGACTGCGCGCTTACCGACAGCAATTACTTGCATCAAATATAGCGAATGCCGATACGCCAGGCTACAAGGCGGTAGACATTGACATTCAAGAGGCGCTACGCAATGGAATTACTCCCGAATCAGTGAACATAAAATACGTTGTTCCCAGCCAAGGGAGTATAGATGGGAATACTGTGGAAATGGATAACGAACGGGTAAAATTTACGGAAAATGCTATTATGTACGAATATGAAGTGGATCGAGTTAAAGGCCATTACAAGGATATGGACGATCTACTTAAAGGCACTCCTTACTAATCCGTAAAAAATTTAAGAATATTTCATGATTTTGGAAACGTCCATTAATCCACTCACCCATTTTATGGAAAACCTTCTTCAATGGCAGCCACCCCCCCCGTGAGAACCGAGATTTTTCGGCGTACTGCCCTCTACAGCAGATAGACTTTGCAATATCCCACAATTTTTAGTTGCTTCCGTGCTCTGACATGAGCTGCGTAACTGGTTTAACTCCGTCTGCAGCTCCTTCAGCTCAGCGATACGTTTGGCCACATGACTGATATGTTTGTCCAGCAGCATATTCACTTCCCCGCAATTTTCTTCTGGCATGTCTCGAAATTTGAGCAGTGTGCGTGTTTCATCAAGCGTCATGTCCAATGACCGACAGTGTCGAATGAAGTGCAGTCGTTTCAGATGTTCATTGCCATATAACCGAAAATTCCCTGCTGAGCGCGCTGGGGGCGATAACAAGCCTTCATGCTCGTAAAACCTGATGGTTTCCACCAAGCAGCCAGTGCGTTTTGCTAATTCTCCAATCTTTAATTGATGCTTCATATCAATATTTCTCCATTCTCGGACACAACGCTTGACTCTGTACTCACTACAGGGTTTTTAATGTGCAATATACACGGTTTTAATAAATCTGATGATACCTAACATGCACACATTGCTGTAGCGATCTCTCAGATCTTAAAGCGAATTTTGAAAATTGATATCGTAACCAAAAAGGAATGCAGCATCATGGCACAAGACCATCTACACCACGACGATAAGCATGATCATCAGGACTGCGCTCATCACGATCACGCACATGGGCATGGGCATTCACATGCACCGAAGGATTTCGGTCGTGCATTTTTATTTGGCATCATCCTGAATTCTGGCTTCGTCGTTGCCGAGGCCATCTATGGTGTTCTCGGCAATTCGGTTGCGCTGCTGGCTGACGCCGGACACAATTTGAGCGACGTGTTAGGTCTATTACTCGCATGGGGCGCCAGTGTCCTAGTAAAACGTGTTCCATCAAAGCGATTCACCTATGGGTTGCGCAGCACTTCGATCCTGACTGCAGTAATCAATGCGGTGCTGCTGTTAGTGGTCACTGGCGGCATTGCCTGGGAGGCCATATTGCGTTTTCGCCATCCGAGTGCGGTTGATGGTACAACTGTCATTGTTGTTGCAGCATTTGGCGTGGCAATCAATCTGAGTACTGCGTTGTTATTCATGGCTGGACGTAAAGGCGATTTAAATGTGCGGGGTGCGTTCACGCATATGGCCGCAGATGCGGCCATATCATTAGGTGTGGTCATTGCTGGTTTCACAATTATGTACACCGGTTGGCTATGGCTTGATCCAGCGGTGAGTCTGGTTATCTCAATTCTCATTGTGATCGGAACATGGGGTCTGTTTCGTGATTCGCTCAATCTTGCTTTACATGCTGTGCCAGCGTGGATCGATTCGGACAAGGTTCGTGATTACCTAGCGTCTATAGAGGGAGTCAGCGAAGTGCATGATTTGCATATCTGGGCCATGAGTACGACGGAAACCGCATTGACGGTCCATTTGGTGATGCCAGCGGGCTATCCGAGTGACGCATTCCGTAGCGCGGTAGTCGACGCATTGCTTGATCGGTTTAAGATTGCGCATCCCACTATCCAGATAGAAATCAATGACACACCCCATTCATGCAAGTTGGCACCGGCTGAAGTTGTCTGATTTCAAATTAGGGTTCAATATTTAGACTAGGCTTGTGTCTCGCGGCGCAAGCACATGGCAGACCATGGTTTCCAGGAGGTTCCTCATGTCGCAACGAAGAAAGCAAAATATGTTGAAAAATCATTTTGGTTGGAAACATGTCGGCATAACAATTGTGACACTCGCGGGGTTAGTAACACTGTCATTAGTGAATGTACAATCAGCACCATTGCCAGTGGATAGCACAACTAAAGCAATCGATCCAGCCACCGGCACTGCAGAGGATAAACCCGCTATGGAGATGGAGCAATCCATCGACAACCTAAAAGATAAAGTGGCTACCTTTCAAGTTACCGGTAATACCGACTATGATTTTGCGATGATGGCCCGCATGCAGCGCCAAGCAGAACTCAACATTGCCAAGGCTGAATTGGAACACGGAAAAGAACCTAATTTGCGGCACATGGCGAGCAGAATCATTGAGGTGCAAAAAAATGAAATCAAGCAATTAGACCAATGGCTGGCACTGTTTCATAAGTTCGATTAATTCGGGTCGAAATGGCGGGCCGTTATTGTGTGCACCATGATCGGCGTAGCCATTCAAAATTTTAAAGGGATCAATCATGGCCAGTTGCTGCGAAGATAAAAGTTGTGAGGTGAGTGTACTGAGGGAGAGTCATAGCCGTGTGCTGTGGATCGTTTTATTCATCAACGCCGCGATGTTTGTTTTGGAAGGTGGGGCGGGTCTACTCGCTCATTCCACGTCGCTGCTTGCAGATGCCTTGGATATGTTGGGTGATGCGTTAGTGTATGGATTCAGCCTGTTTGTGCTCGCACGTTCCATACGCTGGCAGGCAGGTGCGGCGCTGGTGAAGGGCAGTTTCATGCTGCTATTGGGTCTAGGCGTGCTTGCTGAGGCCATGTACAAAATATTGCACCCAGTTATGCCTAGTGCAGAAATAATGGGCGTGGTGGGCGGAATCGCCCTAGTCGCAAATCTGATTTGCTTCCTGTTACTGTTTCGTCATCGCGCAGACAACCTGAATATGTCTTCGACCTGGCTTTGTTCGAGAAATGACTTAATCGCCAACGTCGGCGTGCTAACCGCAGCAGGTGTAAGTTATATACTGACTTCCAGATGGCCCGACATTGTAGTCGGAGTCGTAATCGCTGGCCTTTTCCTAGGTTCAGCCTTCAATGTCATTCGGCAATCTGTCGGCGCACTGCTGACCCCCGTCATTGCTCGACCTCAAACAGGAAAGCCGATCCATATTCCCATACAAGACGAGCAATCCAAGAAGCGTTGAGCGTTACAAAACGTTCAGCATCGTTTGTCTTACTCGCTTGTTGTGGTATGCGTTATTCCTTATATGCCAGTAAACGCAACGCGTTAATTACAACCACCAGAGTCGAACCCTCATGTATTAATACTGCTACACCGATCCCGGCCCAGCCCGACAGGGTGGCAGGAATCAACAATGCGACCACACCCAGCGAGACCCACAGGTTCTGCCGAATAATGCGCCTTGATGCACGACTTAAGGCTACCGCAAAGGGTAGCTTGGAGAGATCGTCGGCCATTAACGCTACGTCTGCGGTTTCCAGCGCTACATCAGTGCCTGCACCACCCATGGCGATCCCGACCGTGGCGCGTGCCATGGCCGGCGCATCGTTGACCCCGTCGCCGACCATGGCCACCTGGCCATAGCGCTGCGACAATTCTTCCATGGCCTTGACCTTGTCTTCCGGCAGCAGACCCGCTTTTATTTCATCCAGACCGACCGCGTCAGCGATGGCACGGCCCACGCGCTCGTTGTCGCCGGTGAGCATGATGGTTTTCTGGATGCCGAGTTGATGCAGTCGTTCCAGTACCTGCTTCACTGTTTCACGCGGGGTATCAGCCAAAGCCACGATGCCGAGAAATTGCCCGTCCGCTTGGATCAGCATGATGCTTTTGCCTTCCGTCTGGAGACGCTCTACCTGCTGTTGAATTGCATCGGGGATAGGTTCGCCGTCAAACAATTTGACGTTACCGATGGTCACTTTCCGTCCATCGAATTCTGCACGTACGCCTTTGCCGGTCACAGCTTCGACCTCTCCGGCCTCGTTCCAGGTCAAGCCACGCCCCTTTGCCTCCGCCACCACCGCCTGCGCCAGGGGATGGGCGCTGCGGCTTTCCACGGCGGCGGCGACGGTAAGCAGACGTTCCTCGCTTCCGCTGACGGCGACCACGTCGGTCACTGCGGGTTTGCCGATAGTCAAGGTGCCAGTCTTGTCGAAGGCGATGGCCGTAAGCACGCCCAGGTTTTCCAGATGCGCACCACCCTTGATCAATACACCGCCACGTGCCGCACGCGCGATGCCGGACAGCACCGCCGACGGGGTGGCGATGGCCAGCGCGCAGGGCGAAGCCGCCACCAGTACCGCCATAGCACGATAAAAGGATTCGGCAAAAGGGAAACCAAACAGCGGCGGCAGCACTATAAGCAACCCGACCCCAACCAGCACGGCTGGGACAAAGATTCGTTCGAAGCGGTCGGTAAAGCGCTGAGTAGCGGATTTCTGCGTCTGTGCCTCGGCCACTAGCTCCACCATGCGCGCTAGCGTACTCTCCTGTGCCAGCTTAGTCACCTCGACCACCAGCGCGCCTTCGCCGTTGACCGTGCCGGCGAACACTTTGTCGCCTGACTGCTTGTCCACTGGCATAGATTCGCCGGTAACCGGAGCCTGATCAACTGCCGAGTTGCCAGACACCACCTGGCCGTCGGCGGAGATGCGCTGGCCAGGCTTGACGATCACCCGGTCGCCGCGCTGCAATTCCTCTACCCGCACCTCGATCTCTGCGCCATCGCGCTGCACGACGGCGGTCTTGGGCGCCAGCTCCGCCAGCGCCTCGATGGCCTTGCGCGCGCGATCCATGGCCATGTGTTCCAGCGCGTGACCTAGGCTGAATAGGAACAGCAACAGCGCCCCTTCTACCCAGGCGCCGAGCGCCCCCGCCCCAACCGCCGCGACGATCATCAGGGTATCAATATCGAAGCGGCGGCTGCGCAAACTCTGCCAGGCGTCGCGCAGGGTAAAGAAGCCGCCAGCCGCATAGGCTCCCAGCAATAGACCGAGCGATAATAATCCGCGCGGCGCGCCGGCGAGACCCGCAAGCCAGCCCGTCAGCAACAGCAAGCCAGCAACGCCGCTGAAAATGAGCTCGCGATGCTCGGCGAACCATCCGGCCTCGCGGCCTTCCTCCAGCACGGTATAACCGAGCGCCTGGATGCGCCGGACAATCGCCGGACGCTCAATTTTCTCGCTGTTGTACTCCAGGCGTAGCCGTTCCGCGGCATAGCTCACGGAGGCTTCCAGCACGCCGTCCATGCGTTGCAGGGCGTGCTCGATCACCGTGGCGCAGGTGGGGCAGTCCATGCCGTCGATACGCAGGCTCTCGTGACGATAGTGGTTGCCGAGTTTGGCCCCGGTCGCTTGCGCCAGCTCGCGCACCCGGCTCACGCTGAACTGCTGCGGGTCATAGTGCAGGCACAGGCGGGTGCTGCCGTCTTCGCGGACCATGTGTACCTTTTCCAAGCCTTCGGCCTGCAGCAATCTGGTCAGCCGCCCTATGCAGGCATCGCGCTCATCGGTGACATCCGGCAAGACAAGGGACAAGTCCAGTTTAAGTTTTTCAGCCATGATGCTCCTTGTAGAACCAAATGATTACAGCGGGGTATGCGTTGCATTACCGCCGGGGTTTGCCGCCAGCTTGGGGGCGCCTCACGAAACGAAAAATCGTACGCTTAGCGGGCGCCCTCATAACGTCTCGCGTTCTGTTGCCGTTTTAATCAATCGCGGTATCCAGCGCACATAGACAAGTTCGCTAACGAGTTCAACTAGTGTTTGCGTAACCACTACCGCCGGGATGAGTGCGCCACCGTCGGGGACGGCAAATGCCAGTGGCAATACCACCAATGAATTTCGGGTGCCCGCGCTGAAGGCCAGGGCACGGCCCGCACCAACATCAAGTCCTAAAAGCTTTCCCACCGCATAGGCAACAAGAGGCATGGCAATCGCGAACGCCACATAAATCGGTACCGCCCAGGCAACATCGGTTGATGCGGCGCCAATCTGTGGAACAACGGCCGAGAACACAATCAACAACACGAGCGCCATTAGAGGGACTGGCAACCATCCCATCGCACCCTCAACCCGATTGCCCAGTTCGCGGCGGGCAGCCCAATACTGGGTTAACCAAGCGAGGACAAGGGGTACTGCAATCAGCCAGAAAAATGCGTTCAGGAATGGTCTTGCCTGCACCAAGCCTGCTGCGTCAGATCCAAGAAACAACCCAAGGTAAATGGGTAACAGCAGCATTTGCACGATGAGTAAAACGGGCGTTGCCGCGAGGATGAGCTTCGCGTCTCCCCGCCCTAGGTGCGTGAATACGACGACATAATCGATGCAGGGCGTCAGCAATACCAGCAGCACGGCAAACTGAAGCGCCGGGTTGTCGGGAAGGAATTGGATCAGCCCAAGTACCACCAGCGGAACCGCAACGAAGTTGACGATTAACAGCGACGAGAGAAAACGCCCATGGGTCAGTGCCTGCCGGAGGGAAGCCATCGGCACTTGCAAGAACGTGACATAGAGTAACGCAGCCAGTGCCGGATTGATCCAGGTTTCCAAGGCAGCGGAGGATCGATCCACCACGGTGGCCGCCAGCAGCCCGGCAAACACCGCCGTGAAATAAATAGCAACTTGATGCTTTTCCAGCATCGGCCTGGAGATTCGAATCATCGTATATCCTTTCTTTCGTATTCACACTTTTAGTTTGCGCATCATGGTTTCAGGCTCCATCAATCCGAATGCGCAGCAATTTTGCCGAGTTCACAAACACCAGAACATCCGGTCCAAGATGCAGAAGGGCGGCCTCGATGGGGCCAATCCAGCCCATCAGCGCCGCCGTGATACCCAACACATGGACTACGCCAACGCCCACAAATAAATTCTCTTGTATCGTGCGATAAGCGCGTCGGGCAATGGCACGGGCGCTGACGATTTTGGATAAATCATCCGTCATCAACACAATATCGGCCGCTTCCAGCGCGGCCTGGGTGCCGCCACCGCCCATCGCAATGCCTACATCTGCTCGTGCCAGCGCTGGCGCATCGTTGATGCCATCACCGATCATGGCTACGCGGTGCCCCTGCTTTTTCAACTCCTCGATCGCTGTGACCTTGTCTTCTGGCAGCAAGTTGGCGCGCACCTCGTCCACGCCTAATTCTGAAGCAACTGCGCGCGCAGTGGCCTCATTGTCTCCGGTCAACATCACGATGCGCTTGACGCCCGTCCGTTTCAATTTCTCCAGCGCTTCACGTGCACCCGGCCGCAACAAATCGGCGATAAAAATGACCCCTGCAAATTGTCCATCAACCGCCACATGAACCGGTGTTTGCCCGCCGTCCTCAATTGCTGTGGCAAGGGTTACACCATTTTCACGCAGCAGCGCAGCATTGCCGACCAGTACAGCGCGCCCCGAGACAGTTGCGATCACGCCCCGACCTTGCACCTGCTCATATTGCTCCGGTTCCGGCACGGCGATCTGTTTAAACATTGCATAATCCACCACGGCTTTGGCCAGCGGATGTGCTGAACGTCGGTCGGCAGCGGCAGCCAAACTCAACAGTTCCATTTCAGTAAATCGTGAATCGCGTGCCTCCACGCGAACAACTTCAGACTTGTTCGCGGTCAACGTACCAGTTTTATCGAAGACCATCACATCGACTTTGGCCAGCAATTCCAGATACAAACCACCCTTAACTAAAATACCACTTCGGGCAGCGCGTGCAATGGCGGCGATCATCACCAATGGCGTCGCCAGTCCCAGTTCGGCAGGTGAGGTAAAAATCAGCAAGGTGACGATGGTGCGCACATCGCCCGTGACCATATAAACCACGATGAGAAATATAAAAACCACGGGAATCAGCCACGACGCAACTTTATCGGCGAGCTTTTGCACGGGCGCCTGCGCCGCTTCGGCGTTTTCCACCAGTCCGACAATACGGGCAAAGGTGGTGTCGCTGCCGACTTTTTCTGTCTGAATGTCGAGTGTGCCCGACGCAACGATGGTGCCAGCAAACACGCTCGCCCCCATACTTTTGTCCTTGGGAAGACTTTCGCCAGTGATGGGCGCTTCGTTGATCGATGCCGCACCGCCTACAATGCTGCCATCCACTGGAATTTTTTCGCCAGCACGCACCAGCACGACATCGCCAGTTCGCAGCTGCTCAATCGGAACTTCGCGCTCACCGTCCCCGCCGCGCATCAGCGCGACTTGCGGCACTGAACCGATCAGCGCCTTGATGGAAGACCGGGCGCGATCCATATTCAAGTCGGCGATGAACTCCGCTATGAGAATAATCACCATCAACACGGCACCTGCAACCGTCTCGCCGCCAAACACCGCGACCAAAGTGGCCACGGTAACGAAAATTTCGGTGCCAACTTTGCGTTCACGTATCAGGTCGATCAAGCCGGTTTTTACCAGTGGATACAAACCGATCGCGACGGCCACCCACAGGATTTGTAGCGGTACCCATTGCCGCCAAAACAGCAACGCCACCAAGCCGGTCAGCAAAATACGTCCGGCTTCGACCCAGCGTGAGCGCGTCATCAGCACCCGTAAGCTCGATACGCTTGCTTGTTCAGCTACCGCGGCACTGTTCACATTCATTGTTTGAGTTTTCATTTTTCTCGTTCCGATAACGGTAAATGCATGTGATTGCAAAGTTTCAATTAAACTCTTAGATCCGATTCATGGTGGCACAGGAAGGGGTAGTCATTCATGCCGTCGAGGCGAAGATCGCATGGTAGAAGCGAGCCTAGTTGAATGCAGGCGGATCTCCTGCTCACGTTGGACTGCTGCGGGTCGTAGCAAAGGCAAAAGTGGGCGCTGCCTTCCTCGTGGACCAATTGTACCTTTTCCAAGCCTTCGGCCTGCAGCAATCAATCTAGTCAGCCGCCCTACGCAGACGTCGTGCTCATCGGCGACATCCAGCAAGATCAGGGACAAGTCCAGTTTAAGTTTTTCAGCCATTTAGCCTCCCTTTATAAGATCAATTGCTCTTAGTGAGATATATGCTTTGCCAATAGACTAGATTAGCGTTACTCCTACCATACGTTTAAGAGGACGAATTGTGCAGCCCATGTTTTAAACCAAGGTAAATAGAGTTGGTGTTATAACGTACGATTTTTCGTATTCTGCGTCGCGTTCCTACCTCGTTAATGGTGATCGTGCGGTTCGTACATGCGAAACGGCAACGCTTCAGAAGTTTCGTTATTTCGTAGTCGTAATTCAGCAGCAAATTCGTGCGGCTCAGCCGGTGCAACTGTGCTTTGAAACTGTGTGGTATTTAATACCCTTACCAGAGGAAGCTCCTCCGTATGCACTGGATGGTTATCACGGAAAATCGCCACGTCGGCTTGCAAATTTGGCAACATATGTGTCACGGTGAAACGCATTCTTTCCCCCTCTGGCGTATCGATGATTTCGATGCGACCTTCGGCGAGTTTTCCGCATACGATTATCGGCGCAGGTGCGGTATGCCCATGATGCTGAGTGTTACCCGAAACCATGTTGCGCCTATCCACAGCGCTATGCTGATTTGCATCCGACGGTCTAATGCGTATGCGTGCCGATCCTAGCGCCGGTAAATGATCTATGAGTTCATGCTCAAAGGCGGCCACAACCTTATCAGCCTGGGACACAGTGATGTCACCGTCAACGGTAATATCGAGTTCTGCGACCAGACGATGCCCAAGCCAGCGGGCGCGTACATTCAGTACAGTGCGAATACCAGGGATATGCTCAGCAATATGCTTGATTTCATCGATTACCTGCGGCTCGACGCCATCAAGCATGCGCGTGAATACCGCCTTGGCCGATTGCCATACGATGCCGAAGATTGCGATGGTGATCAGCAGTCCGATGATCGGATCGGCCAGCGGAAACCCGAGCCACACACCAACTGCACCAGCCACAACCGCCAAACTGGTGAGTCCATCAGTACGCGCGTGATAGCCGTCGGCGATGAGCGCTGCACTATTGATCTGACGACCAACACGAATGCGGAAAACAGCCACGACTTCGTTTCCAATGAAACCCGCCAGGCCAGCTACTGCAACCCACAACAGCTGTTGGATCGGTTGAGGATGCAGCAAGCGATCGATCGCCTCATAACCCGCGACGATCGCGCTAAACAAGATGATGAGCACAATCATGACACCGGCAAGATCCTCAACACGCCCCAAACCGTAAGTGAAACGTGGACTCGCTCCTCGCCGAACCAGACGGAACGCTATCCACAGCGGGATCGCGGTGCCAGCGTCACCGATATTATGAATCGTATCAGCGAGCAGCGCCACGCTACCCGTCAATAGCACTACCACAATCTGAAATGATGCAGTGATGGCAAGAATAACGAAGGACCACTTGATCGCCCAAATACCACGTTCGGTCGTAGCAATGGTCGGATCTATCACACCGTGGGTGTGGCCGTGACCGCCAGTCTCGCCATGGGGATGTCCTTGTGCGTGTGCACTGCCTTCTGGTTGAGTAAAACCGAGCCAAACAAGGGCCTCTTTTAATATTGAAGTTGAAGTTTTCATAGGTATTTAGTGATTTCCTTGAATTCACCGACTGCCGCTCGCGCTTGCGAAGAGTCCTTGCCGACGGCATGCTCAAGACAATGATCAATATGGTCATGCACTAAAGTCTTCTTGGCGTTGGCGATAGCTTTTTCTACAGCTTGAAGCTGCTGGGCAATCTCCAGACAGCCACGCCCATCCTCTAGCATGGTGACAATGCTCTTGAGATGACCTTCGGCGCGCTTCAGACGTTTGATGATTTCGGGGTGGGAGGTGTGTGTAGTCATCTTTTCATCCTATCCCCCTGGATAGGATAAGTCAATCGAAACTTAACACTGTTCTAGCCAGAAAAATTAGTTTTTCAACACAAGAGAAGATAAAGTGGGCTTTCGATGACAGAAACTCGATGGTCGGTACGCAGCGACTGTAACTCTATGTAAATAACTTGCCACAAAGCAGTCATTGTCGAACAACTTCTGTCGAATCGAAGGAAAGAGCCGCTCAGGCCAAAAACGAGATGGTCTGTGGCATACCCGGAACTTCCGCTTGGGATCGACAGCAACGATTGGCGAACGTCCGCTTGAATCCGCAAAAATAAAGCGGCTACCCAAGTTCGGTCACTAGCTCGTGCTTCTATACAAAATAGGATGCTCGTAGCTCCCTATAAATACGGATTGACTCTGTGGTGCGGATAAGCTTGGTTGTTATTACTAATGAAACACTTCTAAAATCCAATTATTAACAACTATTAAAGTAAATTCTAATTTTATCAATTTCTGTCATATCTTGGACTGGCTTTCCAAAAAGCAAGCAACAATCAAGAGTCAATTGAAGTGGCGATATACCATTTGAAGAGCTTGAGCTATGTATCAAACAACAATTGATGAGTTTTGCCACAACCGTGATCAAATACTATTACTCCATCGTCTGCGCGAAACGATAACCGTTTTTTCCTGCCCGCTTAGCTTCATACATTGCCGCATCCGCTCGCTCAATGAACATATCTTCATTGACTTGCTTGTCAGTAGTGGGTGTAGTGGTAGCAATGCCTATGCTACTGCCAATCGCGACATTATGCCCTTCCAGATTGAAGGGACGAGACAGCTCGCTCAGAACCTTATCAGCGAAACGCTCGATGTTATCCCTGCCTGAAATATCAAATAAAATAATAGTAAACTCATCACCACCCATTCTGGCGACAGTATCGCTATCGCGCATGCAGGCTTGCAAACGCTCAGCCACACCTTTAAGTAATAAGTCGCCAATATGGTGCCCCAATTTATCATTGACTGACTTGAAGCCGTCAAGGTCGATAAACATCAACGCCAAGCTGGTCTGGTTGCGCTTCGCTAAACTGAACAATTGACCAAGGCGATCGAAGAACAACCCGCGATTAGGCAGCCCAGTCAAGCCGTCGTGGGTGGCGGTATGCTGGATACGCGCCTGGGTCTCAAGCTTGGTCGTGACGTCTTCGTGTATTGAAACGAAGTGGGTGATCTCGCCATTTTCAGCCATGATGGGCGTGATGGTCTGCTGCACTGTATATAGCACCCCATCCTTGCGTTTTTCAGTAGTATCTGTGCTCCACACATTACCGGCCTGAATGACACTCCACAACTGCTGATAATACGCAGCATCTTGCTTTCCAGATTTCAGGATGCTGGGGGTGGCCCCTATCAATTCCGCCGAAGAATAACCGCTCAGCATTACAAAGGCCGTGTTTACCCATTCAATACGGCCGCGTGGATCGGTGATCATCACTGCATTTCCGGCAGAAGAAAGTGCGGTACTCAACAGAGTAATCTGCTCCTGTTCGGCTGCCATTTCAACCGCGAGTCGGATCTTGTCAGCCAAGGCCGAGATGCGTTTGCGAAAGATAGGTGACTCAAATTGAGTCTTATTTAACGAGTACAGACAAAACACACCGTAGATGTTGCCACGCAGGATCAAGGGTACAGCGAAGGATGCTTTGATGCCTTGCTCTGTAGCAGCCTTGGACCATGGAGAAAAACGCGCATCATCAGTTCGCCTGTACTGTGGCTCACCTAGGCGTATGGCGGAGCCAGCCGGGCCGCGCCCCTGTGGTGTATCATCCCAACGCACACCTATTCCTTTCAGCGCACTAAAATATGTCTGTGCTGGCCCCGCGCCTGCAAGCGGTTTGATGCTGCCATCTTCCATCTTCTTGCCAGCCCAGGCCAGAGCAAGACCGAATGCTTCAGCGGTTTTTTTACAGATCATATCCAGCACCTCCTGCAAGGGCGCGCCTTCAAGAATTAGGTGGTTGACTGCAGGCAGCACTTGCTCAATGGCTTCAAGTTGGCGCTGGTCTGTTATATCGATACCGTATACGGCAACCTGCATGACTTCACCCATATCGTCGAGTATCGGAGTATAGGTGCCGAGAAATTTCATTCCGTCACGCTCATCTTCAGCTGTGATTGGTTTGCGACTTCTCATTGCGTCAAGGAAGTGCGCGCGGCGAGTGACGGCGAGTGCAGATGGAATCAAATCGAAGATATCCTTGCCTAGAACATCTTCCCGCTGACGATGCAACCGACGGAGCGCGGTGTCGTTAATGGCTAGTACCACCCCATCGCAATCCAGTAAAAAACTAGATTCACTAGTGGCATTTAGCAGTGCTAGAGTATATTGTTCCGACTGTCGATGCTGGTTTTCGATTGCCTTACGTTCAGAAATATCGCGTGCAACCGAGTAGATCAGTGTTTTTCCTTCTTTCTGTAGCAGTTGTATGTTTACCTCGGTTGGGATCTGCCGGCCATCCTTGGTCAGATGCAATGTTTCGAACAGCGCCTTGCCTTGTTGCATCAGGCTGTGCCAGATTTCAGCCTGTTGTACTGGATAGCCTGGAACATTGAGTTGTGACGGAGTCATTCCGATCAACTCGGCTTTTGTATAGCCTAGGCGTTGGCAAGCTATATTGTTCACATCAATCACGTGGTTTGCAAACGGGTTCTCATCCAAACTTAACACGAAGATAGCATCGCTGACATTGTTAAACAGGCTATGGTAGTGCGCTTCTTTATCGACAATTATCTTGTAGGCATGACTGAGTTTCAGAGCGTCGCGGGCATGATCGGTTACGTCGATCACGATCAATACCAAACCAATCAAATCCTTCCCATCTAACAGTGACTGCAACCGCCAATCCCAGTACGTAGTACCCCGTTCCGGTTGGTCAGGATGTTCGAAGGGCTTGGCCCGCACAATGTAGGGCTCGCCTGTCTCAAGAACACGGCGGAAAATAGCCTCATTATCTGCACTGGGATAGAGTGCGAAGTGGTTCTTACCGACAAAGTCCGTGGGCGTTTTACTCGCTGCTGCTGCATATGCTTGATTAACGCGGATGAAATTAAACTCACAGTCAAAAAAAGCCACCATAACACCCAGACTAGAGATAGCTTCTTCGACTTGCTCAATGGAGACATTCATGAATTTTCTTACCATTATTGAATTATTGACACTACTTTATTAGCAGTATTTTCGCACAGATACTTTTAGTTTTTTGTTGACCCTAGTTAACGCAGAGGTAAATACCTCCAAAAAATCACCCTATAAACAAATCGTCCTCAAAAACTCATTGTCGAGTATAACCATTGCCTAAGACCACTAATACCTACGCATTAGCACCCTATACAACACTGGCATCACTATCAGTACCAACGGCAGTTGCACAATCAACCCGGCAATGATCGCTACTGCCAGCGGCTGCTGCATGGCTGAGCCCTGACCTAATGCGAAGGCTAGCGGTAACAACGTCAAGATGGCTGCAAATGTCGTCATTGCTATCGGACGCATGCGATTTTTACCCGCATTGATCAACGCATCGGTAAATGACATTGTTTCGGCCAAATCCCGATATTCAGAGAAGTAAAAAATCGCCACTTCGGTGACGATACCGATAATCATAGTCATTCCCATCATGGCCGAAATATTGAGTTCTATGCCAGTCAGCCACAAACCGATAAATACCGCCGATACCGCCAGCAAGGGGATCGCCAAAATTGCCAGCGCGATGCGGAAGCTTTCATACATAAACAACAGTAATAAAAACACCAATCCTATTGCCGCGATAAATACAGCTATCAGACCCTGAAAAGCAATTTGCTGTTGCGCGTACATCCCCCCCAATTCGAAATACATGCCCTTGGGGAGCAAATTGGGCTGTGCCATGATCTGCTTGATATCAGTGATAACTGCGCTCATCGAACGCCCGCTGATACGCCCCGTCACCGCTACCATACGCTTCAGATTCTCGCGACGGATTTGTGGCTGCCCGCTAATCGGCACGATGTTGGCAACGCGTTTTAACGGGAATACATGACCATCAGGCGCGCGTATCAGCAACTTGCCTACGTCAGGCGTAATCGCCCGCTGATCATGCGGTATCCACACGCGCACACCAACCAGTTTCGGACCATTCTGCATCTGCGTGGTAACGACACCTGCCAAATAGCCACTTACGATCTGGGTGATGCTATCCGGATTCATGCCCTCCAATGCAGCCTTGACGCGGTCCACATGGATTTCCAGCGCATCGCCTGCCGGATTAATGCCATCGCGCGTATCAACAACACCCGCCACTTTATTGATGGCGGCCTGCACTTTCTTCGCGGTGATTTGCAACTCATCCTGATTGTCGCCGAACAACTTGATTTCTATCGGTTGTGGTACGGCAGTTAAATCACCGATCACATCCTCCATCAACTGTGCCATTTCTATATTCAGCCCTGGCACCGTCTGTTCGACCTGGCTGCGTATATCGTCCATGACTATTTCAATATTGGGTCGCGTACCCGATTTCAGGCGGATAAAGAAATCGCCCTCGTTGGCCTCAGCGAGGCCACCACCCAATTGTGTTCCCGTGCGGCGCGAATAAGTGTCGACATTCGGGTTGGCCTTGATAATCGTCTCGACTTGCTGCAACAACCGGTCTGTCTCCGTCAGTGACGTGCCAGGTGCCGAGCGATAATCCAGAATAAAACCTCCCTCGTCCATCGCCGGCATAAATCCGGAACCCACCTGATTGAAACCGACAAAACCTATAGCCAGCAACGGCACAACCAGCAACAATAGTAATAAAGGGCGTGCCAACATGCGTTGCATTAACGCAGCATAACGCTGATGTAGCCAGTCAGTGAACTTGCCGCCTTCTTCCTGATTCGCATCCTTTTCTGTCAAAAAATGATCCGCCAGCAGCGGTACTGCCAGTGAGGTCACCAGAAAGGAAATAATTAATCCCGCCGCCATGGTAAGCGACAAGGCTTTGAAAAACGCGCCTGTCACCCCAGTCAAAAATGCCAGGGGTAAAAAGATAATAATGGTAGATGCCGACGACCCGGCTAAAGGACGCATAAATTCAGCCGCTGCAGTCATCACCTGGCCGTGATGCTCACCGCTGGCACCTCGCAAACGCCGTACGATATGCTCTATCATCACAATTGCATCGTCGATAATCAGCCCGACAGCCGCAGCCATGCCGCCCAGCGTCATGATATTAAAACTCATTCCCAGCGCATAAAGCAATACCACAGTTGCCGCCAGCACCGTTGGCACCACCACGGCCGCGATCAGGGTAATCTTAATATTGCGCAGGAACAGCAGTAAAACCAGCACCGCCAGACCTGTGCCGATGAGTATCGCATCGCGCACGCTTGCCGCAGAATCCAGCACCAGCACGCTTTGGTCATACCAATTCGCCAGCTTCACGCCAGCGGGCAATTGCGTTTTGTAAGCTGCCAGTTTTGCCGCAACATCACGAGCTATTTGCACACTATTACTGCCAGGCTGCTGGTAGATATTAAACAGCACAGCAGGACGACCGTCAGCATTGACACGTATCCATTGCGGCACGACACCATCACTGACTTTCGCTACATCTTCCAGCCGCACAATCGCGCCACCGCTGGTCTTAATCACCGTATCGTTGATCTGGCGCATGGATGTCAGCCGCGTATCGGCAATAGCCAGATACAGCTTGTAATGATCTTCCAGCCGCCCCACCGCGGTCACCACATTCGCCGCACTCAAGGCTTGCGCCACATCCGTCAGCGTCAGCCCATAGGCATTAAGCCGCGCGGGGTCAACGGTGACACGATATTCCTGCTGCGCACCGCCGATTACCTCTATCCGTGCCACCCCGTTCACACTCGACAACAAGGGACGCAATTGATAACGCGCCAGATCATATAAAGCGGTTTGCGATTGCGTTGCCGAGGTCAGACTGTATGCCAGGATGGGAAACACCGTTGGGTCCATGCGCCGAGTCATCATCTGAGTGCCAACTGGCAGGGTGGGCAATACCTGGGTAATCGCCTGATTAATTTGCGAAGTCGCTAGGCCCATATCGATACCCCAGTCGAAGCTCACCGACACTTCTGCCGAACCGCGACTGGTGGTTGAACGCACATCGCGCACGCCTGGCACGCGCCGCACTGCTTCTTCTACCGGTTGCGTCACCGCCAGCATCATCAGATCCGCCGGCCTGTCACCTGCATCCAACGCCACTACCACGCGCGGGAAATCCACATTGGGGAATAAAGTCACCGGCAATTTGAATGCCGCTACCAAGCCTGCCACCGCCAGCAATACCAGCAGGAATAAAATGGAACGCCGATGCGACTGCATCCATGCAGTAAAATTCATCGCCCGCCCTCGCGCACTATCATGCCATCCAGCAACTCATAATTCCCCAGACTCACCACTGGCGCATCCTTCAGCACACCGCCAGTCACCGCCACCCAGCCACCCTGTTCCTGTCCGGTTTGCACATTAATGCGCTTGGCATGCCCCTGCTGCACCTGAAATAGATATGCCCCCTGAGTGTCACGCAACACCGCAGAACGTGGCACGACCCAGGCTGCTTGTTGCCCCAACTGAATAGACGCGCGCACCCGTGTCCCCGCCATCAACCCGCCGTTGGGTAATTCAACCAGCACATCAACCAATTGCGTTTGCGGGTTAATCATGCCGAACACCTGCGTCACCCGTCCCATAACACTGCGCGCGCTATTAAACACCGATGCGACTTGTACTTGCATGCCCGCCCGCACTTTAGTGACATCCTCTGGCTCTATGCCCAGGATTACGCGCTGACTACCCGATTTGGCCAGCTGCACCACTGCCATGCCTGCCGCCAGACGATCCCCAGGCATCACCGATACCGCCGCTATCAATCCATCGAACGGCGCAACGACTTGCTCCAGTGCCTTACCTGAACCAATTTTTTGCTGCGCATTCAACGCCGCCATGGCATCGGCAACAGATTTATCTGCTACCCCTAATTGCGATTGCGTTGCCAGTTGCTGACTAAGCAATTGCGCTACACGTGCCCGTTCAGCTTGAGCAAAATGCAATGCAGTGACTGCCTGCTGATAAGCCAGGGCCGCATCTGTGCCTGTACTAAATGCAATCAGTGTCGTGCCCTTGGTCACCTGCTGTCCCGTGTTGACATACACAGCCTGCACTTGCCCGGCTCGCGGCAAGCTTACGCTTTGTACGTTGCGCGCATCGCTCGACACTATGCCGTAACCCGATACGCTATCGGTCAACATTCGCTGTTGCAATGCCACTGTCTGTACTGCGGCACTCACGCTATCCGCTGCCCAGACCGGAGCCGCCAACAACATTGCCAACAATAATGGAATGCACTTCATTTACTACTCCTTAATTCCGGCAAATCCGGTCCCAGCAGGGTTTCAAGAGCTATACGCTGCTCCATCAATGCTTCTGCCAAATTGATAGATTCGGTTTGTTTATCCAGCAGACTCGTTTGCAAACGCACATAATCGGGAGCAGCAAGATTACCTGCCTGATACGCGACATCGGCATGCTGCGCGAGCTGTTGCAGAGCCGTCACACCCTGCTGGGTGCGCTGCAATTGCGTTTGTAATAACGGTAGATTTTCCAGCGCCAGAGTGATTTCACTGTGCGCGCTATTGAGGCGGTCCTGGTATTCATCGAACAACTTTTTGCGTGTCGCCTGCTCGATGACGATATTGCCGCGATTACCGTTGAATATCGGCAAACTCAGACTCAAGCCGAATCCCATGGTATACAACCCTGACGTATCTCGCGCCCGCGTCACCCCGACGTTCAATACAGGGAATTGCGCCAGCACGGCACCACGATACTTTTCTTCCTGTGATTGGTATCCTGCTTGCAAGGCAAGTAAATCTGGACGTTTGGTCAGACGTTGCGCAACAACATCGGCAACTCTCGACGCATCCAGCAGCGCAGGATGCACCTCGCCTACCAGCAGCACCTGTACCGTCGCATCCAAACCCAGCAAGCTATTCAGGCTTGCACGATTTTGCGCGACACTGCGTTCCAGCTCATTGATTTGCCGTTCCGTATTTTGCAACGCGATAAAGTCTGCGCTGGCAAAATCCATTGTCACATTACCAGCCGCCATAGCGTGCTGGCTCGCTTGATAACGTTGCATCCACAAATTACGCGCAGCATACAATTGCTGCATCAATACTGTTTGTGCAGTAAGCCGAGTAAATAACAATTTCGACTGACTCACGACCTGCCACTCTTGCCATAGCAATTCCATATTGACACGTTCAGCATCACGATTCGCTGCATTCTTACGTGATGAGCGTAACAACAGTGCGTTCACGTCATAACTCAAACCGTAATTAAACGCGTTCATTGTTCCCGCACCACCATTGGTAGGATGATCGGAAGTCATACTCAATTGCGGATCCGGCAACAAGCCTGCTGCAAATGCCTGCGCACGTGCCACCCCCAAACTATCCCGTGCTTGGCGTAGCAGTGGATTATTCGCCACTGCCAGCATCGCCACTTCATCGCTATCCAGGCCATCGGCGGGATTGAATATATGGCTGCGCAATGCACTAAACGGCAATTGTGCTGGCTGCACGACCACTGCCGCCGCCGATTGCGGCATATTTACCTTATCTGGCAAAGTCTTCGATGTATATGTTGCACATCCCGACAACAGCACCAGACCGGCATATCCTGTTATTCTGCGTAAACGCATTACCGCCCCTTTCATTAAGCTATCCGAAGTATATAGCACGAGACTTAAACAAAACTTAAGCCGAGTAACTTACGCTACCCGGCTTAATGATTAAGCACCAATAAAACGATTATCTATTAATCTGGGTTTGGGCCTTCTTCCTTGTTTTCCAATACCGCACCCGTCTGTGCATCTACACCCACTTCATGAGTGACTTTGCCGTCTCGGATATCGAATGAATAACGCAGACCGCTACCACCACCCTCTTTTTCCAATTCTTCATCGGTGATTTTGCCTGGGTGTGCTTTCAGTGCGATTGCACGCGCTTCGGTCATCGTCACCTTGGCATGTTTTGCCAACGATTCCCCTGTGTAAGCTTGTGCACCCACTGCACCCAACAACATTACCAATGCTACTGCTATTACGCTTTTATTCTGAACCATGATGAAACTCCTTGATTAAAACAGCGCAACGAAATGTTTTGCCGTGTTCACAGAGTAAGGGGTCAACACTTAACAGATACTTAAAGATTTAATTATCTTTTTTCAATGACATAAATTTGACTATGCTACTCTATGTCACGTCCCTGCAAGTGCCGATAGATACGCTTCGGTAGCCGCTTTAAATAAGGTGCGAACACATGAACATAATTGATATGCACATTCTGCTTGAATGGATTACGCAACATGCCTACTACGCTGGCGTTGCTGTTTTTCTTGTCGCGCTGGCCGAGTCGCTTGTGTTAGTGGGCCTGTTCATTCCCGGCACAGTCATCATGTTTGGAATAGGTGCCTTGGTGTCAACTGGTGCCATGGAACTGTGGGTAACATTAATCTGGGCAACAGCCGGTGCGATTGCGGGAGACGCTATCAGCTACTGGCTGGGTCACCATTATCGTGAGCAGTTACGTTTTCTGTGGCCTTTCAGCCGTCACCCGCAATTGCTTGCGAGGGGCGAAGCCTACTTTCGCCGGCATGGTGATAAAAGCGTTTTTCTAGGTCGTTTTATTGGACCAATACGCCCGATAATCCCAGCCGTGGCAGGTATGCTGGGAATGTCGCCACGACGTTTTTATTTCGTAAACATACTATCCGCATTAGGCTGGGCACCTGCCCATATTGTGCCGGGCATGCTTTTTGGGGCATCACTGGAACTGGCGGGAACTGTGGCAACACGCTTAACCGTGTTCATCACACTGTTTTTACTTGCTATTTGGTTCTGGGTTTGGGGAATACGTCACACTATCCTGTGGCTCCAACCACGTTTTGAAGCCAGCTTGATTTATATACAAACCTGGGCTGATGAGCCTAGCGAAGGCCATCCAATTCGTAATCTTATCAACGTATTACTGAATCCAGAAAAACCTGAGTTTCGGACTTTATTGGTACTTGCCGGATTATTAGCATTTGCTGCTTGGGGATTTTTCGGCATCCTGGAAGACATCATCACCGCTGACCCACTGGTGCTTATCGATAGCTCCACATATCATATCCTGCAAGGTTTACGTACTCCTTTTGGGGACAACATCATGGTCGCATTGACCGAGCTAGGCGATGTTACTGTCACCCTCACAGTGGTAATATCGGTATTGCTCTGGCTGTTATGGAAACATGCTTGGCGAGCAGCCGTCTATTGGGTCGCTGCTGCAGGTTTCGCCACCATCCTGACCCAAGCAATCAAAGCAGGATTAGGTCGCGCTCGGCCATTTCCTTTATATGAAGGCGCTAGCCTGTTTTCCTTTCCCAGCGGGCATGCGACCATGAGCATGGTTACTTATGGCTTTTTAGCTGTGCTAATTTCCCGCGAACTGTCTCCCCGTGGACGTCTAGCCACATTTACAGCAATCATGCTGCTGGTTGTCCTAATCGCATTTTCCAGGCTTTACCTGGGAGTCCATTGGCTCTCTGATGTGTTGGGTGGCGTGACTTTTGGCTTGGCGTGGATAGCCGTGTTGGGCATTGCGTACTCACGCCACTCGGCTACAGAACTATCGCCCCGCGGTTTAATGACTGTGGCATTTTTGGCTTTGCTATTGAGTGGTACAAGTCATGTAACAATGCAACATACTACCGATATTCAACGATACGCCATTCGTCAAGACACCAGAATAATTGCGCAACAGGACTGGTGGGGCAGCGCTTGGCAAACCCTGCCGGCATGGCGCATTGATATCGAAGGCGAGCACGAGCAGCCGCTTACCATGCAATGGGTGGGGTCACTTGCATCCTTACGTCAAAAACTAATTACAAATGGTTGGCAGTATCCACCAAATGAGAAAAACTGGCTGCTATGGCTTGATACAACCCGCCCCGCCATGCAATTACCTCTACTACCGCTTGTACACGATGGTCATTACGATGCTTTGGCGCTTATCTACCCCGTAGTGAATCACAATGACCAGCGCTTGGTATTGCATCTCTGGAACACCGGTGTGGTCTTACGTGAATCAAGCCAACCTGTGTGGGTTGGATCCGTGGCACTGGAAACACTTCGACACCCGCTGTCTTGGTTTAACCTAACCCAGAACGAGAAAGATTTTGACCGGCCGCGCATGGTCTTGCTCAACAGTCTCACGGGGGCTAAATTGCGTTTGGTAAAACGAATCAATGTGCTCAACCCAGAAAATGAGCGGGTAGTGTGGGACGGACAAGTCATCTTGGCACAGGAACGGGATCAACCATGAAAAACCAAAAATTTATCATCCGTCTTGGTTTTGCCTGGACAGGCATACGTACAGCCTGGAAAACGGAACGCAGTTTCAGAACCCAGACCGTTTTCACAACGGCCTTAGTGTTTGCTCTGTTGCTGCTGCGACCACCTGCTATATGGTGGGCCTTATGTTTGATCATGGCCGCTCTGGTCCTAGCGGCTGAATTGTTTAATACTGCGCTGGAAAAGCTGATCGATCACCTGCACCCGGAGATACATCCGGCCATTAGAATTGTTAAGGATTATGCGGCTGGCGCTGTATTGCTGCTTAGCTGTGCCGCCTTGATTGTGGGGATGGTTACACTGCTGGTAATGCTAGAGGTTATACACTAAATATCAATTAATCGTTTCAGAATTAATGTCTTATCCAAAAAGCTCAATAATGTGGGAATGTGGGTGTAATGTTGAAAATCGAGTCATAAGTTCAAGAACATCACATTAGTAAATTCAGAGCATTTTCATATTAGCCAGTACGAAAATCACTGAATATTGTTACGTGTAAACTTAAATTATGAAGTGAATTTCACCGTAACAACCAACCCTGCACCTGGCAAATTATCTGATAGGACCAGCTCCGCATGATGTGCCTCGGCAATATTGCGTACGATAGCCAGTCCCAGGCCGCTGCCAGTCACTTCCGTACCTTCGCGCCGATAGAAGCGGTCGAACACGCGTTCGCGTTCCTGTTCAGGAATGCCGATGCCACTGTCCATCACGCGCAGCACGGCTTGGCCTGCTTCACGTGCAACATCAATGTGCACTTGACCTGCATCAGGCGTATAACGGATAGCGTTATCAACCAGGTTACTTATCAAGATGCGCAAATCTGCCTGTCGTCCTGATACCAGGATATGAGGCTCTGCATTAAGTTGCAGGTTGGTTTGATGCGCTTCGGCTAGCGGCATAAAATCCTGCGCGACTTCCTGTACCAGCACACTCAAATCCACAGAGGTGAAATGCACGTCTTCCAGGCGCGGCTCACTACGCGCAAGTGTAAGCAATTGCCTGACCAGATGGATACTGCGGTCCAGACGTTGATTAAGCTTGGCAAAAGCGATGGCACGCTGTTCATCATTAGGGGCGCGTTCAGTCAATTGCAATTGCAACTTAAGCGCAGTCAATGGGCTGCGCAATTCATGTGCGGCATCGGCAATGAATGCCCGTTGTGCCTGCATGGCCTGATTCAGACGCATGAGTAATTGATTGAGTGCAACGACCATAGGTTGGATTTCTTGCGGCAAATTGGATTCGTTCAGCGGTTGCATGGCATCGACATGGCGCGTTGCTAAAGCAGTGGTGACTGCTTGCATGGGACGTAAGCTGCGCCCCACTGACCACCAGATCAGCCCGGCTAACAGCGGGATAAGCATAAAAAATGGCATCAGCATGCGCACTGCCAGGGCGGCGGCTAACTCTTCACGCACCGTCATGGGTTGCGCGACCTGAATGTATTGCCCACGCCGTTGCGTGTTGTACAGCCGCCAAGGTTGCTGCCGGTAATTTACTGTGTGCAAACCAGACAAGACATAGCGCGGCAAAGCGCGTGACGGATACGATACAAATAACGGTTTGCCCTGGGCATCCCATACTTGAATGACGTTATCTTCCTCAGGGTCTTCATCACCCGCTACAACCGTGGGCAATTGACTATGAGCAGGCAGTGACAACGCGATTTGCCTGATCTGGTAATCGAATAGCTCATTAGCCTCATCCTGCGCCAGCCAGTACATGCTCAAGCCCGCTATCCCTGTGCTAATCAACATGCCAACGATGAGCCAGAGCAGCAAGCGCTGCCGGATTGAATTCATAGGGTGGCCACTTTATAACCCACACCGCGTACGTTGCGGATGAAGTCAGTGCCGAGTTTTTTACGCAGGTGATGAATATAGACTTCAACTGCATTACTGCCAATTTCCTGATCCCAGCCGTAAAGCTTGTCTTCCAGCTCGGCCAGTGACAACACTCGCCCCGGCGGATCAAGCAAAGCCTGCAACAATGCAAACTCGCGTGCCGATAAGCTTAACAAGTTCCCGCCCAGAAATACTTCGCGACTAGCCGGGTTGAGGGTTACCTCACCGTACGCAATCACAGGCTGGGCGCGCCCAGCCTGACGACGCAATAGCGCTCGCACGCGGGCAAATAACTCATCCAGATCAAATGGCTTGACCAGGTAATCATCCGCTCCTGCGTCCAGTCCTCCCACCCTGTCCGCCGTTGCATCGCGTGCCGTAATGATGAGTATCGGCAACATGCCGCCACGTTGCCGATACTCGCTTAACACCTGCAAGCCCTGTTTCTTCGGCAACCCTAAATCTAGCAGCAACAAATCATAAACACCATTATCCAACGCCAACTCAGCACTGCGCCCGTCACGCACCCAGTCCACGGCATAATTTTCAGTGGTGAGCGCTTCGTGGAGGCTCTCACCAATCATGACATCATCTTCTACTAGCAGTAAACGCATAGTGAACCTTTGTTCTGGCTATTACTCAGCCGACGTGGAAGCCAGCAATTGTCGCTTTTGCTGGATTGTTAAGTATGCAATCAAAATCACGATAGCGCCAAGGAAAACACTGCTGGTACCAATTGTCCCTAAACCCAGTCCGCCCACATCCACTGGCTGCGACAGCAAATCACCCATCGATGCGCCAAATGGACGAGTCAATATGTAAGCCAGCCAGAATGCCAATACGGCATTCAGTTTAAAGCGATAATAAGCCAGCGTTATCACGGCTATCGCAGCACCAAACATCACTGCAGATAATGCGTAACCCATGGCCAAGTGTTCGGCCACTAGATCGCCTGCAGCCGTTCCTAACGCAAATGTAAACAAGATAGCTGCCCAGTAAAACAATTCACGTTTTGCAGTGAAAATGCTGTGTATCGATAATGTTTTCTCATTCGCATACCACAGCGCAAATACGACGGCTAAAGCGATGCTGAATAACACCGTAATGGTAACCAGACTCACACCCAGATTATCCACCAGGTTATCAGTAATCAGGGTACCAACTACACTGACCAATACCACGACTAACCAGTAACTGACAGGCACATAACGTTTTAATTTGAACTGAATGACCAACGCAAGCACTAGCAAACCACTCATCACATAGGATGTATTGACCAGCCCCAGTTTCATGGTGAATGATAAAAAATCTGCGGCGGTTTCGCCTACGGTGGTAGCCATGATTTTTATCACCCAGAAAAACAGAGTGATTTCAGGTACGCGGTTAAACAGCTTATTCATGGTGGTTATCCCGAATTTTAATCAAAATATGAGGATAGAACAGGAATACTTAACGGAGACTTAAATTTGACTAGGATGCTATATTCGCTCGCGCGATTTATGCTTAGATTTGTCGGCAACAAACTTTGATGAGTACATCACATTGCAAGAGCGGATATAAGCAATAATCTGAACGTGGATGCATCCGCTTTTAGCCATAATTCAGATATTCATTCGAGGAAAGGTTAAGGTCCACTATTGGCACGGCAGTCGCTGGAATATAGTTCCGAAAAACAGACATTGGCAAAAACCAAGGGGTTCCATCGACCGTCCGCTAAGGCCGAATTCCTGACTATTGCTGTTATTGATGCGACCGTCCGGATCCGCAAGCCAAAGCTGACATTCGAGTCTGTCTAGAATCAGAGATAACACAAAACCCCTCGCCAGCACGCCAGCACGCCAGCACGCATACGCTTGCACATTGTACAGCGCCCCCGACAGAGAGGCATGATTTTCTAAAAAATCGGTTTAACTTTGCTAGAAAAGTTCGGCTTGAGTTTCAGTAAAATCATCGGCGCCGATATCGGCAGAACTATCGCGTTATCTCACGCTAACTATTTAATTATTTATGGACTATAATCGGCACAGTCATCGGCAAATATAGAGGAAAAAATGATAGAGCTATACGACGACCCAGCTCAGATGGAACCGCTAGTTATTGATAGCTCTCGACCTGTCTACGACGCGCTGATCGGGCTTGCTCACGAGCTGTCAGAAGCATCTGCCTGCTTGGGTGCTGCACTTGCTCCAGCGACCGCGAGAAGTCTCTCTGAGCTTGTCTCGGGGATGAACTGTTACTACTCGAACTTAATCGAGGGGCATCACACCCTACCAATTGATATTGAGAAAGCACTGTTCGAAGTAAAGGAGTCGGTAGCGCAACAGGACTTGCAGAATCTTGCAGTTGCTCACATCGAGGCTGATCGATGGGCAAAATCACAGTCGCTCGACAAAAGTTCTCTACTACCCTTTATCCTCGAAGTTCACCAACGTTTCTGCGAGCGCTTGCCGAAGGAAATGCTGAAGCTCAAGGATGGGAGCTACATGGAGCCTGGAATATTCCGAGAGAGAGATGTCCATGTAGGCATACATGTAGCACCAAGAGCAGACATGCTTAATCGCTTCCTGGAACGCTTCACTGAGGTTTACAGTCTCCGCCTCGAATGGTCAAAAAAAGGAGGAATAAGCAAGTTAGACGGTATTCTTGCAGCTTTCGCAGCCCATCATCGAATTGTGTGGATTCACCCTTTCCTTGACGGAAACGGTCGCGTTGCGCGGATCACCATCGACGCAATGCTCCGAGAATGTGGCGTAAATTGCGCATGTCTATGGTCGATATCCAGAGGGTTCGCGAAGACAGCGGAAGAATACAAGGCGAAACTGGCTGGAGCCGACCAGCCTAGAATGGGCGATCTTGATGGACGCGGAAACCTGTCCGAAAAACGGCTGGCAGAGTTTTGCGAGTACGCCATGCAAACGGCCATTGATCAGGCCAAATTCATGGCTCGGATGTTCGCACTCGACAACTTCAGGTTCAGGGCCGAGCATTTTTTCCAGAAAGTGCGGTTCGACCTCAAGCCTGAGTCTGCATACCTCTTCATCCATGCCTTCGCTACTGGAGAGTTTGAGCGCATGGAGGCAAGCCGTCTCACCGGCCTCCCAGAAAGGACAGCGAGAGACGTGCTTAATGCGCTCGTCATCGAAGGATTTCTTGTCTCAGACACTCCGAGAGGTAAAGTTCGAGTCGGCTTTCCTATGCATGCTCTCGGGTCTCTATTGCCTAACCTTTATCCAGCAGGTGATCTGGACGTGGACCCACAAGCGCTAAGACAGCTTATCAAAGCGGACAAAGCGGACAAAGCCAGTGCTGCTGCGAGAAATGCGCTTGTTCACAATATAAAGATTAAGTAGCGGTGGACAAGGGCCTATTGCTTTACACTACTGAAGCTACCCATATTTGTTTTTCCCCATCAAAAATTCCTACCACAATTGAACCTGGGCATTTTTGTGAGACATCATAAGCATCTATGAATGAAGTATAGGTTTTTGCTATTTCTGGCGTTTTAACCCATGTTTTTTTAGTAGCTTCTTCGTTGTCTTCGAACTGCATAATAAATTCGTCAGATGACTCTAAATGCACGCTATAACCTAAAAATTCAGTGTTCAAAGGTATACCAGCTTCGCGTTTAATATCATTTAAATTACGTTGCCCTAACCCAAGTTTTTTAGTAATTCTTTCCTCGCGTGTACCACGCTTATTTGCTTGTCCCATATGTACCTCACTCAATCTTATTCAACGCTAATATTAAAAAGCTGGAGTAGTAACTTTGTGGTTTGAATTCGCTATTTCAACTTCTGTAGAACAATATCTCTATTTACGCTTTGCTCAATATCCAACTTGTCGTCAAGTTTCCAGCCCAGTTGCTCTAATAAGTAATCTGGCAATTCAATCATGCCATCGCCGCTGCCGTCTCCTGTATCGATCACACGTGCCCGCCAAGCAATTGGCAAAGCATTAGAAGGCTTTAAATTTTTCGTTTTCATATGTTTATTGCCGTTTTGCTTGCTGCACATTGTCTAGTCGGTTTAAAAGCGTGCTCGGGTTATTCCAGCAGCCCAAGTTTGTCAGATTTCGGTATCTGTTATCCTAGATAGTCTAGCAGTTTCATGGATCGAATTATGCTATTTTTAAGACTATTGTTTGTCATAACACCCGTTGTGTATAGCTGTGACATCAACTACACTTTTGTCATTCACCATAGAGCGGTACTTAATTATCCATGGAATTTAATATTGCAATCGAGCCTGGTACTGAAAACACTGCATACGGCGTGGTTGTGCCCGATTTACCCGGCTGTTTTTCGGCTGGCGACACATTAGATGAAGCCATGGATAACGCTCGCGAGGCGATAGCACTTTGGTTCGAATCGGTAATTAAGGATGGTAAGGAAATACCCGTTGCCAAGACTTTGGCGGAGCACCAAATTAATCCGGATTTTGCAGGCTGGATTTGGGCGGTTGTTGAAGTGCCAGTAGAGCGTTATTTTGACTCAACGGAAAAACTCAAAAACCCGAACGGTGTTTAACAATGACAAGATTTGAGACACACTTCCCAATCAGCAATGTTAAAAACCAATTGCGTATTTGGTCACAGGTCATACACCCCCAACTGCCGAATCTAAAGAAAAATGTCGCTGCAATTTGTACATATGGTTTTACGCGAACACTGCGCAATGTAATTGAACACGCGAAAACCGCCACAGAAGTAACGCTATGTTGTTCACAGGGTGCCAACATTTGCTTGTCTATCGAAGACAATGGAACTGGCATTTCCCATGGATTCAATAAGGATTTTACGTTTGATTCTGATATCCAGTCTTTATGTAAAATGTTTGATCGTTTTATCGTTGAGTCTGGGGAAGTTCGCATCACCTTTGAACAAGACAATTATATTGTTGAGCCTGTAGCGCCAAGGAATGGGACGCTATTTGTAATGGAAATAGCGCAAGATAGCGACCGCACCACAAAGGAGGTTTTTGGTGATATACAAGAATGATCATGAGTCATTAGACGATATGCGCCAACAAATTTCGACAGAAATTCTTCAACCTGAAAACCTCACCTCTATTCCTACCAGCGGCTTGAGGGACTATGTGAAAAACCTTGCATTAGCGCATGGCATCGTCTACACAAAGACCCCTGGTGATGCATGGGCTGAAACGGTAACGCGACTAGCTGGTGATGAGGTTGTAACTGATGACGTTGAAGATCTAATTGTTGCTTTAAAACGTAATCATGTGATTAACGCCACAACAATGGTGACATTGCTTGGCAATTATCTGGACGAGAGAAATCATGTTTGATCTTTCTTCTCATTCGAGAATGCGACAAAAATCTACAACATTGGCATCTGTGAATCCAACCTTTCCATCGCAAACAAAGAGGTTGGCTGGTGGATTGCCTGTGTCGCCCAAAATCAGCTGGGTCTGATCATCCAGTGCGACCCACGGCTCCCCGGCAAAGCCGTTACCTTCACCTTTTGTTTTTTATGCTCAAGGCATTTCAATAATCAGGCTATCCCTGAAACCATTGTCACCTTCACGAAATTCATTGCAATAGCCTCGCTGATTGCTGACAATCCTGCAACCATGCTCAGATTCGAAATCAACATTACCATGGGTATGTCCGAAAGCCCAAAGGTCAATTTTGTGCCTTGCCATTAATGGCGCCATATCTGCCGTAAAATACGGAGTCATGGCACCACCTACGAATTCCTCTGCTATGCAGCCCCGGTGGGGGGCGAAATGAGTTACCACAACCGTTTTACCATCGAACGGCTTGGATAGTTCATCATCAAGCCAAGCAGCGGCCGTGTAATGCAATGCCATGGTGTCTTTTGGATCAAGTAGCGCATCATTCTTTTTGATCGATGCATAGTCATTGATATATCTTCTCGCAGCTCGCATACCATTGTTACGGTTGCCGTATAAATTGAAATCTGACCAAAGCGTCGTACCGAGGAAACGTACACCTTCAATTTCAACGACATTGTTTTCGAGGAAATGAATACCGAATTGGGCTGCGGTTTTCCGCATATCACTGATTATCCCGATATCCGCGCCATAGAATTCGTGGTTTCCAACCACATAAATAACGAGCTTGTCACGAAATGTTGCAGCGGCCCATTCAATTCCGCACACATGTTGACCAATATCACCAGCAAGAATGACCACATCGACATCAAGTGCTGGTGGTTCCCATTTATTGGATAAAAACTCTAAGTGCAAATCAGAATAGAGCGCCAATTTCAATTTATTCACTCCCCAGTTTAAGCCTCAGATCGAGCATTAAATTTCTCCCTCAGATAACTGACATGCAGAGGCACAACATCTGCACGAGCAATCACGCCGGCGCGTTCCAAAGCCAGTAACAGCAATTCCACATCATCCATTACCACATCGTCATCAGAAAGTCGGGTAACGGCATCAGACCATTCATCCGAATATGTCTTCATATAGGCGATGTTATATTTTTTCGCTAGGTTGATAACGTACTCTTTCAATCCAGAAGTTGGAATGTTAGAAATATCAACAGGTTGTACTTGATCTTCACTCATATTGCCCTCGCTTCAATAGCTCGTTGAGACGTTTCTGCGCCGCTGGGTCACTCAGCCCACGCGTGCCAATGGTCGGCACCAGCTGGTCAAATTGGATATCAGGCCAGTCACGATGGTCATCGTCGATTGCGAACCAGTTTGTAATGCTGTGCCTTGCGGCGTGCAAAAAAATTTGCTCGTGACGAGTTAATTTGGTCCAATTAAAACCCAATTGATCCTCAGTCAATCGCTCAAAACTGCTGTGATAGGTGGCGCCAATAATTCGTGCTTGCAAAGCTACCGGCAGGTAGCCCTTTGCGCGATCAAAACCTAACCCCCTCACCCAGGCCGTTGAAAGGATAATCTTGACGTCAGGGTACGGCGCTAATGCATCGACCAAAATGCCGGCATGCTCGAATAGCGTGCCGGCACCATCCACCATTTCCACACCGCGCTTCGTGCGATAAACTCTGTCGGCGTGAAGCACGCCGTCATAATCAAGGTAAATTATCATTGCTAATCCCCTATACGGCTCGATACTAACCTTTGCGCAATTCTGTTCGCTCTGGCATCGTCCAGCGCATGGTGACGGCGCAGTCCACCTGCGTAGGCCTGTTCTATTGCCTGATTGAAATCAGTCTCCTGTTTTAGAATCTCAGGTTTACCGTCAAGATTAAATGGCCAAGTACCCGCTTCCCCAAAAATTTCTTGTATCCACCTCCAATCCCAGGAAATAGAGTCGGTGGACAACTTCACCGGCCGCTCGAACTCTTCCAGCCAGTTTCCTAGACGTAGCGTTAATTTACACATGGGAATGAGCACATCACCACCTTCCAGATGCGGCAAAACAGCTTCCTGGACAAAGTCACAGCAATCCCTAATATCATAGGTATCAGACAGCTCGGCGTAAAATTCTCGTCCGTCCTCACTAATCAGCCCAATGCTGATAAGACGTGGATCGATACACAAATCGGTAAATTCCGTGTCGAAGAAAATCAACATTGGTTCCATCCTCATTTAGCGCACCATCCCTTTCGATTGGTCTGGCATATCTTTGATCCGACCGCCCTCAAAAGTCACAACATCACCCTCTCTCGGTATTCTGGAACCCGGAACAAGCTTGTGCATAACATATTTCCCACGCCCAGTATGTTGAATAACTAAATCGTCTTCAATTGCGACAATCTTGCCACTGCTTTCAACTGCGTCAACTGTTGTGACTGCGTCCCATACATTAGCAAAGTGCTTAGCCTTCTCTTGCTCAGTTAATATTGGATCAACGGTATTAAAGCCCTCAGTAACCACACTTGTCCCCTGCTCTAATATTAATTTGTCATCAATTGCCATCGCTGACATGGGTTTCGGGACCGTCCCCGGCAGCACTCGCTCTGTTGCAATGACTGACGACGCATTTACGGTTGAATTAGGAAATCCGCCGCGCTCGCTTGTCGAACTGGTGGGTACTCTCCCGCCACTGCCAAGCCAAAAGGCTCCTGTGTCACTGTAGGCGCTGGTTGCTGTGGAACCTGTTGAACCGGTATCGGTGACGGTGTTACGATTGGCACTTGGTAGCTCGGCTCTAACTGCAATTGCGTTTCCTGTTCTAGTAGCGCCTCCTGCTGCGCGCTGCAATCCGTAATTGAGCCCTTCTTGTGGCTGTTCCATACGATCAGAAACATTTTTCCGCAATGCGCCGACATCTCGCGAGGTGTCGAGAACCATGTCGCCATCGGACAAGTGGTGCAGGCGATCTCTGCGGTGGGCCGGAGGGATTCTGGCAGGGAACTTTCTTCTATGATTGGATGCATTTTGGTTTTCCTTTAATGTGGTTGGGAATTTACGTTGCTGCTCTGCTGCAAATTTTTCGCGGTAAGCTTCTAACGCTGGGGCAGCGAATTTAATACCAAGTCCTTTGAGAACGGCAGTTTCAACCGCCATGCGTTGAAACTCTTGTGAACCCGTTAGCGTGAGGGTATTGCCATATTTGGCCGTGGCAAAGCGTAGCGCCGTAGCGATTGCTTCAGGGTTATTTGCAGCTACCGCATTGAGCTGCACCTGTCTTGAAATGGCGCTATCAGTGATAGTACGGCCTTGTCCAAGATTGAAAACCACCGTTCCGTTTCGCTCAACATGGTGCGTGAAATTAATGCGTGGCGGTGACTTGGCTTCTGATCCAGACACAGCGGCCACAATTTTGAGCTGATCGACTTCACGCTTACGTGATACCTCAGTCGCTTCATCAGCACCGTATTTTTGAGCAAGGGCCAATGCTTTATCATCACCTTTGGCCGCTTCCTTGACCAGATAGTCACGGAAGGTATTACCTGGCCCCTGCTCCGTAAGCTGTTTGCGCAATGCTTGGCGTTCTCGCACAATCTGCTCGGCCAACTGAGTGAGTGAGATAGCTTGCTCCATTTTTGCTACGGAAACAGCGATCGCTTTTTCTTGCCCCTTTTTGCCTGCGCGAATTTTTTCCAATTCGGATTTGTGCTGGGTTCGAAGACTGTCACGGAGTTGCCTGTGGGCATTTCGCTGCTCGATCAGCAGGACGGTTTTAACCGGCTTGAAAGCGTTCTTTAATTCGCACCACTTGTCGTAATAGCTTGCTGCTTTTGGATTTTTCGGTTCAGGTTTATAGGTGATTTCCGGTGACACCTGGCTGCCAAGTTTTGCGGACTGAAAAGCGCCAAATTTTGCAGGCAGGTTTTTCAAACCGACTTTGGATAGCTGAATGCCACCTTTCTCACCAGACGGGCAAATAATGAAACCAGCACCCTTCTCTCTCACTTCGCATCCATACGCCGCAGCTGCAGCATGCAGGTCTTGCCAGCTTTTCGCATGCTTGAGCCGGTCACCAATTCTAATTTCATTAGCCCAGGTCTGGAATGATTTTTCACCAGAATAGATTTCAGTCTTCTTCGCCTTATCGCTTAGGCAAACTGGCTTTGCATTGCGATTTGCGATACGTTGTTCCCGAGGGATTTCTACGATCTGACCTCGATCATCAACTATATGCAAACCATTATCGCGTGCTAAATTGTGGCGGATTTCAATCTCACGACACACCTTGTCACGCTTTATTTGGTCATGCCAAAGCGCATTGCACCGGTGCGACTTGTCTTTCTCAATGCGGCTAACAAAAAGGTGCAAATGCCAGTAACCATTATCGTTATGAAGAAATGTGGCGAAATGGTTTTTATCCAGCTCCATTGCGGCCATCATGGAATCTTCGGTATCGCGCAGAACAGCTTCTGATGGCTTCTCCTGGTTGTACGAAACAACAAAATGCGCCAACTTTTTATCTTCGCCTACCCGGGTGTTGAGATCGCAGTTTGCCTGCATTTCAAATGAGGCCATCTCGATCAGATCTGCCATATCCACAATGGCGCGTCCAATATAAACACCGTCATCAACCAACCCAAAATTACCCAGTCGGGTTCGATGTGATTTATCAAGTAGCTCGCCAGTCGCGCGATCACCCTTCAGCCCCTCACCATATCCAAGTGCATCGGAAGCAGAAGATCGTCCGTCTTTGCGGCCTGCAATGCGCTTGGAAATCATGGCTTATCCATCAGTCTCTTGGCTGCGGCATAAACTTCCTTTTGTGCAACTTCGATTTGGCGCAGAAGCCCTACTACGTCCGCATGCGTTTGCACTGCAGGCGCTCCTTGCGAAAAGGAACCAGATAGCCAACCTTTGAGCAAACCACCCAACCGCCCCAAGTCGGCACGCGTTGCCGCAAGTTCGAGAATAGCATCCTGGTCAGTCTTGGATTTTAATTTAGCGCCGAAGATTGCTCGCCGGCATAACTCACCTACCGAAATACCAAACGCCATGGCGCGGGATTTCAACTTGGCCTTTTCTTCGGGTGTGGCACGCACCTGAATCAACTTGGTTTTATTCCTTAATTCTGAAGTACTCATCCAAATCCCCAATCACATTTAGCTACAAGCTTGCCGCAAGGCGCAGGACAAAACATCACGAATAAGGCGAAGCCGTTGAGTGTGTTTTAAGGGCGGTATCACCGCCCTCCGTCCTGCCCGCTTATTGTAGCAATAATAATCATAAGCTGTTGATTACAAAACGTTATCAAGACAACATCAAGGCTATAGCAAATCAATAGCAAAATTTAAAATCGACAAAAATAAAAAAAATATTTTCTGTCAAAAACAAAAAATCGCATGAATATAAAAAATGCTAAATAAAACATATGACTACAATAATTTTTCAAACATTAGCATTTCATGAATTAACACATAATTAACACTTAATTCGATGCAAAGTGTTAATAAAGTGTTAATTTTCAAATAGTTACAAACATTCCACCTATTGACCATCAATCAAAAGAATAGCAATATATAAACACACCAACATCAATCAACTAGATGAACTCAAAAATGGAAAGCGATAACAATTCAAAATATGAATTAGCCGAAGCACTAAGAAAAGCTGCCGTCGGTAATGCCCGCAGCAAAGTTGCGAGACTAAGGGAAGTTTTTGACGAAGTCGAAGCTGCTAGAACGGCCGGGGTCAGTCACAAAAAGATTGTTGAAGCATTGGCAAGTCGCGGCCTCGAGTTTGACTTGGGGACGTTCGAGATCACCCGATACAGAATTGCAAAGGAACGAGAAAAAAAGAATGGTGAATTAGCACAAACCTCCTTACCCACACATAAAACGGATTCAAACTCTATAAAAATAATCACGGAGGACTCAGTCACGAATGCAGAAAAATCAGTAATTGAACCGGTGGATGAATTAATAAAACCGGCAGGTATATCTAACGCAGCCTGGAGTGAAATGAGAATCAAGGCAGCGGCAGAAAAACGTAAGAAACTTTTATCTTAGGAGAAAAATTGATGAAAAAAATCGTACTTATGTCATTGGGCGGAAGCGTCGGTAAAACCATGGTTACTACGCAATGCTTGTTTCCACACATGCCCGATGCTCGCATTCTTTGCGTTGATCAGGCAAATACGACCGCTGCCAATTTTGGTATCAAAAACTGCGAATCTCACTCTGGTGATGAATTCAACAAAACATATCGTTCTCTCATGTCAACCAATAGCGATGTGATTGTGGACGTAGGCGGCTCGAAGGAGTGCAAGGAATTCATGGATGGGATGCTGGCGCTTGATGGTAGTGACGCAATCACAACTATCATCATCCCTGCCCGGCCGAACAGCAAGGATCAGGGTTGTGCAGTGCAAACTATTGAGCGTCTCATCATCGATGGTGTCGACAAAAACAAGATCAAAGTCATCTTCACAGAAACGAAGAAGAACACCGCTGCCGAGTTTGAACAACTGATCGGTGGTATGAAAGAAAACAACCTCACTCCTGATTTAAACCTGACAATATTCCACAGCCTTCTTTTTAACGAAATGATCGAAGATACAGAATTAATCTCGGACATTCTGGCTGATGAAACGGACTACAAAGAGAAAGCAGCGAACCGGGTAAAGGGTGACAGAACAGACTATATTGGAAAACTTATGCGTCAGAAAATGGCAAAAAATGCCGTCTGGCCAAATCTGCAAACCGTGTACAAAACGCTTTTTCCACAGGTGTAAACATGGGCCATACATCAGAAGAAAAAATCAACATTTTGTATGAAGATTCCCTAGCTGACATTCGCGATTTAACGAAAAGAATGGAGGGAGTATCAACCAGAATAGCAGCTGCAGCAGACGCAGTAGGCCGAGGGCAAATTATTTTGCATAAACAAAATGAGGCTTTGCTAACTGGACATATAAATGACATCAAAAAAGCGGTGGATCGTCTCACTTCCATTGAAACCGAAGCTGTCAACACAGCAGCAGCGTCCGATGTACAAATTACCTGGCTAGCGAAGCACCAGACCGCACTGACAACGCTTGAAACTTTTATCGTTACAGCAATCGCCTTTAGTGGCGGGTTGTTATATGGATCAAAAGATGCAGGGGCAGGATCGATATTAATTGACACTTTACTTCTTATTTCCGGAGTTTTAATCGGGGTCGGCATACGTTCTGTATTTCTTGGTCGCCTAGATAAGACGGAAAGCATAACCGAATTCGAAAATAAAAAACGTAAAGCTAAGGAGCACCAAGACTGGGGGGATGGAATCGCAAAAATAGTAAAAGCGGAGTTAAAGGCAAACAAGAAATAACGAACAGAAGCGCCGCACCTGATCGCAGCAACGACCAGGCACAGCTAACCACAGCAATCTAAACCGGAGATCACCATGGCTGAAACAATTTTAGCACCAGCAACACAATATCGTCTGTCAGATGCAGACCGTCAAGCAATTCTTGCCACAGTCCCCAAAAAAATTCAGTATCCGAATGGAATTGTCCCTGATTTCATCGTGCGGCAATCCGTCCAATATTTCCCAGAACTTCGCGGAAAAACCAACATTTCTCAAAGCGAGATGGAAAACATCATGGATAAAGAGGTTTGTCGTCAAAAATCTTTATTTTTGGCTAAAAATGCTACTATCTTCGGCTAACTTCTGTTAAATAAAATAAATATTGAAAAAGTATTGCGCACGTTGTAAAAAGGTGTAGCATTACCAATATAGTCGTTAAAAAACATAAAGTTATGACGTTATAACATTGCGATATCAACAAAAATCTTTTGCAGCAAAAGATTTAATGAGGAGTTAGGAAATGGCACAAAAATTTGTAGTAACCGTACAAACACCAGAAGAAGAGCTTGATGTTATCAAAGCCCAACTTAAAGGCATTAGCATGACTATTGCTTGCGCGACGGTTATTTTGCCAATAGGTCTTCCGTTTTGGTTAAGCGTTCCAATGATTATCGGCAGTCCGTTTTTTATCACGTGGGCAATTTTTAAGTATAAGGAAAGGAATTAAGCATGAAAAAAATTCTTTTTTTCGTGCTGCTGGTTGGGACTGGTCAAGCCATGGCAGGTGGAGCGATGACCGGCGGAGCGTCCGAATGGACGCAGGTGATGAACAATGTACAGCTGGTAAATCAATATGCCCAGCAAGTACAACAGTATTCAACCCAACTTCAACAGTATCAAATGCAATTGCAAAACTTAGCACGCAATCCAACAACACTATTAGGTTCAGACATTTCTAAACTGCTGAACGGGGTTGGTGCAATTATGCAGGCCGGGCAATCAATCGGCGGGACGATGGCGCAGATCGATGGGAATTTTTCTCAGAAATTTGGCAACCCGTTAACTGGGACTTTTTCTCAAAATTTTAAAACCTGGAATTCAACCTCTACAGACACGCTTGGCGCGGCGCTGCGTGCTGCGGGAATGCACCGGGATGAATTTAAAACGGACACAGCCGCACTAACTGCTTTGTTTAATAAATCCCAACAAAGCAAGGGAACCGTTGCAGCATTACAAACACTCAGTGAGTTGACCGCGATGCAGATTCAGCAAACGCAAAAATTAGGTGATTTGCTGGCCACGCAAAATACGGCGGCGAGCACCTATATGGCTGCTCAAAATGCTAAGCAACAACAAGCAATGGATTCGGATTTTGCTACTCAAAGCGGATTCATTGCAACCAAACCAACAACAGTACCAACGATCAATTCAAATTCAACATATAAAAAATGGAATTTGTATAAATAATGTTTTTTTACCAGGAGGTTTTTATGAAAAAGTTATTTTTGTTGTCTTTGATCCTATTACTCTCAGCCTGCGGGTCACAAAAAATAGAAGGTGATTATGCTAGCAATGTTAATAAAGAAAGTTTTGCCTTCCACAAAGATGGGACCGTCACAGAAAAGATCAACGGCTTAAAAACAGCGGAATATCCATACAACATCAGCGGTGACCAAATTAAAATTGGCACATTTGTAACACTCAGGCAAATTAAAGATGGGTCTGGTGACCTCGATGGCGGATTGATGTTTGGAAGACTGGTAAAAAAATGAAAATCTTACTATTTTTAATTTTGCTTTTGGCCGTCGGGGTTGCGAGAGCAGATACACCAACTCCAGATATTTCTATTGTAAACACCGTAAGGGAAGCAATGAGCGCTGTAGCGAGCACATCAATCATGCCGCAAGCGATAACGTGGCTAGCTGCTTTGATGGGTTTGCAGTTTGTGCTGACAAATCTTAATTTGATTAAAAGTGGCGGCGATTTCCAGGCTGTTTGGGCTAAACTCTTGGGAAGCTTATTGTGGTTTGTGTTTTGTTACTATGCATTAACCCATGGGCCTGAATTCATAGATAGTGTAGGCAGTGACATGCTTACCAAATTTGCATCCAATTTACCAACCCCAAGTTCAGTAATTTTAGCGACACTAAGTCTATGCACATCTATTCTAATAGGAATTGCCGCCACTGGTACGTCCATCGCAGGGGTCGGAAATAGCTCCATCGCGATGGTTTTGGTGTATGTATTGTTTATAATATTCGGCATTGGAATGTTCTTAGCAATCAAACTGATCATGTTGCAGCTGGAATTGGGTTTAATTGTAATGTTATCCCCGCTAAGTTTTTCCTTCCTCGGATTGAACGCACTGAAAGACCAGGGAATTGCACCGTTCAAATCTTTAATCTCTTTGGTATATCGTATCATTTTGCTTGGGATTGTTTATTCTGCATTTGGCAAAGTGATTAGTGTGGCAGGTACTCAGCTAGACAGTTTTTCATGGGCAAACCCATTGGAATGGGCGGCAAAAATAAATATCATTTTCGCTATGCTCTGTGCGTTTCCAGTCATTGCGTATCTTGTATTCAAATCTGACTCTATTGCATCATCCCTTGCTGGTGGATCAACGAGCATGGGTACTGGTGACGTAGCCTCTGCGGCTGCAGCTGGCGCTGCTGCCGGTGGTGCCGTAGCAAGTGGCGGTGCCTCCGCTGCAGCGACGGCAGGAAAGACAGGCCAATCCATGGGAGACTTTATGAAAAGTCTATCGACTGGCGGTGGTTCAATTTCTAATGCATCGGGATCTGGGCAAGGCGGTTTTGAGCCGGTTGGATCCGCACCGGTCGCACCATCTAAGCCACCTGAAATGTCTTTACAAGAATTGCGTAGTCACCCATCCGCTATCCGAAATCGTGACCAATCTTCATCACAATCTAACACTAGTCCGAACCCATCATCCAGTCCTTCACCAAGTAAACCGTCAAACCAGTCGGCACCCCCATCATCAAATGTCGGTTCCGATTCATCAGCCGGCATTGGTGGATCAAGCGGAGTAACGGATCAAAAGTTGGATAAATTAATAGATTCAATGAGCAAACCGAACCAAAAACCATCTTTTGGCGATCGTGCATCCAGGTTAAATGACCACGTTGCAAGAGAACAGGCAGCAACGAACGTAAGTATCAACACTAATCATCATGATTAAAAACATCAGCCGGTAAGCAAAGCTATAAACGTTCTCAATCGAGGACGTTTATGGTTTAACTACTTCACTAAGCAGACACAGCTACGGTCATTTCTAGCCTTGATAACTTTAACAGGGATCAACGATGATAAATTCAATTCACTCGCCGCTGGCGTAGAGACCCGGCTGCAGGGCTTGGTAAAGCTTACTGGATGGAGTAAAACGGAACCTCTCAACTAAGCAAATAATAAATGACGGGGTCGCCTCGAAGATATTTGTATGAAAAAAAACCATAAACGTCCTCGACAGGAAGCCCCATGAATATTAACATCGAGCAAACAAGGGAATTGTTAATCAATGCCGGTCTCGCCTCTGCAGGAGCCGAGCTGTCGCAACGAAATGCATTCAGCATGCTCCTCAATGAGATGCGAGGACTACGGAACAAAGGTTATTCATTTGCGCAGATTTCTGAATTACTGGAAGAAAGCGAATTAGCGCTATGTCCATCAACAATAAAAAGCTATTTTAATGAACTTCATTTTGGATTACACCAAGACCTCGAAAATCGCATGAGTCAAATTTTAGAGCATATCTCCTTAGAGTCCACTCCCAATGAGTGTGAAATTGAGCCTCATACAGAAATCCAAGACCAAAATTATAAATTGCATTGTTTGCCGTTGGAGACATCATGCAAATCGCTCCCGCGTAGGGAGGATGTGCCGGAAGCAGTTTATAACGACGGACAGATAGAGCACCCTGCTATACAAGGACTCATGCTATCCCGAGATGAACGGATGTACGGTGCATTTCTTGAATTCGAAGAAAACGGAAAGATTAGAATCGAAACGGTTCAAGAAAAAGCCTTTAGAATAAAATGGAAAACCCCAATCCCCATGACTGAAACCGCTACAGGGAAAAATTTTGTGAAAATGGACAACTCACTATTCGTAAATGTTGGGAAAAATCGTAGGAAATAGTCGCTCCAGTTAAAAAATCTCAACGAGTACATATTCCATCCTGCACCAATCACGAATCCTACCCTAAACCAACCGTTGATGATCATTCAAAACTTGCCTCAAGCGGAAATTCAGGGTGAGCGCTTTGACTGTATCGTTTTCGGCAATAGTCGCCCTTCTACACTCTTCGGATCGGAGAAGTGTTAGGTTACAATCCCGAAATGGACTGAACTCTGGTCAGAGTTCGTTCAGCAAACTAGGGGGGAATAATAAATTCCTCAAGTTCTGGCAACAAATTCTCGACAGCACTCCATGAATGAACAACAGATCAAAACCTCGTTTGCGCATCACGCAGCTACGCCTGAAATCTCAGTCAGAGAATACGTTAACGGCCTAGTAACGGAACTCGGTGATTCGATTGCCGGCAGGCACAAGCTGTACCTTGATACGCGCTATTGGATTCATCTGCGTGACGCAGCTATGGGCCGCCCGACACACCCCCAACACCGCGAAATCCTCGACCGTATCCGGTCCCTAGTCTCAACGGGTGCTGCAATCTGCCCGGTAAGCGATGTCGCATGGTTAGAACTTTTCAAGCAAACAGATCCCAAAACACGAGTGGCAACAGCAGATTTGCTCGATGAGTTGAGCCTCGGCATTGCTATCATGACCGAACAGGAGCGTGTGATTGCCGAAATCGAGCAGTTCATCACGCATCCAGACATAACCGGCCCAGTTCCAATCTTACAAGACCGAGTGTGGACTAAGGCTGGTTATATCCTTGGCATTACCGTACCGACTGTCAATGACCTATCTAAAGAGTACAACCTGCTGATGCAGAAAGCATCAGTGGATCTCTTCTGGCAAATCACACACCGTGAGATGATTGAAACAGCTGGTGAATTGCCGCCAATGTCCGAATCCATTGAAAAGAGCGCCGCCAGGATCACTGCTTCTATGCAGCGCTATTCGCACGAGATACGCAGTATCCAGCAAGCCTTCGCTGCCGAGAGTGCTGGCGCACTCAGTGTGTTTAAGGATGAAATCGGAGGGCTGGTGGTCCGCCATTTCCGCAATACCACTGGCGATTGCAGCCCTGTGCTAAAGGAGCAGAAGGATGAGGCCGCTCGGAATACACTTACTATGCTGGTGAATGCATTCCGACTGCGTCCAAAGATCATGGCCCAGCGCATGCCGTCGATCTATGCCAACGCGATGTGTCACGCGGCGGTGCGTATGGACAAATCGCGAAAGTTAAACGGACACGACCTGCTCGACATCCACCATGCGAGTTCAGGTATCCCCTACCACGATGCTGTATTTACTGAGAATCCACTGCGCGTCTTGGTGACAGCCGGCAATATCGCGCTCGACAAAACGTATACGTGTACGGTACTGGCCAAAGAAGCCGAAGTTTTGGGCTATCTCTTGGATATCTCTTGATGTGTAGTTCATGATACCAGAAAGCGCTCTTTACACCGTCAACGCTCATCACGGCGTGAGCTACACGGCATCATAATCGAACACGCATGCAGCAAGTGCGTTCGTTGCCACGTACGGGCCTCGCCCCCCACCCTTCGTGCGTTGCCGCTCCGAGATTAAATAAAGGTGCTTGCGCGCCCGAGAGCCAACGACGTAGAGCAACTTTTTGGCGCTATTGACGCCTCCATCTGCATCGGCTTCTTCGCTGAAGTGTGGGACCATTCCTTGCAGCAGTCCAAACGCTATCACTACGTCGAACTCCGCGCCTTTGACTCCATGGATGGTGTTGACAGTGATGCCGCTCCGGTGTTGAAACACCTTGCGGAAAAAGTCGATTCCACCGATGTACGCGGCGCCGTCCCTGCGTAACCGATCAATCTTCGCAGCCGAACTTTCAAAGAAGGCTTGATGGTGCTTCGAGAGTAAAGCGTGTGATTGCCAATTAATCTCAAGGCGATCCATCAACGAAGCAAAGAACTCTTTAAGATACAGCAACCCATCGGGCTGATTCAGCAGGATAGAATTGCTCTCTCGAAGAAGCCGTTTGGCGGACAACTCCCTAGTGTCGATGCCTTCACTGTCAAGATCTCTGATCACCTCTGCCGCCCAACGCATCCGCCGCACATACTGCGTGGGGGATGCCTCCGTCAGTGCGATCCGCGACAACCGATACCAGAAGTTTTCTTGATCGCGGCTGAAGGGGACCATGCCAGGGCCGTCGAACTGGTACTCCGGCAAAGCGCCCGCAAGACGACGTGTCACTCCCGCCAACAGAATCCACCACGGCGCCAGTACACAGATCTGATCTGCGGCAAACCCTTGGGCGGTGCTGAGCCTGATCAGTCTCACAAGCTCAGCCTCCAGCTGGTCTCTTTGCACATTGGTGTTGTAGCTGATGCTGCTGGGGAACGCTCGGTCGGCCCCGGCCCCACGAATGCCGGTCGCCTGTACAGTAAAGTTCGAGAAATACCTGATTAATCGATCAGTGGACCGATAGTTTTCAGACAGTGCACGCTCTTCCATCCGAACACCACAGAGCTGCCGAAGTTCGGCAACCGGCATCGCGAAGCCACCAAGCGAGCCAAAGATCGCCTGGTTGGGATCGCCCACAACAAACAGTCTTGTTTGCCCAGCCCCGGCCATAACGATGGTGGCAACGACTGCGTATTGAATCCTCTTCGTGTCCTGGTATTCGTCAATCAGCATCCACGGGAAGATGTTAGCCAGGACCCTCGCGATCTGAGGTTGTGTTCGGATCAGGCGCGACGCGTAGAAGAGTATCTGCTCAAAGTCAATTTGCCTATTATCCGCGAGATGGCGGAAATACAGCGCAAAGATGGCATGAAGACGTTCATGTTTGTTTTGATCCCTGCACGCCAGAACGTATCCCTGCTCGGTGAAATAGTATTCACAGTCCCAATAGGTGATTCCTTGCTGGGTTCGGCATAGCTTTTCCAGTAGCTTCTCTTGCTCATGGCCGTCCATGATCCGGAAGCCACGCGCTAACGTAGGCTCGTAGATGCCGTAGGGCTTCAAAATCCATTCAAGGCAGAAGGAGTGGATCGTTCCTATCCATAGCTGCGACGTGTCGACGCCAAGCTCTTCGATACGTTCATGAATTTCGTCAGCCGCTCGGTGCGTATAAGTAAGAGCCACGATGAACTGCCGCTTGCTCTGCAGACGTGACAACTCATAGGCGATCTTGTAGGTAAGTGTTCTAGTCTTTCCACTGCCCGGGCAGGCAACCAGGAATACGCTGTTCTCTTCGCACACAGCCTCCGATTGTTCATCGTTCAGCTCGGTTCGAGTCCAGACGAATGTCACGGTAGATCGCCAAGAAATGCAAGTATCTGATCGCCGGGGAGCCCATCAGCTGCCTCCGCCCTGATAGTGTCGAAGTCCGCTCGGCCGGCGCGATACTCAAGCAGGTGGTTCCAAAAGCGTTGCAGCGCTGGCGGTATGGCGGCTCCGCCCGGATTGTTTACACTCACCCGGTGCTTCAGTATGTTGAAGATCAGCTCGGTCGAAAATGTGCCGTGCGCGAAGATAATGGCCTGCCTGATGTAGGGCGGAACGATGGTCCTGTGATCTATTTGCTTGCCCAGAAGAATGGCGAACCAACCCTTACCTTCATAGTTAGCCATGGTGAGCACGCGCCTCCCGAACTGAGCGGGATCGCCCGAGTTCAACTCATATATGGACCGAGCGCGCGTTGCGGGCTGCATATAGACATCATTGACTGATGCGACCACTTTCTCCGCATTACCGCATGTTATGAAGTCAACTTCGAACGTATTGGCGGCATAGAAAGGCCGAAGCCAAGCGTTGCCAACCGCTTGCGCATCGAGTTTGACTTTGCGAGCTGCTCCGGACGTCTGGGCTCTGAGCAGTTTGCTTTTAAACTTCAATGTCTCAGGATCGTCACCCGGAAGGGGAACCAGGTTCATAAATGCAGCGTCCAGATCCGTAATGATTGAGCAACGTCGGCGGACTCTGGCCTCATGGAAGAGCACGGAGACGTTGGCGAAGCCGGTGCTGCCGATATTGACCAGACTGATTCCAAGCTCGTCTAGACTCACGCCAAGAACCTTCTTCACCATCAACGGAATGAGGATTTCTTCGGCGTCGCCTTCCACCAGGAGCACGCTCTTTGCGAAGAGCAGGTTACTGCGAACGGCATCGAGGTAGCGCTGGACGTTGCCCACCTCGTCAGGAGCAAGCCCTGCAGACGGCTGGAACGCCTCGCAAGCCGTCCCTGTGCGCCCCAGAATGTTGACGCTCTTGATGTTGCTCACCTCGGATATGTGCGTCGAGTGCGTCGAGTAGATGATTTGTGCGCCGGCATATCCGATTCGATCAAACAGCGTCTTCTGGACATGTGTATGCAGGTGCGCTTCTGGCTCCTCGATAAGCAGAAAGTTCGCAAGCGCCTGACGTTCGTGTTGATACTTGAACTCCAGAAGCTTCAGCGTCAGAAAGATGAGATTTGCACCTCCGAGGCTTAGTTCTTGGATGCTGCCCTCATGGGTCGAATCGAATTCGCCGACGAAAAGCTTAAGTGATTGAAACAGCAAATCCGCTTCATCCGGAAGATCTGACTTGATTGCCAGCAAGGATGGGGAATAGGTCTGCCCGGCAGCTCCATGGATTGTCTCCACGATGTCTGAACGAACAATTCGCACATCGCTCAGACCTTCAATTTCTGCGTTCAGTTGCCGCGCGCGGTCTACGATTGGCTGAAACTGGACAGGATCAATCTGTCCGCTCTTGCTCTTCAGCAGTGTGAGTAGTGGGTTTGTCCGGTTGTTATGGAACTCGGACACCACATCGCGCAGTGCCTGAATGAAGGTGAATGACACCTCCTTGGTGACCGACAGCGTACCGGGAATGCGAGCACCTAGCTCTAGAAATTCCACATCATTGCCGAATATGGCTTTATCAAAATCTCCTACGATGCGCCGATAGACCGCTGGATCTGCAAATTCGGCAACGCTCCGCCCTGTAAACACTGTTTCGTAGTCGTCGATCGTTACCCGATCGAGGATCGCGTTCATTCCAGCATGGTCAAAGTCCGCGAGCGCTGCCAGACTCATTCTAATCTGCTTATTTGGGCGGAATATCAGGTTGTACGTCGCTCGCCCTACCACTCCTCCTGCCTCTCCAACTCCCGTGCCATGTATAAAGAGCGCCTGAATCGCTTCATCTGCGCTGATCTCCTCGAACTCGACGCTGATAATGATCCAGTGACCGCGCCAAGAACCAAGTCCCCGATAGAAGTCCGACTCATTGAGCGTGTATGAAGCCCGGACCATGTTATCGTCCAACATGAGTCTGATTGCTCTTAATGCGTTGGACTTTCCGGCACCATTTTCCCCAATGATCGTATTAACGCCTTTATTGAATCGTAGCGTGGCGTTAGCGAAATTTCGATAATTTATAAGAGTTAGCTTAGAAATGTGCACGCGTACCTCCGCTTCTATATAGTGGTCTAATAATAACAGACACTGTAGTGGTCAAGTATTTTCAGATACAACAATAGGTTGTGTTACTGCCATTTTGCGCTCGAAGACGGGTGGGAGACAGATGCCCCAGTGTTAAATGCTGCTGGATGCAGTTATAGAAGCCAACGAGATGTAATCAGTAATATCGCACATTTAGCCTCATCGAAATTGTTACCATACATACTCTATTTTTAAATTAAGGAAGAAGCGTTCAATCACCGCATTATCCAAGCAGTTGCCCTTGCAGCTCATACTGCACCGGATATCGTGTTGTACCAGTAAAGCCTGATATTCCCGGCTGGCATACTGGCTGTCCCGATCTGAATACAGTAACAGGCCAGCATCAGGACGGCACTGTTACAATGCCATGGACAGTGCAGCCACCATCAGCATGGTTGGCATGGTAGGGGCTTTTTCTATTCAACCCATCCCAATACTCGGCGTAGCCGAAATAGACAACTAATTGAAACTCAGTCCGTCACATGTACGTCACAGTTACGAGTTGGTTAAAAGAACGGTTATAAAATGGTTAGAAAAGCGGTTAGCGGTGCGAAAAAAATCGCATATTTTTTATTAAAATCAATTAATTAAAAATAATTCAGATAGGTCAAACGACAAGAAAACATAGGTCATCCGGTACAAAAACGTAGGTCAAACGACAAAAAAACATAGGTCATCCGACACGCAACGTAGGTCAAGCGACACACTTTGACCTCGGTGCTAGCTGAAAGCGTAGGCCATTCGACACGATAGACGTTTTTTATCAGTTTGACTTACCAAGTTATCCACAATCTTGGCGACAATCTGCATTATTCAGTGTCGTTTGACCTATGTTCTTGCTTTTGAGCGTAGGTCATACGACACGTCTCATAGGTCATACGACACCGTTTCGGCTCAGCCAGGCCGGGCCGTGTCGTTTGACCTATGGTTTAGAAACGTCAAATAGCGTTTGCCGCCCTGCTGCTAGTGGCCTCACTCGCGGACGCAACATATCTGGTCGTTCTTGCTCAACCATGCGGTGTCTGCAATCTTGGCTTCCACCACCTCGGCGCAAGCGCGCCTGACGGTCTGCCGCCAACTTGTCGTGTTGGAATCGGAAGAACCGCATATTTGCCGGAACGTGGCCAAGGTCAGCGGGAAGGGGTGTTTGTGGCTCTCGATGTAGTCGGCCAAGCGGCGGGCAACCGGTGACAGGTCGCGGTAAATCTCCCACGAATGGCTTGTAAAGGTGTTGCCAGCAAACAAGACAATCAGATTTGGGTCAATCCACACGCGGTATTGCGTGGGTTTACTTTCTGAATCGTTAACGGCGGTGTAATTCTGAATGAGCGAGATTGCGCCACTCTGGCCGTATGCCTTGGAGTTGAGGGCCAACACTTCGTTGGCTTTCAGTCTGGTGATGCTCTCGCGGGCGCGATCGTAGTTGCGTCCGCTCTTTGACCAATTCACGTCGCACACCAAGTCTTTGACGCTGAATTCAAAGGGTGCGCCTAAGGGTACGCTTTGGCCGTAGCTGAGAATTTGCAGCCATACAAGCTCGTCATCCTCGGCCCGTAGCTCGATGCCGGTGTAGAGGATAGAAATATACTCGTTGTAATGAAACAGCTTTTCGTACATCAACGTTCGGCGCGGTTCTTTCTTGTTGCGGGCGGTGAAAAGCGAACTGCGGACATAGTCATTCGGGATATGTCGCAAGTCCTCACGATCTCCAATGATTTTAGGAAAAAGCAAGTCAAGCTGAAATTGCGAACCTGGCTTGATGCCCTTGCCGTTTAGGTAGGCCTTACGCTGTATTTTTTCAATCTGGCCATTATCTACACCATGAGGATTCTTTGGCATCATTCTGCCCTCCCCTTGCGTGGCCTACCCCTACCGCGCTTTGGTACTAACGTGGGTAACGTGGGTACTGGTGGAGTTTCTGGAGATGGCATCATCCGGATTGATGGAGCTTTGATACCAAGCAAAACGTCAACGTGATCTGCAATATCGATAAGCCTAAAAAATTTCCTCGGACCAAATTTAATGGCCGGAATCGGAAAATCACTCCCGGCGTTGCTGAGTGTCTTAAAAGGCACATTAAGTACGGTCGCAGTTTGTCGCGAATTAAGCAACAAAACACCCGGGTAAATCTGCTGCAAATGCTCAAGCGTACTAGTATTAATAAAAGAAGTGGACATGCCAATCTCCCCAAAACAGCGGGGGCACAAGCCATAAAACGGGGGCTTGCCTACCCCCGCATTGATCCAATAAATAAAACTAACTTAGAATGGTGATCAATGCGGGAGCAAAGCGGAAGGAGCGCCAGGGCGGCGAGGTGTCGCACGAATAGCAGAACCAGGTGGCAATAAAATTTTGACAACAGCAAACGCCAAAGCTGCAAATATTTTGGCTGGGTTAGCCACATCGGAACAAGAAATTAAACCTAATTTTTCAGACAAAAACGATTGCCGCTGGCAGAGAGCAACATCTGAATATTGAGCGTCCCTGATCTCAGCCGGACAATCCCAGTTAAACCTATCTATAATAACTTTTATTTTCTGATATGCCAGCAAGCTTTGCGCCTCAAGAGCCAGAGCCAAAGCTTCATCGCCGGATGAACGGGCAGCCACAATTTGTTTGTGAAATTCTTTTTCATCACGGTGGCATAGATCATAGGTAACCTGACGTTGAGCCTGCCAAATCTTGAACCGATGAGCAGCAACCTGCGAAAAACGCAGTAATTGTTGATGTAATGGGTGGGATAAGGTGAGTGACATGCTGCTAATTTTCCATAAATGCAAGTATATGTCAACACGCAGGAACAAAACCGGAACAGGCACAGCGGGATGAATACGGGAATTGCGGGAACAATTCGGGAACAGAACAGGAACAATTTGGCTTTTATATCGAGATTTCCCAACCCATCCGCCCCCTCGTTGAGCGAAAAAAAACAGCCATAACTGACTGTTTTTATTTAGTATTTGGCGGAGAAGGGGGGATTCGAACCCCCGTTGGGATATTATCCCAAACACGCTTTCCAGGCGTGCGACTTAAACCACTCATCCACCTCTCCGTAATTCTTACCCAGCATTGCACTAGGCAAGAAAGTGCGCAAGGATACCGTATTCACCTATTTTGGGCAAGATTTAATCAATTCCTGCCTTACCTGACTGTCTAAACCAGGCAAAAATTGGTATGATTAGCCATTGCTAATAATCTCCTCGATGACTGCTCATGGCGCATGCTGAATTATCGCTGCTAGAACAACTATCTACCAATAGTGCTCATTATTCCGATCCATTAACTCGTTTGGATTGGCAGAGCTTGGATGCCAATCGTCCATGGTTGCCAGAAGAAGCCGTGTCGTTATTTGGTTTACCAGAATACGATGAACTGTCCAATGCATTAAAAGTGCGCTTGTCGCAGTATGAGTTTACTGGCTTTATCCAGGCTGGAATTTGGCTGGAAGCGATTTTCATTGAGCGCTTATCAAAGAATCTCCGCAACACCCAATCCACCCAAGAACTTGCCTATTACCTACATGAAATCCGTGAAGAATCCGGACATAGCCTGATGTTCCTGAAGCTTATGGAAAAAAGCGGCTTACGCCTACCTGGCGTATGGCGGCATCGCCCTTTTGTGGCTGATTTTCTGGGGCGTCACACACCGCTTAACACCACATTATTCTGGCTGGCGGTAACTATCGGTGAAGAAGTGCCCGACCGTTTGAACCGTTATGTCCGCACTGAAGGCAAAGATAAAGTCGACAATGTCATCCGCCAGATGTGTACTTTGCACATTATCGACGAAGCACGCCATATTGCCCATGCGCGTAGCGCACTGGAAGCCAGCCTCAAGCATTGCGGCACACTACAACGTAAATTACTGACGCCCGTGATTAATTTGTTGATACAACAATTTGTCCGCACATTCTATCTGCCGAGTGCAGATGTCTATGAGCTGGCGGGTTTGAGCCACGGCAAACAATGGCGAGAAATGGCGCGCCGCAATCCAGCCCGACGCGCTTTTATTCTGAAGTGTTTGAATCCGACCTTACATATGTTACGTAGCCACGGCTTTGCTGTCCGTGACCCGCAGCTATAATTAAATCGCTTCGTCGCCCTGCTCACCAGTGCGTATGCGCACGACTTGCTCGACGTTAGTCACAAAAATCTTACCATCGCCTATCTTGCCTGTACGTGCTGCGGCGACAATGGTTTCTATCGCCAAATCAACCAGACTGTCAGCCACAACTATCTCTATTTTAACTTTCGGCAAGAAATCAACGACATACTCTGCGCCACGATAAAGTTCGGTATGGCCTTTTTGTCGACCAAAACCTTTAACTTCCGTCACGGTCAAGCCTGTTACGCCCACACCCGATAGCGCTTCACGCACTTCATCTAGCTTGAATGGTTTGATTATTGCATCTATTTTTTTCATTTCATCATCCTGTTAGGGTTAAAACGATTGGTAATGGGGTAACGTCTGTCTTTGCCAAATGCACGCGAAGTGATACGGGTACCAACTGCCGCTTGCCTGCGTTTATACTCACTACGATCTATCATGCGTACGACACGCGTCACATCATTGGCGTCCAAGCCTGCGGCTATCATATCGGAGATGCTTTCATCCCGTTCAACATAACGCTCTATTATGGTATCGAGTATTGCATAATCAGGCAATGAATCCTGATCAGTTTGATCTGGTCTCAGCTCGGCTGAAGGCGGTCTGTCAATAATCCGTTGCGGAATAATCGGGCTAATTTGATTACGATATTCAGACAATTGGTAAACCAGAGTTTTTGGCACATCGCGCAGGACAGCAAAGCCCCCTGCCATATCGCCATATAGCGTGGCATAACCAACAGCCATTTCAGATTTATTCCCTGTAGTAATGACCAACTTACCAAATTTATTTGATAACGCCATCAGCAGCGTTCCGCGCACTCGCGCTTGTAAATTCTCTTCTGTCAGATCAAATGGCTTGCCAGCAAAGCTCTGTTTCAATGTTTCCAAAAACTGCTGATATACAGGATTAATAGCCAACTCGGAATATTCCACACCCAAGCGCGCCACCATCTCACGAGAATCGGTCACGCTGATATCTGCAGTAAACTCAGAAGGCATCATCACGGCATGAATCTTATCCACGCCCAATGCATCAACAGCTATGGCCAACGTCAATGCCGAATCTATGCCGCCAGACAAACCTAACAACACGCCAGGAAAACCGTTTTTTCGTACATAATCCCGCAAACCTAAGGTCAATACCTGATAAACACTGGCATGCGTGGATAATTTGGGCGCAATAGTTGATGCACTCGGCGAGACGCCATCAAGCGTCACATAATATACGTCCTCGACCATGCTTGGACATTGCTGGGTTAGTTTGCCATTGGCGTCCATCACAAACGAACCGCCATCAAACACCAGCTCATCTTGCCCACCGACCAAATTGCAGTACAACACAGCCAGATTGTTTTCAGCAATACGCTCACGCACTACTGAATAGCGTTCGCTTAACTTATCAATATGAAACGGTGAAGCATTTAATACTAACAACACTTCTGCACCCGCATCTGCAGCGCAATACGGCGCAGCATTATGCCAAATATCGGCGCAAATATTCACACCGAATTTCACACCATCCTGCTCAAACACGCAGGCTTGCGTACCCGCAGTGAAATACCTGACTTCATCGAACACAGTATGATTAGGTAAACTTTGTTTATGATAATTGGCGATTACCTTACCATCACGGATAACGCTAGCTGCATTATAAAGACGACCATCAGCCTCAGCGGGATGACCAACCACTAGGGTGATCCCTTGCGTCGCACGGCCCAATTCAATTAATGCCGCTTCGACTTGCTGATGAAAATCAGCACGAAATAACAAATCCTCAGGTGGATACCCTGACAGCGCCAGTTCCGGCGTAAGTACAATATCAGTACGTGCGAGCTTTGCCTCAGTAAGCGCATCAATAATTTTCGCAGTATTGCCTGCAATATCACCCACGCAGGCATTCATCTGCACGAGTGCAATTTTCATCGCAGCATTGCTCTTTGCACTGCTAACCCCATCTCTGCGGGTGATGCGGCAACCACTACACCTGCGTCACTGAGCGCACGGATTTTGGCTTCCGCCGTACCACTGCCACCAGCAATAATCGCACCTGCATGTCCCATGCGTTTACCCTTGGGTGCAGTTTGTCCTGCGATATACGCAGCGACAGGTTTAGTCACATGGTTTTTAATATAGTCGGCCGCTTCTTCTTCACGCGTGCCACCAATCTCGCCAACCATGATAATCGCTTCGGTTTCGCTATCAGCTTCAAACAGCGCCAGGCAATCAATAAAGTCCAGCCCCTTAATCGGATCACCACCAATACCTACGCACGTAGTTTGCCCTAAACCTAGTTGCGTGGTTTGATGTACAGCTTCATAAGTCAATGTACCTGAACGGGAAACGATGCCGATTTTTCCACGCTGATGGATAAAGCCAGGCATGATGCCGATTTTGCAGGCGTCAGGCGTGATAATGCCCGGACAATTTGGCCCGATTAACCGTGCGCCATTGGCACGCAATGCAGCTTTGACATTGAGCATGTCCAATACAGGAATACCTTCAGTAATGCAGACGATGAGCGCGATTCCTGCGTCAGCCGCTTCCATAATAGAATCGGCGGCATAATTAGCGGGCACATAAATCACGCTGGCATCTGCACCTGTTTCGCGTACGGCATCACGTACTGTATTGAATACGGGCAAGCCCAAATGCGTTTGACCGCCTTTACCAGGCGTCACCCCACCCATCATTTGCGTGCCATAAGCAACTGCCTGTTCTGAATGAAATGTGCCTTGTTTACCTGTAAAACCCTGACAAATCACTTTGGTATTTTTATCAATCAGGATGCTCATGCGGATGCTCCTTGCACAGCAGCTACTGCGCGCTGTGCCGCATCGGTCAAATTGTCAGCAGTAATAATATCCAGGCCACTTTCCAATAATTTCTGTTTACCTAACGCCACATTCGTACCTTCTAAACGCACAATCACAGGCACATTCACGCCCACTTCTTTCACTGCGGTAATAATGCCATCGGCAATAATATCGCAGCGCATAATGCCACCAAAAATATTAACCAAAACAGCCTTGACCTGACTATCCGACAAAATAATCTTGAACGCACGCGCCACAGTCTCCGCTGTTGCTCCACCACCCACATCGAGGAAATTCGCAGGGGCACCGCCATGCAATTTGATCAAATCCATCGTCGCCATCGCCAAACCTGCGCCATTGACCATGCATCCGATATTGCCGTTGAGGGCGATGTAATTCAGACCCGCTGCCTGCGCGGCGACTTCTTTACTGTCAATTTGCGTGTCATCAGCCATATCGGCAAACTTTTTTTGCCGAGACAATGCATTGTCATCTATGGACATTTTGCAATCCAACGCCACCATACGCCCGTCTTCGGTGATGACCAATGGGTTAATCTCTAACAGGCTCAGATCAGACTCAATGAATAGTTTGTACAGAGCCCGCAACATACGGGTCAAATCGCCAACATGCGTGCCCGACAAGCCTAATCCAAAAGCCAAATTACGGCATTGAAATTCTTGCAGTCCCAAAATAGGATCGCAATACTCACGCAAAATCTGTTCAGGATGGGTTTGCGCGACTTCTTCTATTTCCATTCCGCCCGCACTCGACGCCACCACTGCGACGCGCTCAGTTTCTCTATCAACCAACACACTCAAATACAACTCACGGGCGATGGAGAGTGTTTCTTCCACCAACAAACGCCCTACCAACTGCCCTTCAGGGGCATTCTGATAAGTCACCAGTTGTGAACCCAATAAAGCCGAGGCCGCATCACGCAAGTCATCCAATGACCTGACCAATCGCACGCCACCTGCTTTGCCTCGCCCACCTGCATGTATCTGCGCTTTGACCACCCAGGCTTCACCGCCCAGATATCCTGTCGCAGCTAATTCGGCATGAGTCGGATCCTCAACCACAATGCCACGTGGCGTGTTAATACTAAATTCGCGTAATAATTGTTTGGCTTGATATTCGTGTAAATTCATTTCTGTCGTTTCTTATCAATACATGATGTAATTAAGGTAATTGCAGGCTAAAGACCGCACCGCGCGGGTGTTCATTATTATGCAATAATAATTGACCCTGGCGGTCTTTATTTACGTGTAACTGTGCAATAGCATTGGCAAGATACAAGCCCAGACCCTGGCTGGTTTGCATAATCGCCGTAACTGGGTCAGCCAGCAGATCTTCGGCATAACCCGCGCCATCGTCAGTCACTTCCAATACCAGCATTTGATTGGCTACGTATGCGCTAATTTTGATTTCATGGCGAGCAAAGCGTAACGCGTTATGTATTGCATTCATCATCGCCATTTCCACCAGATCGCGATCAAAAAACCAATAACTTGGTGCCTGCTCAACTGCTTTGACGATTTTAATCCGGCTACCTGCCAATACTTGCGCGTTACGCACAAATTCATCGACAAAATCCGCAGGTGAATAATCCGCAATATTAGGCCGCAAACGTTCAGATTCGAGGTTGAATAACAACAACATCCGTTCCATACAGTCATTGACGCGATGACACAGCAAGCGTGAATCAGCTATTGCCTGTTCTGTAGATTGCACTTCATCCAACTTGAACATTAACAGTGCCATCAAGTTTTTTACTTCATGCACATTGAGCGCGATGATGGTTTTGACATCAATATTGGCAGTATCTATCAGACTCATGTCACTTTCACCCCGAATTTCAAACTAACGTCTTTCATCAACTCATTAATTTTTTTATGTTTTTCAAGCTTTCCATGTTTAGCTGCATGTTCGCGCAAGAAATGCCGCGCCATATTCATGTTCGTTTCGTTCCAACCATTTCTATCACTATCAACAATAAGTGCATGTGCAGCATTAAGCGCTACCTGCACATTTTGGGGCATACGTTTAGCGGCGCTCACTAGCAACTCAATTGCACCTGCCAAGTCACCTTTTTTCGCCAACATTACGCCCTCATTGTTCAGCTTAACCACATCACGTACACTATTATCAACCAGACTGGCTACTTCTTCAGCACGGCCGACCTTTTCCAGCATTTGGCGAACCGTGTTTTGCACTTGCTCATCGTCGTAAAAATTACTTACCATATCTTTTACTAGATTACGCCCCTCCTCCACTTTGTCGTTGAGGAAACAGCTTTTTGCCATATCTAAACTCGATGAATTGGGCAGCGTAATTCCGGTTTTTTCCTTGATATCCAGTGCATTTTGCAGTGCTTGCCTGGCAGCGGTTTCATTTTTTGCGCTGTGATGTATCAAGCTCTCCATCACCGATGTCGCTACTTCTAATTCAGGCGTCTTATCAAACGATTTTTTTGCGTCAGTAACCACTGATAAGGCTTTATCATGCAGACCTTCGTCTAAGTGCACCCGAGACAAACTAATAAAATCACTGGCCGAGCGGAAAAAAGAATAACGACCTTTATCGACTACAATACCAAAAGCGCGTTTGGCTTTAACCAAATCACCATTACGGTAGGCGATTTCACCCACACGCGTTTGCCGCGACAATGTCTCTGGTGAAATCTCGACAGCTTTTTCTAATATAGTCTGCGCTAACTCAGTATTACCTTTGGACTCATGTTCCTTAGCCAACAAATCATATGCTTCAAGATATTGGGGATTATCTTCAATAGCCAATTCTAAAATTTCAATTGCCTCTTCACCCAACCCAGCCATACTCAACGTCTTGGCCAAACCGATACGCGCCCAAGGAATTGCCCGCGCAGCAATAACTTGCTCATACAGAACACGCGCTTCTTCATGCCTTTCAAGTGAAATCAGTAATTCACCCTTCATCCGTATCAAGTCGATGGTAAATTTACTTTTTAATGCCAACAGGCGGTCACACTCAACTATGGCATCAACCGCATTGCCTTTGCTCAACAACTCATAAATGAGCGCAAATGTTTCTTTTTTCTCGAATACTCGCTCTAACCGCAATCTCATGGTTTCCGCAGTAAAGGGTTTAAGCAAATAATCATCTGGCGCCAGCTCCGCACACGATACGACTTTTTCGTAACCCCGCTCTGCCGTCACCATCAAAAACGCCACATTAGGTGCAATCAGACCACCCCGACGCAATTGCTCCAGAATTTGTTGACCATCGCTACCTTCACCCAGGCAATAGTCACATACAATAATGTCGAAAGCGCGCTGGCGTATCCTGAAAACAGCTTCATTACCTGAATTCGATGTCTCACATCGGCTAATCCCGAAATTACTCAATGTGTTTTTTAAAGAAGAACACATTGCTGGACTATCGTCGATAATCAGTACGCGCTTTTTGCTAAAGTCCATCATATTGCGACAGGCGCCTTAATCGCAGGGTATGGATCGTAATCAACTAGCTCAAAGTCTTCAAAACTAAAGGCAAAAATATCTTTTATACCTGGATTCAATCGCATCTTGGGCAGTGCGCGCGGCGTGCGACTCAGTTGCTCACGAGCTTGATCAAGATGGTTGCTGTACAAGTGTGCATCACCCAGAGTATGCACAAAATCGCCCACTTGCAGCCCTGTCACCTGCGCCACCATCATGGTCAACAACGCATAACTGGCGATATTGAATGGCACCCCCAGGAATATATCCGCACTGCGTTGATAGAGCTGACAACTAAGCTTGCCATCTGCCACATAAAATTGGAAAAAAGCGTGGCAAGGTGCCAATGCCATTTGATCTAATTCCGCCACATTCCACGCCGACACGATAATGCGACGCGAATCCGGATTGTTTTTAAGATCGTGTATCACTCGCACTATTTGATCAATATGCCCGCCATCGGGTGTCGGCCAACTGCGCCACTGTTTGCCGTACACCGGGCCCAGTTCGCCGTTTTCATCAGCCCACTCATCCCAAATACTCACACCATTGGCTTTAAGATAGGCAATATTGGTCTCACCTTTAAGAAACCACAACAACTCATGAATGATAGAGCGCAAATGACATTTTTTGGTCGTCACCAACGGAAAACCCTGGCTTAAATCAAAACGCATTTGATGACCAAACACAGACACTGTTCCTGTCCCTGTACGATCAGATTTTTTTACCCCATGCTCAGCAACATGCTGCATTAAATCCAAATATTGACGCATAATTATCCTTAATTATTTTGCAATCCCAAATGCCGTTTCATTGTATCGCCTATCCCCAGAGCCATTTGCAACCAGCGTTGCGCGAGTTCTGGCGGTAGATAAGTTAACAAGGTTTCCTCAAATATACGCAACCAAGTATCAAATGCCGCGCTATGCAGATTCAATGCCTGATGCTTGCCCAGCATATCAAACGGACGCGGACCATCGACCTTGCCACCCATCACTGTCCACCAATAATCTGCGATCAACGACTCATGTGCGCCAAAATCACCCATATTGGCAAAGAACGGACCCATCATCTCATCCGCTTGCAAACGGCCATAAAAATCATGCACCACACGCTCCACATTGTCGCGCCCTATCTTATCGCATAATGGCTCAAGTTTGCGCCGGGGGGTAGGTTCGCCAATCTGCATCTATAAATCCTTGTAATGGTTGATATTGCTGTTTGTAAGCCATTTTACGGCTATCTGCAACCCAATAGCCCAAATAAAGATAAGGCACACCTAACTGCCGCGCCAAATCAATTTGCCAAAGTACGTTGTACACGCCCAGACTGCGTTTGGATAAATCGGGGTTGAAGAACGTATATACCGCCGATAACCCGTCAGCCACTCGGTCTATCAGGCTCACCATTTGCACTTTGTCGTCTTCACGAAAAACCAGCAAATAACTCTCGACCTGACTGGCAACTAAAAAATGGGTGTATTGCTCTTTATCATCATGGTCCATCCCCCCGCCTGGATGACGCTCCGCCTGATAACGTTGATACAGTGCGAAATGCTCAGGGTCAAAATGTGGGGACTCTATACTCACTGACATGCCTGCGTTCGCCTTTAATACGCGACGCTGGGTACGGTTGGGTACAAACTCATCAACAACTACGCGCACCGGTACACATGCCTGACATGTACCGCATTGTGGGCGGTATGTATAGAATCCACTGCGTCTAAAACCGATACGGATTAACTCGCTGTAAACCAAAGTATCCACCAAATGCGCCGGAGTGGCCACTTGGGAACGGGCGGTTTGATCAGGCAAATAACTACATGGGTAAGGTGACGTAATATAAAACTGCAGCTGTATAGGAATTTCATGTAAACGCGTCATCACATCTCCGTCGAACCCCAAGGGGCATTAGGCACGTCCACATTATGCTGCAAAATACGCATAAAATCAGCTCTCGCAATCTCGCGCGCACCAAAACGCGCTAAATGTGCGGTATTCATCTGGCAATCGATAACCTCAAATCCCCATTGCTGCAACTGTCGCACTAAATGCACAAACGCAATTTTGGACGCATCATCGACTTTGGCAAACATCGACTCGCCATAAAAAACCCGCCCTATTGCCACGCCATACAAACCGCCGACTAACTCACCATTTTGCCAATTTTCTATGCTGTGTGCATAACCTAACTGGTGCAATGCGGTATAAGCAGCAACCATATCTGCGCTAATCCAGCTGCCATCCTGTCCATGTCGTGGCTGACCACACGCCGTCATCACCGCTGAAAACGCCGTATCTACACGTATTTCATAATTCCCCTTACGCATCACTCGTGTCAGCGACTTGGGCACATGTAACTCATGCGGATACAGCACCATGCGTGGATCAGGGCTCCACCACAATATCGGCTGACCTTCATTAAACCAGGGGAAAATTCCACGCTGATAGGCTGCCAGCAACCAATCTGCCCGCAACATGCCTCCCGCCGCAAGTAAACCATTAGGTTCCTGCAGAGCAGAAGTAACAGGTGGAAAGTCATGCAGTGAAGAGAGCCAAGGCAGCATTTAATTTATTTTTTAAAAAATTGTTGACAACAGTAAATATAAAAAGATATATTTATCTTCATAACTTAATTAAGGAGTTCATCATGAATATATTCTCTACATTATTCCATTCAACCGTAGGCTTAATGAGCGCATTTACCGTCGCTTTTGCGCTGGGCATGATGGTCTGGTTCACATGGTTCTTCATCAAAAAATCATACGGCAAAGAATAAACCCAGTGGCTTTATCAGCTACTTGGCTGATAAAGCCGTAAGGTCCTGCAGCACTGATTTGGCGTGTTGTTCGGCATCAACAGATACATAAACCTTTGCTATCTTCCCAAGCGGGTTAATAAGAAAGGTATTGCGTTTAGCAAATTTGATCACCAGCAAATTAGTAATGGAACCGTAGCTAGCCGCGACTTTGCCACCTTGATCAGCCAATAGCGGGAAAGACAAATGATGTTTTTTGGCGAATTCGGCATGGCTATCCGTATCATCCACACTCACACCCAACACAACTGCGCCCAATTGACGTAGATGAAAAGCATCGTCGCGAAACTGGCATGCCTCCGTCGTACAATGCGGCGTATCGTCCTTGGGGTAGAAATACAACACCACCCACTGGCCACGATAGTCAGACAAGCGCTGCACCTTACCCGATTGATCAGGTAATGCAAAATCAGGTGCATCTTGCCCAACTTTAGGCAACTCAGCTGCCTGACTAGCGCGCATCCATAGCATGGCAAACACTACCCCTACCAATATAATTATTAGTTTCATATACGATATACTCACAAATCAAAATTCTAAAATTGCGCTATTCAAGGTAAAATGCGCGCTTGCCTTCGTAGCTCAGTGGATAGAGCATCCCCCTCCTAAGGGGAGGGTCACACGTTCGATTCGTGTCGAGGGCACCAATCATTGACTAATCCGGGTACGCCAATCAATAACGGTTCCCGCACCCGGACTTAATATCCGACAATATTTGCTTCATCCTGTGTGTCGCACGAACCACTTACTTGGTTAATATTTTTCGGAATGACGGTTTGTCGCACTTCAACAAAGCCATTTCCATTATTATCATTTCCCGCTTTCCTCTAATTGCTTTCCCTTGCGGACGGGAATCCAGTGCAATAATGCCCTTTTCTATCGCGCTATACAAACTATGCTTTTGCTGGATGTTGCCCGTTAGTTTCATATGTACGGCAACAGACAGACTGCTGCTCACTTTGCAGCCATTCTGTGCGTTCTATTAATAGGAGGCAATATCATGAAAACATCTCATAAAATACTGGCGATTGCTGGTGCAATCCTGCTAAGTGGCTGCGCTAGCACCTATCCAGACACCAGTTACAGCAATCCACAACCGGACTACCGTTCGAGCAACTCGCCGCAATATACCAGTGGCTACGGCGTAATTGACGCCATCGATACAGTGCAAACCAATGGTAATAGCACAGGCAGCCCGATAGGCGTTGGCACCGTTATTGGTGGTGTAGTTGGCGGTGTACTCGGCAATCAAATCGGTGGCGGCACTGGCAAAACCCTTGCGACTGCTGCGGGGGTAGTCGGCGGGGCTGTAGTAGGACACCAGATCGAAAAAAGCCGTAGTACCAGCAGCCAATATACTTATCGCATCAAAGTCCGTATGGATAACGGTAGCTATGCAAGCTACACACAAAACAATATTGGCGATATGCGCCCTGGCGACAGAGTACGCATCGACAATGGCCAAGTAACCCGTTACTGAGGTTGTTGCGGACTTGGTGGGCGATGCTGGCAATGAGAACAGTTAGGTGCCGCGAACTGAGATTAGCGACTAATTGCCAGCGCCATCAAACAGCGTAATCCAATGCTGCACAGGGATAGCTGACTGACTTGCCAGATGCAGTTGACACCCCACATTCGCAGTGACAATAAGCGATGGTTGGCCGCTATTTAATGCGGTCAACTTTTGTTGTAATAACTGTTGTGACAAAGTGGGTTGTAGTATCGAATAAGTCCCCGCTGACCCACAACACAGATGCGCATCAGGCACGCTGGTTAGCGTAAACCCTGCACGACGCATTAACTGTTCCAGGCTACCCGACAGTTTCTGGCCATGTTGCAGCGTACACGGCGCATGCACTGCAATCGGCTCATGCTGCAACAGTGTTAACGATGACAAATCTTCTTGCAGCAGCACCTCTACCAAGTCACGCGTCAGCGCCGATACCCGCTCGGCTTTTTCCGCGTAATCCGGGTCATTGCGTAACAAATGTCCATAATCTTTGACCATTACCCCGCAACCACTGGCAGTCATGACCAGCGCTTCAGCACCTGCCATGATATACGGCCACCAGGCATCGATATTGCGCCGCGCAAAATCCTGCGCTTCGTGCTCCGCATTCAAATGATGACTCAAGGCGCCACAGCAGCCTGCCGTACTGATTTCCAGTAAACTCACACCCAGTTTATCCAGCACGCGAGCCGCAGCTGCATTGGTAAGTGGCGTGGCAGCAGGTTGCGCGCAGCCTTGCAGCACCAGCATTTTCCGCGCATGACGCACCGCTGGCCACAGCCCAGCATCTTGTACTGCTGGCATCTTGCGCTGCAAAGCCGCCGGAAGCAGCGGACTGAATAATCGCCCTAGTTTGAGTAAGGTCGCAAAACGCTGACGATGCGGAATAATTGCGCGCAAGGTGCCACGCAGCAATTTTTCACGCCAGGTACGACCCACTTGCTGTTCAACCACGGCTCGACCGATATCGACCAGATGCCCATACTCCACGCCAGATGGGCAAGTCGATTCACACGAGCGGCAAGTTAAACAACGATCCAGATGCAGCTGAGTCTTGGCAGTAGCAGGCTGGCCTTCCAGCACTTGTTTGATTAAATAGATGCGTCCACGCGGGCCATCAAGCTCATCGCTCTGGATTTGGTAGGTCGGGCACGTCGCTGTGCAGAAACCGCAGTGTACGCAGCTACGCAAAATCGCATCAGCCTCTAGTCCTAGTGGCGTATTTTTAAATTGTTCAGCCAGATTAGTTTGCATGTTATAGGTTCTCGTACATACGGCTTGGGTTCAATATCCCTGCGGGATCGAATGCCTTTTTCAGGCGTTGATGCAATTGCCATATCCCGGCGGTTAAAGGCTGGAACACTGCACCAGATTTGTCGCCTCCATGGAATAAAGTCGCATGACCACCCAGCACTGAAACTTGTGCTCGAATGTCCTCAGCCGCAGCATCACTGCGTAACCAGCGTTGCGCGCCGCCCCACTCGATTAACCAGTCACCTGCCACATCAGGCTGTGCAGCCACTTGCGGCATTGCTATACACCATAGTGGCTGCTTGCTGGCAAAAAAAGGATGCTGCAATTCACGAATAGACAACCAGAAATCCTCGTCGTTTTCCAATACCTCGCCTGGCTGGTTGTGCTGGACTGACGCTATCGTGCTCGCCGCACCAGAAAAACGCAGATACAAATTTCCATCTATCCACGCCGACGCTGACAGTGGCAGTGACTGACCTGCAAGCTGATTCATCAACGTCAATGCATCAGCGGCACTGAGTCCAGAACGTACCAAAGTCAATTTATGCTGAGGCATGGGCAAGACTTTCAGACTCACGTCGAGCAGCACACCCAACGTGCCCATTGCCCCCGCCATCAATCGTGCAGCATCATAGCCCGCCACATTTTTCATCACTTCACCGCCAAAATGCAGCAACTCACCTTTGCCATTAATCATGTGGCAACCGAGCAAGAAATCTCGGGCTGATCCAGTATAAACACGGCGTGGGCCAGACAAATTACAGGCAATAGTGCCGCCGATGGTCGCACTCACACCCCAATGCGGCGGTTCAAACGCTAGCATTTGCCCATGCGCTGCCAATGCAGATTCAATATCGCTTAACGGTGTTCCTGCGCGTGCAGTCAATACCAATTCAGTCGGTTCATAACTCACAATACCCGCATGTCCTGACACATCCAGCGTTTGCCCAGTCGCGGTGCGCCCATAAAATGCTTTAGTATTACCAGCGCAGATATTGAGCGGCGTTTTGTCGGCATAAGCCAATGCCACTTGCTGTTGCAGCGCAGCTGAAATATCTTGTTCGTTTAGTGCCATCAGAACCGCTCCAATTCGGGAAATGGCGCTTTGCCATGATGCACATGCATCGCGCCAAACTCTGCACAACGGTGCAAAGTCGGCACGGCTTTACCAGGATTAAGCAAACCTTGCGGGTCAAACGCATGTTTGATCGCATGAAACTGCGTCAACTCCAGCGCGTCAAACTGCACACACATCTGGTTGATTTTCTCCATACCGACACCGTGTTCGCCAGTGATACTGCCGCCCACCTCGACACAGAATTCCAATATCTTGCCGCCAAAAGCTTCCACTTGTTCCAGTTCACCTGGCTTATTTGCATCGTACAAAATCAGCGGATGCAAATTACCGTCACCCGCATGAAATACATTGGCCACGGCTAATCCATATTGCTGCGACAACTCAGCGATACGCCGCAACACCAACGGCAAGTGGCGACGCGGTATCGTGCCATCCATACAGTAATAATCGGGGGATAAACGACCCACTGCAGGGAACGCGGACTTCCGCCCTTTCCACAACAAAGCCCGCGATTGCTCATCAGCAGCCAGGCGCACTTCAGTCGCACCCGCTTGCGACAAGATAACCTGCACGCGTGCTATTTGGTCGACTACGTCTGCACGCATGCCATCCAGTTCGCACAGTAAGATTGCTTCTGCATCACGTGGATACCCTGCATGGGCATAATCTTCAGCGGCATTGATCGCCAGCTTATCCATCATTTCCAGACCAGCAGGGATAATGCCTGCAGCAATGATATTACCCACGGCTGCTGCCGCTTTTTCCACATCACTAAACGCAGCCAATACCACTTGTGCCTGTTCAGGCACGGGCAACAGGCGCACGGTCACTTCAACGATAATGCCGAGCATACCTTCCGAGCCCGTTACCAATGCCAATAAATCATACCCTGCGCTGTCGAAGGCTTCGCTGCCTATAACTAACAACTCGCCAGTCACCGTCACCAGCTTCACCTGCAAGATATTGTGTATGGTCAAACCATATTTCAGGCAATGCACACCACCAGAGTTCTCTGCCACATTACCGCCTATGGTGCAGGCGATTTGCGACGACGGATCTGGTGCGTAATACAGGCCATGGGCAGCAACTGCCTGCGAAATAGCCAGATTGCGCACGCCAGGTTGCACCCGTGCAGTACGCCCCAGTGTATCAATGGATAAAATAGATTTAAGTTTTGCCAGACTCAGCAACACGCCATTGGGATGCGGCAATGCGCCACCCGATAACCCGGTCCCGGCACCGCGCGCCACAACGGGTAACTGGTACTGATGGCATAGGCGCATCACCGCCTGCACCTGCTCCACAGTATTGGGTAACACCGTCACCCATGGCAACTGGCGATAAGCCGACAAGCCATCACATTCATACGGGCTTAAATCTTCAGTCTCAAACAGCACGCAATCACCAGGCAATAACGCCAGCAGTTGCGTAACCAGTTCAGCTTTGCTGATCATAGCCACCTCATGATGGTTATCACATCCTGCAGTCATCAGGACACCACGCCTCGCAAACGCTGATACGCAGTCGCCAGCGCATTTTCATCGCCCACATTACCCGGAAAAATCACCACAGGTAAATCAGGATAACGAGTATGGTCAGGTGGACAGCGCACGACCGAACAGCCAGGCAAAATCTGCCCAAGTACACGCGAAGTGCGCAGTGCCAGTCCATCACTCAAGACGTCATTCGAAGTAATGCCACCTTTGCTGATTAAGAAGCCGACAGTTGTTGGCAAGTTTCGCACCACATCCATCAGGAATGCCGATACCTGTTCACCGAACGCCAACCGAGTTGCCTGATCAGCAAAAGTCAATTCTACCCGACTGGTATAAACCACGGATGTCAGATTCTGCTCATACGCAGCTTGTGCAAGTTGTATTACCTCTTGCAACAGCACGTCACGCTCTTGACCAATGCGTGCTACATCTATCTCTATTCCGGCAACACCTGATTGCTGCAATAGCACCTGCAGTTGCGCCGTGGTTTTTTTAACATGCGAACCCACTATTACCGCACCCGCACGACCACCACGTACATAATGCGCCACTTGCTCAGGGGCGACGGGTTGCCTGCCAAGTTTGGCGAGCGAGGTCAGCAAACTTGCTGCACTACGGAACAGGAATCGCTTACCAGCCGCAGCCGCTGTTTGTATCTGCGCAGCAAACTGATCGAGATCACTTTGCTGTTCAGCATCCACCACGCAGCAAACGTTATCATGCAGCGCCAGTAATCTTGGCGTGATATCAGCACGCACATCTGCCAGTGTAAAGCGCTCAACTTGATGGGCAGCAATCCGCTGCTGTGTTTTCTCAGCCACATAATCCGGCAAATAACTGTGCTTATAGCCAAACACCGAGTCCCGAGCGAACTCAGTTTCATGCACAGGTACATGCACACCATCGACCAGCAGATAATGTATGCTGTCGCGGGTGATACGCCCACCTTCAAAAAATGCTGGTGTCAGAAAATGTGCATCAAACGGCCCCAGCAATTCCGCAATCACATCGGTTTCCACCGGATAATGCCCACGCAAAGTCGAATCCGAGCGACTCACCAAGATTGGATTGATAGATTGCCCTGCCACTGCAGTCTGTGCTAGTGCTGATTTCAGATTCACGCAAACTTCACGCGTCACCGCATCAGCACGCGCAGCAGACATGCCGCGCGTATTGGTCAGCACAAAAAACAGTGGTGAGCTATCCGCCAATGCCTCAACCAGCGTCGCCACATCCCAGCGTGTCAATAGCAGACAGCCGTGCACCGTTTGTGATCCCGTAGGATCGTCATCAAGCACGATAATTTTGGTGAGCTGAGTCATAATAAATTCACTTTAACAATGCATTAACGCGCGCTACCATCGCTTCAGCCGTAATGCCATTAAACGCCATGATTTCATCCGCGCTGGCAGTGGTTTCACCACGCTTCCAGCAGAAAGTATCACGTTTCGGCGCACGCGTACGCAGCAAAATAGGCTCTAATGGCGCACTTGGACCACCACTGACAGCAATCAGTGCATCACCATCAAACAAGGCATTGAAGTGATCGTCATCCATAAAGCCATTATCAGGCTGTGATACTGTATCCCACGCCACGTCCGTTGGGCGATAGAGTGCACGTGGATTCACCGCTGCCACTATGCGTACGCGATAACCCTGCGCTTCCAGCTGGTCTTTGGCTTTGAATACAGGTAACAGCACCATATCACCCGTTACCGCAAACACCACCGTAGCACCCGTACCTGCAGCACTTTCGTAGATAGTTGCAGCACCATTGACCATCGCTTGCTTGGATTCAGCCAGCGTCATGTAAACAGGTAGCGGGCTCTTGGAAGCAATAATTACCATACCTTTGTTCACGCTGTCAGTGGCGTATTCATAAGCCACCTGCATCGCATTCGCATCGCATGGGAACAATGGGAAAACGTTACCATTACGCATCATTGCAGCAAAGAAGTTCTCTATCTCTGGGCGCTGGTGCGTCCAGCCGTTACGGCCTTGTTCCAATGCACCTGCGGTAAACATGCAGACGATGGACGGTGTTTTACGGCGCAATTCAGCCATAGCTTGCGTTACGGTCTGGATAATTGGCCAGCCGTTAATTGCAAATGATTCATATGACAACCAAATTGAACGCGATCCAAACAATGCCAGACCCGCAGCCAGACCCGCGCACGCATCTTCATTCAACGGCTCATAAACCTGACCATTCGGCTCCTGGTTATACAATGGATCTACTGTCGGGTGGCGTATTTTCAGCGCATCATTGATGTTCTTCATCGCAGATGCTTCGTTACCGTCAGCGTTGGTTACCACATAACGTGGATCAGCCTTACCCATTTGCGCAACCAGTGCACCCATTGCTGTAGCTGGTACGGCTTTGTCACCTTGCTTGAATTCAGTCATCGCCAGTTTAGGCATGGCCACAATATCCAGCTCGGTTTCAGTCACTACGGTTTTAACCGCTGCGCCACCACCAGCACGCGACAAGTTGTCACGAACGATTTGCCAAGCTTCAGGCGGCAAAGCGCGGCGTTGCAGACCAGCAATAATATGCGGCTGATCCAGCGTATCTGCAGGATAAAGGTTATGCGACTTCGCACCTACCGTATGCACACCAGCACCTTTTAATTGCTTAATAATGAATACAGTAAGCGTGCCATTTAATGCAGATTGTGAAGCGCTATCCACGCCTTGCAGTACCGCCTTAGTAAACGCCAGGCGCTGACCCAGCGAGAATTGCGTGCTATCCACGTAAGCCAATTCCTGATTGGTATCGTCAAATTCCTTGGCATCCACCAGCACCACATTCTTGAAACCATGACCTTTCCAGTAAGCCACCATTTCATCGTTAGTCATGCGTGACACCATAGAGTGGTGTTCTTGCGAGTAACCATTCCATACCAGCACAGGCAGGAAGTTAGTCACTTCAGGATAAGCTGTATTGAAGTGCATCATGCTATTCAACACATAAGGCTCACCCATACCGCCGTCACCGATAGTCACAGGGAATAATTTACCAGGATGCAGCAATGCACCTGCCATCGCAAAATGCTGCCCTTGTCCCAATGGACCAGCAGGTGCCAGCAAACCAGGAATCGCACCTGACAAGTGACCCAGCAGACCGTGCTTCTCGCGGAACCGCGCCATCATGTCCGCAACAGTGCGTATACCCATTTCTTCTAATGAAGTATCCAGGAACATGGAAGAATAAAAACCTGGTGCATGGTGACCCACTTCAGTCACGATATTGGTATGTCCCAACATCATCAGTGACGCATGCGCTTCAGCGCTGGATGCGTAACCGCCTGGATGACCAGAACCTTTGGAGCCCGTCACCTGCAAAGTCAGATAACGTAACGCGTCAGCCGCTAATAAAGTCTGGTAAACCGCTGAGCTATCACCCGAGTCAGCAATACTATGCTGTCCTGCGGCAATAACCGGACTAGCTGCTTGTGTATCAAAATCCAGCCATTTTTCACCAAAATGTTGTATGCCTTCACAGAAAATAGGTGCGTTCATTTACTACTCCTTCACATCAGCGATTTAAGATGTAACCACAATATCAAACTCTATAATTTTTCGCAATATAAAATTGATTTCACAATGTGAAATGATATATAATCAACTCATGACAAACGAAACGCACATACAAGTAATCGACCGCATGGTCAGCCTGCTGGAATGCCTGGCAAAACACGAACACGCCAGCCTGAAAACATTGGCTGCCGAAACTGGTTTGCACAGCTCCACCGCCTTTCGCATCCTCGCGTCATTGCATCATCACGACTGGGTAACGCGTGACAGCAATGGAGCCTATCAGCTAGGAAGCGGCTTGATGCGTTACGCCAGCCAGGCCGAACAACAGCTGGACCTGCGAGAAATCGCCCTCCCCATCATGACCGCACTACGCGACCAGACAGGTGAAACCGTGAACCTGACCCAACGGGAAAACGATGAAGTGGTTTACATAGAACGCGTCACTTCCACTCGCCTGATGCGCGTAGAACAGGTGATAGGCAGCCGTGCGCCTTTACACGTCACCGCCGTAGGCAAACTGATGCTGGGTGAAGACGCCGCGAACGCCTGCATAAGTTACGCGAAACGCACAAAACTACCTGCCTACACGCCAAACACCATTACTGACGCGGGTGAACTATGCACCAGCGCAGAACATGCACGCGCCCAGGCTTATGCGTTTGACAATGAAGAAGCGGAATTAGGGGTAGGCTGTATCGGTGTATTAATACGCGACGCCAGCGGCAAAGCTGTCGCCGGCTTGTCTATTTCCGCCCCACGTGAACGCCGCAAAGATGAGTGGGTAAGTGCGCTGCAACAAGCGGGTGCGCAAATGTCGGAAAAGCTGGGGTATTTCAGCACAGAGGTTAAGCAAGCTTAATAACTAACCACCTTCCACACCTTGACAGAAATATAGCAATGTTTATACTTCAGTATAAACATTAAACATGGAGTCTGTCATGACGGAAGTAGAATTGGACATTAAGCAATGGGGTAATAACTTGGGCGTGCGCCTACCTGCGGCAATTGCGCGTGAATCACACTTGAAAGCACATCAACGTGTGCGCATCAGCGTCCTTAATGGAGAAATCATCATCAGGCCAATAGCAGCAACTGCCTTAACTTTAGAACAGCGATTGGCGTTATTTAATCCTGTTGAGCATGGTGGCGAAGCAATGGTTGCCTCACAAACGTTAGGCGCTGAAAATTGGTAAAGCCGCTATTGAACTGGGTGCCAGATCGACAAGACATCATCTGGATAAACTGCAACCCGCAAGCAGGTCAGGAAATGCGTGACATTCATCCTTTCCTGGTACTGTCTCCACGCGCATTTAATGACAAAACCTCATTAGTTATCGGTTTACCCATGACAACGGCAGAATACAATGCCAACAATCCATTTGCCGTAGCAGCCGGCAAAGCATCTGGAAAGAAATTAGACAAGACCAGCTATATCCTGTGCCATCAGCCCAAGTCTTTTGATTGGCGCATGCGTGACGCAAAGCCACACCCTTTAGGTCAATTGCACGAATCTTATTTTGAGCAAGTCCGCGAGCTATTAAATCAGATTATTCAACTAACTTGAGGAATCCGTTTTAGCTAGCAGCTAACAAGCCCATGATTGCTACGATTTCATGTAGCGTAAACTCGACGTGAAATCAAAAAGTTGTATTTACCACAACCACTCAATACTCCCTCAATCCGGACGGCTGTAAGAAGCGAAAAAGTGCTGTACTGGCGGATTCTGATCATCATCGTAAACCACAAAATCGTCTTCGCGCAGCCCAGCCCGGATGAATCCATCTATCTCAGGGCGATCTAGCGGCAGTGGAAAAGCATCTTCTTTTTCTCCCGTGTCGCGGCTGCGACATGAGATCAAGGCAGTACCGCCGGGCGCGACCATCCCTGCAATTGCGTTCAGAGCACGCAACCTATACTCGCCAGGCAGAACCTGTATCGTATTGCATTCGAATACCAGATCGAATCCGCGCGCCCAATCCTGAGGATGGTCAAGCAGGTCAGCCACGACGTAGTTAACACGACTATGCGGATAACGCTTGCGGCATAACTCAATGGCGGAGGGAGAAATGTCAAAGGCAGTGACCTGATAGCCATAGGCTGCCAGTGCTTCTGCATCGTCCCCAACGCCGCAGCCGACAGTAATCGCACGTAACTTGTCATTCGCACCTGGATGATCTTCGAGCCAGGCAATCAAATAAGGATTCGGTACCAGATCCGCCCAAAATACAGCGCGAACATCACCCGCTGCATCACGATACACCTGATCACACCACCCGCAAGGATCACCACGCTCCTGATGCGACTTGACCATGTTAAGAAATTTCCTTCTGGCTGCTTCATCCATATCCAGTGACTCCACGACGCTTTGTACTAATAAACAGTTGCAGTTTACATTACGGCTAATTTTTGACACATTGGAATATACTTTCTATTTTGCAAACCACACCATGAAATATCGCTATGAATGGATCTAAATCACATATGGGGAAAGGTAGACTGGAAGCATTTAGCGATGGGGTTCTCGCCATCATTATTACCATCATGGTACTTGAAATGAAGGTGCCTCATGGGAATGACATTAATGCATTGCAACCAATGATTCCTGTATTTTTAAGTTATGTGTTGAGCTTCGTCTATCTGGGCATCTACTGGAATAACCACCATCACATGTTACATGCCACACAGCATGTAACTGGATCTATCCTGTGGGCCAATCTGCATCTGCTATTTTGGCTATCCCTGCTCCCGTTTGTCACGGGCTGGATGGGTGAAAACCATTTCGCACCAACGCCAATAGCACTCTATGGCGTTGTGCTGCTACTGGCCGCGATTGCCTATTGGATTTTGCAACGCACCATCATTGCAAGCCAGGGTGAGGGTTCATTATTGGCAAAGGCGGTAGGCCGGGATATCAAAGGGAAACTGTCTCCCATCATGTATGCCATAGCAGTTCCCGCCGCATTTTTCAATCAGTGGATTGCTGGCGCACTCTACGTCTTTGTTGCGCTCATGTGGCTGGTTCCTGATCGGCGTATTGAGAAAGTGCTTGATAAGCCAGGGTCATAACGATGCCACACCGCCACCAAACGAAGCATATTGATTTAACACTTGCTGGAATCACGAACTACTATGAAACAGTTGTCGCGCCATGCACTACTGTGAGAGCTTGCTTCGACGCGTCCAACTGCCATTTTCACTGACTACAACACAGACACCACCGCAACCAGACTATGCGTCTGCTTAGGTGCGATACTGATTTTGTCATCAGCAGCATTACAGGTTTCCACGCATACCATCTGCTGATACTCACCTGCAGCCATATCAGCAAAGCCTTTTTCTTTTTCTGCCCAAGGATTCCATACCACGGTGGTGTCACTGCCTGATTTGGCAATGTGGATGCCGCGATTTTGCGCTGTGTCATTAATCACACAGGTCGCTTGCGTATTCACATAAACACGATCCGTTTCCCCTGCAAATATCACATCACCTTGCTGGGTATGCTCGGTGAAATCCAGCACTTTATCGAGGTATGTCGTGCCGTCCAGACCTTGTACGATAGTTTGGGCGATATCGCCAATGTGGAAATAAGTGTGCAGCGCATCGGTAATGGTGAATGGCACTTCGCCTGTGTTTTTGGTCACCAGCGCCATGGTCAAGGTTTTGCCTACGGTAACGATCATTTCCAGATCAAAGGCATAATCCCAGATTGCGCGCGTTTCAGCGCTGTCAGCAATCCCCAAAGTCACTACTACGCCATCAGCCATCTGCGCGGTACTGCGTACTTGCCACATGCGTGTACGCACGAAGCCATGTGCAGGCTTGCCCGCTTCGCCGGCACCAAACCACGGCCAGCATATTGGCACACCACCGCGCACGCCTTTGCCAACCTGATATACGGCTGCACGACTGATCCACAGCACTGGTGCTGCACCTGCAGGCTGCCATTCCAGCACTTGCGCGCCGATAAGCGCTATGCGTGCGCTGGCTTCAGCCGTAGTGATTTCAACAACTGGCACGCCAGCTGCTGCCTCGACAAAATTCAATATATTGGCAATACCAAATTTTTGATTTAATTCATTAACTGACATGATTTATACAACTCCTGATTAAGTAGATGATTTTGCTTCTTCTTGTTGCAACGCCCACAGCTTGGCATAAACGCCGTTCGCTGCGAGTAATTCCCTGTGACCACCACGTTCGACTATCCGCCCTTGCTCCATCACCAGTATTTGATCGGCATCAACGATGGTCGAAAGCCGATGGGCAATGGTCAAGGTGGTACGGTTTTTCGCGATTTCCTTGAGCTCGGCCTGAATGATTTTTTCTGTTTGTGTATCCAGTGCTGAAGTAGCCTCGTCCAATATCAGGATACGTGGATTTTTCAGTATGGTACGCGCAATGGCGACGCGCTGTTTCTCGCCGCCAGACAGTTTCAAACCGCGCTCACCCACCGTCGTTTCCCAGCCATTCGGCAGCGACTCGATAAAATGCAAAATATGTGCAGCACGTGCCGCCTCAACGATTTCCTCACGGCTGGCAGTCGGTCGCCCATAAGCGACGTTGTAATAGATACTGTCATTAAACAAGACGGTGTCTTGCGGTACGATACCTATGGCTGCACGCAAGCTGGTCTGAGTTACATGACGTATGTCCTGACCGTCTATATAAATAACACCGTCATTCACATCATAGAAACGATAGAGCAAACGTGACAAGGTCGATTTACCCGCGCCACTCGTCCCTACCACTGCAATATTATGCCCTGCAGGAATGGTAAAACTCACGCCCTGCAATATCGCCCGATTGCTGTCATAGCCAAATTTCACGTCGTCGAATCGCACTTCAGCACCCAGCACGTTGAGCGGCTGTGCATCGGCCTGATCAGCGACTTCGCGATTCACATTTAATAATTTGAACAGGCGCTCTATGTCCGTCAGCGACTGTTTGATCTCTCTATACATCACGCCGAGAAAATTCAGCGGGATAAACATCTGGATGAGGAAGGCGTTAATCATCACCAGATCGCCCACCGTCAACTGCCCCGCCACCACGCCTTGCGATGCGCGGATGAGCATAGTGGTCACACCGATAGCGATAATAGCTGCCTGCGCTGCATTAAGCATGCCTAATGAGGTCTGATTTTTAACAGCCGCCACTTCCCAGCTTTGCAAGCTGCTGTCGTAACGTTTGGCCTCAAATTCCTCGTTGCCGAAGTATTTCACCGTTTCATAATTAAGCAAGCTGTCGATAGCCTTGGTATTCGCCTGCGAATCCATTTCATTCATCTGCCGGCGCAACTGCGTGCGCCACTCAGTAATGCTAATGGTCAGTGCAATATAAATCACCAGCACCACCAGCGTAATCGCGGCATATATCCAGTCAAATTTGGCGAACAATATTCCCGCCACCAGGCTGATTTCTATCAGCGTCGGCAATACTGAAAACAGTGTCAAATGGATAAGCGACGAAATACCCCGTGCGCCACGCTCAATATCACGCGTCACGCCACCTGTCTGACGCTCCAAATGGAAGCGCAATGAGAGATTATGCAGATGTTTGAATACTTCCAGCCCCACACGACGAATAGCCCGCTGTGTGACTTTGGCAAACACAATGTCACGCAAATCCGAAAACACCGTACTCGCCAGCCGCAGCAACCCATAGCCGAATAACAATGCCAGCGGCACCACCAGCATCGCCTTGGGCTGATTCAAATTATCGACAATGTGCTTGAGCACAATCGGAATCGACACCACCGCCAGCTTCGCACCAATCAGGAAGCTGATGGCGATAAACGCCCGCCACTTGTATTCCCACAAATAAGGCAACAACAACCGCACAGTCCGCCAATCGGCAGAACCTGGCTGACCACCATCAGAACCAAAACGACGCATATTTACTCGATAACTTAATTAGATAGACTGAAAATTCAGTCAATTTTTGACATTAACAACGGCTTGTACGGACGCTCAAATTTTTGCAAAATGTCATAATAAGTCCTGATATTTTCGACAAAAATAACCGCTTCACCACCTCGACAGAATCCGTGCTTTGCGAGACTTCCCTGTTCTGAACTGGATAACATCGGCATCGTCGTTTTCACATCACTCCAGGCCACAGGATTGAGTTTACACCGCTGCGCCAGCACTCTTGCATCTTCCAGATGCCCTTGGCCCTGATTATACGCGGCCAAAGCCATCCACGTCCTGTCAGGCTCAGTCAGTTTGGTTGACATCTGATCTATCATCAGTGCCAAATATTTCGCTCCGCCCAAAATGCTTTGTTGCGGATTCAAACGGTCATCTACACCCATTAAGTCAGCTGTACTACCTGTCATCATCATCAACCCACGCACTCCGGTAGGTGAAGTTGCATAAGGATCCCAGTGCGATTCCTGATATCCGACTGCCGCGATCAAACGCCAATCTATGCCTGTAACATCCTGCGCTGCATAAAAATACTTACGATACTTGGGCAAAATCGTATGCATCTTGTCCAGAAAACCGGCCACATCTGCCTCTTCCAAACGATCAGCATGGCCATAATACTTGTCCACCAGTCGTTTTAATGTGCCGTCCTGTTTGATTTTCCGCATAAACTGCTGCACCTGCTCAAACAGCACTGGATCAGGCGTTTTTGGAAAAGCCCAGGCCAGCTGATCGGCCTTAGGCAATTCAAATGCCACGTCCAGATTAGGGTAAAACTTGCGCGCCACATCAAACTCATTGGAGTCCGTCATCACTGCATCAGATAAGCCATTCGCTAACCGATTCAAAGCCTCCTCATCCCATTTAGCTGGCAATTCAGTCCATTTCAACTGAGGCGTAGCCTTGGTTGCGAGACGCAAAGTCTCAGCATGGCTACTGCCCGCTATCACCTCCACCCGCATCTTGGCCAAATCAGCGAAATTATTCGGTTTTAAGCCGTCCTTGTTATAAATCACTTGCTGGGTCACGCTCAAATAAGATGGACTAAATTGCATGGCCTCCTTACGTGAAGCAATTACACTAATACCCGCTGCAATGAAATGCGCCTGATGTTGCGATAACAAGGTAAACATTTCACTTAGATTCTGTGTCTCAACGAAACGCACCCGATAACCATTTTGCTCGGCAAAGCGCGTCACCAGATCGTATTCAAAGCCGCTAGGCTTACCATCTGCAGCTTCAAAATAGGTCGTTGGCCCATTATGGGTCAAAACGACTATCTCACCTGACTTCGCAGGTGCAGCAATAGGCGGAGGTGGCAATTTTGGTAATTTCGGCATATCACACCCCGCCAATACCAATATAAAGAGAATAAGTAAAATTCGCATATTCGCTAGTCTTACCGAGTTCGCTAGAATTGTCCAGCAGCAGCCCAAGCTTCATATTTAACCAATATAAGGCTACAATGGCGAACTACACGGAGAGGTGGCAGAGTGGTTGAATGTACCTGACTCGAAATCAGGCATAGACGCAAGTCTATCGAGGGTTCAAATCCCTCCCTCTCCGCCAATATTTTAATTGTCGATAAAAACATAAACTTGCGATTAGCGGGTTCTATTATCTACTATTTTTCTGCCCCATCCCAAATGACCTGTTGTCGCATTCTGACAACAAACGTGAAGTCATCAGCTACTCGAACTTGAAACCTTGCTCGGTAAAAAGTCGTACGCATACATCAACTATCCGCGCATCGAATAGCATTCCCTTGTGCGTATTAATTTCATTCAGCGCGACATCGATTCCCAAGGCAGGGCGATACGGGCGATAGCTGGCCATCGCCTCGACGACATCGGCCACCATAAGTATTCTCGCCTCAAGGATGATATCCTCACCTTTAAGCCCTTGCGGATAACCCGATCCGTCAAGCCGTTCGTGGTGTTGCAACACCGCCTGCGCAACCGGCCAGGGGAAATCCAGATTCTTTAGTATTTCATAACCCGCCTGAGGATGGGTCTTGATCATTTCATACTCCAGTATCGAAAGTCGGCCTGGTTTACTTAATATCTCCACTGGTATGGCAATCTTGCCGATATCGTGCAAGTGACCGATAACGTGCAGGCCTTCAAGCTGACGTTCGGGCAAACCGAGCGCCTTGCCGATAGCGCTGGACAACTGTGCGACACGACTCTCATGACCGGCAGTATAGGGGTCACGTATCTCCACTATGCGGGAAATAGCCTCAACCGTGCTATCCAGGGATTTTTTCAGATTACTGAGTGTTGCTTTGAGCTTGCTCCCCAAACGCAGGGAATTTACCCCAATGGCGACGTCGCGGGCAACCTCGCCAAAAAATCCGACCATTTCCTCGTCAAACTTCTTGTATTGCCCGGAAAACACCAACAGAGATCCAATGATCGCTTTATCTGCCGAAAGCGGAATTGCTGTTGCAGACTTGATACCAAATTGCTGCACCACATCCTGCCAGTCGGCGAGCTGTGTATCCGTTTCCGCATTGTCGATAACAATCGGCTTCATCCCTGCCACAGCGTTTGCAAATAACACACACTGCTGCCCGGGATCATCGCAGCGCGCCTGCAAAACCGAGAATCCGGCCTCACCGATTCCCGCCCAGGCTACGGGAAACGGCTTGAGTTTCTCGCGCTTGAGCGCAATCAGCACAGCAACAACATCGTCAAACTTATTCAAGGCGTCACATACGAACTGGAACAGTTTCTGCTCATTTTTAGCCACTAGCAGGTACTCATTAACATCCCGCAATATCATCAACATCGCATTGAGCTTTTTGGTGGTAAGTTCGCTTGTTTTGCGCTGGGTAATATCGAGCATGTAAGCACGAAACACATCACTTTCAGGAACGGTAGTGATATGTTGCTCATAGACAGCGCCGTTGAATACGACCTCATCCAGCATTTCTGATTGCCCGATTCTCCCGATAACCGAAATATCAGTTACCAATCTGGCCGTTATGGGATGCGCCATCCCCAGCGCAACCAAATCAGGGAATAACTTCTCGGCCGCCGGATTGAGATAGCTTAACGTGCCAGTTGCATCCAGCTCAATAATCGGGTTAGGATCAATTCTTGGAAAAGATGCCAGCCGCAGTATTTCCTGCTGACCTTGCTGACGCTCGACGGCATGACGTATATGCTGCAGCAGGTCGTCAATTTTATAGGGTTTCAGCAAATACGAAAACGCCCCCTGATTGGTTGCCGCTATAGCAGATTCCATCGCAGCATGGCCGGTCAGGATAATCGCCTCGGTAAGCGGCGAATCGGCCTTGATCTGGCTCATTACCTCCAGCCCAGACATATCCGGCAGTTTCAGATCAATCAGCGCTACGCTGACAAAATCATGTTGTGCCTGTGCTATACCCCCTGCACCATCAGCTGCAACCATCACTTCATAACCTTTCACCCGCAGAATATCAGCGAGGGTTTTCCTCAGATTCGGGTCATCGTCTATTACCAGTAATTTGGGTTTCTTATTCATGCTGTTCATGATGTCGGATTAACCGGCGTTTCCCGCACCAGTGATTCAACGCGATTTCTGCCATTTTGTTTCGCGAGATAAAGTGCGTCGTCGGCGCGTTTCAGTAACGCGTTCAAATCATCCGCCGGATCATATACCGTCACCCCGAAACTGACCGTCAAATGCTCCACCTTGTCGAACTGATACTCAGCAATAGCCAAGCGCAATTTGTCTGCCACGGCGAAGGCAGCAGACAGATTTACCTGCGGCATCAGCAACATGAATTCCTCGCCGCCCCAGCGGGCGACCACATCGACGGACCTGATATTCTGCTTCACCAAACGGGTCAGTTCCTGCAATACATAATCCCCGACATCATGACCAAAGCTGTCATTCACCCGCTTGAAATAATCGATGTCGTACATCACCAGCGACAAAGGTGTGTTGTAACGTTTTGCACGAGCTACTTCGCTGGTCAAAACCGTGGTGAATTCCCTGCGGTTGGCAATACCCGTGAGGCTGTCGGTAGTGGCAAGGATATGGATAGCCGCTTCGTCCCGCTTGCGCTGGGTGATATCCAGCGCATAGATACGAATGAGGCCAACTTCCTGCACGAAAGAAATATGCAATTCATAAACCGCTGGATCAATTTCAACCTCATGAACAATCTCTTCCCGTTGTCTGTTTTGGCGCAAAGCGGTAATTTGCGTTATCAGACCGCTGAGCAACGGATGCGACAACCCCATCATGCTCAGGTCGGGGAACAGCTTTACCGCCGCAGGATTGATATAAGTAATTTCCCCGGCGGGATCCAGCTCTATCACCGGACTGGGCAGCAACCGTGGAAAGGAAGCCAGCCGCAATATTTCCTCCTGTGCCTGCTGACGCTCTACGCCATGGCGGATATTCAGCAGTAAATCATCCATCTGATAAGGCTTGAGCAAATAGGAAAACGCCCCTTTTTTGGTAGCCTCAATCGCGGTTTCCATGGAGGCATGCCCGGTCAGAATAATCGCCTCGGTCAACGGCGCTATCGCCTTGATACGCTCCATTACTTCGAGACCGTGCATATCCGGTAATTTGAGGTCAATCAATGCCAGGTTGACTGTTTCGCGCTCTGCAACCATGATGCCGTCATTGCCAGTACCGGCAATCACAACTTCATAACCTTTAAATTTCAAGATATCGGCAAGCGTTTTCCGAAGATTCGGATCGTCGTCCACTACCAGAATTTTTACGTTGGTTTTCATCATAAAATACCAGAGGTTTATCAGCTAGGTTGAAACTAATGAGTGCTGTAATTTCTTTACCCTGATTTCCTCTATCAACTGAAACAGTGCTTCTGTTTCAAAAGGCTTGTAAAGAAAGGTATAAGCGCCGAGCTGACTGGCTTTTTCTATGGAGTTGCCCATTTCCTGACGATAACCGGTCATCATCACCACCGGCTTATTGGGATATTTGGCCTGTATCTGCTTGAGAATATCCACACCGTTTACCGTACCCAGCTTAAGATCGAGAACGACGACCAGCTTATAATCATTATCCAGATGCTCCAGCACTTTCTGCGGTTCGGTTTCTGTTTCGACCTGATATCCGCGCAGGGTCAGTATGTCTTTCAACGTCTTGCCAAAGGCGGGATCATCGTCCACCACCAGGATATTTTCTTCCTTGCGCAGTAGTGACAGGAAAGACAATACCATCTGGAAATTAAGAGGCTTAGAAAGTACCGCATAAGCCCCAGCACGCTTGGCTTCCTCCACCACTTCACCGGTCGCATAAGCGCTGACCAGCACAACCGGCAATGCAGGAGAAATCGCCTTCATTTGGCGTAGCGCCTCGACCCCGCTGATGCCCGGCATCCTGATGTCCATCAGCACACAATCCGGCAAGTCGGCTTTGACCATCGCCACCCCTTCCTCGCCGGTATAGGCAGCCACTGCATCGTGACCCTTTATTTTCAGGATGTCACAGGTCGTTTTTACGATGCGTCTGTCATCATCTACTACCAGTATTTTCATTGTCATCTCCAGTTTATTATTGTTCAAAACCAAACTTGAGCGCGTTATTTACCCTATTTCAGCAACCGCATCAGTGCCCGGCAATACGATGGCGAACGTAGCGCCTTTACCCAAATCACTTTGCACTTCTACACTACCACCATTAGCCTTGGTCAGGTTCTTCACCACCACCAGACCTAATCCTACCCGTCGCACCTTGGTAGTAAACAGCGGCTGAAACAGCTTGGCTTGCTGTTCCGGTGCGATACCGACACCGCTATCCTTGATACTGATACGCACACTCTGCTTCTGCTTATCTTCGCTTGCCGCAATCTCCAGTGTACCGCCTTGCGGCATGGCTTCAACTCCGTTGGTAATCAGATTCCATAACACCTGTTGCATCTGCTGCGGATCAGCCCGAATAGCGGAAAGCGTTTTCGGGATATACAGTTTGACATTCACGACTGCAGGTATCTGACACCTACGCAAGGTCTGCTCAATCAGATCCGCCACATCGACAGTCTCGGTTTGTGGCGGCTTGGTACGCACCGCATCGAGCAAATCCGAGACGATACGCTCCGCATCTGCGACCTCGCTATTGATAATACCCAGATACTCCTTGATCGTGTCGTCTGCATCTGCCAGCACTGTCTGCAAAAAATATACGGCGTTGTTAATCACGCCCAATGGATTGCGCAGCTCGTGGCCAACGGTATCTGCTACCTGGGAAAGCAGCGCGAGCTTTTCATTACGCACCAGCTCTTCCTGCGCCAACAGCAGTTGCAGGGTACGCTCCTCAACCCTGGCTTCGAGATGCTTACCCTGTTTGATCAGTAATGCTCTGGACGCCTTGAGTTCCTGCGCCATCTGGTCGAACATCTTGCATTGTCTATCCGACTGGCTCAAGCCTTCCTTCAGCAGCTTGTTCTGTCGTTCCAGTGTAGTGATTTTGCGCTCTAATTCAACTCGAATATCATCTGTCATGGTAGCTCCTCCATATCTGCATAGATAATATCGGTGCCGCACTGCAAATTACGCAAATAATCCAGAGCAGCAGCCACATGCCGAACCCCGATAATTGAACCGTGCTGTGGCAGAATGGCCTTAATGGGCAAGCCTTCAATACGTTTGACAAAACCTCTGGCAGCACGGTTGGAGGCCATGTAATCCAGATGAAACAAATTCATTTTATGGATATGCGCTTCAAATGAATCTACCGTCAGCGTCCAGTCCAGATCCAGTGCAGCCCAGATATCACCGGAAAACAGATAATGTGATTGCATGTCATAAGTCACAAAAGCCCCCGGAAAATGCAGAAATGGCGCTTCGATGAATTTAAGACCGGCGCCCGAAGGAAGCGCATAAACAGGGCTTTCGGCCACATTGTAATACTGGTAATCTGAACGCCCATAATGCGGCAGCAATACCTGAGTACGCGGCGTGGTAAACACACGCATGGACGGATTCACTTCGAGCCAGTCGGTCATGGATGCAGCCACATCCGGGTCCTGGTGACACAGCACCATGCCAGTGACATTTTCCGGTGGCAGTATTTGCGCCACGCGTTGCTTGACCTGAGCAAAGTACGGCTTACCGCCTGGATCAACCAAAATCGCCTCATGTTTATCGACGATGAGATAGGCATTGCAGCGGAAGGCCGTTTCATCCGTAATGCCCAGCCAGTAAATGCGGTGATCATTCTCGCTGTAAAGTATAGTAGGGCGCGCCAGATCCATGCTGATATGGGTAAAATCATCATCGGTAATAGTGTTCATGCACGCCTCCTCCAGATAAATTACACGCTATTTATTCAGCAACACCCCTATTCAGGCCTGGATGATGCTGCCGGCAAGGTAACGATAAACGTCGAACCCCTGCCCACCTCGCTTTGCACTTCTATCTTGCCGCCATTAGCTTCTAGCAGATTTTTCACCACAACCAGTCCCAGACCGATGCCGCGCGATTTGGTGGTAAACATAGGCTGGAATAGCTTGGCGAGATGCTCGGCAGACATCCCTACGCCAGTATCGTGCACGCTGAGGGCAACAGTTTTTGCAGCTGCATCGGCAACTGCCCGGATTTCCAGCGCTCCGCCCTCCGGCATAGCTTCAACGGCGTTATAAATCAGATTGTGCAATACCTGTTGCATTTGCAACGGATCGATCAAAAGGGGAGGAAGCAGTTCCGGCAGATTTTGCTCAACGCTAACCGACGCAGGTATGACGCATCGCGCCAACGTCTGATCAATCAATTCACGTATGTCGACTGTAGCGATATGGGATGGGTTAGTGCGCGCAGCGTCCAGCAGACCGGCCACGATACGCTCGGATCCGGTAATCTCGTGCTTGATGATATTCAGATACTCTTGCGTGCCCGCATCGGCATCGGGCAGCATGGTCTGCAGGTAATAGACGGCATTACTCATGACGCCCAGCGGGTTACGCAGTTCATTGCCTACGTTCTCTGCCAGCTGACCCAGCATCGCCAGTTTTTCCTTTTGCACCAGTTCATCCTGCGTCACCAGCAGCTGTTGCGTTCTCTCCTGCAATTTATCTGTCATAGTGTTGAAATTACTGGCGAATTCACCGAGCTCATCATTGCTGTGCACTGCCAGTTTCTCGTTAAACTCCCCTTGGGCTACCCGTTTCACACCCTTAAGCAGATTGGCCAGTGGCCGCAAGAAAAATCGCCCCAACGCCATCAGCAACGCGGCCTGTAACAGCAGTATTACGAATACGATCAACGCTATGTTTCGTGCCATTTGCGAGATTGGCGCAAAAATGATATCCAGCGGCTGTTCTATCAGTAAAATCCAGCCGCTGCCGTGGTAATCCTGCATGCCGCTTTGCTGCAATTCCACTGCCAGTGCCTTGCCCTCACCGTGAGAAGAACTGGGAGTCACACCATAACTTGCCATGCCGATTTTCATTGCCGGTTGCGCAAGCCGCGGCAAACGGTGCGGCGCATATTCATCATTGCTGCGCCGACCGATAACATTGCCCTGCCGGTCAAGCAGATGCACCCTCGCAGCGGGGTCCACATGATCGAGCGTGCGCTGAATGGAAGACCAGAGGTATTGTGCAATCACCACTCCGACCACTTTATTAGGATCGTTTCTGGCGTATACAGGGGTAGCAAAAATCACGAATGGCCGATGCGTGCGCGGACAGATAATCTGCCCGGAGTAGTAAACTTTGCCTTTCATGGCTTGATCAAACCCGATTTTATTGGCCGGATACGCCGAGATACGCTTTGATTCGCCCAATGGTTTGGGGCCGAACAGTGCCCGACCTTTTTTATCGTATACCATCAAGGCTCGCCATGGACCGGTCAGTTTCTCACGTTCCGCCAGTTCATCAGTAAGTCTTGTAGTCACCGGTCTTTGCGGGTTCTCCACCGCTTCACGCAACAGCTCGTCTGCCGCGATCATGCTGGTATCCAGATAAGCCCTGTACAAGGCCGTATCGATTTCGCGCATAATACCAGTAGCAATCTGCACCTGTTCATGTACGATATGTTCCTGCAACAGGGATCGCGCTTCCAGGAACACCGCAGCACCGAGCAGCGGCCCTACAACCAGGGACACCACTGCTGCGCTTAATCCAATTTTGGTCGCAAATTTCATTCAATAACCCACACGATGGTTTGCAGCAATCCCGAAAGTGGCTTGCATCATGACTTTCACGCTGTTCCCGCTTGCAAAACTGCGGCCGGCAACGTCACCGTAAATGTCGTTCCCTTGCCAATCTCGCTCACCACTTCAACTTTTCCGCCATTGGCCTGCGCCAAATTCTTTACCACCACGAGCCCAAGACCTATCCCCTTGGGCTTGGTCGTAAACAATGGCTGGAACAATTTGGCCAGATGCTCCGGCGTCATGCCGATACCGGTGTCCTGCACGCTGACAATAATATTATGCATCGCAGCGTCTGCGCTAGCCCGGATAGCCAGCGTGCCGCCTTCCGGCATTGCCTCGATACCATTGCTAATTAGATTACGGAACACCTGTCCCACTTGTATCGGATCGACCAGCAATGACGGCAAGCTGTCAGGAATATCCTGCTGGATAGTGACACTAGCAGGCACATCGCATTTATGCAGAACCTGTTCAATCAGGTTGGCCACCCCTATCATCTGTGGCTGAGGCGGCTTGGTGCGTACCGAATCCAGCAAATCGCCGACGATACGATCGGACACCGCGATTTCATTCTTGATGATGCCCAGATATTCCTTGGTCGTCTCATCCGCGTCCGGCAACACGGCCTGCAAATAATAAACAGCATTACTCATCACGCCCAGCGGGTTACGCAGCTCATGGCCGACGCTGCCGGCTACCTGCCCGAGTACTGCCAGTTTTTCCTTGCGTACCAGTTCCTCCTGCGCATCTTGCAATTGCCGGGTGCGCTCCTGAACCTTGAGTTCCAGTTCCTCATTCAGCTTGCTGATTTTTTCTTCTACCTGCTTGCGCTCGGTAATATCGCGCACAATGGACAACCCATATAATTTATCGAGATTAGCCGATCCCATGCTGACTTCCACAGGGAAGGTGGAACCATCCTTGCGCCTGTGCACAGTTTCAAAACGCGCGGTGCCAGACTGCTGCATCTGTTCCTCAATAATTTTGTTGGTTTCCGGGTTATAAGCAGAATCAACATCGGTAATGCGCATGGACAGCAGTTCCTCCCGGCTGTATCCCAAATCACGGCAAGCTTTTTCATTCACATCAAGATATCTCAATGTCACCGGATCGACCACCTCGATGGCGTCACTGGAATTGTCCAGCAAGGTACGGAACAGCGTAAGATCCACATTCGCCTTGCGTAGCGACTCTACCGCCAGCTTGTCTGCAGTGATGTCGTCCATCTGGGCAACAAAATAGGCAGGATGCCCTTGTTCGTCGCGTATCAGCGCTACGCTCAGACGTACCCAGACGATATGACCGTCCTGGTGAAAATAACGCTTCTCCAACTGATCGTGATCAATTTTCCCGGCCAGCAGTTGCGCCACCAGATCCAGATCCGACTGAAGATCGTCAGGATGGGTGACATCCTGAAAAGTTTTACCCAGCAACGCCTGTTCTGGGTAACCGAGAATCTGGCAGAACGCGCTATTTACTTTAAGCCAGCGACCATCCAGCCCCACCAGCGCCATACCTATGGCTGAATACTGGAAAGCCAGGCGGAAACGCTCCTCACTCTCCAGCAAACGCAGCTCCATTTGCTTGTATTGGGTAATGTCTTCGTAAATACCCAGCATGCCGACGGTTTCATTAAGCTGATTATGCAACGGCACTTTCGATGTACGTAACCAGATACGCCCTCCATCCGGCGTAGTCTGCGGTTCATCGTAAGAAAGTTTGGGCTTGTTGGTATCCATCACCAGCCGATCGTCTGCACTATAATGAGCGGCCTGATCCTTCCAGCTCATTTCGAAATCGGATTTGCCGATCAATTCGTCAGGACGGCTTAATCCGGCGTCTTTCGCAAACAAGGTATTGCAGCCCAGATAATGCAAATCCTTATCCTTCCAAAAGACACGCATGGGTATCGTTTCGATGATTTGACTGGTTAATTCCTGCTGTTTGCGAATTCTCTCTTCAGCCTGTTTGAGCTCGGTAATATCTGAATAGATGCCCAATACGCCGACCACACTCCCTTGTGCGTCACGTAACGGCACTTTGCTTTTAAGCACGTTTATGATGCGCCGGTCTGCCTGAAGCAGCATCTCCTCATAATTCAGTTTGGCCTGACCGGAAGTCATGACTTCACTATCCAGCTGCCGGAAATGCTCGGCTTCACCCTCAGACCAAGGCAAATCCATATCCGTTTTACCTATTATCTCGTCAGATGACGAATAGCCTAATGCATGAGCAAAATTCTCATTGCAGCCCAGATAACGCGATTCGGTATCCTTCCAGAATACGAAATGAGGAATGGTTTCAATAATGCGGCTGGTCAGTTCCTGCTGTTTACGCAGGGCAGTTTCAGCCCGATTGCGCTCGGTAATGTCTCTATCCACCCCCCGATAGCCGTGAAACTCGCCGTTCAGGCCGACAATGGGCACGCCATTGGTTTCCAGCATGACAGGATGGCCATCCTTATGAATATTGATATTTTCCAAATGCGAAAACGGCTGCTGGGCATTAACGAGTTGCTGAAATATCGGCATGACTCGCTCGGATTCTGCCGGTGGCATGAATTCAAACGGCGATTTTCCAATCACCTCATCAACAGCATATCCCAGCATGACCTCACACTGCGGACTGACATAGGTGTAAATGCCTTGTGCATTGACCTCCCAGATAAAATCGCTACCCTGTTCCACCAGATTACGGAACCGTTTTTCGCTTTCCAGCAGCGCGGCTTCTATCAACCAGCTTTCGGTAACATCATGAACCGTTCCCAATATGCTGACCGGCTGCCCATCCGGGCCACAGAACACCTCCCCGCGCTCACGCACATAACGAATCGAACCGTCAGGCCGCAAAATACGATGATCGATATTGTATGGGATTTTCTGTTTAAGTGACTCGCGTACCTGTCGCTCGACATACAGGCGATCATCAGGATGTACCGCGTGCATAAATGCTGCGTAGTTGGCGCCGAATTGCTGCGGTGTGAGGCCGAAGATACGGTAGATTTCATCCGACCACGTAAGTTGGTCCTCCGCGATATCCCATTTCCAGTTGCCAAGATGCGCGATGCGTTGCGCTTCGGTCAAGTTGGCAATACGCTGCGCCACCTCCTGCTCCAAATGTTCACTATGCAGTGCCAGGATACTGTCCCGTGCCTGAATCTGCTCCAGCATGTTATTGAATTCACCTGCCAACGCACCCACTTCATCCTTGTTATGCAAGGCTGAGCGCAATGCATAGTTTTTCTCCGTTGATACAGTGCGCATCAGGCCGAGTAGATTTTCCAGCGGCTCAACTATAACCGGACTCATTCTGGCAACCAGCGCCAGCACCAAGCCCAATCCACCCAATGCAGTCAGCAGCATCACCAGCGCACCCTCAGCCAGTTGCATGTAAACAGGCAACAGACTGGCGCGCACATGCATGACGCCCAGTTGCACCCCATTGAAAACAATGGGGTGGTACACATCAAGGTGGGTCGCAGTGAACGCATAACCCTCCCTCTCAAATGCGTGATGCGCAAGATACGGCCCCCCCCCGCCTCGCACGTAGATAGCAAAGGGCTTGTCGGACTGGTCGTGGATTACCGCAAACTCGACATAATCAAGCGATTGGAATGCGCTCAATGTTATTGTTGCCGATCTTATATCGCCGGACAGAATTGCACCCGTGCTGTTTATCGAAATAATACTGGCTTGACTAGTGACGGTATTAATCAGCTCACTACGATGTACCAGCCACTGTTGCGCAATTGCTACCAGCGCAGCGAATAGCAGGACTACACCTGCCGACAAAATTGCGGTAAACATAAACTTACGGCGTATGGGCATATCCCTATACAAAATCGTCAGACTCATCGTACACCCCCCGCTTTCGTCACGATGCTCACCAAATGACAATCCGTATCGACCAGCCGACGCTTGCAGTTAATCAACAGCCTTTCCTTCCTGTTTATATACAGACAGGTCATTGCATCAATGCCCGAACATGGTTACAGACGTCAGCGCGCGAGAGGAAGGCATGCCTTGCCCCCTGCAATCCTCGTTTATCAACGAGACAACGCGCGTCATGACATTATTGAGAAACTATCTGAGACAGATGAAATTGCTGTGGCAGTAAAGGATATTTGCTGCAAACAACCCTATTAACATTTTGCGCCATGGAAATTTGTTGGGAAATATATCTTGTTTTATTTACTAACATTTTCGCCCCTCCTCATATGGATCTGCAGCAAACCCGGGATCATCCAGCTAATTGTTGTTAATATCGACACCATGCAGTATCCGTTGAGAATAGTTCAAAATACGAGGTTGCGCAACAAGTAGCAATGAAGACTATTAGCAGTACCAGTTGACAGTCTAGTTTCACCTCGATAAGATAGTAATCAATTACTATCTTTCTACAACACATTGTATGCAAGCAATATCTAAACACCTTCCCGCAGAAGAACGCCGAGCAGTTACGGTTGAGGCTGTGATCGCGCTGGCAGCGGAACAGAACCCCAACGACATCACGACGGCGGCAATCGCAAAGAAAATGAATCTGACTCAAGGCGCACTGTTTCGCCACTTCCCTAACAAAGAAGCTATCTGGCTCGCTGTCATGGAATGGGTAGCCGAACGCCTGCTTGCCCGTATTGATCGGGCAGCGATATCCGCACCGACGCCACTGGCAGGATTAGAAGCGGTGTTTTTTGCCCATATTGAATTTGTCGTTGCCCATCCAGGTGTGCCACGCATGATATTCGGCGAATTGCAGCGAGCAGGCGATTCAATGGTCAAACGCATGGTGCGCACGATGCTGGCTCACTATGGGGAACGTTTGGTTACTCTGATAGCAGCGGGAAAATCACAAGGCGAGTTGAGTGCCGATGTGGATACAGCCGCAGCGGCCACACTGTTTATCGGCATGATACAAGGTCTGGTCATGCAATCTTTATTACATAACGAACCGCAACGAATGCTGACAGAGGCACCGCAACTTTTTGTTATTTATCGTCGTAGCATCGTGGAGCCAAAATGAAACTCACCTTACCCAATCGACGTAAACTTGCCTTAATCACCGTTGTCATCCTGCTAATCGGCGCATTTGGTTATGTCGCGTTACGCTCAGGGCCATTGGCACCTATTCCTGTCACCGTTACTCGCGTTGAGAAACAGGTCATTAGTCCATCACTATTTGGCATCGGCAGTGTTGATGCGCAATATAGCTACCTGATTGGCCCCACTGTTGCAGGGCGGATCAAGCACGTTTACGTACAAGTGGGCGATCACGTTAAAGTGGGCCAGTTATTGGCGGAGATGGATCCCGTTGATCTGGATAATCGCGTGGCCGCGCAAGAAGCTGCCATCAAGCGTGCGAGCGCTGCCGTACAAGCTGCTGAGGCACAAGTACAAGATACATTGGCACGAAAAAACTATGCACAAACAGAAGCCCACCGCTACGAACAGTTATTGCAGGCGCACTCTACCAGCCTGGAAACGCTGGAAGCCAAGCTACAAGACCAAAAAGTGACCGAAGCCAGTAACGCTGCTGCCAATGCCAACCTGCTGGCCGCCAGACAGGACGTCATCCGCATCCACGCTGACCGCGATGGCTTGATACAGCAACATAACAATCTGCAACTAACAGCTACGGTGTCTGGCCTGGTCGTCGCACGCAATGCAGAACCAGGCACGACAGTTGTCGCAGGGCAAGCAGTGATACAAGTTATAGACCCTGCCAGCGTATGGTTAAATGTCAGATTTGATCAGGTACGTGCTGCCGGTTTGCGTGCTGGGTTACCTGCTACAGTGACTTTACGTTCACAACCGCAGCAACCTATAGCTGGCAAGATATTACGCGTAGAACCACTGGCTGATGCGGTCACTGAAGAAGTGCTGGCCAAGGTAGTATTTAAACAACCGCCCACCAACTTACCCCCCCTCGGCGAAATGGCCGAGGTCACAGTCAAACTGCCCGCACGGCCATCAACCCCAGTCGTGCCCAATGCCGCACTCAAACACATCAATGCCAAAACCGGCGTATGGTTGATTAATGCTGAAAAATTGAGTTTCGCCCCGGTGCAAGTAGGCGCTGCAGACCTGGATGGTCATGTACAAATCCTGCAAGGACTCAAGGCGGGTGATCGTGTAGTGGTTTACAGCCAGCGCGAACTCAGTGAACACAGCCGTATTAAAATCGTAGATCAGCTAACAGGTAACGCGCCGTGATCAGCTTGGCAGGGCGTGACATTGTGCACTCCTGGGGGAAATTCGTCCTCACGGGTCTTGGACTGGGTTTGTTAATTGGCGTCACCTTCACCATGGCAGGGGTTTACCGGGGCATGGTAGATGATGCCAAAGCACTGCTCAACAACAGCGGCGCTGATATATGGGTGGTGCAAAAAGACACGCAGGGACCTTATGCCGAGTCATCCAGTCTGGCAGATGACACCTATCGCAGCATACTTGGGCTGGCTGGCGTCACACAAGCCGCCAATGTGACCTATCTCACCATGCAGGTCCACAAAGGAAATAATGATGTGCGCGCAATGGTGGTCGGGTTTGAACCGGGTCAGCCGGGTGCGCCTGGCTACCTGCTGGCTGGACGACAGATTACCCGCAGCCACTACGAAGCCGTAGTTGACGTCATGACGCATTTCCAGCTGGGTGATCGCATCCGCATTCGCCGTCACGATTACACAGTAGTCGGCCTGACCCGACGCATGGTTTCATCGGGTGGCGACCCCATGGTGTTTATCCCGCTCAAAGATGCTCAGGAAGCGCAGTTTCTGAAAGACAACGATGCCATCGTCAATAGCCGTATCCGCACCGCTGCCAACCCTGCGCTCAACCGCCCTGGCGTGCCCGGACTGCTCAATGCCATCAATACCTCACAAACCAGCAACCACAATGTGAATGCTATACTCGTTCGTGTCGCGGAGAACCAGTCTGCCGAAACGATTGCTGAAAACATACGCCGCTGGAAGCATTTGCAGGCGTATACACGCACGCAGATGGAAGATATCTTAGTGACCAAGCTCATCGCCACTTCAGCCAAGCAAATCGGCATGTTTCTGGCAATACTCACCATAGTTAGCGCAGCCATAGTCGCTTTTATTATCTACACCATGACCCTGGGTAAGATCCGCGAGATTGCTGTGCTCAAACTTATCGGCACCCACAACATAACGATTGCCAGCATGATCATGCAACAGGCGCTGGGTCTGGGATTAATCGGTTTTATTATCGGCAAGATTGCCGCCACTGCGTGGGGTCCAGCATTTCCCAAATATGTGCTCCTCCTGCCTGAAGACACTTTGCGCGGCTTCGTCATTGTCATGGTGATATGTGCACTCGCCAGCACCCTGGCCATTCGAGCGGCACTCAAGGTAGACCCTGCCAATGCGATAGGAGGTTGAGATGACAGATAACAGCATAATTCAGGGCGCGGGTATACAAATTGAAGGACTGAGCAAACGTTATGGCACGGGTGATGCCGCCGTCGATGCACTCAAAGACGTCAACATACAGGTGGCACCAGGCGAAGTCGTGGGTTTGATCGGGCCGTCAGGCTCGGGCAAATCAACCTTGCTCAAATGTTTGGGCGCAGTCATTGAGCCTACGCAAGGACGCATGACGCTGGGTGGCGAGGTGATTTATGACAATGGCTGGAAAATTGATGATTTACGGGTACTGCGCCGAGATCGCATCGGCTTTATTTTCCAGGCACCCTATCTGATTCCATTTCTCAATGTCACCGACAATGTAGCCCTGCTCCCCATGCTGGCGGGACATCCTAACGGCGAGTCTCGCACCCGCGCCTTGGAATTATTGCAAGCGCTTGATGTGGCGCATCGGGCAAATGCTGAAACATCGGCGCTGTCTGGCGGTGAACAACAGCGCGTTTCGATTGCCCGTGCATTAGCCAATCGTCCGCCGGTTATTCTTGCCGACGAACCCACCGCGCCGCTAGACAGCGAGCGCGCGTTAGCGGTGATGCGCATCCTTAACCAGATGGCGCAGCAATATCACACGGCGATTATCGTCGTCACCCACGATGAAAAAATCATCCCCACCTTCAAACGTCTTTACCATATCCGTGATGGCCGCACCTATGAAGAAGCAGGACAAGGTCTTTCAATAGCATGAAAAATTCAGGAAGCCACATGACCACATATCCAGGCAAGTTCATTCACCGCTATTTCTGGCTTGGCACATTTACATTAATGCTGGCAGGATGCGCCGCCGGCCCTGATTTCAAACCACCCGCCGCGCCCGATGTCACAACTTACACGTCCACATCACTGCCCGCGCAAACCGCATCCAGCCCAGACGCATTTGGCGCTGCCCAGCACTTCATGCCCGGTGCCATGACGTCAGCCACATGGTGGCAACAATTCAACTCTCCCAAACTTGATGCGCTGATACAACAGGCACTCGTCGGCAGCCCCACACTGGAAGCCGCACAGGCAGTAATACGCCAGGCGGAACAAAACTACGAAGCGCAGGCGGGTGCCAGCTTGTATCCGCAAGCAAACCTTAAACTGGGTGCGCAACGCCAGGCCATTAACGCCGCACCGCAAGGCAAAACAGGCGGCAACAACGTTTTTAACTTGTACAACACCACGCTGGCTGTCAGCTACAACTTTGATCTGTCAGGCGCTAATCGTCGTGCACTGGAGGCACTGGCAGCACAAACGGACTACCAGCGATTTCAACTCGATGGTGCGCGCCTGACACTGGCCGCCAATATCGCCATTACAGCAATTACCCAGGCACAACTGGCTGCGCAAATTGATACCAGCAACGCGATCATTGCCACTGAAACCGAGCAATTACGCATCACCCGTGAGCGCATGCGCCTTGGTGCCGCCTCGGAAATAGAAGTCAGCGCCCTACGAACCCAGCTCGAACAAACCCGTGCCACCCTGCCCTCGTTACGCAATCGCTGGCAACAAACCAGCCATCTATTAGCGGTACTCGCAGGACAACCGCCGGGTACAGCCGGGATGCCACAATTCACGCTGGCGGATTTTACCTTGCCGTCTAACCTACCCGTCAGCGTGCCATCAGCATTGGTGAGACAACGCCCAGACATTCAGGCTGCAGAAGCCCTGTTTCACGTAGCGAATGCCAAACATGGCGAGGCAATTGCCAAGCAATATCCGCAAATTAGTTTAACTGCCAATCTGGGCTCACAAGCCCTCACCACTGCGGCTCTGTTTGGCACTAGCTCTATGGTATGGGGTCTGGCAGGACAACTCACGCAACCGCTATTTAATCTTGGGTTACGTGCCGAAGCACGCGCAGCTGAAGCCGGTTTTGATGCCGCCGCCGCCAATTATCGACAAACCGTACTGCAAGCCTTGCGCAGTGTGGCAGATAGCTTGCGTGCTCTCGATAACGATGCGCTCACTTTGGCAGCACAGGCAGCCGCGGCTGATTCAGCGCAGAACTCTTTACAACTGGCGCAGCAGCAATACAAATTTGGTGTAGCCAGTTATGTGCAACTCCTCACCGCGCAAATGCAAGCACAGCAAGCTCAGATCAGCCTGGCCAGCGCACAGGCACAGCGCCTGACTGACACCGTTGCGCTATATCAGGCCATGGGTAACAAACTTGAACCGGTTAAGTAAACCGGCATGTTTCACATTTCTGGCAAAACAACGATATCAGTCTCAAAGTTAATTTGTGCAGATAATGAATTGGAAATAAAGCAACCTGATTTAGCCTTCTGCAAGGCCATGTTCGCGCTGCTATCATCCGTGCCAGACGGCACTTTTAGCTGAATGCGCAACATGAATTCAGTAAATTTGGTTTTACCTTCCACTCGCGCCAACGTTCCCTGCACGTCGCAACTAATTGCAACCCAGTTAATTTTCATTGCAGCCATGATCGCGCGGAAAGTCAGAATATAGCAATCACCCAATGCGGCAACCAGCAGGTTTTCAGGTGACCAGCGATCGCCAGGACCGCCAAAATCCTTGGGTGCGGCTGATGCAATATCTGCCAATCCTTCGCTGTGCAATATAACCTCACCTGTCTGATTAGCTGTTGCGCTCGCCTGATATTGGTACGGGAAATTCATCATAAGCTTAACCCCTCAATTTATGATTCAATAGCACCAGCCTACACCCACAATGATAATTTAAATACCGTATCATGTGAAAAGACGATATATTCGCATTTGCATATATTTAATATGTCGAATATACTTTCGGCACATCATCGACTTTCCTGAACACAACGTATTAAGGAGCAATCCATGGAAACGACAGCACCGTCTCCTAATCACACCATTAAATGGGTAATAGGCGTAATACTGGCCGTTTTAGTATGGGCATGGCTGTACAACTCCTTACAACCAGCAGCTGATTACATCATGTCACTCACCGGTATTGCTGCAGATACTCACTTGGGCCTGGCGCTTAATTTTTTCCTGTTTGAAACCCCTAAAGTACTGTTGTTATTAACGCTGATAGTCTTTGTCATGGGCGTGATACAGACTTTCGTTGCACCCGAACGCACACGCATGATTTTGTCAGGTCGGCGTCTGGGTATAGGTAATGTCATGGCTGCCAGCCTGGGTATAGTCACCCCTTTCTGTTCATGCTCGGCGGTTCCGCTGTTTATCGGATTTTTACAGGCTGGCGTTCCACTCGGTGTCACATTTTCGTTCCTGATTTCAGCCCCTATGGTCAATGAAGTCGCGCTAGGACTCTTATTTGGCTTATTTGGCTGGAAAATCGCTGTGTTGTATTTAGCCTTGGGCTTATCTGTGGCAATTGTTGCAGGCTTGATCATTGGCAAGCTCGGCATGGAAAAATACCTGGAAGACTGGGTACAGGCAATCCAGGCAAAAGGTGGCGCGGTTCATGCTGTACTTGATCATAAGCAGACTTGGCCAGAACGCTTTCAGGCAGGTATTGCCCACCTCAAAGAAATCGTCGGTAAGGTCTGGCCATATATCGTTTTGGGCGTGGCAGTCGGCGCAGGCATACACGGTTACGTGCCACAAAACTTTATGGCGAGTATCATGGGCAAAGGCGCCTGGTGGTCGGTGCCTGCAGCGGTATTAATCGGCGTGCCCATGTATTCCAATGCCGCCGGGATTATCCCTGTGGTGCAGGCATTATTGGGCAAAGGCGCGGCATTGGGGACGGTACTGGCATTCATGATGAGCGTGACTGCGCTGTCTTTTCCTGAAATGATTATTTTGCGCAAAGTGTTAAAGCCAAGATTAATCGCAACATTTGTTAGTATAGTAGCTGTTGGCATTTTGCTCGTTGGTTATGTTTTTAATGCAGTATTGTGAAAGGAACAACAAAATGAAAGGCAATCGTATGATGCGCATGATGTCGGTGATGGTCATGATTTCACTGGCAGCGACCCATTTATCAGGTCAGTTTGATTTACTCCACCCCAGCTTTTTATGGATAGCAGGCATGGTAAGCATTATGGCGTTTCAAGCCACATTTACTGGCTTCTGCCCTGCTTCTAGCATCTTTGGCAAAAACGCATCCTGCTCCATTAAATAAAGCGAGGTTTATATGGCTCATGCAATACTCCACCCCTCTATCGTATCGCTCGTATCCTTAGCCGCCAGTATTGCGGCTAATCATCCAGGCAAAGGTTTATGCCAGCTCGACAGACTCAAGCAGTTTGGCGTAAGCGACGAACAAATCGATTTAGTAATAGATATTGCACGCCATATCCGCGACGAAGCAGGTCAGAAAATAGATGCACAATTTGACGCCATCTATGAAGAAAAAACGGCTGGCGAGACCGACGCATCGACACCTGCTGCAACCAGCACTTGTTGCAGCAGCACGAGCACTGGCAAAGCGTGTTGCTAATCACGCAACGATGCTGATCAAAGTTATTTGCCCTGGCTGCAATAGCTGCCGCGCAACTGCGAAGCTCATACGCGAAGTTGCTGTTGCACGGCATGTTCAGATAACGCTGGAAGAAATCCATGACCCCAGCGACATAGCCGCCCTCAGCATTACCCGCACGCCAGCCGTTATGATAGATGGCAAAGTGCTATTGGCTGGTGGCGTACCTGAATGGATAGACGTAGAAAACTGGCTCACACCATCGCTAACCTAAGAAAGGAAGCATCATGAAAAACATCAAAGTGCTCGGTACAGGCTGTGCCAATTGCAAAACCACGACCAAACTCATAGAAGAAGCCGCGCAAGCCAAAGGCATTGAGATACAATTGGAGAAAGTGGAAGACATCGCTGAGATACTCGGATACGGTGTCATGTCCACCCCAGGCGTAGTAATTGATGGTGTAGTTGTCCATGCAGGCGGCGTGCCTGATCGCAAGAAAATAGATAGCTGGTTAACCTAGAAAGTAAATTTATGAGTGCAACGCACGACGACCACCATGGTCATGACCATGGCTGTGACCATCACCACCATCACGATCACAGCAACGTAGATACCACCAGTCGTGCGTTTGTTGTCGGGGTTGCCCTCAATCTCGCTTTTGTCATCATCGAAATCGGCTTTGGCTTATATGCTGACTCATTATCACTGCTAGCTGACGCAGGGCATAACTTCAGTGACGTGATAGGTTTATTAGCCGCATGGGGCGCAGTCATTTTGTCACGACGCGTACCCACCCTGCATTACACCTATGGTTTACGCAGCACCACCATACTCGCGGCACTGGCAAATGCCATGCTATTGCTCATTGCTGTAGGCGGCATCTCCTGGGAAGCTATCCGCCGCTTTACTGAGCCCACTGCAGTCAACGAACCTATCATGATATGGGTCGCATTGGTTGGCGTCATTATCAATATCGCCACCGCGCTGATGTTCATGCAGAGTCAAAAAGAAGACCTTAATATGCGCGGTGCATTTGTACATATGCTGGCAGATGCAGCGGTCTCTGTTGGTGTGGTACTGGCTGGTTTGGGCATGATGTGGACGGGATGGCTATGGTTGGATCCTGCTATCAGCTTGGTCATCGCGGCTGTTATCCTAATCGGTACCTGGGGCTTGTTCAAGCAATCACTCAAACTCGCACTTAACGCCGTGCCTGACGCAATTAATCCCGCACAGGTAATGTCATATTTGAAAGGATTGCCACAAGTGACCGAAGTCCATGACCTGCATATCTGGGGGATGAGCACGACAGAAAACGCGCTCACCGCCCACCTTGTCATCCCCACAGGTCACCCCGGCGACACCTTTTTAGCCCATATCGCTGAAGAGCTTGCCCACCATCACCATATTCAGCATGCTACTTTTCAGATAGAGCTGGGGGAACAAGATGTGCTGTGCAAGTTAGCGCCTCATGATGTCGTATAGCTATGAAGATTAACTCATACTCATCGGCTTATTATCGTTCAGGTTAAGCCAGCCTTTAACGATGCGATAGACTATCCATAAGGTATTCACGCACAATATCAGCCAGCCTACCAGAATAAACACGGTAATCCCGCCTATTACCATCCATAACAGGCCGAACCAGAAAGTCCGCATCTGCCAACGAAAATGGCTTTCCAAAAACGTGCCTGCAACATCCTCTTTTTTGATGTAATTCATCATGATCGCGGCAACCGCAGAGATGCCGAATAAAAATGAAGCGGCATATAAGGCGTAAATTATTGTGGTCAGGCTTTTAGCTGACCGCTCATTTTCGGTCAAAGTCACATTGTTCATTTTATTCCCTTTTTAATATCCATCAGCCATACCTTCACGACGCGGATCCACTCCGCCCATCCAGCCATTCGACACCCGCATAATGCCATGCAAACCACTGTTTGCCTCGCCTATTTTCACTTCATGCCCCATCGCCTGTAGTTCAGGCTGCAGCGCGACCAGAACCGAATCACGCTCCAACTCAGTCGGACCGTTACGGCTACCAAAATTCGGCAAAGCCACCGCTTGCTGTATATCCAAATGCCAGTCCAGCACACCTATCAATGTTTTCGCCACGTAATTAATAATTGAGCTCCCACCTGGCGAGCCAATTGCGCCGATTAATTGATGTTGCCTGTCCAGTATCAACGTTGGTGTCATCGCGCTTCGTGGACGCTTATCAGGCTGTACTCGATTCGCCACCAGCTTGCCATTTTGCTCAGGCACAAAAGAAAAATCAGTCAGCTCATTATTTAGCAGAAACCCATCCACCATATGCCGGCTACCGAATGCATCTTCGATAGAGCTGGTCATGGAAACAGCATTACCCCATTTATCTATGATAGACATATGGCTAGTAGAGGGTAACTCCAGCGCATTATCCTCCGCCAAACTCACCGCACCCAGCGGCACGCCTGCTGGTGCCACACCCATAGACTGTGCTGGATTAATCAAACTCGCGCGCTGACGCAGATAATCCGGGTTCAACAAACCCGCCACAGGCACGTGCACAAAGTCATCATCCGCCAAATACACATTGCGATCAGCAAATGCCAGGCGCTCCGCTTCGCTGATTAAATGCACGGCCTTGGCCGAGTCGGGTTGTAACCCAGCCACATCATAATGTTGCAATATCCCCAATATCTGCAACAGCGCCACCCCGCCCGAACTCGGTGGCGGCATGCTGCACACGACATAGGCGCGATAATTACCACACAATGCGGCACGGGACTTCGCCTGATAATTCGCCAGATCCGTCATGCTCATCAAGCCAGGATTAGTCGGATGTGCATGCACCGTCGCCACAATATCCTGCGCGATTTTTCCGCTATAAAAAGCTTTAGCACCACTACTCGCCACACGCCGTAGCACATCAGCATAAGGCTGATTCACCAGACGCTCACCCACCGCTATCGGTGTCCCATCCGCATGATAAAAATAAGCCCGCGCCGCAGGCTGCAACGACAAATAAGCATCCCGTGCCACTAAACTATGCAAACGCGGCGATACGACAAAGCCTCGCTCTGCCAGTTGAATAGCGGGTTTAAACAAGGTATGCCAAACCAATTTACCATGTTGCCGATGCGCCAATTCCAGCATACTCAACAACCCAGGCACACCCACCGATTTACCGCCCACTACCGCCTGATAAAAGCTCATGGGCAAACCATCATCACCCATAAACATATCCGCCGTCGCCGCAGCGGGTGCGGTCTCGCGTCCATCATAAGCCAGCACCTGCTTATCGCTATACTGGTAATACATCATAAAACTACCGCCACCTATGCCTGACGATTGTGGCTCCACCAGACCCAACACCAATTCCACTGCAATCGCAGCATCAATCGCATTACCACCACGCCTGAGCATCTCCATTCCCGCCGCCACCGCCAGCGGATTCGCTGCCACCACCAGCGCATGCTGTCTGACCACCGCAGCACGTGCCTGCAAACCTGTCGCCGCTTCAGGTGCATCAAGCCGATCAGCCAGCGCATGGCCTGCCCAGCTAAACACGATTACGCAGCACAAACGAATTATGTGGTTATTAAACATAGGCTAAGTTGGGGTGGATAGTCGATTGAATATAACGGGAAACAGAATATGACTAAGCCTCATTGATACCGAGCTAGGTGTTCACAATGTGAATCATGATAAGGCCCCGTCGTCTTTTCCCAGCCCGGACCAGGCGAAGTCTGCCGACACACCAAATCACCATTAAGTTTGCTACGCCACTGATACCATGCGGCAGGATTGGCAGCGGCATGGGAAGCCAACAATATCAGGAACAGCGCTGCAATTAATTTCGTCATATTCATGCCCCTATACCTTCAGGTTTATATTTGCAATGAAAACAGATCAGTCACTTTACCTTTAGCCATCATACTTTACTTGAAGTGCAGAGGCATAGCTGCAACATCACTAATAGTAGATACATTTAGCAACCCAACATCGTAGCGTTTTAACCACAAAAAAATCGTTTATTGCAGCTGATGATTTCAACCAACGACTCCAGCCACCAACATTGCTTGCATTGCCAAGTAGTCGCTAATTTTGTAATGATTTAATTTGCCATGGACCACCCGCACGCCATATGACGTCAAAATTTAATTCATTAATGGATGCAAGCATGGGTGGTATCAAAAATTCATGCAATGCCATAATGATGTCGGCAAACGTTAAATTATCTGCTGACAGTTTGTTTTTCTGCAAAAAGGCTTTCCATTGCATCTGTTTCATTTTGTCGCTGGCAAATGCTTGTGTCAGAGCAAAAGGCGCTGCGGCAGGTAAAGGCGTGTTACGCCGTTCAAAGGTAGCTGTGATGGCTTTAACCAATATGTTCCCGTCAAACGGATATTTCCGCAGAATAATCCAGATGTCATAAAAATCCTTCATACGACTATTAGCTATGCCGAGCCAGACCATCGCCTGAAATTTTTCTGCGACCACGGTGTAGATCGGGTAAGCACGTAGCTTAGGAGGTGCAAAATCCAATACAGTGGGATAGGTGATATCTTCTGCAGCTGGTGTAACCGCATCGCCATAACCAATATCAATTTGGATAGGGATAATGGCATTTTCCAAACGTGCATCAAATAGCACTCGTACACCTTGATATTCCTGATTCTCGCGAATTTCAATCGCACGCAGATTGTCTGCGATAAACTCCAAACCATCAGGCTCAACGGGTATCAGGCAAATATCTCGAAATGTTTTTTCCAAGTGTGAAAGCTCACCTGAACCGAACCCCAGCAGATCAACGTCACGCGTAGGACGATGAGACTCCCCGTCCCAGACGGCAAACAGCATGGCACCTTTGAGCAAGAACTGATTGTGGCATTCGGATTGCCCTAGCCGATACAAGAGCCGTTCTAACGCATATCGCGTGAGAACAAGATCAAACGCCTCACCGTTACGTTTTGCGATATTGTATAATCGTTGGCGCACAGAGGCGGCAAGATTTCGGGGTTGATCTACGCTCATGTCAGGGTTTCCAGATAGGGACGCATCACATTTGTCACTCGACAAATCGTTGCATAATGCCAAAGTTCGTCCATAGTGTATTTTCGGGTACGCCAGCTTTCCCTGAGCGCTTCCAGAGCGACATCCATGCCAATTTTATTACGGAATTTAAAACAGTCGGCAACTGTCTTGGCGAGCGAGTAAATTTTAGTAGGCACGCTGTCTATCATATGCGTCTCTATCCCTGTTTGAAGTGCTTTTCCAGAAAACCTAACAATTCGCAATGGTGTTCCCTTATCAGTGGGAGCGCGCGCTTTGTTATCAATCGCTATCCAGACTTCGAAAGGGGCTTGGGTAGTTACACCATGAAACCGCAGCGCGGAGAGCAGGCACACCACGCCATTAGGCATACGTTTCGCAGCTTCTGCCAAGCTATGATTGGTGGTGATAGTGCCATTGGCAAGCATATAAAGACCATGTCCAACACGCTGAAGTTTACCTGCCTGACAGAGACGGGCAAGATAGGCGCGAGGAATCCCATCTGACGCAAGGTCGCGAGGACGTATAACCCCAGCTTCCTGAGCGAGACTCAAAACTTTAGAAATTTTTGTAGTGTCCATGCTTGATACTAAATGTTGGTATTTATTGATACTTACCTACATTTTGTATCATGTCAATATTTGTTATAAAATCGTGCCAACCAACTTCATTCTGACACATTAATTATCAACATTACCCGTGATATTCCACATTACCCCTACCCATTTTCGGGTAAAATTCAACCTTTACTTTGCCCTGCTCATTGCATTATGTCCGAAATCATTCATTTAGCTGGTTCTGCTGCCTTATCTCAATTTCGCCTTGATAAATTAGCGCAGTTATTGCCTGATTATGAGTGCATCGCAGCACAGTTCTGGCATTTTGCAGAAACTACCGCGCCGCTGGATGATGCAGCCAAAACCACACTTGCCAGCCTGCTCACTTATGGCACGCCGATAGCAACGCCTGAGCCAGGTACAATTATGTTGGTTGTGCCGCGCCCTGGGACTATTTCACCTTGGTCATCGAAAGCAACGGACATTGCCAAGCATTGCGGATTAACGGCGATTTCACGCATAGAGCGCGGTACTGCTTATACATTCCAGCGTCGTGATGGTGCGGTGTTGACTACAGCTGATTTAACTTCAATTGCGCCGCATGTGCATGACCGTATGACTGAAGTCATATTTGGTGATTTGGATGCAGCACAAGCTTTGTTCCGCCATTTACCACCAAAACAGCTAACAACTGTGGATATTCTGGCGGGTGGCTATGATGCGCTGGCTGCGGCAAATATGGCTTTAGGTTTGGCGTTATCAGCAGATGAGATAGATTATCTGGTGACGAATTTCACCCGTCTGGGTCGCAACCCTACCGATGTGGAACTGATGATGTTTGCGCAGGCAAACTCTGAGCATTGCCGCCATAAAATCTTCAATGCGAGCTGGGTAATAGATGGCGAAGCACAGCCGCATACCTTGTTTGGCATGATACGTGAAACTCACGCCCAGCATCCTGAGGGCACAGTGGTGGCATATTCGGATAACTCTTCGGTCATAGAGGGTTATGACACCGCGCGTTTCTATCCATCGCCAGATGGCTCATATGCTTATCACCAGGCTGAGACACATATTTTAATGAAGGTGGAAACGCATAACCACCCTACCGCTATTTCACCTTTCCCAGGCGCAGCAACAGGATCAGGCGGCGAAATCCGCGATGAAGGCGCGACAGGCATAGGCTCTAAACCTAAAGCAGGTTTGTGTGGATTCTCTGTTTCCAACTTGAATATTCCTGATTTAACTCAGCCTTGGGAACGCTACCAAGACCATGCGGCGCAATATGGCAAACCTGATCGTGTCGCATCGGCATTGGATATTATGATCGAAGGTCCTTTGGGTGCGGCCGCATTTAACAATGAGTTTGGTCGCCCTAATCTGGCAGGCTATTTCCGCACTTTTGAAGAAAGTTGCGCTGGCGAGATGCGCGGTTACCATAAGCCTATTATGCTAGCGGGCGGCGTGGGGAATATCGCCGCGTCACATTGTTTCAAAACCATGTTCCCTGCGGGCACATTGCTTATTCAGCTAGGCGGCCCTGGCATGCTTATCGGCTTGGGCGGTGGCGCGGCTTCGAGTATGGATACGGGTACGAATGCTGAAAACCTGGATTTTGATTCGGTACAACGCGGCAACCCGGAAATGCAACGCCGTGCGCAGGAGGTCATAGACCGCTGCTGGCAATTGGGTGATGGCAATCCTATTCTTTCCATCCACGACGTGGGTGCGGGCGGCATTTCTAACGCTTTCCCTGAGTTGGTTGATGGTGCAGGTCGTGGTGCAACTTTCCAGTTGCGCGATGTGCCGCTGGAAGAGTCAGGCATGGCACCGCGCGAAATCTGGTCTAACGAATCGCAAGAACGCTACGTGCTGGCGATCGCACCTGAGCAACTGGATCTGTTCAAGCAGTTCTGCGAGCGCGAGCGTTGCCCGTTTGCAGTAGTCGGCGTGGCTACGGAAGCCATGCATTTGCGCGTAGAAGATAGCTTATTGCCAGAAACACCAGTGGACATGGAAATGTCTATCCTGCTCGGCAAACCACCACGCATGACCCGTGATGTCAGCCGCGTAACACGCCAGCTAGACGCGATTAATACCAGTAATATCGATTTGCTTGAGGCCGCACAGCGTGTATTACAACTGCCTAGTGTCGGCTCCAAATCATTCCTCATTACCATCGGCGACCGCACCGTAGGCGGCTACACCGCACGCGACCAGTTTGTCGGACCTTGGCAAATCCCCGTTGCTGATGTGGCGGTGACGACGATGGGTTATGACACCTATCAAGGTGAGGCTTTTGCGCTGGGCGAGCGCACACCACTAGCCCTGATTAACGCACCGGCTTCAGGGCGCATGGCGATCGGCGAAGCACTGACCAACCTTGCTGCAACCCGCGTAGAAAAAATCGGCGATATTAAACTTTCTGCCAACTGGATGGCGGCTGCAGGTTTCCCTGGTGAAGATGCCGCATTGTTTGATACGGTCAAAGCAGTTGGCCTGGAACTTTGCCCTGCTTTGGGTATCAGCATCCCCGTCGGCAAGGATTCATTGTCGATGCGTACCACATGGCAGGAAGACGGCGAGAGCAAAGCGGTAACTGCCCCGCTCTCGCTCATTATCACGGCTTTCGCACCGACACCTGATGCACGCCTCACGCTAACGCCACAATTACGCACCGATGCAGGCGATACTGATTTAATTTTAATTGACTTGGGTTGTGGACGTAATCGACTTGGCGGTTCTGCACTGGCACAGGTTTATAAGCAAATCGGCGATACGACGCCCGATGTCAATTCACCACGCCAGCTCAAAGCTTTTTTTGAGACCATCCAGACGCTCAACGCTAGCCAGCAGATACTTGCCTATCATGACCGTTCTGATGGCGGTTTATGGGCGACTTTGTGTGAAATGGCATTTGCTGGGCATTGTGGCATCAGCATAGACGCTGATGAACTGTGCCAGGATCGTTCGCGGGTAGAGATCGAAATTGAAGGCGCAACTGAAGATGATGATGCGCCGCTCATCCCGGCTGACCAGGACTATCATGAGCGCGTGTTCGGCGTGCTTTTCAATGAAGAATTGGGTGCAGTTTTACAAGTCAAACGTGAACATACGCCCGAAGTCATGCAGGCATTTTTCCAGGCAGGCTTGCGTAGCGAATTCCACGTTATCGGCACACTGAACCACAATGACCACATCCAGATTGTGCGCAACGACAAGCCCATTATCAACATGGATAGAGTTGAAGCACAACAGTTATGGAGCGCGACTAGTTACCACATCCAGCGTCTGCGCGACAATCCTGCCTGTGCTGATAGCGAATATGCGCTCATCGACCAGCGTGATGATGCTGGCTTAACCGTCAATCTTACGTTTGACCCAGCGCAGACCATTGTTATCGGTGGCAACAAACCACGTATCGCTGTCCTGCGTGAGCAAGGTGTGAACGGTGAAGTGGAAATGGCCGCGGCATTTGATCGCGCAGGTTTTCAGGCAGTTGACGTACATATGAGCGACGTCATCGCAGGGCGCGTGAGTTTGGCTGATTTCCCAGGCTTTGCCGCTTGTGGTGGCTTTTCCTACGGCGACGTACTCGGCGCGGGTGAAGGTTGGGCGAAGTCCATTCTGTTTAATCCGCGAGCACGTGACGAGTTTGAGGCGTTTTTCCAGCGCACCGACAGCTTTGCACTCGGCGTGTGCAACGGTTGCCAGATGATGAGCAATTTGAAGTCCATCATCCCTGGTGCGCAGCACTGGCCCAAATTCACCCGCAACCAATCCGAACAATTTGAAGCCCGCTTTGCCATGGTAGAAATCACTGATAGCCCGTCTATTTTGTTTGATGGCATGGTTGGCAGTCGCATGCCAGTGGTAGTTGCTCACGGTGAGGGTTATGCGAACTTCAGCCAGACCGGTGATGCGCAACAAGTAAATACGGCGATGCGTTTCGTTGATCATGCAGGCAATGCCACAGAAACCTATCCGCTCAATCCGAATGGTTCGGCACTAGGCTTAACTTCTGTGACCAATGATGATGGCCGCTTCAGTATCATGATGCCACACCCTGAACGCGTATTCCGCGCAATACAAAACAGCTGGTATCCGCATCAGCAACAAGAGAATGGTGCATGGTTACGTTTATTCCAAAATGCACGCAAGTGGGTAGGCTAAATGACTGGCGATAAGGTCATTCCCATACTGCGTTTTTCAGCTGAAGAATTAGCCGCACGTGACGCAGAAATGGGACTGGATGAAACACGCTGGTATAGCGAAGAAGAACTCGATGCGCTGGAAGAAACCAATCCACTGCTGGCAACACGCATTGCCCAAAAGCAGGCGCGTATCGACAAGCTCCGCCCTTATATCGTCAATGGTGAAACACCCCCACTTACTGTTGAAGCATTAACCACAGTACTCGAAGAAGCACGGGCAATTTTGTTACGCGACGGCGGCGACCTGGAATTGGTGAGTATAGTAGACACCACCGTTAAAGTCAGACTCAAGGGCGCATGTGTGGGCTGCCCCAATTCGATGATGGATTTGAAAAACGTGGTGGAGAAGATAGTTCGCCGCACTTTCCCACAAGTGACTAGCGTGCAGAATACTTATTAATAGCTGATTTCACGACAGTACAACAGCTAATCGTTGCTTTACTTACTGCGGGATCGCATTAGATACTGGTGCAGCAGGTGGTGGCACAGCGATGGGCTTATTCAACGTCTCCAACGGCGGATGCTTTTCCAACAGCTTTTGCTTCACCGCTTGCTGCTTCTGTGGCGGCAGTTGCTTTAATTTCTTATAGTTTTGCCGCGCCAGCTCACGCTGCTCTTTGGTGAGCGAAGTCCACGTTGTTAAGCGTTTCTGAAAGCGCTGCTGCGCCTCAGGTTTTAATTGCGGATATTTGGCAGCGATAGCTAACAAACGATGACGTTGCAAATTCGACATACTCGCCCAATCATCTGAGACCGGCGCAAGAATTTTTTGCTGTACGGGTGTCAACGTCTGCCAAGCGGGCGCAGCCACATCCATCTTACTTGCAGACCATGCAAATACAGACCACATCAATCCGCATAACAAGACGATTATTCTGAAGCGTTGCTGACCCATTTACTTAAATGCCCATCCAAATATGCGTTAACAGGCAAATCGCCTGTAAGTAACTCAGTATCGACACTAGCGGTGTCATCCTCGTCGTCCATGGTATATTGCCACATGACTAAACTGCCGAACAGCAACATCATCAACACCACACCTAATACAGCGACACGGTGCTGCCGCAATTTATCAACCAAAGCCATACTATGTCCGACACCAACATGTGCATGAGATTTATGCCGCGCATGCGCGCACGCACGCTCACGCGCCACATGAAGTTTCTGCAGAATTTCTGGGCGAACTTTATCCAGCCCAGCATCTAACTCAGCTATAACTTTCCTTGCCATCACATCATCGGTTTTATTCATGGTTTATTCCTTCATATCTTTCAGTAGCGCAGCCAGTGCATGTGTGGCGCGCGAACAGTGCGTTTTGACGCTGCCTTCTGAGCAACCCATCACTTGAGCTGTTTCTGCTATATCCATGTCTTCCCAATAACGCAGCAGGAAGGCTTCGCGTTGACGTGCTGGCAATTTTTCTAATGCGGCTTCAATATGAGCAAGATTCTTACCCGTCTCCAGCGTACTGAGCGGACTGTCTTTTTCGTCCGCCGCCTGGTCATACTCCAGCACTTCCTCATCGTCCTCGGCACTGCGACCTGATGTAATGAAAGACAGCGCCTTTACCCAATAATTCCGTACTTTTTGACGACGATAGTAATCACGTATGGTATTTTGCAATATACGCTGGAATAACATGGGGAACTCAGCAGGCGGTTGATTGCTATATTTCTCTGCCAATTTCATCATCGCATCCTGGACGATATCCAATGCAGCCTGATCATCATGCACCGCAAAAGCAGCTTGTCGATAGGCTCTACGTTCAACCTCCGTTAAAAAACGTCCCAACGCGTGCGAATTGTCCACGCTCAGCCCAATTCCTTAACTGACAAAAGTTTATCCAGCCTGATAATCTCAACACAGCCATCTGCACGCTGTAGCCTCAACCACTCTGCCGCACCCTCAGTGTAGACGTCTAACGGCAGAATGTCGGCGCTCGCAGATTGCTGCTGTCCATCAACATAGCTGATGTGCAAATGCTTGCGCTTCAAAACAGCAAATTCCAGTTGCTCATGTTGCACACAGGAGACAGGTTGATACACAGACATTAACGCAATCCTGTATTCAATGCAGCCAACGGATTGATATTCTTGCCCAATTCAACACCAAAGCGTTTCGCAAAGCGATCAGCAAATCCTTCTTGCGGAGAATAATCGACAATTTTTTCAGCGTGAATCACATCGCGAGCGACTGACTCGGTACTACCCAATCCATCCGCCAAACCCAAACGTACACTTTCTTCACCGCTCCATATCAGCCCGCTAAACATGTCAGGGGTCTCGTGCAAACGTGTGCCACGACCTGCACGCACCGCCTGGATAAATTGTTGATGAATTTGTTCCAGCATCACTTTGGCGTATGCCTCTTGTTGCGGGTTCACTGGGGAGAACGGATCGAGAAAGCCCTTATTCACGCCTGCAGTAAGTAATCTGCGCTCCACGCCCAACTTACCCATGGTTCCTGTGAAACCGAAACCATCCATTAGCACACCTATAGATCCCACCAAACTGGCTTTATCTACATAAATCTTGTCTGCAGCCGCAGCCACGTAATAGCCACCTGAAGCACATAAATCATCAACGACTACATACAACGGGATCGTTGGGTATTTGACACGCAGACGCTTGATTTCATCATAAATCTGTCCCGCCTGCACTGGGCTGCCACCCGGGCTGTTAATTCGCAAAATCACGCCTTGCGTGCCCTTATCTTTAAAAGCATCTTGCAAACCACTGATAATTTGATCTGCACTGACCTCATTTGAAGAAATTGTACCGTTAAGCTCAACCAAGGCGGTATGCTTACCATCAATATCCAGTTTGTTATCACCAGACCAATTCATGAACAAAAACAACAAAATAAATATGTAACCGAAACCTAGTGTTTTGAAAAATATGCTCCAACGGCGCGCACTGCGCTGCTCTTTAACCGCAGCCAATGCCACTTTTTCCAGCACTTCACGCTCCCAATTACCGGATTTTTCTGAATCAGACATATTCAATTCCCCATATTCATTCAAAAGATGCGCATTATAAGCTTAAGCGTTCGTGCTTAACCACCACGCCAAATCATTAAAACTATTTGCCACATACAGTGGATTAAATGCCTGCAAACTATCCCCCGCATGAGCACCGTAACCAACTCCGACACTCGCCACACCCGCATTTTGTGCCATTAATAAATCATGGCTGGTATCACCTATCATCAACGTGCGCTCGGGTGGCACGACACAATAGTCCATCAACTGCAATATCATATCTGGATGCGGCTTGGAATTAACCTCATCAGCACAGCGCGTGGCATGAAAATAAGGGCGCAGCTGACTTTGATCCAACGCCCTATCCAGGCCGCGCCGGCTTTTGCCTGTAGCCACTGTCATCCAGTAGCCTTGCGCATGTAATTGCGGCACCGTCTGCGCAACACCATCAAATAATGGCAACAAATGATCTTGCCCAAGAAAATGATGACGGTAGCGCGCGGTGAAGGCAGGATAATCTTCTTCAGACAAGCTGGGCAACAAGGTTGCTATCGCTTCAGTCAGGCCCAAACCGATAATGTGACTCGCCTCCTCCAAGCTCGGCACAGGCAAGCCCATATCTACACAAGATGCAATAATCGAATTGGCAATGGCTGCCGTTGAATCCATCAACGTACCATCCCAATCGAATATCAACAAATCAAATTGTCTGGTCATAGCTTATCAATAAAATTTTGTAATTCAGGAGGGAGTGGCACACTAATGGTTAATACCTCATTGGTCAACGGATGCGGCAAAGTTAATTGCCAAGCATGCAAGAACATGCGCTTCAACCCCCGCTTAGCCAAATCCTTATTCAGCGGAAAATCACCATATTTATCATCACCCGCGATTGGAAAGCCACTATGCGCCAAATGCACCCGTATTTGATGCGTGCGCCCAGTTTTGAGTTCCGCTTCCAGCAAACTAAATTCAGCCCAGTTTTTCTGCAATCGAAATATCGTGTGCGCCGCCTTACCATCCTCGCGCACCATGACCCGGCGCTCACCTTCAGCGTTCAAATACTTGAACAATGGCAATTTGACGTGTTGTAGCGGATTTTTCCATTGCCCATAAACCAGCGCCAAATAGCGCTTGTCCATACCACCATCACGAAACATATCGTGCAATTTAACCAAGGCACTACGTTTAGTGGCTAATATCAATGCACCTGAGGTTTCCCTGTCCAGTCGATGCGCCAACTCCAGGAACTTACATTCCGGCAGTTCCAGTCGCAACTGTTCGACCACACCCAAACTCACTCCGCTACCACCATGCACAGCCATGCCCGCAGGCTTGTTGATTATCAGCAAGGCATCATCCCGATACAACACATGATCCATTAAACGCATACCGCCTTTAGGTAAGTGCGTGACTGGTTTGTGCTCAGGTTCAGCTACACGCACTGGAGGGATGCGCACTTCATCACCTAACTGCAATTTACGCGCAGCGTCCACCCGGCCCTTATTTACGCGCACTTCACCGCTACGCAAAATGCGGTATAAGTGACTTTTGGGTACGCCTTTGAGATGGCGCGCAAGGAAGTTATCGATGCGCTGACCTTCAGATGATTCATCCACTTTCACAAAAGTGACAGATTCTTTGCGTAAATCATTCATTTTGAATATACTGTTACTACTTTTATAAAGGCAGTACTAAGAAGATTTAGATTATCTTTTCAGCTATATTGCCAAAAAGTAAAATTAACCGGTTAATATCGCTCACCGGAACCACAAGCGAGTATGAGGCGGCAATTATACACCCCAGCATACCTGAACGGAAAAACCATGCATGCATTGCACATGGGTTCCACATAAGTAGCGATAAAAGATTTAACACAGAGCGCGCGAATACAAACTGACGTCTGACTCAGACCAACTTCAAGGGTTAAGGCACGAAAGCTGCTGACTGGCACACAAGAAACACGATAACTTTGCCAGTTAAACAGTGAACTCGACACCCTACCCAGTTCAATAAGAGCCCACCCGTCAGCCCAGCGAAGATCCAATCACGCACCATGAAGTCACACACAACTGAATTAACCTGGATGTTCATTATGATTGCAACCAGTCTATAAACACCTTGTGTATCCGCACTAAACCGTGCTGATAATGCTTCGTCCTGTGTAATGCGCGCAGGAGAGAAACAAAAATGAAACGCATGTTATTTAACGCAACACAGGCAGAAGAATTACGTGTTGCCATTGTTGATGGTCAAAAATTAGTTGACCTGGACATAGAATCTGCCAACAAAGAACAACGTAAAAGCAACATTTACAAAGGTATTGTCACACGTGTAGAGCCTAGTCTGGAAGCTGCTTTCATCGATTATGGCAACGACCGCCACGGTTTTTTACCGTTCAAAGAATTATCACGCGCCTGCTATACAGGCGATGCGGCGGAATCAGGTCGCCCACGTATACAAGATGTATTGCGTGAAGGCCAAGAACTGATCGTTCAAGTTGAAAAAGATGAGCGTGGCAACAAAGGCGCTGCACTTACTACATACATCAGCCTGGCAGGCCGTTACCTTGTACTAATGCCTAACAACCCACGTGGCGGCGGTGTTTCGCGCCGTATTGAGGGTGAAGAGCGTAACGATCTGCGTGATGTCATGGCGCAACTGACCATCCCTGCGGGCATGAGCATCATTGCCCGTACCGCTGGTATAGGTCGTGGCGTTGAAGAGTTGCAGTGGGATTTAAATTACCTGCTCCAGCTTTGGAGTGCTATCGATGGCGCCGCCAATAGCCAAAAAGGTGCATTCTTGATCTATCAAGAGAGCAGCTTGGTCATACGTGCTATCCGTGATTACTTCCAGCCAGACATCGGCGAAATCCTGATTGATACTGAAGACGTATATGAACAGGCACATCAGTTCATGAGTCATGTCATGCCGGGCAATGTGCACAAAGTCAAACTCTACAAAGACGATGTACCGTTGTTCTCGCGTTTCCAGATCGAACACCAGATTGAAACTGCGTTCTCCCGTGAAGTGACCCTGCCTTCAGGTGGCGCAATTGTTATTGACCATACCGAAGCACTGGTATCAGTGGACGTAAACTCTGCACGCTCCACACGCGGCACAGACATCGAACAGACCGCATTTAACACCAACTTGGAAGCCGCTGAAGAAGTCGCCCGCCAATTACGCCTGCGCGACTTGGGTGGTCTGGTTGTGATCGACTTTATCGACATGGAAAGTCAGCGCAATCAACGTGATGTTGAAAACCGTTTACGTGATGCCCTGCATTTTGACCGCGCACGCGTACAGACGGGCAAAATCTCCAAATTTGGCCTGATGGAATTATCCCGTCAGCGGTTGCAGCCTTCATTAGGCGAATCTAGCCACATGCCTTGCCCACGTTGTAACGGCACAGGCTTTATTCGCGGCATAGAATCAACCGCATTGCACATTTTGCGTATTATTCAAGAACAGGCGATGAAAGACCAAACAGGCGCTATACACGCACAAATCCCTGTTGATGTTGCTACCTTCTTATTAAACGAAAAACGGGCAGATATTTTTGCGATTGAGTCACGCCTGAAAGTCAGCGTTGTGCTGATTCCTAACATCCACCTAGTCACACCGCACTATAAAATCACCCGCTTGCGTCATGATGAAATCAACCCGCTGGAAATGCTCACTCCTAGCTATCGCTTGAGCGAAACCATCGAAGAAGTCACACCGGCGGAAACCAACAAAAAAGAATCCAAGCCTTCAACCCAAGTACCTGCGGTGCGCGGCATCACGCCAGCACAGCCTGCACCTATCGTTGAGCAAAAATCAGCTGAAATTGAAGCCAGTGCGACAGCTGCGGCTAAAACCGGGCTGATTGGTCGCATCTTTGGCTGGTTACAAAAATTCAGCGATGAAAAACCTGTAGAAGCAGCTCCTGTAGTAACGCAACCTAGTGCACGGCCATCATCCAGCGAATCACGCAACCGCAATCGCAACCGCAATGACAGGGGCGGAGAACGCAATGGTGAGCCACGCCCACCACGCAAGGATAATCGCGTTGAAGATGGTCGTACCGAAGCTAAAACTGACAATCTGGCAGAGCGTCCAGCGAGCCGCAATGAGCCGCGCACAGACAGACCACCACGCCAAGAACGTGCGCCACGTCCTGAACGTCCAGCGCCAGCCAACGTTGCAGCAGATGGTGCAATTGACAAGCCTAAAGCAGAAAACACACGCAAGCCGCGTCCACCACGCCAGCCACGCCCAGAAGTCGATAGCAACGCGGTGGTAACAACGGAAGGCGCAGCGCCTGAATCAACCACAAACACCGATGTCGCGTCTGCCAATGAACCACGGCCTAATGGCGAACCACGCAGCCGCCGTGGACGTCGTGGCGGTCGTCGTGAACGCAGACCTGACCAGGTTAATAGCGATGGCTCCAGCGCTACCGAAACTACAGAGGCAGTACAGACAACTGCGGATATTGAACAGGCAAGCAGTGCGCCTGTTGAAATACAGACAAGCATGCCTGTTGAACAGATCGAAGTCAAAGTAGCCGAAGAAGTGCCAACTGTCGCAGCAACTGTTGCCCCAATAGCAAGCAGTATCGCAATGGACACGACTACCTCAGCAACGACCGTGGCAACGCAAATGGATATATTTGCGCCAGCAACCGTTCAGCCAGCTTCTCCACCGAGCATTGCGCCTGTTGTAGAGAGCAAAGCAGCCAGCACAGCGAATATAGACAGCCTGTTAGCCGAGCTGCTGGCGCCATCAGCAGATGCCGCCGACTTGCAAATGGTAGAGACTGCGGCTGTGCAGCCAGCAACGAGTATCATTGAGCCTGTTGCTAAGCCACGCGCTCAGCGCGTTAAAGCAACTGAAGAAGCGGTAATCGATGCGCCATTGCAGCAAGTCGAAACCGTAACTAAAGTTGAAGCAGCCGAACCAGCTCCCACCATGACGGCAACAACACCGCGTGTGCGCACGACTTTACAGCAAAGCGCACAAAACAATGAAGATGAAGCGCCTTTGGTACAGATCGAAACCAAGCTTTAAAAATTAAACTGCGACGAACAGACAAGTTCGCCGCAGCTCAAGTTTTTTACTTTCAGGAAAAAATTTACCCGCCGTTGGTAATATAAAACCCTAACCCGATACTTACTTGGGTCAGGGTTTTATTGTTTGTAACAAACCATCCGCAGCATCTTCGACCATAGCCAATACCTGAGTAAATCCCTGCTCACCACCATAATAAGGATCTGGCACAGGCATACCACGGAATTGCTTACTGAAATTCAAATACAACTGCACCTTGTGCGCGTGCTCACCTGCTAATTTTTGCAAGTTTTGCAAATTCGCCTCATCCATCGCCAGAATATAATCAAATTTATCAAAATCAGCCTGACATACTTGTCGACCACGTAGTTGAGCTATGTCATAACCCGCGCGCCGCATCGTCTGTTGCGCACGCAGATCGGGGGGCGCACCTATGTGATAATCATGCGTACCCGCAGAATCAATTACCAGCGTCATCCCCATCTCGTGTGCTTTATGGGTAAACACGCCTTCCGCCATCGGTGAGCGGCATATATTGCCCATACAGACGAAAAGAATTGATATTTTATTTTTTGCAATCATATAGTTACACAGCGATAAAAATTCAGATTTAACACACAATCAAATCATGGAATTACAAGAAACTTCGGAAACCATTTGGATGACAAACCGGCTTAAAGTGACTCTAATCCCACCATCCAATCTCGTTCAATAGCATATGCACAGTAGTTATAAGCCAGTTTTCAACAAAATATGAAAAGCGCATAGTAACCTCACGAAGGTATCAACTCATACTAACTTACCCATCAATTCGAACAACCAACTCTATTGGTTGCAGTTACAACAACATATCCTCTATTGTTAGAATAATTCACTCAATTGCCATTCTGGCAAATCTGCTCGATATAAGCGTGAACGTGCTGGCCAACTATAATAAATAGAAAACAACACACTAGTGTCTACATAGTCTTGACTATGCCTGAAACTAACGCCACCACCTAGCTGCCAATGAGGCGTAACTGCATATTTCCACAAACCTTCCACATTGACACCTATTCCCTGTTTATCAGTAGCGCTATAGCTACCACAATCAGTTACAGCAACCACTGGCTGCAATGGGAAACAGAGGGAACCTGCCTCCTTTACATGCTGAAATCCTATGCCAACCTGCCCTCGAGCGACAAATCTCCCACCTTCCTTTGTCAAAAACTGGCCGGACAAACCTAGGTTAGTAAATTGTTGAGGACTAAAATAGCCACCATGACCCCAAGTAAAATGACTCAAATTCTGCTGATAACTATCATAGGAAATACCGGGACCGATACTCGCATAGGCAAATCCATCCCAGCCAAAATCATAGCTTAGTGATGCATTTATACCGATATGCGTATTATCAGCCACATGCTCTCCGCTCAATTGCTCCGCGCGTATAGCCGTACTAGCACGCCATTTTGGCAAGAGCGTCTGACTGAATTGCAAGGAAATGCCATTTCTCACCACGCGTCCCCAAGCGACACCAGTGTATGGATCAACAGCACCCGTTGTTGAAAGCAGGGAATCACGTACGCTATTTCGGTAAATTGAAGTTGACCAACTATGCGTTTCGCTCACTGATTCGTACGTAGCCTCAAAAATAGGGGTCGGTTTAACAGGTCCAGCAAGCATGGTAGTTCCTATGCTAATTTGCGTAGCCTGACCATCACCCTCATGACGCCACCGAGCACTTGGCTCCAATCCGTTCGTTTGTGTAGTAGGCTGGGTAACATACTTGCTGGACACGCCATAACTACCAAATTGCGCACCCGTTGGTAGCGCCCCACTATTCAGATCCAACTGCGTTAGCCGCCATCTAAATATGTTGTTATCGTATGCGAACAAGCCTTCCACACTGGGTCTTTGACTTATTTGTAATCTGGATAAGCCGCTCTCCCCGCTTTTTTGACGAAAGCCCAACATACTGACGCCTACCCATGGACCTGATATTCCTGTTTGTTCCGGTTGCCTGTCATATGCTTGCGCTGCCCAAATCCAACCTTGCTGTTGCAAAAAATCATGCCTGTTCTTGTTAATCAGCAACCGCAATGGATCACTTGCGTTATCGCCGATCAAGCGGTTCAACTCCCCTTGCCGCCCACTGGCTTGTGCTGCAGCCAGCAGCCCTTGCGCAACATCAACATCGGGTTTTTCCTGATATAGCTTTGTGAAAGTGGACAATGCTGAATCATATTGCTTCAACCGCAAATTTGACCATGCCTGCATCATTTCTATATCGCGCCCATGACGACCTTGTTCTCGTGCCTGATTAAATAATTGTTGTGCAGCGCTATAATCCGCAGCCTGATAACGAACAAGTCCCTGCGAAAAATAAATTTCACCCCGTAAATTCGTTGCTGGTACAGTGTGGATTGTCGCTATCTGTTTCAAAGCATCCTCTGCTTTTCCTGCCTGGAATAAGGCTAACGCTAATCCATAATGCGCATCTTGATCATCTGGCACCCATTTCAATGCTAACTCAAACCAGTTTTTTGCATATTCAAGCTCTTGATGATTAAGGGCATTCCATGCAAATAATCGCGCCACACCCACATCTTTACGTGACTCGGTTAATTGAACCAGCTTCTCAGATGGTGTAACTTTGTTACCAGCCTGATAACTGGCGACTTCACGTGCAAAAATAACACCTGGATCATTTGGGTCTTGCGCCAAAAAATAGGCTAACTGTAAGTGCAAGTGGTTGTTTTGTGCATATCCAGCAGCTATTTTAGTACTGCTGGACCGTCGTGCACGAGTGAACTGTTCAGGTGGAACCCAGGATGGAAATGCTTGGTGTAAACGCTGCAATTCCGTCTGCAAAACGGCATATTGCCCGCGATGCAACATTTCCCACAACACGCGCTCGTCCGGTTTAGTTGGTGGTTGATTTTGCTGGATAGCCTCAGCCATCTCGTCCATGATAGGATAGCTTAAGCGACTTTGCTCTTGTTGCTGCAACAGCAGCAGTCCACTCTGTGCCCGACTCTTCAACTTGTTGCCTGTTTTGGCCTGAGTCAACCCGTTCAAAGACGCCTGTCCATCTAGCGCATACGACAGCGATGAAAATGTGATTGTAATGAAGTATGCAAATAACTTTATTTTCATAGTGGTGTAGGACTATGTGCTGCCAACCACACCAACAATTTCAATGAGGCTGAATAATAATCTTCGTTTTTAAGTGGCATGGGATCAGGCAATGGTTTTCCCAGTATCAAGTCTTTGACTGCAACAATACCAAGTGCTGCATTGTAACTATCAATACTGTCATTTTGTAGATTAGTCCAGGCGGGTACGAACTGCGCACCATCAAAATATCGCCAGAAATCGACAAAGGGTTTCATACGTTCTGGTGTAGCCAAACCCGCCCATTTCAAATACAACGGGATGCGTATCGCATCATAACCAGAATTAACTGTGTGTCCTGGTGCCAGCGTCAGGGTTTTACCATTATCAAATAACCAGTCGGGTGGTAAACCCCAGCGGCCAAAGTGGGCGCGATCCAGATATGCTAATCCGGTATCTTGTAGCTGCTTCCATTCTGGAGCTGGATCAGCCCGTTCAAAGCTTGCAAATGCGGGAAAAATCCAATATGAAAGATTTAATACTTGCCCATTAGACAATTCAAACCCTTGGTTACCTGGCAAAATTACAACCTGATTCTCCTTAACTCGGAATAATTTTTGACGTACATCTACTAGGATTTTTTTTGCTTCAATACGCCATTGAGGTTGTCTAAAACGCTCAGCGCCCATTAACAACCCCCATGCAATCAGCATGTCGCCATCACTGGCATTATTTTCATCATTTACCCGTTGGGTTAGCGGTTCCCAACGCCAAGAAAACAGCGCATCTTGACGTTGCTGCAAATGCTGATGCGTCCAGACCCAAATACGCTCAAAACTTGCCTGATCATTGGCACTCGCTGCCAGAATCAAACCGATCCCCTGCCCCTCAGAGTGACTAATACCCTGTTGCCCAGTGTCAACAACCCGACCACCCGCATCAACAAATTGGCTTTGCCATTGTATCCACGCGGACTTGAAGCTATCTTTTGCCAGCACACCACCCGACAACAACAAGCCCACACACAAAAGCAGTATCTTAGTCCTTAACATCAGCAATCTCGTTCACCTTCGAATGATACCGACGTTTATGACGCATCAGCAGCCTGAGCGTTAATAGCGCCAGCCCGATTACCACAAGTAATATTGTTCCCGCCCAGAAAAAGGGATGGCGATTAAAATAATATTCCATACGCGAGCTTAAGCCCACTTCACCGTAAAGGTATTCACCACCCGCACGCTGAGTAAATATATAATCTGGTTCATTACGCCATATTGCATAGTCACCTGCCAATTGACTCCATTTTTGTGGCTGAATCAAATCCGTCACATTTTCTACGAGTGTATGACTGTCCACAGCAGAAAACAGCGTGATGGTACGATTGTTATTCCATGGTGCCTGATATTGCATTGCCATTGCATTACGTCCCAACCCTGCCCCTGTAGCCGTGATATATGCAACCTGCCCAAGATTAGTTTCCTTTTTCAAAACAAACAGGTCACGGAAAAGCTCAAATACACGTTGCGACCAGTCTAAATCGGAAGGAGCTCTCTTTTGACCACCTACTATAGGATAAGGAGCGCGAGTTATTTCACCAATTGTCATTGGCGCATTTTTCAAAATGCTAACAGGTATGGATTTGAGCGGCGATACCACCACCCATTCCCCTGATTGTGTTTTCGGCGCGCTACTAATTTGCGCGTTAAACATTGGCATTCTGGTATCTTGGGATAGCTTCCCCATCAACATCCAAGCTGCTGCTGCAGAATCACTATCTGCAGATGGCACAAAATAAGTCACATTAGCACCACCGCTTTTAACTGTGTAAGGAAAGCCTGACTGAGCAAACAAGGACAAGTCAGGCATGCTGACATAATATGCTGCGTTGGGCATATCCAAACGAGAGTTATCAAACAGCGTCAATGACAAGTTACCCGTTTGTATTGATTGGCACTCACCAGTAATAAGCGGCATTAGTCTGGGGGAAAAACGAAGTGTATTAGCACCTGGCTTAAAGGAGTTAAGTGGAATAGATACGGTATAGTCACGGAAATATCCACCATCATCATTTTTCAGGGGTATCACATTCTCGAAATGATCATTCAAGAAAACATTAAGCACAGAGTCTTTGCGTAAACTGGCACCATAGGCAAAACGTAAATGCAGCTCAACCTTATCTTCTGACTTGGCAAACAAAGCGGGAGGTATGTTCAGATTCAGCTCCATGGCTTCCGCAAACATACCTTGGACAGTATGCGTCTGAAATCCCAGATCCTTAAACTGATAGTGCTCATTTGGATAAACAGTATTGTGGGCTGCATAGTCCGCCGCAACAGGCAGTTCCACTCGACTGACGCGACTATATTGACTGTCTGGATAAGGGAAATTCAGTAATGCGAATGCTTCAGCCGCGGTCCTAACTTGCTTATCGGTTGTGCCCGAAATAATCAGAATAAAATGTTTTGGATCCGCATCCAGGTGATATATCCCCATAAAGCCATCATTGATCTGATCAAGGATACTTGCGGGCAAGAATGGGGCGAGCTGTTTACGCGTCCCAAGTAAAATGTTATCAAAACCGATTAAACTACGTTGATCAAGGTGACCGAACAACCCCGTCGCATTACTTTCCCCAGTCATTGCGAATAGATGCCTGACTTCCAAGGGAGCATATTCCAAGCGCAGGGCAACTCCCTGCGACACAAGACCACCCCATGCAAGATCCGTGTCTTTTAACGTATTATTGCCAACAGTTAGAATGTTGATCTTTTTCATGCCATTGAGTTTTGGGTCAAACACATCGGCCAACTCGGACAAACGTGGCTGCCATTCTCGCAACGGGGCAGTTAAACTCAGTGTTGATTTAACACTATCTACCTGCACCCATAATTCTGGTGCGCTAGGGTCTTCACATGTTTCAGTATAGTGCTGCGCCACTGAAAAAGTCAGTTTGTTATAACCAACACGCAATGCGCTTGCAGGCAAATCTATGTCAGCCACAATTTCAGGCTGTTTTGGATTAAGTGGAATTTGTGCTGCGACTTGGTTATTCACCAGAATAACCAATTGAGAACGCGCTCCTAGCAATGATATCGAATTCGTTGCACGCAAATGCAAGTGCGCTTGCTGAACAGGTGCCCGTTTTGAAACAGGAATAGTCAAGGTAAACTGACTAGTCGCATTACGTAAATCAATCGGCCTATTTTCCGTCATATACTCTGCCAACGGCTTAACACCGGTATCTAACGCCCATGAACTAGAAATAAAAATAAATGCCGCACTGAAAATAAGGATTAATTTTTGTATAGATTTCATTTTTTTCTCAAAGTTTTAGTATTTCGATACAATGCAAAATTTAACAGGGTACGGAAAAAAATAACAATCTGCTGCAGCACCCATAGCAGAATGTTAATAACAACGTCTATTAGGAATGACAATCCTATACGCACAATCTCACGAGCGTGGCTGATTGAACTGCGTAAACCTATCGAGATAAGTAACCAGTATGCCTGCCAGATATTCTTGCGGTTGCTGGAACGCTTTTGCAGAAATTCCACCCAGCGCTGACTGTCACCCAATGCTATACCAACAATTTCGCGCTTATCAACTTCAGAATGGCTGACAAATTCAACACCGACAAGCATAGTTGCATCATGCTCATCCTTAACCATGCGACGCAACCGCAGTTCAATTTCAGACTCACATCGCAGTGCCGGGTTATAGGCACGTAGATGACCCACACTTGCATGCATTGTGATGTTATCGTTCAAATTGCTTGAACTAATCAAAGCTCCACCTGCTGACAAATCTTTAATCTGGCAATCATACCATTGTGGGTTATCACCAAACTGAATATGAGCCTTTACATCTGCTGGCATACGGGGTTGCCCACGTCGTTGCCGACGTTCAAATAACGCGCCCAATGCGGCTATCAGGATAGTCATGTTAAAAATCTCCCAGCCCATGGTAATCTTGATGACATCCCTATCCAGCGGTATAGTCTGGTACCGATATACGCCCATAGCCAAGGAAATAATCGTAATGATAAAAGTTGCGTAGAAAGGACCAGCAAGTTTGGTAATGAAATTATCTTCCAACTGCTCTCCCTTGGGCGTAACCATAAAACTTGGGGAACGTGGATTTCTAAGTACGCGGACTATTCCTGGGAAGGAATAAAAACCTTGCATCAATTCATAGAGTTCCGAAATAAATGTCCAGCGCACTTTACCAAACAAGAAATCGGATACGACAACAGCAGCTATCACATGCGGCAAAGCATACGCCACGAAGCTTTGCATATTTGCATCATAAATACGCAAACCAAAAATCAGGTAAGCAGCTGGAGCCAGCACAAATACAAGCCGGGCATACGCAAAAAACCAGAAAAATGCACTGCTGAAATAACTCACACGCTGCCACCAATCCAAACCTTTATGAAACAATGGATTTTTTAACATCAAAATTTGCACCATGCCCTGCGCCCAGCGCACCCTTTGCACCACAAACCCAGTATAGGTTTCAGGTTGCAAACCCGCGATCATCGGTATATCTATATAAGCACTTCGATAACCTCGAGCATGTAATGTCAATGCCGTTTCTGCATCTTCAGTAATGGATTCCCCGCTAATTCCACCAATTTCATCAAGATATTTGCGGCGCAATACTGCCGCGGAGCCACAAAAAAATGCAGCATTCCAGAAATCCAGCCCATGTTGAATAACGCGGTAAAACATTTCATTCTCTGCTGGCATATCCCGAAATAAATCCAGATTCCTTTCAATGGGATCAGGATTTATAAAAAAGTGCGGTGTTTGCACCAGGAACATCTTCTCATCTGTTACAAAGATACCTACGGTATTTTCCAGAAAATCGACCGTTGGAACATGATCGGCATCCAGAATGAGGACTAAATCCCCATTAAGATGCGACAGAGCTGAATTGATATTGCCCGCTTTCGCATGAAGATTGCGTTCCCGCGTGATATAACTTGCCCCTATACGCTCACATAGATGTTGTAGCTCATCATGACGTTGTTGCGCCTCAGCTGCCTTAACTGGATTGCTGTCGTTACGCTTTTGCACCGTGCCGCCATCATCCAGCAGGCAGACTCTTAATTTGTTACGGGGATAACGCACATTCAGTGCCGCTAACAAGGTAATTTCCAACATATCCTGTGGTTCGTTATAACTTGGCACCAGAATATCAACAGTAGGCCATAAAGCCGTGTCAGCAGGCAATGGAACTGGTTGTCGGTGGAGTGGATTGATATTGACGAAAATACCTAATAAATAGACCGACACACCATATAACTCCGCCAGCAATAATGCGATAGCAGCTATAAAACTGGCTGGATCATAATAACCAATCGTATTGGTAAGTCGCCACCAAACATATCGCAACGTCAACAATGTTGCCAGTGATAAAAAAACCAGTCGCCAAACTGGTTTTTTGGCCCATATTCGAACCACGAACATCACAGCAAATACACTCACCGCCAGCCAAAGTTGCGCAGACGGCGTAACACTGAGCTGAACCATATACAGAAACACAAAAATAAGTAATATCCATGCCCATATAGTGACTTTATTATTCAGCATACCGATATTGTCGTAAAGTTGGTTTTAGTAAGGTCATAGCATAGCAATATTATCGGCACATCAACCAAAAAATTGATTTTTTAATATTTTAGCATTTCACTCGACTCAATAATCACAGACGTTGTGGCTGCTGGATTACAAGTCGTATTTCTGAGAATTATGAATGTTCTATTTTATCTAGATAAGGTGAATTCACCATAGCCGGATAAAAAAATGGCCATACTGGAATAGGAAACGTTCATGCTGCAAAGTTAGCGCGATAACAGCTGTCATCGCGCTAAGGATTTACTTAACTTTACCTGCAATACGCGGGGTATCGACCACCACATCAGCACATTGCCCACGATGCCTGAGCGCGTGATCTATCAATACAATGGCTAGCATGGCCTCAGCAATAGGCGTTGCGCGTATGCCCACACACGGATCATGACGCCCGTGTGTTTCCACCATGACGGGGTTACCCGCTTTATCAATAGAGTTGCGTGGCAAACGGATACTGGAAGTCGGTTTGATGGCGATATGCGCGACGATGTCCTGACCTGTCGAAATGCCACCCAATACGCCACCGGCATGATTAGATAAAAAGCCCGCTGGCGTCAACTCATCGCCATGCTCGGAACCTTTTTGTGTGACAGATGCAAAGCCTGCACCAATTTCTACACCTTTTACCGCATTGATACTCATCAGCGCATAAGCCAAATCTGCATCCAGCCTGTCGTAAACAGGCTCGCCCCAACCCACAGGCACGTTTTCTGCCACCACGGTAATTTTTGCACCGACAGAATCACCTGATTTGCGCAGCTGATCCATATAAGTTTCTAATTCAGTAACCAGCTCAGCATTTGGCGCAAAGAACGGATTCTCACTCACGGCATCCCAGGATTTAAAAGGGATTTCTATCGGGCCCAATTGCGCCATGTAGCCACGAATAACGATGCCATAACGCTCCAACAACCATTTGCGCGCAATCGCTCCAGCGGCCACGCGCACAGCTGTTTCCCGTGCTGACGAACGCCCGCCTCCGCGATAATCACGGATACCATATTTATGCCAATAGGTGTAATCAGCATGTCCCGGACGGAAAGTATCAGCGATATTGCCATAATCTTTACTGCGCTGATCTTCATTACGTATCAACAGAGCAATGGGTGCGCCCGTAGTTTTGCCTTCAAATATTCCGGAAAGAATTTCCACCGTATCCGATTCACGACGCTGCGTGACATGACGTGACGTGCCAGGCTTGCGTCTATCCAATTCTAACTGGATGTCTTCCATGGTCAATGCCATGCCAGGTGGGCAACCATCCACAACACAGCCAATCGCTGCACCATGCGACTCACCAAATGACGTCACGCAAAATAAATTACCTATGCTGCTCCCTGACATAAGTGCTTTCAATGAAAAATAATCTTTATATTTTAACCTATCCAGCCCAAAAACCGAGATAGAAGTAATTATTTTGCCTAATTATGCAGATGATACTTTGACCTGATACTGCGTTTATCAGATAATGACAGGGTTTGCGTTATATTAAACTCTGGTTTTTGCAAGGAATACATAAATGACATTGGATGACAAAAAGCGCGTGTTGCGTGAAATGGTGCTACATCGCCGCTTTGAAGAGCGCTGCTATCAAGCTTATATAGAACGTAAAATTGGCGGATTCCTCCACCTCTATCCTGGCCAAGAAGCTTGTTGCAATGGCGTAATGGAAGCCGCTCGCCCTGGTCATGACTATGTCATCACAGGTTATCGCGATCACGTCCACGCAATGAAATGCGGCACTGATCCTAAAGCCGTCATGGCTGAGCTTTATGGCAAAGAAACCGGTTGTTCCAAAGGCCGTGGCGGTTCTATGCACATTTTTGACGTAGCCCATCGCTTCATGGGTGGTTACGCGTTAGTTGGCGGCCCTTTCCCACTCGCTGCTGGTATTGCCAAGGGCATACAGCTCAAAGGCGGTGATGAAATCGCTATTTGCTTCCTGGGCGACGCAGCAAACAACCAAGGTGTGTTCCACGAAACCTTGAATATGGCAAAAGTATGGAACTTGCCAGTGCTGTTCGTTTGTGAAAACAATCAATATGGTATCGGTACAGCTATCCACCGCTCAACCGCAGTGCTTGATCAATACAAACGTGCTTGCGGATACAATATCGAAGCCGCGCAATGTGATGGTCAAGATATCGACACCGTTTACGAATATGCCAAAACCGCTGTTGATTACGTACGTAGCGGCAAAGGTCCTTATTTCCTGGAGTTAATGACTTACCGGTATCGCGGTCACTCCATGTCTGACTCACGCGGTTACCGCAGCCGTGATGAAGAAGAAGAATGGAAAAAACGTGATCCTATCAACATCCTGCGCGATCGTTTAATCGCGGCAGGCGAATTAAGTATGGATGAATTTACGCAAATTGAAAAAACCACCGATGATTACATCGAAAATGAAGTGATTAAATTTGCTGAAGAATCACCAGAACCTAATGTTGCTGATCTAGAAAAATACGTATTGGCATAACAGCAATCATATTGCTTAAAAAATAGCAGATTAAAGGAATAAACATGGCTGAAATGATGTATTGGGAAGGCTTACGCCGTGCACATGATGAAGAAATGTCGCGCGACCCACTCGTTATCTGTATGGGTGAAGACATCGGCGTTGCTGGCGGCACTTACAAAGCAACCAAAGATTTATATGAAAAATATGGCGAAAAACGCGTCATGGACACCCCAATTTCAGAAGGCGGTTATACGGGTTTAGGTATCGGCGCTTCTTTTGTTGGTATCCGCCCTATTATTGAGATCATGTCGGTTAACTTTGCCTGGTTGGCAATGGATCAGATGTTCAACTCCGCCGCTAAAGTACGTTACATGTCAGGCGGCCAACTCACGGCACCGTGTGTATTCCGCTCTGCTGGTGGTACAGCGCATCAACTCGGCGCGCAACACTCAGCCCGGATGGAAAAAGTATTTATGGGAGTAGCCGGTTTACGCGTAGTTACCCCATCCAATCCTAAGCAAGCATATGGCTTGTTAAAATCTGCTGTGCGTAGTGATGATCCTGTGTTTATTTATGAACACGAACTCATGTACAACATGAAGGGCGAAGTACCTGATGAAGAGTATTTTCATCCGTTAGAAGGCTCGGAAGTTACCCGTAGCGGAACTGATGTTACCCTGTTCGGCTATAATATTTCTGTGCACTGGTGCTTAAAAGCCGCTGACATACTAGAGAAGCAATACGGCATTTCTGCTGAAGTGGTTGACCTGTATTCACTTGCACCGCTAGACCGCGCAGGTATCAAAAAATCCATCAGCAAAACTCATCGTGCTGTGATTGCTGAAGAAGATGAGGCACCTGTAGGCGTAGGTTCTGAGATTATCGCTATCATCAATGAAGAGTGTTTCTTTGAGTTAGACGCAGCACCCGTGCGTGTCCACTCAGCTTTAGTACCACAGCCATATAATCACAAACTGGAAATGGCCGCCATTCCTGATCACGATGACGTTGTTAACGCCGTGCTCAAGTTGTTTGGTAAGGCTTAACCCCCCTCTGTCGCAAACGTCCCCCTGAGTGGCGCAAGCTACTCAGGGCAACGAGTTAAGGATTTCAGCATGTCTGCACATTACGTCATCACCATGCCACAACTTTCCGACACCATGACTGAAGGTGTCGTGGTTACCTGGGAAAAAAACATCGGTGATAAAGTCGAACGTGGCGATATCGTCGCTACCGTCGAAACCGATAAAGCCATTATGGATGTGGAAGTATTCAAAGCGGGTTATCTCGCTGGCCCACTTGCCGATGTAGGCGCAACCATTGCTGTTGCAGGTGCAATGGGCTATATCACCGACACACTCGGTGATATGAATATTGCGGTGAATGAAACCGTCACCGAAATCGCACCAACCGAAATGGTACCCCACAACGCTGGCATTGCCATCGTCATGCCGCAACTATCTGACACCATGACTGAAGGTGTAGTCGTCACTTGGGAAAAACAGGTCGGCGACACCATCAAGCGCGGTGATATTGTAGCTACTGTTGAAACCGACAAAGCCATTATGGATGTCGAAGTATTCCAGGAAGGCTTTCTTTCAGGTCCAGTCGCAGGCGTGGGCAGCACGATAGTCGTAGGTCACCCTATGGCATTTATCGTTGCAGATGCAGCTTTAGTCAGCGATACCGAAGTCACACTATCGGCGGCACACAAAGTCGTTGAAGCACATCATCAAAAAGACAAGTCTGTCATTACTGCTGCTGTGACAACCAATACATCAGCACCCAATTTGAACCCAAGCGCAATCCCTGCCGCACGCGTTACCGGGCAATACGCCAGCCCTTATGCACGTAAGGTTGCAGGCTCTATGGGTGTGGATTTAAGCAAACTTCGTGGCTCCGGCCCTCAAGGTGTGATTGTCGCTAACGACGTGCTCTCAGCACGTCCAAGCATGAAAGAAGTTGCCCACTCATTACCGCAGGTTGAAGTACCCGGTAATGGTCGCAACATGACAGCGATGGAAAAAGCCGTATCGCATTCCATGACTGCATCACTCACGCTACCTACGTTTGATGTCACATTCAACATCAAGCCAGAAAAGCTTATTGCTGCCGCTAAAGCACGCAAAGTATCAGTGACGGTTGCGATTGCCAAAGCCTGCTCTATCGCCATGCTCAAGCATCCTACGCTCAACAACTGCTATCAGCCTGTCGATAAAATAGTTGAACGCAGCAATCATGATTTTGGTATCGCAGTATCTGCTGACGGCGGTGGTCTGGTCGTACCAATATTGCGTGGCATAGAACAAAAATCACTGGAAGACTTACAAGCCGCATGGACTGATTTAATGCCGCGCGCGCGCACACGCAAATTGGCACCAGCTGAATATGCCAACCCAACTTTCACCATATCCAATATGGGTATGTTTGGCGTCACCCACTTCACCGCAATCCCTACACCTGGCATTGCCGCCATTATGGCTATTGCAGCAACTGGTGCGGACGGTATGCCGGTGAATATCACTGCTGACCACCGTGTCGTCAATGGCGCACACGTAGCGGCGTATTTGGCTGACCTCAAGCAAATCATTGAACAACCTGAAAGCTGGATGGATGTTGCTCCAACTTCGCCTATTCCTGCAGGCGAATGGGACTTCCCCGTTGTCGTTATCGGTGGCGGCCCTGGCGGCGAAGACTGTGCACGCGATTTGATTGAACATGGCGTTAAGGTTGCCATGATTAATAACGCGCCGCTGCCAGGTGGTGAGTGCTTATGGCGTGGCTGCATCCCATCGAAAGCTTGGCGACACAGTGCTGACATCATTCGTGATCGCGCACATGATGCTGACAAAGGCGTAAATGGTACTAACCAGTCACAACTGGACTGGGCTAAGCTAGAAAACCACCGCAAAACCATATTACAGACTCGTGGTGAATTAGCACTCAAAACTGACAAGGGTGTGAAGATTGATGTACGCGAAGGTTACGCATCGTTTATTGACGACCATACCATCCACATCCAGCCACCGCAAGGCGATGCTTACACCTTGCGCTTTGGTGCTGCAGTGATTGCTACCGGTGCACCACCTTTCGTTCCACCTATTCCTGGCGCGGTGGATGGTTTAACTTCGGGTGGCGTCATTACCTCTGACACTATCTGGAACTTACCTTCTCCACCCAAGAAAATGGCGATTATCGGTGGCGGCGTTATCGGCGTGGAAATGGCGCAAATCTTCCGTGATTTCGGCACTGAAATCGTGATGCTCGAAGCCAAAGACCGCATCCTGGCAGAAGTGGAAGATGAAATCGCGAAACAACTGACCGACATACTCAAGCAAGAATTCACCGTCGTCACCAGCGCAAAAATTGGTCAAATCGCAGGCAAAGTTGGCGCAATGCAAGTGAGTTATGCCGACAGCGAGGGGACTGCGCAGATATTTGATTGCGATTACGTGCTGATGGCAACAGGCAAACGTCCTGACACCAGCCGCTTAAATCTCGCCAATGCTGGCGTGCAATTAGATGGCGCTGCGATCAAGACAGATAAACGTGGTCGCACCAGCGTGCCACATATCTACGCAGTGGGTGATGTTATCGGTGGCTACATGTTAGCTCACACCGCAGCAACACAAGGCCGTGTCGCAGCAAGTAATTTACTCGGCGAAGACCATGAATATAATCAAGACCTCGATTGCGGTGTGACCTTCAGTCGCCCACAAGCAGGCTTTGTTGGTCTGTCTACAGCTCAAGCCAAAGAACGTGGTGTCGATGCAGTAGAGGCAAAAATGCCTATGAGTATTGATGCGAAAGCGATGATTACTGGCGAAACTCACGGCATGATTAAACTGGTGGCTGATAAAGCGACCCAAAAAATCATTGGCGTGCATTTCCTCACTGAACATACCGATACTTTAATTGGCGAAGCCGTAATGATGGTGTCAGCGGGCATGACTTTAAAACAGGTCGCGCAAGCCATACATCCTCACCCTACGCAAACCGAATTGTTCGGTGAGTTAGCGCGACGATTATTATCGCGCTTACGTCGTACGGCAAAAAAATAAACCGTCCACACTAAAAATCGCCATCTTAGCATGGCGATTTTTAGTTTAACGATTACAATACCAGCATGTACTCTCTACTTCGCCCATTATTCTTTCAGCTAGATGCCGAAACCGCGCACCATGCGGGGTTAAATGCATTATCCATCGCACATAAATTACATCTCACCTCACTGATTACATCTACCAAACCGGGAAAACCTGCACACGTGATGGGCTTGGATTTTCCTAATCAAGTCGGTTTGGCTGCGGGTCTAGATAAAAATGGCGCTTACATTGACGCGCTCGCTGCACTTGGATTTGGCTCCATTGAAGTAGGCACAGTTACCCCTCGATCTCAGCCCGGTAATCCACAGCCGCGCTTATTCCGTATCCCCGAAGCACAGGCAATTATCAACCGCATGGGATTTAATAACGATGGTGTTGAGCAACTTATTCGTAACGTAAAAAAATCCAAATTCAAAGGCATACTGGGCATTAATATAGGCAAGAACTTTGATACGCCGATAGAACGCGCCGCAGAAGACTATTTGACCTGTCTGTCCGCAGTTTATCCCCACGCCAGCTATGTAACCGTAAACATTTCCTCACCCAACACCAAAAATCTGCGTGATTTGCAATCTGCCGATGCGTTATCAGACTTATTGAGTCAGCTCAAAGCCCAACAATTGCGACTGAGTGATACGCACGGTCATTATGTCCCTATCGCGCTCAAAATCGCGCCCGATTTGGACGATGCACAAATTCACGACATTGCACGGTTATTAAAACAGCATCACTTCGATGGTGTAATTGCAACTAACACCACTTTATCTCGACGCGATGTCAGCAACCTGCCTCATGGCAATGAAACAGGTGGATTATCAGGCGAACCTGTACGCCTATCATCCACACGCATCATCCAGAAACTAAGTACACAATTAGCTGGCGAAATTCCCATCATCGGTGTTGGCGGCATCAGCACAGGACAACACGCGCTTGACAAAATCAACGCGGGTGCAAGTTTGGTGCAACTTTACACAGGACTCATTTATCGCGGCCCACAGCTCATATCAGAATGTATCGATACGCTTGCTTCTGCCTGATCTATCTACTGAGCGCCGCCAGTTATGCGGCGAACGTACCTAGTTTTACTAAAATTCGTGCGCAATATACAAGTAGCGTAATTGACCTACTGGATAGAAACGGGACAGTATTAAATCAACAACTCATCCATCCACAACAACAGCGCTTGTCCTGGGTAAGCCTGAATGAATTATCCCCTGCCCTGCTCAATGCACTACTGGTTTCAGAAGATCAACGCTTCTATCAACATCAAGGCGTGGACTGGCGCGCAATTGCGGGAGCTGCGTGGGAAAATCTGATCCACAATACACACAGAGGCGCATCAACACTGACAATGCAACTCGCTGGATTGCTTGACCCCAGCCTCAGTCGTGGCACCGGAGGCAGAACTTATGGTCAAAAATGGCGGCAAATCAAAGCCGCTCAGCAATTGGAAAAACACTGGAGCAAAGCCCAGATACTCGAAGCCTACCTCAATCTAGTTGATTTCCGCGCCAATATCATCGGCATACATGCTGCCAGCAATGCCTTATTTGATACTACACCAACGCACATCACTACTACTCAAGCCAGTATATTAGCGGCCTTATTACGCGGACCGAATGCACCAGCCGACATTGTTGCACAACGTGCATGTGGCGTCGCATTCCAATTGACACACAGCCATACACCCTGTGCGGACATACAAAAAACCAGCCTATCCAAACTCGGCACATCCCCCAAACTTAATCTCCATCCTCAGATAGCACCAGAAGTAGCTCAGCAATTGCTCGCCAACAGCCACCAGAACGTACTCTCCAGTTTAGATTACGGGTTACAAGTTAAACTCATCCAGCAACTCTCACAAACGTCTTCCACCGCCGCAGTGATACTGGATAACAAAACTGCAGAAATACTGGCTTACGTTAATACCGATAGCGCCACAAACCAAGTTGTCGCCCCGCATGACAACGGAGTTGCGCTGTTTCCTTACATTTACGCAACAGCGATCAATCAAAAGCAACTAACGGCAGCGAGCTTGTTCGATAATACGCCATTGATATTTAATACCGAACTATCCGTCTATGCACCCAACCCACCGTCTCGTGACTGGGTCAGCGTACGCACTGCGCTCTCCAACGCTTTAGCATTACCGACACAACAAGTATTAACCCAATTAGACCATACGAAATGGAACCAGCAACTCCAGTCACTCAAACTGAACCCAAGCAGTAACACACTACTTGCCCTTGCTAATGCATATCAAATGCTGGCGAATCATGGTCTTTATTATCCAGCCAGTTTTCACCCAGGCGGGATAGGTTTACCCACCCGCGTCTACTCAGACACTACCAGCAGCGTTATTAATGACATACTCACTCCAAATCGTGATGGAACTAGTTATTTCACACTAATTAGCGACAACAACTGGGCAATAGGTGCTGATCCACACTACACCATCGCACTTTGGTCAGAGAAGTCCGATGACATACGCGACCTATGGCTGCAAATAGATGAAGCACTGACACTCAACACACCAAGTTATCCACCTAAGCTGTCCAACAAACTGATCAGGCAAGCTGTTCAATTTGAAGCCGATGTTGAACCACCCCGAACTGAGTTATTTTTACCTAATACTGCGACCAGTTTCATCGCCATTCCAGCGTCAATAAATACGACTTTAATCCCAAACATAGTCAGCAATACGTCAGCTAACATCAAATAAATTAGACCTTTAACGTTATATGGTTGAAAAACTATCGCCAGCAACGGATAATCCAGTCTCTATGCAATAACACTACAGTTATGGACTATCAAAGCTATTTAATCATTCTAGTTGGAACAGTTTTTGTTAACAACATCGTGATGGCAAAAATACTCGGCTTATGCCCTTTTATGGGGGTATCTAAAAGCCTGGAAACTGCTATCGGCATGGGTGCGGCAACAACTTTTGTTTTGACATTGGGATCAGGCTCCAGTTATTTGATTAATCATTACTTGCTGGGTACAGAATTAGGATATTTGCGTACGCTATCTTTTATCGTAGTGATTGCGGGCATCGTTGGCTTTACTGAAATGTATGTACGCAAAGCCAGTCCTGTATTATTTCGCGTACTCGGCATCTACTTACCTCTCATTACAACAAACTGTGCGGTATTGGGCATACCGTTACTGAACGTGCAACAAAATCATAACTTTATTGAGTCATTACTGTTTGGCTTCGGTGGCGCGGTTGGTTTTTCCATGGTTCTGATTTTATTCGCAGGCTTGCGTGAACGGATAGATGGCGCCGATGTACCCACTATTTTTCGTGGCACCAGCATTGCCATGATTACAGCTGGCATTATGAGTATCGCCTTCATGGGTTTCGCTGGCATGGTGAAATAAATGATTGCTGCTTTATTAGTGATGGCTGGTCTCGCCATCGTGCTTGGTGCGGCATTAGGTTTTGCTGCAATCAAATACAAAGTCGAAGAAGACCCTATTGTTGAAAAAATCGATGCCATACTCCCACAGACTCAATGTGGTCAATGTGGCTATCCTGGCTGCAAACCCTATGCGGAAGCTATTGCAAGCGGGAAAGCCGATATAAACCAATGCCCCCCTGGCGGTGATGAGGGTGCGCGCAAATTAGCTGAATTAATGGGGGTGGAATTCAAACCCCTCAATGCCGAATTTGGTGAACCCAAACCCAAATCAGTCGCAGTAATTGATGAAGCCATATGCATCGGCTGCACTCTTTGCATACAAGCATGTCCAGTCGACGCCATTCTAGGTGCTGCTAAGCAAATGCACACAGTCATCGCCAAAGAATGCACAGGCTGTGAATTGTGCATCGCACCGTGTCCAGTGGACTGCATAACGATGGAACCCATCAAAGAAACTGTCAGCACCTGGAAATGGAAATACCCCATCGTCGAACTGAAAGCCGTGTCATGAGTCGTACCCTTTATCAATTTCATGGTGGTGTGCATCCCGAAGAACATAAGCAGGTTTCTACTCAGCTTCCTATTGCCATTGCGCCTATCCCTGCGCAACTCATCGTACCCACCCGCCAACATATAGGGCACCCTGCCAAACCCTGTGTCAGCATCGGTGAATATGTACAAAAAGGGCAAATTATTGCGCAAGCTGATGGTTATATTTCTGCCGCGATACACGCACCCAGCTCCGGTACAGTTACACATATAGGCATGCATCCCATGCCACACCCATCAGGCTTGGTGGACAATGCCATCGTCATTGCGACCGACGGTAAAGATGAATGGTGCGAACGGCAACCGATTGATTATCGAAATTTGAATGCCAGCGCTTTGCGCAACCGACTCCGCGACATGGGCATTGCCGGGCTAGGTGGTGCAGTTTTCCCCAGCTTTATCAAACTCAATCCTGGTGTCCCGCAAAAAGTACAAACCTTGTTACTTAACGGTGGTGAATGTGAACCATGGATTACTTGTGATGACATGACTATGCGTGAACGCGCAACTGGCATCATGGCTGGCGTAGAAATCATGCGTTTTATGCTCCGTGCCGAAACCGTTATAGTCGGTATAGAGGATAACAAACCTGAAGCCATCATCGCGATGCAACAGGCTGCTGCACAATGTCAATTTCCTGTCGAAATTGCTGTCATTCCCACGCTCTATCCCAGTGGTGGTGCGAAGCAAATGATTAAAGTCATTACCGGGAAAGAAGTACCTTCAGGTGGCCGCTCTACCGATGTGGGTGTTGCCACATTTAACGTCGGCACGGCATACGCCATACATCGCGCTATCAACCATGGTGAGCCGCTGATTTCCCGAATAGTTACGGTGGCGGGCAATGTTCAACAGGCGCGTAATTTTGACGTGTTAATTGGCACGCCTATGAATGCGTTAGTTCAGCTTGGACAAGGCCATCCTGCGAAGGTCAGCGGCTATGTCATGGGCGGCCCTATGATGGGAATAGATTTGCAGCGCATTGATGTGCCTGTAGTCAAAGCAACCAATTGCATACTGGTCAAATCCCAAACCCTATTCCCACCTGCTCCGCTGGCAATGCCTTGCATACGTTGTACGCGATGCGCCGATGCCTGCCCTGCTGACTTGCAACCGCAAGAACTGTATTGGTTCGCACGCGCGAAAAATTTTGATAAAGCGCAGAAATATAACCTCTTTGACTGTATAGAGTGTGGATGCTGCAGTTATGTCTGCCCTAGCCATATACCGCTAGTGCAATACTACCGCTATGCCAAAAGTGAAATAGCTGCCAATCTGGCTGAACACAAGGCTGCAGACCATGCCCGTGAGCGACACGAAACCCGATTAGCACGCATAGAGCGCGAAAAAAAGGAACGCGCTGAAAAATTGGCACAGAAGGCTGCTGCCAAACCCGCTGCAGCTACGTCATCTGACGACCCTGCCACGGCGGCAAAAAAAGCAGCGATACAGGCCGCAATAGAGCGCGCCAAGGCTAATCAAGCAACAACCCAACCTCCGACCGAGCCATCATGACCTCATCGCCCTATATCAGCCAGCAAACCAGCGTTTCTATTATCATGCTCAAAGTAGTACTGGCGCTTATTCCCGCCATCATCGCTTATGTCTGGTATTTTGGTCCAGCCATACTGGTCAGTCTAACGCTGGCAACTGTCACCGCTTTAGTGTTGGAAACTACCGCGCTCAAATTACGTGGCTTACCAGTTAAACCCTATTTAATGGACGGTAGTGCACTGGTAACGGCCTGGCTACTGGCACTATCCATTCCATCTATTGCACCCTGGTGGCTGATCGTTGTCGGATTGTTTTTTGCCATTATTGTCGCCAAACATCTTTATGGTGGTTTAGGCAACAATCTCTTTAATCCAGCGATGGTAGGTTATGCAATTTTAATTATTTCGTTTCCAGTGCCAATGACACACTGGGCTGCACCAACCGTATTGGCAGGACAGCAACTGGGGCTTACTGATGCGATACAGTATATTTTTAACGGCACCCTCTCCACCACCCTGGACGCCATTAGCACCGCTACGCCACTCGATACACTACGAACACAATTGCATCTTAATCGCAGCGTCGCTGAAATTACCCACATGCCTATTTTTGGCACATTCGGTGGGCAAGGTAGTGAAATAGTTGCGCTGTTTATCTTGCTAGGCGGCATTTACATGTGGCTGGCAAGGATTATCACCTGGCACATTCCGGTTGCATTCCTGGCAGGGCTGGGAATAATTTCAGGTATTTTTTATATGCTTGACGCCACGCATTATGCATCGCCATGGTTTCATTTGGCGACTGGCGGCGCGATGCTAGGTGCATTCTTTATCGCGACTGACCCAGTCACCGGTGCAACGACTCCCAGAGGGAAATTAATATTCGGCGCAGGGATAGGCATCCTCACCTATCTGATCCGCATAATAGGCGCATATCCTGACGGTGTTGCGTTTGCTGTTTTACTCATGAATATTGCCGTCCCACTTATCGACAGCTACACCCAACCTGCGGTGTATGGTCACAAGGATAAGCAATCATGACCACCATTGCACGCGCCGCCGCACGCGCAGCCGGAGTCTTGTTGATATTCAGCATAGTACTTACGGCGGTACTTGCATATACTTACTATCTTGCCCAACCGAATATCAAGCGCAATGAACAAGATGTTAGCCGCCACTTGGTTGCACAGACATTACCCGCCTCAAGCTACAACAATGACCTATTAAGCAATCAGTTATCGCTGCCTCCAAGCACCTTGCTGGGGACAGACAAGCCTAGCCGTGCATGGCAAGCACGGTTAAATAATGTGCCAGTTGCCGTAGTGCTAGAAGCGACTGCACCTGATGGCTACAGCGGAAAAATAGAATTACTTATTGGTGTCAATACCGAGGGTAAACTAACAGGTGTACGCGTTGTCTCTCATAAAGAGACGCCAGGACTGGGAGACTACATTGAAACGGCCAAAAGTAAGTGGATATACAATTTTGATGGAAAGTCGAATACTCAACCTGATGGCAACGGCTGGAAGGTTAAGAAAGATGGTGGCCAATTCGACTACATGGCAGGTGCGACTATCACCCCACGTGCGGTAGTAAAAGCTGTCCATCATGCACTACAATATGTGAACGAACGCCACGAAACATTATTTTCGAATTAACCAGGAGTAAAAGCATGAATCCCTATCGCGAGATTATGATTAACGGCTTATGGAAGCAAAATCCTGGTGTAGTCCAACTGCTCGGACTTTGCCCATTGTTGGCAATAAGCAACAATGTTGTAAATGCTATAGGTCTGGGACTGGCGACCAGCATAGTGATGTCTCTGAGCAATGGTGCTGTTTCTTCCATACGTAATCACGTCTCAAATGAAATCCGCATACCCGTATTTATCTTGGTTATCGCGTCCTTGGTCACGGTGATCGACCTGGCGATGAATGCCTTTATTCATCCCCTGTATTTAGTATTAGGCATTTTCGTCCCACTCATCGTCACCAATTGCATCGTATTGGCAAGAACCGAAGCATTTGCGGCTAAAAATCCAGTTTTACCAGCTATGTTAGATGGCTTGATGATGGGAATAGGACTTACTGGCGTTCTGACATTACTTGGTGCAATACGCGAACTAATTGGTAAGGGCACCCTATTATCCGGAATAGATTTGGCATTTGGCGATTCCGCTAAAACATGGGTGCTACATGTAATACCTGATTACCACGGATTCTTAATTGCCATTTTGCCACCAGGTGCTTTCTTTGGTTTAGGGTTGCTGATCGCCCTGCGCAACAAATGGGATCTGCACAGCAAAAATAAATTAACCAAGCTAGCCTCAACGGAAGATGAAAATAAGCCTGCAGCCATACCCGCCTAACTAGATGCTATTTATTATGAACCACAACTTCCTAATTTGTTTTGTATCCAGCCGTATGCATACGTGCCCACAAACACCCCTAACAAGACGGGTAAAATAATCAATTTACCTTCGCCCAACATAGCTGGTGCGGAACCTGGGCAAGATCCCGTAACCGCCCATCCAGCGCCAAACAATAGCGAGCCGAACACTAAGGTTTTAGGAGCCGATTTTTTATCGAAAATTATCTTGGCACCCGTCATTACCGCACGCGCTTGCACACGTTTCATTAACCATATGCCGACTACACCAACCAAAACAGCTGAACCTATCACTCGCGTTAGCTGCATATTTTGGAATAGAAACAATTTCACGTAATAATCAAAAGTTGTTGCGCCAGCCAAACTCAGCAATAACCCAAACACAGTACCAAGCACTAAATAAATAATATTCTTCATGATGAAATAAGCACTCGCGTAATAAACTGCATGGTTATTATGCCGCCTACGAAGAACAACATACCAGACAAAACGCTAGAACCATTCATCATGGGTATACCCGAAATAACATGACCACTAGTGCAACCACCCGCTAGTCTCGCCCCAACACCCATGATTACTCCGCCAAAGAACAACACAACCATACGCAATGTTAGATCCGTTGGTAATATGGCATTGTAAGCATCCCCCATATCGAAGTTAAGCACCAATTCACCAGGGTGAGCAATCATTGCAGCAATGAATCCACCAATAACTATTCCTACTATGAACCAGATTCGCCAAGAATTACTTACATAGTCCGGCTGTTGAAAGAACGGATTTTTAGATATCAAAGCAATAAAATTGCCATAAGCCCTAGATACACCTAATTGTTTACCTGTAATCCAAAAAAAAGCTACCATCAACAATCCAATGCCAGACCCGGCAAGCCAGGCTGGCCATATGATACTTTGATGCATCATACATCTCCTCAATCTTTTTATATTGTAAGGAGACATATCCAATGCCCCCTAAATTCACTACCCATGCAACCATATCTAGTAATTTGGTTGAGTGGCACCTTTTAACGGTTGTATTTCCAGACTGGCTGAAATAGGCGCTGGCAAAGGGGATAGCAAGCGAACGCGATTAAGCTCAGGATCTACCGTATGATCAGGCAACATATGCAAATAATATGCCACGATATCAGTCGCATCTAAAATGCCACCATCCTTATCTTTCAACACGTTAATATCCCAGGCCTTGTGGCGATTAATCATGTTTGGATTATCCACATACCAATAACCTCCCACAGTGTAAAGCTTCTCCATATCGATAGGATCACTTCCACTCAGACGTATATTAGAAACGCGGTTGCCATATGATTTTTTCGGATCCAAATCATAGGTAAGCCCAGAAAAAGCAATCTGCCACCCACCACCCCACCACCCAACATAGGGCGACAAGGACGAATCTGCACCACGTTCTAGCATCCAGTGGATATCATCACCAGACAACTTACCACATGCAATCTGGGGCCCTATAGGAATGTAGTGATAAATATCTTCCAATTTAATTGGACCAGGAGCGATATGAGTACCATAACGAAAACCACGCATCAGCCCTAAGTCTGAATCACACGCAGCTCGAAAAGCATCTGCTAAAAAATCATGCGAAGAGCCTTCAATCACCGCATTCATACTTTTAGAACCAGCGAAATTGGCTCTATGCAGCGGTATTTTAGTAAAGCCTATAACGGTATCAATCGGTGTACGCAAAACAGCTGCATTAATCGGATTTACATGAGTCACAAATCCTGCTTTAAGAAAAGGCCTGCGGATTTCAGCAATTTTTGCGGCAATAATAGGATCCGGCTGATTATTTCTGGTGGTAATCCTGTGCTGCACCCATTCATGACCAACCATTTTCCCATTCTTGACATGGACAGTCATCTCACCCAAAACGGTGCCATCTTGTCCTTCTTCAACTAATACAGTACCCGACTTAGCAATTAACTCCTTGCGCGACTCTTCATGCATATCAGACGACAGCACGATGTCTATGCCGGGTATGGTTTCAGCGATTTCCAGATTCGATCCCAAACCGCGCTCGGATATCAAGACTATCAAATCCACTTTGTGTTTTTGCCGTAACAAAGGTATTGCAGCAGCTACTTCATACTCGCCTGGCGTCATGGTAAAGCCATCCATAACTCGTGTGCTTACCGCCTGTGGGCCGCGATCAGCTGTCAAACCAATAATACCCACCTTAACCCCATGCACGTCTTTAATCAGATACGGCTTTAGCACACGTTGCCCGGCCTGCTTTACATAACGAGTTTCGGGAAAAGTATATAAAGTCGAGTAATATAAATTCGCTGATAATGCATTCCAATTAGCCAGTGGTTTATCACCTGCGAACAACTCCCTGAAACGCTCAGTACCGTACAAATAATCCCAATTACCCGGATTAAAGGCATCGATCTTGAACATATTCAAAACATCCACCATCGCTTGCCCACTGGTGTACAACGCCTCAGCAGAGCCCTGTACGGTATCTCCACCATTAATCAACAGCGCATCGGGATGTAGCTTACGAATTTTTTTAATTTGGTCATAAACATAAGCCAAACCGCCCATCATTTGCCCTTGATCGGGATCACCCTCACGCATATTGGGGCGCGGCACTAAATGTCCATGTAAATCCGCCATATGAATTAATGTAACATCGCCGCTACCCGCCGCAGAAGCACTCACAGGAACCATCAGCGTGGCAATACATAAAATGATGACTTTTGTTTTAAGCTGTCTAAACATCAATATTTCCAATATGACCAACGTCTTTAAGGACGAACGTAAGACCAACCTAATTTTTGTTTTTCCATAATTTCAACTACGCCAGAAGGCACATAGCTCACATCACGCAACATGTCTGAAGGACGTAGCTTGGCAGCGCGCATAGAATAATCACAAACAACTATTCGAATACCGTTATATTTTTCTTGTTTAACACGTTCTGGCAGTGGTTTCGGCGCGTAATATTTCACTGTTTGTACTCCGGGACCAAACACTACAATTTCAATCTCGACATTAGGTGCGCCATATTGCGCTTGAACAAATTTTGCCGCATTCAATGCCGCGTTTAAACGCTCGACGCTGTCTTCACTTACTTGAATAAGTAAATGCTCTTTAACTTGTTCTGCGGCGTGCCCACCCAAACTCATCCCAGCCAATAACAAAATTAATGCATATGATTTCAGTTTCATATTACCCTCTATTTTTAATCAAACTATTTGAACCGTTTTTTCTAAATTCGTATTTAAACTCGGCTCCAATTGGCTTTTATTGCGCCCACTGCAAAAGATATTATCCTTGCCGATAGCCTTTTCTAATAATTGACTTACCTGAACATCTGCAAGCACACCCGCTCTAACCCATAAACTTAACTGATAACCATTTTTTTTACGTTTTAAAGCTTCCTGCACAATAACTTCTGCAGCAGCAACGTCAATACCATTTAAGTACTCACCCATAACTACCAAATTAGCTTTGCGCAAATCATCCTTAGCAACATCAATAAATGCACGTTCTATATTTTGCGTAGATCCAAAGAACAAATTACCTGAAATTGCAATTGCTGTTGTGTTATCTAATCTCATTTGACCAGTTAAATATTGTTGTTTCTCTTGTTCAAACAACATTTCAAATCCCGGTTTAGAAATAGTACGTAAATATCCTGCAATTGATAAAAATATGCCCAGATAAACACCATCATCAACACCACTGAATAGCGTAGTTAACAATACCAACGTGAATACAACCCGGCCTCCACCTTTAATTGCTAATAGATGACGTATATCTTTAATCTTTACTAACGCGGCCCCAACCAAGAACAGCACGCCTGCCATAACAGGTACAGGCAAATATGCAATTACAGGAGCCGCGACAAAAACCAATATTGCCAATGCAAATGCGGAAATAAATCCAGCCAACGGTGTTTTCGCACCCGCTTCAATATTTGCCGCACTTCGATTAAATGAGCCGCAACTAGTAAAGCACGATAAAAAACTACCCACCACATTTGATAAGCCTTGTCCTATTACCTCTTGATTAATATCTAATCCCTGCTGACCGGATTTGGCTGCCATAGAACGCGCAATCACTGACGACTGCATTAAGCCCAATACCGCCATACCTATTGCCGCAGGATAAGCAAAGTTGGCAAACGGACCAAAATTCTCAGGTGAAAAGTCAGGGGTTGAAAAAGGCACCGCAGAAAACTTCATATAACCCAACATATCAATATGTGCCGTTGCACTACCAACCAACATACCAAGCACCCAAGCTGTTATCATACCTATGCCGACAGCCATGATGTAATGTGGCCATTTTGGGTGCATACGTTTAATCAACAAACCAGACATCACAGTAACCACTCCTACCATGACAGCGTAGGAATTAGCCCGCGGAATTGCCAAAACAATTTGGAATAACACTTGATCCAGCGTTTCATTGAGATTCATCACTACACCCAGGAAATTACCCACCTGTTGAATAACAATAATAATCCCCACTCCTGTTACCAGAGCCACCATTACAGTATGTGAAAAATAATTAAAAATCACACCTAACCGCAACACTCCAAACAACAATTGCAACACGCCTGCCATAAACGTTAATGTGATGGCATATTGCACATAATCTGGCGAACCAATATTGGCAAATGGGGCTATCGTCATCGCCGTCAGCACCGCTAATGCAGTGTTAGGGCCTGACAGAGAATGCCAAGATGAGCCATACAAAGCGGTAATAAGCACAGGGAAAATAGCAGTATATAAACCATATTCAGGCGGCAAACCTGCCAAGGTCGCCAAGGCAATGGCTTGTGGCAAAATCAATACCCCTGCAGTGATTCCCGCGATCGCATCATTACGCACAGTGGCTCGATCCAGCAATGACCACCATGCCATAAACGGAAATAACGCGTTGCGCACTTGCGTTGACTTCAGCATTGCTTTCACCATCTCATCAACCCTCCGTCACAGGCATAAAGATACTCATAAACATTCCCTTACGCGGGTCCCAAGGTCGATCCTGCATAAATATATGTACACACACATCCAATGCTTCGTCATCACTCAATACATTCGACTTACCTAAGGGCATATTCGCTTTCACAAAACCGGCGCAGGTTTTCACCTTATACATCCCCGCACCTTTGTTATAACTATCAGGTCCAGCTAAAGGAGGAAACATATATCCTTCACGATTGGTAAATTTTTTACCTTCCAAATTATCACCATGACAACTTGCACAATATTGCTTGTAATGTACCGCGCCATTGAAGGGTGAAGGATCTTCCGACTTATCAATACGCGCAAATCCGCGGCCAGGCATGATCGTTCCGACCGGAATACCTGTTGATAACCACTGGGCGTATACAGTTAAAGCCTCAATTTCACGAGAATCCAATGTGGGCGCCATCCCATTCATACTAAAACGGAAGCAGTCTTGCAAACGCTCCTGAAAACTAATCACTTGTCGACTTTTGTCTCTATACATAGGATACATCGGATAGGCTGCCCACAAAGGAGCTGCGTGAGGTTTACGACCTTCTTGTAAATGGCAGTTGCTACAATTCATACCATTACCAACGTAACGTTTAGCGTACTCTTGGGTATTGATAAAAATATTACGTCCTAACCGAACCTCATCTGAATATTTACTATCATCCAAATCTTCAATTTTAGGTGGCACAAAATACTCACCAGGTTTCACCACCGGCACTATGGTCAGCTCGTCTGGTAAGCTTTCATGTGGGCGCTGCATACTCGCACGTGTTCCTATAGTGTCTAAAGTAGGCAGATCATCCCCAGCATTATCTGGAGACTGCGTATCTGCTGCAACCCAAGTGCCATAAGCGATGCCAGCCAATGCCGACAATACCAATACAATTTTATGTAATCGTGTGAATCTCATCTGCTCACTCCCTTAATTACCACCAGTAGGCGGAGCAAAAATATTAAAAAACCAACCAAATCTCGGATCCCATGGTCTATCTTGTAACCAGATATAAGTACAGACATCCCACGCTTCCATATCTGTCAACGTCCAGCCTTTACCTAACGGCATATTAGCCTTAGAAAATTGCGCACAACTCTTTACAGAACTCATACCTGCTCCGTGATTGAATGAATCTTTTCCCCACAATGGTGGAAACATATAACCATCACGATTAGTAAATTTTTGCCCCTGACCATCCAGGCTATGGCAACTCGCACAACTTTCTTTATAAAGCTTTTCACCATTGATCGGTGTTGGGTCGCGTGGTTTACCTAATCTGGCAAAACCACGACCTGGCAATTCCTTATTAAAAGGGGCACCAGTTGAAAGCCAATGCGCATAAGAAGTAATCGCTTTAATTTCAGGCGAGTCCAAAGTGGGTGCTATGCCATTCATACTAAACCGAAAGCAATCCTGAACCCTGGCTTCAAAAGTCACCACATCACGAGTTTTATTACGAAACTCTGGATACATGGGATAAGCTGCCCAAAGAGGCGCCGCATAAGCTTTACGCCCCTCCTGCAGATGACAATTACTACAATTCAAACCATTACCAACATAACGCTTGGCATAATGTTGAGTATCAATAAATATATTTCGCCCCAACTTGACCATGTCGCCATACTTACTCGTGGGAATATCCCCCACATCAGGCGGCACAAAATATTCACCAGGACTAATAGCAGGTATCTGCCGTATAGCTTTCTCACGTGTCAAACTGGTTGGAATGCTCGCCCGGGCTTCATGAGTATCTACACGCACTTCAGTCTGCGGCAATTCAGCCGCATGACCAATATTCAACGCCCCGACCATGAATAAAAAAACTAACTTTTTCATAGCATTATTGACCTTTTACCACCAACGAACGATTTGCATAATATGCCGCAACATTCAGCTTATCTGCATCGGTCAATTGATCGGAAACTGCCTTCATCAACCCTAAATTATCATTATCACGCTGCCCCAGCTGCCACTTATTAATTTGATTCACGGTATACATCACTGGTTGGCCAGCAAGAGGTGGGAAATCCGCACCGAAACCTTCCCCATCAGGCGCATGGCAAGATACACAGGCAGGCAAGCCATATTCTGGCTTACCTCTTAAAGCTAAATCTTGCCCCCGCTCCAGTACCTGAAAATCAGCGGCTACTGGCTTCGCTGTATATGACAAACTCGCAAAATAAGCGGCAAGATTATGTATGTCCGTTTCACTTAAGTGCTTGGCAATCGGACTCATAATATCGTCGTGCCTTAAACCTGGGCTGAATACAGTCAAATCAGAATAGAGCCTAGGAGTTTTACTATAATCCCTTGCAACGGACTCTATAACTACGCCTGCAGGTGGCAACTCTCTAGCCAGATCTTTTAGTTGTTTTTCAATATAACCAGAATTCAAACCAGCCAACCGAGGATAACCCGCTGCTTCTATACCCTCACCGTGCGCGCCATGACAGGCAACACACCCTGGCACAGCACCACGACCTTTTTCTGCTAAAAGCTGACCTGCTGAAATGGCGCTCTGATCCACTGCGCTACTCTTGCCACAACCAGTCAATGTAACCATAGCAGCACTCATTACTAACCACCCCAAGCGCTTGTACAGGGTGTTATATCTATTTACCGTTTGAATTTTCATTTCTATCACTTAATAATAAATTAATGACCTTAAACCTAAAACCGCATTTCACTCCGTATCTGGCCCTACCCCTTTTAAGGGTTGCACAAATGGATCAACTGGCCACATTTTGGTGTGATGCGCATCTTCAACATCATGTCTACTTTGCTTACCAATCAATCCATTTTTCAAACCATAAATAAACAAATCAGCTGCTGTCCACGGTTTGGCAGTGTCTGGATTGATAAGCGACTCAACTGATTCAAATCCATCATAACTACACAATGTCGTATCTGCCTTAAAATCAAAGGGACGCGCGCATCCTGTCACTGTGACCAACTGATCTGGTAACAAGGAATGTGTTTCATCTTTTAATTGCAGATCTAATACACGACTGCCATTGGGCCGCGCCAAGTCCAGTTTGATTTTCAAGCCAGACCAGCCATCTGCCCATCCACCTGATTGCAACGCAACATCGGGTGAAAATACACTAGTCAAATTGTATTCAATCACTTCTCGCAGTTTTTCACCGGTAATCGCCCCTGTTGCAACCATATAAGGCACGGGGAAATAACGATAGACATCCTCTAACGTAATAGCGCCATTGGCTATAGTATTATCCTCAAGGGCCGCCCCTGCTACGTAGACAGGACTATCAAAACGGAATCCTGGCGTTATCGCAACTTGCGTTTTACCAACTTTACGCATCACATCCGCCATTGCGTCATTAAATGTGCTTTCCAAAGCGTTATGCCTGTCTAATGGCACAGAGGTATATCCCACCACCGTATCAATGGATTGAGTCAATTTAATACTGGCTGCCATGCTAGGTAGTTTGACATTCACATGATCACCCAAGAAAGGTGCACGCGCCGCTGCCACTAGCACTTTCATCTGTGGATCTTCAGCTATTTTTGTAGTCACATCAAACAAGTGCCAGTCACGGCTCACCACCCGATTATTTTTTACTACAATGTTCATACGCCCTAAATAAGCACCATCTCCCCCGGCTTCCACCACCAATGCACCACTTTTTGTAGTTAAAGGTTTGCGTACAACTTCATGTGTATGCGCAGAAAAAAACACATCCACAAGATTAGGTGGAATAACGTTCGCTAACGAGTAATCTTTTTGTATTCCCAGCTCACTCATGACTACAACAATTTGCGCACCTTGCCCACGCAAATCGGATGCATGCTTCGTGATTAAATCTGCATATGTTTTTGTATCGTAATCGAGAAATCGAAGACCAAATGCCAACATCGGATGCATGCGCGGAACGATGTCTGAAGTTATGCCTACAAATCCAATTTTTACGCCATTAATTTCTTTCAACATAGTCGGTGGCATCAAATAATCGCCACGCCGAAAAAAAGGTAACGTAATCTTCAGATTTGCTGCCAGCGTCGGATAGTTAACGCGCTTAACCGTACCATCAGTAAATAGGCCTTGTGATTTCAATGCACCGAATCGCGCGCGTGTAACTATAGGCCCATAAGCATAATCCCAGTTACCCACCACGCCCACGTCCACGCCTAACGCACTAACAGGATCAACGATAGCATTTCCGTTGGTAAACAATGCTTCCACGCCTCCATGAAATGCATCACCAATATTCATTAACACGCTATCAGGATATTGCTGGCGCAATTGTTTGATTAGCGTCGCCAATCGCGCCATACCCCCACGCTGTTCAAGCTGGGATCGTTCACCATAACGCACCAACTCTGGATGAGTAGTCAAATGAGCATGCAAATCATTTAAATGTATAAATGTTATTGTTTTAGTGTCTGCACCACTTGTAGCATCGACAGCAGCAGCTGGCCCATGCACCAGCACCATTGTTGACACCAACAAGACACACGTTGATTTAATATAACGTAACAGCATACTCATCAGCCCATATCCATCTTATTAATGCGCATCTTGAAGTGAGTTAGCATCAAATTCAGCCGCTGGTAACCCTGTTCCAAATTGATAATTACTTGAAACCATCACTGTGCTCTTACCATTGATATGATTAACCATCTTACCAGTATCGGCGCGCCAGAATTTTCCCTTATAAAGCTTAAATCCTGATTGGGTTAATGTTTTCAACAACTCACCTTTACGCTCGTAATAGTCGATTTTCACTGTCCGCAACTCTTTGGTATCTATCCATGTAACTTGTCGCGTATACCCTGAATACTCATATGCCGGAATACGCTCTACAACATAACACTGCCACTCACCACAAGGTTCATCTCGCAACCAGTTATAAGTAAACTTCTCCACTACCGGTGCACTTAAATCTTCATATGAAAACTCACTCCCCATAAATGGACCAGATTTATTATTCGAATTAAGACGCTTTACGCGCTTTACAGCAGGTAAAAACAACCATTGATCATCAGGCTTCAATCCATGACTAAAAGTCAACATTGCCGTACCCTTTACATCCGCTGGCTTATCAAACACCAATTTACTTTTATCCCCCTCGCCATCGACAGGAACCTCTAAGGTTAAAGAATGCAAATAGTTGACTGTTTCTTGTCCCTGAGCATTTTTCAAAGTCATTACTATGTCATTCGTATAGTCTTTAAAACCGCTATTTTTAGTATCTTGCTGTTTAGCGATGGCCAATCCTTTTTCTTGTGTGGTCTGCGCATGTACGCTAAAAGGGATAACCAAGGCTAAAATCGCGAGTAATTTATACATGTCATAATCCTTTAAAAATTAAATTTTTCCACCACGATCAACCAACAATATTAATCCTGGCAACATAAACGCTTCAGTCAGTGCTGCTACCGTAATTGTGATCGCTGTCACCAAACCCATATCCGAATTCATAGCGAAATGTGAAGAGGCTAATACCAGGAAGCCACAGACTAACGTCAATGTTGATATCCACATGGGCACGCCCGCCATATCAAATGCATAACGCAATGCATCCTCGGGTGTTTTTTCCATCTCTCGTCGGGCGGTCAGATATTTACTCAGGAAATGCATCGTGTCATCTACGACTATCCCCAATGAAATAATACCCACCATCGCCACACCCATATTAATTTGGCCTACGGTCATGCCCCAAATACCATAAGCAATTAAAGCTGGAGTAATGTTAGGCACCATACTCACCACACCCAATTTGAATGAACGTATGGCCAGCATAATCAATACTGATATCTGCAATATCTGTATCACTTCACCCTGCAACATACTCTTGCCATTTTCCTGCCCGACGTGCGCGAACATTAAACCAGCACCGGTAGCTCCATTAGATTTAATAATGCCATCGCCATGATCCTTCAGCCATTTATTAGCACGGTCTTCAAGCGCTATCATCTCGGTTGAATGCACAGCGTGTAACGTTGCAGTCAATTTAGTAGCGGAATTATCCAGATTTATCTGATTGGTCAGATCCAACCCATAAGGAAGCGACAATTCATAAGTCAATAAATATTGCGCAGCCAATTCACGCGATTCTGGCAATTTATATTCCGCAGGATTATCAGCGTGCATATTCTTATTCAGGCGCTTCATAATATCCGTGAAGGTATTTACATGCATCACCTCAGGTTGTTGACGCAGCCAAACAGCAAACTCATCTGTTTTCTGAAGGAACTTCGGTTCATTAATCCCCCCTGGCTGACTTGCCTCAATTGAGAAATCCATCAAATACACGCCAGTCAGATTTTTCAAAGTAAAGTCAGTTGATTGGCGAAATTGAGTCGACTCGTCGAAATACTCATGAAATGAATCATCAAATTTATTATTCGTGACAAACGATCCCACCACGATAGTAAACAGCACGCTCCCAAAAAGCATTTTGTAACGATTACGCAGGAAAAACTCCTGATATATTTCCATCCACCTGACTTTACTATCTTCCTGTGAATTCACTTTGCCAGCGGGTAAAAGCAGCATCAGCACAGGTACCAAAGTCATGGTAATAACAAACGCAATCATGATACCGACAGCGACTACATTACCTAACGTATTAAACGGTGGTACATCAGACATATTCATAGTCAGATATCCCAATGCAGAAGTCACATTCGTGAATAACATCGGAGCAAAACTTGATCGAATACTTTCTTTCATAGCATCGACACGAGAAGCACCATGTCGCAACCCATGTCCATAATGCGACAGCAAGTGCACGCCATCCGCAATGGCCATAATCAATATGGTCAGTGGTGCAGTTGCAACTGGCGCGGACAACACCACATCGAACCAACCCGCAATTCCCATTGCAGCAGCAATGGACAGCATAATGTTTAGAAAAATCAATCCAACAGCCGGTACACTACGCAAAGTCAGAATTAGCACTAGCGCCAGTATTCCCATCATATAAGGAACAAGATGACGCATATCATTACGTGTGGCTTCAAGGAATGCATTGTTCATCATCACCGCACCATTTAGGTACAGTTTGGTATCTGGATGCTTGAGCTCAAATTGGTCATGTATAGAATTGACAAATTTAACGACCTTTTCGATCTCTTTAACCTTATTTTTGCCGGGTAATTGCAGGGTAATATTAATACCCGTTACACGACCATCTTCTGACACCAAGCGCTTAGCCAATAAGGGATCATGGACAGCGATATTGCGAATGTGTGCAATATCCTCATCAGTAAGTGAGTTAGGATTTTTAACTAGATCAGCGACATTTAAATTATCCCCGTCTGCAACCGAATTTTGGTAATTGCTAATAGAATCAACTCGACTGGAATAGGGTGTATTCCACGCAGCATCAGTCAGCTCAATCAATGCGGATAGGTTTTTACGAGTGAATACATTTTCATCTTTGGGTGCGAGCACTAACAGCACATTATCGCTTTTAGTGTATATTTTCTGCATCGCATCAAATGATTGCAATTGAGGATTATCTGGCTTAAAAAAGATACGATAATCGCCACTCATAGTTAATCGCTTCGCACCCATCGCCGCTGCGATTATGAGCGCCAATGTTACAACTATAATCAACCAACGGTGTGCAACAACCCAATCGGCAAAACGCCGAGTAAACGAATTCACTATTAATTCCCCTAACAATCAATAAACCAGAACCATCACTACCTTAAACCTACAAAAAAACCCTGCCTGCCATCACCAATATTAAAAGTATCGCGCCAAAGTTGCCTGCAAATAACTATCTTCTCTATACGAATTCAGCGGATTGCCAGAATCAACCGAGTTAAACCATTGCCCCTCTAGCAGCGTGGTCCAATGATCATTCAAGCGACGACTCACCTGTAATCGCGTACTGCGCGTACTATCATTCGTGTCGGTCAGCACACCCAACTTAATCTGGGTAGAATTTGCATCATTCAAATTCAAGCGAAAACCAGTAAACACATCACTTTGATAAACAGCTTTACCCTGTCCACGGCTATCATAGTTATATTCAAGAAAAGCATTGACGTCATACGCGGTATCGTTAATGTTATTAAACGAATATTCAACACCAGTTACATAAGCATAATAATGGTCAAAATCTGTAGTTCTGTGCAACATTTCTAACTTAGCTATCCAGTCACCGAGTATCGTCGTCACATCGATGCTGGTCTGTTCCATTTGGTCATAACTAATATACAAACCTGCAGGATTGGACGTCGTTAAATAATTTGCAGCAGTTGCGATTCTTGGGTCACGATTTGTGCCTATAAATTGCGATATACCTATATCCGTCTTATCAAACGATTTGGACCAACGTAAAGCAAAATCAATATGATTGCTGCCTTCACCAGATTGGTAGGCAACGGGCAATGTATCCAGTGATACCAATGGGCGCAAACGTCCGTCAGTGCCAGAGAATGTACGATTACGAAAAAAGGGCAATATAAAAGCATCAACTGTGCCCCAACTACGACTCACCGTTGCTCGCACCATGGGCTGCCCCAGTTTGCTTTCTTTATTAATATTTTCAACTTCATCCGTTTGATTAATCACATCAACCAGATGCTGAGATTCAACCGAACCCCAAAAAACCTTATCAATACCTGCACGCAACACCCAAGGATGATCTTCTGCTCCATGCCTGGACATCCAGACCAATTCCCGTATATCAGCATGGGTGCGGGCATCATCCATATTATCCCAGCGGAAAAACGGCTTAAACGAGAAAGAATTGGTTTTGTTATCCCACTCATTAAAATATGCGGGCTGGATAACTACTGATGGCTGATTATTACCCTGATTTCCATTATTCCCAGCCAATACAGCAGCTGAAAGCACAACAGCACTGGGAACTGAAGAAGGCGCAAGTCCTGCACTAATTAAAAAAGTATAAAAACTCGCAGCCTGTCCCAATATCGTGGTTGGAGTTGCGGCAGGCGGTTTACGAAAATACCTATAATCTAAATCAATCTCCGTCGTCCATTCACCAGCATAAACAACCTTAGCACCGACGACGGTCATACCAATCAAGAACCACAGCGCCGATTTTGTAAGTTGCCTACCAATCATTGAATAAAATCCAGAAAAACCACACACGTGACAAACCTAAGCAACAACCATGCCCAATTAATAAGTGTCGCAGACAATAACCTGTTAGGATACGGATACAACCCCACAACCAACCTGTAACAATTTGTTACACTTGGCAGATTGTCTCATTGTCCAATAAAAGAATCAATCTCTCAGTGTCCATCTGACAAAGGATATTTCATCACCATGCAGAATTTATTCAGAAACTCGTTACGCTCATCGAACTTCACAAGACTACCGGAGAAGTTTTACAGTCATGTTAAACCTACACCACTGACAGATGCCAAGCTACTACATTTCAATCGATCTGCCGCAAAACTGATTAGCCGCAAACTTGATGAAACATTACCCAGTGAAATCACTAAGTTTCTATGCGGGAATTCATTACCTGATAATGTGCAACCCATCGCTATGGCTTATGCGGGACATCAATTTGGACACTATGTGCCACAACTAGGCGATGGACGTGCAATTTTATTAGGCGGAATAGCGCATGAAGATCAATATTGGGAATTACAACTAAAGGGTGCCGGCCCCACAATTTATTCACGCAACAGCGATGGCCGTGCGGTTTTACGCTCCAGCATACGTGAATACTTATGTTCTGAAGCCATGCATGGACTAGGCATCCCTACCACTCGCGCACTATCTCTAGTTGGCAGCAGTCATCCCGTATATCGCGAGACCGTTGAAACCGCAGCAGTTGTGATGCGCATGTCACCCAGCTTCATTCGCTTCGGATCTTTTGAATACTTTTTCTACCGTGGACAAGCAGATGAAGTCCGCACTCTGGCGGACTATGTTATTGCACAGCACTATCCAGAGCTCATTGACAGAGCAGATAAATATTCATCATTCCTACATCAAGTCATTATCAGCACTGCCAAGTTAATGGCACACTGGCAAGCAGTTGGCTTCGCTCATGGCGTCATGAATACTGACAACATGTCCATCCTTGGACTCACACTTGACTACGGTCCATTCGGTTTTTTAGACAATTACAATCCCCAGTTCATTTGCAACCACACCGACCGGGCCGGGAGATATGCATTTGACCAACAACCTGACGTAGCAGCCTGGAACCTCACTCGTCTCGCACAGGCACTTACCCCGGTTATCAGCATAGAAGAAGCAAAAGCCGCATTGAGCACTTACCCTGCACAATTTGCCAGCGCCTATATCAATTTAATGTGCGCCAAATTAGGCATTAATGCCGACAAATCAGCCGTGCCGCTGATTATGCAACTGCTTGACATACTCAAAGAAAATCAAGTGGATTACACTATTTTTATGCGCCAACTTGCTCATTTCAATAGCATGCCGGAGGCCATCAATGAAGCCATACGCGATCTATTTGTAGACCGCGCTGCATTTGACTCCTGGGCTAACAGCTATAAATTTACACTGCAAACACAACACAGTGTAGACGCGGTACGTGCAGCACAAATGAATCGCACCAACCCCAAATACATACTGCGCAATTATTTAGCCGAAAACGCCATTGTCGCCGCACGTGACCATGATGACACCAGCGAAATAGACAGACTCATGCACTTACTGCAAAGCCCTTATGATGAACATCCAGAATATGAAGCTTATGCCGCAGCGCCGCCAGATTGGGCACAACATATCAGCGTGAGCTGCTCATCATGAAATTAGTTATTGTTAGCCCATCACTTAGCATCTGGATGCATCGCACCACAATCTGCTTGCAAATGACTCTGACGATCACAGCGTTAGATACACATCAGGCAAACTTACCGGCGACCAATATCAACTGGTGCAGACTGCATCAATTGAAGCATTAACCGACTTGCACAAACAGCAGGTAGAATGGTATTTTTACCGTTTTAATTTAAAGGAGACGTTTTGCATAAGCCATACTTACATGCCATCACCCTGGCCATCATTTTACTCAGCACGTCTCAATTCTCCGCGGCAGTAAGCGATACCCAAAATACACCACTTAAGGCACACAAAACCATGACCACAGAATCAGGACTCGTTTACGAAGACATTACTACAGGCACCGGCGCTACCGCTCAAGCAGGACAAATGGTCAGCGTGCACTACACTGGCTGGTTAACTAATGGCACCAAATTTGATTCCAGCAAAGATCGCAACCAGCCATTCAGTTTTCACCTAGGCGCAGGTCAGGTGATACGCGGATGGGATGAGGGCGTAGCGGGTATGCAAGTAGGCGGCGTACGCAAACTCACCATACCACCCCAACTCGGCTATGGTGCACGCGGTGCCGGTGGCGTCATACCACCTAACGCCACACTCATATTTGAAGTTGAATTACTCGGTGTTAAATAAATAAAAATCACACTTTGCACGAAACAGCATTCACCGCTATCGTGCAAAAGCCAGCACTTAGCTTGATGCACGCATACGTTTACATGCGTTCATCAAGCCATTTGTCGAACTATCATGTTCAGTAACACGCTCATCAGATAACAGGCCACTTTCGATCGCACCGGCAAGCTGCTTACCCAACTCCACACCCCACTGATCAAACGAATTGATATTCCAGATTACCCCTTGTACAAACACCTTATGCTCATACAACGCTATCAATGAACCCAAAGTACGTGGTGTAAGCTTACGGTAAAGCAAAGTGCTAGAAGGACGGTTCCCAGGAAAAACCTTATGCGGCAACAGCGCTTCCAAACTATCCCCAGTCACCCCCCCGCGAATCAACTCCACACGCGCCTCATCCCGTGTTTTGCCTCGCATCAAGGCTTTGGTCTGTGCAAAGCAGTTAGACAACAGCACTTCATGCTGATGTTCAACAGGATAATGCGATTCCACCGCCACCAAAAAGTCTGCTGGTACTAAACGCGTTCCTTGATGCACCAATTGAAAAAATGCATGTTGTCCATTGCAGCCAGGCTCACCCCAAATAATCGGACCCGTTTGACAATGCACCATCTTGCCATCAAAAGTCACGCTTTTACCGTTACTTTCCATGTCCAACTGCTGCAGATACGCAGGGAAGCGGCCTAAATATTGATCATATGGAAATACCGCATGGCTGTCTGCATTCCAAAAATCGTTATGCCAGATCCCCAGCAATGCCATAACAACGGGCATATTTTTCTCTAATGGCGCACTGCGGAAATGTTCGTCCATCGCATAACCACCCGCCAGCAACTCCTCAAAGTTATCCATGCCTATCATCAGCGCCACAGGCAAACCCACGGCTGACCATATAGAATAACGCCCACCCACCCAATCCCAAAACTCAAACATGTTGGCAGTATCGATCCCAAACGCCTGAACTTTTTTGGTGTTTGTCGAAATCGCAACAAAATGCTGTGCCACTGCTTTTTCAGTACCAAGCTGCTTAACTAACCAACGCCGCGCGGCTTGCGCATTAAGCAACGTTTCAGGGGTTGTGAAAGTTTTTGATGCCACAATAAAAAGCGTTGTTTCCGGATCAACAATCGCCAATGTTTCCATCATCTGACTAGGATCAACATTAGAAACAAAATGCGCTTGCAAGCCTTTTTGCGCATAATAGGTCAGAGCCTGTGTCACCATGACTGGCCCCAAATCAGACCCACCAATGCCGATATTCACCACATCAGTAATACGCTTCCCGGTATACCCCAGCCATTCGCCATTACGCACAGCATCAGTAAATATTCGCATCCGCGCCAATACACCACGAACCAAAGGCATCACATCTTCACCATCAACAACAACGGGCTGATCTGATTGATTACGCAACGCTGTGTGCAATACAGCACGACCTTCAGTTTTATTAATCTTTTCACCACTAAACATAGCGTTGATAGCATTGGGCAGCTCTGCATCCATCGCAATTTGGGTCAATAAACGCATCGTCGTGTTAGTGATTCTATTTTTTGAGTAATCCAGCAGAATACCAACAGCTTCCATAGAGAAGCGCTTAAATCGCTTGGGGTCCTCTGCAAATAAAAACCTCATCTGGATTTTGGCCATATCCCTTTTATGGTCTTTTAACTCTTTCCACGCTGGAAATTGCGTGCAATCACTCATTAAGTATCTCCACTATTATTTATTAAATTTAATTAAGCCACCCAGCCAAACTGCTACAATACAAGCATACGATATTGATATTAAAATGCAAAGACAAACTAGATACAAACACCTAAAACTTACACCTACAATTAAATTAATTGCCATCGCAGTGAACCTGTTGCGTAAATAAGCGTCTTTATAATTACGATACCATTACGAAAAACCATAGGGAGCACCCATTATGAACACAGCTAAAAATAACAAAGGGTTGTTGCTACAAACACCTTTCCTTGAAACATTACGCACAGATAGCGTTCCCGTTTCAGTTTATTTAGTCAATGGCATCAAACTGCAGGGACAGATTGAAGCATATGATCAGTACATCATCCTGCTAAAAAACATGGTCACCCAAATGGTGTACAAACACGCCATCTCCACCATCGTGCCATCCCGCCCAGTACCATTGCAAGCTGCGACTGTTTAGGTTTAGTAACGGATGTTTGAACGACACAGTGGCAGTGAGCGGGTTTTACTGGTCAGCATTAACTTTGGCGAAGCAGATTATCAAGATAGTGTAGAAGAGTTACACAGACTCGCTGAAAGTGCAGGCTTAACAATCATTGGGCTAATCGAAGGCAAACGTGCACGCCCTGACTCTGCATTATTTGCGGGCTCAGGTAAAGTAGAAGAAATTGCCAGCATGGTCAACGCGACTGAGGCGGGTGTGGTGATATTCAACCACGCATTATCTCCTGCGCAAGAACGCAATCTAGAGCAAGCCTTACAATGTCGCGTAGTGGACAGAACCACACTTATTCTCGACATATTTGCCAGTCGCGCCAAAAGTGCAGAAGGCATTTTGCAAGTTGAGTTAGCACAACTGGCCCATCTTTCTACCCGATTAGTGCGCGGCTGGACACACTTGGAACGCCAAAAGGGCGGTATTGGTTTACGTGGACCAGGTGAGACGCAATTAGAAACCGATCGCCGTTTAATCGGCAAGCGGGTTAAATTACTGAAAGACCGACTGGCCAAACTGAAGCAACAGCGAGGCATACAACGCCGCGCACGTAGCCGCAACCGTGTCATGTCAATTTCACTGGTGGGCTATACCAACGCAGGAAAATCAAGCTTATTTAATGCCCTCACCCACGCGGATAGTTATGCTGCTGACCAATTATTTGCGACTCTGGATACCACCACGCGCCAATTATTTTTACCTGATGTCGGCGAGTTGGTGATTTCAGATACAGTAGGATTCATCACCCGCCTGCCGCATACTTTGGTTGAAAGCTTTCGGGCAACACTGGAAGAAACCATACAGGCTGATTTGCTGTTGCATGTCGTCGACGCTGCCAGCCCGATGCGTGACAAACACATCATCGAAGTCAATAAAGTATTGGCCGAAATCGGCGCTGCCAGTGTGCCGCAGATTCTGATTATGAACAAAATAGATTTATGCGCCGGCACAGCAGGCATAGTGCGTGACGAATATGGTAAAATCTCGGAGATACGACTCAGTGCTAAAACAGGGGCAGGTGTGGCATACTTACGTGAAACCCTGGCTGCGGCCAAGCAAGATTTTATGTTACCCACAGCGCAAAACACGCAAGTAAATATTGTAAATAATGAATATCACCCAGAATTGGATTAAACATGGCATGGAATGACCCACAATGGGGCAAAAAAAACGAGGGCCCACCTGACTTGGATGAGCTTTGGAAAAAATTCAATGCCAAACTCAACACTTTATTCGGCGGCGGGTCAGCTGGAGGTAGTAACACACCCGGATTTAATGCGGGTGGTTTAGGCATTATTGCGGCAGTTATTGTTGCGATCTGGCTGGCTTCGGGCTTCTATATTGTTGATACAGGCGAGCGTGGTGTCGTACTGCGTTTTGGCAAATTCATCGAAACCACTCAACCAGGGCCGAACTGGCACTTGCCCATGCCAATAGAAAGTGTGCAAGTCGTAAATATCGAGCAAGTCCGCACTGTAGAAGTCGGTTACCGGAACAATGTCAAAAGCAAAATGCTAAAAGAGTCACTTATGCTTACTGACGATGAAAACATTGTTGACATTCAATTTGCTGTGCAATACACCCTGAAGGATCCTGAAGACTACCTATTCAGCAATCGTTCAGCTGATGACGCGGTACGCCAAGTTGCTGAAAGCGTCATGAGCGAAATCGTGGGCAAAAGCCAAATGGATTATGTACTTTATGAAGGTCGTGCTGATGTTGCCGCACGCGCCACTAAAAACATACAAGATGCGCTCGATCGATATAAAACTGGCATCAGTGTCAGCAAAGTCACCTTGCAAAACGCACAACCTCCGCAAGAAGTCCAAGCTGCTTTCGATGATGCAGTTAAAGCTGGTCAAGACCGTGAACGTTTGAAGAGCGAAGGTCAAGCCTATGCCAACGACGTAATCCCTAAAGCACGGGGTATGGCGGCACGCTTGAGTGAAGAGGCTAATGGTTATAAACAATCCACCATCGCTAATGCGGAAGGTGAAGCCAGTCGCTTCAAGCAAGTGTTGGTTGAATATAGCAAAGCACCAGCAGTGACCCGCGACCGTATGTATTTGGATATGATGCAGCAAGTACTGACCAGTACCAGCAAAGTATTGGTAGACAGCAGTAAAGGCGGCAACAACCTGATCTACTTGCCACTCGACAAACTAATGCAAATGAGCACACCTGGAACAGCGTCACCGACAACGCCTGCCGTCCCAACCACAGATGCTGCCAAACCTGCTGCCAGCGACCCTAGCACAACTGAAACAGGACGCTCCCGTGATGCCTTCCGCAGTCGTGACCGGGAGGAAAGACCATGAAAAAATTCAACATCATTGCAGTTACATTATTGGGCTTGCTCATCGTTGCGAGCATGACTATATATACAGTCGATCAACGTCAAAACGCCATGGTTTTTCAGCTTGGTGAAGTCGTTGCCGTAGATAAAAATCCGGGTCTATATTTCAAACTGCCTATATTGCAGAATGTGCGTTATTTTGACACACGCATCTTAACCCTGGATCCAGCGGACCCTGACCGTTTCATTACGTCAGAAAAGAAAAATGTCCTGGTCGATTATTTTGCCAAATGGCGCATCATCGATGTTAAGCAATATTATGTCAGTGTCGGTGGTGATGAAACTCGCGCACAAACACGTTTGCAACAAACCATCAACGACAGCCTGCGTGCCGAATTTGGTAAACGCACAGTGCATGAAGTTGTCTCTGGTGAGCGTGATGAAATTATGGCCTCACTACGTTTAAAAGCTGATCAGGATGCGCGCAAAATCGGCGTGCAAGTAATGGACGTTCGTATTAAGCACGTTGATTTACCGCAAGAAGTCAGCGACTCAGTGTATCGTCGTATGGAAGCTGAACGTAAACGTGTTGCCAATGAATTACGCTCTACAGGTTCTGCCGAAGCTGAAAAAATTCGTGCAGATGCCGACCGCCAACGCGAAATTATTATTGCAGAAGCATATCGTGATGCGCAACGTGTCAAAGGTGAAGGCGACGCTAAAGCCAGTACGATTTATGCTGCAGCTTACTCACAAAATCCTGAGTTCTACGCTTTCTATCGCAGCATGGATGCTTATCGCCAAAGCTTCAAGAACAAGAATGATGTACTTGTTTTAGAACCCAATTCAGCCTTCTTCAAATATATGAAGTCACCGAAAGCTAGTCGATAAATGCTGGTTGAATTAGCAAGTGCATTTGCCCTCGTTTTTATAATCGAGGGCATTTTGCCGCTAATTTTACCAAAATTATGGCGTGAAACTTTTACTAAAATGATAGACTTTAACGATGGCCAATTGCGTACAGTTGGTCTCTTCTCCATGATTATGGGCTTACTGATACTGATAATGGTGCGCTAACATGCATAAATGGTTACTCCCCGAATACATAGAAGACTTACTTCCTCCAACTGCATTACGCATGGAAAATCTGCGTTGCAGCATACTTAATTTATTCCGCGTACACGGCTATGAGTTAGTGACTCCCCCACTCATCGAATATATCGAATCCCTGTTAACGGGTGCCGGTGGTGATTTAGATCTCAAAACTTTTAAGCTGGTCGATCAAATCACCGGCAAAACCATGGGTGTGCGTGCGGATATCACCCCACAAGTCGCACGCATAGATGCACACCTGCTGAATCGCCAGGGCGTAACTCGTTTATGTTACGCAGGCTCTGTATTGCACACGCTACCTGACGGCACAAACCGTTCACGCGAGCTCATGCAGTTGGGCGCAGAACTATATGGTCATGGCAGTTTTGAAGCGGACGTAGAAATACAAAAACTCATGCTTAATGCGCTCAAAATAGTAGGCATTAATGATCTGCATTTGGACATTGGCCATGCTGGCGTATTCCGCGGTTTACTGACCTATGCCAATATAGACGAGGCACAAGTTCCTGCGCTGTTTGCCGCATTACAAGCCAAGGATGTCACCACGCTGCGCGAACTCACTTCACATTTAGAAAAGCATGTACAAGATGCATTCTGCGCCTTGCCTCGTTTATATGGTGGAGTCGAAGTGCTGGAAGAGGCTTTCCGTGTTCTGCCAAGCCAGCTAGACATCAGCCAAGCACTGGAAGAACTCAAAGCCATCACTACCGAATTAAAAGGTGATGCGAATATCAATATCGACCTGGCGGAATTACGTGGTTACTGCTATCACAGCGGCGTGATATTTGCAGTTTACCACCAGAACCATCCAGTGCCACTTGCACAAGGTGGGCGTTACGATGAAGTCGGCATCAGCTTTGGGCGCGCTCGTGCAGCAACTGGCTTCAGTATGGACTTGCGTGAAATCGCCACTCGTTTTTGGCGTGCGCCAGGTGCGAAAGCGATCCTTGCCCCCTATGCCAAAAATGCAAAGTTACACGAAAAAATCGCAGAATTACGCAACGCAGGTGAGATTGTCATTGCCGACTTACCTGGTCACGAAGATACCCAGCACGAGTACGGTTGTGACCGCATGCTCACCCAGGAACCTGATGGCAGCTGGATCATAAAACCACGCCCGCAAGCTTAAAACTCGCATCACGCACATCGCAAAAATCATTATTGAACAAATTGGAAATAAATATGAGTAAAAACGTCGTCGTCATTGGCACTCAGTGGGGTGATGAAGGTAAGGGCAAGATAGTAGATTGGCTAACTGATCACGCCCAAGGCGTGGTTCGCTTTCAAGGTGGTCACAATGCAGGTCATACCTTAGTAGTCGCGGGTAAAAAAACCGTACTACATCTTATCCCTTCTGGCATCTTGCGGGACAACGTCACTTGCTACATCGGCAATGGTGTCGTCGTTTCCCCGGCAGCACTGCTGGAAGAAATGGACATGCTTGCCACCCACGGGGTGGATGTTGCTTCACGCTTGAAAATATCTGAGGCCTGCCCTTTGATACTAGGCTATCACATTGCCATAGACCAGGCTCGGGAACGTGCCAAAGGCAATGCCAAAATCGGCACAACGGGACGGGGTATCGGTCCTGCTTATGAAGACAAAGTCGCGCGTCGCGCCATCCGTCTTCAGGATGTATTCCACCGTGAACGCTTTGCTGCCAAATTAGGCGAAGTGCTGGACTATCACAATTTTGTACTGAAAAATTATTTCAATACTGATATCGTGGATTTCAATCAAGTTTTGGACGAAACCATGCTGTTGGCTGAGCGCATCAAACCCATGGTCGCCGACGTGCCGCGTTTACTTTACGAAGCGAATCGTGGCGGCAGCAATTTATTGTTTGAAGGTGCTCAAGGTACATTGCTCGACATCGATCACGGCACCTATCCATTTGTTACCTCCAGCAACTGCACCTCGGGTGGCGCAGCCACCGGTGCAGGCGTCGGGCCACATACCCTGCACTACGTACTGGGCATCACCAAAGCCTATACCACCCGCGTTGGTTCTGGCCCATTCCCGACTGAGTTGTTTGACGACAATGGCAGATACTTGGCCGAACGTGGCCATGAATTTGGTTCTACCACAGGACGCGCGCGCCGTTGTGGCTGGTTCGATGCGGCTGCATTAAAACGCTCCATACAAATCAACGGCGTATCCGGCTTATGCGTAACTAAACTGGACGTGCTTGACGGCATGGAAACGCTGCAAATTTGCGTGGGCTATAAATTAGCCGATGGCTATTCTGACATCCTCCCTGTAGGCGCAGAAACATTATCCGACTGTGAACCCGTTTACGAAGAAATGCCAGGCTGGACAGATAGCACAGTGGGGATCAAAGACTTTGACCAACTTCCCGCTAATGCCCGCGCTTATTTGAAACGTATGGAAGAATTATGTGAAGTGCCTATAGACATGATTTCCACTGGCCCGGATCGTGAAGAAACCATCGTTTTACGCCATCCTTTCAGCGTTTAGAACAACACTGTAAGCTGTGTCAATACCGACAGCTTACAATCCCAACATCAACCGCGCTGGATCTTCCAGCGCGGTTTTTATTTCCACTAAAAACCTCACCGCGTCACGTCCGTCGATCAAACGGTGGTCATACGACAACGCCAAATACATCATCGGGCGAATGACAACTTGCCCATTTTCAGCAATAGGACGATCTTGTATGGTGTGCATACCTAAAATCGCAGACTGCGGCGGATTAATGATGGGCGTGGACAGTAACGAGCCAAACACCCCACCATTACTAATCGAAAAGGTACCACCCTGCAATTCGCCAAAATCCAATGCCATCGCCTCGGCTCGCTTAGCCAAATCAGATATAGATTGCTCAATCTGAGCAAAACTCAATTGATCTGCATGACGCAACACTGGCACAACTAACCCACGGCTGGTCGAAACTGCAATACCTACGTGATACTCATCGTAATAAACCATATCCGAGCCATCAATCGCCGCGTTGATTACAGGGAATTGCTGAAGAGCTAACACCGCCGCTTTAACAAAAAATGACATGAAACCAAGTTTTACACCATGCTCACGCACAAAATCAGTTTGATAACGTTCACGCAAGTCTTTAATCGGTTGCATATTGACTTCATTAAACGTCGTCAATACCGCCGCAGTATGTTGGGCTGTCACTAAACGCTCAGCAATACGCTGACGCAAACGACTCATAGCTTGCCTGTGCGATTTAATTTGCGGGGTTGCGACAGGCGCGCCTAACTGCAGAGCTGGCTGTTGTACAACTACGGCTGCAACTTGATGTGTTTCAGCAGGTACAGATATTATTTGCTCAACTTTCGGCACAATCTCTATCACGACATCAGTCGGGACCAACTCGCCATGTTCGCCGTTATCTATGCGTGCTATCACCTCGCCAGCATTGACCACGGCACCATTTTCACGCAACAACTCAACCACCACCCCACTACACGGGGCAGCGATTTCCAGTATCACTTTATCAGTTTCCAGATCAATCAGCGTTTCATCACGCTGCACCTGCTCACCGACCTGTTTATGCCATTCCAGCAAAGTGCCTTCGGCAATAGATTCAGATAATTCAGGTGTTTTAACATCGACTATCATGCGGCAAAGACCTCTTCAATAAAGCTATGTTTTTGGGCTTCATATACCTCCGGATAACCCACCGCAGGCGACGCTGAAAAATCTCGACCCACATAACGCAAAGTTTGCGAACCATGCAAACAAGCTAATAAATGATGTTGTATGGCGAACCACGCACCTTGATTTTGGGGTTCTTCCTGCAGCCACACCACATCTGGCGTTGCTGCATATTTGGACAGCATTACAGACAATTCCAATCGAGGGAAAGGATATAGTTGCTCTATACGTATCAACGCAATGTCGCTACTGCCAATTAGCTCCCGCGCTGCAAGTAAATCGTAATACACCTTACCACTACACAACACTACACGCCGCACCGATGTCAGGGGCTTAATTTCATCAATCAACACCGCAAAGCCACCCTGCGCAAGCTCAAGCAATGGCACACCAGCCTGTTTGGCGCGCAACAAGCTCTTGGGAGTCATCACGATTAACGGCTTGCGATAAGGCCGTAACATTTGCCGCCGCAGTAAATGGAACATCTGACCCGCATTACTGGGCTGACACACTTGCATATTGTCATTGGCGCACAATTGCAAATAGCGCTCCAATCGCGCTGAAGAATGTTCGGGCCCCTGCCCTTCTTGCCCATGCGGCAACAACAAGGTCAGTCCGCATAAACGCCCCCATTTAGCTTCGCCACTGGAGATAAACTGATCTATCACGACTTGCGCACCATTGGCAAAATCGCCAAACTGCGCTTCCCATATCACCAGCTCGTCGGGCTCGGCGCTGGCATAACCATACTCAAAGGCAAGTACCGCCAGCTCGGACAATAAAGTATCTATCACTATGAAATGCGGCTGATTGGGATAAATATGCTGCAACGGAATATATTCCCCCGCATCCCAGCGTTCACGATGCTGGTCATGCCATACGGCGTGGCGATGGAAAAATGTGCCACGCCCGCTATCTTGCCCCGCCAGGCGCACGGGATAACCATCACGCAGCAAGCTGGCATAGGCTAAATTCTCTGCCATACCCCAGTCCACCAATTGCTCGCCACTCGTCATCGCACGCCTGTCACTGATCACTTTTCCCACGCGAGCATGCAGGGTAAAACCATCCGGCACAGCCGTGATTTTCTCACCCAGTTCCGCCAGCTGATTTATTGAAACTACCGTTTCAGCAGGATATCGCCAATCATGCTGACGATATGTCTCCCAATGTGCCGCGTAGCTGCGTTTATACAACGATACTGCAGGGGCGACGATGCGCTCCTCGGATTCCAGACGCTCGCGATAATCAGCGATTAACTGTAGCGGTAATGTCTCAACACTACCCGCCGCAACCAGCTTATCCGCATACAGTTGCCGCGTGCCACGATGCGCATTAACACGCTGATACATAAGTGGCTGTGTGACTGCTGGCTCGTCCTGCTCGTTATGCCCATGTTTACGTAAACACACCAAATCAATGATGATGTTCTTATGAAACTCACGTCGATAATCCAAAGCAATTTGTACCGCCATCACCGCCGCTTCAGGATCATCCGCATTGACATGTAACACTGGGATTTCCACCAGTTTCGCCACATCGGTACAGTACAACGATGAACGACTATCACGCGTATCAGACGTCGTAAAACCGATTTGGTTATTGATAACAATATGCACCGCGCCACCTGTATCGTAGCCGCGCGTTTCTGACATATTCAGGCTCTCCATCACCACACCCTGCCCTGAAAATGCGGCATCACCATGAATGATCACTGGCATGACTTCATTACCCAAATCATCCCCGCGTCGCTGCTGACGCGCGCGCACTGAACCACGAACTACAGGATGAACAATTTCCAGGTGTGACGGATTGAATGCCAATGCTAAATGAACGACTCCATGAGGCGTAGTGACATCGGTGGAAAAACCTTGATGGTATTTCACATCTCCTGTCAAAGCCTCTGCATTTTTCACATTGCTGTCAAAGAGTTGTGTTAATGGCTTACCCAGCACATTCACTAGCACGTTGATACGCCCGCGGTGCGCCATGCCCAGCACAATTTCTTCGACACCGTTTGCAGCCGCACCCAGAATCAACTGCTGCAACATCGGGATAAGGGTTTCTGCCCCCTCAAGTGAAAACCGCTTCTGACCAACATAACGCGTATGTAAAAACCGCTCCAGGGTCTCTGCCGCAGTCAAATCAGCCAATATGCGTTGCTGCATCGCAATATCCAACTGTGGTGTAGCCAGACTGCCTTCCAAACGTTGTTGCAACCAGCGTTTGCGCACATTATCACTAATGTACATGTATTCCACACCCAACGTGCCACAGTAAGTTTGTTTTAAGGTGGCCACTATCTCAGCCAGACTCGCACGCGCAGGACCAACCAGCGACCCCGTGTCAAACACCATCGCCATATCCACCGCCATTAGGCCATAATAAGCGGGGTCTAATTCAGGAATATCAGGTTGTGGGTAGCGTTGCAGCGGATCCAATTGCGCCAAACGTACACCCAGGAAGCGGTACGCGTTAATCAGTCGTAGCACACTGACTTGCTGCTGATCGCACAAACCCGCTTGGGCAGCCGCAGCGGGCATTGCCAAGTTAGCGAAATAAGTCTGCCAATCCGCACTGACAGATTGCGGATTAAGCAGATATTGTTGATACAGCGACTCCAGCCAATCAGCCTGATCCGGCGCAGATAGCTGGTTCACTGTTTAACCTCGTTGATCTATAGGCACATAATCGCGCCGTTCTACACCTGTATATTGCTGACGGGGACGACCAATGCGATGGCCCGGCTCAGACAGCATTTCATTCCACTGTGCCACCCAACCTACTGTGCGCGCCATAGCAAAAATCGCCGTAAACATCGACGTTGGAATACCTAATGCACGGAACACGATACCCGAGTAAAAATCCACATTAGGGTAGAGTTTTTTCGCAATGAAATATTCATCTTGCAATGCAATTTGCTCTAATTCCAGCGCGATTTTGAATAATGGATCATCATTCAAATTCAACTCATCCAGCACTTCATGGCAAGTCTGGCGCATGACTGCGGCACGTGGATCCATGTTTTTATAGATACGATGTCCGAACCCCATCAGGCGGAATGGATTGGTTTTGTCTTTAGCGCGCGCCACAAACTCAGGAATGCGCGACACATCGCCGATTTCCTCAAGCATTTTCAACACCGCTTCATTCGCGCCACCATGCAACGGACCCCACAACGAGGCCATCCCTGCCGCAACGCAAGCAAATGGATTTGCCCCGGACGAACCCGCCAAACGCACAGTGGAAGTTGATGCATTCTGCTCATGATCGGCATGCAATATCAATATTTTATCCAGCGCTCGCGCCAGTACGGGATTAACTTCGTACGGCTCACACGGCGTGGAGAACATCATGTGCAAGAAATTCTCAGCATAACCTAAACGATTTTGCGGATAGGCAAATGGCTGCCCCATATTGTACTTGTATGACATCGCTGCGATAGTCGGCACTTTCGCCATCAAACGATAAGCCGAAATTTTACGATTATGCACATCAAACGCGTCCATTGCATCATGGTAAAACGCTGATAATGCGCCGGTTACCCCGACCATTACCGCCATCGGATGCGCATCACGACGGAAACCACGGAACACGTTATTTACTTGATCGTGGAGCATGGTATGACGGCGCACACCTTGCTCAAAATCCCGCTTTTGTTCGGGCGTAGGCAATTCACCGAAGATCAACAAATATGACACTTCAACAAAATCAGCATGTTGCGCAAGTTGCTCTATCGGGTAACCACGGTAATACAGCAAACCCGCATCCCCATCAATGTAAGTAATTTGCGATGAGCAGCTCGCTGTCGCCATGAAGCCAGGATCGTAAGTTAAATAACCATGCTGACTAAGGCTGCGAATATCAATCACATCAGGGCCTAATGTCCCCGCCGATACAGGTAGCTCAATAGGTGGCTGGCCGTTATCAAACGTCAATGTTACTTTTGTTGGTGCTCGCATATTCATTTCCTTAAATTCATTGCATTAATCACGGCAAATATTCCATCGTTATTTTGTATTTTATCCCACAAAGCTATATCGTCATAAGCAAAAAATACGCCAACAATAACCGCTATAAATCTGCAGAATGGCGTAGCTGGAGTTGTTTAAGTTGAGCATCCTGACGAGCGGCCAGCAAAATTGGCGCCAACACACTACCTATCAGTGCCATCAGCATATCCTTTTGCGTATCCCACACATCACCTTGCGTCGCTAAAAATGCAACCGCATCGCTGCCACTCGTTGCAGCAACCATCCACTCTACGATCTCGTAAGTGGCGCTAATCGCGAGACAAACACACACGACTAAAAAGAACAGCATCTTGCCTGCTTGCAAGGTCGTGGTGCGGAGCAAAACCTCCCGCGCTATCATTGCTGGTACAAAACCCTGCGCTAAATGTCCCAACCTGTCGTAATGATTGCGCGACAAATCCCAGGCATCACGTAGCCAATTAAATAATGGCACTTCGGCATAAGTGTAATGCCCGCCTATCATCAAAATCACTGCATGTACGGCAATGAGGATATAACTTAATGGCGTTAATGGAAAACGCTGACGCGTGATAATCAATACTGGCAGCGCAACGAGTACTGGCGTCACTTCCAGTAACCATGTGAAATAGTCATGCGGCTGATAACCTGACCATACCAGCACCAGCAATACCGAAATGAATGCAACTGTGCGTGTAGCTAACATGACAGCCTCCTGTTAACGTAGTGCTTTATCCTGCATCAAGCACACGGTAACTTCTTCTCTATCGTGATATAACTGTTTTATTTCAATACTATAGTTGATATCTTCACGCGCCAGACGTTGCTCGATGATATCAGCGCAGCGACGCACCTCTTCCAGGCGCTTTTTCATAGGCAGTTTCAAATTAAAAATCGCATGACGCGCATGTCCACGCGCTATCCATTCAGCGACTAGTTGCGCAATACGTGAAGGACTTTCCACCATGTCACACACCAGCCAATTCACAGGACGATGCGGGCGATAACTAAAGCCATCACCGCGTACATGCTCTATCATTTCAGTCGCCATTGCTACGGCTGACATCGGACCATTATCCACCGCAGTGACGCGAATACCACGCAATGCCAGCACCCACGACCAACCACCAGGTGCCGCCCCCAAATCCACGGCACGCATACCCGCTTTCAATTCATGCGCACGATCTTCAGGTATCATCACCATCAACGCTTCAACCAGCTTGCCTGCGGAACGACTAGGGGCATCCTTGCCCACCCGCACGCGAGGGATGCCCATAAACCACGGCGAAGAGTTATCCGCATCAATCACGCCGACGAAGGCCGCATCATCCGCTACAAAACACACATGCAAACGTGGGGCACTAGTACCCAGCGCCAACTGATTCTTCTTTTCCAGCGCATTGGTTAGTGGCTTAGTGAAACGTCCACAAAACCCTAAACGCGTTTTTGCCGCATCGGTGTCAGGTGTTTCCACCCAAACTTCACTGTAACGTGGCGCCAACTCGGCAACACGTGCACGCACGGCACTAAGGCGATCACCTTCTGGCAAATTTTCCAACAATGGCGAAACGCGTATCCACTGGCGTGTAAAAATCTGCCGATAGAACGGTAATTCTGTCGTCAACAAACTGATATCTTCAGCCGATGCGCCCTGAAATAGCACCCAGGCTGAACCAGGCTCTGCTTTCACATAACCATGCACGCCCAATTGCTCGGCATTCGCAATGATTTCGGCCGCGCACTCTTTTTCAAAACCTGCACGGCAATATAACAATAATGCATCCATCTGACTCATGCGACACACTTTCCTAAAAAAACGACAGTATAACGACTAATGAGCGGCGCTAAAAATTGATTAACTATCTGCCTATAAAGTGCAGTAACGAGACCTGCTTAGTTAGTAGTCAATTAACAAATACCACGGCGTACGGCAAGGTAGAAAAATCAACAGTTTTGAGTTGTGAAACAATAGTGATGTCGAATTAAAATATCGTCACGACTTGAATTTATTGCTATAATCCAAAAGCTTTTTTTGACGTAATTAAGCATCACTTTTATTTAACTTATGGAGAAAAACACATGGCTGATAAGCTAATGATTATGATGGTCAACACCGATCCATCGAATCCTTCTGAATTGGGCGCACCATTTTTCCAAGCAACTGTTGCAGCTGCGATGGAATATGAAGTTGAAGTAATCTTGACTGCACGTTCTGGCGAATTGGCTGTTAAGGGCTTCGCAGAAAAATTATTTGTTCAAGAAGGCTCACCTAAGAGCGTGTATGACTTTATCAAAGACGCACACGAAGCTGGCGTAAAATTCAAGGTTTGCACCCCAACCTTGGAACTATGGGGTCATGATCTGATTCCTGAAATCGAAGAAACAATTGGTGGCGCATATGTTATCCAGCAAGCTATGGATGACGATGTTGTAACCTTGTGCTACTAAGCATCAAGACTCAATAAAAAAAGCGGCGTTTACGCCGCTTTTTTTATTTTTATCACTTAGGTACTGAACTTTATTAACACAATACAAGTCTTTACCTACAAATAACATTAAGATGGTAATACTTGCCATCACGACAAAAATTCAGGGATGAATACGAATAATGACTGATCGTGAACTCGATCAACAACTGGTAGAGCGTGTGCAGCGCGGTGATAAACGTGCATTTGATCTGCTGGTATTGAAATATGAACGTCGTTTAGCGCGACTGCTGTCTCGTTTCGTGCGCGATTCGCACGAGGTCGAGGATATCTCGCAAGAGACTTTTATCAAAGCCTATCGGGCTTTGGCTACTTTTCGTGGCGATGCGGCTTTTTATACATGGCTTTATCGTATAGGTATCAATACTGCGAAAAATTATTTAATGGCGCGCGGTCGTCGTGCGCCGACAGTGACTGAATTCGACGCTGAAGAATCTGAAGGGTTCGAGGGTGCAGAAGCGTTACAGGAACTCAACACACCCGAAAGTGAGTTACTGTCCAAGGAAATCGGGCAAGTAGTTAACGATGCGATGGCTGCGTTGCCAGAAGACCTGCGCACAGCCATTACCTTACGAGAAATTGAGGGGCTGAGTTATGAAGAAATTGCTGAAACAATGAACTGCCCGATAGGTACGGTACGCTCACGTATATTCCGCGCACGCGAAGCGATCGCAGCAAGATTACGCCCTATTTTGGGTACCAATACTGAAACACGATGGTAAGGATTTATCATGCAAAATACAGCTAAATTAAACAACACTGGTGCAATCGAACAGATGGATATCGTTTCCGCTGCCGTCGATGGTGAGTTGGACTCTGCTCAGCTTGAATTATTCATCCGTGATTACAAACGTGACAGCGATTACCCATCTCAGTGGCAAACATATCACCTCATCGGCGATGTGCTGCGGCTGACTCCTGTACACACTCCCAGCATCGCCCAACGCGTCAGCGCTCAACTCGCAAATGAGCCAACAATACTTGCGCCGCAACGTAAATCAATGATGCACAGATATGCCCTGCCCGTCGCCGCATCAGTTGCCGCAGTGATGTTGGTGAGCTGGAGCGCCCTTAACCTGACACCCAACAACCCTACCACGCTGGCGATCAACACCCCTGCCAAGCAACCTCAAGTAACCCAAATGGCGCAAATTGATCCAGCACAAATCAACGAATTCATCGCTGCCCATCGTGACTATTCTGCGGGTGTGAATTCACCATTCGTCAATGCCAGTTATGAAATTCCGGCGGAGCGTAGTCGATGAGATGGTTGTTAATTTGCTTGACTTGTTTTTACTTACCCGCCAACGCCGCCACTGACAGCAACCTCAATGCCACACTAGGTCACATTGCCAAAGCTACGGCGCAGCTCAGTTACGATGGCACTTTTATGTATCAGCATGATGGACGTGTAGACATATCTCACATCGCGCATCGTATTGATAGCGCGGGGGAGTTAGCCAAGCTCGACATATTATCAGGCCCGCCTCATGCATTCGTTCGTATCAATGATGCAGTTTATTGCTACATTCCGAATGGCGATCAGGTAAAAGTTGAACGTCGTCAACATCACCAGTTTTTCCCTGAACTGCTGCCAGCCAATACAAGCAGCATCAGTGAGAATTACACCATCAAAAGTCTGGGCACATCAACAATCGCCAGCCGCAACAGCATAGGGCTCAGTCTCATCCCCAATGATGGTTACCGTTATGCCTATCAACTATGGGCAGATGCTGAATCTGGCCTGCTGCTTAAATTCGTCAAACTCGACAGCAAGCTAAGAAATGCTGGCGAGTTCACTTTTTCACAGGTTGATATTGGGCAAGCGCCTGAACGTAGCCAGTTTCAAGCAGGTTATATAAACAAAAAAACCATAGTGCTGCCGAGCAAGGAAATTGAAACAAAATCCAACTGGCGGATACGCAAATTACCGTCTGGATATTTCCTCATCAGAGAAAATATACGTGAACTACCTGGCAAACAGCATAACGTTATTCACCAAATTTATAGCGATGGTCTTTCGATAGTATCGATTTTCATTGAGCCACTCGAGCAGCTCGGCAACAACCCTCCAACCGGATTAACTAGCCAAGGTTTAATGAGCCTATATGCCCATCATATTGGACAGTACCAGATAACTGCACTAGGTGAGGTGCCCGCTGCCACACTCCTGTTCATGGTTGACAACCTGTCACAGGTGACCGCTCCATGATAGAAATGCAAGCTCGTGTCGTCGCAGTCGAAAATGGCATGGCTGTGGTTGAGCCCATGTCGGGCGGATCTTGCAGCAGTTGTGCCAGCAGCTCAAACGCGACCCAGAGTCCAGGTTGCGGTGCAGATCAGATAGGGCAAATTTTTACCTTAAAAGCCAAAAACTATCGTGTAATTAATAGCATTTCCAGCCGTATTGGTGACGAAGTCATCATCGGCATTGAAGACGGCGCAATATTACGCGGCTCTGCTGCCGTGTACATGCTGCCACTCGCGCTGGTGTTTATTGGCGCGACCACAGCCCATTATTTGCTACCTCACATTAACGCCGACCTCGCCTCTATCACCGGCGCCGCGCTAGGATTTACCATCAGCGCGCTATGGTTGTTACGCTTCAACCAGCGCGCTAGTCGCAACCCCCATTATCAACCTGTAATTTTACGCAACGCCCATGCGGGCACATTTATACTGAAGGAGGTCAAAAGATGAGAAAAGTATTGTTTTATATGTTTTTTTTATTTGGTTTCAGTTTCTATGCGCAAGCTAAAGAACTCCCCGATTTTACTGAATTAGTTAAAGATCATGGCGCATCAGTGGTCAACATTACCACGACGCAGCTGGTTAAAGCCCAAAATGGTTTTGAGGGCATGCCAAATGATGAAATGTTCGATTTTTTCCGCCGTTTCATGCCGCCACCTAGTGCTCGTGGCAAATCCCGCGAGATCCCTATTAAGGGCAGCGGTTCCGGTTTTATTATTACCAGCGACGGGTACATCCTCACTAACGCCCACGTTGTTGATGGCGCAGATGAGGTCATAGTCAAACTCACTGACAAACGCGAACTCAAAGCCAAAGTCATCGGTACAGATACGCGTTCAGATATCGCCTTAATTAAAATCACAGCTAACAACCTGCCCAAGGTACCCATAGGTAACCCGCAACAGCTGCAAGTCGGCGAATGGGTGCTCGCCATCGGTTCGCCGTTTGGCTTTGAAAACTCGGTTACCGCAGGCATCGTCAGCGCTAAAGGACGTTCACTACCCAGTGAAAATTTCATCCCATTTATCCAGACTGATGTTGCCATCAATCCAGGTAACTCAGGCGGACCGCTATTTAACATGAAGGGCGAAGTCGTCGGTATCAATTCACAGATACTGTCACGTTCTGGCGGCTATATGGGTCTTTCATTTGCGATTCCAATTGATGTCGCCATGCAGGTTGCTGATCAAATCAAAGCCCACGGCAAAGTCCAACGTAGCAAGCTTGGCGTAGTCATCCAGGAACTCAATGCTGGTAATGCAAGCGCATTTGGACTGAGTACGGCGGAAGGTGCACTTGTTGCCGAAGTTGAAAAAGGCAGCCCCGCCGCAAAAGCCGGCATTAAAACAGGTGACGTCATACTCAAATTCAACGAACAACCGATAAAAATGTCTATCGACTTACCTAGTTTGGTCTCGACAACCAAGCCGGGAACAACCGTTAAATTACAAGTCTGGCGTAACCGCAGTTTAATCACCATACCCGTTACAGTTGCAGAATTGAAGGCTGATGTCACTGCCAAAAATAGCGCAACACGCGCCGATCGCACTGCCAACAAAATCGGTTTGGTTGTGGCCGACCTGACCGCCGCTGAACGCGATCAGATCGGTATAGCTCACGGCATAGTCGTGCAAAATAGTGACGGACTCGCTGCACGCGCGGGCATACAAACAGACGATATTATTTTGGCCGTCGGCAACACCAGCATAGACAGCGCTGCACAATTCAATAAAATCATAAACAACGCAGGCAAAGGCAGTAGTATCGCTTTACTGATCAAGCGCGACAATACACGGCTCTATCTGCCTGTACATATAGAATAAACTCATCAGGCGGGATCATTCCCGCCTTATACATACTTATGACCCAGCTTACCGTTTATTTACGTACCTACTGCCACTTATGCCATGATTTACTGGCTAAATTAACCCCATACCAACAACGCTATAAATTCGACATTATTGAGATAGACATAGACACCAGTCCCGCATTGGAAGAACGCTATGGTGCGTTGATTCCCGTGTTGACCGATGCTGATGGTAATGAAATTTGCCATTATTTCCTTGATGATGCAGCACTTACAGATTATTTATCGAAAATCCGTTAAAATCATGACTTCAGATTGCCCCTAGGCGCACCGTGTGTGCCTTTTTTATTGATGAAAAATATACGAAATTTCTCCATTATTGCCCATATTGACCATGGCAAATCTACTCTGGCTGACCGCATTATCCAACTCTGCGGCGGTCTGTCTGCACGCGAAATGGAAGCACAAGTGCTTGACTCTATGGATTTAGAGCGTGAACGCGGCATCACCATCAAAGCGCAAACTGCTGCGCTCGAATACAAAGCCCGCGATGGCCAGATTTATCAATTGCACTTAATCGATACGCCAGGACACGTCGACTTCTCTTACGAAGTCAGCCGCTCCCTCTCTGCGTGCGAAGGCGCGCTACTCGTAGTTGATGCCTCACAAGGGGTAGAAGCGCAAACTGTCGCCAACTGCTACACAGCTACTGAACTGGGTGTAGAAGTTGTTCCAGTTCTGAACAAAATCGACTTGCCCGCGGCTGAGCCAGACCGTGTTATCCAGGAAATAGAAGATATTATTGGCATTGATGCCAGCGATGCAGTACGGGCATCTGCTAAAACCGGTATCGGTATAGAAGACATCCTTGAAGCCGTCATTGCCAAAATTCCGCCACCTAAAGGTGACCCTGATGCACCCCTCAAAGCCTTAATTATCGACTCCTGGTTTGACAACTATGTCGGCGTGGTCATGCTGGTCCGGGTAGTTGATGGCCGCCTGCAACCCAAACAAAAAATCCGCTTGATGGCGACCAAGACGGTACATCTAGTTGAACAAGTCGGCGTCTTTACCCCCAAAGCACGTCCACGCCCCGAGCTGTCTGCGGGTGATGTAGGTTTCATCATTGCCGGGATTAAAGAGCTTAAAGCCGCCAAGGTTGGCGACACCGTTACCCTGGATGCCAATCCAGCCAGTGAAGCGCTGCCTGGCTTCAAGGAAATAAAACCACAAGTATTTGCAGGCTTATATCCGGTTGAGTCTCACGACTATGACGCATTGCGTGATGCACTGGAAAAACTCAAGCTCAACGATGCATCATTGCAATACGAGCCAGAAGTCTCACAGGCACTGGGCTTTGGATTCCGTTGCGGCTTCCTTGGTTTGCTGCACATGGAAATCGTACAAGAGCGCCTGGAGCGCGAATACGACATGGACCTCATTACCACCGCGCCAACGGTTATTTATGAAGTGGTAATGAAGGACGGCAAAGTCATACACATTGAGAATCCGTCCAAGCTCCCTGAACTGTCCACGATAGAAGAAATACGCGAACCTATCATTACTGCGACTATTCTCGTCCCTGAAGAATACCTGGGTAATGTGATGACGCTATGTACGCAGAAACGTGGCGCACAGACCAATATGCAATACATGGGACGGCAAGTCATGCTCAATTACGACATGCCGATGAATGAAGTGGTGATGGACTTCTTTGACCGCCTCAAATCAGCCACCCGCGGTTATGCCTCGCTGGATTACGATTTCAAGGAATACCGCACAGCTGATCTGGTCAAACTCGACATACTTGTCAACAGCGAAAAAGTAGATGCGCTTTCGCTTATCGTCCACCGGGCTACCAGCCAGTACAAAGGACGCGAACTCGCTTCCAAAATGCGTGAACTCATCCCACGCCAGATGTTTGACGTGGCGATACAGGCCGCTATTGGTGCACAAATCATCTCACGTGAAAATGTGAAAGCGTTGCGTAAGAATGTGCTGGCAAAATGCTATGGTGGCGATATCAGCCGTAAACGCAAACTGCTGGAAAAACAAAAAGCAGGTAAAAAACGCATGAAACAAGTGGGTAACGTAGAAATTCCGCAAGAAGCCTTCCTCGCAATTCTGCAAGTTGGCGATAAATAAGGATTTAGTCTCATGAATTTTGCACTCATCATGTTTGTAGCATTGGTTGTCACTGGCGTTATCTGGCTAGTTGACAGCCTCATCTTCAAACCTAAACGCGCTAAAGACGCGAAAATGCCTGTTTTAGCAGAATATGCCCAAAGCTTTTTTCCTGTCATCCTCGCGGTTTTCATGTTGCGCTCGTTTTTAGTAGAGCCATTTAAAATCCCATCTGGCTCAATGTTGTCAACGCTATTAGTGGGCGACTTCATTCTGGTCAACAAATACACCTACGGCATCCGCATTCCTATCATCAACACCAAAGTTATCGAAGTCAACCAGCCTAAAAACGGCGACGTAATGGTATTTCGTTATCCAGAAGACCCTAGTCTGGACTACATCAAGCGTGTTGTCGGCATACCGGGCGACACAGTACGTTACTACAACAAAAAACTCACCATTAATGGCAAAGCCATTCCGCAACAGCAAGATGGTAATTTTAGCTATGTTGATAGCAACCTGAATGCGGTCAGCACCAATCAATATACAGAAAAACTCGGCGATCATATTCATAAAATCCTGATCCTGCCTGATACACCTACCGTATTTGTCGATCAGGTAAATAGTCAATTCCCCTATCGCCAGAATTGCGATTACAATAACGAAGGTTTCACCTGCAAAGTGCCGCAGGGCTACTATTTCATGATGGGTGATAACCGTGATAGCAGCAATGACAGTCGCTATTGGGGCTTTGTTCCTGATCGCAACATTGTCGGTCGCGCATTCATGATCTGGTTTAACTTCGACGATTTCAAACGTATCGGTCATTTCATAGAATAAGAGGAAATAATATGCGTAACAAACAACTTGGCATTAGCTTATTCGGCATGTTCTTTGTGGCCATGGGCCTGGTTTTCATCAGCATGGTCGTAATGAAAGTCGTCCCTTCCTATATTGAATATTTTTCGATCAAAAAAGTCTTCGATGCTATGGTTGCTGACCCGCAAATGCAGGATGCCAAGCCATCACAAATTCGCGAATCTTATGTTCGTCGTTCAGGCATAGATGACATCACCAGTGTAAAAGCAGAAGACCTGAATATTTCTCGTGATAATGGCAAACTCACTATCAGTGCAGAATATCACGTAGAAAAACCGCTATTTGACAACATAGGCATTTACATCAACTTTGCCCCGACGACCGCAGCCAATGTCGCACCCTAATTTTCACCCTGTAGAACGCGCGCTCGGCTACACTTTCAAACAGCCGCAACTACTCACGCAGGCGCTCACTCATCGCAGCTTTAGCACGCCGCACAATGAGCGCCTAGAGTTTCTGGGCGACAGCGTACTTAACTGCGCTATCGCCCAGCAACTTTATACCCGCTTCCCGGATTTACCAGAGGGCGTCTTATCAAGACTACGCTCCAATCTTGTACGCCAGCAAACACTATATGAAATCGCCACAACCCTCGCCCTGGGAGAACACCTACGCCTCGGTGACGGCGAAGTTAAAAGTGGCGGTCGTAATCGCCCGTCCATACTGGCTGATGCAGTAGAGTCCTTATTTGGCGCGATCCTGCTCGATAGCGATTTTGAGCAGGCACAGCAGATTATTCAGCAACTCTACGCCCAGCGTATCGCCGCTATCGATCCTGCCACGCCTGCCAAAGATCCGAAGACCTTACTCCAGGAAGCATTACAAAGTCGTCACCTACCGCTACCTCACTACGTCCTCGTCAATACCACCGGGCACGCACACGAGCAAATTTTCAGCATCAGCTGCAATATCCCTGCGCTCTCTATACTCACCACAGGCGTGGCCAACAGCCGCCGTGCTGCTGAACAGGCGGCTGCACTCAGTGCATATGAAGCATTAAACAAATAACACCGAATCAGACCACCACTTCAGCATTGTCCTAAACGGGATGTATCTTCCAATAATCCACCAGCCAAGCCAGCGCCAGGCCGTGATGATGGCTATTCCATGCCATAAAGAACTGTGTACTGGGTTTAGGCTCGGCCACGGCCTTAATCACTAATCGTCCACTTGCTTGCGCTGCCATTGCCAATGCTTTGGGCAAATAACCCACTCCCAAACCCGATTCCTGCGCCAGTAATTTCGCCGTCATATGCGGCACGGTCAATACATCTTGCCCGTTAATCAATCCAGAGGTACGTACGGGTAATTGACGAGAACTGTCGGCTGCCGATACGGCACGAAATTGAGCAATATCGACAGTCTGCAAAGGCTCGGCATAGTCTGCCAGAGGATGACTTGGCGCAACCGCAAAGACAAAATCCACCACGCCCATTGCATGCGTCACATAACCGCCCCCAGCAGGACCATCATTGGGTGCACCTATCACCAAATCTGCACGCCCATCGGCCAAAGCATCCCAGCAACCACCAAAAACCTCAGTACTCACACGCAATCGGGTGCCCAGACCTTGTGCATAAAATGCGCGTAAACCATCATATAACATCGCCCAGTCTATCAAATCGCTAACAGCAATTCGCAACTCCACCTCGACACCCGCCGCGATACGTTGGACACGCGATTCAAGTTCTCGCGCTGCATCCAACAAATATCGTCCATCGCGTAGCAATGCCAAACCTGCCACTGTTAACACAGCACGATGACCGCTGCGATCAAACAACTGCACGGCCAAATCCTGCTCCAGTTTTTGTACGCTGTATGTCAGAGCCGACGGTACTCTATGCAAGACCTGTGCAGCAGCAGCAAAGCTGCCATGAGTAGCAATGGCATCAATTACCACCAAATGATCAAGATTAAGTTTCATTATCAAATTTATTGAATGAGATATGCAAAATTATTCGCTATCATTCAGATTATTTCAACACTAAACTGAACTATATTGTTATTCACGAGGAATAATCATGTTCACACTATACCCCGCACATCAACGTGGCCACGCCCAACACGGGTGGTTAGAGAGCTGGCACAGCTTTTCTTTTGGCGACTATTACGACCCTAAAAAAATGGGGTTCGCGAGTTTACGCGTCATTAACGACGACTATATTGCCCCCAATGCCGGCTTCCCGACTCATCCCCATCGTGACATGGAAATCATCACTTATGTGCTGTCAGGTACGCTCGCCCATAAAGACAGCATGGGCAACGGGTCGCTGATACAAGCAGGTGATGTACAAAAAATGAGTGCAGGCACGGGCATACAGCACAGTGAATTTAACCCTTCATCAGATACGCCGGTGCATTTGCTGCAGATATGGATACAACCTGATCAACACGGGATAACGCCCAGTTACGCACAACAGAATTTTAGCGCACAGGATAAGCAGAATAAGTTTTGCCTGATTGCCGCACCCGATGGCGCACCGATTCTATTACATCAAGATGTTAAGCTATATGCAGCCAACCTATCATCAGGAAGCGAGCTGACTTATCAATTTTCGCCAGCTCGTTCAGGCTATTTGCATGTTGCTACTGGTAGTATCATGATTAACGACATGACACTTAACGCCGGTGATGCAGTTACCATAGAAGATACCACCAGCATCACGATCAGTACCAATGACGAAGCAGAAATACTGCTTTTTGACATTCACCCAGTGACACAATAAGGACAGCATATGACTACCAATCTTTTCACCCCAATCAAGCTTGGCCGCTACACCCTCCCTAACCGCCTCGTCATGGCACCGCTTACCCGATGCCGCGCCGATGCAAATAATGCGCCGCAGGCAATGAACGTTGAATACTATCTCCAACGGGCATCAGCGGGCCTGATTATCAGCGAAGGCTCACAAATCAGCGCGACTGCGGTTGGCTATCTGGGCACACCTGGCATATATAGCGAGGCACAAATTGCAGGCTGGCAGCAAGTCACCGATGCGGTGCATAGCCGTGGCGGACGGATATTCCTGCAACTTTGGCATTGCGGCCGCGTCTCGCACCCATCCATGCTCCCAGACAACATGCTGCCCGTCGCCCCCTCCGCCATACGCGCAGAAGGGCACGCACACACCATGGAAGGTGTGCAGGCTTTTGTGACCCCACATGAGCTCACGACAGCCGAAATCGCAGCCATCGTCGCCGATTTTACACAGGCAGCACAAAACGCATTGCAAGCAGGCTTTGATGGCGTCGAAATCCACGGTGCCAACGGATATCTCATCGACCAGTTCATTCGCGATGGCAGCAATCACCGTACTGATGAATATGGTGGCTCACTGGCAAAGCGTGCGCGATTCTTGCTGGAAATCACTCAGGCAGTTGTTAACGTATGGGGCGCAGACCGCGTTGGTGTGCGTTTATCACCTATCAATCCGTTTAACGACATGAGCGATAGCGATCCTCAAGCAACATTCGACTACATGGCACAGGTGCTCAGCCCATTCCATCTCGCCTACCTACACGTTACCGAGTGGGCAGGACATGATGCAAGCCAACCCAAACCTAAGTTTGATTTCGCACAATTACGCGCCGCCTACCAAGGCACCTACATGACCAATGGTGGCTACACGCTAGAGACAGCGACCAACGCGATCAGTACAGGCGCTGCAGACCTAATTGCGTTTGGCAGCCTGTACATTGCCAACCCCGACCTCGCTGAGCGCTTTGCCCAGAATGCACCGCTCAACACACCGGATGCCAACACATTCTATGGCGGCAATGAAACGGGCTATACAGACTACCCAAGCCTGGCACCAACCAACTCGTAAAGCCGCACCATCACACTTACTCAACCAGTGAAATATGTTACGCTACGACGATAAATTTCATCATCAGGAATCGTCGTAATGTCACAAGAAAATTTAGCAAAAACCCGCTGGTTAGTCGTTGCCGATGTCGTCATTGCGGCTCTGGTCGGTGTCGCCCAAGCCGCAGACCGTGCTATCAGCATACGTGACGAATTCCACATTGTATTAGCAGGGGGCAATACGCCCAAGGCGTTATACGAACGCATGGTGAATCTGGACACTGACTGGTCACGCTGGCATATCTGGTTTAGCGATGAACGCTGTTTGCCAGCCGATGATGTTAATCGCAACAGCCACATGGCGACGCAAGCCTGGTTAGCTCATTGCCCCATTCCTGCTGAACACATCCATATCATTCACGCTGAACGCGGCGCAGAAATAGCAGCAGCAGATTACGCTGAACAACTGCAGCAAGTCGAGATGTTTGACCTGGTGCTGCTCGGCTTAGGTGAGGACGGCCATACAGCCAGCCTATTCCCGGGCCAATTTGACCCTGACACCACCGTAGCCGCCATCGCCGTGCACAATGCACCCAAGCCTCCTGCCGACAGAGTGAGCCTCACCGTGCGCTGCCTGAACGACACGCGCGCGGTGCTGTTTTTGGTGACAGGCGCGGGGAAACGCGATGCAGTGGCAGCATGGCAGCGTGGCGACCCCATCCCTGCGGCTGCGATTTGCGTTAAAACAGGCGTCGATGTGTTATTAGAACCCATATGTGTAAAGGCAAAATCATGAAACTAGCCATCATCATCAGTTTACTCTTTGCCAGCCACGCTTATGCTGCAGGACTGGACGAAAAAACCACCACTCTGGCCGACCAACGCGAACTGGCGCTGACCATTTACAACGACGATTTAGCCTTGGTGAAAGACCAGCGCAAAGTCAGCCTGTCCGCCGATACCAATCGATTAGCCTGGCGTGATGTATCCGCTCGGATACGTCCCGAAACCGCCTTGCTACGCAACATCAACGATGCCGCTGGCATACGGTTATTAGAGCAAAATTTCGATTACGACCTGCTCACGCCACAAAAACTATTAGAAAAAAATGTCGGCAATAACGTCACCGTCATACGCACCAACCCAGCCACAGGCGCAGAAACCCGCGAAACTGCCACCATATTGGCAGCCAATAGCGGCGTAGTGCTCAAATATGCCGACCGCGTTGAAACAGGTATCAACGGGCGCATCGTCTATGCAGGCGTACCCGACAATCTGCGTGACCAACCCACCCTCGCCATGACCGTCATCGCCAACAAATCCGCCAGTCAAAATCTGGAATTATCCTACCTCACTGGTGGTTTATCGTGGCGTGCCGATTACGTCGCCGAGCTTGGCGCCAATGACACCAAAATGGATTTGAACGGCTGGGTCACCATCAATAATCAAAGCGGAACCAGCTACCCCAATGCCAAGCTGCAATTCGTTGCAGGTGACGTCCACCGAGTCAGCGAACAGCTACGTCCCGAAATGGCCCCACGTGCAGTCATGAGCATGGCAAAAATGGCCGACGCGCCTATGGCACAGGAAGGTCTGTTTGAATACCACCTCTACAGTCTGGGACGCACCACCTCACTCAACAACCAGCAAACCAAACAAGTCGCCTTGCTCACCGCACCACAAATCAGCGTACGTAAAACACTGGAACTACGCGGCGCTGATTATTACTACCAGAGTGCAACTGGTGATTTAGGGCAAAAGCTCAAAGCCAGCGTCTATATCAGCTTTGACAACAAAGGCGGCAACTTGGGCGTACCGTTGCCCAAAGGCATCATGCGCATTTACCAGAAAGACAGTGCAGGCAACGCCCAGTTTATCGGCGAAGACAGCATAGAGCACACTGCGAAAAACGACACCGTACGCCTGAAATTAGGCGACGCATTCGATGTCTACGCCGACAAAAAGCAAACCGATTTCCAGAAAGTAGCGTCCACACGCAACAGCTACGAATCGGCTTATCAAATCGTGCTGCATAACGCCAAAGCAACAGCCGTCACCGTCAGCGTATTCGAACCCATCCCGGGCGACTGGAACATCCTCAGTGAATCACAACCCCACAGTAAATCCAACGCCAACACCGCTATGTGGTCAGTGACCATTCCGGCTGAGGGGCAAACTACATTAACCTATCGCGTAAGAGTGAAATTCTAGTAATTGACTCTTGCCAACACGACCAGAAAGCAGGCGAACAATCTGGAAAGCGAGTAAAATGAGGCTTATATTCTAGCCACACGGTCCACACCATGAACCCCAGCAATCCCGATTTTCGCACTGGTTATATCGCCATTATTGGCCGTCCCAACGTGGGAAAATCCACGCTGACCAACCATATCGTCGGCGCAAAAGTCAGCATCACTTCGCGCAAGGCGCAAACCACGCGGCATCGCATCCATGGCATTTATACTGATGCGGATGCGCAGTATATTTTTGTCGACACACCCGGCTTCCAAACCCAGTATGACAGTGCGTTAAATCGCGGTATGAATAAAACCGTGGTCGATGCCCTGCACTCGACTGACGTGGTGCTGTTTGTCATCGAAGGTACGCGCTTTGATAGCCGCGACCAGAAGGTAGTGGATTTGTTGCCCAAAGACATTCCCGTAATTCTGGTGCTTAACAAGCAGGATCTGGTCAAAGATAAAGACAGCCTGTTACCGTTCATGGCTGAGATGAACGAGATTTTCCCATTCGCTGCCATCGTGCCTATCTCCGCACGTAATGGCGAACAAGTACCACGCTTATTGGCTACCATCCGTGGCTATTTGCCTGTCGCCGAACCGATGTTTGACGAAGACGACATCACCGACAAAAGCGAGCGTTTCCTCGCCGCCGAAATCGTACGTGAAAAAGTATTCCGCCTATCCGGTGAAGAAGTGCCCTACTCTGCCAGCGTGATGATAGAAAAATTTGAACAGGAAGGTGAAATGCGCCGTGTTTTCGCCACCATCCTTGTCGACAAGGAGAACCAGAAAGCCATCATCATCGGTCATCAGGGTAGCAAGCTCAAAGAAATCGGCACTTCTGCGCGGCTGGACATGGAGCGTCTGTTCGGCGGCAAGGTTTATCTGGAGTTATGGGTCAAGGTCAAAGGCGGCTGGGCTGATAGCGAACGCATACTCAAACAACTGGGCTATGATTAAAATAGTCGTATGAACGCACGCCTGCCAAGCACGCACGAACGCGGGCGCGTGGACAACGCGCTGGGTTTGGTACTGCATAGCTACCCGTTTCGTGAAACCAGCCTGATAGCTGAAGTCTTCACGTTGGAACATGGACGTGTCGCCATGGTCGCGCGTGGCGCGCGCCGTCCACGGGCGCAATTACGCGGCCTCATCCAGTCATTTACCCCATTATTAATTTCTTACGCAGGCAAAAACGAGCTACGCACCTTGCACAGTGCAGAATGGCAGGGCGGGCTACCGATACCGCAAGGCATGGGTTTGCTGTGTGGCTTTTATATCAACGAACTGCTACTCAAATTACTTGCCCGCGATGACCCGCATCCCGCTTTATTCGATCATTATCACGCCACTTTACGCGCACTTGCCACACCCAATTTAACGCAAACAGGCTACGCCATTATCCTGCGCCAATTTGAGCAAAGGCTATTGGCCGAGCTAGGCTATGCCCAGCCGTTCACCCATACCGCTGATACCCACGCCGAAATCATTGCCGATGATTATTACACCTACGTTTGTGAACGCGGCGCGGTGTGCCAGCCTAACGCTGAATCAGGCATTACGCTGCGCGGAAAAACCTTGCTGGACCTGGCACAAAGCAACTACGATGACCCCACCAGCCTGCAACAAGGCAAGCAGCTCATGCGCCACATTATCAACCACCACCTCGCAGGGCAAACCTTGCACGCGCGGGAATTACTCAAGGACTTACAACAGCTATGATACAACTCGGTGTCAACATTGATCACATCGTAACCATCCGTCAGGCGCGTGGCACACGCTATCCCAGCCCTGTGCAAGCCGCGCTGGTCGCCGAATCCGCAGGCGCTGATGCGATTACCCTGCACCTGCGCGAAGACCGTCGCCACATCCAGGATCACGACGTCGACACCCTGAGCCGCGTCCTCACCACACGCATGAATCTGGAAATGGCTGTTACCGACGAAATGCTCGATATTGCCTGCCGTGTTAAACCACAAGACGTGTGTCTGGTCCCCGAACGCCGCGAAGAACTCACCACCGAAGGTGGTCTGGATGTCGCAGGGCAAGTGGATAAAGTTAAACGTGCTTGTGGCATACTCGCCGACGCAGGCATACGCGTATCGCTGTTCATTGATGCTGATGAACGCCAGATCGCTGCTGCTCATGCCTGTGGTGCACCGGTGATAGAAATTCACACGGGCAGATTTGCCGATGCTTCCAGCCGTAGCGAACAGGCTGAAGAGTTACACCGCATCCAACACGCTGTCGCCTACGCCCATAACCTCGGCCTGCAAGTCAACGCCGGTCATGGCCTGCACTATCACAATGTCCACGCCATCGCCGCGATACCGCATATCGCCGAACTCAACATTGGCCATGCCATCGTTGCCCAAGCCCTGTTCGTTGGCTGGGAAGCAGCAATCCGCGACATGAAACAGCTCATGCTGACAGCTGCGCTCAATCCCAAGGCTTAAATCCATTTCGTCATTCCCGCGCAGGCGGGAATCCAGTTATTCGAGATAACCACACCATGCACATCACCAGCCAATTTGACGCAGGCGCAATCGAGATTATTGATGCTAGCCAGCCCGACAACATCCGCCTCAATATACGCGCTGATAATGCCTGCGAATTTCGGCAATGGTTTTATTTCCGCATCCACGATGCGCGCGACACAGCGCTGACGCTCAAACTGGAAAATGCGGCGGCTTGTACTTACGCGCAAGGCTGGGAAGGCTATCAAGCTGTTGCCAGTTACGACCGCAACACATGGTTTCGCATCCATACCGAATATGATGGACAAACGCTCACACTGCGCCACACCCCCACGCACAACGACATTTACATCGCCTATTTCGCGCCATACTCCTACGAACGCCACCTGAATTTAATCGCGCTCGCCAACACTCACGCCCGCGTCAGCAGCCTGGGCAACAGTGTAGAAGGCCGCCCCATAGACTGCATCACCTGGGGTACAGGAAAATTGCCCGTATGGATAATCGCCCGTCAGCATCCAGGCGAAACCATGACCGAATGGCTGGTAGAAGGCTTATTACATCGGCTATTTGATAGCAACGATGCCGTCGCCCGCCAACTAGCACAAATCGCCACCCTGCACATCGTCCCCAACATCAATCCAGACGGCGCAATCCACGGCAACCTGCGCAGCAACGCAGTGGGTGCTAATTTGAATCGTGAATGGATGAGCCCCAGCCTTACACATAGCCCTGAGGTTTATCACGTCCGCAACAACATGCACGCAACTGGCGTGAATCTATTTCTCGACATCCACGGCGATGAAACCATCCCTCACGTCTTCACCGACGGTTGTGAAATGATCCCCGACTATCCAGCCACCAGCATCATTCAGGAACAGGCTTTCACCCAATTGTTAGCTGCCACCACCCCCGATTTCCAGACCGAACATGGCTACACCCCGGACAGGTTTTCAGACGAAATGCTCACCCTCGCCTCAAAATACGTCGGTCATACCTTTGGCTGCGTTTCGCTCACATTGGAAATGCCTTTCAAAGATCACATCAATCAGGCTGAAACAATCTACGGCTGGAGCCCGGCACGCAGCCAGCAACTAGGTAAAGACCTGTGCGTGCCGATATTGGCGCACTGTTTGAAAACTCGGAGCTAGCATCAAACAGTATCCAGATGAATCTGTGTTTTAATCCAGCACTGACAACAAAACTCAAAAACTCGTTCATGACGCAGACAACGATTAATTAACTGGTTTCTGCAGCCGATCATGATGAATAATAAATCAGCATCACAGGAGCCATATGAACGACAACATCCGCAATTTACTTACACAAATCAATACGCTAGAAGATGAATTGCGAACTGAGCTGCACAAACAGGAATCCCGTATGCTGTTTGAAATCAAGGGCAAGCATGTTGAGTTTGAACAAGCTGTTAAACAAGCTCACCGCAAGCTTAAACAAAACGTCTTTCGCTGGCTGGTGACAAATCGCCCATGGAATCTGATTACAGGACCCATCATTTACAGCATGATCGTTCCCTTGCTCATAATGGATTTGCTGATCAGTTTCTATCAATTCAGCTGTTTCCCTATTTACCAGATTGCCAGAGTGCGTCGTGCCGATTTTATCGTTTTTGACCGTGGCCAGCTTCAATATCTTAATGTCGTCGAAAAATTTCATTGCATCTATTGTGAGTACGCCAACGGGTTAATTGCCTATATTCGGGAAGTCCTTGCTAGAACCGAAGAGTATTTCTGTCCAATTAAGCATGCGCGCAAAATCCTCGGGTCTCACGCACGCTATGCGTATTTTCTTGATTATGGTGAAGCAGGCGACTATGAAGCAAAATTGGAGGCTTACCGTGTTGCACTGCGTAAGGCAGACAATACAAATGTATTTTAGGTGGGGACGAGCTAAGAAATTGAGTTGATTGAATAACATTGCGCTGGTGGATTTGAAAAAGAAAAGCACTTAAAACCAAAACAGCCATACCAGCCAATCAGGCTAATCAATCACTAACGATCAGCGGTAAATACATGCATGCACATGAAGTTATAATCATGATATATTGCAATCAGTTGTGGCGTTTTTAACGTTCACAATATGAATACCTCCACAATTTCATCTCTAAACAGTGACTATAAAATAAATTAGATGATTTTGGTCCTACTCTGAATTTTTACAAAACTTTTAAAAAATAAATTATTATTAAAACAACAAAAGGAGGAGGCGATGCACGTTCTCATTACAGGTGGTGCTGGTTTTATTGGCTCGCATCTTGCGGAGTACCACATTGCGCGCAATGACAACGTCCATGTCGTTGATAACCTGAATACAGGATCATATGACAATATCAAGCCGCTGATAGGGAACACTTCGTTTCGTTTTGATGAAGCCGATATTTTAACTTGGACTGGTCTGGATAAAGCTGTCGGTTGGGCCGATCGCATTTATCACATGGCTGCTGTAGTCGGGGTGAAAAAAGTACTGGAAGATCCTGTTAACGTAATGGCAACCAATATTGCTGGTAGTGAACGGGTGATGCGTGCCATGCATCAGGGCGGCTGGAATCCTCAACTAATTCTGGCCTCTAGTTCAGAGGTTTATGGATTCAATAACAAATCCAGCTTTGCTGAAACGGACGATGTCGTGTTCCATTCTGGCAGTCGCCTGCGCTGGTGTTATGCGGTCACCAAGCTTGCAGATGAATCTTTTGGTTATGCGTATGCTCAAAAATACGGACTCAATATCGTCATTGCCCGCCTATTCAATACCATAGGACCCCGTCAAGTTGGGCAGTATGGCATGGTGGCACCAAACTTCGTCAGACAAGCCGTCAGTGATCAAATGATTACAGTATATGGTGATGGCACACAAACCAGGTCATTTTGCGATGTGCGCGATACGGTCAGGGCTTTGGATTTGTTGGCATCCACTCCTGCCGCCAGAGGTGAAATCGTCAATGTAGGTAATGATCACGAAATTGCAATCAAGGAATTCGCCCAGCTTGTAGTACAACGGGCACAGAGCACATCATCAATACAATTTCAGAGTTACAAGGAGGCATATGGCGTTGCATTTGAAGATGTGTCTCATCGCCGACCTGTATTAACCAAATTACGAGCCTTAACCGGGTTCGAGCCAGAATGGCAATTGGTTGATACGATAGACGATTTAATCCAGCGGGAGCGCTATCTCCGCATCCCGGCCCGCAAAACTATAACAGGATAAAATATTATGGCGACAACACCTTTTTTTGTTCTGAGCCCCAATACGTTGCTGAGTATTATCGGCTTACTACATGGCCCCGACGATACCGTACCTACGCCAGCCGAAGACTGGCGTAAAGCAACGGTCGATGTCGTTATCCCTGCGTTGAATGAGGAAAGCAATATTGCGATCTGCCTGGCTTCCATATTGAAGCAAACACTACGACCGACGCGCATTATTCTTGTCGATGATGGCAGCACTGACAAGACCATAGAATATGCAAATACCTTTGCCGAGCAGAACGGTATTGAATTAACCGTAATCCGCCGTAAAGAGCCTATCGGCAAAACACCGACTTTGAAGCGCCAATCCAGGGAATTTGATTCAGATGTGGAATTTATTCTGGATGGTGATACGGTGCTTGAATCCGATAACTACATTGAGCGGATTGTAGAAGAATTGTACAAGGGCGCAGGGATAGCCAGTGCTTGCGGCACAATTTTACCGTTACGCGACCGGGATCGGCGTGCAATGATAGATACGCCACCGCTACAGCAGTTTCTAGCGGCTAAGCCGGAAGCATCCATTTACCCTAAAGTAGGCTGGATGCGACATTTACAGCGCGGCATTACCAACCTGTATCGTGATGTGCTGTATTCTTATTTGCAGAAATTCGTGTATCACGGCCAGATGGTGTTCTTCGGCAGCATTCTGAACCCCGTTGGCTGTGCCGTAGCCTACCGCAGGGATTTGCTGAAGACCATGATTTTCGATCATTACGAGCCGCTGCTGGGTGATGATCTGACCAACTCGGAAGATATCTTTATCGGCTTTGCGCTGAACGACAATGGTTTCAGAAATATCCAGCTGACCGATGTTTACGCCCGTTCTCAAGAGCCAGAAGTAAGCCGGGTGCCACATCAACTTTATCTGTGGTCATCGTCATTCCTGCAAAGCTGCTACTATTTTGATGAATTGACGCGCAGTCCATTCAAGGCGCTTAAACGGTATTGGCACCATCGCAATGAGCAACGTAACATGGGTGCTGAAATTGCAAGCAAGCGAAAAATCCAGGAACAATATCGTCAACCTTTTGGCATGGATTACACGCTTAAATACGGCCGCCCAATTGGCTGGGTGTTATTTATGTCAGCAATCGAGAAAATCGCTTTCCCTGCTGCCCTGCTCATTATGATCATTCTTAAAATGTGGGAGCCGCTGGCGATTACACTGCTGGCCGAAAGCGTGGTGTCAGTTAGCATTTTGACTATCATCTCCAAAGGGCACCGGCTTGAGTACTTCCTCAAGGCAATTTTGGTAACGCCATTGCGTTACGCTGTGATTTTGTTTGACCTCATCACGATAGTACGCTTTGCAGCGGATTTATGGATCTTTAGAAATAGACGGTGGCGCAAATGAGCAAATATCTATCAATTGGCATAGCAGCAATTTTCCTGTCAGCACCTATTCTGGCACATAGTGCGGAACCCATACCCACAGCGGGCTTGGCTGCCGAGGGTAAAGGACAGTGGACCGAAGCAATAAACGTGTATCAACAGGCGCTCCAGAGCAACCCAAACCAGCCTCACCTGTGGCAGCGGATTGCAGATATTCAGGCCGCTGCAGGCAATTCCAAAGGCGCTGCTGATGCGTTGGAACAAGCAGTAAAATATGCGCCGACAGACGGAAAGCTATATATGCGTCTTTCCCAGGCGTATGCAGTCAACAAAGATAGCAAGTCGGCGCTAACCGCAATCAACCATGCAGTGCAGTTAGAACCAACTAATCTCGAATATTTGCGTGCTCGAGCAGATCTGGCAGCTTGGAATTCTGATTATGCTACTGCACAAGACAGTTACGGTCGTATATTAGCTATTGATCCTGATGACACAAACGCAGCATTGGGTATTGCACGCACCCAAGCATGGAAGGGTAATATTGATCAGTCAGCCAAATACTATAAAGATTATCTGGTCAAAAATCCGCAATCGCAAAATGTATGGCTGGAATATATTGAAGTTGAAGCTGAGCGTGGCGACTATGCGTTAGCAATTGAATTACTTGAAAAGTTTCGCCAACAATTCGGTGAAACCAAGCCTTACTTGAAACAAAAATCACGCGTTCTGGCTTGGGCAAAACGTCCCACGCCTGCTTTGGCTATAGTTGACACTTTGCAACCCTCCATGCCCGATGATTATGTCTTGGCAACAACGCATACTATCGGATTGGCTGCCGCACACCGTCCGCGGGAAGCACTCAGCAGTTTGAATGAATTAATACGTATTGCGCCAACAAGTAAGGAAACTATAGATACGCAACGTGTTATTAAAACACCACACCGATCCAATATCAATTTTCTATTTGGTTATCAGGCCAGCTCCGATGACATCACCATTAAACATGCGGGGGTATATGGTGAATATATGATTTCACCCGAGACACTGATATTTGCCGGAACTGACAGGCAATGGTTGCATGCGGCAGCAGGTAGCGCTTTTGTGACGACACAAGGCGAAACTGACACCGCATATACTCGGGGATGGATAGGCTCACGCCACAGATTCTCACCCGCAGTATCTGTGGATGCGCAGATAGGAAGTGGCGTTGCAACTAATTCGCATAATTTTATTTACGAGATAGGTGCTAATCTGCAACCACAAGACAACCTTGCCATGCGGATATCTAGGCGGCAAGATTTATTCGCGGTTTCACCACGAGCAGTTTCACTTGGTATCGAGCGCCGTGCAAATACGCTTACGACAAGCTGGCAACCAGATTTGCGCTACACAGTAGACAGCGTCCTGTCATATGACACTATTTCAGACGGCAATTCACGTTGGGAAGCGGATCTGGCGCCTCGGCGTGCTTTTGTACGCAATCAATACTTGAACCTGGATTTGGGGGTCAGCGGACGTTGGTTCGGTTACAAAAATAATCCAGGGAACGGCTATTATGCGCCCAGCACGTATCAACGCTATGCGTTCACTGCATTCAGCTATTGGAAAATCAATGATGATAATGGCATAAGTGTAACAGCCAGTGTCGGCCCTTATAAAGACAATACGATGGATGGCTACCGTACTGGTGGCGATCTTGTTGTAGAGGGCTACTTCGGACTTTACCGTGACTGGATGCTTGACGCACGCACCTCACTTTCATCTTATGGAGCTGGCGCAACTGGCGCATATAGATCAAGGGCATTCGAGTTGATACTAACCCGACGTTTCTGACGTTAGCAAAGCGCTACTACGAGCCACCACTGCCATTCATGATTTACTTAATATATGGGTGGAAATGGGTAAACGCTCGGTGTTTGGGCACAGATTGATGGATAAATATCTAATTTTGGCAATGCACCCCTGAAATGTTGAAAGTTGAAAGATGACGACTGTAGCAATAGTTGGTTTAGGTTACGTAGGATTACCCCTCGCAGTAGCATTCGGCAAAATCATGCCGACCATAGGTTACAGCCATACCAACAGCAGAGTGGAAGCTTTACGCCGTTGCGTTGTGACTGGTGCCGATGTGGAAAGCGAGGATATTCGTGTAGCTAAACACCTGACCTTCACCAATGATTCAGCATTATTAGCAGAAGCTGACTTTATTATCATTGCGGTACCCACGCCAGTGGATGCTGCACACCAACCAGATTTCACCCCACTCATCGATGCTAGCCGTACTGTAGGTCAGCATATGAAGCGCGGGGCGATTATCATCTATGAATCCACGGTGTATCCAGGTGCAACTGAAGATATTTGTGTGCCTCAGCTTGAGCAGGCATCTGGATTAACATGGCAGCAAGACTTCCATGTTGGCTATTCGCCGGAGCGAATTAACCCAGGCGATAAAGAACACACCCTTAAAACTGTAATTAAAATAGTTTCTGGAGATAGTGCAGCAACGCTGGAACAGGTTGCCACGTTATATGCTTCGATTGTAAAAGCAGGCGTGCATCGCGTATCGAGCATCAAGGTCGCTGAAGCCGCAAAAGTAATTGAGAACACCCAACGCGACTTGAATATTGCATTGATGAATGAGTTGTCCATTATTTTTCATCTGCTTGGCATAGACTCGCAGGAAGTGTTAGAAGCGGCAAGTACCAAATGGAATTTCTTGCATTTCCGTCCCGGCTTGGTCGGTGGACATTGCATAGGAGTGGACCCCTACTATCTCACCAACAAAGCTGAAATGCTCGGTTATCATCCTGATGTGATTCTGGCTGGACGTCGCATCAACGACGGCATGGGGAAATTTATCGCCGATCAGGTCATCAAGCTGTTGATCAAAAATGGTAGCCCTATGAAGGGGGTAAAGGTAAATGTGCTGGGGCTGACATTCAAGGAAAACGTGAGTGACTTACGCAACTCCAAAGTCGTCGATTTGATCCGGGAGCTGGAGTCATTTGGGGTAGTCGTCTCTGTCCATGACCCCGTAGCCAATGCAGCTGATGCGGTAAACAAATATGGGCTAAATTTACTGGAATGGGATGACCTGCCTGCCGCTGATGCATTAGTAGTCGCCGTCGCCCATCAACAGTTTATTAATAAACCCATACCAGATTTGCTTACAAAGGTTGTTCCACATGGCTGTTTTATTGACGTCAAATGTAGTTTTGACGCACCCATGTTACAGTCACATGGTTTATCGGTATGGCGCCTATAGTCAGGCAAAAATTCGGCATGATTTGTTACACTGGTTCATAGCTACAAGCTGCCATCAATACAACTAATCACGATTAGCTGAAATGACAAACTTAAAACACCCTTGAACATTTTGTGTGCGAGGGTGTCTTTGTTATGTAAGTTAAGCTTGCATCTTCGTAATCTTCATTTCACATTGCGTGAGGTCCACATGAAATATCAGCAACTTGGCAGTAGCGACTTGATGGTGTCGGAAATCACATTGGGCACCATGACTTTTGGCGAGCAAAATAGTCCAGAAGAAGCCGCGCAGCAACTGGATTACGCGGTAAGTCGCGGAGTTAACTGTATTGATGTTGCGGAAATGTACCCGGTACCACCACGAGCAGGCACACAGGGCCGTACTGAAGAATATGTAGGGCGCTGGTTAAGTAAACAAGCGCGCGACAAGCTCATCGTCGCCACTAAAATCACTGGCGCAGGTCGGGGTATGGAATGGATACGTAATGGGCCACGTATCACCCCTATACAGATTAAAATGGCAATTGATGCAAGTCTGACACGTTTAAAAACCGACTATATCGATCTCTATCAAATCCATTGGCCAGATCGAAATGTACCCATGTTTGGCAATAGCGAGTTCGACCCTGGTGCCGAGCGTGACACTACCCCGATAGTTGAACAGTTAGGCGCTTTTGCAGATTTGATCCAGGCTGGGAAAATTCGTCATGTGGGATTGAGCAATGAGACGCCCTGGGGCGTATCGCAGTTTATCCGTGCTGCAGATGACGCAGGATTACCGCGCGTTGCTTCGATACAGAATGCATACAGCCTGCTGAATCGTACATTTGAATACGGGTTAGCCGAAGCCTGTTATCGCGAACAAGTCGGTTTGCTGGCATATAGCCCGCTGGGTTTTGGTACGCTTACTGGCAAATACCTTAATGAGGATGGAACTGGACGCATGACGCTGTTCAGCGGATTCGGTCAGCGTTATAACAAACCTGCTGTCACCACTGCAGTAGCCGCATACGATGCACTGGCTAAACAGTTTAATATGCACCCAGTTGCACTGGCACTGGCCTTTGTACGCAGCCGATGGTTTGTGACCAGCACGATAATCGGTGCCACCACCATGGCGCAGTTAAAACAGAATCTGGATAGCATCGACGTACAACTGAATGACGAATTGCTACAGCAAATTCAGGCTATCCATTTATACTCGCCTAACCCCGCACCTTGAACATCTATCGAAGGTGGCGAACTATCAGGGCTGAAACTAGACTAATCAATAAGCATCAAATTGCCATTGCGATGATTGCTCTGAGAGGTCAGTATGATATTCAAACAATTATTTGAACCAGTATCCAGCACTTACACTTACTTGATCGGATGCACCGAAACTGGACAGGCCGTACTGGTCGATGCTGTCTTACCCACCTGGCAGCGCGACATGGACGCCATCAACCAGCTGGGGTTGACGCTGGCTTACACCATCGATACTCATATACACGCCGACCACATCAGTGCAGCACGCAAATTACGGCAGGAAACAGGAAGTTGCATCGCGCATCCAGCGTTGGATAATTTAAGCTGTGCGGATGTCGGTCTGGAAGACAGAAAGCCGTTTAATTTTGGCAGCGTGATTATTAATCCATTACACACACCTGGACACACTGATAATCATTTTTCCTACGCGGTTGATGGTCGCGTATTGACTGGTGATGCTTTGCTGATTGATGGTTGCGGTCGCACCGACTTCCAAAATGGCGATGCACCCACTTTATACCGCAGCATACACACCCAGCTATTTACTTTGGAAGACGATACGCTGGTGTATCCCGCACATGACTACCAGGGACGACACGTATCCAATATCGCCCAAGAAAAAATGCGCAACCCGCGTTTGGGTGGCAACAAACCGTTAGCAGAATTTGTTGAAATCATGACGAACCTGAATCTTGCCTATCCGAAGTTCATCGATTACGCAGTACCCGGCAATCGTGAATGTGGCGTCTGCTCGCCCGATGTACCTGATGCGCTGCAACAGTATTGCGATCAAATACGAGATAGCCAGCAAGGCTGATAACGAAAAGAGGCATTTTGAGCTAGTTATGTGCTGGTTAGATAGGGGAAAACGGCACGTTATTCTAGTAAATTAACTTGCACATTTATCCTCATTGTTGGCGTTGTGACACCTAGACCTACAAAACTACCCGAGACTGGCGGCACAGACTCGGAGTCCCTCGCTACCGCAACAGCAATATGCTGATTACCTGTGACCACGCCTGAAGTTGGATCAAAACCTTTCCATCCAGTACCAGGCAAGTATATTTCAGCCCAGGCATGGGTAGTAGCATTACCTGCTTCTGTTGCCGGTGCATGCAAATACCCGCTGACAAAGCGGCTGGCTAATCCCAGGTAACGACAAGCCTCAATGAAAAGTGTCGCATAATCTCGACAGGATCCGCTGCGCTGACTCAGCGTTTGTGCGGGAGACTGGACACCCGCCTCTTCTCGCGTTCGATATTGAAATTGGGTGCTAATGCTCTGGTTTAATTTAACCAGCAAGGCAAATGTTTCCAGGCCAGTCAAACCGAGCTGCTGCAGCCAATTGTTTACCGCTTGCCTGTCCTCCACAAAGATAGACTGCTGAAAAGCGAAAAGATCATCCTGCTCATTCTCTGCATAACTAAAAGGAAACTTCACCGCATAATCTTCCAGTAAAAAGTCAAAAGGTGCCTGAGTGTAATGCTGAATAACAACCTCACTGGCGATGATGAGTTTATTCGTACGACCAGGGAAACTCACCACCGCCAGCGAGTTATCAAATACATCCCGCTGCCATTTGATATTGTATGCGGGGGTAATGTCCAGCCTGGAGCTTTCAATACGCACGTCATGACCTTCACGCGGGCGTAACAACAACCGGTGCGGGTTGAGCGCCACTTCAGTTGGGAAAAGATATTCCGTCAGATGTCTGATTCGCAATCTCTGCATTAAACTTAATCCGGTGCTGTCGCCAGCATCTCAACGTGAACCGCCATTTTACGAGGGTACAACGCTGGGCCAAACTGATTGAATATTGCCACGTCAGCTGCATCACGCCCATACGCTACCGTAACACGCCCACCTTTAGGATAAGGCTGGGTTGCATCAAATGTGTACCAGCGGCCACCCACGTAAGCTTCAAACCATGCATGAAAATCCATAGGCTCGAGTTGATGCAAGTACCCCACCACCATGCGTGCCGGAATACATAGCCCACGGCATAATGCTATACCCAAATGTGCCAGATCGCGACAGACCCCTTCACGTTGCTGATTGACCTCTACTGCAGACTGCTGAAACAGCATGGAGTTAGAATTGAAACGAATATGCTCACGCACCCAAGCCTCTACAGCCGCGACTTGATCATAGCCTGGCATCAGACCCATCACAATTTCTTGACCAAGCTCGATAAATCGATCCGACTCGCAATAGCGTGAGGGTAAGAGATAAGTAAGTACCGCATCTGGCAGATTCTGAACATCCTCGAAAGGAGCGCCTGGACTGACGCTGATAGTGTCAGCAGTGAGGATATCGGCAGACGTACGTATAGAAAACTCACCTTGCGGCGCAACCAGACGCTGGCAAAGATTGCCGTAGTTGTCGGTATACTCAACCGCCGACACACTGGGCTTCAATGTATAGGATTCGCGCGCCACCCATTGCTGCGTACCACTGCGGGGGCGCAACATGAGGATAAACGGCGTATCTACGCTCACATCAAAAGTGATATCACATCCAGTACGGAGCCACACGATGGTTTTCCTCTTAATTTACCCAACAATCTATAGACTGCACAGCTGGGATCCAACCTGATGCTGCCTTGCGCGCTAACCGTCAACACGATGCATACTAAAAGATGTGTAGATATCTCAAGCTATACCCATTATAGTGCAGTTCACTTAAGACGATACAATTCATGAAGGAAAGCAAAATGGGGTTAATTAAATGGGCAGCATTATTGCCAGTTCTGCTTTTGTGGGGTTGCAATAGCCAATTAACATTGGAAAATTACAACAAAATAACCATGGGCATGAGCTATACCGAAGTCACAACACTGATCGGAAAACCTGAAAAGTGCGATGACATTATGGGCATCCGCACCTGCCACTGGGGCGACGATAAGGGCGGAGTTAACGTAAGCTTTGCAGCCAATAAAGCGATGCTGTTCTCGGCGGAAAATCTGCGTTAAATAATTTTATAAAAATCTATCCAGTCGCCTGCGGCTGGCATGATCCAGCTTTTCGATATCGTTAATCACAAACTGCAACCCGTTGCTATCTGCTATCAATAAACGGGTGTGTGTTAAACGACGAATATCTTCTTCACCTTTAAGGGTGAATTCAGTTTCGCCTCTGTCTGTGGTGACTTGCCATACACTAGGTGTGGCGTAGCTGGAAACGGTATTGATGCGCTGAATTTCAGGCATGAATTCGCGTTGCGCCAGTAGCGTATTGAGCACAGTGAGACTGGCAATATCCAGTTGTGCAATGTCGTCTATCCATTGCAATTCATGACCTGCGCTGCTGACGATGGATACCCCGTGCTCGGGCGCCGTAAGCGGGAATGCGCGCACGGCAACAACGTCAACATACTGCTGACCATCACTATCGGTAAAGCACCACTGCGCCTTTGTGTTCTGAGAAAGATTAAGCATCATCATCGCCCTCCTCGGCATCAATCTGGCGAGCTTGCGCTTCATAAAGTTGTGTGTACATGCCATTGCGCGCTAATAAATCATCATGATTGCCAACCTCAACGATGCGCCCCTTGTCCATAACCACCAGTCGATTAGCATGACGCAAGGTACTGAGTCTGTGTGCAACGGCGATGGTAGTGCGCCCGCGCACCAGGTTTTCAAGTGCCGCCTGAATTTCACGCTCAGTGGTGGTATCAACTGACGAAGTGGCTTCGTCGAGTATCAGAATACGGGGATCGATAAGCAAGGCACGGGCGATGGAGATACGCTGACGCTCGCCACCCGATAGTGCCTGTCCGCGCTCACCTACGAGCGAATCATAGCCATGCGGCAAACGCAAAATGAAGTCATGAGCATGTGCAGCACGCGCAGCAGCAACAATTTCGGCGCGACTGGCATCGGGCTTGCCATAGGCAATATTTTCCGCAATGGTGCCAAAGAACAAGAATGGCTCTTGCAGCACCAGCCCGATATGGCGCCGATATTCGGCGACAGGCAATGAGCGTATATCCACACCATCTATCCATATCGCGCCTTCAGTCACGTCATAAAAGCGACACATCAAATTCACCAGCGTACTTTTACCTGACCCGCTATGTCCGACCAAACCTATCATTTCGCCTGGTGCTATGGTCAAATCCAGACCACGTATTACACTGCGATTGCCATAACGAAAACCAATGTTACGCAACTGAATCTCGCCGCGTACTGTCGGCAAATGCACAGGCTGTAGAGGTTCTGGCACACTGGACACATTATCCAGAATATCGAAAATCCGTTTCGCACCTGCTGCCGCTTTTTGCGTAACCGAAACGATGCGACTCATGGAATCCAGACGCGCATAAAAACGGCTGATATATGCCAAGAATGCAGTCAGTACACCGACAGAGATCTGATTATGCGACACTTGCCAAATACCAAATGCCCACACGATTAACAGGCCGATTTCAGTGAGTAACGATACCGTCGGTGCAAACAGCGACCACACTGCGTTAACCCTGTCATTAATCTGTAAATTGCGCTGATTCGCATCACGAAACCGCGCCATTTCCCGGTGTTCCTGTGCAAATGCTTTGACGACACGGATACCAGGGATGGTATCGGTGAGCACATTGCTAATCTCCGCCCACACTCTGTCGGCCTTCTCAAAACCAAATTTCAGCTTGTCGCGCACTACGTGGATCATCCAGATAATGAACGGTATCGGCAGCAAAGTTACCAACGCCAGCCACGGATTGATCGATGCCAATATCACCGCCGTCATCACAATGACCAGCACATCAGTGGCAAAATCGAGCAGATGCAGTGACAAAAAGATAGAAATACGATCAGTCTCGCTGCCCACCCGTGCGATTAAATCCCCAGTACGCTTGCCCCCAAAAAAAGCCAGTGACAAGGTGTGCATATGCTCATAAGTCGTGAGCCGCAAATCCATACAAATGCGCTCACTCACCCGTGCCAGCAAATAAGTTCGCCACCAGCCCAGGCCCCACGCCAGCAAAGCTGCACCGAACAATCCCAGCAGGTACAACATTACTAAATGGGTATCGATAGGCTTGCCATTCTGGAATGGTATCAGCACGTTATCCATCAGTGGCATGGTCAAATAGGGTGGCACTAGCGTCGCCGCCGTTGCCCCCAGCGTCAGCATAAAACTCAGTATCAATTGCCATTGATAAGGCCGTGCAAAACGACCCAAACGCAGCAACGCCCAAGTAGAAGGTGCGGTTACCGTTGCCTGTTCACATATCGCGCATTCGGTTTCGCCTTCAGGCAATGGCGCGCGGCAATTGGCGCAAACAGCGCTATCAGATTCGGCTGCGGGTGGTTGTAGACGCGCGGCAAATACTTGTGTCAGCCGTTGTGCCGCAGCATTGTGCGCCAAGGTATAATGCCAAGTTACCAGTCGCCCTGTTGTGTCATCCACATCGATATTTGCCACACCCGCATGGTCGCGCCTGTGCATGACGCTATGGCCTGAAACATCTACGGCCTGCCAAGTTGGGTTTTGCCGTGCATGGGTCGCCAGCAAGCGCTTATTTGTCAGCACTAGCAAGCCGTCAACGAATTGCAATTGCGCATTTAAATCCAGGCGCATCCACGCGACAACCTGTTCATCAGGCATGAGTTGTGTGTTGATTTCATCCGCCCAGTCAGCGGGGAAATCATCAGTAAGAGTAGATTTTGTCGAAGAAATCGCAGACACTGTCATAAAGTTGTAAGTTGACGTAAACGTAAATTCTACTGGTGCGTTAAGTAACAGTACAGCATTATTAAATAAACCATACCGCGCAAAATGATGATAACTCCTAAACGTGACATGACATTCTTACGCATCATGTCGTTAAAAGGTCCTAACATTTGGACATACCGCCCAGTGCTTGAAGTTTGGGTAGATATAGGCGATTTGGAAGATTCGCCATCAAATACCATACCAGGATTTACCGAGCGCTTAATCGCCTGGTTACCTAGCCTGATAGAACATCGCTGCAGCATAGGTGAGCGCGGTGGTTTCATACAACGGCTACATACTGGCACTTGGCCAGCACACATCCTCGAGCACGTTACGCTGGAACTGCAAAATCTGGCGGGCATGCCCGGTGGTTTTGGTAAGGCCCGCGAAATGGATAAGCGCGGCGTGTACAAAGTAGTCGTCCGCGCATGGCATGAAGACGTCACTCGCACCAGCCTGCATCACGCACGCGAACTGGTGTTAGCTGCAATGGATGACCGTCCTTTCGACGTCGATGCAGCGATTGCAGATTTACGTGATTTGGCAGAAGCCAAGCTGCTCGGGCCTTCCACCAACAGTATCGTTGAAGCCGCTGATGACCGTAATATTCCCGCTATCCGTCTCAATACAGGCAATCTGGTGCAACTTGGCTATGGCGCAGCGCAACGCCGCATCTGGACAGCGGAAACAGGACAAACCAGCGCGATAGCCGAGTCTATATCGCAAGACAAAACCTTAACCAAGCGCCTGCTCAAAGACGCGGGCATTCCTATTCCAGAAGGGGTAGATGTCAACAGCGCAACTGAAGCATGGGAAGCTGCCGAAGATATAGGCTTGCCTGTCGTCGTCAAACCATGCAGCGGCAACCACGGTCGCGCTGTCTTTACCAATCTCACGCTACAGGCTGAAATTGAATCTGCCTATCAGGTCGCATACGAAGAGGACAGTGGTGTCATCGTCGAGCGTTTTATCCAAGGGCAGGAACATCGTTTGCTCGTCATCGGCGGCAAACTTGTGGCTGCCGCACGGGGTGAAATCGCCAGTGTCACAGGTGACAATATCCACACCATCAGTCAATTAATTGAACTGCAACTTAACAGCGACGTCCGCCGTGGCACAACGGAAGAACATCCGCTCAACCTGATCCGTATCGATAGCGCGGCGAGAATAGAGTTGTCCCGCCAGGGTTTAACCGCAGACAGCATCCCCAGCGCAGGTGACAATGTAATTATTCAGCGTATCGGTAACGTCGCTTTTGACTGCACCGATGAAGTTCACCCAAGCACCGCAGCGATTGTCGGATTGGCTGCAAAAGTAATTGGTCTGGATATTGCGGGCATTGATTTAGTCGTTGAAGACATTAGCCGACCACTGGCTGAACAAGGCGGTGCAATAGTAGAAGTCAACGCCGGGCCTGGCTTGCTCATGCACCTCAAACCTGCGGCGGGCAAGCCGCGTCCAGTCGGACAAGCCATCGTCAATCAACTATTCCCGGCTCAACAGGATGGACGCATTCCTGTGGTCGCCGTGGCGGGTAAATCCGACAGCACTGCTGTAGCACAACTGCTTGCCCACCTCGTCTGTCTAAATAACGAACATGTTGGCCTTGCCAGCCAGGCTGGCTTATTTCTGGGTCGGCGTAAAGTGTTAGCAGGCGACCGTGCAAACTGGCATGAGGCGCGTAAATTATTACTCAACCCTGCCATAGAAGCCGCGATAATTGAAACGCCTGCGCGGGTACTATTGAGCGAAGGTCTGCCTTATGACCGCTGCCAAATCGCCATATTAACCGGCATAGACCAGACCGAAGATTTGAGCGAGTTTGCAATCAGTACCGAAGAAAAACGCTACAACACCTATCGCACTTTTGTGGACGTAGTATTGTCCTCAGGTGCTGCCGTGCTAAACGCTGCTGATGCACAATTAGTTGAAATGGCTGAGCTATGTGATGGCGCAGTCATTTTTTACGCTGAAGATAACCTTTGCCCTGCAGTCAGTCGCCATCGTGCTGCGCAAGGTAGCACCATCACCATTATTGACGGCAGCATCCATTTACAACAGGGTGATGGCGATATTGATTTTGGCAGCGTTGCTCAATTCAGCCATATCCCCACCCCTGTACTACTCGCTAGCCTCGCAGCGGCGTGGGCGTTGAACATTGATCTGGAACTCATCCGTGCAGGTTTGCACGCTTACCCTTAGGCATAACATGGAAATATCTCGCATACGCGCTCTACGTGGCCCCAATTTATGGAGTCGACACACCTCTATTGAGGCGATAGTCGTTTGTACGCCCGCAGAAACCGATCTGACCCAGCTACCTGATTTTGAAACCCGCTTACGTGCACGTTTTCCTGCCATTGGGGCATTAGAACCCATAGGCGGCGACCACCATATCCCTATGGCACACGCACTGGAAGTCGCAACACTGGAATTACAGGCTCATGCCGGCTGTCCCGTCACTTTTAGCCGTACCACGCCTACTATAGATGCGGGCATATACCAGATTGCAGTGGAATACACCGAAGAAGCCGTAGGCCGCATGGCACTCGATTACGCCTTTGCATTATGCCTGGCAGCCGCCAACGACACCCCTTTTGACGCAGAAGCCGCACTGGCTGCTCTGCGCGAACTCGACGAAGACATACGCTTGGGGCCTAGCACTGGTGCCATTGTGCAAGCGGCTGTGAACCGTGGCATGCCGTTTCGACGTTTAACCGAAGGTAGCATGGTACAAATCGGCTGGGGCAGTCGCCAACGCCGCATCCTTGCTGCTGAAACCGATGCAACCAGCGCCGTTGCTGAAGCCATCGCCCAAGATAAAGAACTCACCAAAATGTTGCTGGAATCTGCTTGCGTGCCCGTACCCGCAGGTCGCCCAGTAGCTGATGCCGATGATGCGTGGCTAGCCGCACAGGAAATTGGCAGCGCAGTCGCAGTCAAGCCGCAGTTTGGTAACCAGGGTAAGGGTGTCGCAGTCAATCTGGAAACCCGCGAACAAGTTACCGCCGCCTATTACGCCGCCCGCAAAATCAGTTCATCAGTCATAGTAGAACGTTATATCACCGGGCATGATTACCGCTTACTGGTCATCGGCAACCAACTCGTAGCCGCCGCGCGTCGCGATCCACCCCATGTGTTTGGCGACGGTGTTCATAGCATTACCGAACTGGTCGCCACCGTCAATCAGGATCCGCGCCGTGGTGACGGACACGCCACCTCACTGAGCAAAATCCGCCTGGACGAGATTGCGCTGGCTACGCTGACCAAACAAAATTACACGGTGGACAGCATTCCCACGATGGGCGCATTAGTCGTATTGCGCAACAATGCCAATCTCAGCACAGGCGGTACTGCCACCGATGTCACTGATGACGTCCATCCCGAACTCGCTGCCCGCGCCGTTGATGCTGCACGCATGATAGGTCTGGATATATGTGGCGTGGACGTGCTGTGTAACAGCGTACATCATCCGTTGGAGCAACAGGGCGGTGGCATCGTTGAAGTCAACGCCGCACCGGGACTGCGTATGCACCTCGCGCCATCATTCGGCAAACCGCGCGATGTCGGTAGCGCAATTATTAACAGTATGTTTGCGCCTGACAATAATGGGCGCATTCCCGTCGTTGCCGTCGCGGGCACCAATGGCAAAACCACTACGGTGCGCCTGACCGCACACCTGCTCACGCACAACGGCTTGCGAGTAGGCATGACCAACTCAGATGGCGTTTATATCAGCGGACAGCGCATAGACACAGGCGATTGCAGCGGACCGAAAAGCGCGCGTAACGTATTAGCACATCCCGAAGTCGATGCCGCCGTACTGGAAACCGCACGTGGCGGTGTGTTGCGTGAGGGTTTGGCATTCGATCATTGCGATATCGCCATCGTCACCAATATCGGTATAGGCGACCACCTGGGGCTGAATTACATTAATACCACCGATGAGCTCGCTGTGGTTAAACGCGTCATTGTCGAAAATGTGTCGCCTCAAGGCTATGCGGTACTGAATGCCTCAGATCCCAACGTTGTCAACATGGCCAATAGCTGCCCAGGTAACATTATCTATTTTGCTCAGGAACGCAGCAATCCAGTAATTGCCACCCACTGCGCGCGCGGGCAACGGGTCATATTCGTTGAAGATGGTTACATAGTCGCCAAACAAGGTGATTTAATTGAACGTATCGCGCTCGCCTATATCCCGCTGACGCGCAATGGCAGCATAGGCTTCCAGATCGACAACGCCATGGGGGCAATCGGTGCGGCATGGGGATTGGGCATGGATTGGGCGCTCATCCGCCGTGGCGTCAGTGACTTCGTCAATGACGCGCAAACCGCCCCAGGTCGTTTTAACGTATTCGACTATCGCGGTGCAACTCTGATCGCCGATTATGGCCACAACCCTGATGCGATTATCGCCCTGGTTGCTGCCATAGAACGCATCCCCGCCAAGCAGCGCCATGTCGTCATCAGCGGTGCCGGCGACAGGCGTGATCAGGACATCCGCCAGCAAACCGAAATCCTTGGCGGCGCATTTGATCAAGTTGTCCTTTATCAAGATCAATGCCAGCGTGGACGTGCTGATGGCGAAGTGCTGGCACTTTTACGAGCAGGCTTAGTAGGTGCAACGCGCGCTAAACAGGTTGACGAAATTAATGGAGAATTTAATGCTATAGATTTGGCACTGTCACACCTATCAGCGGGTGATGTGTGCTTGATATTGATAGATCAGGTGGATGAAGCATTGGCGCATATTGCGCAGCGAATTAAAGAGTAATAAAGACGCTGCACGGCGAATGTCGTGCAGCGTTTGCAGAAAAAATTAAAACAGCGCTATTAAGCTGCAATCATCTTTTGCAATTCACCTGATTGTGCCATTTCTTTCATGATATCAGACCCACCAACGAATTCACCGTTGATATACAACTGTGGAATAGTCGGCCAGTTTGCGTAATCTTTAATACCTTGACGAATATCGTTATCCGCTAGCACGTTGACGGTAAATACATCAGTTGCACCTGCTGTTTTCAGCAATTGCACTGCATTCGCAGAGAAACCGCATTGTGGAAATTGTGGCGTACCTTTCATATACAGCACGACTTTATGACCTGTTACTTGTTCACGAATAATATCTTGTACACTCATTTTCACACTCCTTAAAAATACCTGACTAAATCAATCAACTATATTACGCGAGTCTAATCGGACTCGTCAAGTCTGGCTACCCGCAAGGCTCAGGAATCGCGTAAAATATTCTTCATTATAACCCCACACTCGTCGCCATGATTAATCCCTTACACATTGCCCAGTCTGAACACGCCATTTATCTGCTGCCACAAATGGCCAACCGCCACGGCTTAATTACTGGGGCAACAGGGACGGGTAAGACTGTCACCTTGCAAGTCATGGCTGAACAATTCTCACGTATCGGTGTACCTGTATTCATGTCGGATATTAAAGGTGATTTATCCGGGATATCGGTGGCGGGGGGAGGCAACAGCAAAGTTGCGGCACGAGTTGAGCAACTGGCACTTACGGATTTTTCCTACAGCGCCTATCCCGTCACATTCTGGGATGCTTTTGGCAAACAGGGCCACCCCATGCGCGCGACGATTTCGGATATGGGACCACTGTTACTGGGACGTATGCTCAACCTGAACGAAACCCAGGCAGGCGTATTAAATCTGGTTTTCAAAATCGCCGATGATCACGCCATGCTGCTGCTCGACCTCAAGGATCTGCGCGCCATGTTGCAGTACGTCGGGGACAATAGCAAAGACTTCACTACTGAGTACGGCAATGTCTCCACTGCCAGCATCGGGGCGATACAGCGCGGCCTACTGTCACTGGAAACTCAGGGCGGCGAGCATATTTTTGGTGAGCCCATGCTCAATATCGACGATTTACTGCAAACCGATGCACAGGGGCGCGGCATGATCAACATCCTCGCTGCCGATGACTTGATGCAATCACCTAAAACCTACGGCACACTGCTGCTATGGTTGCTCTCAGAGCTCTATGAAAACCTGCCTGAAGCAGGTGATTTGGATAAACCGAAATTAGTATTTTTCTTTGACGAAGCACATTTGTTATTCAACGATGCACCAACGGCACTGGTTGATAAGATCGAACAAGTCGTACGTCTGATACGCTCCAAAGGCGTCGGCGTCTATTTTGTCACCCAGAATCCCGCAGACGTGCCCGATAAAATCCTGTCACAGTTAGGCAATCGTATCCAGCATGCATTGCGTGCATTCAGCCCACGCGACCAGAAGGCCGTCAACGCCGCCGCGGAAACCATGCGTGACAATCTGGCACTCGATGAAGCCGCTGCCATTACCGAGCTTGGCGTGGGTGAAGCGCTGGTCTCCTGCCTGGATGAAAAAGGTCGCCCCAGTATAGTCGAACGTGCACTGATACTGCCGCCGACCGCACAAATCGGCCCTATCACCAGCGAACAACGAGCCGCGATTATGCAAAGTTCACTTCTTGCCGGACACTACGAACAAATCGTAGATCGTGAATCAGCCTATGAAAAAATCAAACAGCCCAAAGCAACCACCGCCGAGACCGGTCCGACAACAACACCCACAGAAAATGGCAGCTGGCTTGATGGCATATTAAATGGCAATAACAACACCCCTACCCCCGCTCGACGCCGTGAAAACATGCTCGAATCCTTCGGCAAAAGTGCTGCCCGCGCTATCGGTTCGGAGGTCGGGCGTACGCTGATACGCGGGGTACTGGGGTCACTATTGGGCGGAAAGAAATAATGCCGCACGTACTCATTATTCACGAAGTTGCCGATTACGCCGTCTGGAAAATCATCTTCGACCAAGCGGCCGACATGCGCAAGGCAGCAGGTGAGATCAGTTATCAGTTACTATGCTACGACACCGATGCCAACAACATAGTGCATTTCTCTGCATGGACTAGTCTAGAAGCTGCCCGCAAATTTTTTGAATCTCCCGAGCTAGTAGCAATCAGGCAAAAAGCAGGTGTTAAAGCACCCGTTTTTATTTATCTGAATGAGATAGAACAGAAAACATTATGAACTCAAGCACGATTACCTTACACCGCGCATCACAGGAAGATGCTCAACAAATCGCAGTCATGGTCGGCGAGTTGCTGCACGAAATCATGAACACCATAGGCGTTGCTGCGTTTAATTTTGATGAAGCCCTGACAAAAACACAACTTATCTACTTAATCAAAAACGATAAATATTTTTCATTCGTCGCCAAGGACGAAACTGACAACTATATAGGTTTCATTACCCTGTGCGAAAGCTACGCACTCTATGCAGAAGGAGTTTTTGGCACGATTCCAGAGCTGTATGTGCGCCCGGCATTCCGCTCCCAAAAAATCGGCTTTCGCCTGTTACATCAAGCCAAAGAATTTGGTAAAGACCGTGGCTGGAAAAGACTGGAAGTCACCACCCCACCTCTGCCCCAATTCAACAAAACCATCTCATTTTATGAACGTGAAGGCTTTGCCATTGCAGGTGGACGCAAGCTCAAGATATTGCTCTAACCCAGCGTAGCACTTAGACATTTTATGTAGATGCACACCCAGACAGGGTCAGTTCTGACAATCATACAAATTATTATAAAACTATCCCCTCGCAACGATATGTGTACGAGGGGATAGTTTTATGCAGCGAACAGTTAAACTGGCTGATCAACCTTATCATGAGTATGATCTGCTGCCATCAGCATGTACATGCCAGGTACAACAAACAATGTGAACAAGGTACCGATTGCCAAGCCGCTGGCGATCACCAAGCCCATATTGAACCGACTCACTGCACCTGCACCGCTGGCAGTTATCAGTGGCACGACACCCAACACCATCGCGGCGGTGGTCATAAGGATAGGACGTAAACGCTGACCAGCCGCTTTTTCAATTGCTTCACGTTTTGCCAGGCCCGTACGCTGCAGGTTGTTGGCAAATTCCACAATCAAGATACCGTGCTTCGATACCAGACCTATCAACGTCACCAGACCAACTTCGGTGTAGATATTCAAGGTGGCGTGACCGATGCCCAAGTTGATGAAGATCAACGCACCCGCTATCGACATCGGCACCGACACCAGAATAATCACTGGATCACGGAAGCTTTCAAACTGGGCGGCTAGCGCCAGAAAAATAATGACGATCGCGAAGAAAAACGTCAGCACCAGTCCACCTGATTCCTGTATAAACTGCCGTGATGCCCCTGCATAGTCGAAGCTGTAACCTGCAGGCAAGCTCTGTTCTGCCAACGTTTTCAGCGATGCCAATGCCTGTCCTTGTGAAACAGTAGGGAAAGCCACGCCTTGTATGGTCGCCATATTCTGCTGCTGGAAGTGATTAATGGTCTCAGGCAAGGTGTGTGTTTCCAAATGCGCCACCGTTGACAGCGACACCATTTGCCCGCTGGCACTACGCAAATAATACTGCTGCAACTGATTAGCATTCAGGCGGAACTTCTGTTGCACTTGCGGAATAACCTTGTATGCACGACCGCTATATTCAAAATAGTTGACGTAACCGCCACCCAACATCGCAGATAACGCCGAGCCTATATCTTGCATATTCAAGCCCAATTGCGCCGCCATGTTACGATCAATAACCACGGTGGTCTGTGGCAAATCGATGCGCAAATCGGATTGCAGGAAAATAAAATTGCCGGTTTTTTGTGCGGATTGCAAGAACTGCTGTGACACGTCGAACAGCTTGGAGAATGGCTCTGTCGTAGTAATCACAAACTGTATAGGCAAACCACGCGCACCAGGCAGGGGTGGCGGTTGGAAAATCGCATTTTGCGAACCCGCGATTTGTGCCAATTCTTTCTGTACTACAGGTTGCAGCATACCCGCTGTTTTGACTCGCTCATCCCAAGGTTTTAACACCATGCCGCTAATTGCCTGAGTGGGCATATTTAACTGGAAAATATGCGCGGTTTCAGCGTGCGAGCGGAATACGTCATGCACTTGCTGACCATAAGATTCGCGCTGTTTCAAGGTTGCATCAGGCGCATTGAACGATGCTGAAATAAGCACACCTTGATCTTCCTGTGGCGCCAATTCCGTCATCGCTGTGGTATAGAGGAAATAAATCCCCCCCAACATGACAATGGCGAACACAACGATGACAGGCACATGATTCAACACGCCATCCAGTTTGCGTTCATAGGTCACATGCAAACGCATGAACTGCTTGTCCAGCCATAGCACCAAATGATCCTGCCAATTACCACCTTCTGTCTTCGGTGCTCGCAACATGCGTGAGGCCATCATGGGCGACAAGGTCAATGCGATCACCGCAGACATAGTTACCGCACCAACCAGCGTAAACGCAAACTCGGTAAACAAGGCGCCGGTTAAGCCGCTCATAAATCCTATCGGCACATACACAGCTATCAACACGATGGTCATGGCGATAATCGGACTGGCCAGTTCACGCGCGGCCAGCGTAGCAGCATCGAACGGCGACAAGCCTTCTTCCAGATGGCGACTGACATTCTCCACCACAATAATCGCGTCATCCACCACCAGACCGATCGCCAGCACCAAAGCCAGCAAGGTGAGCAAATTAATCGAATACCCCAGCGCCAGCATCACAGTAAATGTACCCACCAGCGACAGCGGGATGGCAATTACAGGAATAATTACCGATCGCAAGGAACCGAGGAACACGAATACCACGACAGTCACAATCAGAATTGCTTCTATCAGCGTCTTCACCACTTCATGAATTGATGAATTCACGAATTTGGTTGAGTCATAAACGATATTGGACTGCAAACCTTTAGGCAATTGCGCCTGTACATCAGGCATGACCTTACGTACACGGGCCACGACATCAAGCAAATTCGCACCTGGCGCAACCTGAATACCGATATACACCGCTTTTTTACCATCAAAGGCAACGCTGGATTCATAGTCATCCGCACCCAATGTGACATTGGCGACATCCTGCAGGCGCACTACTGCACCTGCATTCTGTTTAATAATCATTTCCTTAAACGCTGGCAACGAATTCAACGCTGTCGATGCATTGAGGTTAATTTGCACCATTTGTCCCTTGGATTGCCCACTGGACGACAGGTAGTTGTTCGCTGACAGCGCGCTATACACATCGGCTGCAGTCAGGTTTACTGCAGCTAATTTTTGCGGGTCCAGCCATGCACGCAGGGCGAAGTTTTTGGCACCCAATAACTCAGCAGTTTGCACACCCTCTACCGCTTGCAACTTGGGTTGTACCGAGCGCAACAGATAATCCGTCACCTGATTCGGCTTGAGTACATCGCTGTAAAAGCCGATGTACATGGCGTCGATAGTCTGACCTATGCTTACCGACATAGTCGGCTTCTGGGCTTGTGGCGGCAGCTGATTGAGCACCGCATTTACCTTGGTGTTAATCTCCGTCAATGCTTTACTTGGCTCGTAATTCAAACGCAGATTGGCGGTAATCGTGCTCACCCCCGCCACGCTGCTGGAGGTCATGTAATCAATACCATTCGCCTGCGCCACAGCATTTTCCAGCGGCGTGGTAATAAAGCTCGCCACCAGATTTGCATCCGCGCCAGGATAAGCGGTACTCACCGTAACCACTGCGTTCTGCGTATATGGAAACTGCAAGATTGGCAGCGTACTCAACGAGCGCAGCCCTAACACCAGAATTACCAAGCTGATTACCGTAGCAAGAACAGGACGCTCAACAAATATATCGGTAAATTTACGCATTACCGTGCGTGCAGAGCTACTCATTGATCATGCACCATAGGATTAGGGTTGTTGTCTGGCTGTACGCTATTATTCACAAATACTGGTGAGCCATTGTGGAGTTTGAGCTGACCTGCGGTAACGACGACTTCACCTGCTTTTAAGCCTGATGTTATTGCGACCTGATCGCCACGCGTCATACCCGTGGTAACAAAACGCTGTTCTACACTCATTTTATCTTTGCCATCCGATCCCTTACCCGCAGACTTCACGACAAACACGGTGCTGCCATAAGGATTGTAAGCAATCGCCACATTGGGTAAGGTGATGTATTGCTGAGCGGCACCGTCACCCACACGCACCGTTGCAAACATGCCTGACAATAATTCACCATGCGGATTGGCCAATTTCACCCGTACTTTCAGATTTCGGGTTGCAGTATCAATTTGAGGCTCTATCGCTTCTATGCTGCCAGTATAGGTTTTGTCAGGCTGAGCATTGGTTGCCACGCTGACTTTCGCCCCCAGACGAATCAGATCTATCTGTCCTTGCGGCACAGAGAAATCAAGATTGATCGGGTCTAATTTCTGCAAACTGACAACGGCTGTGCCAGGTGCTACATATTGCCCCAAATCCACCTGACGTATACCTAGCTGCCCCGAGAACGGCGCACGTATGGTTTTCTGCGCGATCAAGGCTTGCTGTGCGACCACTTGCGCCTGAGCAACCTTGAAATTAGCCGCGCTGGTATCAGCTTGCGCCTGGCTCACCGCTTGTATCTTGAGTTGCGCTAAATCACGTTCGTAATTAAGCTTGGCCAATGCCGCATTGGCTTGCAGTTGTGGCAATTGCGCAATCAGTGGCGCGGCATTAAGCTCAACCAGTACCTGCCCAGCTTGCGCTACCTTACCGGAATCAAAATGAATAGCCGTAACCAGACCACTGACTTCAGCCGCCAAGGTCGCACCCATCGCTGCACGCAAGGTTCCGACTGCTTCCACTGTGGGCTGCCAGGTAGAAAATTGTGCGACGGTGGTTGAAACCGCCTGTGGCGGATTTGCTTGCGAGCCAATAGCCTGTTTAATCATCTTGTTACGAAATTGCTGAAACCCATAAATTCCGCCAAACACCAATGCTGCCACTGCCAGCATGATCACCATGCGTTTAGTTGTGCCTTTACTCATCTTAAATACTCCGTAATTATTTCGCTGATAGGTTAGGTTGTTCGGTACTTACGTCATTTTTCCAGCCACCACCCATCGCCTGATAAAGGGCTGCTGTATCAATCAATCGTTGCGCTTGTGCTGTCGCCAGTGCGATTTGCGTTTGCTGTGCTTGTTGCTGAGCAGTCAGTAGCTGCAAATAACTCACGCTACCTAATTTGAACTGTTGCTCTACCAAACGTAAGGCTGCCTGTGCTGACTGATTCGCACTAGCTTGCGCTTGCAATGTCTGGGCATCGCTTTCCAGTAGTTGCAATACATCGGCAACATTGCGAAACGCCTGCAATACCGTCACCCGATAATTTGCTGCCGCAGCATCAAAACTGGCTTCAGAGCTTTTAATCCCAGCCTTGAGGCCACCATTGAATAACGGCTGCACCAGCTGGCTGGCTAATCCCCAGACAATTGAGCCAGCACCAAACAGACTTGATGCGGCAAGCGCCTGCGAACCTAAATTGGCTGACAAATTAATTTGCGGATAAGCACTGGCAATCGCAACGCCATATTGCGCGCTGGCCGCATGAAATAGGGCCTCGGATGCCTGAATATCAGGCCGCTGCCTTACCAGTTCAGAGGGAATGACGACAGGCAACTCAGTTGGCAAACTAAAATCCGCTAAAGTAAACTGCGGCAACTGCGCCTCGGCAGGGGTTGTGCCTATCAGCGTTGCCAGTAAAGTACGGGTTTGTGCCAAACGTGTGTGCAATGCGGGCAAGGTAGCGCGAGTTTGTGCAACCACCGTCTGTAAACTTAACAGATCGCTTTGTGTAATTGCACCCAGTTCATAACGCTGATGCGCGATGTCTAACTGCTGCTGCTGCGCGGCGATAATCGCCTCGGTAGCTTTGATTTGCGCATCGTACTGCGCTTGTGACATCGCCGTAACCACCACATTTGCCGCCAGTGTCAGCCGCGCGCCCTGCAATTGATACTGCTGATAGTCCGCCTGGGCAGCGTAAGCCTCTAAACTCCGTTTATTCCCACCAAACAGATCGAGGTTATAAGTAACATTGACGCCCGCGTTATACAGCTCATATATGCGCTCACCACCCGCCATCCCGATGCCTGAGTTATTAGTCTTCTGCTTTTGTGCGCCAAGTTTCGCGCTCACCACTGGATAGCGTGTTGATCCAGCCTGAGCCGCATAAGTTTGCTGCGCTTGCCGCAACGTCGCCTGCGCCGCTGCTAAACTGGGGCTGGCGCTCAGGGCTTGCTCAACCAAGGTATTTAATTTATCCGAATGAAACGACTGCCACCAGGCAGATGGCACAGCTTGCCCGGCCACAAATTGTTGCGCGCCACCTAAAGCCACATCAGGTGCAGCGGCAGTTTTTGAGGCGGGTTGCTGATTGTAAGTTGCTACACCGGGTGCAGCGGGTGCATTAAAATCCGGACCCACAGCGGCACATCCGGTCAACGACAGTCCTGCAACCAGTCCTGCTATTAAACGCATTCTCATCGTTTTACTCCCCTATTCTGCACACATTCACACATTGCTATCGCCGCCTCATCTGGCTGCGGAAACGCATTGAAATCGCCTAATGCGTCCAATAATTTACGTTGCAAACCTTCCATCAGATCTTTTTCAGCCACGCTAAAATCCTGCCAAATGGTCTGGTACACAGTCCACTGCTTGGGCATCACCGCCTCCACCAATGCGACGCCAGCATCGGTCAAAGTCAACACCGTCTTGCGCCTGTCCTGATCGTGTTCGCGCCGGCTCAACCAGCCTTTGGTCACCATTTCGTCCGCAAATCGCGTGATATGCGTGCGTGAAGAGCTCAGCACGTGACTTAAATCACTGGGATAAAGCCATCGATCAGGGCTGGAATAAATCATCACCAATGCAGTCCATATCGTGTCGTTGATACCATATGGCTGTAAGTTATGATTCATCAACTCTTGCAATTTCTTGGCTATCATTATTTGCATGCGCGACAGCTTAACTTCTTGACGCGGCTGACCAGCAATTTGTTCCGCGATATTATCCAGACGTTGCTCGAAAGCGTTAAAACATTGATTAACCATAACGTACCGTCAGTAAAAGTAACTTGGTTTATAGTAACCTACGTTACTATTATTGGTCAAATAGTTAGAGAATGTTTATAAAAAATTAATTGGTTGGGATTAAAACGGAAGGAAACTCAATCAGCCAGTACAGGTTTATCTTCCCCATACCTCACCATGTTGCAACACCCATCCCAACCCACTCAAGGCCCCGAAGAAGATAACCAGGTGCGCCCAGGACCAAAGCAGGTAACGGCGAGACAATTGCTGCTGTGAGATGTTACTGATGAGGAACAGCTTCCCATCCAGCGGTTTACTGAGGTAATGCATTTCCGGCTGCAACCGTATGTCCGCCATCATTTTATCCACCTCACGCTTGGCAGCTTGCTGGACGAGCATCCATTCGTCCATATCCAGCTCACCATTTTTGTTAAGATCGAAGCGTGCGCGCAGTGTGGGCATGTCTTTTTTCCACTCCGTCAGCAATGCATTCAACTCTGCACGAGCATCAAACGCCAGCGTACTGCCGCCTTGCGTGCAAAATTGACCAATAACATAGATCACGTCACGCTCTAGTAATGTCCACTCGCTATAACGGTAATTCCCTTCTTGCCATTGCCTATAATGCTGAGTAACAATCTCGGCATGCTCCGGGTCAATGATGCAAATACCCGTATCATCACGCAATATAAATGAGTCATCGGTCTCGCCACTTTCCAACTTTTCCCAGTTCCCCCGGGAATCGCGCTGCTCAGTTTTATAACGACACCATAAACAGGGACGGCGGCCCAATACACTGAGCAGCGGCGTCTCACAATAAGGCTGGCCGCGCCCAATCAGCTCAACATAACCTTGTGCGGCTGAGGCAATCTTTGAGGTGGGTGTATCCCGCAAAGCACGTAGCCTGTATAACAAAGACGACCATGCAAAGACACTGATCAAGGCAATCGCGGAAAGACAATACAGCCAGCCATCATATGAATTGAGGCGAATGCCGAGCAGCACCAGCAGCAATTGCGCGCCGGATGTAAGCAGTTGTGCATATTCCCGACGCAGCACACCCTGCACGGCCGCGAACGAAAAATTCATACAGCCAAACCCTGCTCTCCACCTCGGCTAACGAGCAACAACTGCGGCAATAACGGGCATGCCATGGATTCCATGTTCAAAAACGATGTCATTACCACACCATTTAACTAAACAGCTGTTTCATGTCCACATCGGCCTTCTCTTCAGAAGAGAATACCAGCAATGGTTTATCGTCAAAACCAAACATTTTGGCCAGAATACTGGCTGGAAACACTTCAATTTGTACGTTGTTGATATTCACTGAGTCATTATAAAACTCACGTCGGTCAGCAATAGCATTTTCCAATGAGCTGATGCGCATCTGTAACTGCATGAAGTTTTCATTGGCTTTAAGTTCAGGATATGCCTCTGCCACCGCAAAAATACCGCCCAATCCAGCGCGGAGCATACCTTCTGCCTGACCGAGGGCAGGGATGTCCTGATGCTCACGTGCAGTCTGTACCTGTGAACGTGCTTCAATCACTTTTTGCAACGTGCTTTGCTCAAACTGTTTGTATTGCTTACACACTTCCACCAGCTTGGGCAATTCATCATGACGCTGTTTAAGCAGTACATCTATGTTTGACCACGCTTTGGCAACTGCATGTTTGACGCTTACCAGATTGTTATACAAACTGATGATATAAATCAAAAGTATGACAACAACACCGAGAAAAATTAGCATATTCAATTGATGTCTCCCTTATTATTTTACGATATGACTACTCCGCAGTCATATCATATTACAGGCAGCCGCATTGTAGCCAAACAAAAATGGCGTTGCCCTGTTAATCTTGGCTGTTAAGGCTTACTGAAAAATGGCGGTACACAAATCAGAAGAACTCCAATTCACCTGTTGAAACTTCTTCCTGCTCGGTTCGGGCAACGTGGAAATCCAGGGTAGTGCCGCTCGCGACACATGTGCACAAAGTCAGCTTAAAAAGCGGCGTATTATCGATGGAGACTTCAAATGACTGCGCGTGCGTGGGTTTTAGTATGGCAACGTAGCTGCCACACGCACTGCTAAGAAAAAATGGCGTAGACATGCCCACATGCCTGAACTCGGTACTCAACCTGCGATTAACTACGCCACAAAGCATATTGATAAACTCACCCTGCGCGTCAAATAAGGCTTGCCCTGCAAGTTTTTTATCCGCAATACGCAGCACGTCTGCCAAATACCCCAATGCAGCCGCAGTCGGGTAATAATCCAGCAAAACAACAATACGGAAACTGTAGGAGGCAATATTGAGTGCAACAAGGCTATGCTTTTCATCTACATATTGTTTAGGCGTATCCAGCAGAGGCATGACTTTGCAATCATGTTGGGACAGGCTGGAAAGATTTTCACGCGCAGATTTTTCAAATAACCAGCCAATGGCAGCAATCGCATTTTCAGTAATCATAACGACGAATTTGCAGTATCAATGATTGCAAGCACATTATTAGTAGTAGATTTCAATCCGAATACTACCGTGCGTATCATGTTGCCACTTGCCTGCAAATCTTGAAAAGTCGTTGTGGTGATAAGATCATTTTTATGCAGATTTTGTTTATAGTTCTCTGCCAGTTTTTCTGATGCGCGTGCCAAATCACGCATCTCGTTTGCAACCACTGCAAATCCGCGCCCGTGCTCGCCTGAGCGCGCTGCCTCAATTGAGCCATTGATAGCCAAAATGACCAGTGATTTCACTAGCCGGGCGAATTCTTCGTTCTGCGCTTTCAGGTCGCAGTTGTTAAGGTAAATAGTTTGCATCTCGTCATGCCAGCGATCCAGAATCTGGACGATACCAAGCAATGACTCAACGTCGTCTTTCAGCAAGGTATGCCCGTTTACCAGGGCGTTATGCAGGTTGGTAATTTTCAACACATGATCATGCCGTGTTTGTACTATGAGTTCATCACGCTCGGCAGAAAACTGTTCAGCCACCTTAGCCAGCATTTGTTCGTGAGCGTCGGATTTTTCTGCAAGTCTGGTACGCAGATCGTCAGTTTCAGATTCCAGAAGATTGAGCAATGAGGCTATGTCTTCGACCTTAACGCGGCCATCCAAATCAAGTATCAGCTGGTCATATTCATATAATTTACTTTTAATCGATCGACGTGCTGCTGACCAACGCCGCCAGAAAAACACCATAGCAAGCACTAATCCAGAGCCAACAAGTAGTAGAACTGATACATCCATTGATATTTCATTACCCTTCATTGTTCGTTATTTATAAGCTTATGCGCGTCCATAACGCTTTAACATTACGCCAGCAATTTACAATTCAACCATGAGTCAACTCATGCATTACCGGGATTTATTACAAAAAAATTGGCGTTATGCAACAAGCTTCTTTACCGACGACACTACCGCGGCCCCATTGAAGGGCTTAACTATCCAGCCTTTTATCCCTGCTGCTTTACCGCGCTCCTTCATTGAAGGGCTATTTTCCGTGGTGAGCATGATGATATTGACCGCGGTATTTTTTAGCTCGCTACGAATTTTCTCGGCCATGGTCAATCCGTCCATATTGGGCATATTTACGTCGCTAATCACCAGCTTTATTGACGAATCCGCCTTCAGTTTATTCAGTCCATCTTTGCCATCTATCGCAGAGGTCACTGTCAGCCCGTTGGTTTTTAAAAAATTACATACTTCATCACGGACAGTACTTGAATCATCGACCACTAATATTTGTGCCATTTAATTTCACTTCCTTTTTAATCAAATTTAAGATGCATACGACTACTAATCAGAACAGCTCAAGCTCACCTGCATCGAATAAAGATTCAACAGATGCATTGTCCTTGAACTCATCTGGCGACCAGTTCAAGTTAAAAATAAATCGTTGATAAATAGAGACTGGTTCTACCGAGTCGTTACCACGCTCACGCAGGGTATATTTAAGACAAAGCTGCGAATCTTCAGAGCCAAAAGATATATAGCGACGCTGATGGTTAATGATGATGGGGACCTGGGACTGCACCAGACTCGCCCCGTTTTCATGCTGGCCCGCATACCGGTTCTTGAATGAACCCCACACCATGTTGGTTACTTCACCTAATACATTGTTAAGCTCGCGAAATGTCATTACCTTGTCTTCGTTACCAGCCTTCCGGCCGATCAAGCTCAATACTGCGGCTTCCGCCGCTTGCAGCATCATATATCCACGGCACCAGTTGCTTTCGATGGCAATCAGCGTAAATACTTCCCCATAGATAATGCTATCCTTCACCAGATAAGGTGTCTCGACATCGATATCACAATTACTGAATAGCGCCTGTAAGGAAGCACTTGTAATCTCGGCAATACCGCGCACCAGATCATTCGGATAGATACGATTGAATATCGAATCGTTGAGCGTTACACGGAGGACTTGAAGATCATTCAGCGTATAGGCACAACGAAACATCGCCGCGTCCCTTTGATCCAGTCCTGCCACACTCGCTACTGAATCCCGTCGCAAGAAAATCGGCAATTCCGGCCTGGAATCATGAATCTTCCTCGCCAGCTTCAGCCCCATGCCCACACTATTCCCGTAATTTTCATAGAGCATGATGCCACCGAGATCCACATTGGATTTCAGGATGGCCATCGCTGCCTCCATACCGCCCTGCTGGGGCTTGATGCCGAGCAGATTATGCTCTTCACAAAATGCCTTATCATTCTCGCAATGCGCGGCTCCATCATCAAGCACAAGAATTTTGCTAATCAACGTATTTTTATCACTCATAGTTTTCTACACATCTAAATCATCATCCCGCCATTTCAGCGGTGTAACTGAGCTAAAGATTTACCTGTTTAAAGGGGGCATCGTTCACGTCACTTTGTTCGACAGACCCAGTTTCCAGAAAAGCGCCGTTACTGCCTCCTTGAGGATGGAAATCAAAGCCCTTGGTATTTTCCGCAAAGACTTGTGGCAGATAGACAACAAATTCAAATTGACGGAACTCGGCGCCTGTATTGTCATCGTTAAAATGGATACGTATCATTCCATTTTCACGTTTAACGAAGTCCTGCACTGCATCCATACCGACACCACGCCCTGAAACTTCTGTGACTTTATCGGCCGTGGAAAAGCCTGGAAGGAAGATCAGATTCGCGGTCTCTTCATCACCCAGCTGCCCCTCGGGATCTAGCATGTCTTTTTCTATGGCCATGCTACGAATACGTGCCAATGCAAGACCTCTGCCATCATCGCCCAGTTTGATTTGCAACATGCCATCCTGAACGTTCACCTGTAGCTGTATCGTTCCCGCTGCCTGTTTGTTCTGCTGCAACCGCTCGTCCGGAGATTCAAGTCCGTGATCAATCGAGTTTCTGAGCAGATGCATAAATACATTTTTCAGCAGGCCCGCAATATGGTGGTGTACAACATATCCGTTATCCTGAATATCGATGATAGGCGGCACCTTGCCAAGCTCGGTGGCCAGTGCAGGTAGCGAAGCAAACACGCCTTCCAGTGTTTCGACGATGCGCTCAGTCCCCAGCAGACGCAGCGTATTCCGGACTGATTCGTGCGCAGCAAGCAACTCGTGCAGGTTGCCAGTATTGACCTTTTCCAGGCGTTGCAGCGTTTCCAGAATCTGACGTTTTTCAACCATCATGTAATGCTCAATACCGCCGCGACGACCAGGCCCTTTACGGCCTAAGCTGACTTCATTGATGTTGGCGTAATGCTCAATGTCGGCCTTCACCGCCAACAAGGATTCCATCATCGTCGCCTGATCCCACGCAATGACGGGACGCGGCTTGAGTAACTCAGCATAGGATTGCTCTGCCTCGTGGACAACGTTGGTCAAATGAATCAAACCATAAGTACGCGCATTGCCTTTGATGGTATGCATGTTGCGGAACAGCGTCGCGATAGCTTCTGCATTGTGGTCCGGGTTTTCACGAATCAGCAGCTCATTTTCATCAACAAACCTGACTGCACCAGAGATGAATTCATGAAACTTTTCCTGGGTTACGGACAGAATTTCACCTATGATTTCCAGTTCGCGCTTCTGCTTATTAGCTTCGATCGCCAGCTTACGCAGCTCAGTGACATCGCGCACGCACAGCATTATTCGAACGATATTATCCGCATCATCCGCAATAGGTGACCAGCTCAAGTCGAGTACTTTGGTTTGGCCGTTAGCCATGGTTTTTTCGATTTCACCCACCAACAAATGCTGATTGAATTCGAAGTTCATGACATCTTCATTGATGCACGCACCAGCAACAGCCTCTATCTGCGACAAGGTATCAGCGCCCAGATTAGTATCAGAGAACACAAGATCCATCATGTCGCGACCGACGATATCTTTAGTCTCAAAGATATCCTCAAGATAGGCTGAGTATTCAGGATGTATCTTGTTACCATCAATGATGGTCAGAATTCCTTGCGGTATGTTTTGCAACATGGTCTGGATGTCTGTCGTCTTCTGTTTTAGCTGAGCCGAACTCTCCTGAATTTTAACTATCATCGTGTTAAAGGCGACGATAGAGTGACCGATCTCATCCATGCGCTCGACTGGAACCTGACGGGTAAAATCCTGACTGGTGGCGATTTCACTCATCATGCTTTGCATCTGCGTAATCGGCCTGATAATTCTGCGATATAGCGCAATGCCGAATGCGCTCAACACGAGGATGGTAATGACAGATACAACAGATATGCCTGTCGCAGTCTGCGCCAGATTCTGGTTCAGGACAGTAATCGCACGGTCTTTGGCGCGAATTTTTTCTACGCGCATCGTTTCGATGATCTGTCCTAATTCGCCCTGGAATTCAGCCACATTGGCATAGAAATTCGCATTGGCAAGATCGTCCTGACCTGCAAGCTTAAACTTGGCCGTGTCATCAATAGCGCTGAAGTAGTTATTGATGTTTTCCTTGATTTGCTGCACCAAACCCTGTTGTATCTTGTTGGTAGCCTGTTTTACCTGCAGCTCGATTCCTTGCTGGAGTTTTGCCTTCTTAACCGCCAATTTTTCGTTAGTCTGGTCAATAATATTCTTATCTGTCGCGGTAACTAATGCCGTGGCTTCCAGCTGCACATCCTTCAACTGGGATACCAGGTCGGCTGCCGCAAGTGCGCTTGGCACTACGCCTTCAGTAACCTTTTTTACTTGAGCAGCATTTGCTCTTGCTTGAAAAATGGCATAGCCACCAATTGCAAATATTGCAACAAATGACAACACAATCAATAAAGTAATGCGATATCTAATGCTCATGAAAACAGACTCCGATTTAGGGAAAATAGCTTTTCTCAGATCACGAAAAGGGTATTGGTAGCAGGTATGAGGCGTGACGAGGGGGAATGTTAGTATATTAGTATTGCATTATTGTTACTGCGAATTGGCGCCACCAATCATCATGAAATGGGACTGACTTGAATCACGAAGCTCATCATGCAGATAAAAGCATTACTGTACATATCACTGCTTGACACATACATACCAGTTGGTATCTAATCTCATTCATGGAATCACTCAAACAAGACATAACACGACAAAAACTATTGCAGTCCGCTTATTGCGAAATACACCAGCATGGTTTCCAGGGCGCGAGTGTTGCGAATATTTTAAAATCGACAGCATTAACCAAAGGGGCGTTATATCACCATTTTCCGACTAAACATGCCCTTGGCTTAGCAGTTATAGATGAAATTATCGCACCGAATTTGGAAAAACTTGTATTTCAACCATTACTCAATAGCCCACATCCTGTTACAACACTGCTGGAAATAATCACAGGGGTAGATACATTTATGGGTGATGAGAGCATTAAATTAGGCTGCCCGCTGAATAACCTAATGCAGGAAATGAGTCCACTGGATGAGCAGTTCAGGCATCATCTGAATGCCGTATTGGAGTTGTGGCAACAGGCTGTATATGCTGCATTTGAACATGGTCAGCAGCACGACATCATCAAGGCTGACATTGATATTAAGGCAGCAGCATTATTTGTCATATCGGCATGGGAAGGCTGTTTCAGCGTTGCTAAAAACAAACAGTCACCCGAAGCTTTCAGCATGTGCATGACCCAATTACATGGCTACGTGCGTAGCTTGTTAAAGTAGTTTTAAACTGAACGCCTATTGCGTTTAGTCAGCGTGATATTAAATTAGTTAATATCACTTGTTAGATACCGAATGGTCGGTATCTTTATTTAAGGAGCAGGACATGCCGTTAATTAATACTTACACCCCTGACAACGCAGAAGGCCAAGTCAAAGTCATTTATGACCAAATAGCCAGTGCATTTGGCAGTGTGCCCAACGCCTTACAAATCTACAGCAGCAGTCCAACTCTGCTCGCCGAGCACTGGCACAACATAGGCTATTACATGCAGCATCCAAGCCTGAGCTTCAACTTGCTCGCCTTTATGCGCATGTTGATTTCCGATCATGGTCGATGTGAATACTGTGTAGGCTTCAATGAAGCCATGCTGATCAACATGGGTGGCGTAAGCATGGAGCAGATCACTGCGACCAAACAAAATCCACAGAATGCACCATTATCTGACAAAGACAAAGCCATGCTGCAATTTGTACTGAAAGCAACCCAAACATCAGCGCCAGCTACCTCTGCTGAGATTTCCACCCTCAAAGCACTGGGATGGAACGACGGTGAAATTCTGGATGGCTTAGGTCATGGCGCAAACATGGTAGCCGCGGATATCCTGCTTAACACACTACAAATTGAAAAAGACTATTGACCCAGCACTATGCGCGCATGCTTGAGCAGATCAAACATGTGCGCACTTCAACCCAGCCATACTGAATAATGACCGTCAGCATTAAGCACAATTATTTTCATCATACGGATGCGATGCAGTATCCCCTGCTATTTTGTGATGTTGCGTCGCCAAATGATAAATATGCATCAAATCATGTTCATTCACATCAATCGGCGTATCAATTTGACTGAGCGCGTAGACAAAATCCTCATGTGAAATGGCAGGATAGGGCGTGAGTATCACGCTGGGTGTCTTGGCCTTATCTACTGAAAAGCAGGCTGGGTAGCGCCGCCAGGGGAAAAACCAGTTAAACACAATTGCAACAACCAAAATAATAACCACATTCAACAACACAGGGGTGATCACAAAACCATACCCTAATTCATGCATTTGCGCCCCGCCCAGCGCAGCAACCAGCGCCGTGGCGCCGCCAGGTGGATGTATACAACGCAAATAATGCATGGCTCCCACAGCGATTGCCACTGCCATGGGAACTGCCAGCCAGGTCATCGGGATAAATTTCGCACAGGTAACGCCGATTACTGCCGAGATAAGCTGCCCCCCGACCAGCGCCCAAGGCTGCGATAATGTGCCATGAGGCACCGCGAACAACAATACTGCCGAGGCCCCCATGGAAGCAACAACCAAAGGCACAGCATTACCCTGCAGAAAGTAGGTTGCACTCAGATAAACCAGCAGAATCCCGAAAAATGCACCCGCAATCGCAATCCACCGCTCCTTATGACTTACAGGAGCAAGCTCTAAACCCAATATATCTATAGTTTTTTGACGCATAACTAATTCTGAAATTTATTCGCAACGACTACATTAATTAATGACAGGCACTAAAATCATTTACCCCTCAACTACCACATCCAAGTCCTGCCAATCTTCACGTCCGGCGCGAACAATATCCCAGATTCCAAATGGAATCACAACAATGGCGAGCACTGACCAAATCGCAAGCAATCGATACCAGCCATGGAACAAACTGCTAAAAGGTTGCCCAAGCACCATCATAGTACCTACTGCACCATAAAACCGATAGCCTGAAATACGATTGTAGTATGCAGTACGTACATTAGGATGGTATGCAACAGAAGAATAAACGAATATCGAAGCCGCTATCCACAACAGCAATAGCGGTGCAACGAGTGTCGCAATGATGCTGGTAATATTAAACAATCGTGCGGAAAATAAAGACTGCGCTGCTGTAACCAATTTTGTTTTCACAACTAATTCCCCTATTCAAATAGGCAACATTATCAGCACGAAGAACTATTCCACTAAACAACCAGTAGAAATACATCTTATCAGCTCATACATAACAACTAGCTGACAGCAGTTATTTCGCACCCGCTACCAAAAAAGCATCCGCATAGATGTCATTCATCGCAGCCTTGGCGAGATAAGCTTTCTTTCTGGCCGTTTTAACCATATTCGGATTGCCGCATAAAAATACACGCCAGCCGGTTAAATCAGGATGCGCTGTCAATGCGACATCTACCGCACGACCAGCCTGATATTGTTCCGTCACATCATCTCCAGACACACAGGGGAGATAGTGAAAATTGGAATAATGCTCAGCCATTTCACGCAACTCATCCACCAGATACAAACCAGCGACATCATGACTGCCATGATACAAATAGATATCACCCGTATGCTGCTGATTCAGTGCGTCACGCGCTATGCCTATTAACGGCGCAAGTCCTGACCCGGTGCCGATTAACAGCAATGGCTGCTGTGGAACATCAGGTAAATAAAAACACGAACCTACCGGGATACTGATTTGCACGCTATCGCCAATTTTAAGTTCGTCATGTATCCAGTTACTCACACGCCCATCAGGTAAGCGTCTGACATGTAACCGTAAATAGCCATCTGTTGGCACGCTCGCTAAGGAGTAGCTCCGCGCACACTCACTGTCCTGATACAAATTAATAAATTGTCCCGCGTGGTAACTCTCTAACGACGGGCAATCCAGTCCTACGCACTTGATCTCATCATTCAATTGCCGCACTGCCGTCACCGTTGCCGACAACAATCTATCGGTGTTATCTGGCAAGCTAACTGTCATATCTTCAGTCGGATGGCACACACAGGCCAAAAAGTAATTTTGTGCCTGCAAAGTAGGCTTCAGTCCATTTTGCGCAGCACTGGGCACATTCGCGTCAACTGATTGCATCATGCAGGTTTGGCACACGCCATTACGGCATGAAGAAGGAATCGAAACACCTTGCCGCGTCAATGCATCCAACACGGTTTCATGTTCTGCACATTGATAAGTGATATCGTTAAAATGCAATTGCGACATATGCTTCGACTCCTTTTCTGGCTTTACTTGCCTAACACGTCATTACGCGTGCTTTCACAAACTGCACCAACTTCGGCAATCAGCTCAGCAGGTACATTCAACTCTTGTAACGAAGCAACAAGATTCTCAACGACTGCGTCAAAATGGCTATCATTCAAGCCACGTGCGACCAGATGTGCATGCCCTTTACGCATATCAGCTCCTGTGTAATGCACTGGACCGCCGAATGCCATGGTCAAAAATGCCTTTTGTTTGGCAGCTTGACGCTCCATATCCACATCATCAAAAAAATCACTGATTCTGTCATCGCCTAACACACGACGATAAAAAACATCTACCGCTGCATTCACTGCTGCTTCACCACCAATTTTTTCATAAAGATTTGCACTCATTTACTACACTCCTAAATCACACCCAATAAAATATATATTAAATACATCTTATAGACTAAAAAAATGGGGCTATTGGCCCCGCTACGATGTAAAATGAAAATCAACCATAAAATTCATAAGATACATCTTGCGTACATCTTAATGAATCCCGACCATTTTTGTCAAGCATTAACATTCACTAATTATGCAACCATGCAATTAACCCAATACACAGATTATTCATTACGCGTGCTGGTATACCTGGGCATGAAAAAAGACGGCAGAGCAACCATCACCGAACTCGCTGAATTTTATGGGATTTCACGCAACCATCTAGTCAAGGTGGTGCATCATCTGGCACAACAACAACTCATTCTTACCCAGCGCGGCAAAAATGGCGGCATGAGCTTAGCGCGATCACCGGAACAAATTAAAATTGGCGATGTTGTTCGTCTGACCGAACCCAATTTTGACATAGCGGAATGCTTTAACCGCGACACTAGCCAGTGTGTACTGGCTCCCAACTGCCGCTTAAAATCCATTTTGCACGAAGCCAACGCTGCATTTTTAACCACGCTGGATCGCTACACCATTGCTGATGCCATTGCGAATCCTGGCATGCTCATTACCTGGCACGCCAAAGCAAAATAAGCTCTGCCGCGTCTATTCTTTATAGATGTGTATAAGCACGAATTGCAATCGTCGCCACAATACCAACCACTGCCAAAATCCCCATCAGCATCAGTATGGTCAGTCCTTGCTGGGTACGTCTGGTTTTAGTCATATTAATTTCTCCTGATTAACAAAAAATATTTGCATATTGCACATTAATTTTATATCATAAAAACATATAAAGATAAGTTTATCTTTATATTTTGAATATCACAGTTGGATAGGTTGACAAACTGGCTCTGCGAACTACTATTTAGATGCAGGCCTCTACTTTAATCTGGTAAGGAGATGATGATGAAAGAATTTTTATTTGGCTACGATAGCCCACTGCCATTAGGGATTACGGTCGTATTAATTGGGGTGGCCTGGTTAAGTATCATATCAGTAGTTGTCGTTGGGCTATTTAATTAAATCGACTGGCATACACAACACAACCGAATAAATTTGAAGGTGGTAGCGATCATCTTCAAATTTATGGTTCTCACAGTCTATTCAACCTTCAACTGGCGTTTGTGCCGGCTCGTAGAAATAATAACCTTGTGACGCGTTGATACCAATTGCGCTGACTTGTTTGTAGATTTCTTCGTTAGCGACAAACTCTGCTACCGTGGATATTCCCATTTCACTGGCAAAGTCACAGATGTGTTTGACGATAATCTGAGCGTTACGATCATGCGGCAGATTCTTGATGATGCTACCGTCGATTTTAAGCGTGTCTATATTAAGCTTGAGCAGATGGTCAAAATTGGAATAGCCGGAACCAAAATCATCAATTGCAAAACGACAACCTATTGATTTGAAACGATCGACGAATGCACTCACTTCAGCATAATTTTCTATCCCTTCGCTCTCCAGTATCTCAAACATGATTATTTTTCCGATCTGATGGGAGAGGATAGTCTGCTCCAGATAATCAGCGAGTTCACAGTTAAGCAGATCTTCAGTCGATAGATTGATACTCACGGGGATAACGCTGCTTTTAAAAACCGCTATGACCTTATCAACCATGATTTTGGTCAGCTGACTATAAAGTTTGGTTTTCTTGGCAATGCCTAAAAAAACGTATGGCCCGACTATACTGCCATCCCGCTCAACCAGGCGAATAAGAGCTTCATATTTGATTATGCGACGTGTCTTGTTATCAACAATGGGCTGGAAAAATGGAACAATACGCGATTCCTCAATCGCTTCTTTGATGCGCTTGTACCATGCGATATTATTTTCCTGATCCTTTTTGGATAACGCGCTCTCATACATCTGGATACTCAGATGGCCAAGTTTGGCCTGTTTAAGTGCAGCAGTAGCATGTTCAAGCAACTGATCCGATGCGACAGCCATACCTATGGTAATAGTTAGCACGATTTCAATGTCATCAATCACAAACGATGCTTTGGCGCTGAGTTCTATCAGCTGTTCCAAAAAAACCCTGCATCGAGCCAAATTGTCACATTCGCTGAAGAGAAGCACATATTCATCACTGCCTATTTTATACAGCGTTATATCTTCGTGCGGTTTGACCAGACAAGAGAGCCAACGCCCATACTCAGCCAAGACACCATCACCAATAGCAACGCCGTACACTTCGTTAATATCACTAAAGCGATCAATATTAATGATCGCCAACATGACATTGGGGTTGGCGGCAAGGCGATCTGCCAATGCCACGCGATTAGGTAACTTAGTGGTCAGATCTGTGGTCAGATGATGCTCAAGCTGATCACGCTGACTAAATGCGCGAATTGCAAATCCCACATCCCCGGCAAGCTCCTCAAGCATGGCGACCTCTTTAAGTGCAAAGCCAGCCGTATTTAACGCATATAGACCGAGCACCCCAATAGGTTTTTCGTGAATACTGGGCAATAGCGGGAGCGCGATAAAAGATCCGCACTTCTCATTTTCAGCAAACAGATACCACTGTGCGTTCGCAACCTGTAGTTGCAGGTGATCAACGACGACAGTTTTACTTTGAACAAATGCCTGTACGATGGGATCGCTGAGGTTGCTGTCAGCAACTTGCCCCAACACAACACCTGAATGCAGGTAAGCTGCCAATGATGAGGAAAACGCCCTCACTTCTAGTGCGTTTTCATGGTTATTGGTAGCAATCCAGCATGCTGTATAGCCTGGGTGTTGAGACAAGCGATGCACGCTTTTTTCAATAAGCTCTTCAACGCCATTGGCAGTAATCAGCAATTGATTAATATCGGCGACGGTACGAAGTATCTCATCCAGATAGTGTGTTTCATCGAGTGCTATCTGAAGATTGTGCTGCTGATCACGCAACGAACTGAACGAATCACTCAATGTGCGATCCAGCTCGGAGAGCTCCTCGATAAAATATGCTTCACCTCTGGAATCGGCCATATGGGCATGATGTGTCAGTTTTTCCAATGGGAGAACTAGCACACGTCGAATGACTGTAAATATTGCCATACTGAACAGCGCCAGCGTTAAAAATATCCCCAGCCAGTAAGATAGTGCTATCTTTTGCAAACGACCAAAAACATAATTCTCGTTAACTCGTATTAGCAATACCGCTTCATGTTTTTGTGCACCCTCGAAATAATAAAAATCATCCCGATACATTAAGTGCTGCCTTTTAGTCAACCCGGCTTTGAGCTGTGACAAAGGCAGGTACTCGTCATGCATCGCTGTCCCTTCGAGCGAACGCGAAGAGGACGCTTCAATAGTACGATTATCCCTAGAGACAGACACTTCGGAGATTGATTTATTAAGCACGGCAGCTTGATCAAGTATCGTTTGAACGTCCTCAGCGCGACCATTCTGCAGTGCTCTGCGTGTGTTTTCTTCAAGGTTGAAGAGACTCTGTTCAAGCCCGTCAGTAATAGCACCTATCATCTCAATACGCTCAAGCGTGTAAAAGCCTACCGATAAGGCAGTAAGCGCGAGCCCTAGCACGACTATCCCTGCAAGCATGAGCTTATGAATTTTCACGGCAACAACCGATCAGTGCCGATATGCTGCGTTTGCAATTGTTGCAGTAACACAGCATTCTTAGTGCGATTGAGCCATGCGATCTGTGTCGTCGTCGCTAAAAATTCTTCATAGCTCTGCCCCTCCAGATAGCCGTGTATCGTTTCATAATACTCTCTGGGGTTGGTATGAAAGCGCTCCAAAGCTCGGTCAAAAATCGCTTTGAGTTCCTGATACTGCTGTTCACGCCGGTCAATAAAGCGTTCATCCATATACAGCGCATCAATCACAAAAAATGACTTCATCGTTCGAGTAGACGCTATGGCAGAAAACCCGCGTTTAGCAAGCTCAGAGGAATATGGCGCATAAGACAGCACGATAACTGGTCCAGCTACAGGTTTAAGCAATGCCATTGATTTCTGTGAGCTGTTGATAAATACAAACGACAAATGCGCTAAACCATTTTCCCGAACGAAAGCCTTGAATAAGTCATCGTGCAGTGAACCTACCTCGAGGTAAACTGTGATTGGTTCATGCACATGACGCAACGCATCCAGAGTCCAGTTTGACATGACCGCATCAGCCCCATCGGAGCGGTCAATCAAGAAAACCGGCTTGATATGGCTATAATCTTTGAAATGCAGGAGTTCATACTGTGTGGCAGTAAAGCCTTGGGTAAATCCTCGCTCGTAGAGGCGGGAGTTTTCGGTCAGATCGACCAGCCAGACGAAGCGAAATGGCGTCTTTTCCAGCCAGCCTTTTTCCTGCGCGTAGATGAACGGCGTAAATCCTACCCATGGGTTAGATGAGATACGAATTTCATCTTGTGACAGATTGGTCACATAGCGATATTCGAGAAAACCACCTATAGAAATTGCAAGCAACACCGTAAATAATATTATTTTTTTCATATTAGGCTTATGCTCTCAACGCTGGAGATGCCAAAATAATATACTTATTTGCGTGTCTTTGCACAACAAGCGAACAGTACGGGACTGACCTGTTCCATATACCCCAGGTACACAATCAGCAACGGCGAGGCAGCCCGAATACTGCCCCGCCATTACAACTTAATTACCGCACACAATCTACATAGTAAACCGTCTTACCATCCACTTCACCCTTGATTAAACCGTGCGTATCAGTTTCAAAGCCAGGGAAACGCTCATTGAAATCACGTACGAATTTCAGGTAATTAACGATGGTTGCATTAAAACGTTCACCGGGGATAAGCAATGGAATGCCTGGCGGGTACGGCGTGAGCAACACGCTCGTCACGCGCCCTTCCAGGTTGTCGATTTCTACCCGATCAATTTCGCGGTGTGCCATTTTGGCAAACGCGTCGGTCGGCTTCATCGCCGGCTCCATGTTGGACAGGTACATTTCCGTGGTCAGGCGAGCAATATCATTGGCCTTGTAAATGCCATGTATTGCATCACACAAGTCCTTAAGCCCCATGCGTTCATAGCGGGGATGTTTGGCAATGAACTCAGGTAAAACACGCCATAACGGCTGATTGCGGTCATATTCATCCTTGAACTGTTGCAGCGCCGTAAGCATGGTATTCCAACGACCTTTGGTGATACCAATAGTGAACATGATGAAGAACGAGTACAACCCGGTCTTTTCCACAATAACACCATGTTCAGCCAAATACTTGGTGACAATGGAGGCGGGCATGCCGGTATCGGCAAAATCACCATCGACATCCAGACCCGGAGTGATAATGGTTGATTTAATCGGATCCAGCATGTTAAAGCCTTCGGCCAAATCACCGAAACCATGCCAGCGCTCATTGGCACGCAATATCCAGTCATCGCGCTCGCCCACACCCTCTTCCGCCAAATACTCAGGGCCCCACACTTTGAACCACCATGAGTCACCAAACTCCGCATCCACTTTGCGCATAGCCCGGCGGAAATCTAGGGCTTCCATAATAGATTCCTCAACCAGCGCCGTGCCACCAGGTGGTTCCATCATTGCCGCAGCCACATCGCATGAAGCAATAATCGCGTATTGCGGGCTGGTCGAAGTGTGCATAAGGAAAGCTTCGTTAAACACATCTCTGTCGAGTTTACGTGTCTCTGAGTCTTGCGCCAGAATCTGCGAAGCCTGCGATAAACCCGCCAGCATTTTATGCGTCGATTGAGTAGCAAATATCATGGATTCCTTGCAATTAGGACGATCACGCCCTATCGCATGCATGTCATGATAAAAATCATGGAAAGTCGCATGTGGCAGCCAAGCTTCGTCAAAATGCAATGTATCAATTTCACCATCCAGCATCGCCTTGATGGTTTCCACGTTGTACAACACACCGTCATATGTACTTTGCGTCACAGTCAGCACGCGCGGTTTGGTTTTTACACCACGCGCAAATGGATTGGCATCGATTTTCTTCTGGATATTCTCGGGCTTGAACTCGTCCAGCGGTATCGGTCCGATAATGCCATAGTGATTGCGCGTCGGGGTGAGAAACACAGGTATCGCACCCGTCATGATGATGGCGTGCAACACGGATTTATGGCAGTTCCTGTCTACTACCACGATGTCATCTGGCGCAACCGTTGAGTGCCATACAATCTTATTGGAAGTGGATGTGCCGTTAGTGACGAAATAAAGATGATCCGCACCGAATATGCGCGCTGCATTACGTTCGGAGGCAGCTACAGGACCTGTATGGTCAAGCAACTGACCCAGCTCTTCTACCGCGTTACAGACGTCAGCACGCAGCATGTTTTCACCAAAGAACTGGTGGAACATCTGCCCTACCGGGCTTTTCAAAAATGCCACACCACCCGAGTGCCCAGGACAATGCCATGAATATGAGCCGTCGGAAGCATAATGCGTCAACGCACGGAAAAACGGTGGCGCGAGCGAATCCAGATAGGTTTTGGTTTCACGCAAAATATGTCGCGCGACAAACTCCGGGGTATCTTCAAACATGTGAATAAAACCATGCAACTCTTTCAACACATCATTAGGAATATGTCGCGAGGTACGCGTTTCACCATACAGAAAAATCGGGATTTCACTATTGCGAAAACGGATTTCTTCAACGAATACGCGCAATTGAGCAACTGCTTGATCAGCTGCAGTAGGTGATGAAAATTCCTCATCATCGATAGACAAGATAAACGCAGACGCACGGCTTTGTTGTTGCGCGAAGCTGGACAAATCACCGTAGCTGGTTACGCCCAACACTTCTGTGCCTTCACGCTCAAGCGCTTGCGCCAAGGCACGAATACCTAAACCGCTGGCATTTTCAGAACGGAAATCTTCGTCAATAATCACAATAGGAAAACGAAATTTCATCACTACTCCCTAAAGCCACGCTAAGCGCGCAACTAAGCTAAAAAATGAAACCGCCAAGATAGCATCTTGGCGGTTTGTTAAGATGCCGAGACATCATAGCATTCTATATTGTCGGCAATGTGACACCAGTCTGACCTTGATATTTACCACCACGGTCACGATATGAAGTTTCACAAACTTCATCACTTTCAAAAAACAACACCTGCGCCACGCCTTCATTAGCATAAATACGCGCAGGCAATGGTGTGGTATTAGAAAACTCCAGCGTCACATAACCTTCCCACTCAGGCTCAAATGGCGTGACATTGACGATAATGCCACAGCGCGCATAAGTGGATTTACCCAAACATATCGTCAGCACATTACGTGGAATACGGAAATACTCGACCGTGCGTGCCAACGCGAATGAATTCGGCGGAATAATACACGAATCGCCCACCACATCAACAAACGAATTGGGGTCAAAGTTTTTTGGATCAACAATGGTCGAATTGATATTGGTAAACAGCTTGAATTCATTCGCACAACGGATATCGTAGCCATAGCTGGACGTACCGTACGACACGATTTTATTGCCATTCACCTCACGTACCTGACCCGGTTCAAACGGCTCTATCATGCCGTGTTGCTCAGCCATTTTACGGATCCACTTATCGGCTTTAATAGACATGATTAAGTATTCTGAATAACAATTTTAGGGAAAGCATTGCTATGGTCTTGCGCCTGTTCAGCGACTTTGACCGCAACACGGCGAGCTATTTGCTTGTAGATTTCGGCAATACGGCTATTCGGCGCAGTCACCACGGTTGGCGCACCATTGTCGGCTTCCTGACGGATACGAATATCCAGCGGCAATGCACCCAGGAACTCAATATCATAATCGCCAGACATTTTCTCGCCACCACCTTCACCAAAAATGTGCTCTTCATGACCACATTTGCTGCAAATATGGATACTCATGTTTTCAACCACACCAAAAATCGGTATCCCGACCTTTTCAAACATTTTCAAGCCTTTACGCGCATCGATCAGCGCGATGTCTTGCGGTGTGGTGACAATAACTGCACCCGTCACCGGCACACGCTGTGCCAGGGTCAACTGAATATCACCCGTACCCGGCGGCAGATCTACGACCAAATAATCCAGATCACGCCAGCGCGTATCATTCAGCAACTGCTCCAACGCCTGTGTAACCATAGGGCCGCGCCACACCATAGGTGTCTCCGCATCAATCAAAAAACCTATCGACATGACTTGCAAGCCATGCGCTTCCATCGGCTCCAAACTTTTGCCATCACGTGATTCAGGACGGCCTTGAATGCCCAACATGGTAGGCTGTGAAGGACCGTAAATATCCGCATCGAGCATGCCGACTTTTGCTCCTTCAGCGGCTAATGCCAACGCCAGATTCACAGCCGTAGTAGATTTACCCACACCACCTTTACCCGAAGCCACCGCAATAATGTTTTTCACGTTTGGTATCAATTTCACGCCACGTTGCACGCTATGCGAAACAATTTTGTATGTCACATTCACATCAACACGCCCGATTCCGGCAATTGTTTTTAACGTATCAACAACAATTTTACGAATAACATCCAGCTGGCTCTGCGCAGGGTAAGCCAGAATCACATCAAGCGCGACATTATCACCGTCAATTTTGATGTTGCGTACTGCCTTACTGGTGACAAAATCCTTATGGGTATTCGGGTCAATTGCTGTTTTTAAAGCGGTTTGTACTTGTAACTCTGAAATTGCCATTATTTGGATAATCCTTAAAATTGATTTGCCACGTGGATAAATTTATCAATCAAACACATGTGCTAATTCTTGCTGTATCGCTACATCGGCACCAGGACCAAAATGGCTGGTATTAGGGTTAAAATCATCAGTGAACGCATACTCAAACTTCACATCTTGCAGACCAAGCGTGCCAAACATACGATTTTCAAATGAATAATCATCATCTTGCGCAGCCAGTGTCGGCCAACCAGACTCACTCATGGATAAGATAGGGCCAAAAAACACCATGCCCGGCTTATTTTTGCAGCGCAAAGCACAACTGCTCTCGGTGCGTCCCGACATTGGCAGAAAATCGATGGTGCGTGAAAAACGATTTTCCCTGTCCAACACCAGATCTATTGTGCCATTGATGCGTCGTGCTTCATGACCATAGACCATAGACTGCGCGCCGCTTGCCGCGCGCCAGGCGTCCACATCCTGCGCACCAAAATAGCTGGGATAAAAAATAAACTTCAATGGCATTATCGCATTGACTTCTGCCAATAGCGTATCAGAAAACGACGGTGTATTGATTAAAATGCCGCCGCCTTCCTTATCCGCTAAATAAAACACTGCGGGACGGGTATCTTGCACGTAGTAAACCGCACGATCAAACGACTCATATATCAGTTTCATCATTTTGCTGTATCCACCAACAAGCCCGTTTCACCCTGTGGTGCAAGACGACGCACGTGATCCCTGTCTAAATAATGTGCCAATTCGGACAACGCTGCTCGATAAACATCCCGCTTGAACTCAACTACTGTATCCATTGCCACCCAATAACTATTCCAACGCCAAGCATCAAACTCTGGATGCGTCGATGCGCGCAAGCACACATCACAGTCACGTCCAGTCAAGCGCAACAAAAACCAAATCTGCTTTTGCCCACGATAATGCCCACGGCAATCACGCCGCGACCAATGTCGTGGCACATCATAGCGCAACCAGTTTTGTGTACGCCCAAGAATACGCACATGCTCCGGCGCCAACCCCACTTCTTCCATCAGCTCCCTGTACATTGCCTGTTCAGGACTTTCACCGTGGTCAATACCGCCTTGTGGAAACTGCCAAGCATGTTGCCGTACCCGCTTACCCCAAAACACCTCATTTCTGGCGTTACAGAGAATGATGCCGACATTGGGTCTGTACCCATCTTTGTCGATCATATTCGCCACCTAAATTTAATCCGTTACAATATAGGTACATTTTTTCATAGTTCGTTCATATTGGAAAGCTAGGATTTCGAGAATGCCTCATTTAGAAAAACAATACAAAGCACTTCCCCTCGCCGAGCGGCTGGATTTAGCCCTGAGCGACAGTCTGCCTGAGGCTTACCGCCCTTTCATGGTGCGGGAACAATGGATGGTCATCAAATGCTATTTTGCTCGCCGTGCCGACCTCAACATGGACGAAATCACCGCCCTTATCGCCGACCAGGATCACGTTATCCGCCTGTGCATCGCCAAACGTCCCGATCTTACGCCTGAAATGATAGACCTGTGCGTCAATGACCGCGACCCCAACGTCCGCCATGCCATCTGTCGCAACGCGGGTCTGACCACGGCACAGCGCCAGCAACTACAGCAAGACATCGATCCGCTGGTCGCCCGTGCAGCAACCAAGCCACCCAAAGAAACTCAGTATCGCCAACGCCCCGGTCAAACTCGGGTAATTAAATAAGCAGCACCCTTGCGTAATTACGTTAGTATTGGCTATCAATTATAATATCGCGCTCACAGGAGCAAACCATGTCCCATAAAACCACAGCCATTTTATTAATCAGTTGCCCAGACCAGAAAGGCTTGGTGGCAGCAATTGCTGATTTTTTGTATCAGCACAATGCGAACATTTTGCATGCTGACCAGCACCAAGATGCGGAGCTGGGCCTGTTCTTAATGCGGGTAGAGTGGGATTTGGCCGGATTTGATCTGGATTTGCTCAACTTTAATACTGCATTCTCCCCAATTGCCACGCGCTTTCAGATGCAATGGCGTCTGGCCAGCTCTGCACATAAACCACGCCTGGCAATCTTCGTATCACGCTATGACCATTGTCTGGCAGATTTGCTGTATCGCTATCAGGCAGGTGAGCTTAACTGCAGCATTCCTATCATCATTAGCAACCACACCGACACAAAATGGCTGGCAGACGCTTACAACATCCCGTTTCAGCACATCGGCATCAACAGAGACGACAAAGCCGACGCCGAGGCGACCCAGCTCGCTATCTTGCGTCACCATCACATCGATTGCATTGTGCTGGCGCGCTATATGCAGGTGTTGTCATCTGACTTTATTCGCCATTATCCAAACCGGATTATCAATATCCACCACTCATTTTTACCCGCATTTCATGGCGCAAAACCCTACCATCGGGCCTTTGAGCGTGGTGTTAAACTCATAGGTGCTACCAGCCATTACGTCACCGAGACGCTGGACGATGGCCCTATCATCGAGCAGGACGTCGCCCGCATCTCACACCGCGATGACCTGGATGACTTGATACGCCGAGGTGCCGATCTGGAGAAAATAGTACTTTCCCGTGCCGTACGCTGGCATATAGAAAATCGCGTTTTACTCTATGCCAACAAAACGGTGGTGTTTGATTAACTCACAGCTTTAAGGACGAATATAAGCATAGCCCGCCTGCTGCTTGCGGGCGATTTCAACCACGCCCGCTTTGACATAACCTACACCAACAAGCATATCTTCAGGTTTTAACTGCATACCATGCATGCTGTTCTCACACGCGACTATTTTAATACCCGCAGCCATCGCGTCTTGCACCCTGCTGCCAACTTCTGAATCCATTTTCAACATATTTACGCCAGGGCCAAAAGCGACAATTTCAATTATGCTGGCATTTTTCCCCAGTTCTTTTTGCACATTCATTGCATTATTCAGACTCAGGTTCCATTTTTTCACATCACCATCACTCACCTGTATGACCATTTTTAGTGGTGCAGCCTGAACAACCTCGGCGGGCGACGCAGCGTAGCTCACTGCTGGCACAACACAACCCAACATTACACACAATAATAATTTCTTCATTTACTGCTCCTTGTAGATAAATTAACGTAATTGACCATCACCCTGAAAAAACTCACGCATCATAAAATCCTCCAGTCCTGCATTATCACTCGGCCGTGCTGACAACATGACCGAACGATGCAGCCGTTGAGAATCCCACTGAAAATCACCTTTATAATAACGCCGTATCAACTCTATCATTTTTCGTATCATCGCATGCTCGATATCGGGGCTATCGCCTTTCTCAACTTCTATCACTTCCCGCCGCGCATTGCTATAGTCGCTGGTCCAGCCTTTAAACGAAAATTCGGCGGTATAGCTGTCCATACGTATCACTCTAAATATCCCGTTCGTACCACCTGATTTCAAATTTCGCTTAATCACATCATCGCGCGTTTGCTCAACGCTAGGTGCAGATGTCGTATCGACACCCCCTGCTGCAACGCGTTGCGCTGCGACATATGACTGCATGTCGGGAAAATCACTGGGGTTTAGCTTGGGCGACGCAGGCTGTGCAACGACGGGTGCGGGCTTAGGCACCACAAATTTTGCATTTGGCTGATTCGTAGCTAAAACAGGTCTGGGCAAACGCGTTTTTACCCTGACAGGTGTTGATTTGCTTTGTTTGGCGGCAGCCTTGCTGGCTGGCACAGGTGGTCTTGGTGGCGCAGGTTTATCCGGCATATCTAGTTGCACCGCAAAAACCGATTGCCCACCTTGCACACCACTCTCAACCGACTGTGGCGGCAGTTTTGGCAAAAACAGCAACGCAGCCACATGCAACAACAACGACAAGATACCCGCAATCAACACGCTACGGCGCACCCGCAACTCCAGATAGGCGCGACGTGGACGCTCGGATGCAAACATTGCAGGCGAGAAAAGAGGGTTAGTCATTCAATTTAAATTTTTTTAATTTATCAATGAAAAATGGACACCTTACGATGTCCATTAGTTCATATTAAGTTTTGCTCGCAATCAATGTCCATGAACCACAGCACCGGCTTTTAGTTTGAATGTGGTACCGCAGTAAGGACATAATGCCTCACCGGTTTTAACCACATCCAAAAATACACGCGGATGCGAGTTCCACGCAATCATCGCAGGCGTGGGGCAATGCAATGGTAAGTCTTCCGCACCAACTTCTATAAAACGTTCAGTATTATCATGTTGTGTCATATTCATTCTCAGATATAGCTTAACCAGTCAGCATGTTTAGGATCTTTACCTGTCACGCAATCAAAATACATTTTTTGCAATTTTGTCGTAATCGGACCACGTTCGCCTGTGCCTATCATACGGTTATCCAGCTCACGGATAGGGGTAACTTCTGCAGCCGTACCGGTAAAGAAAGCTTCATCAGCGCCATAAACTTCGTCACGGGTAATGCGTTTTTCTATCACTTGCAAACCAATTTCATTGGCCAGCTGCACGATAGTATCGCGAGTAATGCCTTCTAACGCACTGGTCAGATCAGGTGTGTAAAGCTTACCATTACGGACGATAAATACGTTCTCACCTGAACCTTCAGCAACAAAGCCATCCACATCCAGCAACAAGGCTTCTTGATACCCATCTTGTGCCGCTTCCTGGTGTGCCAGGATAGAGTTCATGTAATTACCATTGGCCTTGGCTTTGCACATGGTGATATTAACGTGATGACGGGCAAAAGACGAAGTCTTAACCCGGATACCTTTTTCCAACGCCTCCGCACCCATGTATGCGCCCCAGGTCCACGCAGCAACGATGACATGTACTGACAGATTTTTAGCTGAAATCCCCATCGCCTCCGAACCATAGAATGCCATTGGACGTAAATATGCAGATTCCAGATTGTTTTCGCGTACAGAGTTCAACTGCGCAGCTTTCAGGGTTTCCTTATCGTATGGCAGCTTCATGCCCAGAATATGCGCTGAACGGAATAATCTGTCGGTATGCTCTTGCAAACGGAATATCGCTGTACCCTGCTCGGTTTTATACGCACGCACGCCTTCAAACACCCCCATACCGTAATGCAGAGTGTGAGTTAAAACATGGGTAGTGGCATCGCGCCAGGCAACCATTTTACCGTCATACCAAATTAAACCATCGCGGTCAGACATAGACATTGCATATACTCCAGAGACTTTAAGATAATTTTCAATTGTAACTTATTTTACGTCGAACACATGCATCCACAGCGCTTTAACCGCCTCAGCATGTGCAGCAATTTGCGCGTACTCTACCCGCGCGGCGTCAAGCCCCTGCAATCGAAGAGCATGTTGCAACTGCCTGAATTGACGAAACGCTGCACGTACCGCCTCGGCTTGGGTGGCATCTATCAAACCTAATTCGGCAGCTTTCTTAAGCAGCTTCAAGTTACCCACATTGGCAGTCAGTTCACGATGAGCAGCGCTATAGGCCAACACCAAATACTGCACGATGAACTCGACATCCACGATACCACCCGCATCATGTTTAATATCAAACAGGTCACTACGATTCGGATGCCCATCATGCATTTTTTGACGCATAACGCGAATATCATCTCGCAATTTTTCTGCATCCCGCACTTGCATCAATATCTGACAGCGTATGGGCTCAAACAATTCGCCGACCGCCACATCCCCTGCCACAAAACGTGCGCGGGTCAGGGCCTGATGCTCCCATGTCCAGGCGTGATGTTGCTGATAGTCACTAAATGCTTCCACACTGCTCACCAACAAACCCGATGCACCATCAGGACGCAGGCGTAGATCAGTCTCATACAATATACCTGCCGCAGTGGTACTCGATAACCAGGTATTAATACGCTGCGCCAGGCGTGCATAATGCACAGCTGCGTCGGGCGCATCATCCTGATACAAGAACACCACATCCAGATCCGATGCGTAGCCCAGCTCGCGCCCACCCAGTTTGCCATAGCCAATAACGGCGAATTTGGGATAGGGATAATGCCGATTGCGTACGCCTGCCCATGCCAATGGAATGACTTCGGCCAATATCAATGCTGCCAAGTCGGATAGATAATCCGACAACCGTTCCAACGGCAACACACCTGCAATATCCTGCGCCAGCAAATGCAGTGTCACGCGCTGACGGAAATGGCGCATGGCATCCATTTGCCGCTCAGTGTCGCCATCCAGCTCCAGCATTTGCTCATGCAAATTTTGCCGTAACACACTCAAATCGGGCTGGGCATAGAGCACGCGTGCGTCGATCAATTCATCAAGCAGCATAGGATTATTCGACAAATACTGTGCCGCCCAGGGACTAGCTGAGCACAACTTGGCCAATTGCCGCAAGGGGGCTGGGTATTCAATTAACAGTGCTAAATACGCCGAACGCCGCGCAATCGTTTCAAGTAGATCCAGCATCCGCGTCAGGGTAGCATCTCGTGGCGGCAGGGTCGCTGCCAAGCTAATGATTTCTGGCACAAGTACATCGAGACGATGTTTGGTTTTATCAGGCAGCTGCACGTAGCGCGTACTCTGCCGCGTTAATTGCAAGCGTTGGTAAACTCCAGCCGCATCGGCATAACCCAAATTGTCCAACTGACTGATCGCTGCCTCATCGCTGAGCACACCCAGCCATAATGGACTCAAAGCATGCGTCGCACCGTCTTCTTGCGGTACGGCAAATACCTGATCAAAATGTCGTGTAACGTTTGCACGATGCACATTCAGCGCAGACAAAAACTGTGGATAGTCAACAAAACCCATACTCGTCGCAATGCGCACCTGATCCTCAGGCTGAGTCGGTAACATCTGCGTTTGCGCATCATCAATGTATTGCAGTCGGTGCTCTAAATTGCGCAAAAAATAATATGCGGTAAGCAATTCATCCGCAGCTTCGGGCGGCAAACTGCCAATAACCGCCAGCATCGGCAACACCGCCCGCGTCGATTTATTCTGCAGCTTACTCAGCTGCCCGCCACGGATTAATTGAAACACCTGCGTGATAAATTCGATTTCACGTATACCGCCAGGTCCCAGCTTAATGTTATCAATGCGATCTCGACGTATAACTTCACGCCGGATCTGCGCATGCAATTCACGCATCGCTGAAAAAGCATTAAAATCCAGATACTTTCGATATACAAATGGCCGCACAATCGCAGACAATTCAGACAGACGACTCCCTGACAATGCCCGCCCTTTAATCCAGGCATAACGCTCCCATTCGCGGCCGTGCACTAACAAATAATCCTCAAACGCGCCATAACTCATCGCCAGTGGCCCGGCATCACCCCACGGCCGCAACCGCGTATCGACACGGAAAACAAAACCATCCGCAGTGATCTCAGAAATTGCCAGCCCGATTTTCTTTGCCAATAAAACAAAGAACTGATGATACGAAATGGGTTTGCTGCCAGTGGTTTCGCCTTCATCGGCGTAAAGGTAAACCAAATCAATATCTGACGACACATTCAACTCGCCACCACCAAGTTTACCCATCCCGACTACCGCCAGTTGCATGGGCGTTCCATCAGGATTTGCCGGCATGCCATGCGTTTGCGCGAGTAGCTCGGTGTGAAATTTGAGTGCGTGTTGTACAGCGACTTCCGCCAGGTCAGTACACATGCGCATTACCTCATGTACATCTGCCAGCCCAGCCAAATCCCGCACTATCATCTGCGCCATGACCGCCTGACGCAATTTACGCAACACTTGCTGCAAACTCGTCGCATCAGTCACCGTCGCAGCATCGATAAATGCTTGCATGGAAAGCGCATCCCACGGCGTTGCCAAACGCTCAGCTAACCGCGTAGCAAATTCAGCATCAGCCGCCAATAATCGGGCTAAATAGCGTGAGTGCCGGCTGGCTGCCAGTATCCTATCCATCAATACCTGAACATCAAGCGCTGGCTTTTGCTGCTTGATAAACTGCATTCCCAACACGTTCTTTTAAACGCGGATCAGTCAGCTTAGGCAAGATATATTCGCGCCCGAATGACAATTCAGTCAGGTTGTATGCTCGCAACACCTCATCAGGCACCGGTTCATGTGCTAATGCCGCAATCGCGTGCACCGCCGCCATTTTCATTTCATCGGTAATCGCTTTGGCACGCGCATCGAGAGCGCCACGGAATAAGTACGGGAAACACAACACATTATTGACTTGATTCGGATAATCCGAGCGCCCTGTCGCGATAATGACATCGTCGCGCGTGGCTTTAGCCAGTTCTGGCGTGATTTCAGGATCAGGGTTCGCCATCGCAAATACCACTGGGTCAGCCGCCATACTGGCTAACATCTCAGGCGTCAGCAAATTCGGTGCTGACGTACCGATAAACACATCCGCCCCGACACACGCATCAACCAGTGTGCGTGCGTCCGTGTCCGCCGCGAAAAATGCGTGATGCGGCGGTAAATCAGTCATTCCTGTATGCAACACACCCACCCTGTCAACCACCAGCAACTTGGATTTATCCGCGCCCAATGCAAGCAACAAACGCAATGAAGCCGTACCTGCCGCGCCTGCGCCCACCAGCACAATACGCACGTCAGATAATTTTTTGCCAGAAATTTTCAGCGAATTGACTAAACCCGCTGCAACAATAATCGCCGTGCCATGCTGATCATCGTGGAACACAGGGATATCCAACATCGCTTTGAGTCTGTCTTCTATCTCAAAACAGGCCGGCGCCGCAATATCTTCCAGATTAATTCCGCCAAAACTCACCGCGATATTGGCAATCGTATTAATAACCGTTTCAGTATCTTCACTCGACACCTCGATATCTATCGCGTCAATATCCGCAAATTTCTTGAATAATAAAGCCTTACCTTCCATCACCGGCTTGGAGGCTAATGCACCCAAATTACCCAGACCCAGAATCGCTGTACCGTTAGAAATCACCGCAACCAAATTGCCTTTCATGGTATAGCGATATGCATTTTCAGGGTCGGCCGCAATTTCACGCACAGGCTCAGCCACGCCAGGACTGTAGGCCAGCACCAAATCACGCTGCGTTGCCGCAGATTTAGACACTTCTATCGACAATTTACCGGGCGTGGGAAACTCATGGTAATACAACGAATCAGCGCGCAAATCTCCAGTATTACCCGCTTGTTTTACTTCATTAGTCATGTTCATTCCTGTTCATGGGCTACGCCCGCATAATCGGTTTCATCAAAAACGGTTGTTAAAATTACACCTGCATCAGCTATCTGCTGTACGGTTTGCGCCAAACACTTACGCAACTCAGGTAAGTGTTTGGCCTCAGGCACGATACCTTGCCAGTCATTGTCTACATAACTATCAAATTGGTAGCTCGCATAAGGCGCGACTTTATCGCCTATATCCGCCGTTACCACTGTCAACCGGTAGCCATAGCCACTTTCGGCAGTCACTGGCATGACATGCACTTCAAATTCAACAAATTCATCATCCAGCGTTGCCACATACCCCTCGAGTTGCGCCAACCGTGCGAGCCAATAGGTGTAATCCGGTTTGACCTGCAAGGCTGCGCGATATTCATCTTCATCGATTAACCATTGCGCCACCAGAACTTGTTGCTCGTTATCTACCACGCCCGATAAAAACCCACGCACATTGACCTGGTCTGCAATATTCACACAGAACATCTCGGGAGTAAGGCCGCGCAAATTGAACCGTGCCAAATCCGCTGTAGGTAATACGCGGATATAAGGTTGATACGACAAATCCGGGCGCAACTGCCCCAATAGCATCTGAAACGGCAAGATCAGGGTTTTACCCAGAATACGGATCAGCACCTTATTCAACTTCGGTGTCATCCATATATTCCGCCGCATCCAATAAAGACTTCACTGCCCGTTCAAACAGCATTTCATCCTCAAGGAAATTCACCCGGCCATTGTTATAAAGTCGTTTAAACACCCGTACACTCATCACCATAGGCAGTTTTTGATCGTCCAGAGTCAATAACAAATTACCCGCATCTTCACTTACCCAACTCAACTTGGCACGTGTCGGCCTGACACTGAGTTTAATTTCTATGTTAATGCCGTTATACAAACGCTCACCAACACTTTCACCCTCATACGCATCGACAATTTCATCAGTATCGAGATTAACACCTTCCACATCTTCCAAATTCAATTCAGCCAATATCTCATGTTCGGCAAATTGATCCATCGTCGCAATCACCGCTTGTGGCGCCAATGCCGCCGCATCCGTCAGCATCTTCTCGGCAGCAAGCAATTCACTCGCCGTTGGCGGCACCGTTTTAACCAGCACATTTTCAACCAGTGGTTCAAAGTTCGTATGCATATTTGGCAAACTGGGTACCTGGAATGCATCCAAATCCACCGTGAGACGCAACGCTCTGCCGTGCGCATCAAACAGCCAATCCATCATCTCGCTCTGTTTTGCAGCCGGCCAGGCTATCATTGCCAAACCATCGCGCAAGGTGTTGATCATGATAGGCAAGATTGCCGCCAACTCATCGCGGTCATAGGCATCAACTTTAGGTGCAATACTCCATACCAAATCTGGCACTAACGCCCGATAACGCTTGGCACGGATCATATCGACAGTTTCTGCACGTTCTATAACTTGCACCCAAACAGTGGATAGAAAGTCGTGAAAATAGGCATCCAGCTTAACCCCAGACAATATTTCGGCCATTTGTGCAGAAATATGGGCAAAGCGTAAGGTACGATTTTTAATATCCTCAATCGCAGCAACTGCCTGGTTGACCTGATCATCATTTTTGCGTAACTCAGCTGCCACAAACGCATCAAAATCATCCAGCATGTGTGCAAAATGCGCAGAAAACGCCGTCGGATTTTGTGTCGCATTATCCAGCAGCGATTCTACAATACGGCAAATTTCATTACTTACCCGCTGGCTGCCAGGATCAATTTTCTTTAGCCCAACCGAGATGCTACCGATACGGTTAATCAGCAAACGGACAGGATGGCCTTTTTGCGTTAACAGCGTCGGGTCGCGCAACGCCATTTTTAATACCAGGAATTGCAAACGCCCCAACTGCGCGCGCACTTCAGCGGGCACGCGGTGATCTTGTAGAATAAATTCAAACAGCATCGCCACGACGTCTATCGTCATTTGCTCATCGACGACTTCAGTCTGTTCGGTCAGACTCGCACGCTGTTCTAACAGCAAGTTACGAATGCGCCCTTCGCTGTTAGTCATATCCGCCGTGTTAGGCGTTTGTGACTGCAATAAATCATCTACTGACTGCGCCAACTGCACGGTCACAACGCGTGGACCAGCGCCGGTAAATTGCGTGTTGGGCACGCTGGTTCCGGTAGTAAAAAACTGTCTTAATGCAGCCCCTACCTTTTGCACGCCGCCCATCCAGCCAGTTGCACCTGATGCAGGCTGCACAGCAGTTGCGGCTCCGGCATCACCGGACTGCGCTGAACTGGCGGTTGCACCAGATTGAGCGGCATTCGCTTGTGAAGCGGACGCACTCGCATACTCACCTGAAGCTAGCGCGCGCAAGTTATCAAGTATGCGTGTCATCATCGCAGGGGGTTGCGTATTGGCATGAGGTGCTGCAGCCATAGATGATGCTTCCACTGGCGCTGCTTGCTGGCTATATTGCTGCATCATCGCCAGTAATTTATCAATACGCGCTTCATCCGTTACCGGCATAGCACCATTCGACGTTGGACTGGCTGGATCAGGCGACACAGTCTGTTTAGGCGTAGCCACGGCATTTTTCGCAACTGCATCCGCCATCGCACCCACTGCCTGCGTACCTGCGCTCGCCACCATGGATTGAATATTCTGTAAAAACTGATCTAAGCCTTGGGCGGCGCCTGAACCTTGATTCATGCTTGCCGATGCACGCCCCATATTCGCTGATTGTGGCACCGATCCAGACAATGCCTGTGGAGATGAAGCAGGTGACGGGACAGTGACTGCCTCACCCGCAACATCGGACTCCTCGCTCAACGACAATGGTGTAGTTGCACTCGGTGATTTTCGGATTTTGAGTGGCAGCTCGGCAGCCACGCCATGCTGTGACATAAACGCATTAACACTCGCATAGATGCCGTCCACTTGAGTCGCCATGCCATCTGCCAGTAATATGGTTAGCCTGTCTCCAATTTCCACAGGCAAGCCCAACATACGGGTTGCATCCGCCAATCCCCGTGAAATCAGGTAAGGCCGGAAAGGATTCTCACGCTCTTTAATGTCATCCTGACCAAATAACAAGGCAATACGTATATTCAAATCGCGCAGCTGCTCGTCGGCTTCACGGCGAAACTGATCAGTAAATGACCCCAACTGCAACTCATCTTCAAACTCGACTGTATCAACCAGCGATAACACGTTATTTGTTTTTTGAAAAACGGGTCTGTCATTACTATAGGTAGTCTGCAAGCTTCGATTCAGCAAGTGCCCCATTGCATCCGACAAAAACTGGCGCAAAACGGCATGGCGTTCCATCAGCATACCGCGCGCAGTCAATAATTGATGCTGCTCCAGTGAAGAACGACTGGTATCTGCCTGGCGAAATGCGTCCTCTATACATTTTGGACGAAATATATCGAATGCTTCCAGATATGCCCGCACAAATTCGGCTCTGGTTGCAATTAACAGGCTATTTCTATCTACCATGGTCAGCGTTTCCTAAATCACCAACATTTACTGCATCAACATACCAAGCCTCGACCTTAGCGCGTGCCCAAGGTGTACGGCGTAAGAATTTCAAACTGGATTTAATACTGGGGTCATGCGTAAAACAGCGGATATTAATCTGCTGGCCCATTTCCGCCCAACCATAATGCGCTACCAACTGCGTCAGTATCATTTCCAGCGTCACACCGTGCAAAGGGTCTTGGGCGGCTACCATCACTTATCCCCGCAAACGCAAACTCAAACCACGTAAAAAATAGCGCAACAGTTGATCACCACAATGGCGATAGTTCTTGTTGTCCGTACTTCTGAATAATGCGCTCAACTCTGGCTTGGACAATTCAAAACCACCCAGCTCAATAATGTCATGCATATCATCTTCTTTTAATTCAAAGGCGATACGCAGTTTTTTGAGGATAAGATTGTTGCTTAATTGCGCAGGCACGGCAGGCTTGTCACTGGGGCCACGTTTTTTGATAATGAGCCCGTCCAGAAACTTCATCAGCAACTCGTCATCACAAGGAATAAAATCCGCTTCGTCTTCTTTTTTCAGCAAACCAGTAATGTCAGCCACCGCTAATTCACCGCCCGCCAGTTTCACCATGTCAGCAATCGCCGCATCAGGCAAATCCAGGGCATAACGCATACTACGCAGCACATCATTGTTATTTGTATTCACAGCTGTATTCCTATCAATTGATTAAGTCACGATATCGAGACCTTTGTACGATGTAGCGAGCGCAGCTCAGATGAGGCGCAAAAATGGCGAAAAACCGCAGTGTACAAATAGTACATGAGGATTTTGAGCCCTTTTTCAACGAAATATGAGCAAGCGCAGTAATCGTGGAAAGGTCTCATCATACCACGGCGTTTATCACCGCCAACATCCCCGCCCCATAGGCTTCCAGCTTGCGCACACCGATACCTGAAATCTCACCCAGCTCTTCCAGCGTCGCCGGACGACGTTGCGCGACTTGCGCCAGGGTCGAATCATGGAAAATCACATAAGCAGGCACATTATGTTCACGCGCGGCAGCTTGACGCCATACCCGCAACTTTTCAAATAGCGCATCATCAGCAGCATCCACGGGAGCGGCGATAGGTCGACTCGAACCACGCTTAACCGGTTTAATCGCGGTACTTTTACGCATCCACACTGACGTCTCGCCCTTGAGCACACCGCGACTGGCTTCGGTCAGCACCAGCGCACCAAACGCATCATGATCCACGCTCAAATAACCATGCGCCATGAGTTGCCGCAACACGCCTTTCCAGGTCGTCTCATCCACATCTTGCCCGATACCGAACACGCTCAGGCTTTGATGCCCCCACTGCTGGACTTTCTCTGTGCTCCGCCCTAACAGCACATCGATTAAATGCCCCGCACCAAAACGCCCACCAGTACGGTAAACAGTGGACAAGGCTTTTTGCGCGGCCACTGTGCCATCCCATGTTGCGGGTGGCGATAAACACACATCACAGTTGCCGCAAGGTTCCGCTGCTTCACCAAAATAAGTCAGCAAATGCACGCGGCGGCATCGTGCCGCTTCACACAGGGTCAATAATGCATCCAGTTTAGTTTGCGCAACACGCTTGAATTCAGCCTGGGCTTCGCCGCCTTCTATCATCCGCCGCTGCTGCACCACGTCATTCAAGCCATACGCCATCCACGCATCCGCAGGCGCGCCGTCACGCCCGGCTCGGCCGGTTTCCTGATAATAGCCCTCTATACTTTTCGGCAAATCCAGATGCGCGACGAAACGTACGTCAGGTTTATCAATACCCATGCCAAACGCGATAGTCGCCACCATCACTACACCTTCATCACGCAAAAATGTGTCCTGATGCTGCCGCCTTATATCCACATCCATACCAGCGTGATACGCCATGGCGCGGATGCCGTGTTTAACTAACCATTCCGCCGTTTCTTCAACCTTACGCCGCGATAGGCAATAAACGATACCTGCATCACGCGGATGCTCATCCTGAATAAACGCCAACAATTGTTTACGCGGGTCATTTTTCTCGACGATCTGATAACGGATATTCGGACGGTCAAAGCTGGATACGAACTGTTGCGCATCTTCCAGCTGCAGGCGGCTGATAATTTCCGCCCGAGTGGCAGCGTCTGCTGTTGCCGTTAACGCAATACGCGGCACATCCGGAAATTGCTCATGCAATACCGACAGCCCTATATATTCAGGACGGAAATCATGCCCCCACTGCGATACACAGTGCGCTTCATCAATAGCAAACAACGCCACTTGCGCCCGTGCCAACAGTGCCATAAATCGCGCCGTGACTAATCTTTCCGGCGCGACATAGAGCATATCCAGTTGACCCTGAATAAACTCTCGCTCCACTGCATTCGCCTCAGCAGCAGACAAAGCCGAATTCAAATATGCCGCACGCACGCCCACCTCGCGCAGTGCCATCACCTGGTCATGCATCAATGCAATCAACGGCGACACCACCACCCCTGTGCCCGCACGCAGCAAAGCCGGAATCTGATAACACAGCGACTTACCACCACCCGTCGGCATCAGCACCAACGCATCGCCACCGCCTGCCACATGCGCAACTATCTCCGCCTGACGACCACGAAAGGCAGGATAACCAAAAACCCGATTCAAAATAGACAGCGCAGTAGTCATTAACTTAACAAATGGATAAACAGCAAACCCATTACTATACTTGATTTGCTCGCGTTCTAAATACCGCTTCGCAGAATTTCGCCACTCATCACAGCCAGCAGCGGCGGTTTACGGTAAAATTACGTTTTTATCACTCATTACCTGATTATTATGAGCCTGTCTGCCCTCACCGCACTCTCTCCACTCGACGGTCGCTATGCCGCTAAAGTCGAAGCTTTACGCGCCCATTTCAGTGAATTCGGCTTAATCCGCAATCGCGTTACTGTTGAAATTGAATGGCTTAAGGCGCTTGCCGCCGAGCCAGCTATCAGCGAAGTCCCTGCATTCTCAATTGAAACCATCGCCGAGCTTGATGAACTGGTTGCGAACTTTTCTGAAGCCGATGCCGAAAACATCAAGGCGATAGAACGCACCACTAACCATGATGTCAAAGCGATAGAGTATTTCCTGCGCGAGCACTTCTCCAGCAATCCTGAAATTGCCAAAGTTAATGAATTTATCCACTTTGCCTGCACCTCAGAAGACATCAACAACCTCTCGCACGCACTCATGCTCAAAGCTGCGCGCGAACAGGTAATGTTACCGGCACTCAACAGCGTTATCAGTCGCTTGACCGACCTTGCCCACGAACACGCTGCCGTGCCTATGCTTTCACGCACCCACGGTCAGCCGGCTTCACCGACCACCCTGGGCAAGGAAATGGCCAACGTCGTTTACCGTTTGCAACGCCAGGCCGACCAAATCAACAGCGTGCCGATGCTCGGCAAAATCAATGGCGCAGTCGGCAACTACAACGCCCATTTATCCGCTTATCCCGACATCGACTGGGAAAATTTCGCCCAACGCTTTGTGACCAAACTGGGGCTGACTTTCAACCCTTACACCATACAAATCGAACCTCACGACTACATGGCGGAATTATTCGACGCAATCAGCCGCGTGAACACCGTGCTCATAGATTTGAATCGTGACATCTGGGGTTATATTTCAGTAGGTTACTTCAAGCAGAAAGTCAAAGCTGGCGAAATCGGTTCGTCCACCATGCCACACAAAGTCAATCCTATCGACTTTGAAAATGCAGAAGGTAATCTGGGTATCGCCAACGCACTGTTACGCCATCTCGCAGAAAAATTGCCCGTCTCCCGCTGGCAGCGCGACTTGACCGATTCCACCGTGCTCCGCAACATGGGCGTGGCACTCGGTTATGCACTACTGGGATTTGACTCATGCCTGCGCGGACTGAATAAGCTCGAAGCCAATCCAGCGCGCCTGGCAGATGATTTGGATCACAACTGGGAAGTACTGGCCGAACCTATCCAAACCGTAATGCGCCGTTACAACGTGGCGAACGCTTATGAGCAGCTAAAAGAACTCACACGCGGCAAATCCGGCATCAACCGCGAAAGCCTGCATCAGTTCATCAGCGGCCTCGCCATTCCTGATGCCGACAAACAGCGTCTGCTAGCTATGACCCCGGGAAGTTACACAGGCAAAGCTACGGAACTGGCATTGCGCATCGGCAAGTAAAACCAATGCACGTCATACCTAGCAAAGTATGACGTGCTATTTTTTATCTGCCTTTTCAGCTGCCTGCAGCGTATTCTCCAACAACATCGCCACCGTCATCGGCCCCACACCGCCAGGTACAGGCGTAATCCACGCTGCCCGTTCAGCCGCAGGTGCAAACTCCACATCACCACACAAACGCCCGTCATCCAGACGATTAATACCCACGTCGATAACCGTCGCACCTGGCTTTACCCAACCACCCTTAACCAATTCGGGCTTACCGACCGCAACCACCAGAATATCAGCCTGAGCAACCTTGCCGGCCAAATCCTTGGTAAAACGATGACACGTCGTTACTGTACAACCCGCCAGCAACAACTCCAGACCCATAGGTCGCCCCACGTGATTCGACGAACCAACTACAACTGCATTCAATCCCTTCAAATCAGCATGTGCAAGCGCCAACAAACGCATCACCCCATAAGGTGTACATGAACGCAAAGTCGGCATCCGCACTGCCAGACGTCCTATGTTATAGGGGTGAAAACCATCCACATCTTTATCTGGATGGATACGTTCAATCACCAGCTCAGGGTCTATCTGCGGCGGCAATGGCATCTGCACCAAAATCCCATGCACAGAGACATCAGCATTCAATTCATCAATTAACGCCAATATTTCAGCTTGTGTCGTGGACGCAGGTAAATCATATGACAGCGAACGCACGCCCGCCTTCTCACATGCATTGCGTTTATTCCGCACATAAATACTCGAAGCAGGATCCGCCCCTACCAGAATCACCGCCAGCGCAGGAATAACCAATCCTGCCGCCGCACGCGCATCCACCCGCGCACGAATCTTAGCGACGATATCTTCGGATAATTTTTTGCCATCGAGTAATTGAGCAGACATAATTTTCAGTATTTCAAATCAAAGATGTAATCATCTCATCTTTACCTATCACTATTCAACCTGAAATAATCAGCTCAAAAACAAAACACAAACCACACAGGAATTCTTAAACAATAGTTGACAATTTAGCGTCACGCTCGTATAGTAGCGGTCTTCGGGGCGTAGCGTAGTCTGGTAGCGCGCCTGGTTTGGGACCAGGATGTCGGGAGTTCGAATCTCTCCGCCCCGACCAAGTTTTAAGGTCATTACTTCAGGTCATTCGTGACTTCCCAATTTCGTCAGGCGGTTATCATCATCGGGTTCATGAGCTGCCCGTAGCTCAACCGGATAGAGCACCAGCCTTCTAAGCTGGGGGTTACAGGTTCGATTCCTGTCGGGCAGGCCAATTAAAGTTTCAACGGTGGATGTAGCTCAGTTGGTAGAGTCCCGGATTGTGATTCCGGTTGTCGTGGGTTCGAGCCCCATCATTCACCCCAAATAATTAAAGGCTTGCAGAAATGCAGGCCTTTTTCACGTCTAGCACTTTCTTAAATGTCACCAGATATGTCACCGCATTTTCTCAATGCCAGCACATGGTTGGTAATCCCCCCAGCAAATAATTGCATTTAAAAGTAGAATTTTCTTAATTAGGATTTAAGGATTTTTTACATGAAGACTACCCGATTTAGCGACCGCCAGATTATGCAGATATTGAAGCTGGCAGATGCAGACACGCCAGTGTCAGAGCACGGCATAAACTTAGCGACATTTTACAAATGATGTATATAAAATCTATTTGCTATAAACATCAAAAACAACATATATAAAAAAACGAATTTTCTATACATGACAGTGTTAGTATGTTTACAAATTTGCATTTTCTATACACGTCATAGCCTGGGAGCTACTGATGCATCAAATTACCCCGCTTGAACAACTGGACGTAGCGCGTTTTGATACGCCAGTGATACTTAAAAAACTGGCGAGCAGTAGCCGTCGTCTGGCCGAGTTAAAAGGCATCGCAGGGTCTATCCCGAATCAGGGCATCTTGATCAATACACTGGGTTTGCAGGAAGCCAAGGATAGCTCGGAAATTGAAAACATCATCACCACGCACGACGAGTTGTTTAAAGATGATGTGTTACCTGAAGCGTTTGCCAACCCGACTGCAAAAGAAGTGTTGCGCTACCGCCAGGCTTTGCGTGTGGGGTTTGAGCAGGTTAAGCGCAGCGGCCTGCTTACCGCGAACCACATTATTGAGATTCAGTCCGAGCTAGAGCGAAACAACGCAGGCTTCCGCAAGCTGCCGGGTACGGCACTGAAAGACGGTAACGGCAACACCATTTACACCCCACCTCAAGATCCTGAAGAGATCATGGATTTGATGAGCAACCTGGTGCGCTTCATCAATGATGCCGAGCTGTTCGCTGTGGATCCGTTGATCAAGATGGCACTGATTCACCACCAGTTTGAGAGCATACATCCGTTTTATGATGGCAACGGGCGCACAGGTCGTATTCTGAATGTGTTGTATTTGGTGAAAGAAGGTTTGCTGGATATCCCAGTGCTGTACCTGAGCAGCCATATTGTGCGAACCAAGGCAGATTACTACCGCTTACTGCAAACCGTGCGTGTGGAAGATCGCTGGGAGGATTGGGTGCTGTACATGCTGGAAGCTGTCGAGCAAACCGCAGTACAGACCATTGCCACGATTCAGGCGATCAAAGCGGCGTTGCAGGATTACAAGCACCGCATACGTGCTGACTACAAGTTTTACAGCCAGGATTTGATCAATAATTTATTCACACATCCTTATACCAAAATTGAATTCGTGCAGCGTGATTTGCAGGTGTCACGCATTACAGCGACCAAGTATCTGGAGGCGCTGACAGAAGGCGGCTTCGTGCAAAAGCAGAAAATGGGCCGTGGCAACTATTACATCAACGTCGCGCTGAATGCGATTTTGATGGGCAATGTAGGACACCAGGCATAACTGAATATCAAGCAGAATGTAAATCAGCACATGATTTTTACCAAGAAACAGCGTGTATTGTTACCAGCAGCATTGATGTAAGCTATATTCTATATGGCTTGCGCTGGTCTTTCCGCTTTTCCAATTCTCATGCAGATTGGCAAACTAAGCACGCTTAATTACATGTCAGCGTGGATTGGGCGGTACGGGAAAGTGTTCGCGCTAGTTTGCGCCTGATGGTGAAACGGATATTACGTAAATACAAGTACCGCCTACTAAACAAGGGGAAGTAATTCAGCTGGTGCTGGAACAGGCGGAAAATTTGAGTACGGAGTGGGGATAAGAACGTGTCATAGAAATCGTGAACTACAAAATGAGTTGTGAGCCGTAGGTTCTGCAGAGTTAAGCGGCAATATCCGTGCAACACCCTGCGGCAAGCAATGTGAGCTTGTCGTTTTAATTGAACAGATCCTGCAATCATTCGGCTGCATTTGTACGAAAGCGCACAGAGTTGCGTGCGCATGCGGATTAAGCTATGGCAGTATTTGACGATACCACCGTGTTCAACAACTGGAGACCTACCATGCTCAAGCTAGCCATCATATTTTTTATCATTTCCATCATTGCGGGGTTCCTTGGCTTTACTGACGTCGCAGCAGGCGCCAAAGGCATCGCCAAAATTCTGTTTTTCATCGCGCTTATTATTTTCCTGATCGTACTGGTGTTTGGCGTGTTGCTTGGCGTGCTGGTATTTTAGCTACCTCAGGCATGCTGACGGTGTCCTGATTGTAAATCAGGACACGATTTTTAGCAGAAAACAGCGTGCATTGTTACCAGCGGCATTGATAGAAAGCCATGTTTTATATGGCTTGCGCTGGTCTTTCCATCCTGCAAATTCTCATGCGGTTGTACAAATTAAGCACGCTTATTTACACCCATGCCAAAAATACGCTGGCATCAGGCATGGGTATTTCAGAAAGCATTACTGATATTTCAGTTGCATTGATAATGTACCCATTATTCTGCAATTCAGCATATTGGCAATTGAATCCCACTGAATAACCACCCTCCCTTATGTGGGCTAACCCACTGAATATTTTTCAATAGTACGGAATAATCAACCTAGTTCACGGTCAAACTTGTAAACGCTGTGCTAACAATCTGCTAAGCCTGATGGTTTTTATAGTTTGAGAGGATACAAGTGATGGATAACAGTATCAAAGATCCAGTATGCGGAATGCAAGTTAATCCAGATTCGTTTGCGACGGATTATCTTGGTATGCATTACGCCTTCTGTTCTGAGCAATGCTGGGATCGGTTCAAGGCTAACCCGCATCTTTATGTCGGCGTACCGGGTGAAGAAGCGCCCAGGCAGAAAGGTATGGAAGTTATCAAGCAGCGACATTTCCACTTGGATCAAAAGCTGATTGATGCAGAAGCGGCGCTCCTCGAGGAGCAGTTGAGTGCCATGATGGGCATCAAGCATATAGAGGTTGCTGGCGACACCATAGATATCACTTATGACTTATTGCTGGTGACTGCCGAACAAATTGAAACATGTGTTGGGCAGACTGGTATGCGCCTTGGAACAGGATTGGGAGAGCGTCTACAACGAGGTTTTATCCATGATTTCGAAGAAATTGAAATTGACAGCATGGAAGTCAGACCGCGCCCATTACCAATCAAACCTTAAGCATACGTTCCCTTTTTGCCAAGGCAGCACACGAAAGCAATCAGGATTTTATCAATCGCTTAAAAAACCGGAATGTCAGCCTGCTGTATCGTGTGCGTTAGCGTACTGAACATATCAGCAGTAAGAAATAATATTTACTGTGAATTGCACGACAACCGAAATAATCAGGAGGTAATGACAATGATACAAGGCAACTGGATGGGTGGCTGGGGTGGACCGTGGATGATATTGGTCGTGAGTTTAATCATTGCCGGAATTGTTCTCACTCGTGAAAACAATGACAAGAAAAATAGTCATGTAAGAAAACGAATCAGGACGCCATAACCAGGCATAGTTAAAATCCAATAAGCTCTAAGTTGCTCATCGTTAATACTGGTGAAGTCGCCACCAGTCTGTCGGTGACGGGATTCAGAACGCATTAGTCTGATAAATCTGTGCGAGTAGCGCAGAGAAAGCCGATAGTCTTTCCGGTGCGGTCGGATTAAGCACGCCTTGTTGCTGTAGCAGTGCGATCAGTTTGGTTGGTGCCACGCGCTTGTCACCCACAATCTCGACATGACCTGCATGTACCTCTACTCGTCGGGTACGCACATCTGTTTTTTGTAACGGACTGCGCTGTTCTGCCAGCGAGAAAATGTCGTCGCTCTCAACGCAGCGTCCATCTTGTTCGCGCCGACAGCTATCGCGCTCGTCCGTATCAATTTTCAGATAACTGCTGACTTGGGGAATAAGCACTCCCGGTTCAAGGATGAAACGCGAGGAGTAGGTGATATCTGCCCACTTTGCACCAGTTACCAGATAGCAGCTGGCTGGAAGCAGACCGAGCGTGAGCGGATATAGCCAGGTTTTGCCGCAAGTGTTTGCCGATGCGATCCCGGAGAATGGGCCGGAGATGGTTACTAAACGCAAATCGGGCCGGCGAACAGGCTGCGACGTGAGTGTCAGTTCAGTGAGTGATTTGCGTGCAATCAAGGCTCCCTGGCTGTGGCCGATCACAGTAATTTTTGGAGTACGTGTCTGATCGGCTAGCTGATTGATTGCATCACGCAATTGAGTAGCGCTACGTGTAAGTTCGTTACGGTCATCGTAAGTAAAGCAGGCTGTTTGCTGACCGTGGAAAGCCAGCACTTGGGCCAAACCGCGAAACTCGCCTGACGAACCGAAGCAACCATGTACCAGTACGTTGACTGGCTGACTGGAATCAAGATGCAGACTCCTATCCGGATTATCGGTGCAGGGGCCGAGACCAGAAATATTGAGGGTGGTATTCGCTGGCGGCAGACGGCCCTGATCTATTGTGAACAGGGCCGGATCTGATGGTTGATGAGTTGCACAACCACCAAGCAGGGCCAATAGTGTCATAAGCAAGGCGATACGTTTCATAGCTGACCTCGTGTGCACGCATAGAGCATGGATATAAAGCTGGACTGCCATAGCATACGCTACTGCGAGTCGTAGTGCAGCGCTGTTTACAGCAAACTCTGTTAGTCGATTGAAAGCAAATATTGGTATACTTGACCCAGCACCGATAAACCGTCGTTCACCGCTTACCCAAAACCCGCAGATTACCCGAGCTACCAAATAAGTTACATCGCACTACTTCTTCAACAAATCAATATCGTGAGAATTTCAAATGAAATGGTTATTTAAAATGTTCTTCAAGACGCTCCGAATAGTACTGACTCCATTCATGCTACTTTGGGAAAAAATGACCACACCCAAGGGTATCGTTCGACAACCGGAAGCACAACGACTCATCGACCAGCAATGTTCAAAACTGGCACTCTACCAATTCAAGACCTGCCCCTTCTGCATCAAGGTTCGTCGTGAACTTAGCCGCTTATCATTGAATATCCCGCTGCTGGACGCACAGCATCAGCCGCAACACCGCGAAGCATTATTGCAAGGCGGCGGCCAAGTCAAAGTACCTTGTCTGAAAATTACGGATGAAAAGGGGAACGTGCAGTGGATGTACGAGTCTTCCGAAATCATCCGCTATTTGCATGAGCGATTTTCCTGAATTCATCGGACTCATGAGCAGTTGCCGCCATTGAAACCACCTAATATGCAAGTATGAGTATTGGCTTAGTCGATTATCACTCTGGTAGTCTTAGGTTCCAGCCCCATCACCCCAAAAACAATTAAAGCACCTGACGAATAATCGCCCAGGTGCTTTTTATTTTGCGACCTTCATGCAGCCCCACCCCAACCTAGATAATGCATTAACGCACACCATCCAAGCCGACCCGATTAATGCCCTATGCGCAAAGGACCGTCTGCGCGGCGTATTACCTTTAATTTCGGTATGTGAGGTGATACGGGTCTGGCATGTTGCGCTACAAGTTTACGGCCAAACTTGAATACACTGACCGCGGTGGACAAATCATTGGCCTGTTCAGACAAACCTGTAGCCGCTATCGCCGCCTGCTCAACCAAGGCTGCATTTTGTTGCGTGATCTTATCCATTTCATTGATAGCCTGATTAACCTGATCGACGCCGATGCCTTGTTCGCGGCTGGCGATGCTGATTTCTTTGATGATATTCGTGACTTTCCGTACCGAGTCAACAATGTCTGTCACAGTACGTTTGGTATCCTCTACCAGTTTATGACCTTCATCCACCTTGTTTGCAGACTCATCAATCAATACCTTGATTTCTTTGGCCGCAGCTGCTGAGCGTTGCGCCAACGTGCGCACTTCTGTCGCCACAACAGCAAAGCCACGCCCTTGCTCGCCAGCACGAGCAGCTTCTACAGCAGCGTTGAGCGCAAGTATGTTGGTCTGAAAAGCGATGCCATTGATCAGCCCGATAATGTCCGATATTTTATTGGCAGAACTGCTGATGCCATCCATGGTCTCCCCCACCCGGCTGACCATTTCGCCACCTTTGATGGCGACTACCGATGCAGCTTCAGCCAGTTGGCTTGCCTGCATTGCATTGTCGGCATTACCCTTAACGGTAGAGGCAAACTGCTCCATGCTGGCCGCGGTCTGTTCCAGGCTGGAAGCCTGTGATTCGGTGCGGGCGGATAAGTCCATATTACCTGCGGCGATTTCTTGTGCGCCAGTATTAATGGTAGACACATTGGTACGGACATCACCGATGATGGAAACCAGATTGACACTCATCTGCTCCAGTGCCTGAATCAGTTGTCCAGCATCATCATGCTGAGTAGAGTGAAACTTGACAGCGAGATCCCCCCCGGCAATGGCTCGGGCAATATCCGTGGCCTGCTTTAATGGTTGTGCCACTTTATTGATCAGAAATATCCACAACTGTAGCGTTATTGCAATCGCCATCAGGCTGGCGGCAAGAGACCATACCTGACTCTGGATACCGAACAGATTAGGTAGAATGTAAGCAATGGCGACAAACAGCATAATCAGTGCGGCGCTAAAGTTGACGCGGGTTTTTAATGGCGTATTGCGCAAATTGTAAATAGCACCCGATAAACCTGTGCGTACAACTTCACCACGATAGATTTTCAGGCCATGCGCCTGCTTATCGGCGAATTTTTTGTATATCGGTTCGGTGGCCGCGATTAATTCGTGATCCACCTTGGTGCGCACAGACATGTAACCAATCACCTGACCACTTTCTCGAATCGGAGTGGCATTGGCTTTGACCCAGTAATAATCACCATTCTTGCAGCGATTCTTCACCAACCCGGTCCACGGCAAGCCAGATTTTAATGTTTGCCACATATCAGCAAACGCCTCTCTGGGCATATCAGGATGGCGCAATATATTATGTGGCTCACCCAGCAACTCATCTGGACTATATCCGCTAACTTCGCAGAAATAAGGATTTACATAAGTAATATTGCCCGCAAGGTCGGTTTTGGAAACGATAGAACGCTCTGGATCCAGCTCATATTCATAATTAGTAATAGGTAAATTTGTACGCATGGCTTACTGTTTCCTGGTGATGTTTTAGCTAACTCCATCAGCGCCTCATTCTGCTGCAGAGGGACGCATGCCTATAGCGAATCAAAGCGTTAACTGTTTATGCGATAAAGCAGACTTTGATCAAATGGAGACTTGGAAATATTTGACTGATTGCAGATAGCCGTTGAATTTCAAGTCAGGAAACAGGAAATTTCAGGCATACGAGGAAGAGATACTGCCGAGATAGGTTGATGCAAGAATCATGCACCCAATAGGTACAACTCTGGCAATTTCGCTATCCTGGGGTTAATACCCGTTAGACCGAAAATTTTGCGTCCCTGACTTTCGTTCAGGTTTGCCTTTATTCAGAAAATTAAATCACAGTAACATTATATAATAATATACGACATTTCTGTCTACATATATTAATTCACGACTCGCGCGCCCATATAAACCGGCACTCAAGCTTCAACGAAGCTTACTGTGCACTTGAGTTTTGGTCAGCATCGCAATCAGTAACAGGATACCGCTGACCACAGCGGCCATCAGCAATAAATAACTGATCGACAGCTCCCCAAAATGGAACAATGTGCTCATGAAAGGCACGAACAACGCTAGCCCGAGTAGCAGCAAACTGCCAGCCACCACCCACCACAAGGCTGGATTGGGCAGCTTAACAGAGGCGCGCAAAGGTAATGACCAGGAACGATTAATGAATATCAGCCAGATGTCGCCGATAATCATGGCACTGAAGGTCAGGGCACGAGCCTGCTCTACACTCAATCCAGCCCACTGTGATGCCAGATAGACCACGAGCAAAACAGCAAATAAGGCCACACCCTGCTGCAAGCCTAGCATCAACAAATTCCGGTCGAATATTTTTGCGTCACTACGGCGCGGGGGTCTTTGCATCACATCAGCTTCTTCTGGCTCTGCTTCAAATACGATCGAACAGGTCGGGTCTATCATCAATTCAAAAAACACAATATGAACTGGCAACAATATCAACGGCCATCCCATCATCACCGGCAGCATCGACATACCCGCAATCGGAATGTGCGCTGCAACCACAAACACCACGGCCTTGCGAATATTGTCGAAAATGCGGCGACCTGACCTTACCGCTGCCACGATAGAACTGAAATCATCATCCAGCAACACCAGCGCTGCCGCCTCGCGCGCCACATCCGTGCCACGACTGCCCATCGCGATCCCAATATGCGCGGCTTTGAGTGCTGGAGCATCGTTAACACCATCGCCAGTCATTGCGACGATTTCGCCAGCGCGCTTCAGCGCCATCACCAGTCGCAACTTCTGCTCTGGCTGCACACGACAAAAAACATTGATCTGATTGGATGCCTGCACTAAGCGCTGCTGTAACTGTGCGTCATCCAGTTTATCCAGATCCGCGCCAGTGATCACGCCACCAGAGGAATTCAGCCCGCTTTGCGCTGCGATACTTAACGCCGTAGCGGGATAATCGCCCGTAATCATGATGACACGAATACCAGCCGCATGGCACTCGTCGATTGCCGCACGTACCGTTGGCCGCAATGGATCAGCCAGCGCAATCAGGCCGATAAATTGAAAATCGAAGTCATGCTGAATAGCAGGTAGCTCAAGCTGCTGAAATGACGCTTTTGCGACTGCCAGTACGCGCAATCCCTGTTCCGCCACCAAATTCACTTGCGCACTGATGCGCTGAACCTGCGCACTGTCCAGATGGCATAAATCGAGAATAGCTTCTGGCGCGCCTTTGGCTGCAATGACATAGTCCACCAGATCAGGTGAGCGCCACACACGCGACATTGCCAGCAACTCTGATGAAAGTGGATATTCCTCCACCAGCGTCCAGCCGCCGTGGATATGCTCGGTACCGGCAAGCGCAATATTTCCGGCCTCCTGAATCGCTTTTTCCATGGGATCGAACGGATCGCGATGACTGGATAGCATCGCAAACTCCAGTGTCTCATGGAAAATTTCCGGGAAATTATCGGGCATGGCAGCCGCGTTGAACGCATGCACCTCATCACCCACAACCATCTGCGCCACGGCCATGCGATTTTGTGTCAGTGTGCCGGTCTTGTCCACACACAGCACGGTCGCCGCGCCCAACATTTCAATAGCAGATATGTGCCGCGTCAGCACATGTTTTTTGGCAATTCGCCACGCCCCCAGCCCGAGAAAGATCGTCAATATCAGCGGTAATTCTGCGGGTAACAAAGCCATCGCCAGGGTTAGACCGGCAAGAATGCCGTTAAGCCAGTCACTGCGCGTGATGCCATACCAAACCGCCAGCAGGATGACAAGTAGGATACTGGACAGCGCGACTGTCTTGACCGCATGCGCAGTCTCTTTTTGCACATGACTGGACTCTGACTCCACAGTAAACAGCGCTTTACCAATACGCCCGAGCGCCGTTTTCTCACCCGTGGCCATGACTCTGGCCTGACCTTTCCCCTGCACTACCAGGGAGCCGGAATACACAAAAGGCTGATCGTCCCCGCCAGGAGCGGCGACTTTTTCCATTGCAACAGTGCTCGCCACCTTTCTGACTGGCACCGACTCTCCGCTTAGCAGCGACTCATCAACCGCCACGCCCTGACTAACAATCAGCAGGGCATCAGCTGGCACCCGATCACCCTCAACCAGAAAAACAATATCGCCAGGCACCACCTCACGCCCAGGAATACGCTGTTGCTCACCGTCGCGCAACACCAATGCAATTGGGCTGGATAACTCACGCAAAGCCTCCAGTGCGCGCTCGCTTTTGCGCTCCTGAGAGAAAGTCATACCCATAATGATGAGGACTGACCCAAGCAGGATAAAGGCATCCTCTTTATTACCCAATATCAAATAAATAATGCCGCAGGAAATCAGCAGGAGAAACATGGGCTCACGGACTATGGCCCATGCAATGGCCAATAATGAACGCGGCTTGGCCGAAGGCAGGTCGTTCCAGCCCTCTGTTTTAAGACGCTGTTGTGCTTCAGTAGTGCTGAGACCCGTCTGCACATCAGTTGTGTCCAACATGTCCAAATTCCTTAAGAGTATTGATTGATGCAGACAAACAAAATCAGCACGACAGCTAGCATCTGTAGATGACCCCTACACGATGAAAGCGTATCATAGTTATCGACGCCAATTTAGAACAATATTATCAAAATAATTCAGGGCAGTACGGTACGTGCAGCCCGTTAAAACAGGATTCACGACCGAATTTTTCGTGTGTAGACCATACCCCATTTTGCGCAGATACCCACCTGCCACAATATTTAAGAGTGTCCAACATGTTCAACCGCTTATTGCAATTATTCAAAAGCAAAACACCGACACCGCCGCAACACGAAACACCCACACCAGCAGCAAGCGGCGCTGAATTCACTCGACTCAATCAGCTGGCGCCTGTCATTAACCAAGACATGAACCCATCTGCGGATAATGATGCCGACAGCATCAGCACCAAAGCCGCGCATTCATCAGTGGTCTGTCGTGAAGCAGTCTTAAACAAGGCACAAAAAGTTGCAGGTTATTCTTTTGCGTTAAGTCGCAATGTCAATGAACGCGTGCGCTCGTCTTCAACGCTGGTACAACGCCTGTACGACGAAGTATTGCTCAGAAATATTTTAAACATGGATATTCAGCGCCTGCTCGGACACCGACTGGCTTTTATCCCCATCTTACCGTCAACACTCAGCCACCCCCTGCTGGCACAATTACCACCAGCCGGTACCGTACTCGTGGTGAACTCACTGGAGCAACTGCTGACCGACGCCGAGGCATCGCTTGCCCGGCTGACAGAACTCAAAAAAGCGGGCTTTCACATCGCATTACAAGGCAACATTCATGCGACTGGCATGCAGCCATTTCTGGAATTAGCCGAATTTATTTTCATCGATATTGGCGGCAGTGACCTGCCAACCATCACTGGGCAGATTAATGAAATAAACAAAAACATGTTTGATAAACAACTGGTTGCTACCAATGTCAGATCACTGGAGGAATATCATGTTTGCGCGAGCCTGCCGTTTCTCTACATACAAGGGACATTCGTCACCAGCCGGGAAGCCTGGACCAAGCCGAGCATGGATGCAGGACGGATCAAGATACTGGAATTACTTAATCGAATTCGACAGGATGCCGAAAATGCCGAACTGGTACAGGCATTAAAACTCGATCCGGCTTTATCTTTCAAGATATTGCGCTACATCAACAGCGCAGGATCCGGCATTACCACCAAAATCAGCACCATCGATCAGGCATTGATGGTACTTGGCCGACAAAATCTCTATCGCTGGCTAACCCTGCTACTGTTCACCAGTGGCACTGGCGATGCACTGGACTGGGCGCTGATGGAAAATGCACTGGTACGCGCCAGACTGGCCGAACTAAGTGCAGGCGACACTTTGCCGGCAAAGGAACGTGATGAGCTGTTTGTGACCGGCATTTTTTCCTTGCTGGATATCCTGCTGCATTTACCCATGGAACAAGTGCTGGCACAGATCAGCCTGCCCCCCATGGCAGTTGAGGCACTACTGCATAAAACAGGCAAATACGCGCCCTACCTGGAACTGGCAATCGCCTGCGAAGCATTTGACCAGGAACGCATCACAGAAATAGCAACCCAGCTTGGCATAGATGTGGCACACGTAAATGCCTACCATGCAGATGCGCTCATATGGGCAGAACAGGTTAGCAGTTAGGGATAACCTGACCGTAGTTTGATGTAACGACTTACCTGTCACAATAACTAAGAGCCCCCTACATGTTCAGTCGCTTATTGGCATTATTTACGCATAACAAAACTCACGCCCACGCCAAACAGGTGACTAACCACACCCCAGCGCAAGACAGTGCATTCACACGACTTAACCAGCTGGCTCCCGTTATTACTCACGACCATAGCCATCCCACATTGTCAGACAGTGACCTCATTAATGCCAACACCATTCATTCATCCGTGGTGTATCGTGAAGCCGTACTCAACAAATCACAAAAAATTGCTGGTTATTCTTTTACCTTAAGCCGCAGAATAAACGAACGCATGCACTCCTCCACCGATGAAGTCCAGCGTATGTATTATGAGGTGCTGCTAGAAAACATAATCGCCATGGATATTCAGCGGCTACTTGGGCATCGACTGGCATTTATCCCTGTCTTGCCAGCAACACTCTCACACCCACTGTTAGCGCAATTACCCGCTATGGGAACCGTACTTGTCGTCAGTTCACTCACGCAACTGGTGGCCGAGAGTGAAGCAACACTCCCTCACATCCACGCACTCAAACTGGCGGGATTCCAGATCGCCCTGCAAGGAGATATCAACACACCAGGCATACAGCCGTTTTTGGAATTAACCAAATTTATTTTTATCGACATTGGAAGCAACAACTTTCAAACCATTACCAACCAAATTAATGAAATAAATGCACATTTATTCAATAAACGACTGATAGCCACCAATGTCAGAACGCTGGATGAGTATCATGTTTGCGCACGTCTGCCATTCCACTACATTCAAGGGACGTTTGTCACCAGTCGAGCGGCCTGGACCAAGCCAAACATGGATGCGGGACGCATCAAAATACTGGAACTGCTTAATCGAATTCGACAGGATACGGATAATACTGAGCTGGCACTGGCAATCAAACTCGATCCGGCACTATCTTTCAAGGTGCTGCGTTACACCAATAGCGCAGGAACAGGACTCACGACTAAAATCAGCACAATCGACCAGGCATTGATGGTACTCGGACGGGAAAACCTTTATCGCTGGCTGACCATGCAGTTATTTATCAGCGGCACGGCAAGCGACTTGGATTGGGCGCTGATGGAAAACGCACTGGTACGCGCACGGCTGGCGGAACTATGCGCGGATCCTGCATTGACGGCTAAAGAGCGCGATGAGCTATTCGTCACTGGCATTTTCTCACTGCTGGATATCCTGCTGCACATGCCCATGGAACAAGCCCTGGCTCAGATCAGCCTGCCTCCCGCGACAGTCGAAGCACTCCTGCATAAGACCGGCAAATACGCCCCCTATCTGGAGCTGGCTACAGCCTGTGAAACCTTTAACCAGGAGCGTATCGCTGCTATAGCAAACCAGCTGGATCTAAATACAATCCATGTAAATGCCTATCATGCAGATGCGCTCATATGGACGTACGAGATGAGTAATTAAGCAGAAATAGCGGGCAAAGAAAAAGCCCTGCATTACTGCAAGGCTTTTTATTTTCTGGTGCCGGGAGGGGGACTCGAACCCCCACAGTGTCACCACCGGCGGATTTTGAGTCCGCTGCGTCTACCAATTCCGCCATCCCGGCTAGGACTACGTTTGAAGCCGTGCATTATCCACAAAATGACTGCATATTGCAATACTTTCTTCATATTCTGCGCCATCGACTTAGTTACGATTTAGAAATATCGCTAGTAAACACAAGCAACTCTTTGTAAACTTGCGGGTTTATTGCACGCCTTACGTGCCTGACCCTACAACAGCCATGCGTACTGAAGATTTTAACTTTGATTTACCCGATGATTTGATAGCGCAGTTTCCACCTGCGGTGCGTACTGCCAGCCGTTTGTTACGCATAGAAGGCGATAACTTGACGGACAAATCATTCACCGACTTACCCGATTATTTACGTGCGGGTGATGTACTGGTGTTTAATGACACCCGCGTGATTAAAGCACGTTTATACGGACAAAAAGCCAGCGGCGGCCAGGTAGAACTATTGATTGAACGCGTGATTGACGAACATGAGGCGCTGGCGTTTATTCGTGCCAGCCATGCACCCAAAGTCGGTTCGCAAATTACTATCGGCAACACTGTCCCGCTCACCATTATCACCCGCGAACAGGACTTGTACCGCATACGCTTTGACGCCTCCGCCACCGTGCTCGAAGTGCTGGAACAATATGGCGCGTTACCGTTACCACCCTATATCACTCGCGCAGCAGATGGCGCTGATGATGCGCGCTATCAAACCGTTTACGCGCAACACTTGGGCGCTGTCGCTGCCCCCACGGCAGGACTGCATTTTGATCAGGCCATGTTAGAAAAGTTAGACGAAATGGGCGTGGTACGCGCACATGTGACCTTGCATGTGGGCGCAGGCACATTCCAGCCCGTACGCGTCGATAACATCGCCGACCATGTCATGCACAGTGAACGTTACACCATCCCGCAAGCGACAGTCGATGCGATACGCCATGCCCAGACGCATGGTCACCGCATTATTTCTGTGGGTACAACCAGCTTACGCGCACTGGAATCCGCTGCGCAATCAGGACAGTTAGTCGCTGGCGAGAACGAAACCAGCATCTTTATCACGCCTGGCTACCAGTTCAAGGTGGTTGAGCACTTATTGACGAATTTCCACCTGCCAAAATCCACACTACTCATGCTAGTATCTGCGTTTGGCGGTTACGAGGCAATGCGCCACGCTTACGCCCATGCAGTGCAACAACGCTACCGGTTTTTCAGTTATGGCGACACCATGCTGATTAGCCGCTCAGATTTAACCCATTAAGGTCACCCATGCATTTTCAACTTCATCAAACTGACGGACTCGCCCGGCGCGGCACCGTTACACTGGCGCACGGCAAAGTCGAAACACCTGCGTTTATGCCTGTGGGCACGTACGGCACGGTCAAGGCCATGTCGCCTGACGAGCTTAAAGAGATCAACGCCCACATCGTACTCGGCAATACCTTTCACTTGTGGTTGCGCCCCGGACTGGAAGCCATAGAAGCCCATGGCGGCCTGCATCAGTTCATGCACTGGGATAGACCAATACTCACCGATTCAGGCGGGTTTCAAGTGTTCAGTCTGGGTGCACTGCGTAAAATCACCGAACAAGGGGTAAAGTTTTCATCCCCTATCAATGGTGACAAGATGTTCCTCACACCTGAGGAATCCATGCACATCCAGAAAGTGCTGAATTCAGACATCGTCATGATATTTGATGAGTGCACGCCCTATCCGGCTGAACACGATGCCGCAGCTTATTCCATGCGTTTATCATTGCGCTGGGCAGAACGTTCCAAAACTGCGCATGCAGGCAACCCCAATGCGCTATTTGGTATCGTTCAGGGTGGCATGTATGAAGACCTGCGCGATGAGTCTGTACGTGAATTAGGCCAAATGGAATTTGATGGCTATGCCATCGGCGGTTTGAGTGTGGGCGAACCCAAGCCTGACATGCGCCGCATACTTGCACACACCGCCCCACAACTGCCTGCCAATAAGCCACGTTACCTGATGGGCGTAGGCACGCCTGAGGATATTGTCGCTTCAGTGCAAAATGGCGTGGATATGTTTGATTGCGTACTACCCACGCGCAATGCACGCCACGGCATACTGTTCACCCAGTTTGGCGACATGCGCATCAAGAATTCACGTTTCCGTATCGACATCAAACCTGTGGATGAACAATGCACCTGTTACTGTTGCCGCAATTTCAGCCGTGCCTATATCAATCATTTAATCCGCTGCAATGAGATATTAGGCGCGCGCTTAGCCACTATCCACAACCTGCATTACTACCAGCAACTCATGGCAGGCTTGCGCACGGCGATAGAAAATCAGCAACTCGATGATTTCGTCGCCAAGTTTCATGAGCAGCGTGCGCTATCATGCTAAAATCTAAAAACCTATTATCGAACCAAATGGAGTAACTATGTTTATCAGCAACGCCTTCGCCGCAGCAACAGGTCCATCTAGCCCTACCGACGCCCTGATGAGCTTTTTGCCATTAATCGTCATTTTTGTTTTATTCTGGTTCATGATTATTCGCCCACAGATGAAGCGCGCGAAAGATCAGGGGAAAATGCTGGAAGCCCTGCAAAAAGGCGATGAAGTCATCACCTCAGGTGGACAAGTAGGCCGCATAGTGAAAGTCAGCGAGCAGTTTGTCAGCCTGGAAATCGCCGACAACGTAGTTACCAATGTGCAAAAAAGCACCATCACCACCATGTTGCCTAAAGGCACAATCAAATCCATCTAACTTGTTACCTTCAACCGCCATCGTGCGGTTGAACTTATTTAGGCAATAAAATGAATCGATTCCCGCTCTGGAAATACCTGCTCATAGGCGCAGCCCTAATCATTAGCACAATCTACACCCTGCCTAATTTTTATGGCGAAGTGCCCGCTGTGCAAGTTTCCTCGACACGTGCAGCGATTAAAGCCGATATTGCTATGCAGCAACAAATCGAAGATGAACTCAAAGCGGCTCACATCCCCTACACACTCGCATTTATTGAAGGCGACAGTATCAAAGTCAAATTCAGCAATACCGAGATCCAGCTAAAAGCCGAGGACGTACTACAAGCACGTTTCCGCGATGGTTACAGCGTTGCCCTCAACCTCATTTCCGCCTCACCTGACTGGCTTACCGCCATTGGTGCCAAGCCTATGAATCTGGGTCTGGATTTGCGCGGTGGTGTGCATTTCCTGTTACAAGTTGATATGCCAGCTGCACTGGACAAAGCCGCAGAACGCTATACAGGCGATATCCGCACCCAATTGCGCGAGCAGAAAATACATTACGCATCAATTAACCGTGACCATCAGACTGTGATTGTCCACTTTAGTGATGCTGCCACGCGTGCATTAGCAAGCGATTACATCAATAAAAACTTCTCCGACTTAGTCTTGACCGAAGCCGATGCCAACAATGACTACACCATCGTTGCCAGCTTGCGTGCCGAGGTACAAAAACACACTCAGGACAATGCCATACAGCAAAACATCACCACCCTGCGCAACCGCATCAATGAACTGGGCGTAGCTGAACCGGTTATTCAACAGCAAGGCACAGACCGCGTTGTGGTGCAATTACCTGGCGTGCAAGATACCGCTAAAGCCAAGGAAATTTTGGGTCGAACCGCAACACTGGAAGTGCGCCTGGTTGATGAAACTCACGACATTACTGCAGCAATTCAAGGGCAAGTACCGTTTGATGACGATCTGTACACCGAGCGTGGTGGCTTACCGATATTAGTGAAAAAAACCGTTTCACTCACTGGCGACTACATCACCGACGCCTCACCCAGCTTTGACCAACAATCAGGCCAGGCTGCTGTCCATATTGATCTCGACTCACGCGGCGCACGTATATTCCGTGACGTTACCCGTGACAACGTGGGCAAGCGCATGGCGATTTTGCTGATAGAAAAAGGCAAAACTGAAGTCATCACCGCACCCGTTATCCGTGAAGAAATCGGCGGTGGTCGTGTACAAATAACGGGTATGGAATCCACTCAGGAAGCCACCGACGTTGCGCTACTGTTACGCGCTGGCGCGTTGGCTGCCCCAATGAACATTGTTGAAGAACGCACCGTAGGTCCGAGCATGGGTGCTGACAACATTGCCAAGGGCTTCCATTCCAACCTGTGGGGTTTTGTTGCTGTTGCCATCTTCATGATATTCTACTACCGTTACTTCGGCGTTTTCTCAACCTTGGCACTCACCGCCAACGGACTGTTCCTGGTGGCATTACTCTCCATGATGCATGCTACGCTGACCTTGCCAGGCTTGGCAGGTATCGCGCTGACGCTGGGTATGGCGATTGACGCCAACGTGCTGATCAACGAGCGTATCCGTGAAGAACTGCGTAATGGCAATTCACCACAAGCTGCAATCCATGCAGGCTATGACCGCGCGTGGAGCACAATTCTGGACTCCAACATCACCACTTTTATCGCAGGTATCGCTTTATTCTGGCTGGGTTCTGGTCCAGTACGCGGCTTCGCTGTTGTACTTTGCCTGGGCATCTTAACCTCGATGTTTAGCGCGGTGACTATCTCCCGCGCCTTGGTCAACCTCTCATATGGTCGCCAGGCTCGTGTAGCTAAGCTGTCTATTTAAGCGAACTATTTAGGAATTATTATGGAATTTTTTCGGATTAAACAAGACATCCCTTTCATGCGTTATGGCAAGGTCACCACTGCCATTTCCATGATCACCTTTTTATTCGCCATCTGGGCGCTGGCGTATAAACACCTGAATCTGGGCGTTGACTTCACTGGTGGTACGGTCATAGAAGTCGCCTATCAACAGGACGCGAATATTGAAAAAATCCGCGCAACCTTGGCGCAAACAGGCTTAACCGAAGCCAGCGTGCAAACTTTTGGCACACCCAAAGACGTTACTATCCGCCTGCAATTGCATAAAGACAGCACCAGCGCAAAAACCAGCGATATCGTCATGACCGCGCTCAAAGCACAAGATCCTGCCGTTGTCCTCAAGCGGGTTGATTTCGTTGGCCCACAAGTGGGTAAAGAGCTCTATGACAACGGTGCGTTAGCACTGTTGGTGGTAGCTTTGGGTATTTTGGCTTATCTAGCTGTACGTTTTGAATGGCGTTTTGCGTTAGCCGCAATTATCGCTAACGTCCATGACGTGGTGATTATTCTTGGCTGCTTTGCTTTTTTCCAGTGGGAATTCAGCCTCACCGTATTAGCTGGCGTGTTAGCCGTGCTCGGCTACTCGGTCAACGAGTCTGTCGTCGTGTTCGACCGTATTCGTGAAAACCTGCGCAAAATGCGCAAAGCCACTATTCCCGACATTATCGACAACGCCATCACCACCACCATGAGCCGCACCATCATCACTCACGGCATGACGCAAATGATGGTACTGTCCATGCTGTTTTTTGGTGGCGAAGCACTGCACAACTTTGCACTGGCACTCACCATCGGCATCATGTTCGGTATCTATTCATCCGTGCTGGTCGCCTCACCACTGTTGTTAATGTTTGGTGTAAAACGCGAACACTTCATTAAAGAAACTGCGCCTAAAGAAGGCGTGACTGCTGACGGCGCGCAAGTTTAAGCCGCATAAATTTGAGCAAGGGAATCGCCATGAGTAACGCAGACCAGCTAGAGCTCGACAAATTCAGTGCGCTTGCGCATAAATGGTGGGATACCAATAGCGAATTCAAGCCGCTGCATGAAATCAACCCGCTGCGGCTGGATTACATCGACGACCATGCCCACATCAGCGGTAAAACCGTGCTGGATGTCGGCTGTGGCGGCGGTATCTTGTCTGAATCTATGGCCAACCGTGGCGCGCAAGTCACAGGCATAGACCTCGCAGAAAAATCGCTCAAAGTTGCCAAACTGCATTTACTGGAAACTGGCGCGCAAGTCGATTACCAGTGCATCGCCGTCGAAGCCCTGGCCGAACAACAACCAGCCAGCTTTGATGTCGTCACCTGCATGGAAATGCTGGAGCATGTTCCCGACCCCGCATCCATCATCCGCGCTTGCGCCACACTAGTGAAACCCGGTGGCTGGGTGTTCTTCTCCACGCTGAACCGCAATCCCAAGTCATATTTATACGCCATCGTTGGCGCAGAATACGTACTCAATATGCTCCCACGCGGCACGCATGATTACGCTAAATTCATCAAGCCATCCGAGCTGTCACGTCACGCCCGCGATGCTGGACTGGCTATTAACGACATCATCGGCATGACTTACAATCCGGTCACCAAGGTTTATAAACTCGAAGCCGACACCGACGTCAATTACCTTATTGCTTGTCAACGCCATGGTTGATGCTGTCCTATTCGACCTCGATGGTACGCTCGTCGATACCGCCCCTGATTTAGCGCTGGCACTCAATCAACAACGGCAAATGCACGGCTTGCCGGAAATGCCGTTCGAGCTCATCCGCCCTTACGCCTCACACGGCAGCACAGGGCTATTGCAAGTTGGCTTCGCTATCACGCCAGACCATCCAGCGTTTGAAGAACTGCGCCGTGAATACCTGCAAATTTTTGAAGATAACGGCAACCCTCACAGCACATTATTTGAAGGCATGGTCGAACTGCTGGATGAACTCGAAACCCGCGCTATTCCATGGGGCATCGTCACCAACAAACCGGCACGTTTCACCGATCCACTTTTAGAACAACTTGGCCTCAACTACCGTGCCGCCAGTATCATCAGCGGCGATAGCTGCACCAACACCAAACCCCACCCGGAACCCATCCTCGCCGCCTGCCGCGAGATGCGAGTATTGCCTAGCACCAGCGTCTATATTGGCGATGCCGAACGCGACATCGCTGCAGCTCATGCCTGCGGCATGCCCGCCATCCTCGCTGAATATGGCTACATTGGCCCGCATGATCAGCCGCAAGACTGGCACGCAGACGCATACATAAAATTTCCTACCGCCCTACTTGATTTCCTAGGATACTGACCCATATAGGTAAGTGTTGATGTATAATTAACGATGGATGAGAGAATGATCGAACTCATCCGCTTAGTACCAGCATCGGGGGCGACATGGCTTCGACGTGGGTTGCAAAGCAGCGCAGGGCATACCGAGGACGGATTACCTCGTAAATACAACCCGAATCGTTTATAACTGCAAACGACGAAACTTACGCTCTAGCCGCTTAGTCGGTTAGACCCTACACCAGCTTGCATACGAGTTGGGCTGAGTAATCAGCAGTAGGGTAATCTCAGTATGCTCGCTGTGTTCAGGGTTACTTTGGACACGGTTAAAACCAAGGTGACTCGCTTGTTTCCAGCCTGTTTGGTGGGCGTGAAACAGGTTAAAGCCAAATCACCAAACTAAGTATGTAGAACTGTCTGTAGAGTGCTTGCGGACGGGGGTTCGATCCCCCCCGCCTCCACCAATACCTAAAACCCTAACCGTTCGCGATTGGGGTTTTTTCTTGCCCGCTCGCCGGCTTCTGCCGAGTGCAGAGGAAACAATTATCAACCTGCCATTCTGTTAAACTTTCATCGAACCAGATGGTATCTGATAGTTCATGCCAGAGCACCAATTAAATATTTTTATGCGATCAAATTGATAATGAAGCTAATTCAGCTAATTTACCTCAGCTCTGCCATCAAAAAACTGTCGGACGACGAACTTGAAAACATTCTTGAGTCAGCAATCCGACACAATCAACGCCAGCAAGTCACCGGCATGCTGCTGTATTCGGACGGCAACTTCATGCAAGTCATTGAGGGTGAAGAGTCCAAAATCAATGAGACCTATGAGAGGATTTGCGAGGACACGCGACATCGTAATATTATCCTGGTAAATCAAGAAACAATCTCTGAGCGTGAGTTTGAAAGTTGGCCTATGGGTTTTCGCAAATTGTCTTTACGTGATGCAGAAGAAAATCCGACCTACGCACCATTTTTCATCCATGGAATTGATGCTGCAAGAATGCTTACTCAGCCTGAATTAGCGAAGAACCTGCTTAAGCTATTCAACCAAGGCTTACTCTGCTGAAATATAAAAATGGTGGGAAAGTAGCCGCAATATTCAATTGCAGCGGCTCGCCCACCATAATTTTTTATCTGAACACCCTAAAAGACAGAGTTAAGTTTAATTCGTTTTCCAACACCTCAAATTAAGCCTGTCGCCACACCAAATCCAGCTCACGTGCAGCTTTGACATCATCCAGCCGACGTACGGGCTGGGTATAGGGCGCGCCTTTTACCAGCTCAGGGGTTGCGTAAGCTTCGGCCAGGATGGTTTTCATGGCGACGACGAACGCATCCAGAGTTTCCTTGGATTCGGTCTCAGTTGGCTCGATCAACAAACATTCTGGCACCAACATAGGGAAATACGTGGTTGGTGCGTGGTAGCCGTAATCCAGTAAGCGCTTGGCGAAATCCATAGCACTGACGCCGGTTTCATCTTTAAGTTTTTTCAAGGTGATGATGAACTCATGGCTGGCGCGGCGGGTGGGGAATGCGATATCAAAACCCGCTTGCTGCAATTCTTTCAGCAGGTAGTTGGCATTCAGCGTGGCAAATTCAGACACGCGGTGCATGCCTTCAGCACCCAGCATACGTGCATAAATATAGGCGCGCAGCAGCACCCCCGCATTACCATTATTCGCACTCATGCGGCCGATAGTGGCGGGGATGTCACCTTCTACCAATAAGCGATATTGATCGTTTTCCTTGGTCACAACTGGCACAGGCATAAACGGTAACAAACGGGTTGCGACACCCACTGGACCCGCGCCTGGACCACCACCGCCGTGCGGCGTAGAGAAGGTTTTGTGCAGATTCATGTGGATCACGTCAAAACCCATATCACCCGGTTTGACCCGACCCAGTATCGCATTCAGATTTGCGCCGTCGTAATAGAGCAAGCCACCCGCATCGTGCACTATCTTCTGGATATCCTGTATCTGCTTTTCAAACACACCCAGCGTAGAAGGGTTAGTGAGCATCAGCCCAGCCGTGTGTGGCCCTACCGCTGCCTTCAATGCTTCCAGATCAACGTCGCCTTCTTTATCCGTCGGGATCTCACGCACGGTATAGCCGCACATCACGGCGGTTGCAGGGTTGGTGCCATGCGCTGCATTCGGCACGATGATTTCACGGCGGGCAGTGTCGCCGCGCGAATCATGGTAAGCACGTATCATCGCCACACCAGCAAATTCGCCTTGCGCACCCGCCATCGGTGCCAGCGATACGCCAGCCATACCAGTGACATCCTTGAGCATTTCCTGCAGCTCATACATGGATGCGAGGTAACCCTGACCTGTCGACGCTGGCGCAAACGGATGACGAGCAAGGAAGCCGGGCAACATCGCCAGACTGTTACAGGCACGCGGGTTATATTTCATGGTGCAGGAACCCAGTGGGTAGAACTGCGTGTCTATGGAAAAATTCTTCTGGCTCAAGCGTGTGTAATGACGCACAACGTCCATTTCTGAGGCTTGCGGCAACAGCGGCACGTCTTGGCGCAGCAGGTTGGTCGGCAGATCGCTAATATCAGCGGATAGCGCAGGCATTTGTGCGTGAGCGGCGCGATTAGGACGGGAATGTTCAAATATCAGCATGTTCGTATCTCTCTTATTTGCTCAGGGCTAGGCCTAATTGCTGCGCATAACACTGCAAATCGGCAGCGGTCTTGGTTTCTGTGGCACAAATCAGCAACGCATTACCCAGTTCAGGATAATCTGCGCTGAGATCATGACCGCCCAATATTCCCTGGGCTTGCAACGCCGCCAGCACAGGTGCAACTGGCCTATCCAGCTGCACTACTGCTTCATGGAAGCCATGGCCAGAAAACGCCTGAGTCACGCCAGCAATGGCGCACAGCTGCGCAAGCAGACTGCGTGTATTCGCGTGTGACGTCGCAGCCACGCGCTTCAAGCCTTCAGGCCCCAGCAAGCTCATGTAGATGGTAGAAGCGGTCACCACCAAGCCCTGATTGGTACAGATATTTGATGTCGCTTTGGAGCGGCGAATATGCTGTTCGCGCGCTTGCAGGGTAAGGGTAAAACCTTGCTTCCCCTCCAAATCTACCGTGCGTCCAACGATACGCCCAGGCATTTGCCGCACCAGCGCCTGTTTACAGGTCATGAAGCCATAATATGGCCCACCATTGGAAAGCGGTGCGCCTAACGGCTGACCGTCACCCACCGCGATATCTGCGCCCGCTGTACCCCATTGACCAGGTGCTTTGAGCAAAGCCAGACTGGTTGGGTTGGTGAGCGCAATCACGCGACCGCCGTGAGCATGCGCCCAATCAGTCAGCGCATCGACGTCTTCCAGCACACCAAAGAAATTCGGCTGCGGGATAACCAATGCAGCAAAATCGCCCATGTCCGTTGTGGGCACAACTGTCATACCACTGGCTGGATCGTAATCCAGCTCTACCAGCTCGATATGCTGGTTTTTCACCATCGCCCGCACCACAGCGCGATACAACGGCGACACAGTTTTCGGCATCAGCACGCGCATTGCACCCTTGTGCGCACGCACCGCCATCAACACCGCCTCAGCCAGCGCAGAGCCGCCGTCATACAACGAAGCGTTGGACACATCCATGCCGGTCAGGCTCGCCATCATGGTCTGGTATTCGTAAATCAGTTGCAACGTACCTTGCGAAGCTTCTGCCTGATACGGGGTATAAGCTGAATAGAACTCGCCACGTGTGGTGATTTGCCATACTGCAGCTGGAATATGATGTTCATACGCCCCAGCACCGATGAAATTCAACTGACGACCGTCCAGATCAGCGCGCTCATGCATGAGACGGCTGATTTCCATTTCGGTCATCGCCTCAGGCACTTGCGTCAACTTGCCGCTACGCAGCGCAGTAGGGATTTCATCAAACAATGCGTCTATCGACGGCGCGCCAATTGCGGCGAGCATCTGGGTCACATCTTCATCGGTATGCGGAATAAATGGCATGGAGAGTCCTATTGTTGGTATCGGGAATTAATGTGCTTCTGATTCAACCAGCGCCTGATAAGCTGCAGCATCCATCAGGCTAGCAACATCGGCGCTGTTGGCTGGTTTGATAGTGAACATCCACGCTGCATAAGCATCCTGGTTAATAGTTTCTGGAGAGGTTTCCACATCACTGTTAGATGCAACAACAACACCAGCAATCGGCGCATATACGTCAGAAGCCGCTTTCACTGATTCAACCACTGCACACTCTTCACCTGCGGCCAAAGTACGACCGACAACCGGGTTTTCCACAAACACCATGTCTCCCAATAAATCCTGTGCGTGTGCGGTAATGCCGACAGTGACAGTGCCGTCTGCATTGGTTTTAACCCACTCGTGGGAAGCGGTATATTTCAAATCTGCTGGTATGCTCATGTATGACTCCTAAATTGAATGTCTAAATGTGTGTTTCGTTTATGCCCTGACGAGCGCAAATCTCAAATTAATGAATGCCCATTACGCGCGAACGGGTAGCTTACCACTTTCGCTTTAAGTTGTTTATCGCGCACCGTTACCGTCACTTCCGCGCCAGGCGCAATGCCCAGCGGTATCCGTGCCAGCGCTATGGATTGCTGTAATGTGGGAGAAAAAGTGCCGCTGGTGATTTCGCCTGCGCCATGTTTGGTATTAACCACCTGATGTGCGCGCAGTACGCCTTTATCGAGCAGTAACAGACCAACTAACTGCAAATTGATATCACGCGACTGCAGTGCAGATTTACCAATAAAATCGCGCTCGCTCTTCAGGTCTATCGTCCATGCAAGACCGGATTCCAGCGGGTTGGTGGTTTCATCCATATCCTGACCATACAGGTTCATTCCCGCTTCCAGACGCAAGGTATCACGCGCGCCCAGCCCGATGGGCTTCACCCCCAAACCGGCCAGTTTGCGCCACATGGCATCGGCTTCGGCGACTGGCAACATAATTTCAAAACCATCTTCACCGGTATAACCAGTGCGGGCGATATAGTATTGCTCGAATTCCACCGCATTAAACGGCTTCATCGTTTCGGTCACGGCTTGTGAACCCGGGATAGCCTCCCACACTTTGGCGCGAGCGTTTGGACCTTGCACCGCGATCATCGCCAAATCACGCCGTGGGGTAATAGTCAACGCACGTCCCGCTGCCTGCTGCTGCATCCACGCGACGTCCTTGTCTGCGGTACCTGCATTGACCACAATGCGGAACCAGTCCTCGGTCATGAAATAGATAATCAGGTCATCGATCACACCGCCTTCAGGATTGAGCATGCATGAGTACAGCGCCTTGCCGCTTACCGTCAACTTGTCTACGTTGTTGGCGACCAGTCCACGTAAGAAGCCGCGCACATCGTCACCCTTCACATCAACCACCAGCATGTGACACACATCAAACATGCCGACATCATTGCGCACTTGATGATGCTCTTCGATTTGCGAGCCGTAATTGACTGGCATATCCCAGCCGCCGAAATCAACCATCTTTGCGCCCATGTCACGGTGTGCTGCGTTAAGTGGAGTCTGTTTTAACATGTGTGTCCTGTCTATAAAATATCAGCGTGGAAATAATTAGCGTGATTGCTGTTGAATTTCTTCTGCGTAATAACTACTACGCACCAGCGGCCCGGCCTTGACCCAATCGAATCCCATGGCGCGAGCGGCATTTTCATATTCGGCAAATTCATCGGGATGAACATAGGCGATGACGGGCAAATGATCGAGCGACGGGCGCAGATATTGCCCCAGTGATACGCGTGACACACCCGCTTCGCGCAAGTCGTGCAATACGGCTAACACCTCATTACGGGTTTCACCTAAACCCAGCATGAGCGCAGATTTGGCAGCCACGCCAGACTGTTGTGCTGCCAATGCCAGCAGACTTAATGAACGAGCGTATTTGGAACCACGGCGCGCAGTCTGATACAGACGCGGCACGGTTTCGACATTGTGACCCCACACCAGATCGTGGCGCACTGTTTCAGGCAATTCGCTTAACGTCGCCATCACAGTGGCCACAGCATCGACTTGATTCTGGCGAAAATCTGGCGTAAGGAATTCCACCCCTATCTGACCATCGCGCAAACGCAGTTGGCGCAAGGTTTCCGCAAATATGCCTACACCGCCATCGGCCAAGTCATCCCGATTCACCGAGGTCAGTACGATATAACGTAATTGTAATTCCATCACCGCTGCAGCCACGCGATTAGGCTCATCGGCATCCAGCCAGTCAGGCTTGCCTGTTTTCACTGCGCAGAATCCACATGCACGCGTGCAGGTATCGCCAAGCAGCATGAACGTCGCCGTACCGCGACTCCAGCATTCGCCCCGATTGGGACAGCGCGCTTCTTCACACACGGTATGCAGACGATGCTCATGGACTGCGGCATCGGTTTTGCCATAATGCACATCCTGACCCAGATTCTGGCGTATCCACACAGGCATACGTACAGCATTGGGCTGACGGGTGGGTTCGGCAATGGTGTTGATAGGGATGATGGTCATAGTCGGTCAATAAGTTAAGTGGTAACGATACGCAATCATCACCCCTCTGTCCTATTTACCTGAGAGATTACAGCGCGATGATCACGCTGTGTGCCCCTTCGGTGGACGCCTGCGCGTCGCTCTCCAGAGATGCCCTGTATTTACGGTTCGGGGGCCTGAGCGATTCTGGGTGAATTACGCCTTCGGCGGCAATCGTGGGGAAACATCACCAGCACGACCACACTCTCCCGCAAACACTGCGGACAAGCCAGCATTATACTCAAAATGCCTGAAAAATAAAGCTGAACGACATGCTTGCAGCGAAATTATCAGCGCAACCATGCCGTTTATTTGTCTAAGTGATACGCCCGCAACAACGCCTGCTTAAGCGCTGCATGTGCTGACAGGTCACTGATACCCAGCTCTTCCTGAGCAATTTTCTGCAACTTGGTGACGACATTATCGACACTATTTACCGCTAAAAATCCCGCGAAATCGAAATCACTGCCAACCAGGAAATCTGCTGCCAGACCAGTGGCATTCGCATAACAAAGCTGACTGTCGAGCAAAACTTCATATTGATACGAATAACTGTCGATGTGATTAGTTTTAGCCAACAACACTGGAATAGCCGATAAATCCTCCAGCGTTTTGATATGCACATCCAAATCCAGCGTCATGATTGGCTTATGCGACGCGCCTTGATAATCAAATTCGGCATAAACATCTACTGTATTTTTCATTTAATTCTTTTCACTTAATTCACTAACAAACCATCATCCAGATGCAATACGCGCTGCATCTTGCCGCCTAATTCCGGATCGTGAGTTACGATCAGAAAACTGGTTTGGTGCTGCTGGTTGAGCTTCAACATCAGCTCATGAATGCCCGCTGCAGTATGCCTGTCGAGGTTGCCAGTAGGCTCATCAGCCAGCACGCATGCAGGCTTGGTGACCAATGCACGCGCAATGGCGGCACGCTGGCGCTCACCACCTGAAAGCTCACCCGGTGTATGCGTAAGCCTGTGCCCCAAGCCAACCTCATTAAGCAACTCAGCCGCCTGCTCACGCGCCAATTTAGGCGCAACCCGGCGGATCAGCAACGGCATTGCGACGTTATCAACAGCGCTGAATTCAGCCAGCAGATGATGGAACTGATACACAAACCCCAGCGAACGATTACGCAGCTCACCGCGCGCTACCTCACTCATGGTCTGAATATCCGCACCCATGATACTCACCGTGCCTTGCGTGGCATCATCCAGACCACCCAACAGATGCAGCAGCGTTGATTTACCCGAACCTGACGCCCCCATTACCGCAACCAACTCACCCTGAGCGATATTAAAATCAATGCCTTTTAACACCGACACTATGGTTTTACCTTGCTGGTAAGATTTGCTCAAACCCTGACAACTGATCACCAAATTATTCATAACGTAACGCCTCCGCTGGATTGGTTCTGGATGCACGCCAGCTTGGATACAGTGTCGCCAACCAGGACAACACCAACGACACCCCTGCAATTACGCCCACATCATGCCAGTCTAATTTGGACGGCAATTCGCTGATTTGATACACATCTGCCGACAAAAACTGTACGCCAAACGTATGCTCAATAAACGGCACCACCACACCAATATTCAACGCCAGCAAGATACCCGCAATCAACCCCAATGCAGTCCCTACTATACCTATCACTGCACCCTGCACCATGAATATTTTCATAATACTCATGGGTGACGCACCTAATGTGCGCAGAATGGCAATATCCGCCTGTTTATCCGTCACCACCATCACCAAGGTAGACACAATATTAAAGGCGGCTACTGCGACGATAAGCAGCAAAATCACAAACATCACCCGTTTTTCCATCTGTACCGCACGGAAGAAATTGCTGTGCGATTGCGTCCAGTCGCGTATGTAATAATCGCCAGTTAAAGTTTTGCTCAACTTCATAGCCACTTGTGGCGCACGATACAAATCAGCAATTTTAAGGCGCACGCCAGATACGCTATCACCCATACGGAACAGCTTTTGCGCGTCAGGCATGGCGATCAATGCCAACCCTGCATCATATTCATACATGCCGATCTGGAATATTCCGACCACAGTGAACTGCTTGAGACGCGGCACCATGCCCGCCGGAGTCACCTGCCCCTGAGGCGTGATCAAAGTGACTTTATCGCCCATTTGTACGCCCAGGTTACGCGCCAAATCCACACCAAGAATTATGCCCCACTCACCCGCGCGCAACGCGCCGAGCTTACCCAATTTCATTTTTCGCCCAATGTCAGCCACGCTATCTTCCGCATCAGGTACGATACCGCGCACCATCGCGCCTTGCACCGCCTGATCGTATGCCAGCAACCCCTGTCCAGCGACAAACGGCGCAGTGGCTTGTACCTCCGGCACCTTTTTACTTTGCACCGCAACGCTTTGCCAATCGGTCAGCGTGTTATCAAACCCGCTAATCTCAATATGCGCCGCCACGCCTAAAATACGGCTGCGCAACTCATCCTGAAAGCCGTTCATCACTGACAGCACTACGATTAACGCAGCAACTCCCAACGCAATACCGAGCATGGAGATTAAGGAGATGAAAGAAATAAAATGATTTTGCCGTTTAGCGCGGGTATATCGCAACCCGATAAATAATTCGTAAGGTTTCACATTGATACTCTAGATAAATTCAGACTGCGGATACCCAATTCAAACAAGCGTGAATAACAAATTCGTTACTGCCCTGACCGCCATATGGATACGATAACCCATAAACTATTAAAGAAAGCTAACAAAAATCCAATAAATCCCATAAACCGCCATCCATCTACGGTCATGACTATAGATGAGCCTATCACCAGTGAGGCAGTCAATATGCCCATGGTAATGCGGTTACTGGCGCGATCTAATTGGTGGCCAAATTGATCCAGCCGCTTCAGATCCAGATCTATACGCAACCGCCCACGCCGCGCTTCGCGCATCAATCTGGCCAAATCACGCGGCAAGCCTGCAACCACTTCAAATGCGTCTTTTAAGCTCTTGCGCCCACGTTTCATCAATGCCGCAGGCTGGTAACGTTCCGCGATGACATCGCGCACAAATGGCGTGATGTGATCCACCATGTGAAACTCAGGGTCTAACTGCTGCCCCAAGCCTTCCAGCGTAATCAATGCCTTAAACAACAATGTCAGGTCAGCAGGCAAAACCAGTGAATTTTCACGAATCACCGCCGTAATTTCATTCAGCAACGCGCTGATGTTCACATCCTTGAGTTCCAGATTATCGTAACCAAACATCAGTTCCGACACATCGTAGCCCAGCTTGGCTTCATCCACTTCACCATCGCCAGTCCAATCCATCAACACCTGCAACATGGCGTCTTCATCTTTGTGTGCTAACGCATCGAGCATATTGACCAGCTGTTGGCGGCGATAATCCGTCAAGCGCCCCACCATGCCAAAATCTATCATGCCGATGCGATTACCGGGCAAGTAAATGACATTACCTGGATGCGGATCGGCATGAAAATAACCATGGATCAAGATCATACGCAGTACCGCATCCGCGCCACGCGCCGCCAGCAGCGGCAAATCCAGCCCTGCGTCACGCACCGCCAGCAAATCGGTACCAGGAACGCCTATCAATTCCTCTTGCACTATCATCGTAGCAGACGTGTATTCCCAGTGAACTTGCGGGATATGCACCGTCTCATCGCCAGCGAAGTTGGTCGTAAAGCGCTCCATATTGTGCGCTTCCATGAGCAAATCCAGCTCACGACGCAATGAACGGCGGAAATACGACACCATCATCACAGGCTGATAACGCCGCGCATCGGGCATGTCATGCTCTACCAGGCGCGCAAAATGCTGCAAAATACGCAAATCGGCTTCAATTTTTTTGTCTATGCCTGGACGACGCAGCTTCACCACCACTCTCGTGCCATCGAATAACTGCGCCCTGTGCACTTGCGCCATCGAAGCTGCCGCGAACGGCTCACGCTCAAATTGGGCAAACGCTTCATGGATAGGTTTGCCCAGCAGCATCACCACATCCGCCTCTATCTCTGCAAATGGGACTGGCGGCACATGCGACTGCAGCTTTTCCAGCTCAACTATCCACGCGGGCGGCAGCAAATCGACCCGGGTCGCAAGCAACTGTCCTAATTTAACGAAGGTCGGTCCAAGCTCTTCCAGCGCCAAACGCACACGGATAGCAGGATCCAAATCTGCAATATCGTTGTGCTTGGGTTGTTTGTGTAAAATTCGTCCGGCACGCTCTAATACTGTGCCTATACCCAGCACCCGCACAAAATCTCCCCAGCCATATTTAATTAAAATACTGGCGATTTCATGCAAACGCGACAAATCCCGCACCACGCTAAAGGTTTCCCACAACATAGCTACACCCTCAATAAAGTCGGCTTATTTTAACCTGATACCCAACTTATCATCGAAATAAATCCAGTAAATCTTTGACCTGAATAGAAAACTCTATTAAATTGAAGTCTATGCGCTTTATTAAATACCTCATTCTTACCGTCTTCATCTTCACCCAGACACCGAGCTGGGCAGACGATAACGCCGCGAATCCGCCACCTACCCGCACTGAACTGGCATTGTTTGCAATGGGCCTGGTGGGTGCGGTATATAAACCCGGTGGCGACAACCCCAGCACCGGCATGGACTGCAGCGGCTTTGTAAAATATGTATTCGGCCAAGTCGCAGGCTTAAAATTGCCGCACAATGCTCTGGCCATGAGTAAACTCAGTACCGAAATCACTAAAACCGAACTCAAGCCTGGCGATCTGGTTTTCTTCAAAACCATGAAATCCACATTTTCACATGTGGGCATTTATCTCGGCGAAAACCGTTTTATCCACGCCGCCAGCAGCAAAACAGGTGTCGTCATGATCTCGCATCTGGATGATGCCTACTGGAGCAGCAAATTCAACGGCGCGCGCCGCCTGTTGAACCCAATTGCGGCCCTCTCCAGCACCGCAAACGCGGCAAGCACACCCAACCTCCCCACTATTGCCGAATAGTCTGCCAGCATGAGGCAGATCAACCTCAAACTCAGCCTGATCCTTTCATTTGGATTGATGCTAGCGTTATTACTCGCATTAACCTTGATTGGCCTGGCAAAAATGCGTGCAATCAATGAGCAACTGGTCGCCATCGTCAGCGTCAACAATTACAAAACCGAGCTGATTACCATCATGCGCGACGCGTTGCGTGATCGCGCACTTATCTTGCATTCACTGACGCTTAACACCAAGCCATTCGAGCAAAACGATGAGCTTTATGAATTCCAGGAAAACAGCGTAAGATTTGCCGACGCATTGCAGGCATTGAGACTCTCCAAACTAAATACCGACGAAGAATCACGCCTGGATAAAATCGGCATATATGCCAATATCGCTCAACCGCTGGGACGGCAGACCGTCTCCCTGGCGCTGGACAACCGCAACAACGATGCATTGTACCTGTTACAAAACAGCACTATCCCCGCTCAAGCCAAAGTGCTCACTGCATTGAATGATTTGTTGCAACTGCAACGCAGCGCCAACGCCGAAGCCGCCATTACCGCTTTCCGTACCTATGACGAAACCCGCAATTTCGTCATCATCATGGGCATAACAGCAGTTGGATTAGGTTTATTAATCGCTAGCTTTGTTACTCGCAGAATCAGTCAACAATCAGAAGAAATCGCCAAGCAAAAACTCAAATATCAAACCCTGTTTGAGACCAATTTTGATGCTATCGTGCTCATCGGGGAAGACGGTTTTACCGACTGCAATCCGGCCGCACTCGAACTTTTCTGTATCGATAGCGTGGCCGAATTTACCCGAAAACCTCCGTCAATATTAGGCGCACCCGTACAGCCTGACGGGCGCACAGCCACGGAAGTGGCAGACGAGGCTATTGGCATCACCAAAATCATGGGTCATCACACGTTTGAATGGCTGGGTATGCGCGCTAATGGGAAAACTTTCCCAACCGAAATCGACATGTACACCACACAATTGAATGGCAAGCCGGTGATACAAGCCATCATGCGCGACATCACCAAGCGCCGGCTGATTGAGCAAAACCTGCAGAACGCCCGGGATACTGCATTAGACGCTGCAAGAATAAAGGCTGAATTCGTCGCCAATGTCAGTCATGAAATCCGCACCCCAATGAATGCCATCATAGGCATGAGCGGGTTGTTGCTTAAAACGCCACTTAACTCTAATCAGCAAGATTACGCCCGCACGGTTGATAGCGCTGCCAAAATGTTGCTGAAACTGATCAATGATATTCTCGACTTTTCCAAAATAGAGGCAGGCAAACTCGATATTGAATACATCGCCTTCGACCTGCACCAGCATCTGCAAGACACCTACCAGCTATTCCAGCTCCGTGCGGCCGAGAAACAACTCGACTATCAATTAGCCATCAGCGCCAACGTCCCACGCTATATCACCGCCGACCCCTGGCGCATCCGTCAGGTGCTCACCAACCTGATCGACAATGCCATTAAATTCACCGCAGCAGGGACAGTACGTATCGCTGTTGATTACAATCAAGACCTACTCAGCATACGTATAGAAGACAACGGCATCGGCATTAGCGATGAAGCCAAGACCAGGTTATTTCAGGCTTTTTCCCAGGCCGACGGCTCAACCACGCGTAAATACGGCGGCACGGGCTTGGGACTGACTATTTGCAAGCAGCTAGTCGAACTCATGGGTGGCGAAATCGGCATCAATGACCAGCGCACTCAGGGCAGCTGCTTCTGGTTTGTCCTGCCCGCAGCCATCGCCAGCGCCAGTGAAATTCAGCCCTTACATGTTGCAGCTACCCCGCTATACAGCCAGCAATCAGTTCTGGTCGTCGACGACAACGCCGTCAACCGTAAAGTAATGCGGCATTTATTAACAGCACTGGGATTAGATGCCAGCACAGCGGCAGATGGTCTTGAGGCCGTGCAACTATGCCAGCAACAACACTATGATTTAATCCTGATGGATTGCCAGATGCCGGAAATGGATGGTTACACCGCCACAGCACAAATCCGCGCCACCGCCCCCGACACGGGTGCCATCATCGCCATGACCGCCGACACGCAACCCGACACACAAAACAACTGCCTGTTAGCCGGCATGCAGGACTATCTAAGCAAACCCGTACTGGAAGCCGACTTAGTTAACACGCTCAATCGCTGGCTATATCCCATAGACATGGACAAGCTACGCATTACCTGTCGCCAGGACAGCGCCCTGGTCAAAGAAATGTTGCAGCTCTTCATAACCTCCAGCACACCTTTGCTAACTGAACTCAGCGCAGCAATAACAGCTCAAAACAGCGCAGCAGCCCGCCCAGTCCACGAACTAAAAGGCGCTGCTGGCTACATTCACGCTCACCAAGTAGCACATAACTGTGCCGAACTGGAAAAACTCATACGCACTAAAAATTGGGCAGCCACATCTGCACAATACTTGCAGCTTAGCGTTGCATTTAATCAGGCAAAAAACTTCATTATTGGGACGGAGTTGGAATGACATGTTTATTGCGTACCGGACACTGGCAGCAATTTCGATGAGTAGCTTGCTGGACGATTCAGCCAATCTGTTGCTTCGACTGGTTGAATACGCAATCAGGAACGGTCAGTCAGAGGCATATAGTGGTCTGCTGTTCGGCCGTTGCGAACTGTGGGGTTTTATGGAAGTGCAGCCCACTGGATGTCCGCTTTCAACTTTTTCGAACCGCCACTTTTGACTACGGATTCAACCGGTCGGTCATAACCCCATCATTAAAGGATTCGTAATCCACTCAACAGCCACCACCCAGATAGATGATTTTCCATGTTCAATTCTAGTCAGGCGAGTGTCATCGTTTGGCCATATTATTACGTTGTAGATGGACAAGAAAATTTATTGAGGAGCTATGAACCAACAGCTTGCCAAAAGACAGCACACCTTATTATTATTATCAATAATACTGACCGTTGGGTCAGCCTAATAACTGTTCGCTTGCTCTATTGTTATTTAAGCGCACCCTTGCAAGGCAATCAAATCCACTAAAGAGGATCTGTATGAAAGGTCGGTATCAATTTCACCATGATTACTGTTTTTTGCCATCCTTCCTCCGCTCGTTGCTTTCGTGTTGCAATGGACTTTTTGGGCTGCTATTCAGCCATATGCGTGGTTTCTGTTTTTTCCGGCAATAATTATCAGTTCATGGATTGGCGGCTCGCAATACAAGAAGGCAAATTTTGGCCTGAATGTGAAGACAACACCATTACGGAGAGACAATGATTCATATCGCAGAGAGTTCGTATGATTCTTTTTTCAAAATGTTATTTGAAGCAAGTCCGCATCCTTACCTGATTTTGCGGCCGGATTCTGCGTTTACCATTATTGCTGTGAACGAGCGCTACCTACAGGCCACAGGAACTCAGCGCGATGCCATTGTTGGCCACGGCCTCTTTGAAATATTTCCTGATAACCCAGATGATAAGTCCGTGAGTGGTGTTGGCGATCTGCATATGTCTCTCAATCGCGTCGTCTCGGATCGCCAATTTGACACCATGGGTGTGCAGAAATATGACATTCCCAGGCGTGATGGTACCGACGGCTTCGAAGTCAAATATTGGAGCCCCGTTAACACTCCGGTATTTGCTAATGATGGCAGCGTCGCCTACATCATTCATCATGTAGAAGATGTAACTGAATTTATTTTGGGTCGAGAACGTGCCAATCTGGAAAATGCGGAACAGCTGGGAAAGATTGAGGCTCACGCAGAGCGCATGGAAGCGGAAGTAATGCACCGGGCATCAGAGGTTAAGGATGCCAATAGAGCACTTAAGACGGCAATGCAGAAACTGGAACAGCGCGAGACGGAACTGGCTGCGGTCAACCTCGCCAAGGATTCTTTCCTTGCCACCATGAGCCATGAGATTCGCACCCCGCTCACCGGCATGCTTGGGATGCTAGAGCTGCTTTCCCTGACGAAACTGGATGCAGAACAAAATGCAACTTTGGAATATGCCTGGGATTCCGGCAGAGGATTATTGCGCATCGTCAGTGATATTCTGGACTGGTCCAAGATCGAAGAAGGGAAACTGGAACTCTCTCCACACCCTGCTTCGATTTCACATCTGCTACAAGAAGTCGTTAATACCTATTCACGCGTGGCTAGCGCAAAATCGCTGATGCTATGGCAGCACGCAGATGCACGACTCAATCAGGCTTATATCGTCGATTCGCTACGACTTTCACAGGTGCTGAATAATTTTGTCAGCAATGCAATCAAGTTTACGCAACAAGGCGAGATAGAGCTGCGAGCCGAGCTTGTACAACATCTCGACAGTGGTGATCAGATACGATTCTCTGTCAAAGATACGGGAGTAGGTATTAGCGCGGAAGTTCAAGAACGCCTGTTTCAGCGCTACCGGCAAGAGAGCGCAGACACCGCTCGCATGTATGGTGGAACCGGCCTGGGTCTTGCGATCTGCCGTCGTTTGGCTGAGATGCTGGACGGACAAATTGAGTTGCAGAGTGAACATGGGCAAGGCTCCGTCTTCAGCCTCACACTGACCCTGCCTATTTCTGGTGTACCGGGTGAGGCAGTACGAGACATGCATTTGGAGGTGCAACAACGTAAGGTCACCCCCCTGATCACCAACAATACAGATGATGCACCGCTGGTGCTGGCGGTGGATGACCACCCGATCAACCGTGAGCTCCTGGCGCGCCAGATCGGTCTGCTTGGGTTGCGTTCCGAGACAGCGGAAAATGGCTTGGTCGCGTTGTCAAAATGGATGGAGGGGCGCTTTGCGCTGGTCATTACCGATTGCCATATGCCCGAGATGGATGGGTACGAGTTCTCACGAGAGGTACGCAAGATTGAAGCAGGGGAGCAGCGCCCCCACACACCCATCATCGCCTGGACAGCTAATGCGCTTGCTGAAGAAGAAGGTCGATGCCAAGCCGCTGGTATGGATGAATTGCTGGTCAAGCCCGCCAATCTTGCGCAGCTCAGGAAGACATTGGCAAAGTGGCTGTCCATTACCGAAATTAATGGGGAATCGCCCATGCCGTCACAGCATAACAACGATGGCGGCTTTCCAGCCCCTATTGATTATGCAGTTCTAAACGCGGTTGTGACAGACAGAGCTGACCAAGATCAGGTATTGAGGGACTTCCTGTCGCACATTCGCGCTGATCATTCCAAGCTGTCAGAGATGCTCAAGCGAGGTGATCGCACCAATGTGGAGAGTACAGCCCATCGTATGAAAGGTTCCAGTCGAATGGTGGGTGCAATGAATCTCGAAAAACCTTGCGAAGCCATTGAGCACGCTGCACGGAATGACGATATGGTTAAAGCAAGCACCGCGAAGGTGGCACTGGATGAAGCGCTTGACCAACTGGAGGCATTCCTCACTACAGAAAGAAACTACGGGGGCGAATGATGAAAATCACGGATCTGAATATTTTGATCATGGAAGATGATGACTTCCAGCGTAATACCCTTATCAAAATGCTGAATTCGCTGGGTATTGTTTCGATCTTCAGTGCAAGCAATGGCAAGCAGGCGCTCGACGTCATTCGCCAAGTAAATTCAACACCGATTGACGTAGCGCTCTGTGACTTGAACATGCCAGAAATGGATGGCATGGAGTTTCTTCGGCATCTGGGCGAAGAGCATCAAAACATCGCCGTCATCCTCACCAGCGGACTTGATGGCAAGCTGCTTACCTCGATTGGCAGGATGACCCAGATGTATGGCGTCCAACTACTGGGCGTGATCGAAAAACCTGTTCTATTGGTAAACCTCAAAGAGCATCTGCTAAAGCATGGAAATTCGACCCGTAAGATTCAGCAACCTGTAGCGAAGAGTTTTACGCTTGAAGATATCTTGCATGCGATCCGCGCTGATCAGTTCGAACCATTCTTTCAACCCAAAGTGGAAATGAAAACGGGACGACTAGTGGGTGCTGAAGCACTGGCTCGCTGGATACATCCAGAACATGGCGTGATTAGTCCATATTCTTTCATCCCTCAGCTTGAGCAGACAGCAAACATTGACGACCTGACTTTCCGCATCCTCAGAAAATCCGCAGCAATGGTGCGTTCCCTCCATAATAAAGGTTACTTTCTTACGGTCTCGGTCAATCTGTCGCTGGTTTCACTAGATGATACTGCTTTGGCAGACAAAATCACTCAGGTGGTAAGCGAGGCTAACGTGGATCCTCAATATATCGTTCTGGAGATCACTGAATCTGCGGCCATGACTAATATCGCGCCTGCATTAGAAAACTTGGCGCGCCTGTGCATGAATGGTTTCACACTTTCTATCGACGATTATGGCACGGGGGCGTCAAACCTTCAGCAGCTGACGCGTATTGCTTTCGGCGAGTTAAAGATTGACCAGTCTTTCGTAAAAGACTTTGCCGACAACAAGGCATTACGCATCGTGGTCAAGTCGAGCATCGACATGGCACACAAGTTATTGGTCAAGAGCGTGGCAGAGGGTGTGGAGACGCAACAGGACTGGGATGCATTGAAGGTCGTTGGGTGTGATGTGGTACAGGGCTATTTCGTCGCCCAACCAATGGATGCGATAGCGTTCAATGATTTTGTAGCGAGTTTTAAACAAAAATTTACCCACTTGATGTCCTCCCCCGCTCCAGAATCTGTGCAGACGGCTAACAAGATCAAAATCCTTGTCGTCGAGGATGACGCTTTCACGCGAAAAATAATCCTTCGGATTCTGCGCGATTTCGGATACGCAAATATCGTCGATGTAGACAATGCGGAATTTGCCATTAATCTGCTTGAAGCCAATACGTTCGACATGATCATCACTGACGTCAATATGCCACGAATGAATGGCTTGAAATTCGTTCAACTGATTCGTGCAGGAAGAACGCACGCCAAACCAGATACACGAATCGTGGTACTGACCTCGTTTTCGCAAACGGAGATAGTTGGGTCTGCACTTGCGCTCGATATAAATGGATTCCTGGTAAAACCCATCATTCCTGCAGTGGTTGAAGAAAAACTCACTCGAGCCTTATCTGAACGCATGCACCTTCACTCGCCGATGGCCTATGAGGCAGTCAAGACCGAATTGGAGAGCCTGCCGACACTGGGCAATAAACAGCCAATACCTCTGCGAGACGCGGGCATCCCCTTAGGCAGTCACATAACACGAAGCAGCCATAAAAACATAAATGGGCACCGTCTTGCGCTACGAAGATTGCGCCCAGGAATGATGCTGGAAGAGAATATTCATCTCAAAGATGGCACGCTGATTTTGACGACTGGACACGCACTCTCTGAGCTATCGATCAACCGCTTAATAGACCTTGAGGCGCTACTACCAAGCGAGGGGGTCGCTATTCAGGAAACCCACTGAAGTAATACTCTAAACTTAAGCAGTTAAGCTCAAGTAAGTGATGGTCGTACCACCTGCGTTTGGTGTGGGTTATTTGGAGAAATCAGTCTCGATAAATTATTTGCCGGACAGCTGCCGTTCACCAAGGCTAGCACGGGTCGAGAGCACGCAGTCGCATTGCAGAAAAGCCGCCTTTCGAGATAATTCCCGCACCTCTTACTGATGAAAATTCCATACCGGCCATAAGTGCATCTGCATCCGACCGGTAGCAAAGATCGAAAACGAGACAGTCAGGTTGTTCAACCTGAACTTCCGCTCAGGATCGGAACAGCAGTTCATTTTCCCGACCAACGTGAAAGATAACAATTCAAAAACGCATTGTGCGTTGGCTATGCACGCCCCAAAAACATCATACCGAGCACAGTAATCACGGCTGCGCCCAGAAGCACCATACTGATAACATACAAAATACGACGAGTTGTTGGACTGAGGTTTTTCAACAATATGCTCCTTGACTATTACTTCGCATCCGCAGCTGATAGCTGGGTTTAGCGCGCCGCAATATTTCGATGAGCCTATTCTATCCAGTTATCCTGACTTTAAGCCGACAGCTAATAAGATGAGTTGCGCTGCGCTTAACCGTATCCTACATCGGTAACCACTGAGCGTTAAGCCAAGAACCGCTCAACCAGGCCCATTACCTGCCCCACCACATCATCAGCTATACAGTCCACAATTTGCACATCGGGCGTGCTGCGTAGCCAGGTAATTTGGCGTTTGGCTAATTGACGTGTGGCGAAGATGCCGCGATCGCGCATTTCGTCGTAGCTGTATTCGCCGTCCTGATAACCCCAGGCTTGACGATAACCCACACAGCGCATGGCGGGCATGTCTGCGGTAAGCGGATAGCGCTGACGCAGATCGGTTAATTCTTCCAGTAAACCAGCGGCTAACATGGTGTCAAAGCGCTGTGCAATGCGCTGATGCAGTACGCTGCGGTCAGACGGCATGAGTGCGATGGGTAGCACGCGATAGGGCAAATCTGCACTGCGTGACTGCGCGAACGCTTCCGACATCGGCTTGCCCGTGAGCGCAATGACCTCTAATGCACGCTGGATGCGCTGGGTATCGGTGGGTTGTAGACGTGCAGCGGTGATTGGGTCACGCTGTGCCAAATCCTGATGCAGCGCAGCCCAGCCTCGCACCGCCGCATCGGCTTCTATCGCGCTACGCAATGCGGCATCGGCCTGCGGCAAATCCGACAGGCCTTCGCGCAAAGCCTTGAAATACAGCATCGTGCCGCCCACCAGCAACGGGATACGCCCGCGAGCGGTAATATCCGCCATCAGGCGCAGTGCATCACGGCGAAACTGCGCTGCTGAATAAACTTCGGTAGGGTCGATCAAATCGATTAAATGATGTGGTGCTTCCGCTAGTGTCACCGCATCAGGTTTAGCCGTGCCTATATTCATGTCGCGATAAACCAGCGCCGAATCAACGCTGATAATTTCCACAGGGAATCGCGTAGCCAATGCCACAGCAGCAGCGGTCTTGCCCGAAGCAGTCGGCCCCATCAAAAAAATAGCAGGTGGTAGTGTCATTCAGGACAGTTATTCATTAAAAACCATATTGTAACCTTAGCCCACACAACTTGTTTAAGCTTAGGCTTTTGATTAAACTCCATACCTCTTAGCTTAACTCCCTCATATCATGGATATACTCGAACTGGCAGGCTATGCGCCGCTGAAAAAACTCACCGAAGACGCACAAAACGGCGATGTCAATGCGCAATATAATTTGGGCGTGCTGTATTTTGAAGGCAAGGATGCGCCGCAAGATTATATAGAAGCGGCTAAATGGTATGGCGCAGCTGCGGATCAGGGTGATAAGCAAGCGCAATTCAATCTGGGTTTGATGTTCTATCGTGGCATCGGGCTGCAGCAAAACTATCTGTATGCTTACGAATTATTTGAACTCGCTGCGCGCCAAGGCGACGAGCGTGCGCAACAAGGCATGACCGCCATACTGGCCGAGGCACCTGCTGATATTGCAGAACAAATCAAATCCCGTACTTCTACCCTCAATTGAGACTTTTATTATGCAATTAGGCACACCATTATCCCCTTCCGCCACGCGTGTCATGCTGCTCGGCAGCGGTGAATTAGGCAAGGAAGTGATTATTGAATTACAACGTTTAGGCATAGAAGTGATTGCCGTTGACCGTTACGCTAACGCACCTGGACATCAGCTTGCCCACCGTGCCCATGTTATCGACATGACCGATGCTGCTCAGCTAAGAGCATTAGTTGAAGCCGAACGCCCACATTTTATCGTGCCTGAAATCGAAGCGATTGCGACTGATGAATTATTAGCCATCGAGCAAGCTGGTATCAGCCAGGTGATCCCTACCGCCCGCGCTACCCAGCTCACCATGAATCGCGAAGGCATACGCCGATTAGCCGCAGAAACGCTGGGACTGGCAACTTCACCCTATCGTTTTGCGGATAGTCTGGAAGAGCTGCAAGCGGCGATAGATGAACAAATCGGCTACCCATGCATTATCAAGCCAGTCATGTCGTCCTCTGGCAAAGGTCAGTCGATGATTAAATCGGCTGCTGATGTATTACCCGCCTGGGAATACGCTGCCAGTGGCGGACGTGTCAAACAGGGACGCATTATCGTTGAAGGCGTCATTGATTTTGATTATGAAATCACTTTGCTGACTGTACGTGCTGTAGGTGCATCAGGCCAGGTAGAAACGCACTACTGCGACCCTATAGGTCATATCCAGGTGCATGGTGACTATGTTGAATCCTGGCAGCCACAGGCCATGTCAGACGCGGCGCTTAAAAGTGCGCAAGACATCGCTCATCGCGTCACTGAAAATCTGGGTGGGCGCGGTATTTTTGGCGTGGAATTGTTCGTCAAAGGCGATATGGTGTGGTTTTCAGAAGTATCCCCACGCCCGCATGACACCGGCATGGTCACCATGTGCAGCCAATATCAGAGTGAATTTGAACTGCATGCACGTGCGATTTTAGGCTTGCCAGTAGATACGCGCTTGCGTGAAGCAGGTGCCTCAGCGGTGATATATGGCGGCGTTGAAGCCGATGGCATCGTCTTCAACGGTGTTGCCGATGCGCTCAGCGTGCCACGCAGCCAGATACGCTTATTTGGCAAACCCACGGCGTTTGTACGTCGCCGCATGGGCGTTGCACTGGCCTGCGCAGATGATACCGACACTGCAAGACAACGTGCAAAACTGGCGGCAAGCAAGGTGATACCTTCAGCTACAGCGAAATAAGAATTCTGGCCCACAAACGCACAAAAGGCTCGCAAAATTATCAGTCATTGATGCTTAATTAACGACTAATTACGAATTTTTCATGGCTGTTTGTGGGCTAGCATCACTTACTGCTGTAAAACCAGCCTGCGCTTACTCACACTTTCTGTGGATAACTTTGTGGATAGCATGTTAGTCTAAATGCTAACTTACCAGCAGGTAAGGACTTTTGTTTGCAGCTCATTTTTTATACACATTAAATATCATTTAAAATCATAAAGTTATAGTTTTTCATTGGCGTCAAGTAAATTATTGCAATTTACCCGGCTTTTATTTCGGGTGTGGAGAATTCAATATAAGCAAATCATGAAATTAGACGAAGCCATAGATTTATACGCTAACTCTATCACGCACAAGGCTTTTTTAAGATTACCCACAATTTCTGTGGATAACTTTGTGGGCAATATGTTTATCAAGTGGCTAAGTCACCCGCTCATAAGGGATTTTATCCATTGCTTAAATTTTGACATTAAAATTTATCGTTTATAATCAAACTGATAACAAAATTTAATTACGTCAAGCTATTTACTGAAAATTTATTTCATTTTGTAACCACTGTGGAAAATCCTTGACAAACTCTCTGCTTAACCAGCCAGCGCAAATCCTTACTGTCAGTAGTTTTAATCGCTGGATACAACAAACACTGACCAGCGCAATACCGCTGACATGGGTCGCAGGTGAAATATCCAATCTCACTCGCGCCGCGTCTGGGCATTGGTACTTTTCCCTGAAAGATGCGCAAGCACAGGTGCGATGCGTGATGTTTCGGGGGCGCAACCAGTTTATCGATTGGCAGCCTGAGAACGGCATGCAGGTTGAAGTTCGCGCTACCGCAGGTTTATACGAACCACGCGGCGAATTTCAACTACAAGTCGACAATCTGCGTCGCGCGGGACTTGGTGCGCTGTTTGAGGCGTTTGAACGGCTCAAGCGCAAACTGGAACTGGAAGGATTATTCGATAGCGCACGCAAACGCGCCATCCCGAGCATGCCACGCCAAATCGGCATTATCACTTCACCGCAAGCCGCCGCACTGCGCGATGTGCTGACTACGCTCAATCGGCTCATGCCCAGCTTGCCCATCATCCTCTACCCGTGCCAGGTGCAAGGCGCGACTGCACCCGCGCAGATAGTCAACGCTCTTAATTCTGCCTATCGACGTGCAGAATGTGATGTGCTGATTATTTGCCGAGGCGGTGGCAGCATAGAAGATTTGTGCGCTTTTAATGACGAGCAAGTGGCACGCACCGTAGCTGCCAGCCCTATCCCCATTATCAGCGGGGTGGGACATGAAACCGATTTTACTATCACCGACTTTGTCAGTGATTTACGCGCGCCGACGCCAACTGCCGCAGCCAGCCTGGCGTGCCCCAACCGCGACCAGCTGTTGCAATCACTAGACTTAATGCAGGCACGCCTGAGCCGACAATTACGCTCACAAATTTCACAACGACAACAAAAACTGCAACATCTGGCGGCCCGCCTGGTCCATCCGGGACAGCGCATCCAGACCCAGCGTAGCGCATTACAACAATCCGCCAATCGCATGCGACTCGCACACCAGGCCAACATGCAGCAACGCATCTGGCGGCAGGCACAACTCCAGTTACGCCTGAAACGTCCAGAAATGGTCACGTACCGCAGCCAGCTCACGCAATATCAAAATCGTATGCAATTAGCAACGCAACATTTATTAAGCCAGCGTCAAACCCAACTCCAGCATTTGCATAATGAATTAAACCACCTCAGCCCGAATGCTGTGCTCACACGTGGCTACGCCATCGTCAGCAACGAGCACGGCGACATCGTCCACAACACTGAACAACTGGACATCAACGCCAAACTCAGCATCCATTTCGCGCAGGATAGCGTGGATGCACAAGTTCGTCGCTTATACAGCAGTAATCGTTTGAAAAAATAAGATATTTTAAGTATAATGCACAGCTTCACGAACGAGGTGCATCCTTCAGCCGAAGTGCCTCGCGATTTTTTAATCCATTCTAGGAGAACACCATGGCTGTTACTACCGAATTAAAAGCACAATTAGTTGCTGAATATCAACACGCTGCAGGCGATACCGGTTCATCAGAAGTACAAGTTGCTTTATTGACCGCTCGCATCAACGACTTAACCGACCACTTCAAAGCGAACGCTAAAGATCACCACTCACGTCGTGGCTTGTTGCGTATGGTTAGCCGTCGTCGTAAATTACTGGATTACTTGAAGCGCACCAACAACGAAAGCTATCGTAACATGTTGGCTAAACTTGGTTTACGCAAATAAGCATCATCATATTGGACATTATCACCGTCTAGAACATGCCGCCCCGCCCTACAAACGCGGGGCGGTTTTGTTAGGACGTTAAGAATAGCAACCTAAAGGATAGCAATGAAAATTACTAAATCGTTTCAATATGGCCATCACACTGTCACCCTGGAAACCGGCGAAATCGCACGCCAAGCCAGCGGTGCTGTATTAGTTACGGTTGATGACACTGTTGTGTTAGTAACCGTAGTAGGTAAACACGATGTTAAAGCTGGGCAAGACTTCTTCCCGCTTACCGTCGATTATCAAGAAAAAACATATGCTGCGGGCAAAATCCCGGGTGGCTTTTTCAAACGTGAAGGCAAGCCTTCAGAAAAAGAAACACTGACATCACGTTTAATCGACCGTCCATTGCGTCCATTATTCCCTGAAGCGTTCTACAACGAAATCCAGATTATCGCGACAGTCATGTCCAGCAACCCGGAAGTCGATTCAGACATCCTGGCATTGATCGGTTCATCAGCAGCGCTGGCTGTTTCTGGTATTCCTTTTGCTGGCCCAGTCGGTGCTGCACGCGTGGGTTTCATCAACAACGAATACGTACTTAACCCACTCGCCAGCGAATTACCTGATTCAGCGATGGATTTGATCGTTGCCGGTACCAGCCAGGCAGTATTGATGGTTGAGTCAGAAGCACAACAATTATCTGAAGAAATCATGTTGGGCGCGGTAGTTTACGGCCATCAACAGATGCAAGCCGTGATCAACGCGATTAACGAACTGGCTGACGAAGTAAATCCTGAACCGTGGGATTGGCAAGCGCCTGTTGCTAACGTAGAACTCATCGCTAAAGTAGCGGCGGTTGCAGAAGCGGATTTGAACAAAGCTTACGAAATTCGCCAGAAACGTGAACGTTCGAAAGAAATCAAAGCTATCCACAACCGCATGGCTGAGCAATTGATCACCAGCGACATGGGCACATTGGCAGTAAACGAAATCAACGATATTTTCCATAACCTGGAAGCAAAAATCGTTCGTAACCAGATTTTGAATGGTCACCCCCGTATTGACGGTCGTGATACTCGCACTGTGCGTCCTATCACCATCCGCAATGGCGTATTGCCACGCGTACATGGCTCATCGTTGTTTACTCGTGGCGAAACTCAAGCCATGGTAGTAGCAACATTGGGTACTGGTCGTGACGAACAAAAAATCGACGCACTGCAAGGCGAATACAGCGATCGCTTCATGCTGCATTACAACATGCCTCCGTACGCGACTGGCGAAACAGGCCGTGTAGGCACACCTAAGCGCCGCGAAATCGGGCACGGCCGTTTGGCTAAACGTGCATTGGCAGCCGTATTACCTAGCCGTGAAGAATTTGGCTACACCATGCGCGTGGTTTCTGAAATCACCGAATCCAATGGCTCATCTTCTATGGCTTCAGTTTGCGGTGGTTGCCTGGCATTGATGGACGCCGGCGTACCATTGAAAGCACACGTTGCGGGTATCGCAATGGGCTTGATCAAGGAAGGTAACCGTTTTGCTGTGCTGACCGATATCCTGGGTGATGAAGATCACTTGGGCGATATGGACTTTAAAGTAGCAGGTACTGATGCTGGTATCACCGCACTGCAAATGGACATCAAGATTACTGGTATCACCAAAGAAATCATGAAGGCCGCACTTGCCCAAGCTAAAGAAGGTCGTATGCACATCCTGGGCTTGATGAAATCAGCTGTAGGTGGTGCAAGTACCGAAATGTCTGCTTATGCACCACGCATTATCAGCATGAAGATTAACCCTGAAAAGATTCGCGATGTAATCGGTAAAGGTGGTGCTGTTATCCGCGCACTGACCGAAGAAACAGGCACGCAGATCGACATCGCTGAAGATGGCACAGTGAAAATCGCTTGCACCAGCGCTGAATCAGGCGAAATCGCAAAACGCCGTATCGCTGAAATCACCGCCGAAGTTGAAGTGGGTAAAGCTTACGAAGGTACAGTTATCAAATTGCTGGACTTTGGCGCGATTGTAAACGTATTGCCAGGTAAAGATGGTTTGTTGCACATTTCACAAATCGCCCATGAGCGTGTCAACGCTGTGAGCGAATACCTGAAAGAAGGCCAGCACGTTACTGTCAAGATACTGGAAGCCGACGAGAAAGGCCGTTTACGCCTGTCTATGAAGGCGCTGGTAGAAGCACCTGCCAGAGAATCTGCAGAAGCCGCACCTGCTGCTGAATAAGCAGTTCCAAAGACAATAAAAAAGCAGCCCAGGCTGCTTTTTTATTGTCTGCGATATTCGCAAAAAATCATCCAGTAATCAATCACCACCCAAGAAACTATTCCACCAGTGCTTACGATTATTAGGCACGACTTTAGGCTCCATTGCTTCAGGCGGCACTTGACTCATCACCCAGCCCGGCAGCACGCGATCTTTACTTGAACCACAAGAAACACCCAAATTATTGGGGTCGTAAATTACGACAAAAGTAGGCGCCTGTGTGTCATCCGCATAAACGATACCGCAGTAACGCTCTTCATGTTCCTTATGCAGCAACTCATCAATACGCTTGGTAAATTCCGCCACTTGCTCAGCACTCGCAGGCGTAGCTGGCAAATCCTGCCCCACGGCATACAGATACCAGCCAGCGCCAGTATCAATACGCGGCCAAAAAGCAGTTAACTGGTCCCAAGATAACAGGCTGTACAACATGCCATCTAATTTAGTTTGAAATGCACTCAACTCCACACTCCTAATATCTAATACAACAACCTTGCAGCTTATAGTATTAACGCGCTACTTGACGCTCTCTAAACTCATCCAGGGTTTTGCAATCGATACACAAAGTTGCTGTTGGACGCGCTTCCAGCCGTTTCAAACCAATTTCCACACCACATGCTGCACAATAGCCATAATCATTCTCGTCAATCTTAGCGACAGTCTGATCAATCTTTTTAATCAGTTTGCGTTCACGGTCACGATTACGCAACTCTAGTGCCATATCAGATTCTTGACTGGCTCTGTCGTTAGGATCTGCAAACAAAGTAGCATCTTCCTGCATCGCATGAATAGTTCCATCGATATCTTCAGATAACTCTGCTTTCCAATCCTCTAATATTTTGCGAAAATGCGCAAGTTGCGCTGCCGACATGTATTCTTCATTTGGCTTAGGAGTGTACGGCGTAAATTTTTTGAAATCTGTACCCATAGTATTTAATATCGCTTCCGTTTGTTCTTAAAATGGCAAACTCACTTAATAACAGAATTATGCTCTTAGAGCAATAAGGAACCCTATAAATGACACTACAAGCGCTAATTTTTGACGTAGATGGCACACTTGCCGACACCGAGCGCGATGGTCATCGTGTTGCATTTAACGCAGCATTTCAAGAATTTGGACTGGACTGGAACTGGGATGTCTCCCTCTATGGCGAACTTCTTGCCGTCACTGGTGGCAAGGAACGGATGCGCTATTATGTTGAGAAATTCAATACCACCTATCAGCAACCAGCCGATTTTGACGATTTAGTGGTCGCGCTACACAAAGCCAAGACCAAACATTACACCGAACTACTCCAGCAAGGCGGCATACCTATGCGCACCGGCACTACTCGCTTAATTAAAGAAGCGCGTGATGCAGGTCTACGCCTGGCTATCGCCACCACCACCACACCAGAAAACGTCACTGCCTTGCTTAAATACAGCCTGGCAGATGATGCGAATGACTGGTTCGAGGTAATTGCTGCAGGTGATATCGTTCCTGCCAAAAAACCGGCTGCTGATATTTACATCTGGGCATTACAGCAAATGGGCTTGAGCGCACAAGACTGTTTTGCGTTTGAAGACTCGGAAAACGGTATTAAATCCAGCCTGGGTGCAGGTTTAAAAACATTGGTGACCGTTAATGACTACACCCTTACCCACGATTTTACTGGTGCAGCAGCCGTGATAAGCGATATGGGCGAGCCTGATGCCAGCCCACAGATTATCAGCGGCAGCTTACATGGCGAGCCTTGTGTCAATCTCGCCGCCATACGTGCCTGGCACGCAGCAGACTAGCCGTGTTGCCCGGCAATTGGCCCGGTCTTGAATAAGTTATCGCGCAGTTCGTGATCCAACACTGGATCACGACGGCGTATCCATTCTAATACCATTGCGGCGTGTTCTTTTTCCTCATCGCGATTATGGGCGAGGATGGCTTTTAATTCAGGGTCGGTGCACGCATCCACACGCTGATTATACCAATCCACCGCCTCCAGCTCCTCCATTAGCGAGGTAATGGCGCGATGCATGTCTTGCGTTGCAGCGCTTAATTTTTCAATTGCTTCGTGATAGCCTTCGTTTGCCATGTCATTTCACCTTATAATGAACAAAACTCTATTTCATGAGATCAACATTTCTATCATTTCCCAATTTACAGCCGAACCATGAGCCAAAAACCTATTCCTACTGATGATGAGTTACGCAGAAAACTGACTCCGGAACAATATCATATTTGCCGTGAACATGGCACTGAGCGTGCGTTTACCGGTAAATACTGGGATCTCAAAACAGCTGGCAGTTACCATTGCGCCGTATGTGATGCGTTGCTCTTTAATTCAGATACAAAATATGACTCGGGTAGCGGCTGGCCAAGCTTTTGGCAGCCTGCGACTAATACTGCGATAGAAGAACGCATCGACCGCAGCCTGATGATGGCGCGTACCGAAGTGCTTTGCAGTCATTGCCATAGCCATTTAGGTCATGTTTTCACCGACGGCCCTGCGCCCACAGGTCTGCGCTACTGCATCAATTCCGCCTCACTCGAATTTGTACCCTCTTGATTATGATACACACAGTTACCATTAGCGCGATTCAACAGGCTAGTCCCACGGTTAAAATTTTCCGTCTGGATTATGCTGAACAGGAATTTCATTACCTTGCGGGTCAGTGGATAGATTTATATGTAGATATTCAGGGGAAAACGGAAGTCGGTGGTTATTCCATGACCTCCACACCGACAACCAAAGGCCATATAGAGTTGGCCATTAAATCCAGCAGTCGCCACCCTGTCACCCGCTGGTTACATGAACAGGCAAAAATTGGTGATACGGTACGCATCTCTGATGGGCAAGGCGTATTTGTTTACCAGGCAGAAATGAGCTCGCGCGTCGTGCTGGTTGGCGCAGGTGTCGGAGTAACACCGCTTATCAGCATTTTCCGCTATATCGGCGAATCATTGCCGCAAACCGACGCCACGCTCATCTATAGCATACCGAGTGCGGATGAGTATTTATTTCAGGCCGACATTGAAAAAACCAGTTCATTACCCAACATGCATCATATCGTTACCCTGACCCAGGCCGATAGTACATGGCAAGGGCAGACAGGACGTATAGATGCCGCTTTATTTATGGCTGCAGGTATGACTGATGACACCCTGTACTACTTATGTGGACCACAAGGTATGGTAGAGGATGTGAGTGCGGTATTAACCAGCATCAACGTCCCTGCCAGCCGCATTATTTATGAGAAATGGTGGTAGATTTATACCTTGCCAGCACATTCTCAATAGGGATAATTCAATATCCCGCATACATCCAGGAATGCTCAATGAAAATATTGCCACTTATTCGTGCGTGCCAACTTGTCGCGCTACTTCTTCCTATTACAGCCAGCGCTGTCGACAACCCAGTACGTGATTATCCCGCACAAAAAATCGCCGCACACACTTACGTCATACACGGCCCATTAGGGCAACCATCCGTCAAAAATCAGGGATTTATGAACAATCCTGGCTTTGTTATTACTCAGGATGGCGTAGTAGTCATAGATCCAGGTTCAAGTCTGGAAACTGGGCGTATGGTGCTACGTCAAATTGCTAAAGTCACTAAGCTCCCTGTCACTTATGTATTTGATACTCATGTCCATGGTGACCATTGGCTAGGCAATCAAGCCATTACCGATGCTTACCCCAATGCCAAATTAGTCGCGCATCCAGACATGATAAAACTGGCACAACAGGGCGAGGCTGAAGTCTGGGTAGATCGCATGAATCAGCTCACAGACAATTACACCGCATCAACCAAAGCTGTTATTCCTACCATTCCTGTCGTCGATGATCAGACTATCACCACGGGGGATATGCATTTTCACATTTATGCACCTGAAAACGCACATAGCAAAACCGACATCATGATAGAAGTGGTTGAAGATTCCACCCTGTTCACGGGCGACAACGTACTCAATAATTATATTGCACGCATGGATGATGGCACATTTGCAGGCAGCATCGCCGCTTGTGACCGCGCAATTGGTTTGCACGACAAGCACTATGTACCTGGACATGGACAATCAGGCAATGTCGCGCTGGTAAAACGCTATCGTGACTATTTAGCGACATTGTTCGCTGCAGTGAAAGAACAGCACGATGCGGGCAAAGCTGATTTTGAAATGAAAGATGCAGTCGCGGCGAAACTTAAAAAGTTCCGCAATCTGCCAGGATTCACCGAGCAACTAGGCAAGCAGATCAGCCTGGCTGTACTGGAAATTGAAGCGGCTAATTAACGACCCACAGTTGTGCCAGGCGCACCGACAATACGGTGCTGCCTTGCATGATTATCCACCCTGTGCGACGGTTGTCGCCTGTATCACTAAATTCAAACCGATAACTGCGTTGTAAACCGACCCGCCCGTCATCATCGCGGGCCAGTCTCAATTTATCCAGCGCTACCGTTGCATCCAGCAGCTGTACGTCAGCGCTGACTGTTTCCCGTTTTGCCCTGGCAACAGCAATATCATGACATTTCATGCTGTCCAGCCAGAACCACGCCAACCCCAGCGCAGCGGCAATGACTAGCCACTCCATACAATCAGGCTTTACGTGGCAAGAATAAAGCAGCTACTTGCTTGGTGCGCACAGGTTGATTGGTACGCACTATCAATGGCATGTCCGGCACTTCAACATCACCACGCTCGCGCTTGACCATGGGTACTGCTGGCTCAATTGGCTTTGCACTGCGTTGTTCGCTATTGCTGCGCTCATTGCGCTCATTGCGTACGGGTCGTGAAAATTCAGGCATGACTGCTACATCTGGCGCATAGCCTGGAATGATTTCAGATGGAATTTTCTTGTTCAGCAGCTTTTCAATATCGCTCAAATAACGCAATTCATCATCCGACACCAATGACAATGCAGCGCCTGATGCACCTGCACGCCCGGTACGACCAATACGATGGACGTAATCTTCGGCGGCATGTGGCAAGTCAAAGTTAACCACCACTGGCAGTTGATCTATGTCGATACCACGCGCAGCAACGTCAGTTGCGACCAATACCTGAATAGCACCCTGCTTGAACTGATCTAACGCTTCAACCCGCGCTTGCTGAGATTTGTCACCGTGAATTGCATTGGCGGGGATACCATCACGCCCTAATTGTTGCGCCAACCGGTTTGCACCCAGTTTGGTGCTACAAAACACTAGCACCTGGTGCAACTGACGGGTTTTGATCAGGTGTGTCAATAATGCATGTTTACGCGTTTTATGTACTGGATGAACAATTTGGGTAACTGTTTCTGCCGTCGCATTGCGCTTCGCCACTTCTATCAGTTGCGGCTGATTCATAATGCTATCCGCCAACTTTTTAATCTCTCCCGAGAAAGTCGCGGAGAACATCAGATTTTGCCGCCCTTCAGGCAGCAACTCGATAATGCGGCGCAAATCAGGCATAAAGCCCATATCCAGCATGCGGTCTGCTTCATCAAGGATGAGCATTTGCACTTGCGATAAGTTAACCGTTTTATTTTGCACATGATCCAGCAAACGGCCTGGTGTCGCCACCAATATATCTATCCCGCCACGCAGAATATCAATCTGCGCATTCATGTTCACACCACCATAAACAACAGTGGCGCGCAAAGGCAAATACTTGCCGTACTTCTGCACACTTTCTTCTACCTGCATCGCTAATTCGCGTGTCGGTATCAAAATCAGCGCGCGGATAGGATGACGTGCTGGTGAAGGACTACTGGTAGCATACTGGGCCAAACGGCTTAACATCGGTAACGTAAATCCCGCAGTCTTACCCGTGCCGGTTTGCGCGCCCGCCATCACGTCGCAGCCTGTTAACACCACGGGAATGACTTGCGCTTGTACTGGTGTAGGTTCAGTGTAACCACACTCCTCCACCGCACGCAGTATCTCAGGTACGAGACCGAGATCAGAAAAAGCCATGCACTACCTCTCAACAATTCATAAAACGCTATTTTACAACATCCCTGCACCCGATTGATGTTTATATACAAACATCCAAATAATATTAGCGTTTAATAATATTCACACAACTAAAACAATTATTATATAATTATATTCTAATATATAAATCCATCAGCGCGAGGCGGGATATGCTGATAGTATTTTCTGGCAACCTGTTGAATTTAACGCTGCCTGGTCACCGAATGAAGCCCCACTGGTACTGATTCCTAATGATTGCATATGGGTGAAACATTACAATGAAACCAAATACTAAATTACAACCCGTTTTATCTAGCATAGCGCTGGCGATTGCAGCCCTGTCGATCAATGCCGCATATGCCGAACCTATCAATCTCACGCAGGCAAATACAGCCAGCCCGGTGCTTAACTTCAACCAGTGTGTCGAAATCGCACTCAAACAAAATTTTGATCTGGTAGCCAGCCATGCACAGCTTGAGCAAGCGCAAGCTGGTCTGGATCAAGCCAAAGCCAATCGCATGCCGAAACTGACCGCATCGATCAATGCGATGGGTTCGAACGACGCACTCAATGCGTTTGGCATGAAACTCTCGCAGCGCACCGCTACTTTTAATGATTTTGGTTTAAGCCAATACACTGGCGTTGGCACAGTTGCACCTGACTCATTAAACTACCCCGGCTTCACCACCAATGTGAACACCCGCATTGAGCTGCAGATACCAGTTTACACAGGTGGCATGATATCTAGCGGCATACAACAAGCACAGGCTTATATCAAAGCAGCCCGCAACGGCGACGCGGCAGCCCGTCAAAAAGTCATTTTTCAGGTATTACAGGCATATCAGGGTGTACACACCGCTCGTGCTTATCTAGCCGTCAGCAAACAGGCTGAAACCGCTGCCGACTCTCAAGTCAGCATGATGGAAAAACTGGTCAAGGGTGGAGTCATCGTCAAGAGTGATTTGCTCTCGGCAAAAGTCCGCTTGCAGGATGTCCGCGTACAACGCGCGCAGGCTGAAAACGCCGTCACCAACGCACTTGACCAGCTCCACCTGCTTCTGGGTATGCCACTGACCGAGCCCTTAGATGTGGGTAGTTCAGTTAACGTTAAGCCAACGGTTATGACAACTGAAGCCTTGCGTCAAACAGCAGTGGCAAACAATCCTGGCATAAACGCCCTCCGCCAACAAGTCGAAGCCAGCCAGGCCAGCGTCGGCGTTGCCAGAGCCGCATACAAACCCCAAGCTGGCCTGATGTTACGTCAGGACTGGAACGACCCGAAGTTAGGATTTAGCGCAAACTCATACACCGTCGGCGGCACTATTTCATGGACAGCGTTTGATGGTGGCGTAACCACCGCTATCGTCGCACGAGCACATGCCGCGAAGGATGAAATTACAGCCAAGCTTGCCCAGGCCGAAGCAGGCGTTGCCTATCAGGTTGAAGACGCACGTCGCAAACAAGATGAAGCAGAACAACGCCTTTCCGCTCGCCAGTTAGGCCGCGAACAAGCTGAAGAAGCGGCGAATCTGGTCAACAAACGCTATACCAATGGCGTCGCCACGATTACCGAGCAACTCGCCGCACAGGCGCAGTTAGATAAGGCTCGCGCAGATGTGGTTGCCGCAGAATACGATGTCGCCATCCAGCGCGCCAATCTAAAGCTTGCCCTCGGCCAGCTTGATGCTGATTCTCTATAATAATTCAGGAGTTCATAGTGACCTACCCTATTGCCAAACCCATCGCCATTGCCATATTCAGCACATTCCTGCTTGCAGGATGCGGTGAAAAATCTGCCGACCACACCAACAGCGCAGCGGTAAACACTGTCAAAGCCACGGTTATCACCGTGAGTACGAGCGACACCGCCATTACCGCAAATTCGCCGGCCACCATCGTTGCCGAACAGCAAGCCCAAATCGCTTCACGCATCATGGGTTTTATTCGTGAAATCAACGTGGAGATAGGGCAAAAAATCAGCGCTGGTCAGCGTTTATTCCGTATCGACCCCAGCGACATCCAGGGCCAGGTCAGCCAGGCTGGTGCCGGCCTGGCACAAGCAAAAGCGGCATTAGCTGATGCCAAAAACGATTACGAACGCTTTGGTACGCTATACAAAGAAGAAGCCATCCCTAAAGCGCAATGGGATAAAGTGCGCTTGCAATACCAGATTGCACAACAGCAATTTGCTGCCGCCCAGGCCGGCCTGGGCACAGCAGGCGCGCAAATGAATTACGCCTCACCTACCGCCCCGTTTGCAGGGGTGGTAACACAGAAACTGGCCAATGTCGGTGACCTTGCTGCCCCCGGTCGTCCGATTCTGGTCATTGAAAATCCCGGCAAACTGCAGGCACAAACCCAGGTACCTGAGAATATCTTTTCTCATTTAAAAGTCGGCACGCCGGTCACCTTGCATGTGGACAGCAGCGACACTGATATCACTGGCAAAGTCGCCTACTTAGTGCCAGCCGCTGACCCGATGACACACACTTTTCTGGTGAAAATCGCACTACCTGAGGGACATGGCTTACAAAGCGGCATGTTTGTACAAGCAGGCTTTGCTCTGGGCTCAGGCACGGGGTTACGCATTCCAGCGAGCGCGGTATTGGAGCGTGCAGGCATTACCGGTGTGTTTGTAGTTGATAAACAAGGCGTGGCACACTACCGCATGGTACGCGCAGGCGACACCAGCAATGGCATGACCGCTATACAGGCGGGTCTGAATTCGGGTGAACAAATCGTCACCAGCAACACCAACAATTTGCAAACGGGTGACAAGGTTGTCAACACGGGAGCAGGCAATGTCTGATCACCAGCCAACTGAACTCAATATTGCGGGAAAAATCGCCCGCACTTTTCTTGAATCGAAAATCACCGCGATGATTATGCTGGCTATTACCCTTGCGGGGGTAATGGCACTTTTCGTTACGGCACGTGAATATAATCCGCAAATCGTGGTGCCCGCAGCCAACATCATCGTGGCAAAACCAGGCGCATCTGCCACTGAAATTGAAAACACCATCATCAAGCCACTGGAAGCCATCATGAACGCGCAATCCGGCGTCAAGCACAGCTATGGCTACGCTGCGGCTGACTTCGGTGTGGTGACAGTGCAATTTGATGTGGGGCAGGATCAGGAACGCAGTATGGTCAAGCTCTACAATCAGCTCGCCCAAAACTGGGATCGCATTCCGACTGGTGCCATGCAGCCTATCGTACGCCCTATCAACGTCGATAATGTGCCGATTATTACCCTCACCCTCAGCGCCGACAATTTGAGCGCCACACAGTTACGTGATGTCGGCAATCATGTTTTGGAGCAATTACGCAACGTTGCCGGCGTTTCTTATACTGAAATGATGGGTGGCGCACGCCATTCGGTCAATGTATGGATAGACCCTGCCAAACTATCAGCAACGGGTTTGAGCCTGGATCAAGTCGACAATATGCTGCAAGGCGCGAATGTGTCCATGCCATTGGGTACATTGGTCGACAATAATCGGAATCATCCGCTCCGTTTAGCCGGCTTTATTGGCGACGCACGCGAAGTTGGCAAAATCATTATCGGCGCCCCCAATGGCAAAGCAGTCTATTTGCAGGATGTCGCCACAATAGAAGAAGGCGCAGCAGAAACTGACGAATCCAGCCGCTTTGCCTTTGGTCCAGCCAGTGGAACAACCGCACGCACTGATGAATCCCCTGCAGTGACCATCGCTATCGCTAAAAAAGCAGGCACCAATGCAGTCGTGGTAGCCGATGCGGTATTGAAAAAACTGGAAGTTCTCAAACGCGCTGCCATTCCCCAAGGCATTACCGTCACTGTCACTCGTGATGACGGTGCAAAAGCCGACGATGCGGTCAACACTTTGATGGAACATCTGGGTATCGCGATCGGCTCAGTGGTCGTTATTCTGGTGATATTCCTCGGCTGGCGCGAAGCTGCAATTGTGACCCTCACTGTGCCGCTTATTTTATTTGTGGTACTGACCATCGGCCTATTTGCAGGCCAGACCATTAACCGTATCACTTTGTTTGCATTAATTTTATCGCTAGGTTTACTGGTTGATGCGGCCATCGTGGTCATAGAAAACATCCACCGCCACATGCATCAAGGCGGTGGTAAGGATTTTAAAGCTGCACTCGTTGCCGCCACTAATGAAATCGGCAATCCGACCAATATTGCCACCATCGCGGTCATACTCGCTTTCGTGCCGATGGCATTTGTCACCGGCATGATGGGTCCATTCATGCAGCCAATACCGTTTAACGTGCCTATTGCCATGATCGCTTCGCTATTGATTGCTTACATGGTCGTGCCCTGGGCAGCGAACCGTTGGCTGGCGGGCAAAGCGGCCAAATCGCTGCAAGAACATAAACCACTGGAGGCCGATCATGCTGACAACAAGGATCCGTTACATCGTGCTTATGTAGCAGTTATCACCCCACTCATCAAGCATAGCGGCAAACGCAACGTGCTGTTCCTGGTTGTCATCATTTTACTGATCGCAGCAATGATACAACCTGCCTGGCAATTCATCCGCCCGTCAGGCATCAATGGCCCGCTGTCTGCGTTAGGTGTGGAATTGAAAATGTTGCCTAACGACAATACCAACACTTTCCTGCTGCAAGTAGATACCCCGGCAGGAACAACCTTGGCAGATACCGACAGTGTCGCGCGTGCCGTAGGCGAAGTGTTGAAAAAGACTGAATATGTCACCGACTACCAGACTTTTCTCGGCATGGCCGCACCTATCGATTTTGCGGCACTGGTGCGTGGCGATATGCTTAAGCGCGGTGACAATATTGCGCAACTGCGGGTGAACTTGACTAGCAAACACCATCGCTCTGTCGCTTCACATGAAATCGTACAACGTCTGGATATTGCACTAAACAGTGTACGTAAAGCGCACCCGACGGCGAAAATAAAAATCTACGAAACGCCACCTGGTCCACCTGTGCAGTCACAAATTCTGGCTGAACTTTATGGCCCGGATTATAACAAGCTGCGCAGCGCGGCTGCCGACGTCAACCGTGACTTTGATAAAGTCTACGGCATCATCAATGCAGACAACTCAGTCACCAGCACAGTAGACAGCTTCCATATCAAAGTTGACAGGGAAAAAGCTGCGCTCTCGGGCGTTGCTGTCGGTCAGGTAGCCAAGCTGTTACACGACTATTTAGCAGGCGTGAATATCGGCGCTGTGCATATTGACGATAGTTTGGAACCCGTCAATCTGACCGTGCGTATCCCACGCACGCAACGGCAAACACCTGAGCAAATATTGGCGATCCGCATCACCAATATGCGCGGACAGCAAATACCGCTTGCTGCGATCGCTAGTGTAGAGCGGGCGACACAGGACAAACCTATCTATGACCGCGACCAGCATCCTGTGGTGATGATAGGTGGAGAATTACTGCAGTCCAGTCCGGTCTATGCAGTGCTAGCCCTGGATAAGATGCTGGATGGCAAAATGTTAGCCAACGGTGTGACGTTCAAAACGGGCAACCTGGGATTCGTAGAAGCGCAGCCGGATGACATTATCAACTACCACCTGCTGTGGGGTGGTGAAATGCGGCTGACACTGGATGTATTCCGCGATCTGGGCTCTGCCTTCATAGTCGCGCTGGTATTCATTTACCTGATGCTGGTCGGCTACTACAAATCATTCATGATGCCGTTGATCGTGATGGGGGCCATACCATTGACGCTGGTGGGTGTGTTCCCAGGCCACTGGATCACTCAGCAAGCCTTCACCGCCACCTCAATGATAGGGGTGATTGCGCTGGCCGGCGTGGTGGTACGTAACTCACTCTTGCTAATAGATTTCATTATCGACTACCGCAAACAAGGTTATGGTTTGGAACAAGCCGTAATTGAAGCTGGTGCAGTGCGTTTCCGACCCATCATGCTCACCGCACTGGCGATTATCCTGGGCTCCGCCATCATGATTACTGACCCGGTGTTTGGCGGATTGGCCGTATCCTTGATATTCGGCACATTCGCCTCCACTGTACTAACATTAGTCGTCATTCCGCTGATGTATTATCTGTGGGAACGCCGTCTGGAAAAAACCGCTTAATTTTTAAACTTGATTGAAAAAGGAAACATTATGACCGTAGAACGTCTCGTCCGAATTATCGCTGGCTTATTCATCATGCTATCATTAGCACTTGCCCACCAGTCAGGAGCTGTCAACATGGCACAACCTGGCTGGCTTTGGCTTACCGCCTTCGTTGGATTTAATTTATTTCAAAGCGGCTTGACCCGTTTCTGCCCTATGGACATCATGCTCAAAAAAGCAGGGGTGAAATCAAGCTGCGGCTTATAGGAGTGTATTTTGGAATTTGTACAAAGCAATATCTGGTTAATTATTTTAGCCGCTTTCTCTGGCTTCATGCTCCTGTTCCCGAACATGCGCAGCAAACTGGGCGGCGGGCAGGAAGTTGATGCCACAGAAGCCGTGCAACTGATTAACCATGAAAACGCACTCGTGCTCGATGTGCGCGAATTTAACGAATTCAGTGCTGGTCATATCGCCAATGCTAAACACATACCTGTCGGGCAACTCGCTGACAGCATCAAGACGCTGGAAAAACACAAGGAACTCACCATCGTTGTTAATTGCCGTTCTGGTGGGCGTTCCGCTATGGCGTGTGGCGTATTACGTAAAAACGGCTTTACCAAAGTCTACAATCTAAAAGGTGGTATCACGGCTTGGCAACAGGCGAATTTGCCAACCACGGTGAAATAAAAATGCCTGAAGTTATCATGTACTGCACAGCAGCTTGCCCCTACTGCGTCATGGCAGAAAAGCTGCTACTCAACAAAAATGTAGAAGTTACCAAAGTCCGTGTCGATTTGGAACCTGGCCGTCGCGAAGAAATGATGACGCGCACGGGTCGCCGCACCGTTCCACAAATTTACATTGGCGAACAACACATAGGTGGTTTTGACGATTTATCTGCGCTCGATCGCGCAGGTGGATTAGATCCACTACTGACGGCTTAGCCTCTTGTAAAACCCAAAAAATCCCATATATGAGCTGTATATGGGATTTTTTATTTTAGGAGTCAATAATGGAACTGATTTGCCCGCACTGCAGCGCAATTAACCGCATTCCCGAAGCCCGCCTGAACCAGAATCCTAATTGCGGAAAATGCAGTCAGCCTATGCACACAGGACTGCCAGTCGATTTAACCACAGCAGCATTTGATCGCTTCGTTAGCCGCAACCAACTCCCTGTGCTGGTCGATTTCTGGGCCAGCTGGTGCGGGCCGTGCAAAATGATGGCACCTGCTTTCAAACAAGTCGGCACTGAACTCGCCAGTCGGGTACGCTTTGCCAAAGTGGAAACCGAAGCTGAACAAGCACTCTCAACCCGTTATCAAATCCGCAGCATCCCTACGCTGGTCTTATTTAAAGACGGCAAAGAACATGCACGGATGTCAGGTGCGTTAGATGCGAACGGTTTGAAACAATGGCTGCGCTCGCAGGGCGTTAACTGAGCATCTCTCGCGCATGTTGACGGGTAGTATCAGTAATCGTCACCCCGCCTAACATGCGCGCAATTTCATCTACCCTTGCAACCGCATCGAGTGCGTTGATGTGACTCACCACCTGATTATCTTGCTGAACTTTACTGACTTGCAGATGGTGCTCACCCAGAGCCGCAACCTGCGGCAGGTGGGTAATGCAGAGTATCTGTCGGCTACTGCTCAGGTCTTTTAACAGGTGACCTACGATTTCTGCCACGCCGCCACCAATACCGACGTCCACCTCATCAAATATCAAAGTTGGCACGCCTGCAACCTGGCTAATGGCTGTTTGTAATGCCAGACTGATACGCGACAGCTCGCCGCCCGACGCGACCTTGGCAAGCGGTTTAGGGCTGGCGCCTGCGTGGGGTGCAACCAGAAATTCCACCTGCTCCAAACCGTGTGCATTACCGGTTTCTAACGCGGTCAATGCAATGGCAAACTGTCCACCTGCCAAGGCTAACTGTTGCATGGTCGCACTAACGATATCAGCTAGTTTGGTCGCGGTGTTTTGCCTTATCACGCTCAACTTGAGTGCGGCGTCATGCCAGACAGCATGGGCATTTGCAACCTCAGCGCCAAGCGCAGCAGAATCTTCACTATGAACCAGTTCCGTGTAACGCTGTTGTGCAGTAGCGAGCAGTTCGGGCAAAGCCTCTACTTTTACCCGGTACTTGCGCGCAACATCCAGCACTTGCTCGATGCGCTGTTCGATTTCATACAAACGCGCCGGGTCAGCTTCCATCTGATCGGCATAACGCCGCAAATCATGACTGGCCTCCTGTAATTGCACACCTGCTGACTCGATTAAATCATAAGCCATTTGCAAACCAGCATCATATTCCAGCAAGCTGGCTAACTTTGCTGAGACCGCAGTAATCTGGCTGAATGTGGCCGATTCACTTTCCGTTAGCACATCCAGCGCAAATGCGATGCCCGCACCTAAATTAACGGCATTTGCCAGTCGTTTGTGTTCATCTTGCAATGCATGCCAGTCAGTTAAATCAAACTGCAATGCGGTTAAATCCTGTATTTTCCAGTCTAATTGCTCGCGCTCCGCTGCGATTGCGCCGCTGTCCTGTTGCAGTGCTAACAGCGCATCGTTTAATTTTTGCCAATGGCGGTAATGTTGCGCGACTTGTGCCGCTAACTCACTGGCGTTGCCATAACTGTCAAGAATTTCGCGTTGTGTCGCAGCTTTAAGTAATGACTGATGTGCATGCTGACCATGTATATCAACCAGAAACTCGCCCGCTTCGCGTAACTGTTGCGCGCTCACCGCACGGCCATTAATAAAGCAACGTGACCGTCCATTACTATCTATCACTCGTCGCAGCAGGCAATTACCATCATCATCCAGCTCATTGTCCAGCAACCAGGTTTGCAACAGGGGCAGTGTCAGCGCATCAAAATCCGCACTAATTTCAGCACGTGTCGCCCCCGCACGCACCACACCCGCATCCCCACGCTCGCCCAGCGCAAGTGCCAGCGCATCAATGAGAATAGACTTACCTGCACCCGTCTCGCCGGTAAGTACGGTAAAACCCATATCGAAACTGAGATCTAACTGATCAACAATGACAAAATCACGTAAAGCAAGTTGGCGCAACATTAGAGCTTCTTCCCCCAATACAGTTTTTCACGCAAGGTTCTGTAGTAACTATAATCCTTAGGATGTAACAAACAGATTGCCTTGGGTGCGCGACTAATCCGCACCACATCACCTATCTGTATATCGAATTGGCGTTGACCGTCAAAATGCACACGCGCATCATCTGCATGCATTAATTCCAGCTCAACTACGGAATGACTATTCACAACGATAGGACGTGCAGCCAAGGTGTGCGCACAAATCGGCACCATCACAAAAGCCTCTAAGGTAGGGTGCAATATCGGCCCGCCCGCTGAAAGTGCATAAGCAGTTGAACCTGTGGGTGTGGCAATAACCAGACCATCTGAACGCTGGCTATAAACAAATTCGCCATCTATCACCGCTTCAAATTCGATTAATCGACCCAGACTACCTTTACTGACCACCACATCATTAAACGCACATGCGCTAAATATGGTCTGACCATTACGCATTATCTGGGTATTAAGTAATAATCGCTGCTCGGCCACATAATGGCCGGCTAAAATCGCTGCCAAATCAGCTTGCATGGTGTCGGCGGGTACGTCAGTCAAGAAACCTAAGCGCCCCTGATTGACACCGACTAACGGAATATCATTAGCCGCCAACATCCGCGCAATGGAAAGCATGGTGCCATCGCCTCCCAACACCACTGCCAAGTCGGCACGCTCACCAATTTCGGCCAATTCCGCAGTAGGTTGATTGAGCAATCCCAACTGGTCGGCGGTGTTATGTGCAATTAATACTTCATACTTCAGCTCTCGCAGATAATCAGCGAGTTGCGGCAAACTGACGCCCATTTCAGGGCTATCATACTTACCAATAAGCGCAATCGTCTTGAATTTTTTTGACATATTTTGAGATCCTAATGCAAGCGGATAAAAAACTTCTGGTTAAAGCTATCCGAACGCAATCATAGTTAGCGCAATCATAGTTGTTTTTTTGTACAATGACAGTATGTTAACCGAACGCGCACGTATCCTACTAAAAACTTTGGTCGAACGCTACATTGCTGATGGGCAACCAGTCGGTTCGCGTACGCTATCACAGTATGCCGCACTGGATTTGAGCTCGGCATCCATCCGCAACGTAATGGCTGATTTGGAAGCAATGGGACTGGTCAGCAGTCCGCACACCTCGGCGGGACGGATCCCCACCGTGCAAGGCTACCGTTTATTTGTCGACAGCCTGATGACGGTGCAGCCGCTGAACAATCTGGAAATAGACCAGCTTGAAGCGCAACTCCAGCCTGACGATCCACAACGCATAGTTACCCATGCTTCGCAGTTATTGTCACAGTTAACCCAATTTGCCGGCGTGGTCATGATACCGCGCCGCCGCAATGCGGCATTTCAGCAAATTGAATTTATGCGTCTGGCAGAAAAGCGCGTCCTGCTGATTATCGTCACCACCGATGGTGAAGTGCAAAACCGCGTGCTCACCACCGAACGTAACCATACCAGTGCCGAGCTCACCCATGCCGCGCAGATACTCAATCAACACTATGCAGGCATGACCCTGGACAAAGTAAGACAGCGCATGCAGGCCGAGCTACAGTCATTGCACCAGGACATTAACGGACTGATGAATCTGGCGCTCAATGCCAGCGAAGTGGCACTGAATCAGCCTCATGAAGGACTGGTGTTATCAGGCGAGCGTAACTTGTTACGCGTTGAAGACCTATCCTCCAACATGGAACGCATGCGCAACTTATTCGATTTGTTTGAGCAAAAAACATCGCTCATACAATTACTGGATTTAAGTCAGCATGCCGAAGGCGTGCAGATATTTATCGGTAACGAGTCCGAAGTTATCCCGCTAGACGAATGCAGCGTTGTTACCTCGCCCTACAAAGTCAACGGTGAAATTGTTGGCACACTGGGAGTGGTCGGCCCAACCCGCATGGCATACGAACGGATAGTCCCGATTGTGGACATCACTGCCAAGCTTCTTTCCAACGCACTTTCATTTCACTAACTCCTATGCCACGTTACCTGACCGAACCCGAATATATCCACACCAACACAGCCAAAACAGGAATATTGCTACTCAACCTGGGTACGCCAGATGCACCCACCAAGCAAGCAGTCAAATCTTATCTCAAGCAATTCTTATCTGACCCGCGAGTGGTAGAAATCCCGAAAGCCATCTGGTGGTTAATCCTCAATGGTATTATTCTGCAAACTCGCCCGAAGCAATCCGCCGAAAAATACGCCAGCATCTGGGACAAACGCGAAGGTTCGCCATTGCGCTTTCATACCGAAAAGCAGGCAAAGTTGCTGCAAGGCTGGTTAGGTGAACACGTGAAATCACCTGTTGTCGTCGATTATGCCATGCGCTATGGCAATCCATCCGTGGAAAACGCACTCACCCGCTTGAGCGAGCAAGGCTGTGACCGCATTTTAACCATACCGCTTTATCCACAATACGCCGCCAGCAGTACCGCATCGGCGATGGATGCAGTGTATACCTACCTCATGCGTAAACGTAACCAGCCCGCGCTGCGCACTATCAAGCACTTTCATGATGACGCCGGCTACATCAAGGCACTCACTGAAAACATACAAAAATACTGGATGCAAACTGGCCGCCCTGACATACTCATCATGAGCTTTCACGGTGTACCACAATACACGCTGGACAAAGGTGACCCCTACTTCTGTGAATGTCACAAAACCGGTCGCCTGTTAGCTGAAGCACTCGGTTTATCCAGCAGCCAATATCGCGTCACCTTTCAATCACGTTTCGGTCGTGCAGAATGGGTTAAACCCTACACCGCCGCCACACTGAAAGAACTCGGCCATGCCAAAACCAGCAGAGTCGATGTTGTCTGCCCAGGCTTTGTCGCTGATTGCCTGGAAACGCTGGAAGAAATTGCCATGGAAGTAAAAGCCGACTTCATCAAGGCAGGTGGTGGTGAATTCCACTACATCCCTGCGCTCAATGAAAACAGCACATGGATAAATGCATTGGGTGAAATGACGCTAACCCAGCTCGGCGACTGGGTCAGCCCAAGCTGGGATAAAGCAGCTACTCAACAAACGGCCGCATCCAGCCAACAACGCGCGATGGCTCTGGGGGCAAAAAAATAACACAGAACGCCTGCCAAAATCAGGGCTAGTTAGCATGCAACAGCATCACTAAAAATCGTTGTACTTACGGTCTCAAATGATGCGATACTACGAAAAATTCCTTTGAGTATCAATGACGCGATGCCAACATCTCACTCAGCCGATTTCACACCAGCTCAATTAATAAACGATGAGCGCAGGCAGGAGCCTCGCCTCTCGGTCAGTTGGCGGGCTGCTCTCATGTTTAATACCGCTAAAGGTCCGCTCCGCGTTTTCGGCTATATTAAGGATATATCAGTCTCTGGTTTGAGAGTGGAGTGCGACCAAACTATAATCACCACCCAACCCGTCCACATCATCATAGAAATCCCCAGCAAAGATCCACAATACGAAGCTGACGTCATACAAATCTATGCAGCTATTCGCAATAGCATCCTATCGCAGGACAAATACCGTCTAGGTCTGCAAATTACCGACTTCTTAGGTGATGCCAAACTCGTACTGATGCGACGCATTAAAGCCCGCAACTTGCAGCTCTAGGCACGCCTAAGCTGAAATGGCTGGTTTTCACATGGCATAACGAGTACACCTATGCCTGCACCGACTCCCACAATTTCTGCAAACGCTTAATCGACACTGGCTGTGGTGTTTTTAACTGCTGCGCGAATAATGAAATGCGCAGCTCTTCCAGCTGCCACCTAAACGCCGCCAATTGCGGATCCACTATGCCTTTTTTCCTGTGCTGCAGCTCACGCGTCTGCCATTGCAGGGTGAAATTAGCCAGGGCTGCAGTATGTTGTTGATCTTGCGCAAGCCGATCAGGCAGCTTTTGCAAACGCTGTGTTATACCTTGTAGATAGCGCGGCAAATGCTGCAATGCACTCCACGGCGTGGTGAGCACAAAATGTGGATACACCAGTTGTTGCAGTTGCTGCGCAATGTCCTTAGTAACATGCGCCCACGGTGTTTTTAACTGCGGCTGCAATTGTTGATGCAAGGTCAAAATCTGCCCTAGCGTCTTCGTCAGCGCATCAGCCACAGGTTTAATCCGCGCCCGTGCTTTGACTAATTGCGCATCAAATTCGGCCTGGCTACGCGGCATGGGCTCGTCTCCCAAGCATGCTCTATCGGCAATCGTCGACAGCAATTCTGCACGCAAAGTATCGGCATCGCCCAAAGGCCGGTAAGCCAGCGCCAGCTTGGTAAAATCGGGAAGATTCTTTTCCAGAAATTTAAACTGCTCAACCAGATACAAACGGAACAGTCGCGCCAAACCGGCTCTATGCGCCTGATTCGCGGCATGCTCGGTATCAAACAGGCGCAATGCCACGCTATCACCCTCATCGACCAGCGCGGGGTAACCCGTCACTTCCACACCCGCACGACGGAACGGTAGCGTAGGTGGCACATCACCGAACTCCCAGCGCTTGAACCCGGCACGTTCAAAGCTATTATCGGGTGCACTAAAGGTCAGCTGTGCTGCCTCGCCAAGTTGCTGGCGCAAAGCATGGATATCCCGCCCCATACCCAGCTCTTTGCCACGCTCATCCACCACGCGGAAATTCATCTGTAAATGGGCAGGCGGTGCATCATGCCAATCACTTGCAGCGATTTTCAACCCACTGCGCTGCGCTAACCATGCCGCCAGCAATTCGCTCAACCCCGCTGTCGGTTGCAGCCCACTCATCGCCGCAGTCACTGCATCAGGCACAGGTACAAACACACGGCGCAAATGCTTGGGCAGCGCCTTGACATACCAGGTCAGTTTATCGCGCAACATGCCAGGCACCAGCCAGTCAAATCGCCAGGCGGGCAAGGTGTTTAACAACGCCAGCGGTATGGTCACGGTAACACCATCGAGCACATGTCCAGGCTCAAACCGGTATTGCAATGGCAGACTCACGCCTTCCCATTGCAAAGCCTGCGGAAACCAGTCTTCGGTAATACTGCCTGCATCATGCCGCATCACATCGTCGCGAGTCAGATACAGCAGCTTCGGATTAGCCTGTTCCGCCTCCCGCCGCCAGCGCTCGAAGCCGCTACCATTGACGATGCCAGCTGGAATGCGGGCATCGAAGAAAGCGAACAGCCGCTCTTCATCCACCAGCACATCCTGCCGCCGCGCTTTGTGCTCCAGCTCGCTGACCTGTTCCAGTAATTGCTGGTTATGTGCAAAAAACGGCGCTCGCGTTTCAAACTCGCCCGCGACCAGGGCAGAGCGGATAAATATACGGCGGCTCTCTACTGCATCGATTACACCATAATGCACCGTGCGGCGCGGGATAATAATCAGTCCAAATAACTGCACCTGCTCAAACGCACTGACCTGTGCTGATTTCTTTTGCCAATGCGGGTCAAAATAGTTACGCCGTAATAAGTGCGCCGCGATGCTTTCCAGCCATTCGGGTTCTATCTTGGCAGCGGTACGCGCGTATAGTCGCGTAGTTTCTATCAACTCTGCTGCCATCACCCACTTGGGTGGTTTTTTCGCCAAGGCTGAACCAGGATGTACATAGAACTTGATGCCACGCGCGCCCTGAAAACCACCCTCATCCATTTTCACACCGATATTACCCAAGAAGCCAGTCAACAAAGCTTTATGGATGGCTTCATAATTCGCAGGTTCGGCATTCTCTTGCAAACCCAGTTCAGACGCAGTCGTGGCTAATTGCCCATGCACCTCGCGCCATTCGCGTAATCGCGTTGGGTTAAGAAAATGCTCACGGCAGGTTTCCTGTAATTTGCGATTGGATTTTTTGTGCTTGAGCGCATCATCATAAAATGTCCATAACTTGAGCAGCCCCGCAAAATCCGAACCCTCATCAGCAAAAGCACGATGTCTGTCATCAGCCGCGCCCGCTTGTGCTTGCGGGCGGTCACGCGGATCCTGCACCGACAGTGCCGCGCACAAGATCAATGCCTCGCGCAGACAGCCAAACTGCTGCGCCGCCAGCACCACCCGCCCGATTTTTGGGTCTAGCGGTAATTTGGCTAATTGCTTGCCGATGGCCGTTAAGCGCCGATTGCTATCCACTGCGTTCAGCTCTTCCAATAGCTGATAGCCATCTGCGATTAAACGTGGTGCAGGGGCATCCAAAAAAGGAAAATCATCAGGCTGCCCCAGGCGCAGCGCTGACATACGCAGAATCACCCCTGCCAGTGAAGTGCGCAGAATTTCAGGATCGGTATATTCAGGGCGCGCCGCATATTCCTGCTCTGAATAAAGCCGTATGCACACACCCGCCGCCACCCGCCCGCAACGACCCGCCCGCTGATTGGCTGACGCTTGCGATACAGGCTCGGTCAATAACTGGTCAACTTTATTGCGTGCCGAATACCGCAATATTCGTGCGTAACCAGGGTCAATCACATAGCGGATGCCAGGCACGGTCAACGAGGTTTCTGCCACGTTAGTCGCCAGGACTATCCGCCGTGCGTTAGTCGGCTGAAATATCTGTTCCTGTTCTTTCACCGACAGCCGCGCAAACAGCGGCAAAATCTCGGTGTGCGGCGGATGGTGTTTGCGCAAGGCTTCTGCCGTGTCGCGTATCTCACGTTCCCCCGGCAAAAACACTAGTATATCGCCCTCACCCAGGCGCACTAGCTCATCAGTCGCATCCAGTATGGCTTGCGTGACCTGCTCTTCATCAGTCTCGCGTGCTTTGTTACTGTCATCATTACGCTCGGGCGCGGTAATCGGACGATAGCGGATTTCCACGGGGAAAGTCCGTCCCGACACCTCAATGACTGGCGCATTATTGAAATGTTTGGAAAATCTGTCCGCGTCGATAGTCGCCGAAGTAATGATGATTTTCAGCTCGGGGCGGCGCGTCATCAACTGGCGCAAATAGCCCAGCAGGAAATCGATATTCAGGCTGCGCTCATGCGCCTCGTCAATGATAATGGTGTCATATTCGCGCAAGTCACGGTTACCCGTGGTTTCTGCCAGCAGCATGCCGTCGGTAAGCACCTTGATTACACTGTCCGACCGTACCTGATCGCTAAAACGCACCTTGTAGCCCACGCCCTCGCCTACCCGCGTACCCAGCTCCTGCGCCACCCGCGAGGCAACAGTACGCGCAGCAATCCGTCGTGGCTGCGTACACGCAATCCGCCCTAGCTGCCCGCGTCCCGCGTCCAGACAAATTTTCGGCAATTGCGTAGTTTTTCCCGACCCCGTCGCGCCACACACAATAATCGCCTGATGCTGCTGTATGGCTAAGCTGATTTCGGCATGACGCGCAGAAACGGGGAGAGATTCGGGGTAAGTAATACTGGCAGGTTGCCAATAGCGAGGGACTGCAGGTGTGATTTCTGTCATTTATCTTGTATGTAATGCTTATCATCAAACGTCGCCACCCATAGCGGGCGATAAACGACTAATACGGTAATCAACATGCCCGTGGTCACAGCTTCTGACCATGCCATGAGCAGGTAATAAGGTAAATAAGTATGAATCAAATCGGTCAGGGTATACGCGCCCAACTCAGCCAGGGCGAACGTCGCCGCCACGCCAGTCAATGCCACAGTAAGCCCCGCACTGATGAAACCGTTGACGAAAATATAGATAAACAAATGCGCAGGCAAGAAACGACTGGCCAAGCGATATATCGTCCAACTCACCATGACAGGCACCACGCCCATCAACAAGGCATTCAGTGCATAGGCATGCCAACTGCCGCCATCCCATGCGGTCGCCAGCAATAGCACCAGCAGCAACCCCAGCAACGCAAACCACGGCCCAAACAGCAGCGTCAACAACGTCGCACCCAGGATATGCAGATTCAGCCCCGGACGTATGCCCGCTTTGATTTGCCAGAACCCCAGCACCAGCACACACGCCGCCAGCATCAAATTAAGCACATTTGGCATCCGCAGCACGCGCCAGGGCGCAGCCCACAGTGTCCAGCCCAGCACTACTGCAAGCGCCAGCCATGGCCAGTCGTAATTTACCAGAATCAAACTATCAGGGATGTTCATAATTCACCAGAATATGAGTTTCAAACCTATCAATATAGTCACAATTTCAAATGACCGTTTAATCCACACGTTGCCTTTTTTAATCGCAATATGGCTGCCCAAGTAGCCACCAATGATAGAGCCTGCCAACAGTGCCGGCATCCAGTCCCAGGCAATATGGCCGAGATAGCCAAGCACTAATGCACCCGCACCGTTCCATACCAAGCCACACAGCACCAAGGTGTACGCCACGGCACGCTGATAATCGAGGCCGAAATAGCGGATCAGCCAGATAGTTAAAAACAGCCCGGTGCCTGATGTTATCGAGCCATTTAAAAAGCCAATAATAAACAAACCTGACATGCCGACTACCAGCGCCGAGCCAGTCTGATTGCGTGGCGTATACGTCATGCCTAATTGCGGCTTGAAAACTGAATACAGACCCAGACCCAGCGTCAATACACCCAAGCTGAATAACGCAAATTGCGGTGGGATAGCGAGAATTACCGATGCGCCTAAAATGACACCTGGCACACCAGCTAATAAAATAATGGCAGAAAAGCGACGCTCTAATTGATTGTGTTTGAGGTGGCGCAGGGTCGCGCCTAAACCTAATGCAACAGTGGCGACCTTGTGTGTAGCCAAAGCTACTGCGAACGGCAAACCCATAAAAATGAGCATAGGAAACTGTATCAACCCTGCGCCGCCGCCTGACAATGCCGAGAACCAATTTGCCGCAAGAGATGCTGCGAATATAATAAGCTGTTCGGTCATTACCCCGTGTATCCCGAAATAACGGGAGTGACGGTATAAAACAGGTTTAATTGCTGCTCATGACACCAGGCTATTAGCTCATCGACCTGCGTCTGGCTGGCGATAAATTCGATGATTTCTGGCAGCTCACCACCTAATTCAAAAAAGCTGTCTTCAGCCATACCATGCCGCCCTAATCCCGCACTGGCTCGCAAGACTGTACCACCACTCACATCCATATCATGCGCGGTTTCCAGCAAGCGCACATGCAGTAGCTTGCCATGATGTTGCCGACCTTCGCTGCTATAAAAGCGTAAACACACCTGCGCCATACTCATCCCCTTAGCACTTTATAAGTCCATACACCCAACGCCGTCATCAACACTGAACCCGCCAAGTGCAGCACCACGGACAATGCGCCCCAGGACCATTGCTGACGACTTAACAAGGTGAAAATTTCAGCAGAAAAAGTTGAGAAAGTAGTAAGGCCGCCGAGGAAACCCGTGATGATCAACAACCGCCACTCAGGCGACAAACCGGGCTGCTGAGCAAAAAAAGCGATAGCCAGACCGATTAAATAACCGCCTAACAAATTCGCGGTCAACGTACCCAGAGGTAAGGTTGGGAACACTGGGTTTAGCCATAATCCCAGCCCCCAGCGTAACCACGCGCCCACTGCCGCGCCTATCCCTATAGCGAGAAATGCACTCACGCCCATCAGAGCTTACAAACCGGACCGTTATAAGGCTGCAACGCGCTCTTGGCGACAGCTGCAAACATCGTGTGCACCTCTTCTATACTGAAATTAGCCAATAAACGGTTGGCCAGCTCTGGTGGAATCGACACCGTGGTGGTATTGCCATCAGGCAAATCCACGCAAAATCCAGCCACATGTTTTTCTAAACCGCCTTCAGCGGCTTCCACCATTTTCATCTGTTCGTCTTGCAACACCTCGTAATATGCCTCGAGCTTACTCATCAGCGCGTCATCGAGCTGATCTTCTGGCACAGCGACTATCCAGCCAAAATGATCATCACGATGTTCACTCTTCAGGTTCAAACCCATTAAATAATCGACAAAACGATCACGCAACACCGCTTCAAAGAATATAAACTCCAGCTTCATAGCACTTATCTCTTTTTATCCTGAGGACGGTTTTGCGGCAAAAATTCAGGCACGGGCAAATCCACCCAATTCAATATTGACGCTACTTGAGCAGATTCCAGCTCCAGCATTTGGCCACGTTTTACGCGTGGCGGCAAATTCACCATACCAAAACGCACACGAATAAGACGGCTCACCATCATCCCCATTTTTTCGAACATACGCCGCACTTCGCGGTTACGCCCTTCTTTAATAATAACCTGATACCAGCGATTTGAACTTTCGCCACCCATTTCAGCGATACGTTCAAAATACGCCATACCATCTTCCAGCTCTATGCCTGCTGTCATCTGTTTCATTTGCTCCTGGCTCAATTCACCCATGATGCGCACGGTGTATTCACGCTCAACTTCAAAGCTGGGATGCATCAAACGGTTGGCAAGTTCACCGCTGGTAGTAAATATCAGCAAGCCTTCAGTATTAAAATCCAGCCGGCCGATAGCTATCCATTTGCCGTTACGCACACGCGGCAACGCATCGAATACGGTTTTACGCGCTTTCGGGTCGTCACGGCTGACGATTTCACCTTCTTGTTTGTGGTAAATCAGGATACGTGGCAATTCGACTTCAAAGTTCAGTTTCACTGGGCGCTTATCCACCAGCACACGGTCGCCTGGTACGATACGGTCGCCCAATGTGGCATTTACGCCATTGACTGATACTCGCCCAGCGGTTATCCACGTTTCCATTTCACGGCGCGAACCTAGCCCCGCTGCGGCGAGCATTTTTTGCAATTTATGACCTTCGGCTGGTGCGACTTCTTCTTCATCGATCAATTCGACTGGCTCAGGCACTTTTGGATGCACCGGCGCGGCAGGTCGCGTTGCACGTGCGGGGCGGTCTGGACGGCTTTTTGGCTTATCCGGCTCCTGCGTTTGGCGCGCAGGCTTGGGTGGAGTGGCAGGTTTACTTGGACGACGAATAGGAGATGCGGCCATGGTGATTCCGATGCTGACTAACAATGCTTAATTATACGTCACTCCGCTGCATCTGATGACAATTCCAGGTCTAAGGTATAGGGATTCGGTGCGACTAATTGCCCCAGCTCAGCCAGTGGCGGCAATTCCGCCAGCGCGCGCAGATTCAAATCGCTCAGAAATTGTGGCGTAGTGACGTACAACGCAGGACGACCCGGAACTTCTCTATGCCCCACGGTTTTAATCCATTCACGCTGCTCCAGCGTTTTGATGATTTGCGTATTCACCGTAACGCCACGAATTTCCTCAATATCGCCACGCGTGACTGGCTGTTTGTAGGCAATCACCGCCAGCGTTTCCATCACAGCACGCGAATATTTGGGTGGACGTTCCGGACTGAGTCGTTGCAGGTAGGTTTGATATTCAGCACGGGTTTGGAAACGCCAGCCATCAGCCACAACCACCAATGCCAAACCTTTATTTTCCCAATCTGCACGCAATTCATTCAACGCCCGATATATCAGCTCTGCGCTCAAATCCCCGGTTAACGCAGCGCGCATCTCGCTGATAGTCAAAGGCTCGCCGTGCGCAAACAACATTACTTCCAAAATATTTTTTAATTCGCTGATATTCATAAGACTGATACATCCACTCCTGCCAAACGCACATATATCGGCGCAAATGCCATATTCTGTGTGATTTCGACGCGATGCTCACGCGCCAGCTCCAGCATCGCCAGAAACTTCACCACCACATGCGACACGCCTAATTCCGGTTCAAATAAACAAGTGAATTCCATGAATAAATCACCTTGTAGCGTATTCAATATCTGTCCCATCGCCTCACGCACAGATAACACTTGCTGCGTCACTTGGTGGTGGCGTCGCGTTCCTGCCCGCGCAACCAAACCTAGCCAGGCATCACGTAAATCATTGCTGTCTACCTGGGGCAACAACCGCACCACCTGTTCGCGCCAGCTGTGCGCTGTCAAAAAATCACGGCCTAATCGAGGTAACACATCAATTTGCTGCGCCGCCAATTTCATTTGCTCATATTCCAGCAAGCGCCGCACCAATGTCGCGCGCGGATCCAGATCAGCCTCGTCATCATCTATCGCAGCAGGACGCGGCAACAACATGCGCGATTTGATTTCAATGAGCAATGCCGCCATGAGCAAATATTCAGCCGCTAATTCCAATTGCGATTTGCGCATTAAATTCACGTATTCCATATATTGCGCAGTCAGTCGCGCCATAGGAATGTCGAGCACGTCCAAATGGTGCTTGCGGATAAGGTATAGCAGCAGATCCAACGGCCCTTCAAACGCGCCGAGATAGACGGCTAATGCTTCAGGCGGAATATACAAATCGTCGGGAAAAGCAGTGAGTGGCGCGCCATTCACTCGTGCCAAAACCTCAGCGTCTAAAATTCCGACATTTACAGCGACCGTCATGCCGCAATCACGCAGTTACGTCCTTGCTGCTTGGCCCGATATAATGCAGCATCCGCATCGCGCACCAAACCTTGCGCGGCAACTGACTCATCCACATTATCCAATTGCAGCTGCGCAACACCAATCGAAACTGTCAGATTCAACGATACCGAGTTAGATACGGCAAACACATGCCCTGCAATGCACAATCGTATCCGTTCAGCAATCTCCATGGCCGTAGCCGCACCTGTCCCCGGCAACAGCGCGATAAACTCCTCGCCACCATATCGCGCAAAGCTATCACTAGCCCGCAAACAGTCTTGTATCAAAATAGCGGATTGTTGCAACACACTATCACCCCCCTGATGCCCATGCTGATCGTTCACCTGTTTAAAATTATCCAGATCAAACATCATTGCCGCCAACGGTTGTTGGTGGCGCAGTGCATGGCTAACAGCTTCTTTAAGACGGGCATCAAAGTATCGACGATTATTCACTTGCGTAAGTGCATCGGTTAAACCAAAACGCTCCAGCTTGTCAAAATATTGTGAGTTTTCCAGACACATCAGCAAAAACGCAGCCAATCGTTCCAGAAAATAAGTGCCATCACCCGTCTGGAAACGGTCTGGATCACGGCTTGCCAGATGCAAGCCGCCACATAAATTACCCTGCCGCGCTAATGGTATCAACGCGACACTGGCCAAACCCATTTTGGTAAAACAGTCAGCATGTAGCTCTGCATTAAATGCACCTAAGTAAGGTCGAAAATCATCAGCATAGCGCTGGTACAAGGTGTGCTCACCATCCACTAAATTCATGCCCAACGCGGTTAACTCTGCCGCCTGCGGCGCCCCTAGGGTGTTTAACCAATCACCCGAGGAGTCAAGCAGCACTAAATTCACTTCATCCAAATCGAAATAACGACGGAAATCAACCAGCATAATCATCACCAATTGCGAAAATACGCGCGTGGTCATGAGCAAACGCTCTAACTCGCCAAACCGCTTGAGTTTTAGTTCATTTTTGCGTGCTGCGGCTAATAAATGTTCCAATCTGCTACTCCTGAGTTTTCTCAATATCAGTTATCGGGTAAACTCACAGAATATCATTATTGTTTGGATTAGGTACACAACATGCTCACAGGTAGTTTAGTCGCTATAGTCACGCCCATGTTTGCCGATGGCAGTCTCGACTTGCCGAGTTTACGCGCGCTGGTTGATTGGCATATCGCTGAGGGCACCGATGGCATCGTCGTGGTTGGCACCACAGGCGAATCGCCTACGGTGGACTTTAACGAACATTGCAGCCTGATCCGCACTGTCGTTGAACAAACGGCTGGCCGTGTGCCCGTGATTGCAGGCACAGGTGCCAATTCAACACGCGAAGCCATTAATCTTACCCAATGCGCGCTGTCAGCTGGTGCTGATTATGGTTTATCTGTAGCCCCGTATTACAACAAGCCAGGGCAAGCGGGCTTATATCAGCATTTTAAAGCGATTGCTGAAGCAGTTGAATTACCGCTCATCCTCTACAATGTACCCGGACGCACCGTCAGCGACATTAGCAACGACACGGTGCTGCAACTGGCGCAGATCCCTAATATCGTCGGTATCAAGGACGCCACCGGCAGCATGGAACGCGCCACCGATTTAATCATGCGCGCGCCGGCAGATTTCGCCCTGTACACAGGCGACGACGCCAGCGCTTACGCATTCATGCTGTTAGGCGGGCACGGTGTGATTTCTGTTACCGCCAACGTCGCACCACGTGCCATGCATGAGTTGTGTGTCGCCGCATTTAACGGTGAACTGCAACGTGGTCGTGACATTAACCACAGCCTGTTTGGCTTGCATCGCAAATTATTCGTCGAAGCCAACCCCATTCCAGTCAAATGGGCGCTGGCGGAAATGGGTCGAATGGGACACGGCATCCGTTTACCACTGACCGAACTTGCTCCTGAACATCACGAAACCCTGCGCGCAGCGATGCGCCTTGCCCACGCAATTTAAGGATTATTATGCAACGTAAATCATTACCCGTAGCACTCGTCTGTGCTGGCATTGTTGTGAGCTTAAGTGGATGTGGCAGCCTAGACATCCTCGAGAGCAAAAAAATCGATTACAAATCGGCTGGTAAAATCCCTACACTGGAAGTACCGCCTGATTTAACCGCACCTACCACTGATGGCCGTTATAAAGTACCTGATTTAAGCCCGTCAGGCACCGCTACTTATTCCGCTTACAACGCTGAGCGCGGTGATAAAAGCACAAGCAGCAGTACCGTTTTGCCTACCCAGGACAAAGTACGTCTGGAACGCGCAGGCAGCGAGCGCTGGCTGGTAGTGGATCAGGTGCCAGAAAAAGTATGGCCTGTTATCAAAGAATTCTGGCAAGAAAACGGCTTTATCCTCAGCCAGGAGAATCCAGCTACGGGCATTATGGAAACCGACTGGGCTGAAAACCGTGCCAAGATACCACAGGACTTCATTCGCAATACCATAGGTAAAGTATTGGATGGTTTGTACTCAACTGGCGAACGCGACAAATTCCGCACCCGTATTGAGCGTGCGTCTGGCAATACAGCAGAAACCGAGATCTACATCAGCCATCGCGGCATGATAGAAGTCTATGATGGCAGTGACAGCAAACACACCGTTTGGCAACCACGTCCAGCTGATCCTAGTCTGGAAGCAGAAATGCTCAGCCGCCTCATGGTCAAGCTCGGTGTGGAAAAATCTCGCGCTGCCGCCTTGATGGCTGACAATAGCCAGGCTCAGCGTGCTGAAATGACTAAAGACAGTAAAGGCAACAATACCCTGACTGTTAACGACCCGTTTGACCGCGCATGGCAACGTGTCGGTTTAGCGCTAGACCGCGTCGGTTTCACCGTTGAAGATCGCAACCGTGCCAAAGGTGTTTATTTTGTACGTTATGTTGATCCCGAAGTCGATAACGAAACTGGCAATAAAAAAGGCTTCTTGAGTAAACTTGCATTCTGGAAGAGCAGCAACAAGATCAGTACCGAGCAATACCAGGTAGAGCTCGCTGAAAATCCGGCCGCCACAGCGACCACGGTGCGTGTACTCAGCGCCAAGGGTGAAGCTGCTCAACCTGAAACAGCAAATAAAATTATTAAATTGTTATTTGAACAAGTGAAGTAAACGTTAGTCAATAAAATGAGCTTTGCTCGAATCATGAGCAAAGCTCACTTTTTAAAAGTCACCTGCTAACACGCCATTCACCAACCACAACCATTACTAAAAAATCTCGACTTAAGCATTGATATTTCATTGCCCAGACGTGATAATTAGGACAACGTCATCCCGTTAACTTTTCAGAAAGCATATCATGTCACACACCCACGCTATTGTTTGGATCGACCACGTTGAAGCACATATCATAGGCATTAACCCAAGTGACGTAGAAACTTCAGTCGTAAAACCTGCTCAAGCGCCACGCCATTTGCACAACAAACGTGGTTCAATCGCTTCCGGTCATGCAGCAGAAGACCAGCATTACTACCATGAAGTAGCAGAAGCGCTACGCGGCACCAAGGAAATTCTTATTGTCGGCCCTTCGAATGCAAAAATAAATTTAATCAAACATATACACAACCATGACCACGACATGGCAGCCAATATTATCGGTGTAGAGACAGTGGATCACCCATCTGATGCTCAATTGCTTGCTTATGCACGTCACTATTTCAAAGCTGCAGATGCGATGCTGGCGTAATTAATTTGCATCAGCTGCAACCATAAAAAACGGCAGGTTTTAAACCCTGCCGTTTTTTATTGACGCCCATTGCCTACTCAGTTTTTCATCATGCTCGCTGATTTTTGCTGTTGCATATGCTGCATGAATGCAGCCTGCACTTCTTGCATACTCACTTGACCATCGTGGTTAGTATCTAATTCATCAAAATGCTGTGCCAGCATAGGCATATTTTGCGCTTCCTGCCGACTCAACGCCCCACTTTGATCAACATCAGACTGCTTAAAACGTTGCATCAACATATCGTGCATCCCTTCCGGATTCATCATTTTAGGCTGACCACCAATGCTATCCATTGGCGCGGACGTCGCCGCGTAAACAGGGGTAACTAATGCCAAACCTAAAATACAAACTAGCGTTTTGTTCATGGTATGCTCCTAAAATCATATCCCAATTGGATGATTGCCATCATATCCAAACTATCATACCGAAAAATTACTAAGCTGTTACAAAATGTATCAAAGGTACAACATGACTATTGCACTTAACCCGCTCGCCATCACCGCGCTTGTCGCCGCACTTGATGAACACCGCGTCATCACCGATCCCGGCACATGCGAAATCTACAGCCACGACGAAACGCCACGACTATGCTTACCGCTTGCCGTAGTATTTCCGCGTAGCCATGAAGAAACCGTCGCCATCATGCAAATTGCCATCGAATGTGGCATAGTTCTAATTGCCCGAGGGGCAGGCTCAGGCAACGTCGGCGGTGCCTTACCGAGTCCACAATCCATAGTAGTCAGCTTTGAATGCATGAATCAGGTACTGGAATTTCATCCTGAAGATCGCTATATCGTCGTCCAGGCAGGCGTGATTACAGGGGAAATAGATCGCATCGCCCGTGAGCACGGCTTATTCTATCCACCAGACCCAGGCAGCGCTGCATACAGCCGCATCGGCGGCAATCTCGCCATGAATGCTGCGGGACCGCGTGCAGTCAAATATGGCGTTACCCGTGATTACGTGATGGGCTTACGTGCGGTGACTGGCACAGGCAGCGGCATCACCAGCGGCTGCCGCACGACCAAAGGCGTAATGGGCTACGACCTAACCCGTTTACTCGTTGGCTCTGAAGGCACACTTGCGCTCATCACTGAGGCTACATTAAGGCTGCTTCCTATTCCCGAAGCTCGCGCCACGCTGAGAGTATGCTATGCCAGCAACTCAGATGCTTGCCGCGCTGTCAGTCGCGTGATGAACCAAGCCGTCATACCCTGCGCATTAGAATTCATGGACAGCTTCTCCATCCGCGCTATCCAGGCCGCAGGCGCCGCAACTGATTTACCTACAGGCACACACTCACTACTCATGGTCGAAGCCGATGGCGCAACGGACGATCTGCCGCGACAAATTCATGCACTCCAGGCTGCATTGACAGGCACTGGCATGTTAGACCTACAAATCGCCAGCGATAAAAATGCAGTAGCCGCGTTATGGACAGCACGCAAAGCCCTATCCCACGCAGTCAAAGCCATCGCCCCACTCAAGATCAACGAAGACGTCGTCGTACCGGTATCTCGCCTGGCAGAGCTGGTCATCCATATCGAACACCTCGCCCATACCTATCGGCTTCCCATCGTCAGCTTCGGACACGCAGGCAATGGCAATTTGCACGTCAACATCATGGTTGATCCTGCTGATACCGACCAAATGCAACGCGCCAAATGCGCGCTGCATGAGCTGTTCAGCCAAGTCCTGGCACTAGGTGGCACCCTCACTGGTGAACACGGCGTAGGCAGCGAAAAACGCCCCTATGTCACCATGGAAATCGACCCCGACAGCCTGACCATCATGCGCCAGATAAAACAGCAATTCGACCCGCACAACCTGCTCAATCCAGAAAAACTGCTGCCTTGAAACATATTCAACCCGCAGTGTTTACAAAACCCCGCAGCCTGCCTATAATTGCGCTTCCTTGTGGGGGTATAGCTCAGCTGGGAGAGCGCTTGCATGGCATGCAAGAGGTCAGCGGTTCGATCCCGCTTACCTCCACCAAGACACCATTTAACACCGTCCAGCACGGTACAAAGACCCGCCTAAGTGCGGGTTTTTTATTAATTTTTTATCTTTCACGGATAATGCAGTCCAACAACAGCCTATTTTTTAAGGTGCTGGTTCTTGCTACATTCCCCAACAATCACACAACAGAGCTAGCCTCATACGAAAGCCTGTCAACGAGTATTAACCTGACTGCGTTACTCTCACTGATGATACGGGCATCCTGTAAACAAGACACAAACAACTAAGTAAGTAGTGAAAATGAGTTAGACGGCAGCAAGTACCTTACCTTTTGAAATTTTTGGCAGTTACAAAAACTCATGTCCGCACACTGTATGATTAAAATAGCCGAACCCATCACCATCTCATGCTGTCAAAGCTGCGTAAATTTCAAAAAGGAATTCTTATGTTCACTGTCATTAAATTATTAATCGCACTATGTTTCATAGGCAATACCGCTTATGCAGACAATCTGCCTACGGTACATCAGATTTATCAGACGGCCGAGTCAGGCAAGTTAGATGAAGCGCAGCACATGGTTGAACAGGTACTGCAGGCGCATCCAGAAAGCGCCAAAGCCCATTTTGTAAATGCAGAAATACTGGCAAAACGGGGCGTATTAACGACTGCCAAGACAGAACTCGAAACCGCAGAACGGCTCGCCCCTGGTTTGCCTTTTGCGAAACCACAAGCCGTACTTAATCTGAAACAGCGGATTGCTGCCAGCCAACCATCCAGCATGGCTAACAGCACAGTCTCGGCTGCAATGCCCATTAGTGGACAGCCTTTCCCATGGATGCTGCTAATAATTGGATTGGCAGCCATAGCTTTGGTAATTTGGTTAATAAAATCCATGCTGGCGCGTAAAAACGATGCTTACCAAGGCAACGCGAGAAGTAACGGCATGCCAGCTCAAGGCTACCCCATTCCAAACGGTGGCCCAAACAATTGGTCGGGATCACCCGCTGCACCTTATCCGGCGCAATCAGGCAGCGGCATAGGCGGTAGCATCGTTTCTGGTTTGGCTACGGGTGCGGCTGTCGGTGCAGGTATCGTTGCTGGTGAGGCATTAATGCATCATTTTACCGATAGTTCGAATTCAACTACGAGTGGGAATACCAGTAATGATAATGCATCATCGGTTCAAAGCAGTCCGCAACCACAATATGACATGGGGGGGTCCGATTTTGGCATGACCGATAGCTCATCATGGGACGACGACAGCACAAATAGCGGCGGTGATGCAGGTGGTGATGGCTGGTAATCTTATTCGCTATGGCTGATATTTATTGAATACAGCCATAGTGCCAATTTACGCCGTGTTTGAATAATCAAGGGGAAATAATGTCAGGTCACGATTTTCATGTGCACGGTGCACATGATCATGCTGTAGAGCATGATGCAGAAAAAGGTGCGGGTTTAGGTCAATATGTTGCCATCTTTACCGCCATTCTGGCATCACTGGGTGCGGTAGTCAGTTACCAGGGTGGCGCAACTCAAAACGAAGCCATGATGTTCAAAAATGAGGCCGTGCTTAAAAAAACACAGGCATCTGATCAATGGAATTTCTATGAATCAAAAAGCAGTAAACAGCATTTGATGGAGCTTGCAGCTGATATCGCACCTGCAGAAAAACAGGCTTTTTATCAAAAACAAATCGACAAATATACACAAGACAAAATAGCAATTAAACAAAAAGCCGAGGCACTTGAAGCTGAGTCAGCCAAGGCCAATGCCGACAGTGACCAGGTCATGTATCCACATCATCGCCTGGCGCAAGCCATGACCCTGATACAGATTGCCATCTCACTGGCCTCTATCACGGTACTCACACGTAAAAAATGGCTGTTTTCAGTCGCAGCCATTGCAGCAGCGGGCGGCATAGGTTTGTGGGTTGCAGCAATGCTATGAAGGCCATATTTTATGATTGGGGTGGGTTAAATGTCACCCTGTTCCATTCCATCAACAATTTTCATCCTGATAACTGGGATAGCTTGATGCTCATGGGTACGATGTTAGCTAACCATCAGCTTTTCCCTCTGTACCTGGCAGCATTAAGTTTGTTTGCGGTCATTGCGGTTAGCAAAATACCAACCACCAATTTTACGTACTATCAGCAGCACACAACATTATGGGTAAATACGCTGGCCGTGTTTAGTATCGCTTATGTATTAGACGGCTATTTGTTGGGAATGCTGAAACCATTATTAGATTTTCCCCGCCCTCCGTTGGCATTACCCATCGCGAGTTTACACATTATCGGCGCACCAGAATTTCACCATAGCCTGCCAAGTGGGCATTCATCGTTCGCGATGCTGGTAATCGCAAGTATCTGGCCGATTTTGCGGCATGAATTAAGAATACTCGGTGTGTTCTTTATTTTGTGGGTTGGTATCTCACGCATCAGTTTAGGCGCACATTTCCCGGCAGATGTAATGGCTGGATGGGCATCAAGTTTATTCATAGTCTTATTGGTGCGTTGGGTACTTAGTCAGATTCAACCACGCTACCTCACCGGCCTGCAGAACAAGCGAAAAACCAGATAAATCCAAGCTTGACAGCTTGTTGACAGCATCTGATTGCTCAGATATGCTCAAAACATGATTTGTTCTGACAACACTTCAATTTGCAATAAAACGGTTTTTATACTTGGTACTTTAGTCGTTAATTGATGGGGTGTTGCCAGATTGAACATAAGCGAGACATCAGCGAACGCCCGATTCAAAAATACGGTATTGGCATTTGGCGCCTTTGCGGTTTTCGCTTTGATACTGACAATGACGGCGCCACCTTTCACCAAGCTGGCACAAGGCCATACCAGCATACTGGCGGTACACTTACTGATGGAATTGTTTGCCATCATTATTGCTGTCCTCATCGTTATCGTTTCCTGGCATACCTTTGACGCGAAATCCGCACATTCTGCTAATGTTTTAATCACTGGCTTTGTGATCGTAGCCTGTTGCGATCTGGTTCATGCCCTCACGTATGCGGGGATGCCACCCTTTCTGGCAGATAGCGGCACACCAAGAGCAATATTTTTCTGGCTCATGGGTCGAACTTTTGAAGTCGCCACCATGGGCTTACTCGCCGTCAACTGGGTGCCAAGCCTATCCCGCAGATTCTCACTGTTACTCGGGCTCGCTGTTTCTGGTCTGTTAATCTGGTTTGGTTCCTATCAAATCAATGCGTTCCCACTGACCTTTATTGAGGGTGCGGGTGTCACGCAATTCAAGACGATTTACGAATACGCTCTCTGCGTTACCTATATCGCAGTAGCAATCCTGCTCTGGCGACAAGCTCTCCGCAGTAATCAATCACGCTATTTCGTACTGGCATTGTCCTGCTTCGTCATGGGTGTAGGTGAGATTTCGTTTACCTCATATATATCGCCTTCTGACTTCCAAAATATATTTGGTCATACCTATAAATTAGTAGCTTATGGCTTATTGTATTGGGCCACTTTTATAGTGAGCATACGCGCCCCCTTCGAGGCGGTTCGTGAATCCGAAAGTAAGTTGCGTGAAAGTGAGTTACGAATTCGGGCATTAAGCAATAATCTGCCAAATTGCATGGTCTACCAAGTCGTTCAGGATAGAGATGGTAATAAACACTTCATGCACGTTAGTGAAACTGTGGAACAGTTGAATGGGGTGAGCGCGGCGGAGGTGCTGCGTGAACCAATGGCGCTGTTCGGACAGATACTGGAAGAAGATAGCATTGGGCAAAATGCAGCCGAGCGCAACTCGGCAGAAAATATGGCGGTATTTGATGAGGTGCTCAGACTGCGTCATCATGATGGCCGACTGCGCTGGATGCATTTCTGTGCGGCTCCTCGGCATCTTGAAGATGGGCGGATTATTTGGGATGGTGTGGAAATAGATATCACCGAACGCAAGCTGGCTGAAGAAACTATCCATAATAATGCAGCCAGATTCCACTTCATGCTGGAAACCAGCCCGATTGCAGTACGAATTACAGGATCGTATGGGCGCAAGGTTTTATTTGCTAATCAACGCTATGCCGACATGTGTCATGCCCCACGAAATCAGATTATTGGCTCAGATCCAACACAAATCTATGCCAACCCCAAGGATTATGACGACATTCTACAAAAACTCGACAGTGGCTTATCCGTCACAGACCAGTTACTTGAACTGAAAATCCCGACAGGCGGAACAACTTGGGTCCTGGCATCTTTTGCCAAAGTGGAATATGAGGGTGAACAAACTAACTTAGGCTGGTTCTATGACGTAACTAACCTCAAGGAAGCTGAGAAAAAAATCCAACAAATGGCGTTCCATGACGCGCTGACACAATTACCAAATCGGCTTATGTTGATAGAACGCTTAAACCAGGCGCTTGCGGTAAGTTCACGCAACGCTCAATACGGGGCAGTGCTGTTTATCGATCTGGACAATTTCAAAATCATCAATGACACTAAAGGTCATATTACAGGCGACCTGTTACTTATCGAGGTTGCAAACAGGCTACAGTCCAGCATACGTGAAGGCGATACGGTATCGCGTCTGGGTGGTGACGAATTTCTGGTCGTGCTGGAAACGCTAGGGACTGAACTCAACAAGGCGGCAATATATGCCGAAAAGATTGCTGAAAAAATACGCTGCACTCTGAATGAGCCTTACATACTCAATGAGCGCCTGTGTAATATTTCATCGAGTATAGGTATTGTGCTGTTTCATGGCCATCAGGAATCCCCGGAAGATTTGCTCAGATATGCCGATACAGCGATGTATCAAGCCAAGAAAAATGGCCGCAACGATATCAGCTTCTACGACCCCAGTATGCAGCTAGCCATAGACACCCGCGCTAAACTAGAAGATGAACTGCGTCTTGCACTCAAAAAACACCAGTTTTGTTTGCATTATCAAATTCAAGTAGATCACCTACGTCATGCCATTGGTGCAGAAGTGCTCTTGCGCTGGGAACATCCTGAACATGGACTGGTTTCACCTGCACAATTCATTCCCCTTGCCGAGGAAACTGGTCTTATCGTGCCGATAGGATTGTGGGTACTGGAAACCGCTTGTGCGCAACTGGCGGCCTGGCAAGATGATGACCTGACTCGCAACCTGACGCTGGCGGTTAATGTCAGTGCCAAACAGTTCCATAAACCTGATTTTGTCACTCAAGTCCAGCGTGTGTTACTAGATAGTGGCGCGAAGCCGTCACAGCTCAAACTGGAATTGACGGAAAGCACCATGCTGGGCAATGTTGAAGACACTATTAACAAAATGCGCGAAATAGAAATGCTTGATGTAACTTTCTCCATGGATGACTTTGGCACCGGTTATTCCTCGCTGCAATACCTGAAACGATTACCGCTGAGTCAAATCAAGATTGACCAGTCATTTGTTCGCGACATAGTCAGCGATCCTGACGATGCATCCATCGTGCAAACCATCATCGCAATGAGCAAGGCACTTGAACTGAATGTCATCGCTGAAGGTGTAGAAAATGAAGCGCAATATAAATTTCTTGAATCGAGCGGTTGCCACGCCTTTCAAGGGTATCTGTTCAGCAAACCTGTACCAGTAGATAAATTTATTGACCTGCTCAAAAACAACTCATAACTGCAGCTGTTATTATTAAAAATACATCACTATCTCAAATAGTGACCTATAATAAAAATGGGGTGATACAGCCCCCTGTCCATCAACCCAACGGTAGAGGTATAGCATATGAAACGATTATTATTTTCAGTACTGATGAGTGCCGCCATGATTACGCCCAGTTTAGCTGCTGATGTGGGCGTCTCAGTCAGTGTCGGTCAACCTGGATTTTATGGGCAGATTAACATAGGGAATTATCCAGCCCCGCAGTTGATTTATCGTCAGCCTATTATCGTTGAGCGCGTCTCCGTCAGCCGCCCACCCATTTATTTACATGTGCCACCTGGTCATGCCAAGCACTGGAGCAAACATTGCCACGAATACAATGCTTGTGGTCAACGAGTTTATTTTGTGCAAGATAATTGGTACAACCAAGTCTATGTACCGCATTATCAAAAAAGCCATAATAAAGGTAAAGACAATTACCGCAATCAAAACGATCATGGCAACAAGCCTGACAAAGGGAATGGTAATAAAAAAGGGCATGACAACGGTCACGGCCAAGGTAATTGAGTAAAGTACCAAGTAAAACGCCACCGTAAAGGTGGCGTTTTACGTTATTTATTCAGGCCAGTGCTTGATATAGCGTTTGAGTAGCTGATTTTCAAAATCAGCCGCATTCAGGCAGGCTCGTGCGACGTCGTGGAATGAAATAATACCTAAAAGATTATCACCCTCCATCACCGGTAGATGGCTGACTCGATTTTCAGTCATCACACCGCGCACATAATCAACCGTATCAGTTGGGCTCCCAATAATCGGCTCAGTAACCATCATGTCACTCACTTTATGCGTAACAAAAGTGCCACCCAATTTACTGATACCACGCAGCACATCGCGCTCGGTCAACAACCCGACCATTACGCCATCTTGACGAACGACCAACGAACCCACGTCATGCGCTACCATTTGACTGACAGCATCCGCTACCGTTTGCATAGGGCTGATCGCGCAAATATCATCACTTTTAACCGTTAATATGTCGCGGATTATCATTTTGTCGTCCTTAAGCTAGTGATTCAATCTAAGTTAAGCATACTACACTATGCTTGTTATCAGCAACGCATCAATCTCTAAAGTTTTGATATTGCAAGGGGAAGTCGGGAATTTGCTTACGTACTAATGCAATCGCATCCTGCAACAAATCACGCTTAGCCCCGGTTACCCGTACAGTCTCACCTTGTATGCTAGCTTGAACTTTCAGTTTACTGTCTTTAATTTCCTTAACAATCCTTTTTGCCAATTCAATTTCAACACCGGTTTTAACTGTCACTGTACGTTTTACTTTATTACCCGTAATTTTTTCAACTTTGTCAAAATCAAGGCATTTAATATCTACACTGCGTTTAATCAGCTTATTGTTGAGTACTTCTTGTGCCTGTTCGAGCTGAAATTCATTGTCAGCGAATACCGTCAATACGTAATCAGCTTGCTCTACACGCGCATCGGTACCTTTGAAATCAAACCGGGTAGAAACTTCTTTATTTGCTTGCTCCACTGCGTTTTTAACTTCTTGCTTATCTACTTCAGACACAATATCAAAACTTGGCATAATTCACACCTTTAGGCAGCATAATCATCCGCCATAACTTTAGGCGCACGATCAAGGAAATATAAAACAAAAATCAGCAGTATGGTTGAAATCACCATGAAATGTGGACCAAACAACCAAAATACCATAGGCACAGAGAAATAATAAGCACGCATACCCATACTGTAAAATTTTCCCGCGCGATTCAAATGCAAAGCAACATGCTGCGGTGAAATCATTTTGTGATTCAGAGTCAGCGGTACGTTAATCATGAAACCCACATGATTATAGATACGAATGGACATAGAAAAACAAAAGAACGCAACGAATAAATCACTTAGCAACACCAGCAACTTAACTAACCAGATTGAATTATGTGTCGCTCCTAGCGCATTTAATGCATGCCAAGTCGTGTTCAAATTCGCTGCCTGTCCACTTAGCGTAAGCACGCCAATGATCAACAGCACTGCCGTAGAAGCCAGAAACGTCGCTGCCATTGTAGAGTTACGTAGGGTCTGCACAGCCAGAACGTCACGACGCTCATTCATGATGGTTTCTACCCATGCTGTACGAGCTATGCGATTGACGGCTTGTACAGTGTAAGTCGGACGCTTTTTAACCTTGTAAAACAAATACAAATGATATAAACCCAACAATAACGCGCAGATCAAAAAGCTGGCAAAATCATTCCATGAGCCGTTGACCAAATCAAAAAAATCATCCATTATTTCTTCACACCCTGTAATCTATCTTGCCAATATTTAGTTTGAGCAGGGTCTACTGCATTACCATCTAAACCCAGCGTATAAATATGAATCAAACTCTTGATTGCCATAATGTGCCCTTGGTTAGCCGCCAACTTTAACCAATACATCGTTTGCGCATTATCATGTTTCTCTCCGATACCATGTTCATAGCGCATGGCCAGCTGATACTGCGCTTCGGCATCACCATCGGCCGCCAGTTTACGTAAGTGCGGCGCACGCTGACTCAAATCTTCTTTGGCCTCGAATCCCAGATGCTCGAAAAAGTGTGCAAATGCAACTGCATCTTCGTAACCTTGCGCAGCCGATTTAGCTAACCAGTCATTTGCCAGCGCTGGATTGTGTTTAGCCCAATCTGGATTGCGATACAGCTTATTCAACTCAAATTGTGCTTCACTGTTACCGGCTACAGCAGCACGATTGAGCCAGTATTCTGCCTGATTGATATTTTTGACAACACCTGCACCCACCAGATACATTTGACCCAGTTTCAACTGCGCTTGCACATTGCCACGCTTAGCTGCTTTCTCACGCCAGTCCGCAGCCACTTTCAGATTTTTACTAACACCTGAACCTTGCTCATACATATCCCCCAATGCCATTTGCGCATAAGGATTGCCTTCCTGTGCGGCTTTTTCATACCAATAAACCGCTTGCTGGTCATTTTTGCTGTAACCACCATCACCGTGTTTGTACATGACGGCCAACAGCACTTGTGCACTAGCACTACCCCGAGCAGCGGCATCACTAACCATTTTCGCTTCATCGGTAGTCATGGCGAAGCTATTCGCCGCTGCCAGCATCAACAGCAAACCACCTAGTAATATTGTTCGTTTCATATCAACTCTTAACTTTAAGCTACGACAAAATGGCAAACGTAATCCAGAGTTTCAATTGTTTCTATATCAAAACTGCTATTACCAGACACGCTGAATTGCTCACCAGCCTGATAAGTTTTCCATTCAGACTCACCTGCAAGTTTGACTTTGCACTTACCTGCATTAATTTCCATAATCTCTGGCAAACCGGTGTTGAACACAAGTTGACTAGGGAATATCACGCCTATGGTTTTCTTGGTTCCATCGGCAAATAACACAGTGTGCGATACGCATTTACCATCAAAATAAATATTGGCTTGTTTAATGACACTAACTTGATCAAATTGACTCATATTTTCACTTTCTTAATTTAGCAGCGATACGCAGACGTAGCGCGTTTAGCTTGATAAAACCACCCGCATCGGCCTGATTATAGGCACCCTGATCATCTTCAAAGGTAGAGATATTGGCGTCAAACAGAGAGTCAGTTTTGGAATCACGACCAACCACAATCACATTCCCCTTGTACAATTTAACGCGCACCCATCCATTTACGTGGACTTGCGACGCATCTATCATGGTTTGCAACATTTGACGTTCTGGACTCCACCAGTAGCCGTTGTAGATGAGGCTGGCATATCGTGGCATCAGTTCATCTTTTAGATGAGCAACTTCACGATCCAGGGTAATTGACTCTATCGCGCGATGCGCTCTGAGCATGATCGTGCCACCCGGTGTTTCATAGCAACCGCGTGATTTCATACCCACATAGCGGTTTTCCACCAGATCTTGACGACCTACGCCATGTTTGCCGCCCAAGCGGTTAAGTTCAGCCAAGACGGTTGCAGCACTCATAGACACGCCATTAACTGCAACGATGTCACCATGCTGATATTCCAGCTCTACATATTCGGCTGCATCAGGTGCAGCTTCCGGAGAAACTGTCCAACGCCACATATCAGCTTCTGCTTCAATTGCCGGATTTTCCAGTGCACGACCTTCATACGAAATATGCAACAAATTCGCATCCATGCTGTACGGGCTGCCGCCATTTTTATGCTTCATCTCCACCGGGATGCCATGCTTTTCGGCATAGGCCAGCAATTTTTCGCGCGACAGCAAATCCCACTCGCGCCAAGGTGCAATAATTTTGATATCGGGTTTCAACGCATACGCGCCTAGTTCAAAGCGTACTTGGTCATTACCCTTGCCTGTAGCGCCATGAGAAATAGCATCTGCACCGGTCAGATTGGTGATTTCTATCAAGCGCTTGGCAATCAGTGGACGGGCAATTGACGTGCCTAACAGGTATTCCCCCTCATACACCGTATTTGCACGGAACATAGGAAATACAAAGTCACGCACAAATTCTTCACGCAAATCATCAATGAAGATTTCTTTTACGCCAAATTTAACCGCTTTTTCACGTGCGGGTTCCAGTTCTTCACCTTGCCCGATATCAGCGGTAAACGTTACCACTTCACATTGATACTCATCCTGCAGCCATTTCAAAATAACTGAGGTATCTAGCCCGCCCGAATAGGCGAGCACTACTTTTTTAACGTCGCTCATGCAATTTTTCCCAACAAAAGATATTCCATTAATGCTTTTTGTGTGTGCAACCGGTTTTCCGCCTCATCCCACACTACACTTTGCAAACCGTCGATGACTTCAGCCGCTACTTCTTCACCACGGTGCGCGGGCAAACAGTGCATAAACAATGCGTCAGGTGCGGCAATCGCCATCATTTCTGCGTCGACTTGCCAATCCTGGAAGTCGCGCTTACGTTCTTCATTTTCCGCTTCGAAACCCATACTGGTCCACACATCCGTGGTCACCAAATCCGCACCACGACACGCATCCATCGGATCTTCAAAACTTTCGTAGTGGCTGGTGTCATACAAACCAGCACGCTCTGGCTCTACTTCATAACCTGGTGGTGTTGAAACATGCACATTGAAATCCAGCACCACAGCAGCTTGCAGCCAGGTATTGCACATATTGTTTGAGTCACCCACCCACGCCACAGTTTTGCCCTTGATGCAGCCATGCCGTTCAATATAGGTAAATATATCTGCCATAATTTGGCAAGGATGGTATTCATTGGTCAAACCGTTAATCACGGGTACGCGCGAATGCTGGGCAAAACGTTCAATAATGTCCTGCTCAAACGTGCGTATCATCACAATATCAACCATGCGCGAGATAACCTCTGCAGCATCTTCCACTGGCTCACCGCGTCCAAGCTGGGTGTCCCGCGTATTCAAATAAATCGCAGAACCGCCTAACTGATGCATACCGGCTTCAAACGACAAACGAGTGCGAGTCGACTGCTTCTCGAATATCATCGCCAAAGTACGATCGAGCAAAGGATGATAAGTTTGATAATTTTTAAAACGCGCCTTAATGATTTTAGCGCGCTCAAAAATATACTCAAATTCTTCGCGGGTTAAATCTTTGAATTCCAGAAAATGTTTAACGGCTTGCATAAGCAACTCACTTTAAAAATTCACGTATGACCGCGCTTAATTTATTCACTAACAGCGCTGCTTCTTCTGCGCTCATCACCAATGGTGGCACTAAACGCACCACACTATCCGCCGTCACATTAATCAACAAATGCTGTGCCAATGCCAATTTCACCAATTCAGCGCAAGGACGATCCAGTTCTACCCCTATCATCATGCCCAGGCCGCGAATGGATTTAATTCCCGCTACACCGGCTAATTCACGCTCTAAGCCTGAAACTATGTCCGCACCAATTTGCTGCACATGATTTAACAAATCCTGATCTACCACTGCCTGTAATGTTGCCAGACCAGCCGCGCATGCCAGCGGGTTACCGCCAAAGGTAGAACCGTGATTACCTGGATGAAACACCTCTGCTGCAGCGCCACGCGCCACACACGCACCAATAGGTACGCCGGAGCCTAAACCTTTAGCCAGTGACATTACATCAGGCACAATCCCGGCATGTTGGAATGCGAACCAGGCACCTGTACGTGCTATGCCGGTCTGCACCTCATCCAGCATCAGCAACCAGCCATGTGCGTCACAAATCTCACGCAATTGCGCTAAATAAGCCGCATCAGGAATCGCAATCCCGCCCTCGCCCTCTATCGGCTCAACCATCACTGCCACAACGTCAGGGTTATGCAACGCAACTTGGCGCACCGCCTCGACATCGTTGTAAGGCACGCGCACGAAACCCGATAATAGCGGCTCAAACCCCGCCTGAACTTTGCGATTACCTGTCGCTGTTAACGTTGCCATGGTGCGACCGTGAAAGGACTTTTCCATCACGATAATGGTAGGTGTATCTATACCCTTACCATGCCCATACAAGCGTGCAATTTTAATTGCCGCTTCATTCGCTTCACAACCTGAGTTACAGAAAAATACTTTATCCATACCCGACAATTGGCAAAGCTTCTCTGCCAGCTCTTCCTGACGCTGCACTTGATAGATGTTGGAACAGTGAATTAATTGCTGTGCTTGATCACATACAGCCTTGACCAAAGCAGGATGTGCATGTCCTAAGCCATTGACGGCAACACCTGCCAACGCATCGAGATAACGATTGCCGGCTTCATCCATGAGCCAAACACCCTCACCGCGCACAAATGTCACAGGAAGCCGAGCATAGGTATTCATTAAATAAGACATGATAGATTTCAGTAGAGTTAAAAACATAAGGGCAGCTTACGCCGCCCTTTGCTTGATATTTTAGCAGATATTACGCAGCAAAATTAGCAGCAACGAAGTTCCAGTTTACCAGATTCCAGAACATCTCTACATACTTAGGGCGCGCATTACGGTAGTCAACATAATATGCATGCTCCCAAACGTCACAAGTCATTAACGCGGTTTGACCATTAGTCATTGGGGTCGCTGCATTGCTAGTTGATACGATCTCTAATTCGCCAGCAGTATTTTTAACTAACCAAGCCCAACCAGAACCGAATGTACCAATAGCAGCCTTGCTGAATGCTTCTTTGAATGCGTCAAATGAACCCCATTTGGCATTAATAGCATCTGCCAATGCACCGGTAGGCGCGCCGCCACCGTTAGGGCTCAGGCAATTCCAGTAAAAAGTGTGATTCCACACTTGTGCTGCATTGTTAAAAACGCCACCCGCAGACTGCAGAATAATGTCTTCCAAGCTCAACGCTTCAAATTCAGTACCCTTAATCAGGTTATTCAAGTTGGTCACATAAGCCTGGTGGTGTTTACCATAGTGGTACTCTATGGTTTCAGCTGAAATATGTGGTTGCAATGCGTCTTTCGCGTAAGGTAATGCAGGTAATTCATGTATCATTCTGGGCTCCATTTCAACTAAGGGTTTACTAAAAAACTATTTAGCCATATTCTAGCAGGTGTTAGCCTAATTGTTCCATCAATTCGCAACTGCGTGATAGTCTGTTAAAATCCCGCCCATGTTGTTTTTTTGTGAAGTAAACATAAAATGTCCGAACCTACCGATAACGATATTATCATTCAAGGCGTCACCACTTCTGGCCGTACTTTTCGTCCTAGTGACTGGGCTGAACGCCTATCGGGTTCATTATCGACATTCGGTGAAGATCACCGTATGAACTACTCACCTTTTGTGCGCCCGACAACTATCAACGGCATCAAATGCGTAATCGTTAACAAAGCGTTAAAACAGGCTCAACCAGCAACTTACAGCTTTCTTATGGGTTTCGCGCAGTCCAACGACCTCAATATCATTGATCCTACAGACTCAACAAATTAAAACCAACTAATTTCATGCCTGACTGAACGCAATACGCAGTCAACAGACAAAAAAAAAGCCTTACGCAATGCGTAAGGCTTTTTTCATATACTATCCAGCTTATGCCATTGCTTTAACAGCAGCATTCAAACGGCTCTTATGACGAGCAGCTTTGTTTTTGTGGATAATTTTTTTGTCAGCAATACGATCAATCACACTCATAGATACGCTAAAAGTGGTGGTTGCAACAGCTTTATCACCAGCCAATACCGCTTTCTGTACTTTCTTGATTGCGGTGCGCAGCGTTGAGCGCAGGGCAGCGTTATGAGCACGCTGTGAGTCGTTTTGTCTTGCACGCTTTCTGGCTTGTGCGCTATTTGCCATATTGTGAGGCTCCTGTATCGGGGTACTTAAAACACGCAATTATAGGTTGCTCATATTCAAATAGCAAGCCTTAGCTAGCGAATTATTCACTTTAACGCTACTATTACGGCTCTTTATCTCTCGCAACCCACGCAAATGAATCTGCTACACGCGCTCGCTAAAGTGAGCAGCATGACCTTATTGTCGCGCATATTAGGTTTTATGCGTGATGCCATCATCGCCCGCAGCTTTGGCGCAGGGATTTATACCGACGCATTTTTTATTGCGTTCAAAATCCCCAATTTGTTACGTCGCCTATTTGCCGAAGGTGCATTTGCCCAAGCATTTGTACCTATACTCGCCGAATACAAAAACCGACGCGGCCATGACGAAACCAAATTACTTGTCGATCACGTCGCCACGGTGCTCTTCATTGCACTCCTGGTTGTCACCCTGATAGGTGTCATCGCAGCCCCTGCCGTGGTTTACATTAGCGCACCCGGCTTTGCCAACGAGCCAGACAAATTCGCCTTGACCGTCGATATGTTGCGGATTATTTTCCCTTACATACTCTTCATTTCACTGGTTTCACTCGCAGGCGGCATACTCAACACTTATAGTCGTTTTGGCGTTCCCGCATTCACACCGGTTTTGCTTAATGTCGCCATGATTGCCGCAACGCTGCTACTCGCTCCACACATTAACCCGCCAGCAATGGCCCTGGCCTGGGGCGTTGCATTAGGTGGTGTACTGCAACTGGCTTTGCAGATACCTTTTTTATACAAATTAGGTTTATTGCCACGCTTACGTTTTAACTGGCATGACGAAGGCGTATGGCGCGTTCTAAAACTAATGGGACCGGCTGTTTTTGGCGTATCCATTGCGCAAATCTCCCTGCTGATTAACACAATATTTGCATCTTTCCTCGAAACTGGCAGCGTATCCTGGCTATATTATGCTGACAGATTAATGGAGTTTCCAACAGGCATGCTGGGCGTGGCTTTAGGCACAATATTACTACCTAGTTTAGCCAAGCATTACGCCGATAACGACACAAAACAATATTCGCAATTACTGGACTGGGGCTTGCGTCTTACTCTCATGCTGGCGTTACCTGCTGCCGCCGCGTTGGCGGTATTGGCTGTGCCACTGATTAGCACGCTATTTTTATATGGCAATTTCCATATTCACGACGTATGGATGACACGCCAGGCGCTGATGGCTTATAGCCTGGGGCTACTAGGCTTGATTATGGTTAAAATCCTCGCACCTGGTTTTTATGCTCGGCAAAATATCAAAACCCCGGTCAAAATAGCAATCATTACTCTGGTCGCGACACAGCTAATGAACCTGATGTTTGTGTGGAAACTACAGCACGCAGGACTTGCACTGGCGATAGGACTAGGCGCGTGTCTGAATGCAGGCCTGCTGTTATGGAAACTACGCAGCCAGGGCATCTTTCAACCGCAAACCGGTTGGTACGGTTTCATGTCCAAAATCAGCATTGCCACCATCGTTATGGCAGCCGTATTGTGGCTGGGTATGAACGGGCAAGAACACTGGCTGCATACCCACTTCCATGAACGCATTATTCACTTGTCAGGACTAGTTGTACTTGGCGCGGGAACGTACTTCATCACCCTGCGTTTGTTAGGCATACATGCCAAACAGTTTATCCGCCGTGCGGCTTAAAGCGTTCTAGGTTAAAATTGGCGATTCTCTGATTTAACATCTGGTTATGCGCATCACTCACGGCAATCACCCCCACGTACACCATGCCAGCGCCGTCACTATAGGCAATTTTGACGGCGTGCATTTAGGGCATCAAGCTATGCTGCAGCATGTGGTGGAGATAGCGCGAGCGCGGCAATTGACACCTTGTGCGGTAACTTTTGAACCACATCCGCGTGAATTATTCACACCAGAACTCGCCCCTGCGCGCTTATCAAATCTGCGCGACAAGCTCATGAATTTAGCAGCTGCAGGCATTACACACACACATATTTGTCATTTCAACACGACATTGGCGCACATGCCTGCAGAGCAGTTTGTCCAACAAATATTGGTTGATGGCCTGCAAACACGCTACTTACTCATAGGCGATGATTTTTGTTTTGGCGCAAAGCGTACGGGGAACTTTGATCTGCTGCAAAAACTCTCCACGCAACATAACTACGAATTAGCCGCGATGCACAGCATCACCCATGACACCACCCGAGTTTCCAGCACCGCTGTCCGCGCTGCACTTGCCAATGGCGAACTGGATATTGCCAAGCAATTACTTGGCCATCCCTATCGCATCAGTGGGCGTGTAGCACATGGTGACAAATTGGGGCGTGAACTCGGCTTTCCCACAGCGAATATCCGTATGCGCCGCAATAAACTTCCGCTCACCGGGATATTTGTGGTCGAAGTGCATGGCATAGCCGAACACGCGCTGCCAGCGGTTGCCAGCCTGGGTGTGCGCCCGACGGTTAAAACCGGTGCACAACCTTTACTTGAAATTCACTTATTGAATTTCACCGGGAATTTATATGGACGTATCATCCATGTTGATTTTCTTGCTAAACTACGCGATGAAGAGAAATACCCCGATCTCGCCACGCTGACGCAGCAAATTGCACTCGACGTGGCACAAACTCACGATTACTTTCAACATTTAACACATACTCATGGCTGATTATAAAAACACGCTCAATCTTCCCGACACTCCGTTCCCTATGCGCGGCGATCTGGCTAAACGCGAACCTAAATGGTTAGCTTTTTGGCAGGAACAGCAACGCTACGAAAAAATACGCAAGCATGCGGCAGGTCGTCCCAAGTTTATTCTGCATGACGGCCCACCCTATGCAAACGGCGACATTCATATCGGTCATGCGGTCAATAAAATTCTCAAAGACATCATTATCAAAAGCAAAACGCTATCTGGTTTTGATGCGCCCTATGTACCAGGCTGGGATTGCCATGGCTTGCCGATAGAGCTGCAAGTCGAGAAGCAGCACGGCAAAGCCATACCTGCTGCACGTTTCCGTGAACTTTGCCGCGAATATGCTGCAAGCCAGATCGAGCGACAGAAAGCTGACTTCATCCGCCTGGGTGTACTAGGTGATTGGGACCATCCTTATCGCACTATGGATTTCCATTTTGAAGCCGGCATCATGCGCACCTTGGGTGAAATACTGGCGAACGGTTATTTGTATCAAGGCGCGAAGCCCGTGCATTGGTGTGTAGACTGCGGCTCTGCGCTGGCTGAAGCCGAAGTCGAATACGAAGACAAAGCCTCAGCCGCCATTGACGTCGCATTCCTTGTTGAGGACAGTGCAGCGCTCGCCGCTAAGCTTGGCCTGCCTGCGATGGACGAACCTATCTATGCCGTTATCTGGACGACGACGCCATGGACCTTGCCTGCCAACCAGGCCGTTTCCGTTCATCCTGACTTTATCTATGACTGCATCCTCACACCCAAAGGCATATTGATACTCGCGCGAGATTTGGCTGAAGCAGCTATCAAACGTTATGGTTTTGAATCGGTCGAAGTCATCGGACAATGCCAAGGTCGCACGCTGGAGCATGTTGGTCTGCAACACCCTTTCCTTGACCGCATCGTACCCATCATCTGCGGTGAGCACGTCACTACAGAAGCGGGTACAGGACTCGTTCACACGGCTCCCGCACATGGTGTTGACGATTATCAAGTCGGACTAAAATACAATTTGCCAGTAGAAAACCCGGTTAGCGACGATGGTAAATTTTTCGACAGCATCCCCTTTGTCGGCGGACAAACCGTGTGGGAAGGTAACAAAACCGTTATCACCTTATTAACTGAACGTGATGCCCTATTGGCAAACGCCAAACTCATACACAGCTATCCGCATTGCTGGCGTCACAAAACACCGATTATTTTCCGTGCCACGCATCAGTGGTTTATTGGCATGGATAAAACCGATGCCAACAACACCCGTTTACGCGAACACGCCACTGCAGCCGTTGCCAATACCGCATTTTTCCCAGCCTGGGGACGGGCACGACTGGAAGGCATGATGAAAAATCGCCCAGACTGGTGTGTTTCACGCCAGCGTAACTGGGGCGTGCCTATGCCTTTGTTCATCCACAAAGAAACCGGCGAATTGCATCCACGCACGGCTGAATTTATCGAAACTGTCGCGCAAAAAGTCGAAAAAATCGGTATAGAAGCCTGGTTCTCACTCGAAGCAGCTGAATTGCTGGGTGCTGACACGGCAGATTACAAAAAAGTGACTGATACGCTAGACGTGTGGTTTGACTCAGGTGTCACCCATGCTTGCGTGCTCAAGCAACGCCCTGAACTCGCGCATCCAGCTGATTTGTATCTGGAAGGCTCCGATCAGCATCGCGGCTGGTTCCAGTCTAGTTTGCTCACAGGCTGTGCCACTGATGGTTACGCCCCCTATCGCGCCTTGCTCACCCATGGTTTCGTGGTGGATGGTCACGGTCACAAAATGAGCAAATCCAAAGGCAACGTAGTCGCGCCGCAAAAAGTTATGGATACTTATGGCGCGGACATTTTGCGCCTGTGGACAGCATCAACGGATTACTCAGGCGAACTCACCATTTCCGATGAAATCCTGAAGCGCGTAGTTGAATCCTACCGCCGTATCCGCAATACACTGCGCTTCCTGCTCGCCAACCTGGCGGATTTTGATAGTCACCAACATGCACTACCCATAGACCAATGGCTGAGCATAGACCGCTACGCCATGGTGATGCTCAATGAATTTCAGCAAGATGTGTTAGCGCATTATGAGCAATATGAGTTCCACCACATCGTGCAAAAACTGCATCATTTCTGCTCGGAAGATTTAGGCGGCTTCTATCTGGACATCCTTAAGGACAGGCTGTACACCAGCGCGCCCGATTCCATTGCCCGCCGCTCAGCCCAGCATGCACTACATCACATCACTCACGCGCTGACCCGCATCATGGCACCATTCTTGAGTTTTACTGCCGAGGAAGTGTGGATGTTACTGAGCAACGACGCGCATGACAGCGTATTTTTACAACTTTGGCACGATATCCCATTGCCTGCTGACGCACATACACTTAATGAACAATGGGTGCTGATACGCGAAACACTGGCAGAAGTGCGTAAAGATTTAGAACCCTTACGTGCAGCAGGTGAAATCGGCTCGTCACTACAGGCCGAAATTGATATTCACGCCGATACCAGTCATTACGCTGCCCTCGCTGCTTTAGGGGATGATCTGCGCTTGGCGATGATCACCTCCAGTGCGAATCTTCATCTTGCCGACACCAGCGCACCACGCTATATCGCTCGCGCCAGCACTCATGAAAAATGTGAGCGTTGCTGGCATTATCGCGCCGACGTAGGCAGCATTGCTGATCACCCTAGCTTGTGCGGGCGTTGTCACAGCAATCTATTTGGCGCGGGAGAGCCTAGACATCATGCCTAAACTCAAACAGGGTCTCATCGTCGCCGCGCTGGTCATCGCCTTAGACCAAATCAGCAAATACATCATCCTGCAGGTGTTCATGTGGGGCGATTTACTCAGAGTCACGGTATTTTTTGACCTGGTACGTGCGCATAACACAGGTGCTGCATTCAGCTTATTCGCCAATCAACCCGGTTGGCAGCAAGGCTTTTTTATCGCTGTCGCCAGCATTGCCAGCGTAGTGATTATTTACCTGCTGCGCCGTGACACGGGCAGCGTGTTATCCAAACTCGCACTTAGCCTTATTCTGGGTGGCGCGCTGGGTAACTTGATTGATCGCATCAATCACGGCTATGTGGTAGATTTTCTGTCATTCCACATCAACAGCTATTACTGGCCCGCATTCAACATTGCTGATTCTGCGATTACTATAGGTGCGGTATTTTTAATTTGGGACAGTTTCAAAAAACCATGAGCCTACAAGTACAAAATAACGACACGATTACTCTGCACTTTGCAATACGCATCCAGGGTGGGGCTGATATAGATAGCACATTTGGTGATGAACCCATGATGCTTACCTTGGGCGATGGCACATTGGAACCAAATTTAGAGCGCTGGCTGATAGATTTGCCGCTCAATAATCGCCAGGTGTTTATTCTCACGCCCGATCTGGCATTTGGTCTGCATGACCCGCAACTGGTGCAAAACGTGCCTATTGATGAATTTCACGATGCGCCTCCCGCCATCAACAATTATGTCGAATTTGAATTACCTGATGGCGATACCTTAGGCGGTCGCATTGCCGCCATTGCAGAACACGACGTCAGTATAGATTTCAACCATATCCTTGCAGGCAAAACCATAGAATTTGAAGTTGAGATTCTAGCAATACACGGCAGAACATCATGACCATACACATCCAACTTGCTAACCCCCGTGGTTTTTGTGCTGGTGTAGACCGCGCAATCGAAATCGTTGAACGCGCATTGGCACGTTATGGTGCGCCTATCTATGTGCGTCATGAGGTCGTGCATAATAAATTTGTCGTGGAAAACCTCAAAGCCAAGGGTGCGATTTTTATTGAAGATTTAGGTGACGTACCAACAGGTAACACCCTCATTTACAGCGCACATGGCGTTTCCCAGGCTGTTCGCCGCGAAGCTGAAGCACGCGGACTGACAGTATTTGATGCCACTTGCCCACTCGTCACTAAAGTTCATCTGGAAGTCGCACGCATGCGTGACAAAGGCATGGAAATTATCATGATAGGCCATAAAGGCCATCCTGAAGTCGAAGGCACCATGGGACAAAGCAATGGTGGCATGTATCTGGTAGAAACACCTGAAGATGTAGCAACGCTCACCGTCACAGATGCTGACAAACTCGCTTTTGTCACCCAGACCACACTATCCGTAGACGACGCAATGCGCGTAATCAATGCACTCAAAGCACGCTTTCCCAACATTATCGGACCAAAAAAAGACGATATCTGCTATGCCACACAAAACCGCCAGGATGCAGTCAAAGCCTTGGCACAACAGTGTGATTTAGTCATCGTCGTCGGCTCACCGAACAGCTCCAACTCCAACCGCCTGCGTGAAGTCGCACAGAATTTAGGCGTGACTGCCTATATGGTGGACAATGCCAGCCAGCTTCAAGCCGACTGGTTGACCGGGAAAACCAATATTGGCGTCACTGCCGGCGCGTCCGCACCTGAAGTGCTGGTGCAAGAGGTGATTTCCCAGTTAAAACAATATGGTGCTGACACAGTCAACGAACTCGAAGGCATTATAGAAAACGTCACTTTCCCTATCCCCAAAACCCTGAGTGAGTAGCAACACCTCGTTTTATTACTGGGAGGGCGACACCCTCGTCCTCAACGTGCTCGGCACACCCAGCGCCAAACAAGACAAAATCGGCAAGCCTAAAGGCAATCAGCTAAAAATCAGCGTCACCGCTGAACCCACCAACGGCAAAGCCACCGACCACATGGTGCGCTTTCTTGCCAAACAATTCGATGTTAGCGTAAAAGACATCGAAGTTGTGTTCGGACAAATGAATATCAATAAACAATTACGCATCAAATCCCCGAAAAAACTCCCTGCCGTCATCACGCAACCGCCGCTGTGCTAACTACATTTTACTATTGCGATATTCACCAGGCACATTAAATTACAATTAAAAAATACATAAGTAATAACTTATACAAACAACAATAACAATTGAATATATCTTATGCTTTTTGCTATGTATAGTTCTGCCCATGGGTTGCAACATTATCACGCAGCCTAGGCAAGCCCCTACAATCAATGGAGTTATGATATGGATCAGTCAGGACGTTATTCAGACCTTAGTCTGAAAGAAGAAGATTTAATTAAAGGCGGTAAGCACATACTAGTTGCTTACAAAATGTGTCCTAACCCAGGCCACGGCTACTTAGAAGCAGCTGCACACTTTGCAGCTGAGTCTTCAACAGGTACCAACGTTGAAGTTTCAACCACCGATGATTTCACCAAAGGCGTTGATGCTTTGGTTTATTACATCGATGAAGCTACTGAAGATATGCGTATTGCATATCCTATGGAATTGTTCGATCGCAACATGACCGACGGCCGCATGATGATCGTGTCAGTATTGACCTTGATTATCGGTAACAACCAAGGTATGGGCGATATTAAACACGCTAAAATCCACGATTTCTATATACCTGAACGCGCTATCCAGTTGTTTGACGGTCCTTCTAAAGACATCAGCGACATGTGGCGCATCCTGGGTCGTCCAATACAAAACGGCGGTTACATTGCCGGTACCATTATTAAGCCTAAATTAGGTTTGCGTCCTGAGCCATTTGCTGCTGCTGCTTACCAGTTCTGGTTAGGTGGTGACTTCATCAAGAACGATGAGCCACAAGGCAACCAAACTTTCTGCCCAGCTAAAAAGGTAATTCCTTTGGTTGCTGATGCAATGAAACGCGCTCAAGATGAAACCGGTCAGGCTAAATTGTTCTCTGCAAACATTACCGCAGATGACCACTACGAAATGCTGGCTCGTGCTGACTTCATCCTTGAAACATTCGGACCAGATGCTGACAAGGTTGCATTCCTGGTTGATGGTTTCGTTGGCGGTCCAGGCATGATTACTACTGCACGTCGTCAATATCCTAACCAATACTTGCACTACCACCGTGCTGGTCACGGCATGATTACATCGCCGTCAGCTAAACGTGGTTACACCGCATTTGTATTGGCTAAAATCTCACGTTTACAAGGTGCTTCTGGTATCCACGTAGGCACTATGGGATACGGCAAAATGGAAGGCGAGAACTCTGACAAGAACATCGCTTACATGATCGAACGCGATGAAGCGCAAGGTCCTGTCTACTTCCAGAAATGGTATGGCATGAAGCCAACTACACCAATTATCTCAGGCGGTATGAACGCATTGCGTCTGCCAGGCTTCTTTGAGAACTTGGGTCACGGTAACGTTATCAACACCTCTGGCGGTGGCGCTTACGGTCATATCGACAGCCCAGCTGCTGGTGCGATTTCTCTGCGTCAGTCTTATGAATGCTGGAAAGCCGGTGCGGATCCTATTGAGTTCGCTAAAGAACACAAAGAATTCGCTCGTGCATTCGAGTCATTCCCAGGCGATGCTGACAAGATCTACCCAGGTTGGCGTGAAAAACTGGGCGTACACAAGTAAAACGTACCCCAGGCAAACTGCCGCTCTATGGCGGCAGTGCGTTGAAAGCCCCTGGGATATTCAGGGGCTTTTTTATTCCAATAAGTTTTAGATAAGAATTTATTGGAATAATCCACACTACACAGCGAGGCCAAAATGACAACTCAATTCGACATCACCCAATATCAAATCACCGAACAACCTTACTATCAAGCCCAAAACAACGAAATTACACTATATGAAGCAGCTTACAATGCCCGCTTACCAGTGATGGTAAAAGGTCCTACAGGTTGTGGTAAGTCTCGTTTTGTCGAATATATGGCGTGGAAGTTAAACAAACCGTTAATTACTGTCGCTTGCAACGAAGACATGACTGCGTCGGACTTGGTGGGCCGCTATTTGCTCGACGCCAATGGCACACGTTGGGTTGATGGTCCGCTGACCCTGGCAGCGCGTTACGGTGCGATTTGTTATCTGGATGAAGTAGTCGAAGCGCGCCAGGACACCACTGTTGTTATCCACCCGTTAACCGATCACCGTCGCACCTTGCCGCTGGACAAAAAAGGTGAATTAGTCGTTGCCCATCCTGATTTTCAGTTAGTAATTTCATATAATCCTGGCTACCAAAGCCTGATGAAGGACCTGAAGCAATCAACGAAACAGCGCTTTGCGGCAATGGAGTTCGATTATCCACTATGTTCAGTAGAAACCGAGATTGTCAGTAAAGAAGCAAACATCAGTGTGGATATCGCTGACCGTTTGGTGCGCATCGCTGAAACCGCACGCAAACTCAAGGGGCACGGTTTGGATGAAGGCATTTCTACTCGTCTGTTAGTTTACGCAGCAGCATTGATTAATGGTGGCATTCCAGCGCGTGATGCTTGCCGCATGGCATTGGTACGCCCTATCACTGACGACAAAGATATACGCGATACGCTAGACCACGCGATTGATGCAATTTTTGCCTAAGCCCAATCAGACAACGCCATGACTGATACGCTTATCGATGAAATCAAAGCACTGTCCTGCGGTTTTGCTCGCGTGCAAAGCGTGTTCCCAGACTGCTTTGCTTATGCCCAGAAACGACTGTCTCCTCCTGCACTAACTGCTTATATTGATGGTGCCCGCACGCTGTGCAAAATGGGTCGCGGTGAAGAACCCGTTCTGGCATTCCTGGAAGAAACACCGGAAGTCGCTGTGCTACTAGGTGAAGAAGTCATTAACGATGTTGTTGCTTTTGTGCAAAGACTCACCCGCACACCTAACAGCAAAGCCATAGCGCCATTTTTACAAAGCCTGGCAGCAGCTGCTCGCGCACTGGAAAGTAGAGCTCTCTTCAATGAGTATTTTCACCTCATCTGGCAAACCATGGAGCGCACCAGCCCCAAGGTACATGGCATTGACTCCATGTACACCAGCCAATGTCTGGTTGAGTTTTTGAATACGGCACCTTATTTGTTCGGTACATTATCCTTTGGCGGACTGCGCAACTGGGTAGATTACGGCGTTAAAGCCTACGCCAACGACCCCGACCGCCAGCGCGAATACTTCCTGCTCAAAACAGCGGATAGCCGTGCAGTGATGCAGCGTGAGCGTCATGGCACGCTATTCACCGATAGTGAACGTCAGCTGGATTTATATTTGCGTGGCTTATGGCAAGCCGATGCCAATTTTGTACCTTACTCTTTGGCATTTGACGAGATACGCAAACCTGCTCCTTATTTTGACGCACTAGGTGTACATCTGCCTGATGTATACGATGACATGATAGGGGTACGCGGTATCGATCGTTACCGTGCCCTGCTTGCGCATATCAGTGCTCATCGAATCTGGACTACGCCCGTAATTGCCGATAACCTCAGCCCGTTTCAACGCATGGCGGTAGAAGTTTTTGAAGACTCGCGCGTAGAGTTCCTGGCCATGCAGCGCTACCCAGGCTTGCGCAAACTGTGGGCGGCTATACACCCGACGCCGAAAGAAGGTGCTTGTCCAGAAGGCCATGCATGCATACGTCATCGTCTGTACACACTATCACGAGCCCTACTCGATCCAAAGCACGATTATACCAATGCCGACATACTTGATTTCGTCGATCGCTTTCACGCTGAAATGGCAACTGGCATCAGCAGCACCAAGAACATGGTGACACTCGGCGTGCAATTTATCGCCAAAACTCGCGTCGGTAGCGACCTCAGTGCCAAAACTTTTTTTGACGATACCGAAGTCGATTACCGCGACGATAATCGCCTGATGTGGCAGTTTATTGAAGAGGGTGATGAAGAAGAATATGACGAAAAGCCCCAAAAGGCACAACCTGAAGAGCAAGCCGAATTCCGTATGCCGCCACGGCTATACCCAGAGTGGGATTACAGTGCGGAACATTACCGCCCGGATTGGGCCAGTGTGTATGAACATTTACACCCTGTCGGTGATGCGAATGACATCGACAAGATTTTGGCAAAACATGCTAGTTTGGCGAAACAGTTGAAAAAAATTATCGACTTGCTCAAGCCGCAAAACAAAGTCCGCCTGCGTTACCAGGAAGAAGGCGCAGAGCTGGATTTGGATGTCGCAATTCGTTCATTGATAGATTACAAAAGTGGTGCAGTGCCGGATCCACGTATCAACATGAGTCATCGCCATGACGGGCGTAATATCGCAGTATCATTGCTACTGGATTTGTCCGCTTCGTTAGCCGACGTGCCTGAAGGCTGTCAACAAAGCAAACTGGAATTGAGTCAGGAAGCGGTGACTTTGCTGGGCTGGGCAATTGAGCAGATGGGTGACAAATTCGCCATAAGCGGTTTTCATTCCAACACGCGCCATGAAGTTCGTTATTTACACATTAAAGGCTATTCTGAACACTGGGACACACCCGTCAAAGCACGCCTTGCCGCGATGCAGGCGGGATATTCCACCCGCATGGGTGCTGCCATACGCCACGCAGGACACTATCTCGCACATCAGCAAGCGGATAAAAAACTGCTGCTTATACTGACCGATGGCGAACCTGCGGATATCGACACCAAAGATCCTCGTTTACTCATAGAAGATGCCAAAGTAGCGGTGCGCGAACTGGATCGGGACGGTATTTATACCTACTGCATCACACTCGACCCAAAGGCTGGTGATTATGTTGGGGATATATTTGGCAAACAGTACGCAGTGATAGATAATATCGCCAGGTTACCTGAACAATTGCCCAAGCTGTTTATGGCATTAACGAAATAATAAAGTGAACCAAGCCGATGAAAAAAAGCATACAACAATTTAATCACTCAGCGCTCTCATTGATAGAGCACATAGGACTGCTCGTCATTGCAATAGCCACAGTATTTGCAATGAGTAGTGAAGTCATGCTAATGCTCGCCAGCAAAACTGTCACGTTGACTGATTTGCTGATGCTGTTTCTTTACCTCGAAGTGGTGGCGATGATACAGCGCTACTATACCTCGGGGAAACTGCCTGTACGTTTTCCACTCTATATCGGCATCGTCGCTCTAGCACGTTACCTTATACTGGATATGAAATCCATGGATGAGTGGCGCTTGATCGCTATCACCAGCTCTATTTTATTGCTGGCAATGGCAATTTTGTTGATACGCTATGGTCATGTACGCTACCCTTATCTCAACGATGAGTCTTCACCCTCAGCTGAGAAATCCGAAAACACACATTAATCCTAACTGCCGCCCTCAATACAAGGGTGGTGGTTTTTACCACGCTCAGGAAATTCGGTAGCTTTTAAGCCAATCCTTAAACCGTCTCACGTCTTTGAACGAGCGAATATCCTGCTTGATCCGCGCAATCTCATATTGCAAACCTTGCATATCCCGTTTCAATATCACCACCAGTTTTTTCGGCGATAGTGGTTCGTACGCTGATATACCCACCATTTGCTTCACCTGCATTTCCAGCATCATCACTTCCTGTTGCAGCTCATTGAGTTGATTCGCTAACACCTTGTTGTAATGTTTAAGCCTGTCTTCCGCGATGTTATTAATATTATTCTGATTGATCTGCTCCACAGATAATTGCAAAGACAGCAACTGCAATAAATCTTTTTTGGTATAGGCCACGTTTACCTGCTGCATAAGCTCAGTTTTCCGTTCACGTTCAACGGGATCAGATTCACGGTCAGGATGCAGCGCTGTAACCAATTGTCGGTATACCGCCTGAATGGATTTACTCATCCCCGCTGCGTCTTCGTGTTCACGCGACTCCTGAGCCAACTGTTTGGCAGTTTTTTTGTGCGCATTGCGCTGCGCCTGCGCGTTCCGCTGCATGGATGCAAGCTTTTCATGCAATCTTGCTGCAACCATATCAGGATCGGCAAAATCCAGTTCGTCATTTTCATCCAGCGTCACGCCGAACTGCGCCTCAAACATATCCTGCAACATTTCCGATTCCAGGAAATTATCAGCAATAACTTCAGCATCATAATCTGTTTCGCTATACTGGTTATACAGCGACTTCAAATCATCCCGTCCAGCCATGGCGATGAGCTCAGTACACATTTGCATAATCAGATTGGCGATTTTATCCTGCTGATGACGGGCAAACTTTTCTGTTTTATATAAATGATCAAGCAACGTAAGCATGACAGCCTGTTGCTCATGCAAGCTTTGTTTCAATGGCTCCAACTTGGTGTGACTGGCAAGCTGACATGCTTGCAACTCATTTTGCCACTCAGCCAGCAAAGCTTTCTGTGCTTCTATTTTTTTGAGCGTTGCGTTAAATTTCTTTTGTGCTGGTGACAATACGGCTTGCTCGTGCACGGTAGAAATTTGAATGTGTTTTGATTTTGTCATCATGTCACAAAGTATCTACATTGATCTGCAGCCACCATTCCAGCAACGCCAAATGCCAGAGTTTGCTGCCGCGTATGCGCGTGAAGTAGCCTTCAGGCTGAGCCAGTAATTTATCGACATAATCTCGCTGATACAAACCACGCTGCCTGCAAGCAGGGGAATTTAAAATATCACGCATCAGCGCAAAAAATTCGCCACGTATATATTTCAGGGCTGGCACAGGAAAATAGCCTTTAGGTCTATCTATCACTGCATCGGGTATGATTCCACGAGCGACGGCTTTAAGCGGAAATTTACCGCCATTTTTAAGTTTGAGTAACGGCGGCATACGCGCAGCGAGTTCAACTAACTCGTGATCCAAAAATGGTACGCGCACTTCCAGCCCCCAACTCATAGGCATATTATCTACGCGCTTAACAGGATCATCGACAATGAGCGAAGTCACATCAAAACGCAATACCTGGTCCAGAAACTCACTGGCTTCGGGCTGATTCAATTGATCACTCACCCACGCAGCAGTCACATCAGACACATGCCATGGCGGCGCTATCATGTCCAGATACTCGGCATGATCTCGATCAAAATAATGCTGACTGAATTTCTCTAGCGGCGTACCAGTTGCAGTATCCATCTGCGGATACCAGAAATAGCCGCCAAACACCTCATCTGCTCCCTGCCCGGCCAATACCACTTTGACCTGTTTCGACACGCGTTCACTGAGCAAATAAAATGCAATGACATCATGGCTTACCATAGGCTCAGTCATCGCAGCAATGGCTTCAGGCAAGCGTTCCAGCACTTCACTATTGGGAATATGATATTGCTGGTGTTGTGTATGAAAATGCTGGGCAATGAGGTCTGAATACTCAAACTCATCAGCGTGCTCAATAGACGCATCGACATCCTCAAAGCCTATGGAAAATGTACGTAGATCCTGCACATGATCAGCCAGCAAACCGACTAGCAAACTGGAATCCAGACCGCCAGATAACAGCACCCCCACAGGCACATCAGCGGCCAACCGATGACGCTCGACTGCACGTGCAAGCACACTGCGCGTGGCAACCAACCAGTCCTCCTCAGTCAACGTCTGCTCAGGTCGAGTGGCATTCAAGTGCCAATACTGATGTTGCGTAATCTGACCTTCTGTTGTGAACAGCATGGTAGTCGCTGGCGCGAGTTTCTTTACCCCATTCAAAATCGTGTGAGGTGCGGGAGTTGAACTATGCAAGGTGAAATGGTGATGCAAGGCGATGGGATTAATACTAATATCAACATCACCCGCAGCTAACAACGCCTGTACACTAGAGGCAAATCGTAGTCGCGTACCCTCCAAACTATAATAAAGCGGCTTCATACCAAAACGGTCACGCGCTAAAAACAGACTGGCATGACGTGCATCCCATAAAGCAAAAGCAAACATCCCGTAAAAGCGCTTTACACAATGCTCACCCCAGGCATGGTAGGCTTTGATAATAACTTCGGTATCGCCATCTGAAACAAACTGATAACCTAGCGTAATCAACTCAGCACGCAACTCGCGATAGTTATAGATCGTGCCATTAAATACCAAGGACAGTTTCAGCTCTGCATCGACCATAGGCTGATGAGCATGCTGTGACAAATCAATTACTGCCAAACGCCTATGTCCGAACGCCATTACACCATCCTGATATACCCCTGCATCATCGGGTCCGCGACGCGATAATTTGTCTGCCATGCGCTGTACTGCCAGCATATCTGCTGGTGCAGCATCAAACCGTAATTCCCCGCATATTCCACACATAATAACTCACTGAGGCACAACGAAAACGGGGGCAAAACCGCCACCAGGTGTTCGAAAATTAGTTGTTTGTCCGGCATATAAACGCGCCGCTACCAACTGTACGACACCCTGATAGGTGTAAACCCGAACATCCAATTTTAATGCGGTATCTTCACCATCCACATTAATTAACCGCTCACTCGGCGGTGCTATCGACTGTGCGACATAATCGCCTTGTAATATTTCCTGCCAGACACGACGGGTAATTTTATCGCCTCGGTAAGCAGCTTTACTGCCATAACCAGTCGTAGGCTTGAAAAATAACTGACGCCGTTCAGACCAAAGTTTATCGGCATTTTCTGCTGTTACTAATTGGGTGTGCGGTATTCCCGTCAACAGGATATCGCGCACAGTGGTCGTAACGCCCATATCATCAAGTTGTGCAGCATCACTCAAGACAACGAGATTCCGCTTATCGGCATACAAGGCATGCACATGTGGATGCGGCGTCAATACGACTGCGCCAGCTTCATACGCTAAACGCAACGCTTGGTGCTCAGGTGCTGTTAAATAAAAATCGGTTAAGCGGTTATAGACCATATCAATAACCTGCCCCGCATGCTGTAATTTACCTGCTTCCCATGTCAGTTCACGGGCATCAGCTATGATTACGGAGATACCCGCTTGGGTAAATAGCCGTTCAAAAAGCTCAAACTCAGGGTGCAGATATTGATGAGCAGGATCATCATCAACAATTGCTACACGTCCAATCGGCGCATCACTACGCTGCAATTGCCATTCATGGAGGAACATCGCCAGAAAGTCTTGCTCTATCTTTGGCAAAGTCGTACTAGGCTCAAATGCCCACGCCATTTCTTCACAACAAGCCTGCTGTGCCCGAGCCAACACCACATTAAGCAAGGCACCACCCGCGTTAGTATTAATTTCTATCAGTTGTGGTCCGTGCTCACCCAGATGAAAATCGTAGCCCATAAAAACGCCTAATGGACCATGCGATTTAACCGCGATCGCGGGGGCGCGCGATAACGCCTGCTGTTGATATCGGGGTAACAGGATAGTCGACTCTATGGCAGAAACTATCTGTTTCATCGCCAACATAGTACGTGGACAAACGAAGACAACGGTAGATGAAAATAAATGTGGGCGTGAGTTAACTATGGCTGATTGCTTATCTCCCCAGATTGCATCTGCCGCCAGCTGGCGATACAAAGTTCTGGTATTTAATGTTCGGCAGTTACAACTGCGATTTAAATCAAGGGCGGTAGCCATAACTGATTGCAATGCCATGTCACTCGCCATATTCACAATGTAAAGATGGTTATTTTACACCCAGCCTTACAAAATTGTCGGCAATATCAATCCGTGGGTACATGCAAACGCATGCACGATTTTGAGGGGAGTCGTATGAGCGATGCCAATCACTCATTTGTCAATTTATGGATATTTGACCAATAAAAAAGCACCTAGACATGATGACCAGGTGCTTTATATTTGGTGCCCTCTGTCTGACTCGAACAGACCACCTACGGTTTACAAAACCGTTGCTCTACCGGATGAGCTAAGAGGGCAAGAGGCGACATTATACCTAAAGTTTCCAGCTAAGTGAACAGTAATTCACACTAAAAATATCAGTAAATGAATAAGCGCCTTATTTCACTACTTGAAACTTGGGTTTAGTTGTTGGCTTTGTAGGTTCAGGCGGGGTTTCATCATCCTGCACAACAGATGCAGAATCACTGACCTCAAATCCCAACCCTTCACCATTTTCTCGCGCAAATATTCCTGCGACTGCGGTAATTGGTATCTCCATTTGGCGAGATACACCATTAAAGCGTGCAGAAAAACGCACCCACTGATTATCTATCAATAGGCCATGTGTCGCGGATGGTGATAAGTTCAGGACAATACCACCATCTTTAACATACTCCATCGGCACGCGAGTATTGGCATCAACAACCACTGATAGATAAGGGGTATAGCCGCTATCTACACACCATTCGAAAATGGCACGGATAAGATAAGGTTTAGTCCCATTATCAGACATTATTTACGCATCGCTTTTTCGTTAGGCGTTAATGCATCAATAAATGCAGTGCGACTAAACAACCGCTCTGCATACTTCAGCAGATTAACCGCCTGCTTGGGCAACTGTATATCGTAATGCTCTAAACGCCACAACAATGGGGCAATAGCCACATCTAACATAGAAAAATCATCGTTCAACATAAACTGCTGCTTTGCAAATATGGGCGAAATTTGCGTTAAATTATCACGAATAATAACACGCGCTTTATCTGCTGCACTTTTGCTACCATGCTCAATTGCGTTTACATGGCTGAACAAATCTTGTTCAAAAGTAAACAGGAACAAACGCGCACGGGCACGCATCACCGGGTCTGCAGGCATCAATTGTGGGTGGGGAAAACGCTCATCAATATACTCGTTGATGATATTAGCTTCATAAAGCACTAAATCGCGTTCTACCAGTACGGGTACGCGATTATAAGGATTCATCAACGCAAGATCATCAGGCTTGTTTTGCAAGTCCACGTCTATCACTTCAAAATCCATGCCTTTTTCAAACAGGACGATACGACAGCGTTGGCTGTATGGGCAAGTATTGCCAGAATACAATGTCATCATAGTGATTACCCCAAAATAATATGGCCGACGGGAATACCGTCGGCCGTAAAATTAATCTACCTGACTGGCTAGATTAATGTATGTCTTTCCAAAACTCTTTTTTCATGTAATACGCAAGAACGAAGAATATGCTCAAGAACAACAGAACTATCACACCCAGTTCCATACGTTTCATTTTAGCTGGTTCTCCCATCCAAGTCAGGTAGTTAACCAAGTCAGCTACCGTTGCATCATACTCAGCAGGTGTTAACGAACCAGGCTGTACCAATTCAAACTCTGGCTTACCATGCGCTTCAGCTTCGCCATGTGCCGCAGCTTTCAAGATTTGCTTACCTTGTAAAGACCACAATACATGCGGCATACCTACCTTATCAAATACCGTATTGTTCCAACCTGTAGGACGCGAGTCATCCAGATAAAAACTACGCAGATAAGTGTAGAGCCAATCAGGATTACGTGAACGAGCGACTACTGACAAATCAGGCGGTGCAGCACCGAACCATTTTTTTGCATCTGCCGGTGGCATTGCAATACTCATGGTATTGCCTACTTTGTCGGTTGCGAAGAGCAAGTTATTTTTAATTTGCTCTTCGGTCAAGCCCACATCTTCCAAGCGTGAGTAACGCATTGCATTAGCACTATGGCAGCTCAAGCAGTAGTTAGTAAAGATTTTTGCGCCACGCTGTATAGAAGCATAATCATCTAAATTAACAGGCGCCTTATCTAAGTAAACATGCTCAGATGCTAAAGCTGTCAGAGGTATAAAAAACAAAGCTAATAGAAATTTTTTCATTATTCAGGAATCCTTTCAGGCACTGGTTTGGTTTTATCGATAGCTGTGTACCAAGGCATCAATATAAAGAAGCCAAAATAAATCACACTGAATACACGAGCCAGCATAGTAAGCGCTGGTGTTGGAGCTTGCGTACCCAAGTAACCCAAACCAATAAAGCTGATAATAAATACTGTCAAAATGGTTTTATACAACGTACCACGATAACGGATAGATTTAACTTTAGAGCGATCCAGCCAAGGCAAGAAGAACATAATTACCACACCAGCGCCCATACCCACCACACCCAGGAACTTATCTGGCACAGCACGCAAGATAGCGTAGAACGGAGTGAAGTACCATAAAGGCACAATATGTTCTGGTGTTTTAAATGGGTTAGCAGGGATAAAGTTATCAGGTTCCAGGAACCAGCCACCAAATTCAGGAGCAAAGAATACAATCGCACTAAACACCATCAGGAACACAATCACACCTACGATATCTTTAACAGAATAGTAAGGGTGGAAAGGGATACCGTCTAAAGGAATGTGTGTAACTGGATCTTTATGCTTCTTGATCTCGATACCTTCAGGGTTGTTTGAACCGACTTCGTGTAACGCAATAATGTGCGCAGCAACCAAACCAACCAACACCAATGGCAATGCAATCACGTGGAAAGCGAAGAAACGATTCAAGGTAGCATCAGAGACAACAAAGTCACCACGTATCCACAATGACAATGCATCACCTACAAAAGGAATCGCACCGAACAGGGAGATAATAACTTGCGCACCCCAGAATGACATTTGGCCCCATGGCAACAAATAGCCCATGAATGCTTCAGCCATCAATGCCAAGTAAATCATCATACCGAAGATCCAAATTAATTCACGTGGTTTACGATATGAACCATAGATTAAACCGCGGAACATATGCAGATACACAACCACAAAGAACATAGATGCGCCAGTTGAGTGCATGTAACGTATCAACCAACCCCACTCCACGTCACGCATGATGTATTCAACTGACATAAATGCCAACGCAGCATCAGGCTTGTAGTTCATCGTCAAGAAAATACCTGTCAGAATTTGGATAACCAAAACTAACAAAGCTAATGAACCGAAGAAATACCAGAAATTGAAGTTCTTAGGTGCGTAATACTCGGATAAATGGGCTTTCCAGTTAGCAGTGAGCGGAAAGCGGTCATCAATCCAACCAACCAAATTTTTCATAGCGCTCATAAATTAAGCTCCTTTTTGATCAACGCCAACAATAATGCGAGTGGCGGTGAGGTATTTATAAGGTGGCACTTGCATATTCATAGGCGCAGGCACATTTTTGTAAACGCGTGCAGCCAGATCGTAACGCGAACCATGACATGGGCAGAACCAACCACCGACCCAATCAGGACCCAAATCTGCCGGGGCCAATTCAGGACGGAAAGTTGGTGAGCAACCTAAGTGAGTACAAATACCCACCACCACCAAATATTCAGGCTTAATTGAGCGATCTATATTTTTACAATAGGCAGGCTGTTGTGGCACATCCGAATTCGGATCGACCAACTTATCACCAATCTTAGCCAGAGTTGCCAAAGTAGCTGGTGTGCGATTAACTATCCACACAGGTTTACCTTGCCATTCGATGGCAAGCAACATACCAGGCTCAACCTTGCTAATATCCGCCTCTACAGGCGCACCAGCTGCTTTAGCACGTTCACTAGGCAACATGCTCATCACAAAAGGTGTTAAAACAGCCACACCCGCTACACCACCCATTGCTGTGGTAGCAGCGACGAGGAAGCGGCGTTTGCTGCGATCCACTTGCTGATTACTCATAAATACATCCCTCAAAAGGTTACGCGAACTGAAAAACTATACTATTTTACCTAATTTTCATGCAAAACATAAAGCCTAATTTTCACATTATTTACTTTCTTAACCCTGACACGTTTATCTTGGCTGGCATACTGTATAATTTTTTCAATTTTCAGACACTCATTCAAACCTTAAAATGCGTAAATTTTGGTTACTTTTTGCTCAAAGCACGACAATTGCGCTAAGTTTTCTGCTTGTTATTAAACTCTTTACCGCATCACCAACTACCACGCCATCGCCTGCACCCAACACTGTTCCACAACAAATCAACAAATTCAGCTTCCGCAATGCCGCTACTCTTGCCATGCCCAGCGTGGTTAACATCTTCACCAGCAAAAACATACAGACATCGCAATCTGCACAACCGCACTTTGACAGCAAACGTGGAACACGCCCAGCTCCAGCTAACAATTTGGGTTCAGGGGTCATTGTCAGTGCTGATGGCTATATATTAACGAACCAACACGTAGTTGAAGCGGCAGATGAAATCCAGGTCGTGCTGCATGATGGAAGAACACTGAGTGCACGTATCGTTGGCACCGACCCCGAAACTGATTTGGCCGTACTTAAAATTAAAGCATCCAAATTACCCGCAATTATTTTTGCAGCATCAGATCACGCGGCAATAGGTGACGTGGCTTTAGCAATAGGCAATCCATTCGGTGTTGGGCAAACCGTCACCATGGGCATCATCAGCGCATTAGGGCGCAGCCATCTAGGCATTAACACCTTTGAAGATTTCATCCAGACCGATGCCGCGATTAACCCGGGCAATTCCGGCGGCGCTTTAGTCGATATCGACGGACATCTGATTGGCATTAATAGTGCGATCTATTCGCGCACAGGTGGATCACAAGGCATAGGTTTTGCGATCCCATCCAATTTGGCCTCAAAAATCATGCAAGAGATTATTGCGCATGGTGAAGTTGTACGGGGATGGATAGGCGTGGAAGTTCAAGACATCACACCAGAACTAGCAGAGTCATATCAATTAACCAGCACAAACGGCGCACTTATCTCTGGTATATTGCAAAGCGGCCCTGCCGATTTGGCCGGCATCCACCCAGGCGACATTTTACTTGAGGTGGACAATCAGACCATCAAGGATTCAGTAGCGTTACTTGATCGCATCGCAGCGCTTAAGCCTGGTGCAACTATTCGCGTAAAGCTATCTCACAAAAACAAAATCACCACTACTATCATACACATTGAAAGACGGCCTAAAATTTAACCATCATAAGCAACAAAGTCCCAATTATCCACATTTGGCAACCTGCAAAAAACCCACGCTATAATCACTAGTAAGCAGGTTTGCCATAGGATTTGAACTTCTCCAACACCACATCCATTTCTTCATCAGACAATAAATTCACCCCTCCCACCTGCAAAGTACGCCAATACTGCTCACACAAAGACTCCACCTCAACCGTCAACGCCAATGTTTTTTTAAGTGATGCGCCTACAACGATCAGACCGTGATTACCAAGCAAACAGGCAAGCCGCGATTCCAGCGCACTTAACGCATAGTCCGATAACTGTTGCGTTCCAAAAGTTGCGTAAGGTGAGCATCGAATCGACCGGCCACCGGCCCGAGCAACCATATAATGAAATGCTGGAACGTCCTTACCCATACAAGCTAACGTGGTTGCAAAAGTAGAGTGCGTGTGGACAATCGCACCCACATCAGCACGCGCAACAAAAATATCACGATGAAAACGCCATTCGCTGGATGGGGCAAGCTCACCCTGATGATTACCATCAACATCCATTAATACCATATCATCCAGCGTCATCTCTTCTACAGGCAGTCCTGTCGGCGTAACCAAAAATCCCGTACCAAAACGCGCACCAACATTACCGGATGCACCACGATTCAACCCTTTGGCTGATAACTGCAATGCCGTATCGAGCATTTGCTGCCGCAACATTTTTTCTGTCATACATTCATCTCCGGATATAGTCCCGACAAACCATCATGTGTAGCCTTACATACGCCACGCTCGGTAATCAAGCCAGTAATCAACCTTGCTGGTGTCACATCGAATGCATAATTAGCCACAGCACTACCTGCCGGAGCGACGCACACCTCCACAAGCTCACCCGTATTCGTACGTCCACGCATGTGAGTCACCTCATCACCATCACGTTGTTCAATAGGAATTTCTTTTATACCATCTCGGATTTGCCAGTCTATAGTGGGCCCTGGCAGTGATACATAAAACGGCACATGGTTATCAAAGGCAGCCAATGCTTTTAAGTAAGTGCCTATTTTATTACAAACATCGCCATCAGCGGTGGTGCGATCTGTGCCAACGATAACCATATCCACTTGTCCATGCTGCATTAAATACCCGCCTACATTATCGACTATTAAGGTATAAGGCACGCCGTGCTGTTGCAACTCCCAAGCAGTCAGGCTTGCACCCTGATTTCGTGGCCTGGTTTCGTCTACCCATACATGCACTGGCACACCCGCATCATGCGCCGCATAAACAGGAGCCAGTGCAGTCCCCCGGTCAACAGTTGCCAACCATCCCGCATTACAGTGCGTTAAAATATTAACCACATCTTGCTTGCTCGCCCATACATCGCGGATAAGAGCCAAGCCATTCAGTCCTATTGCATGGTTGATTGACACATCCTCATCCGCTATTAATTCCGCCTCTATCCATGCCTGCACCTCGCGATCAGACTGTGCAACAGCATTTAGTTTCGCCTGCATGCGAGCTAAAGCCCAACGCAAATTAACAGCTGTAGGTCGTGTCTCCAACAATGCCTGACAAGCCTGTGTCAATACAGCATCTGTAGAACAAAGCTGCATCTCCAGTGCAACACCATAAGCTGCTGTGGCACCAATTAAAGGCGCACCACGCACTTGCATCGACTGAATGGCGTGCACCACATCATGCAAACTTTCTAAGCGCACAGTCACAAATTCATGCGGCAAACGTGTTTGATCAATAATTTCCAACGCTCGCCCATCTGACGAGCGCCAAATTGTACGATAAGGGATATTTTTAATATTCATTTCAAACCAGACACTCAAGCAAATTAACTAATTTCATATTATCCCAGATCATGTAATTAATAACTTGCAACGTTGTTATTTCCTGCGGCGACAACCATTGATCATTAAATTCTGATAGAATTCGTGTAAGACAACAAGCGTATAAGTAAAAGGCGTGATTCTGTACAGTTAAAAAGAGCTAATCCTAAAACAATAGCAGCCATCACTCCATAGCTTCATGATGCGCAACTGCAATAAGAGGACAAGCACTGCATTGTTTACGTATGCGTACCATGATTAATAATATTTAATAGACTGAACATAAAATTAAAAATGACGCTCTACTTCGCCGTACTGGCATATTGCCTACTGTGCTCCATACTTGGATTGATCATATTTCCCGCATTCAGAGATTCGCTTCTAAGCCTGCTAAGAAGTGAACACTTGCGTTTAGCCAAAAAAAGCGCTCAATACCAGCAGAATATACTCAATCACACAGCCTCATTTAACAACACAGCAGATGCATTGCCACGCAACAGCATTAATTTTTTAAATAAAAACAGATGGTTAATAGCAATTTCTGGTTTATTTATATTATTTCCGCCTGCAATAGCATGGTTTGCCAGTAGCAAAAACATGCTGGATGGATTCGATGATACGCAGTTTCGAGAATCTAATTACCAGGTGACTGCACTATTGCAAGGCGAACACCTGGCTCCCCCAACCGCCCTGCCACCAGAGATGTTTGCCACCAAAGAAGTAGCGCTTATCCGACCCACATTAATTGATGCAAGTCGTAACTGGCAATTATTAGATGACGGTTTTTCGCAGCGACTGTTGCTGGTATTTAAAATCATGAAAGAACGCTACGGATACGACATGACGATATTGGAAGGTTATCGTAGCCCAGACCGCCAAAATAAGCTTGCCAGCATGGGATCGAACGTCACCAATGCTACGGCTTATCAAAGCTATCACCAGTTTGGATTAGCTGCTGACTGCGCCTTTCAACGCAATGGCAAATTAGTGATTACACAAAAGGATCCCTGGGCAATGCGCGGCTACCAGCTGTATGGCGAAGTTGCTGAATCATTGGGAATGCGCTGGGGTGGAAGATGGGAAATGATGGATTTTGGACACATTGAGCTCCACAAGCCAAATACGGTAAAACGCTCATAGTAAGGCTCGCACTGCATGAATGGAACCTGTTAAAAAAGACGAATAAAACCCAAAAATAATTATCAAAATGGATGGAGGATAACTATGAGCAAACGCTTTATTGTCATAGGTGACCGCACCTCACATGGCGGCACCGTAATCGAAGCATCAGGCAGTTCTTTTAGTGGCAACATAAAAATTGCACGACTTGGGGACAAAGTAACCTGCCCACAAAAAGGTCATGGCACATGCGCCATCGTATCTGGCGACCCTACTGTCTTAATTGATGGCATGCCCGTTGCAAGAGATGGAGACAAAACTGCCTGCGGCGCAGTGTTAATCGCCAGCCAAGGCGCAACAACCGTTGGCTGAGAGCAGCGCCACCAATACGCATACATACAAAGAAAAACATAAAGGGGAACTACCGTGCAACCTTGGTTAAAACGGATGCTATTCGCAGTCCTGGCAATTTTTGCGACATGGATACTGGTCATAGTGTATTGGCGCAATAACATGCAGATGCCATCAACACGCGACGCTGTGACTTATCTCGCTATCATGCCGTTCACACTATTAATATCAGTCTATATCATAAAACGATCTGGCCAAGGCTTGCTTGCACTGACTGCAGTCACGAAAGCAAATGCAGGGACTGAGAATACCCCTGCCCAGCAAACCGAAACCGCAGATACGACACGTTCTTGGACAGTATTTATCATATCCAGCACCACTCGCACCAGATTTGGGGCAAGTGCTATCGACATCCTTGATGCGATAGAAAATAAAGCAACCAAATTTGAATTAGACCCCGACTTAACCGATCCCAACGGCTATCCTATCCTCTCAGGACGTATTGAAGATCTGGATACAAGCGTAGCGATTGCAAATTTTAAACAGTTTACAACTGCGCAAAAACTGCCCGATCAGCAATGGCATCCAGAAGATCTACGCACCATCACCCTAGCGCATGACGTGTGTCTGGACTTGGCATTGTCCATAATATCAAACCCCGACTTATTCGAAATAATAAACAATCCCGGCAAATCAGCGAACACTGTCACTATGCCCATGATTTATCTGGCTAGCTGTCTGCCTACATCATGGACAACACAACAAAAACAACAAGTCACATTATGGTTAACTTATTTGTTAGTCACACAAGGTTTGCCAAGCGACTACGTAATGCCGCACCCGCTGAACACCCTAAATCTTGATGACCCAGTCCTTTTAATCGACAAAATCAACATTCGGATAAATCAGCAAAATGAATCAGGATTGCATTTGATTATTAGCAGCCACTCATTTATCGGTGAACATTCAATGATGGCATCAACAATGACAAATGCGCGCAATATCTCCCGCAAAATTCCAGGTGAGGCCGCAGCAGGCTTAATAGTCACAGACCTGAAATGGTCGGAAAAATTAGCACTACCGACAAGCATCTGCGTGCATCGTTTAACTCAAGTCAACCGTGACAAATCCGCAGATGATGGTGGCAAAACCAAACCCGACACTTTAATTAAAGCGCTAGAAAACGCCATAAAAACAGCAAATATTGAAATATCATCAGTTAAAAACGTTACATCGAATACGGATGAAAGTCCTACAAGAATAAGTGAGTTATATGAAGCATTAAATATCGCACTCCCTGAAATAGATTTAACCACCAACCGTTTTCAAATAGCAGCTCACTGCGGCACAATTGGCGCAGTGTCCAACCTAATTGCCATTATTTCAGCAACAGATTTAGCAAAAAAAAGTGAGCACGCCGTTTTATCTATATGCAATAATGACGGACTTACACGGTCAGCAATAATACTAAATTACCTACAAGCTGATTAGAAAAACAATAAGCAGTCTACACATAAAAAATTACAAACAATTCAACGTTACATAAATCACAAAAAAAGCAGCTAAAATAATGCACAAAACAATACAGATTTTAACCGATACAAAAACCCTCATCATTATCGGCTTCATCGCCATCGCAGGCTTTCTGTTTCTTGGAGCACAATTTTTTGAGATTGCGGCAAAGTGGATAATTGCGATTATCATCATAATGCTCATCATCTGGGGAACGCTGTGGTTATTTAAACGCCGACAAGCCAAATATTCATCAGAGCAGCTTGGTGACATACTGGAAAACCAGGCAAACAAAGCAGCATCAAAGGCACAATCCGGCCGACACGATGAAATTGATGTGATACGCAAACGTATGATCGATGCCATCAGCACAATCAAGTCATCCAAACTGGGTATCACATCAGGATCCGCCGCTTTATACGAATTACCCTGGTATATGATCATTGGCAACCCGGCTGCAGGAAAAAGCTCAGCAATTGCCAATTCAGGCTTACAGTTTCCCTTTGCAGACAAAGATGGCAATATCATCCAGGGTATAGGCGGAACCCGAAATTGTGACTGGTTTTTCACCACCGATGGCATCCTGCTGGATACAGCAGGTCGCTACGCGGTGCATGAAGAAGATAGAGCAGAATGGTTCGGCTTTCTTGATCTATTAAAAAAATACCGTAAGCGCGCGCCCATCAACGGCATCATCATCGCAGTCAGCATCGCTGAATTAACTGGCAATCGCCCGGAGTTTGGCATCAATCTGGCAAAAAACTTACGTCAACGTGTACAAGAGCTGACCGAACGACTGGAGGTATTTGCGCCTGTCTATATTATGTTCACCAAAGTGGACCTAATTGCTGGATTTAACGAGTTTTTCCGTGACATGGATAGCGAGGAAGTTTCCAGAGTCTGGGGAGCCACGCAAGCCTACAACCCTCATGCCAAGAATCAGGATATTTTAGCGTTTTTTGACGAACGTTTTGACGAGTTATATGACGGCCTAAAAGATCTCAGCCTGGCAAACATGTCCATGCACCATGGTGCAGAAATGCCGCCGGGACTGCTCACGCTCCCATTGGAATTCGCCGCCATTAAAAACTCACTTCGGGCGTTTATCCTAACCCTCTTCGAAGACAATCCTTATCAATTTCGCCCCGTATTCCGAGGCTTCTATTTCACCAGTGCATTACAGGAAGGCATGTCGCTAGGTGCATCAAGCGAACGAATCGCTGACCGTTTTGATTTAAGCCTCAAACCGCAAGCACAAACAGCCATACATTCAAGAAATGGATTTTTTTTACTCAATCTGTTCCGCAAAGTTATCTTTGCCGATAAATGTCTGGTCGCCCAATATGCCAACCGCAACAAAATTAAACTGCGCTACGCATTGTTTTTGCTTGCCACGCTCGCACTCGGAGTTGCGCTTGCTGGCTGGAGCTGGTCGTACAAAGCCAATAGCCAACTCACTAACAACATACAAGCAGACATGGATCAGGCGATACGTCTACAAGATCAACATGCCGACTTACAGTCCCGCCTAGATGCGCTGCAACTTCTTCAGGACCGCATTGACCAGCTCAAAAAGTACCACACTGAACGCCCGCTAAATCTGGGCTTTGGGTTATATCAAGGCGACTTACTTGAACGCAAATTAAAAGAAGAATATTTTTCGGGTGTACGCGAAGTAATGCTTAAACCCGTCACCAACAACCTGGAATCATTTTTAAGCGAAGTAAACACCAATGCGGACAAACTTGGCACTAACATACCCCCTGCCAATTTAACAACTGCTTTAGCCAACACCGGTAGTGAAGCACGCTATCAAGATGTCTCAACCACAAAAGTGGAAGATGCTTACAACGCCCTTAAAACTTACATCATGCTGGGCGACCGCAGTCACGCAGAGGCTGGTCATTTAAACGACCAAATCACCCGGTTCTGGCGCGGCTGGCTGGAAAGCAATCGCGGTCAAATGCCACGAGAAGAAATGATACGTAGTGCAGAAAGCATTTTGAGTTTTTATCTGGCAGAAATCGATGATCCTTCATGGCCAACCGTAGAAACTAAACTCGCACTAGTAGACCAATCACGCGAATCACTACGCAAAGTTGTGCACGGCATGCCCGCTCGCGAACGCATTTATGCTGACATAAAAGCCCGTGCAGCCACTCGTTATACGTCCATGACGGTTGGTCGCATTATAGGCGAACAGGACAAGACCATCATGGCTGGCAGTTATGTTATTCCTGGCGCATTTACACGGGAGGCATGGGAAGGCTACATCCAGAATGCATTCAAAGATGCCGCCAACAAACAGTTACAAAGTACCGACTGGGTATTAAAAACCAGTTCGTCAGATGATTTAACCCTTGAAGGCAGCCCGGAACAAATACAAAAATCGCTCACCGATCAATACAAAGCAGAATATGCCCAAGCATGGCAAAAGTTCTTGCAAGGTATCGTCATCTCGGATTTAGGCAACTTTGATCAAGCAGTAATTGCCATGAACCGACTGGGAGACCCGCAAAACTCACCAATTAATAAAATCATCGACACGGCATACCAGCAAACATCGTGGGATAACCCATCGTTGGTTAACGCAGGCTTGAAGCAAGCCCAGAGCGGATTGATCAACTGGTTCAAAACAACCATCTTACGACAAGCTCCTGGCCAACTAGACATGAACGTCAACATCAATGCTGCTGCCAGCGGCATTCCCATGGGCCCTGTAGGTCAACGTTTTGCAAGCATCGCCAAACTCGTTATTGCCCGAGATCAGAATCAATCTCTGATGAAAGGCTACATGACAATACTCTCGAAGCTACGCAGCCGGTTTAACCAGATACATAACCAGGGTGACGTTGGACCGGGTGCTCGCCAACTCATGCAACAAACACTGGATGGCAATGGTTCAGAGCTTGCAGATGGCCTAAAATATGTCGACGAACAAATGCTTCAAGGCATTAGTGACGAACAGAAACAAGTATTGCGCCCTTTGCTAGTACGACCTCTGATACAAGCCTTCGCGGCCATCATTCGACCGACCGAAGTCGACCTCAATAAAACTTGGATAGCCCAGGTTTACCAGCCCTTCCAATTAAACCTGGCCAATAAATATCCATTTGCTGCAAGTGCACATCTTGAGGCATCCAGTCCGGAAATTGGGCAAATATTTGGTGCTGATGGCGCACTCGCAAAGTTTTTTAATACAGACATGGCATCTCTAGTCGTGCGTCGAGGTGACACATTAGGTTCCCGCACCTGGGCCGATTTAGGTATACACCTGACCCCACAAGTGACCAGCAATTTTGCTAATTGGGTCTCACCAATCAGTTCTGGGGGCGTTGCCACGAGCAGCAGTGCGGGTGCAGCAGCACAAACCCTATTCCAAATACAGCCATTACCCGCAACCGGCGTACTCGAATACACCATAGAGATAGACAGTCAGCAATTACGCTACCGCAATACCCAGGCGGGCTGGAGCAACTTCGTATGGCCTAATGCCCAAGGCACGCCAGGCGCTCGCATCGTCGCTGTGACCTTTGATGGCCGGAGCATCGAAGTAGTGAACGAACCGGGTCGCTTTGGACTAGAACGATTACTAAGCAGTGCCACCCGAAAACGCAAAGATGATGGCGTATTTGAACTAAGCTGGAATAGTGGAGGCACGACTGTCGCAGTCAATTTAAAACTGATCAGCAGCCCCCAGGCAACAGCAGCCCCATCCGGTGCATCAAGTACTGGCTACCATGGCATGACTTTGCCACAGAACATCACAGAAACCGCACTCGCCAGCACACAGACTACCCCAGCGAACTTAACACCGTCGGCACCAACGGGAGGCACGCAATGAGCCACCCGACTCAATATGTCAGCATAGGTTACTTTGGTAAAGTTCCTACCCGAGGCGATTTCATCAAGGCCACAGACAACCCTAACCTGATCAATCTTGTTGATGATTGGCTCACGCGCACGATGGAATTATTGAGCACCGAACCGCGCTGGAAAATCATCTATGACCATATCACACCGATCCAGTTTGCGATTCTGGCAACACGCAATCAACACGCATTAGCAGGACACCTCATTGCCAGCCATGATCAGGCTGAACGACGGTTTCCATTTGTGAGTTTGGGTGCATTTCAAGTGCCGCAACCAAGTGAGCTACTTCCATACACACCCTTAATATTGGGTCGCCTATGGAACCGACTGGAAATACAGACCAATCAGGTTATGCAAGCCGAAGATGCCAGTGATGCACTCCAGCAACTTTGCACCAACGACATACTGCTCGATTTCAGTGTGCTCAACCACGAAACCGCATTGAATGATTTCATGGCAAAGCACACATTAAATGCTTTGCATGACATGCTTGTCGCTGGTGGTTATCACGGCAATTTACGCCAAATTATCCTTGCACTTGGATTGCTCTTGCACCCAGTGATGGCCAGCGGAACCAGCCGACTGGACAAAAGCCTGGTACTGCCACTACCGCGAGACATACAACAGCGCTACCTGGTCGCAGCTTTATGGATGCAAATTATTAGCCCATTTCTGCTCAAAGCCGATTTCGAACTTACCCTACTCATCACTCGTCTTGATAATCGGCAAGTACTCGTTATCGGCTTTGACGGTGCATCACCACGCACATTGCAGGCCACAATGGATACCTCTACGGGGACAGGACACCACATCGGTTTTGAAGATACCGCATGGGTAGAAAATGCGATCAGTACCGACTATCGGCTCGAACGGCTATCCAGCTATCTTGCGCAACCTGGCTTACAAGTCGATACCGCAGCATCTCATTTTAAAGAAATATTTCTAGGATAAACCACGTCATGCGCCACTACTGGATACCTCTTATTGGATTGTTATACTCGTTCCCACTGCTGGCTGATGTTGCCGTGCCAACCGCACCCATTGTCGTTTCAGGAACCGTACCAGACGAAGCCACCCACGCAAAATTAATCGCTCGCATCCGTGAGCTCTACGGCACAGACCATGTTGTGGATCAGATGATCATAGGCAAAGTAATCCTCCCCGCAAACTGGGCTGAACACCTGAATCGTCTGCTCGATCCCAGCCTGCGACAAATTACCCACGGACAGCTCAAAGTCGAGGGCAATCTGGTCAGCGTGCATGGAGAAGTCGCTAATGAAGCCTTGCGCCAACAAATCGCCAGTGACATGGCAACCCGACTTAACCCAACCTACACCATCCACAATGGTTTACGGGTCTCAGTACAAGATCAGAGCCTGATTGATACCGTAGTTGCCAATCGTAATATTGAATTCGAAAGCGGATCAGCCAATCTCACCGAATCTGGCAAAACCATACTCAACGCCGTTGCCTCTGCACTCATCAAATTACAGGATAAGTGTGTTGATATCACCGGCTATACCGACAATCATGGGGTACGCACCAGCAACATCATTCTCTCTCAGTCACGCGCAAACGCAGTTAAAGCCTACTTGATAGAACAGCACATCCAGCCTGAACGCATCAACACTTACGGCCTGGGCCCCGATCGGCCCATTGCCAGTAATGACACCGCTGAAGGTCGCACACGCAATCGCCGCATTGAGTTTCGCGTAGTTCAATAACGTTATACAAGGAAAACATTATGTGGCAAGCCAGCACACTACTTAACCCGATACGCCCAGAACAACCTTCAGGGGATGACCTCTCATTTTCCAGAGACTTTGATGCCATTGCCGAAGCTCGCCGTTTTGATGACCCCAGTATTGAACAAGGCGAATGGCAAACAGACCTTAAAGAAGCGAACTGGGGTGAAGTCATCCAGCGCAGCACCGCCCTGCTTGAGCAACAAAGCAAAGATTTAAGACTGGCGGTATGGTTAACAGAAGCCAGTGCCTACCAACATGGTTTTGCAGGCATCACTCAGGGCTTTGAACTGATAGCCAGCCTTTGTGAACAGTTCTGGGACACGCTCTATCCTGAAGCCGAAGATGGCGATCAGGAACGTCGCACAGGTAATATTAGTTGGATAGTCAAGCGCGGAGAACAACTCATCCGCGCCATTCCGCTCACTGAAGGACGAGATACGGCTTACAGTTATGCCAACATACTTGATGCTCGCAACCGAGCACAACACAAAGATAGTAATCCACGCAGTGAAAACGGCAACAACACAGTCATCACTCAGGACAATATAGAAAGCGCCCGACGCAAAAGCAGTTACAGCTTTTACCTAAATCTGATTAACGAAGCCCAGCACTGCGTAACAGCGCTCACCCATCTACAAACTGCCGTTGACGCGCGTCTGGGCATGGATGGCCCGGGATTTTCTGCATTACGGCTAAGTCTGGATGATGTAATGCACACCCTTAGCCGCTTCGCCAACGACCAAGGCATCAGTAGCCCAAAGCCCATCACGAGCGACATCAACGAGCAGACACGCACTCCTGACATTCCTGTCACCCAAACTAAAACAGGTATACATAGCCGCGCACAAGCAATTACCCAACTGCGTGAAGTCGCGCGCTATTTTCGGGAAACCGAGCCACACAGCCCAGTCGCGTACCTTGCCGACAAAGCCGCACGCTGGGGCAATTTACCATTGGATGAATGGCTGCGCACTGTCATTAAAGACAAGGCATCACTGTCTCACATTGAAGAGCTACTGGGACTAGAAAGCCAGTCCGACACAGCAAGTTAATTGAAACAAGAGCTACTACTTGCGCCCCCTGACAACCATAACAAACCCAATAAATAACGACCATGACCAAACCTAGCTTACCGCCAAGCTTATTAGAAAATGCTAACGACTATCAAACAAAAAATGCTGGCCCCAGTTTACTGACCAGTTTGAGTAGCAGCATCAGTCCACCTCCTGCAAAAAAACGAGGCCACCCCCTGCTCTGGTTTGTGGTTCTCCCTCTTATACTAATCAGCATAGTCGTTGCCGCTGCAATGACCATTACTGAACATATCAACACTCCAACTAGTGCAAGCCGCCCCGTACATAGCAGCGCTAAACCCAATGCTGTTCCAGCAGCGGCTGTAATCCCTGAGCCAGCCCCGATCCAAACAGCCACGATTATCAATGATCCACTAACCAATAACCCACACGACCGACTCACTAATGCACTTGCAGGCACACAAGCCAGCACCCCTAAACCACTGGTTACAGAACCCATACCTGCAAAGGCAACTGCTTCAAGCCCAACACTGACTGATCTCAGGCATACTGCCGCGACTATAACCACAAAAAAACCAGCTACAGATAAAGTACATACATCGGAACCGGATGACCATGATGTCAAGCTATTAACTGCGCTGGTCGCCACCACCCCCATCGCTAAAGAACAACCCGCCAAAACCCACGAGTCCAAAACCAAATACACAAACAACAAGCTCCAGACCAAATCGATAGCCAAAGAAGATAGCCGTGATGTCGTCGAACGCAAACCAGGCGACAGCACCGCCAACCTGCTGGCTCGCTGCAAAAAACTCGGCATGATCGAAGGTGAACTGTGCCGCTGGCGCATTTGTGCTGACCGATGGGACACCGACCCCGTATGCAAAGCCAACGCGCACCCAAAAGCCAGCACTCCTGACAATCCTGCACAGTAACCCTCATGACAAATTTTACTGACACCATCACTTTCGACAGTCTAGCTGCCGTGGCAGGATACAGTAGCGATACAAGGCTCTATGAATTCACTCTTGCCAACAGCGACGACCTCGCAGCCTGGCTGGACAACAACGGACTGCTCATTGCAGCTTTTAGCAGTCATGACAGTCTGCACAGTATCCCTCACACCGACATCCTCGTGCTCTCGCGTCGCCCAGACCTGCCGCTGCAATCGCTGATGGGCCGCGCAGCCACCTTGCACATCAGCCTCGCCAACACCAGTCGCACCCACCTCAACGGCTACATCACCGACATCCAGCAACTAGGCAGCGACGGTGGCGTAACCCGCTACCAGTTGCGTTTATCACCCTGGCTGGACGATCTGCGCCATGTCACACATAGCCGGGCGTGGCAAGAACAGTCGGTGCAAGCGATAGTCGATAGTGTGTTCGCCGACTATGCTCCACGTGCACACTGGCAGTGGAGCAATGATGCCCTGTCACTGATGTCGGCATTGCCGGTGCGCAGCTATTGTGTGCAGTATCGTGAGTCCGATCTGTATTTCATTACGCGTTTGCTCGCTGAAGATGGCTTGAGCTGGCGCATAGATCAGGATGATATAGATGCCCCTGATGGGCATACGCTGGTGCTGTTTGCCGACAGTACGCAGGTGAGTGCCTGTTCGCCTGTGGCGTTCCAGCCCGTTTTACCTTTTGCAGGGACGGGCTCTCAACAGCAGGTGGACAGTGTGACGGCGTTGTCAGTTACACATGCTTTATTACCTGCGCGGATGACGCTGGCGAGCTTTGACTACAAAGCGAAATCGGTGGTGGCAGCGAGTGTACCTACGCTGCTGGATGTCGGTGGTGTGCAGTTCCATTCTTTGCCAGCGATTGAGCATTATGATGCACCGGGGATGTATGCCTTTAACCAACCGGCTGATGCAGAACGGCATGCACTGTTGCAGATGCAAGCGTTGGAGGCCAGACAGCAATGCTGGACGGGACAAAGCACGGTGCGCAGTTTGCGGGCGGGGTTGCGGTTTGAGATAGCGGAGCATCCGCGTGCAGAAGTGGCAGGTACGCCGGAGAGTTGGGTAAGTACGCAGGTGGTACAAGTAGGCATTAACAATCTGCCATTTGCTGCTCAGGCTGGCAATACTGGGGGGATGTCTGGCTTAGCTGACTGGCTCAGTACCCAGCTGAAACTGAGTGCTGATGAACAACCGACTGGCAGCGGCGCTGCCGTACAGCCTGATCCGCTGGATGCACCGCTACAGGCAAGTGTGCGTGATGCGCTGGTGGCGACTGCGGTGCGCTTAGGGTATGCGAATGCATTTAGCGCGTTGTCCAGCACTCGTCCCTGGCGACCCTTGCAGTCGCGAGCTTTGCATGAACGCCCAACACAGTTCGGCAGTCAAACAGCACGTGTGGTGGGGTTTGATAGCGGTGACAGCTGCAGTGCAGATTCTCCCGCCCTGCTGGGCAACGATGAGATGTGTTGTGACGTACTGGGGCGGGTGCGTATCCGTTTCCATTGGCAAGATCCCTTCGATAAATCTGGCAACCGTGCCAGTTGTTGGGTGCGGGTGGCACAGCGTGCTGCTGGTGGCGGGATGGGTAGTCAGTTCTTGCCGCGTATCGGGCAGGAGGTGCAGGTGCAGTTCATGGAGGGCGATATCAATCGTCCGGTGATTATGGGTGCGCTGTACTTTGGTCAGGGTGAGGCAGGTATGCCGGCAACGCCTGCGGGGGCATTGGAGGATGCGGATACGAGTGCGTTAAGTCAGGCAACCGATCATAGTGTGTCGGCTCAGGGGAATTTAACCGCAGGCTATGCGCCTGTGTGGCATGGTGCGGGGGTAGGTGCGGATGCGCATAACAATACTGCGGCACAGTGGGGTATCCGTAGTCAGGCTTATGGTGGCGATGGTTATAACCAGCTGGTGTTTGATGACAGTGATGGTGAGGGTCGGATACAGTTGAAGACGACGCAATCAGGGTCGGAGTTGAATCTGGGGCATCTGGTGCATACGGCAGATAATTATCGGGGCAGTTTCCGTGGCAATGGGATTGAGCTGCGTACGGATGCCTGGGGGGCGTTGCGTGCGGGTGCTGGCTGGCTGGTGTCGAGTTATGGGGTGAGCCACAGTGCGAGTCAACGCCAATCCGCTGGGGATGTGCCTGCGGGCTATGGGTTGCTGAATACGGCCAATACGCTGGGGGTGAGTCTGAGTCAGTTGGCGGAAAGTCATTTGAGTGTAGCTATCGCGGCACTCAAGGGCAGTTATAAGGCGAATGCAAGTGCATTGAATGAGTCAGCTGCGCCGATTCCTGCGCTGGGCAAGGTGTTGCAGGGGATGGTGGATAGTGGCGAGGTGGATACGGCTTATGAGGATGCGGCAGCACGGAACACCCGTGTCTCAGATGCGCACCTGCCCCACCATACCGATCCTGTCATCAGTATCATGGCGAAGAATGATTTGAGCCTGACGGCACGACAGGATATGCAGTTAAATGTGGGGGAGACGTTGAATGTGCTGAATGCGGCAGATAGTCAGTTCACTACGGGTGGGATGTTCCGTATTCACAGTGGGCAGGCGATAGGCTTGACGGCTGGGGGGTTGAAGCAGAATGGGATTGCGGGTATGCAGTTGATCACGGCGCAAGGGGATACGACGATACAGGCGCATAACGACATCATCAGTTTAAAAGCCAAAAACAGTCTGGATATGAAGAGTGCGCAGGCGAGCATAGATTTCGCTGCGGCAACGGATATTACACTGCGTACCGCGGGCGGTGCGGCTATCAAGATTGCTGGGGGAAATATTATGGTGCAGTGCCCGGGTAAGATTCTGGTGCAGGCTGGGCAGAAGAGTTTTACGGGGGGGACTAGTTTGAATTATGCGTTGCCAGAAATGCCCCATAGAAAACTCTATTCGGCTGCGTATCAGGTAAAGGATGGGGATGAAAGGCCTCTGGTTAATAGTCCATACATTATGAAATTACCTAGTGGCGAATCATATTTCGGGCTTACCGATAAGCAAGGTAATAGCCGAAATGCTTATAGCAATAGCGAAAAACCGATTGAATTCACACTGCTGGATAACGAAACCTGGGAACAGGAGGAGCTGAATTCGGTTCATCATGAAATGGATAAATATTGGAGTAAAAACAATGCTTAAAACAAGACTGACATCACGCACCCTATTGGTTTTATGTGCAATATTTATTGCAGGTTGCGGGAATAATCAAAAAGCAGCAGCAGACGATAAAAATCTTTGGAGACAGGAAATAAAATGCGGTGATACTCACTATCAGATTATGAGTGAGTGCGTGGCTTCAGGTAGCAATTTCGAACTTAATACATGTAAAAAACAAACGCTCACGCAGATGAATACAAATAAAACCATCGTTTTACCTAACCCAAGCAAAGCTGATGCAAAAGGTATTGCTAAAGCAGGAAATACGGGGCGATTGTTTGTTATTTCATGGTTATGTGAAGTGAAAGGTTCGGATCAGTATTTACAATTAGAATACGATGTTGGTACTGGGCGTGGAGAATATGATGAATATTATGAAAGCTACGACAAAAATTTGTCGCCACTTCATTTAACAAATAAACAATTGTCCGATGAATTGCTTATGAAGTTCATCGGTAGTAAGTCCATTTCAGTTAAATCAATTATGCCTCTTCAAGAGGAAACCAAATGACTCTTTATGAATATTTACGTGCCGCAAAAGGGAGCGCATATAAGGCTGAGCAGATTAAGACATATTCATGGCTTAAAATAAAACCAGAAGTTGATACAACGGTTGGACGCATAGCTGGCCGATCACGGATACATGGTGATATTGAACCACTGATGCAAGATCGAGTAATAGACTTGCTAATTGAAATAGCGACAAGATATAAAATGTCTTATCGGGATGTTGCGCACATTTTGTTGTTTGCGAAAATAGAATCTGGCTTTAATCCTGATGCGGCAGCAGGCACTACTAGTGCGGCAGGACTTGGGCAATATACAGAGAAAACGGTCAAAGAAGCTGCTAAACCAGAGATTTCCAAATCACGTTTGGGTTTTGAGTTAGATTTGTCGAAAGAGTATGTTCTGGATGCTGAGCGTGGAGCATTTGGTGTTTTGCTTTCCTACATGATGTGCAAAGAAGCTGCAACTCGTTGTTTTTCTCCTGATGCAATTGAAAAGAATACATACCTCTTTCATCATGAGGGTTGGTACTTTAACCCTAGCAACGTATCCAATCCAGAACGTGTTGCCGATGTTCACGCCATCATCACAAAGAAAATTCTGCCGCATCTATCACCTGTTGAGAAACTGCTACAGGCTAGAACACAAGTGCAGTTCGCGCTCAAGACGTCGGATAGCAAGCCTTACGCTAACCAGCCATTCGCAATGGTCGTTCCTAACGGAAATGCCAATAAAAATGTGCCAATAGCAGTACAAGGTGCTGCAAAACCTAAAGTCATTATTGGACAAACCGATGGTAGCGGCTATACGCCAGTGATTGACGTGCCTGGGCTTGCCGAAGTTGTATTTGCCCCGCTCAATCGCGAGTATAAGAAAATTTTAGCGAATTTTCCTGTCAATGCCTCAAGCACATCCGATACCTATACGGTTAAAAATGGCGATACGTTATCAGGTATAGCCAAAAAGAATTCAACTACCGTTGACGAACTCGTTGAGGCAAATCATATTGCTAATCCCAACGACATCGCCCCTGGGATGGAATTGAGTTTGCATAAGGGAGAATACTGGTGGCGGCGTCCTTCCACGGAATGGTTTGCCGCAATTGTTGCACCATATATTGAAGCTCATACTCCGCTGGCTGCTGAAACATTGATAGAACATAAACGTAGCCATGTCGCTCTGCCGCTTGGTAATAAGGCGCATGGTTCGCATGTTCCACATAACCATATCGCTATCGTCGGCGGCAAAACCAAGGCAGCTGTCGATGCGGTAAAAACAGCAAAAAAAGTACCCCACCAAACCAATACGGAGGCCATAGTAAAGCCAGTAAAATTACCTTCCACCCCAAAAACTGACAAAAAAATCATTCATGGATTGCTATATCCGCTTGCCATTAAAGCCACAGCGGATTACCACACTGGCGCACGACGCTTTGGATCTAGTCGTTCTCATGGGACACGTAAGCACGCTGGGATTGATTTGTATGCACCTCTAGGGACTATCGTTCGAGCTATGGCTGATGGCGTGGTGATTCGCGTATATAAATTTTATTGTGAAACATTTGCTATCGAAGTAAACCATGGCACGTTTATCGCTAGGTATGGTGAAGTTGATCCTAACCCAATCCATCTTTTCGTTAAAAAGGGGCAGCAAGTTAAACGAAGTGATCCTCTTGGCAAAATTGGGCATTTGGTAGGTATCTCTGTGCCATCAAATATGCTGCATTTAGAACTGTACTCAACAACTGAAAGCCCGTTAATAATGGATCTTACTCAAAAGGGAAGCTCACCCTATCAACGACGGGGCGATTTATTTGACCCAACGCCATCTATTGATATCGCAGAAATGAAATAACTAATGAAAAACGCCACCATTTCCTATATAGCATTCAGCCTTCTTATCCTGTCGTCAACTACACTGACAGCTTGCCAACGCCAAGAGTCGCACAACTCATCTGCCAAAGTTTCTACGGCAGTTGCGGCAATGCAAACCTCTCATTCTGCCACCATTCCAATAGCAACGACTCCTACCAATTCAGCTAACAATCCAGCGGTAATGGATTTGCTGGATCAATTTATTCGATCCGATATTCCAAGTATGACTTTTGATCAAGTTAAGACTTTAATCCCTAAAACTTGTGTAGCAAATGATGATCGCAGTATCTCTTGCCCTAATATCCCTGGTCTAATTTCCATTTCCTATGGTGGTGGACCAGATGGGATATTTGAAATGGTTTTTACAGGGGGAATGACTTCCTGCGAGATGTTGAAAGTGCTTGTAAGTAAAAAATTCGGTAGGGGCAAAAATTACGATATACCCGATCAAGATAACGATTCAGCTTGCGGAATGAATTGGGATAAAATCAATCCAAAAAACAAACGTTATTATGCAGATGTCAGAAAGCTAAAAGGGGACGACGAAGTAACCTTGCAAATTGCTGCCGAACAAGGCCCTTAATTTAAAATACGGATCAGATGGATGACGCCTATTTTTTCAGCAAGCCTACCATCCCGCTCACTACCTCACACACCCTCAACATTCGTATTAGTTTAATTGCTACCATGCAACGGTTGAGTTATGCCAATGCGGGTCTGATACAGTTGAAGATGACGCAGTCAGGAACGGAGTTAAATCTAGGGAATTTGGTGCGTACGACGGATAATGACCGAAGCAGTTTCTGTGGCAATGATATTGAATTACGTACTGATACCCAGAGTCTTGCAGCAGCCGGATTGACACGATTTCTCGAAAGCCACATGGCATGCACATATCATGCTGTCTAGACGCTATAACCATGCAAAGCATTGACCCTAGCGACCTTAACAGATGTGTGTTTGAATCACTACCCACCGTAATTTGACATTCAGGCTAAATGAATAGCGGGCTAAGTAGGATACTAATCGGTTTTATTCGGCCACGCTGCAAATAACCATTAAATTGCATAGTCTGTTTTGTCCACTGCGCGGCAGCAAAAAATCTGCGTTCAAGAAAAGTTTCGGAACACTATCTCTCCATCTGTTGCACGACGACCTGATAGCGTTCTGCGTTCAGCAGCTTGAGCTGGATTATTTAGCCTTTGTAACGAGCTACAACGCTCAGATATTCTACGTTCAGCGGGAATAAATTCGACCTCGTAGACTGGTAATGGGTCATAACCAGATGCAACGTCCTCAATATCGTTCAATCTATCTTCTTTGCTATTAGCAGCCATCATTTGCAAACCCGAGCCCTTACGAACACAGGAGACCATTAAGGTATCACATTCAATATAATTCATATTGCCCTCCTACTAATAACAACTAAATCCCCCTGTCACAAGATCAAGCCTATCTGTTAGAAACCTAACTGAGACTGCACCAGCCACTTTCGTCATCTTAGCTTTGACTTCTTCAACACAGCCATGGATTTACGCCCTATTCACTCCACCGTCACAGCAGCATCAATCATAGTGTTAAGATTAGTACGAAAAATCCACACCGTCTGTACGCTAACACTCAAAGTTGCGCTACCGTAACGATTCACCTTCATTTATAGGTGATTAGCGCCCAATTTACAATATGATTTCAACGATTATATTATTCGATATGTCTATATTATCAATAAGTTAAATCTCAAGCAATACTAGTGCCAAGTGGAACACAGACAATAAAAAACCCCATCCATGCTAAACGCATAAATGGGGTTTTTATTTTTTTGATATTAAATACTGTTAGAATGACGCATGAAGAAAATGCAGCGCGCCAAGTTATTATTAACAGTGAATAAGATACAATTTGGTGCCCAGAAGAGGACTCGAACCTCCACACCTTACGGCACACGGACCTGAACCGTGCGCGTCTACCAATTCCGCCATCTGGGCTGAGAGACGTGGATTATAAATGAACATGGATACTTGTCAATGAAAACAAATACACCACCTAAAACACCAAGCACAAAAAAATCAAAAAAAACGGCATTGCGCTGGCAAGACCCACATTTAGAACGTGAGCGCGAACGTTATGAAAATCCGCTACCTAGCCGCGAATTCATCATGGAAGTATTGCAGCAGCACGGCGCTCCATTACTAGCGGATGAACTTGCGCAACTACTCGGTATCGTACCTGAAGAAACTGATTTATTCTCACGCCGCCTGCGCGCCATGGAGCGCGACGGTGAGCTGATGCAAAATCGCAAGGGCGATTTATGCGTAGTGGACAAGCTTGATTTAATCAAAGGTCGCATCATCGGTCATCCTGATGGCTTTGGCTTTATGCATCCAGAAGATGGCACCGAAGATTTATTTCTATCGCCACGCGAGATGCAAAAAGTCATGCACGGCGATCGCGTCATGGGGCGCGAAATTGGCGCTGACAGACGCGGCCGGCGCGAGGGTAAGATTGTTGAAGTGCTGGAGCGTGCCAATACTCACATCGTGGGTCGTTTAATTATCGAACATGGCATCATGCTGGTCGCACCAGAAAACAAGCGCATCACTCAGGACATTCTGATTCCAGCAGGAAATGAAGGAAACGCCAAAGCAGGTGAAGTCGTCAACGTCGCGTTGATTGAACAACCTGCTAAACACGGCAAACCCATAGGTCGCGTGGTCGAAATACTGGGCAGCTATACTGATCCTGGCATGGAAATAGAAATCGCCTTACGCAAGCACTCATTGCCGTATATTTTCCCTGACGATGTAGAAACCATAGCCAAAAAATTACCGAAAAAGGTATTGAAAAAAGATCACGCCGACCGTGAAGACATCCGTCATTTGCCGCTGGTCACCATAGACGGCGAAACTGCACGTGACTTTGATGATGCCGTATATTGCGAACCCCAAGGCAAAGGGTTCCGTCTTGTGGTGGCAATTGCTGACGTGTCACATTATGTAGAGCATGGTGATCCACTCGATGTCGAAGCATACAGCCGTGGCAATTCGGTTTACTTCCCGCGCCGTGTCATTCCTATGCTTCCAGAAGCCCTGTCCAACGGCTTGTGCTCACTTAATCCCGAAGTTGAACGCCTATGCATGGTGTGCGACATGCAGATTAGCGCAACAGGGGCTGTGAAAAGTTATCGTTTTTATCCAGCGGTGATGTATTCCCATGCTCGTTTAACCTATAACCAGGTATGGGACTGGTTACAGCATCCTGAGAACGCAGAAGAAAAAAGTCATTTATTGCCACAACTGAACAATCTGAACAGTTTGTACAAAGTATTGCTCAAAGCGCGTGAATATCGTGGCGCAATAGACTTTGAAACCATAGAAACACAGATGATTTTCAATGACGAGAAAAAGATAGATCGTATCGTCGCTGTTACCCGCAATGATGCACACCGCATCATTGAGGAGTGCATGTTATCAGCTAACGTTTGTGCGTCAGACCTGTTGAAGAAAAACAAGCACCCTTGCCTATACCGTATTCATGAAGGCCCTACTCCCGAGAAACTTACCGCATTACGTGAATTTTTATCGGAATTTGGTATGGGTCTGGGTGGCGGCGACACGCCTACCGCCAAAGATTACGCTAAATTATTACAACAAATCAAACCGCGCCCCGATGTACAGCTATTACAAACCGTGATGTTGCGATCCCTGCAACAGGCAGTTTACAGCCCAGATAACGTCGGCCACTTCGGTCTGGCTTATGAGGCTTATACGCACTTTACCTCACCGATACGTCGCTATCCTGACTTGCTCGTACATCGCTCAATTAAAGCTGTGTTAGCCGGTGGAAAATATGTACCTGGAAACTGGGTAGAGCTTGGTGGGCACTGTTCCATGACCGAGCGTCGTGCCGATGATGCGACTCGTGACGTAGAAGCCTGGCTCAAGTGCTACTACATGCAAGACCGCGTGGGCGAAGAATTCGTCGGCACGATTGCCAGCGTCACAGGCTTTGGCTTATTCGTAGCTTTGGATGATATTTATGTCGAAGGCTTGGTGCACATTTCTGAACTCGGCAGTGATTATTTCCACTTTGACAAAACACGTCATCAGATTCTAGGCGAGCGCACTGGTGTGCGCTATCGTTTAGGCGACCGCGTTCACGTCAAAATCGTGCGCGTCAGCCTTGATACCACACGGATAGATTTCAGCTTAATCACAGCGGATGGCAGTGCTGCCAAAGCAGTCGCGGCACCTAAAGCGAAATCCACAAAAAAATCTACGCAAAGTAAACGTGCTGCCGTAAAATCCACGCCTCCTGCGGATGCACCAGCAAAAAAACCGCGTCGTCGCAAAATCAATAAACCAGGATAATCATGGCCAGTATTTTAATTTACGGATTTCACGCAGTTAATGCGCGTTTACGCCAAAACCCAGCCAGTGTCGAAGAAGTTTTTGTAGACGCTGCCAGACAAGACCCTCGTGCACGTGACTTAGTCGAATCCGCCAAGCAACTTGGCTTGCGCATTTTGCAAGTCGATAGCAAACGACTGGATGGCATCGCTGGTGGCCCACGCCATCAGGGCGTTGCTGCCCGTGTCACTATGGCTCAGCAACCACGTCATGTGGATGACTTGTTAGGTGATTTACAGGGCGATTTATTACTGCTGATATTAGACGGTGTACAAGACCCGCATAATCTGGGTGCCTGTTTGCGTGTGGCAGATGCGATGGGTGCAAATGCTGTTATTGCACCTAAAGATCGGGCTGTCGGACTCACCCCTACGGTTGCTAAAGTAGCGTGCGGTGCAGCAGATACTGTGCCCTACCTCACTGTCACCAACCTGGCGCGCGCCATGCGCGAGATCAAAGAATATGGCGTATTCATCATCGGCACTGATGGCGAAGCCGAATCTGAAATCGCACAAACTGACGCCAGTGGCTCAGTGGCGTGGGTATTAGGGGCAGAAGGCACAGGCATACGCAGACTCACACGCGAACACTGCGATACGCTAGTCAAAATCCCAATGTATGGCACGGTAGAAAGTCTCAATGTGTCGGTTTCTGCTGGTATATGTTTATACGAGACACGCCGCCAACGGGGCGCGCATGCCTGACATAGCAAACGCCTGGGCAACGCTTAATAGCGCGGAATGCATCTATACCGCAGCAGAAGTGAGTGCGGCTGTCAGCATTCTGGCCAGCGCGATACAGCTAGATTATGCAGATAAAAATCCGCTGGTTATTACCGTGATGAATGGCGGCATGGTATTCGCTGGGCAGCTGTTACCTATGTTACGTTTTCCGCTGGAATGTGATTATCTCCATGCCAGTCGTTATGGTCGTGCATTACAAGGCAATGAATTGGCATGGATAGCCATGCCACAGGCCGATATTAATAATCGCCATATCATCCTGCTCGATGACATCCTGGATGAAGGCCACACGCTCGCTGCAATTAAACAAAAGCTGCTTGCTATGGGTGCAGCAACTGTGTCCTGTGCTGTTTTAACTAACAAGCACATAGACAAAGAAAAACCCATTACTGCCGATTACATTGGGCTGAACCTGCCTAACCGCTATGTATTTGGCTGCGGTATGGATGTAGCAGGCGCCTGGCGCAATTTGCCTGCCATTTATGCGCTACCTTGAAATTGAACTAATTTCCCCCACTTACTGACTAAATCCTGTCATTATTGTAAGGTAAGCTATCCCTCAACACTGATTACCTGTCATACTCGCGCAAGCGAGAGTCTGGTTTTAACTTTTTATGGAGCAGCACATGCGAAAATTTCTCGCACTAGTATTAACCTTATTTATTAGCCTGAGTTTAATCACAGGTTCCGCCGATGCCAAACGTTTTGGTGGCGGCAAAAGCTTTGGCAAACAACGTGAAAGTATCAGCCAGCCAGCACCGACTCGCGCAGCTACGACCGCACCAGCTGCACCCGCTTCTGGTGCGAGCAGATGGCTGGGTCCGTTAGCAGGTTTGGCTGCAGGTGGTTTACTGGCATCCATGTTCATGGGGCATGGCTTTGACGGTATTAAATTCATGGATATTTTAATGATACTGGCGCTGGCCGCTGGTGCATTCTTCTTGTTCCGCATGTTACGCCGCACCTCTACTGTGGCACAACCGCAAGCGGCTGCTTACACGGGTTACAGCGCCCCTGTTGCAGTACCTGCAATGGGTAGCGGTGGCTACACAGCAGCAAACAACACCAGTAGCCGCCCAGAGTGGTTTGACGATGCCGCATTTGTACGCGAAGCAAAGTCACACTTCATCCGTTTACAGGCGGCTTATGATGCGGCTGATTTGCAAGATATCCGCGAGTACACCACACCGGAAATATTTGCCGAGATCAGCATGCAAATCCAGGAGCGTGGCAATGAACCGCAAAAAACCGAAGTTACCTTGCTCAATGCTGATGTAATAGATGTGGTCACCGAAGCTGATTTCATCACTGTCAGCGTACGTTTCCACGGACTCATCCGCGAAGCTGTTAATGCACCCGCTGAAGGGTTCAACGAGATCTGGCATATACAAAAACCCGCCAATGATCGTAATGCCCCTTGGCATATTGCAGGCATACAGCAAGCACAGTAAACTCGGTGCTATCCAAACGCCATTACTCAGTGGGGTAATGGCGTTTTTTATCGACTAAAGAAGGAAGTGGCATGCTCGCAATCATCGGCGGTACGGGTCTCACCCAGCTGGACAATCTCACCATAACCCATCGCAAAGTCGTGCGTACGCCTTATGGTGAAGCTTCTGGGGCATTAACTTTTGGCAATATCAATGGTCATGAAGTGATATTCCTCGCCCGCCATGGTTACGGACATACCATTCCACCGCATCAAGTAAACTATTTAGCCAATATCTGGGCACTACGCGAACACAATGCCACGCATATCGTCTCTATTGCCAGTGTTGGCGGCATTCACCCTGACCTCGCCCCAGGCACATTAGCTATTCCTGATCAAATTATCGATTACACCTATGGCCGCAAAAATACCTATTTTAATGGTGCAGGGCAGCCCGTTACCCATGTCGATTTCACTGAGCCATATTCAGAAGAAATACGTCAGCAAATCATGCGCGCATGCGAAAGCGCCGATGAAAAGTATATTAACAATGGCGTCTATGCTTGCACCCAGGGGCCACGACTGGAAACAGCTGCCGAAATCACTCGTCTGGAACGTGATGGCGCGACTATGGTAGGAATGACTGGTATGCCAGAAGCAGTCCTGGCACGGGAATTAGGTTTGCGTTATGCAGCTATCGGCGTCGTCATCAACCACGCAGCAGGCCGCGGTAACAGCAAGATCGCTATCCACGGTGACGAGATCCAGGCCACGCTAACTGCGAGCATGGTACGCGTGCGTAACGTGATTTCGCATTTAGTCGCACTGCACAATGAGTCTTGATCAGTGTCACAGTTAGACCATGACTATGGTTTCAGCCTAATGACTGGTCATGTCTGTTGATGAGCATACTCGGCTAATGCTTGCTCATTCATATTCACCACCCGATATATCACTTCCATCTCGAACCCACGTGATTGTAAAAAGCGCATTTGCTGATTACGTTCTTTGGGGGTAGTTGCGGGGGCGGTGTATTTTTTTAGCCAAACTTGCAATGCACGATCGAATTCGCTGGCTTTGAGATTATCTAATGTGGTGCTGATAAGCGATTCCGCGACACCTTGCTGACGCAGTTCGTACTCAATTTTACGACTGCCATAGCGTGACTGGCTGGCATGGGCGCGTTGTTCAGCGTAACGGGCATCGGAAAGCCAACCGCGCTGCTCCAAATCATCTAATAATACGCTAAGTTTTTCAGGGTCTTCAGCGTGGGGACTGAGCTTACGCTGCAATTCCAGACGGGTATGTTCACGCCGTGCCAACGCGTCAATGGCGCGAGCACGAAGTGACTTTGCCACTTTGGGACGAGCATCCGGCTCATCGACAAATTGCTCATCCAAAGTGTTAGTACCCAAGTCTAAATCTGGTTAGGCTTCGTCTTTAGTTACGGCATCACCGATTCTAACGGTGTGCGGTACGATACCCACTGCAGCGCGGACTTTATTTTCTATCTCGCGCGCGATTTCTGGATGTTCACGCAAATATTCACGTGAGTTATCTTTGCCTTGACCAATTTTTTCACCATTATAGGCATACCACGCACCCGCTTTATCAACGATTTTATGGACTACACCAAGCTCGATAATTTCACCTTCACGCGAAATACCTTCACCATAAAGAATATCAAATTCAGCTTGTTTGAATGGTGGTGCAACTTTATTTTTAACTACCTTGACGCGAGTTTCTGAACCAACAACTTCTTCGCCCCGTTTAATTGCGCCTGTGCGTCGGATGTCCAAACGAACCGATGCATAGAATTTCAACGCATTACCACCCGTGGTGGTTTCAGGGCTACCAAACATCACACCGATCTTCATCCGGATTTGGTTAATGAAAATTACCAAAGTATTGGTGCGTTTGATATTACCAGTCAATTTGCGCAAAGCCTGACTCATCAAGCGGGCTTGCAAACCCATGTGTGAATCGCCCATTTCACCTTCAATTTCAGCTTTAGGGGTTAATGCAGCAACCGAGTCCACCACCACAATATCCACCGAGCCTGAACGCACTAACATATCAGCAATTTCCAAAGCTTGCTCACCTGTATCAGGCTGCGAAATCAGCAGTTCGCCCACATTCACGCCCAGTTTCTGTGCGTATTGCGGATCCAATGCGTGCTCGGCATCGATAAATGCCGCTGTACCGCCCAGCTTTTGCATTTCTGCGATCACTTGCAAAGTCAGCGTGGTTTTACCCGATGACTCAGGACCATATATCTCTACCACACGACCACGTGGCAAACCACCCACCCCCAGTGCAATGTCCAAGCCTAGCGAACCTGTGGACACCACCTGCACATCATTAACCACCTCGCCATCACCCAAACGCATGATGGAGCCTTTACCAAAACTTTTTTCGATTTGCGCCAATGCGGCAGCAAGGGCTTTGCTTCTATTTTCGTCCATGTATGTTCCTTAAAAATTGATGCTTAATGATGTTGCCAGAATGCGGTGTATCACCGCCATTATTTTTTCAGTTATTATCCGTGATTCAAGCCAGCAACTCAATCACGCCGCGCAATGCCGCAGCCACGGCACGTGCGCGTATTTCTTCACGGTCGCCATCTAAACGGCAAGTCGTTTGCAAGGCCGTACCATCCCGCATTGCCCAGCCTATGCATACGGTACCCACAGGTTTTTGCGGGGTACCACCACCTGGTCCAGCAATGCCTGAAATCGACAGCGCAATATCTGCCAAGCTGTGCTGTAAAGCACCCGCTGCCATTTCGCGTACAGTGGCTTCGGATACAGCACCCGTACTTTCTATCGTTGCCATCGCCACACCTAATTGTGCGTGTTTAGCATCATTAGTATAAGTGATAAAACCACGGTCATACCAGGCTGAACTCCCTGGCACAGCGGTCACCACCATACCTACCCAGCCGCCGGTACATGACTCAGCTGTAGCCAAACGCATATCACGCTGATGCAACACCCGCCCTGCATCAACTGCTAATTGATAAAGCTCAGCATCAGTCGGCCTCATCCCAGTACCCATAACATCAAATACAAACTTGCAATCGCAAACAGTGCCGCCAGCAGGTCATCCAGCATCACCCCAAAACCGTTCTTAACATGCGCATCAAACCAGCTAATCGGGAACGGCTTCCAAATATCGAATAGGCGGAATAATCCAAATGCCACCACCCACCAGACAGGCTGTACAGGGGTAAACACCAGTACCAGCCACATGGCGACAATTTCATCCCAGACGATGCCGCCATGATCCGCAACGCCCAGATTACGACCAGTAACATCACAGATGACGATACCCATGACAAACGTCAGCGCAATCAATACCAGCATTTGTGGCTGGCTTAACCATAGCATCAATCCATAATACAACGGCAAAGCAACCAGCGTACCCCAAGTCCCTGGTGCTTTAGGTGCCAACCCTGCACCGAAGCCAAACGCAAGGAAATGCGCAGGATGGCGGGTGATAAATTGCCAATTAGCGGGCAAAATGATCATACCCCGCACGTGTCAGTGGCATGGGTTGCATATCAGCGTCTAACAGCTGCAGCCCATCATCATTGGCAATCTCGCCAATGTGTGTCAAACGCATGCCTAGCTGTTCGCCTATTGCCAATATTGCTGCTGTCTGCGCGACTGGCGCGGTAAAACACAGTTCATAATCATCACCACCCGTAAGCACACAACGGTCATACGCTGGATGCGCAGCCAAATCAGCCACAATTTCACTGGTTGGCAATGCCGCATAGTGCACCATCGCACCTACTTGACTACTGGTAAGAATATGTCCTAAATCAGCCAACAATCCATCTGAAATATCGATTGCGCTGTTAGCGATCTGGCGCAGCGCCAATCCCAATGCAACACGCGGCATAGGCGCATGCAGGCGTTGTGCCAAGCTTGCCATATCCACATCACTCAATTGCAGTTGACCTTGTATCGCCGCTAAAGCAAACGCCGCATCACCCAGTGTACCTGATACCCAAATCGCATCGCCAACCTGTGCACCATCTCGGCGCAAAGCTTGATTGATAGGTACTTCACCCATCACCGTCAAGGTCAGATTCAATGGTCCGCGCGTGGTATCGCCTCCCACCAGGCGTATCTGATGTGCATCAGCACAACGGTACAAGCCTTCAGCATAATGTGCCAACCACTCCTCATCTACGTCAGGCATGCTAATCGCTAACGTACACCAGCGCGGTGTCGCACCCATAGCCGCAAGATCAGATAAATTAACCGCTAAACTTTTCCAGCCCAACAAGGCAGGGTCAGCATCAGGGAAGAAATGCACACCTGCAACCAGGCTATCAGTCGAGACAGCGAGGTGCATATGCGGAGAGGGTTGCAATAGCGCACAGTCATCACCCACCCCTAAAATAACATCAGGCGTAGGACGAGAGAAGTATTGCTGAATGAGATTAAACTCACTAGACATAGGTTATTTAAGTGCGCGTGGCTTATTCACTTCTACACTGCGCACTTGAGCAGCAATTTTATCCATCACGCCGTTGACGTATTTATGCCCATCAGTACCACCGAAGGTTTTGGTCAGCTCAACCGCCTCGTTAATAATCACCCGATAAGGCACTTCCAAACTGTGCAATAACTCTTGCGCACCCAGCAACAGCACAGCATGTTCAACAGGGCTTAATTCCGCTATTGGACGATCAACAAAATGCCCTATACGCAAATCCAACTCAGCCACATTGGCAACGACACCATGCAGCAATTTGGAAAACATCGTTTCATCAATTTCATGATAAGCGGTGTCTTCGCGCAACTGTTTAATCACATCATTCACTGGTTGCTGATTAAGCAACCACAAATATATCCCTTGTACCGCGAATTCACGCGATTTACGTCTATTTCCGCTCATAGCACCTTCAACAAGTTAGCCATCTCTATTGCGCATTCTGCCGCTTCAGCACCTTTAACTGCGGTGCGGATGTGCGCTTGCTCGTCGGTATCGGTGGTCAGCACCGCATTAGCGATAGGGACACCCG